>CAVWOW010000016.1:0-377862 GCA_963756755.1 uncultured Gammaproteobacteria bacterium
TACGCGACAGCGATACCGGTTAGCTGATCTACGGTCCTCGGGATCGCCGACGCCGCCCCGCGTGGGAGATGTCGGCACGAGGGCGGCCCTGCTCAATGCACCACCGCGCACGGCAGATTCACCGGGTCGATCAGCACCTCGAGCCCGTCGCCGTCGTCCGTAATAAGCACGACCGCGGCCCCGTCCTCCAGCACGTCCAGCACGAGAATCGGCACGCCGAGATCGCGGCGCAGCTCGGCGATCCGGTGCGCCACGATCGGGGACAACAGCGGCGGCCACGCGTCCGCGTCAGCCCCGGCGTTGTGCCAACCGCCAACACGGTGACGGGGGCCGGTCGGTGGTCGCGTCTTGGCAGATCCACAGGTGGCCGTCATGCGTGACTAGATCGCCGGCGGAGTACTCGCCCATTTTCCACACGCCGGCATCCCGCAACGTGTGCGCCGTGCGCGTCTCGAGTTGGGCGCAACGGGTCTCTAGATCCCGGACGGTCCGGGCCAGCGGCGTAGCAGGTGCTGGTCAACTTCCCGCTCGACAAACTCGCGCACGATCTGCGCAATGCCCACGCCAAAGCGGTCCGAGTTCACGGGGTCGGCCTTTGCGGGCTGGTGCCGTTTTGCCGGGTGCCGGTTTGCCGGCGGCCTTGGCGGGCGTCTTGGCCTTGGCACGCGCCATCACCGCGGCCGGCGGCGCGGCCCAGGCCGGGTCCTCAATCAACACCGCGGCGTCATCCGCCACCGTGGCATAGCCGATGAACCGCTCGGCCTTAGGCCGATCAGGTCGTGTTGCCAGAGGGAGGTATGACCGCCGCGGCGTCCACCGGGTCTGTCGGGGTCGAGTTCAATTGCAGCGCGGCCGCGGTGGAGGCATCCAGCACGATTCCGCCATCCGCCAATAGCAGCCGGCTGCTATCCACGAGCAGCGCATCCGTGGTCATCGCATCCGAGGTCAGCACCACAATCCCCGCAACCGTCCCGCCGCCGGGCGTCATGTCCGGGTACGTGAACGCGCCGCCGGTGCCGGTGGTCAGGGCCAGGGCCGCGGCGGCCGGCGGGACCACTAGGTAGAGCCGCGCGGCCGCGTGCCGACTAGGCCGCCAACGCAGCGGCGATGTCCGCGGCCGCATCTGCCGTTCCCGTCACGGTGTCCGCGGCGGCCGAGAGCGCGCCACGATCACCAGATCGGACGCCGCCCCGACGGCGGCCCGCAGCTCCGCCTCTAGGGTAACCGCACCGCGAAGGCGGGACTTGGCCAATTCCTCGCTGACCACCACCACCACGGACGCCTTCTGGGGGTCCACCGTCACGCCCTCGAAGCCCATCACCGTCACCGGCTTGGCCACCCCGGCGGCCACGGCCGCGCCCACGGCGGCGGTGGTCAGGACGGTGGTGACGCTGCGCATCGGGACGCGCCGCGCGCCGTCCGCGAGCCACCGGTCAAGCACGGAGATTGCCCCAGCCGCTCCACGAATCCATCAACCATGTTCTGGTATGGCTGAGGGTTCCGGCCCACGCCGGGTCGGCAAGCGAGCCGGCGGTCACGGCGGCCCGCAACACGGGCTGACACTGATCATTCCCCAACCGCGCCCCGTGCGCCGCGGCGTCTAGCGGGTCACCCCGGCTGAGCATTAGGCATCGGCTGAGATTGGCAAACGCGCCGCCGCGGCTGCGGGGTATCGAGATAGTTCATGCGGGGGCTCCCCGGGGTGATTGACCGGGGCCAGCCTGCCCGACCCCCGGCCGGCCGCCACTACGGCAGAGCACGCCTCGCCTCGGCCCACGCGGCCGCGTCCACCCACGCGGTAGAGACAATGCCTCCCCACCCGGCGCCACGGCGGCCCGTAGCAGTAGTAGGCAGCGCCAACCGCGGACGGTCTGCACGCTAACGCCCAACGCGGCGGCCACGCCCTCGGTCCGGGCACTCATCCGCCGGGCCGATCCAGTGCCCGTGCTCGATCAGCCACCCGCGCAACCGGTCCGCGCCGTCCGGCTCCACCCCGGACCCCCCGCAACACCGACAAGGACGGGTCACGGCAGGCCGCCGCTGCCCGTTTCAGGGACGGGCGGCCGCCGGACGGTGCCTTGGCCGCCCGCCGGGACCGCCGCCGGGGGCAGGCCGGTCAAGCGCCGGTCAGGCATGGCCCTGCGCCGCCAAGCTCGGGCCAGTCCCGGGGGCGTCGTGTTGCGGTGCAAAAAGGCTCTCTGCATGGCCGCGCGACGAGGTGCCCGGCGGGGGTGGATGGACGGCGAACCTCCCCCCCGCAGGGCTCGGCCGGGCGGTGTGGCCGTGGCGGTGGGGCTGCGGTGCCATAGCCGACATATATATAGTCGGGCCGCGGCACGTTGACCCGGCGGCGGGGTCTCCCCCGGTGCCGCACGTTCCGGGTCCCGCACCCGGGGTGGCCCGGCCCGGACGGGAGGGTGGTGCCGGTGTCCCCCGCCGCGCCCGGGCAGGCCGGGACCCCTCCCCCCTGCAAACCTGACGCCTCCCCCAGGTTTGCGGGTCTGCTTCTTCGGGGGGGGTCAGGGGTCTCCTTCCGGCTTTGGGTTGACTCGGCTTCCGGGATAGGTCCGGCAGGTACTCCGCGCAGCGGCGCGGGAGATTCGGGTCCATCAGTTTCTGGTGCTTCGGGTGGAGGCAATAGCTGGCGCCGGGCCCGGCCTCGCCCTTGGGGTCGTGGTAGATGCAATCCCGGCAGTACACGTCGAGCCCGGTGCCGCGGGTGTCATTAGGACAAGTAGGCAGAAGAGCCGTCCGCCTTGTCCCGCCTTGTCCGCCAGGCCGCGGATTGCTTGGGTTTTTGGCGGACGGGTTGAGCGGAGGCGGACAACCTAAGCCGTCCGCCTTGTCCGCCTTGTCCGCCTTGTCCGCCGAGGGGTGGCCTAATTTTTCCGTGGCGGACGGCGCGGACGAGGCGGACGGCTTTTCGCTACTTTGTCCTAAAAGCCATTTCGCGATCCCGAGCCTTCCCCTCTCGCGTCCGCTCCACCGAGTAGCCGCGCGCCCGGAGGGCCGGTGCCAGTCGTGTCATCGCGTTACCGAGCGGCCTGGGGCCGCTCGGCCACCCTTGGGCGGGCGGAAGTTCTCTGACCGTAGCTGGCGGAGGCGTTCAGGAGTCGCCAGCAGTTGCGGTCGGCGGTCCCCTCGTAGGCCTTCACGTCGAGCACCCGCAGCAGCGTCGGGCCGATAAGCGAGTTGTCGAGCGCGGCACCGACGATCTCCGCCCGCGCCTCAACATAGCCCGCGACGTATTCCCCCGGCTTCCACCCGAGCGCCGGCGAGGCCGCCTCCAGCCAGACCGCGTGATCGGCCATCCGCGGGAGCTTCTTGAGCCGCACCCCGCGACCTCGCGGATCGCGCAGGAGATCGCCCCGCAGATCGCGCCGATGAGCGCCGGGGCATCGGCGGTGAATCCCGCCACAGGTCCGCCTCCGAGCGGCGTTTGTCGTCGGACAGCGGGTCCAGTGACACGACCATCGCGCGGTCGGCCAGGTCGGGGCGGGTCGCGATCGTATCGATGCCGTTCAGCATCACCGGCCGCTGCACGTCGATGATGATCTCGTCGCAGTCCGTATAGAGCTCGCGGGTCGACATGCCGCCGCCGGTGGCGAGCCGGCAGATCGCATCGGACAACCAAGGCGGAGCGCCTGAGAGGTTGTCGAGCGCGATGACCCAGGAATTGCGCGCCGCGAGAATCAGATCGCGTTCATCGCGGGGCGCGGCACGGACCGGTGCCATCGACGGATCGATGAGTTGCGCAGGATGCGAGCGGCCATCGTCTTACCGCTCCCCTGCTCGCCGCCAAAGATGAGCACCGGATATGGACCGATCGGGCGGTAGGTCTGCACCAGCCAGCCAATCACCGCGCGCAGATCGGCCGCCTCCTTTCACCGTGAGATAGTTCTTCAAGAGATCCAGCGAGCCGCCCGGCACCGGCTCGGCGAGCGGCAGCATGCCGCGACGGCGGATGAAGTTCACCGGCGGATTGGCCGTGATCCGCCAGCCCGCAGCGTCGATCTCGATCGCCCGCCATCGGTCATCGCAAGGTCGACGTAGATCGACTCGCCGTGCGCGGCGACCCGCGTATGTACGGGACGCGAGCCGCCCTCGTGGATCGCGCGGCCGGCGAGCACCGCCGAGCGCGTCCTCGATCGCCTGGCGCCCCGCCGCGGATCGTGCCGTCAGGTAGTAGCGCCGTGACAGCAGGGAGCGCAGCGCGCGTGATCGCAGCGGCCAAGTCTCGCGATGGCCATCGACCATGAGCGCGGCATAGGGCTCCTGGTCGACGTGCCACAAGTCGAGATCGGCGCAGAGCTCGACGATCCGCGTCGCCTGCGACTTCTTAGGTCCGCCCGTGCCGGTGCCGTCTTCGCCGGCGGCCCGTGTTATCCGGTCCTCCTGATCGCTCATCGGTCCACCCGGTGCAGCGCGGGCGCTATGGCGGCGCGGGCGTCCCCGATGCGACGGACCACAACGTCAACCGGTCCCAAACGTCAGGCTCGAGCAGACGATGCTCGAGCATGTCCGCGCCGATGATCGCGACCACGTGTACTTCATGGTCGAGGGCGGTCAACACGTCCACCGCGGACAGCCGGTGATTCGTAGGGCGGCACCGGTGGTCGGCCGGCCGCTCGGGGAACAAGTCTTTCAGCCCGAGCCCGACGGCGGCGACAATATCCGCGGCACCGCACCCGGCAAAATCCTTGAGCAGGATCGTGCCGTCGGCCAACTCACGGATGCTCAGGCTCGGGGTCCGGTCCTCATGGGCTGGGCATCTCGCGAGCCACCGCCCCGGGGCGGTTTGACGGACGGCCTGCAGCCGGCCGAGTAGCGCCGCGGCGGTCATGGCGCCACCGCCCGGCACTCGATGACCACGATCTCGCCGGTTCGAGCCCGAGCAACCGCGTGCGCTCGGTTAGGGCGGCGGCCAGCGTCGGGTGGCGCCGGGACGGGCGGCGGTTCCGGGACGCCACAGCAGCCAGAAGTGCTCTGGGTCAACGTCGCCCGGGGGTGCCGGCGCCGGCGCCGGCGGCCCGTGCATGGTCAGGATCGGTCGAGATGGTAGGCTGGCCATGGGTCTCTCCTCCAAGGCCCGCGTCCCTGCTCGTGACGGGCGCGGGCCGCACGCTTTCCTGCGGTCCCGCCGGCGGGCGTGGTTCATCGGTCTCGATCTCGTGCAGCAGGGCCTCGACGAGCAGGTCGATCACGCCGTCAAGCCGCCGCACGTCCCCGCGCATCAGGCATCAATCCGGATCCGGCGCAGCCGTCCGACGGGCGAGGTATTCCGCGCCTCTTCACGTCCTCGTCATCAAAGCGCCGCTGACCGGACGGCGTGCGTGCGGGTCGAAGATCCGCGGCGAGTCCATGTTCGGGCGGTACCGGCCGCACAGGGGACCCGCAGGCTGAACGTGGTGATGTAGTACTTCTTCGGCCTATCCACGGAAGATCCTCTCTAATGTCCAAGGTCTAGCCGTAGCGTAGCCGTTACGCTATGCTATTTGTGATGAAAGCGTTACGGACATTAAAGCCTAGAAAAAGCGAGCAAACCGTAACGGCGCAGACCGACGCCGAATGGGCGCTGCAGATGCATATCTGCATGGCGCTCGCGAACCGGTGCGACACGGACGACGCCGAGAACTTGCTGCTCATCTACCGCGACACGTTTGCCGTGGACGTGGGGCGGCATTGGGATCGGGGACACGGCGGCGCTCGCCGCCTGCCGTGCGCTCGGGCGCCGGCTCCGGACCCTGCTCGAGGACTATCACGCGGCACCCGGGCGGTACCGCGGCGCCGTGCTGGACGAGCGGGAGCTGCTGCGGCGGCAGGCGCATCTGGATGCCGTCTGGGGCCGCAGGAGTACGTCCTCGGGGCGCACGGTGCGCTAACCGCCCAGCACACCCTGATGTTCGACACCGACGCGGCGCTGTATGAATTTGTCCGGGCGGTGCTCGGTGACCCGCGGTTTGACGCGGACCGGGTGCGGCAGTGTGCGCGGGACGGGTGCAGCCGCTTCTACTGGCGTGATGGGAAGCGGATTTACTGTTCGGCCGCCTGTGGCGAGGCCGTGGATGCCGCGGACGCGAAGCGCCGCGTGGCGGCATGGCGGGCGCAGCAAAAGAAAGCGAGGAGATCCAAGTGAAGGCAGCTCTATACGCTCGGTTTTCTACGACAAGCAGGCCTCGATCGAGGATCAGCTACGCGTCTGCCGGCGTATCGCCGAGCGACACGTTGCGGTCGTCGCCACGTTCGAGGACGCCGCGATCAGCGGCGGCACAGTCAGCGGCCGGGTTATCAGTCCCTGCTCGCAGCCGCGCGCCGCCGCGACGTAGACGTGATCGTCGCAGAGGATGCCTCGCGCCTGTGGCGCAACATGGCCGAGCAGGCGCCGCGCCTCGCCGAACTGCGCGACCTCGGCGTGCACGTCGTCACGCACGATCTCGACACGCGGCAGGAGTCGGCGGAATGGATGGGCGCCATCCTGGGGACAGCGGCGCAGGCCTATCGGTCGGAGATTGCCCGGCGGACACGCCGCGGACTTGAAGGTCGCGCCATCAAGGCGATGCCCACGGGCGGGCGATCCTATGGGTACGTGAGTTCAGCGGATGCCGGCACCGGCCAGCGCGAGGTAGACCCTGAGCAGGCGGACGTCGTGCGGCGGATCTTCGCCTATACGCAGACGGGATGAGCCCGCGTGCCATCGCCGACACGTTGAACCGCGAGCGGGTGCCCTCGCCCGGTTCGCTCTGGAACCGCACCGAGCGCCGCTCGGGCGGGTGGCTCGCCTCTGCGATCGCGGGCGACGTGCGCCGCGGCCTCGGCGTCCTGAATAACGCCTTGTACTGCGGCGACGTGATCTGGAATCGCTTTCGGTGGGTGCGCATGGCCGCGGACTCGAGCAAGCGCCGCATGGTCGAGAATCCGCGATCGACGTGGATCGTCCACCACGACGAGCGGCTGCGAATCGTGCCGGAGGATCTGTGGCTCGCGGTCAAGCGGCGGCAGGAGAAGCAGTCCGCGGCGATCGGCGCGCGGGTCCGTCGTGGCCTGTCGCGCGCCTCGGCCAAGAGCACCGGACGCACGACAAAGTACCTGCTCTCGGGCCTGCTCCGCTGCGGCTCGTGCGGCTCGACGCTGATCGTGAGCGGCGGGAACTATTACGCGTGCTCGACACGGGTAAACGGCGGAGCGTCGGCCTGCGCCAACAACGTCAGGATCGCCCGCGCTACGGTCGAGGATCTACTGCTCGCCGATCTCCGGACGTCGCTCGCGATCCGACGGTCGATCAAGGAAGTCTGCCGCCGCGTCCGCAAGCGTCTCCGCGCCAGGCCGCCCGCGGTCACGCCGGCCCAAGTGCAGAAGGTGGAACAGGAGATCGCGAACCTGACCGACGCGATCGCCTCGGGGCTCTTGAAGTCCTCGCCTGCCCTCGCCGAGCGGCTGCACGCCGCCGAGGCGGAGCTTACGCGCCTGCGGCTGCGCAGGCCCGCAACGCACCGATCAGAACGTCGAGAAGATCGTCACCGGGATCGAGGCCCGGTTCAAGCGCCTGATCCGCGACCTCGACCGCGCATTGCTCGAGCGGCATGGTGAGCGGGGCGGCAGGAACTCCGCAACCTGCTCGGCGAGTTCAAGGTCGAGGCGGATGCGCGGGAAATCCGGTTCTACAACGAACAAGGCCGCCATGAGGCGGCCCTGCTGCGTGCTGTCGGAGCGGATGCACGTAATTGTGGTAGCGGGGGTAGGATTTGAACCTACGACCTTCGGGTTATGAGCCCGACGAGCTGCCAGACTGCTCCACCCCGCAATCGAGCCGCGTAATGTACCTGCGAACGCTGACAATTTCAAATCGGCGTTGTGCAGCGAGCCAATGGTCGCCGGACGCCGACAACTAGTCGGGTTCCGGTCCTACGGCCATGGATGGAGAATTGGCTGATCCTCCGCGGCAACGGAGTTCTGCAACGAACCTCGGGCACAAGGCTATCGATCGCTCGGCGGCCGGGAACCCGGGGATGGCGCCTTCGAAGACCATGAATGCACTGAGCGAGTTGTCCCCCGACCTTACGACACCGCTTCTCGCTCCCGAGATACTGGATTGCTTCGATGCATTCTCGGGCGGCCGCGTCAGCTTGTCGGACTTCATTCATTCGCTGCTCGAGGCCTGCAAGGACGATCCCAGCGCGGCGCCAGGCGTGGCACAGCTGCTCGAGGACTACGGCAGCACTGGCCGGCTGAAGAAGTACGACTTTCGACCGCTGCAGCGTGAACTGCTGCGTCATACGGAGGCAGGACCTGCCGCCTCCTCGTCAGCTCCACGCCGTGGACTCGCCGCAGCCGGGCCTCGCGCCCGAAGACGCGATAGTGGATCCGACACGCCGATGTCGTCACGGTTGCGCCCGTCGTGGAACCCGTCGTGGACGATTCCATCGACGAATCGGCCGGCAGCGACGCCGCTGCCGATCCGCCGGCTCCGACCGAACGTGCTGCGCGGTCGCTACGTTCTGCAGGAGGAAATCGGCCGCGGCGGCGTAGGCACGGTCTATCGTGCGCTCGACCGCAACCGCGCCGGGCTGCCTCATGAACAGCAATGCGTAGCGCTCAAGGTGTTGCGCGACGAGCACGCGCGACGCCCGGAGGCGTTGCTTGCACTGCGTCGCGAGTTTCACCAGGCGCAGTCCCTGTCTCATCCGGGGATCGTGAACGTCTTCGACTTCGACCAGGACGAAGGCACGCATTTCTTCACGATGGAGCTGCTCGACGGGGAGTCGCTCGGAGCGTTGATGCGGCGTGTCCGGCCCCACACGCTCGCGCGCGAAGCGGCGATCCGAATACTCCGCCAACTGGGCGACGCCGTCGCCTATGCCCATGCGCATGGCGTCCTGCACCTGGATCTGAAGCCCGGCAACGTCATGGTCGCTCCGCAGGGCCAGGTGCGCATGCTCGATTTCGGTCTTGCGCAGACTTACATGGCGGAGCCGTGGATCTCGGACGCCACACCGGTTCCCCCGGCAGCGACCCCGGCCTATGCAAGCTGCGAGCGGCTGGCCGGGGACCTGCCGGACGTGCGCGACGACATTTTCAGTTTCGCCTGTCTCGCCTACGAGCTGTTGAGCGGCAGACACCCGTTTGACCGGCGCTCGGCGCTGGTAGGCGCGCAGCGAAGGCCGCAAGCCGCGCCGCATCCGGGGCCTGTCGCGTCAGCCAATGGCGCGCGTTGAAGCACGGACTCGCCTGGGCGCGGGAGGACCGCCCGGGCAGCATGCAGGCGCTGCTGGACGCGCTCGCGCCGCACTCCAGCACGCTCGACGGAACGTCACGGGATGCGCGGACGCGCCGCACGGGTCGCGACGTGGCGCTCCGTGGCAGCGATCGGCCTGCTCGTGTTCGGCGTCGCTGCTGCGCTGGGCTGGAACCGGTTGCCGGACGATTTGCGGGAGGACCTCGATATGCGCGCAGCTGCGACGGGCGAGACACTGCATGCAAGCCGATGGATGCCGCTCGAACCTGGGCCACCGCTCGGTGGGCGACGTCGGGTCCGATGAAGCGGAGCCCGACCTCGGCGTGCCCCGACACCTGCAGCGCCGGCTGCCATCGCCACGTACCGAGTCCGCGAGTCGCCGCACCGCCCTCCCCTCAGGCCGACGTCGCGGACGTCGAGACCGACGAGCGCCGAATGTCGCCGCGACGCTTGAGCCACCGGAGCCGTTGATCGCGGATCCGGCGCCGGCGGACACGGCCGTTCCGGTCGTGTCACCGCCGACCGGCGGCGATCCGGGTACGCTCGAGTTCACCGCGGACACTTTCACCGTCAGCGAGGCCGACTCGATGGCGCGCTTGACCGTGCGCCGGCGTGGCGGTTCAGCAGGCGAAATATCGTTCGACTGGCACACCGCCGATGACAGTGCAATCGCCGGGGAAGACTACGCTTCCGGCACGGTCCATGAGGTGATGGCTGCAGGACAGACGACCGCGACGCTGTTGATTCCGATCGTTTCTGACGCGGTCGCAGAGCACACCGAACTCCTCGACGTCGTCATCGACGAGTCTCGCGGCGCGCGGTTGGGCTCGGCTCACGCGCGTGCCCGTCATCATCGTCGATGACGACTGACCGGTCGGCGGTCCGGACGACCTAGGGCAGTACCCTGCGCGCAGAGCGCGAGCAGCAGGCCCGGGTAGACGCCGAGCAGCAGCACGGCGAGCCCGTTCACGCTCAGCACCGTACGCAGCGCACCGCTGCCCTGCAGCGCCGCGCGGTCCGTGGGCTCGTCGAAGTACATCAGCTTGACGACGCGCAGGTAGTAGTACGCGCCGATCACCGAGAAGAGCACGGCTACGACCGCAAGCCAGGTCATCCCGGCGTCGAGAACGGCCTGGATGACGGCCAGCTTCGCCCAGAAGCCGACGAAGGGCGGCACGCCCGCCATGCTGAACATCACCATCAGCATCACCGCGGCGAACCAGGGGCTGCGTGCGTTGAGACCCTTGAAATCGTCGAGGCGGTCGGCCTCAAATCCGGCGCGCGACAGCAGGATGATCATGCCGAACCCGGCGATCGCCATGATCACGTAGGCGATCGTGTAGTAGAGCGCGGCCTGGTAGCCGACGCTGGTGCCGGCCAGGATGCCGAGCAGGATGAACCCGACGTGCGAGATCGTCGAATAGGCGAGCATGCGCTTCAGGTTCGTCTGCGCGATGGCGACGACGTTGCCGATCGCCATCGAGAGCACCGCCACGACGATCAGCATGTCCTGCCAGCCCGGTTTCAACCCGGCAAGGCCCTCGGCGAGCAACCGGAAGGCGAGCGCAAACGAGGCGATCTTGGGCGCCGAGCCGAGGAAGAGCGTCACCGGGGTCGGCGCGCCGTGATACACGTCGGGCACCCACATGTGGAAGGGCACCGCCCCGAACTTGAACGCGACGCCGACGATGATGAACGCGAGCCCGAACAGAAGCCCGATCTGTTCCGCACCAAGCAGGCTCACCGCCTGGCCGATGGCGCCAAGCTCGAGCGAACCCGTCACGCCATAGACGATCGACATGCCGAAGAGCAGCGCGCCGGAGGCGATCGATCCGAGCACGAAGTACTTGATGGCGGCTTCCGCGGCGACGCCCGACTCGCGGTTGAACGCGACCATCGCATAGAGCGAGAGTGCCTGCAGTTCGACGCCGAGATAGAGCGTGACGAGGCTGTTCGCGGAGACCAGCACCATGATCCCGAGCAGCGCGAAGAGCCCGAGCACGTAGTACTCGCCCTTCAGGATGCCGCGCTTCTGCAGGTAGTCGTGTGAGTAGAGAAACGCGAGCGCCACCGCGCCGCAGGCGACGATCTTGAGAAGCGAGCCGACCGGATCGGCCACGTAGGTGCCGGCCCAGCCGAGCGTCCGCTCGCCGACGGTGTGGCTCGCGGCCAGCCAGGCGGTGCCGGCGATCGCGACCAGCGACAGCAGGAACGTCACCCAGCGGCGGCGGTCGTCGATCACGAGATCTAATAGCAGCACCACGCAGGCCGCCGCCATCAACCAGATCTCCGGCAGCGCCAGCCACAGGTCGGTACGGCTGATCGAGGCGGGGTTCATCACAGCTTGCTCACCATCATCTGCTGCACGAGCTGCTCGATCGTCGGTCGCATCGCGTCGAGGAGCGGCGCGGGCCAGAGGCCGAGCGCGAGCACGGACAACGCGAGCGCGCCGAGCACGACGAATTCTCGAGGGTTGAGATCGGTGAGCTTCGCGACGTTGTCGTTGGCCACGGCGCCGAAGATGACGCGCTTGACCAGCCACAGCGTGTAGGCGGCGCCCAGCACCAGGATCGTCGCGGCGAGGAAGGCGTACCAGAAGTCCGCCCGGAAGCTCGACAGGATCACCAGGAACTCACCGACAAACCCCGAGGTGCCCGGCAGTCCGGCGTTGGCCATCGCGAACAGCACAGCGAAGGCCGCGAACACCGGCATGGTATTCACTACTCCGCCGTAATCGGCGATCTCGCGGCTGTGCACCCGGTCGTACAGCACGCCGATGCAGAAGAACAGCGCGCCGGAGACCAGCCCGTGCGACACCATCTGCACCATCGCGCCGTCGAGGCCCATCGCCACGCCCTTCAGATCGCCGGTGTTGCGCAGGATCTGGAAGCCCGCGAACGCGCCCAGCGTCACGAACCCCATGTGGGCGATCGACGAATACGCGATCAGCTTCTTCATGTCGCGCTGCGCGAGCGCGACGAAAGCGATGTACACCACGGCGATCAGCGACAGCGCGATGATCACCCAGTCGAGCGCACGGCTCGCGTCCGGCGCGATCGGCAGGCTGAAGCGCAGGAAGCCGTAGCCGCCCATCTTGAGCATGATTGCGGCGAGGATGACCGAGCCGCCGGTCGGCGCTTCGACGTGCGCGTCCGGCAGCCAGGTGTGCACCGGGAACATCGGCACCTTGACCGCGAAGGCCAGCAGGAAGGCGACGAACACGAAGGTCTGCTCGCGCAGGGTGAGCGGCATGGCCTGCAGATCCGCGATGGCGTAGCTGCCGCCCTGCAGGTACAGGTAGATCAGCGCGACCAGCATCAGCACCGAGCCGAGGAACGTGTACAGGAAGAACTTGACCGTGGCATAGACGCGCCGCGGTCCGCCCCAGACCCCGATGATGACGAACATCGGGATCAGCATCGCCTCCCAGAGAACGTAGAAGAGCAGCGAGTCGAGCGAAGCGAACACCCCGATCATCAGCCCTTCGAGGATCAGGAACGCGGCGAGATACTGCAGCGGCCGCTGCTCGATCGTGGTCCAGGCGGCGATCACGACCAGCGGCGTAATGAACGCCGTGAGCACGATCAGCGGCATCGAGATGCCATCGACGCCCAGGTGATACCAGGCATTGAACGCGCCGATCCACGGTTGCCGCTCGACGAACTGCATCGCGGCCGTGGTCGTGTCGAAGTCCCGCCACAGGACGACGCTCACGGCGAAGGTCACGAGCGTCGCAACGAGCGCCACCCAGCGGCCGAGCTCCGGCGCGCGCGTCACCCATCAGGAGCAGCAGCACCCCGGCCGCGACCGGCAGCCAGGTGAGCACGCTCAGGATGGGCCAGTCAGCGTACATGGGTCAGCGCCGCCACAGGAGCCAGCCGAGGAGCGCCGCCAGGCCGATGATCGTCGCGAACGCGTAGTGGTACAGGTAGCCGGACTGCACTGCGCGGAGCTTGACGGCGGCCCAGCCGACGAGGCGCGCCGAGCCGTTGACTGCGGCACCGTCGATCACCGCCACGTCTCCGCCCCGCCAGAACGCATAGGCGATGCCGCGCGCTGCCCCGGCGATCACCTTCTCGTTGAAGGCGTCGAAGTAGTACTTGTTGGCGAGCAGCGTGTAGAGAGCCCCGGCGCGCTGCCGGAGCTGCTCGGCGAGCTGCGGGCGCTTCAGGTAAACGAACCAGGCCGCAGACACGCCCGCCGCGGCAAGCCACACCGCGGGAGACTTGAGCCCGTGCAGGACGAAGGCCGCCGGGCCGTGGTACTCCTCGCGCAGATGCCCGAGCACGTCGTGCTCGGGCAGCACGACGATCGCGTTGCCAAACCAGCCGCCGAAAAGCAGCGGGCCGATGGTGAACCAGCCCACGATCACCGACGGGATCGCGAGCATGCACCAGCGGCAGCGTCACGACCCACGGGCTCTCGTGCAGGTGCTCGCGCGTGTGCGCGTCCATCCGCGGCTCGCCATGGAAGGTCATGAACACCAGCCGGAACGTGTAGAACGCCGTCACGAATACACCGAGCAGCACGCACCAGTAGGCGTAGCCCGCGGCCGGCAGATGCGAGGCGTGCACCGCCTCGATCAGCGCGTCCTTGGAGAAGAAGCCCGAGAAGCCCGGGAAGCCGATCAAGGCGAGTGCGCCGATCAGGCAGGTCCAGTAGGTGACGGGCATGTACTTGCGCAGCCCGCCCATCTTCCGCATGTCCTGCTCGTGGTGCATCGCGATGATCACCGAGCCTGCAGCGAGGAACAGCAGCGCCTTGAAGAACGCATGCGTCATCAGGTGGAAGCTCGCCGCGGCGTAGGCGGAGACGCCGAGCGCCACCGTCATGTAGCCGAGCTGCGACAGCGTCGAGTAGGCGACCACCCGCTTGATGTCGTTGTTGACCACGCCGAGCAGGCCCATGAAGAGCGCGGTCGTGGCACCGATCACCAGCATGAAGGAGAGCGCCGTCTCCGAGTGCTCGAAGAGCGGCGACATGCGCTCCACCATGAAGATGCCGGCGGTGACCATGGTGGCGGCGTGGATCAGCGCCGAGATCGGCGTCGGGCCTTCCATCGAGTCTGGCAGCCAGACGTGCAGCGGCACCTGCGCGGACTTGCCCATCGCCCCGACAAACAGGCAGATGCAGATCACCGTGATCGCCGACCAGGCTACGTCCGGCAGGATCTCGAAGGTCTGCGCCGCCATCTCCGGCGCCCGCGGGAAGAACTCCGTGTAATGCAGGGTACCGGTCAGGTAAACGATCCCGGCGATGCCGAGCACGAAGCCGAAATCCCCGACCCGGTTGACGATAAACGCCTTGAGATTGGCGAAGATCGCCGTCGGCCGCGTGTACCAGAACCCGATCAGCAGGTACGAGACCAGCCCCACAGCCTCCCACCCGAAGAAGAGCTGCAGCAGGTTGTTCGACATCACGAGCATCAGCATCGCGAAGGTAAACAGCGAGATGTAACTGAAGAAGCGGGTATAGCCCGGGTCGTCGTGCATGTAGCCGATCGTGTAGATGTGCACCATCAGCGACACGAATGTGACGACCACCATCATCAGCGCGCTCAGCCGGTCGATGAGAAACCCGACCTCCATGCGGATCCCGTCGCTCACGAGCCAGGTGTAGACCGCGTCGTCGAAGATCGGCGCGCCATGCATGATCGCCCACAGCACCTTGACCGAGAGCGCAAAGGAGACCGCCACCGCGGCGATGGTGACGCTGTGCGCGCCGGCGCGACCGATCCAGCGGCCGAAGAGCCCCGCAGCGATCGCGGCCGCGAGCGGCGCCAGGACGATGACGAGCAGCGTGCGCTCCACGGCTCAGCCCCTCATGGCGTCGAGGTCCTCGACGTTGATGCTCTGCCGCTCGCGGAACAGCACCACCAGGATCGCAAGCCCGATCGCCGACTCCGCTGCCGCGACGGTCAGGATGAAGAACACGAACACCTGCCCGCCGAGGTCGCCGAGATGATGCGCGAAGGCGATGAAGTTGAAGTTGACCGACAGCAGCATCAGCTCGATGCACATCAGGAGCAGCAGGACGTTCTTGCGGTTGAGGAAGATCCCGGCGACGCTCAGGCTGAAGAGGATCCCGGAGAGCAGCAGCACATGCGACAGGGGGATCACGGGCCGCCCTCCGCGTCCATCTTCACGATCCGGATGCGGTCGCGCGCGCGCACCGCGACCTGTCGGTTGATGTCCTGGACCTTCTGCCCGGGCCTGCGGCGCATCGTGAGCGTGATCGCCGCGACGATCGCCACCAGCAGGATCACCGCCGCGACCTCGAAGGGATACAGGAACTGGGTGTAGAGCAGCTCGCCCAGCTCGGCCGTGTTCGAATGGCCGGCCGGCTTCGGTGGCGGCGGGGCCGCGGGCTCGAGACCCAGGTTGCGCACCCACACCACGAGCCCGATCTGGGCGATCACCAGCAGCGCGATCAGCGTGCCGAGCGGCGCATAACGCGTGAACCCCTGCTTCAGCTTGGTAAGGTCGATGTCGAGCATCATTACCACGAAGAGCCACAGCACCATCACCGCGCCGACGTACACGACCAGCAGCGTCACCGCGAGGAACTCGGCTTCGAGCAGCAGCCAGATCACCGCGCTCGTGAAGAAGGCGAACACCAGGAACAGCGCGCAGTGCACCGGGTTGCGGGCGGTGATGACGCCGACCGCCGCCAGCACCAGCAGCGCGCCGAAGGCATAGAACAGCAGGCTCGTCAGCATGCGGTGGCGCTCCGGTCAGCGGTAACGGGCGTCGGCCGCCTTGTCGGCCGCGATCATCGCCTCGTAGCGCTCGCCGACCGCGAGCAGCTTGTCCTTGGTCATGATGTTCTCGCCGCGATTCTCCATGTGGTACTCGTGAATCCGGGTCTCAACCACGGCATCCACCGGGCAGGCCTCCTCGCAGAAGCCGCAGTAGATGCATTTGAAGAGGTCGATGTCGTAGCGGGTCGTACGGCGCGTGCCGTCGGGCCCGACGTCAGACTCGATCGTGATCGCGAGCGCCGGGCAGACCGCCTCGCAGAGCTTGCAGGCGATGCAGCGCTCCTGGCCGTTCGGATAGCGGCGCAGCGCATGCAGGCCGCGGAAGCGCGGCGACTGCGGCGTCTTCTCCTCCGGATACTGCAGCGTCACCTTTGGCCGGAAGAAATTGCGCAGCGTCACCGACAGGCCGACGAGCAGCTCGGAGAGGAAGAATGTCTTGAATACGTTGCGCATGGGCAGTATCAGACCGACCACGGCCCCAGCTTCCAGTACCACATCCCGGTCTCGACCACGATCCAGACCAGCGTCACCGGGATGAACACCTTCCAGCCCAGGCGCATGATCTGGTCGTACCGGTAGCGCGGGAAAGTTGCACGGAACCAGAGAAAGCAGAACAGGAAGAACGCGATCTTGAGCGCGAACCAGTGCAGCCCGGGCGCGGCGAGGGCGGTGCCGCCGACCCACGGCAGACCCTCGAACGGCGACAGCCAGCCACCGAGGAAGAACGTGGACGCGAGCGCCGAGATCAGGATCATGTTCGCGTATTCGGACAGGAAGAAGATCGCGAACGCGATCCCGGAGTACTCGACGTGGAACCCGGCGACGATCTCGGATTCGCCCTCGGCCACGTCGAAGGGCGCGCGGTTGGTCTCCGCGACACCCGAGATGAAGTACACGACCAGCAGCGGAAACAGCCACAGCCAGTACCAGTTCAGCACGCCGCCCGACTGCCCCTCCACGATACGCCCGAGGTTGAGCGTGCCCGACGCCATGACGACGCCCACAAGCGCGAAGCCCATGGCGATCTCGTAGGCGACGATCTGCGCCGCCGAGCGCATCGCCCCCAGGAAGGCGTACTTCGAGTTCGTCGCCCAGCCGGCGAGGATGATGCCGTAGGCTCCGAAGCCCGCGAGTGCGAGCACGTAGAGCACGCCCGCGTCGACGTCCGCGATCGAGAATCCCGGCCACAGCGACATTACCGCCCAGGCGGCGAACGCGGGAACGAGCGAGAGCAGCGGCGCGGCCACGAACAGGAAGCGGTTGGAACGCGTCGGGATCACCACTTCCTTGATGAGCAGCTTGATCACGTCCGCGAAGGGCTGCAGGAGTCCGCGGGGGCCGACACGGTTCGGCCCGATGCGCGCCTGCATGTAGCCGATCACCTTGCGCTCGGCGAGCGTGAGATAGGCGACGCACAGGATCACGATCACGGTCAGCGTGACAATCTGGCCCAGCGAGATCAACGAGCCGCGCAGCCAATCCGGCCAGCCCTGCCAGGTCGTGATGAAGAAATCGATCATTCGCCCGCACCCGCCGCCTGTCCGGCACGCGTCTCCTGCAGCGGGCGCGAGCGGCGAACCACGGCGTCGACGCGATAGATCGGCGTTTCGCGGACCTTGTCGACGCCGTTCAGGTGGCTCGCGGTGAAGGCATCCGCCGATCGCGGCGCGACCGTGGAGCCTTCGAGCTCGCGACGGAGCTCTTCCCGGACGTCCTCCGAGCTCAGGTAATCGAACCCCGGGAGCCCGAGCAGGTTGCCGAGCACGCGCAGCACCTTCCAGCCCGGCCGCGCCTCGCCCGGCGGACGCGCAGCACCCGCGACGCTCTGCCAGCGTCCCTCGACGTTGACCCAGGTACCCGAGGTCTCCGCAAACGCCGCAACCGGCAGTATGCAGGTCGAGTGCGCGAGCTGATCGGCGCCTGCGAAGGGAGTGAGCGCAATGACCGTCTCCGCACCGCGCAGGGCGGCCGCCGCGCGCCCGGGTACCGCGTAGTCCTCCGATTCGATCGCGCCCACCAGCACGTAGGCCTTGAGATTCGCCGCCAGCATCTCGGCCGCCGGAAGGCCCGGGCGTGCGACCGAGCGGCCGCCCGCTGCGCGGTGCGGCGTGGCGCCGGCGAGCGCCGCACCCACCGCGTTACCGCCGTCGGGCAGATAGCCCAGGCGCGCGCCGGTAATCTCTGCAAGCGTCGTGGCGAGCGCACGGATCTCGGACCACGCGGGATGGCGCTGCGCGAGCGCGCCGAGCAGGACGAGACGCAGCTCTCCGTCGGCGAGCATCGCGGCGATCCGCTCGTGCCCCGGGCCGGGAGTGAGATTCTCGGCCGCGGCACGCAGCGACGCCGGCAGCGCACGACCCTGCGCCGCGAGGGCGGCGAGCAGGACCGCGGCCAGGTGCCGGCCCATGCCGAGCCCGTTGCTCGTCAGGCTCGCGGCGACCGGGAACAGCAGCTCCTGCGGGTGCGGCCCGATCAGCGCCACTTTCGCGCCGCGCCGCACGGCGCCTTTGCGCAGCCGGTGAGCGATCAGCGGCACGTCGGCGCGCAGGTTGCTGCCCACGACCAGCACGGCCGCCGCGGTCTCGAGCTCGGCGATCCGGCAGCCGAGCAGCGGCGCCTGCGGATCAGCGTCCTGCGCACGGAAGTCGAGCTGCTGCAGCCGGTGATCGATATTGGCGCAGCCGAGCCCGCGTGCGAGGCGTGCGGCGAGTGCATGCTCCTCGAGCGTGGCACCCGGTGCGACGAGAAACCCGACCTGGTCGGCGCCGTGCTCGTCGATCGCTTTGCGAAGCGCCGCCGCCGCACCTGCGAGGGCCGTCTCCCAGTCCGCCTGGCGCCACTCACCGTCGACCTTCTGAAGCGGGCGGCGGGCGCGGTCCTCCGTGTAGAGTCCCTCGCAGCTGAACCGGTCGCGATCGGCGATCCAGGTCTCGTTGATCTCGTCGTTCGCGCGCGGCACCACCCGCATCAGCCGGCCGCGCAGCACGTGGCCGTACAGGTTGGTTCCCACGCAGTCGTGCGGGGACACGAGCGCGTGCTGGCTCATCTCCCACGCGCGGGCGCGGTAGCGATACGGCTTGTTGTTGAGCGCGCCGACCGGGCACAGATCGATGATGTTGCCGGACAGCTCGTGGTCGACGCTCTTCTCGACGTAGGTCGAAATCTGCATCAGCTCGCCGCGGCCGACGGTGCCGAGCTCCTGGATGCCTGCGATCTCCTCGCCGAAGCGCACGCAACGCGTGCACTGGATGCAGCGCGTCATGTCCGTCGAGACGAGCGGACCCAGGTTCTTGTCCTTCACCACGCGCTTGCGCTCGGTGTAACGCGATACGTCGCGCCCGTAGCCCATGGCCAGATCCTGCAGCTCGCATTCTCCACCCTGGTCGCAGATCGGGCAGTCGAGCGGGTGGTTGATGAGCAGGAACTCCATCGTGGCCTTCTGCGCGGCGATCGCCCGTGGCGAGCGCGTGAAGACCTTCATCCCCTCCACGACCGGTGTGGCGCACGCCGGCATTGGCTTTGGCGCCCTCTCGACCTCGACCAGGCACATGCGGCAGTTCGCTGCCACGGAGAGCTTCTCGTGGTAGCAGAACCGCGGGATGTACGCGCCCTCGGCATCCGTCACCTGGATGATCATGGCGCCCTTGCGGGCCTTGCGCGCGACGCCATCGATCTCGATGTTGACCAGATCGTCGCTCATGGGATCAGGCGGCGCGGCCGCGCGCCTCGACGATGCTGTGGCCGTGCTCTACGTAGTACTCAAATTCGTGCCGGAAATGCTTGACGAAGCTCTGCACCGGCCAGGCCGCGGCATCGCCCAGCGCGCAGATGGTGTGGCCCTCGATCTTGTTGGCGACGTCGACCAGCATGTCGACATCGGACTGCCGGCCGTTCCCCGCCATGATCCGCTTGAGCGTACGGTTGAGCCAGCCGGTGCCCTCGCGGCAGGGGGTGCACTGACCGCACGATTCCGCGAAGAAGAAGCGCGAGATGCGCTCGAGCACTCGGACCATGCAGGTCGTCTCGTCCATCACGATGACCGCAGCCGAGCCGATCGCAGAACCCGCCTTGCGCAGCGAGTCGTAGTCCATGTTCGCCCCCATCATCGTCTCGGCGGGCACGACCGGCACCGAGCAGCCGCCGGGGATCACCGCCTTGAGCTTGCGCCCGCCGCGCATGCCGCCACAGAGCGCGAGCAGGTCGGCGAAGGGGATGCCGAGCGGCAGCTCGTAGTTGCCCGGTTTCTCGACGTGGCCGGACACCGAGAAGATGTTCGTGCCGCCGGAGTTCTGCGGCCCGAGCGCGGCGAACCAATCGGGGCCTTTGCGCAGGATCGTGGGCACCGCGGCAAAGCTCTGCGCGTTATTGATCGTGGTCGGCTTGCCGTACAGACCGAAGTTCGCCGGGAACGGTGGCTTGAAGCGCGGCTTGCCCTGCTTGCCCTCAAGGGAATCGAGCAGCGCCGTTTCCTCGCCGCAGATGTAGGCGCCGGCTCCGACGAAGGTGTAGAGGTCGAAGTCCACGCCCGAGCCCTGCACGTTCCTGCCCAGCAGACCGGCGGCGTAGGCCTCCTGGAGCGCCGCCTCGAACCGCGGCACGGGCTCGGCCATGAACTCGCCGCGGATGTAGTTGTATCCGACTGTGGCGCCCATTGCGTAGCCGCCGATCGCCATGCCCTCGATCAGCGCGTGCGGGTTGTATCGCAGGATGTCACGGTCGTGGCAGGTGCCGGGCTCGCTCTCGTCGGAATTGCACACGACGTACTTCTGCACCGGGGCGCTGCGCGGCATGAACGACCACTTGAGGCCGGTGGGAAAACCCGCCCCGCCACGCCCCCGCAGACCCGACGCCTTGACCGCCTCGATCACCTGCTCCTGCGGCGTCTTCTCCGCGAGAATCTTCCGCCACGCCTCGTAGCCGCCGATGCGGCGGTAGGTCTCGAGCGTCCACGGCCGCTCGAACTTGAGCGGCTCGAAGCAGACCAGGTTCAGGCGATCGCCCCAGTCGGCCACGGCAGTTCCTACTTGTGCTCTTCGAGCACCCGGTCCACCGCGTCCGGCGTCAGGTTCTCGTAGTAGACGTGATCGACCATCATCATCGGCGCCCCGTTGCAGGCCGCGAGGCATTCCTCCTCCCGCTTGAGGAAGAAGCGCCCGTCATGCGTGCTCTCGCCGACCTTGATGCCGAGGCGTCGCTCGACGTGCGCGAGCAGCTCCTCGCCGCCACAGAGCATGCAGGAGATGTTCGTGCACACCGAGATGTGGTGTCGCCCGACCGGCTGCGTCTCGAACATCGAATAGAAGCTCGCCACCTCGTAGACCTGGATCGGCGGCAGACCCAGGTAGTCGGCCACGGCATCCATCCCATCCTGGGTGAGGTGGCCCTGCTCGTGCTGCAGCGCGTGCAGCGCGGCGATCACCGCGGAGCGGCGCCTGTCCGGCGGGAACTTCGCGACCCAGTTGTCGATTTCGGCACGCACTTCCGCCGAGAGCCCGCCCATGGCGGTCGCGCCGGTCGGGCCGCTCACCGGTCAATCTCCCCGAAAACCACGTCCGCAGTACCGATCACCGCGACGACATCGGCGAGCATGTGGCCCTGGACCATCTCATCGAGCGCCGCGAGGTGCGGGAATCCGGGTGCGCGGCACTTGAGTCGATACGGCTTGTTGGCGCCGTCGGACACGATATAGCAGCCAAACTCGCCCTTCGGCGCCTCGACCGCGGCATAGCACTCGCCTTCCGGCACGCAGTACCCCTCCGTGAAGAGCTTGAAGTGGTGGATGAGCGACTCCATGTCGCCCTTCATCTCCTCGCGGGTCGGGGGGACGAGCTTGTGGTCGCCGATCATCACCGGGCCCGGATTTGCCCGCAGCCAGTCGATGCACTGGCGCACGATGCGGTTCGACTGGCGCATCTCCTCGACTCGCACGAGATAACGGTCGTAGCAGTCGCCGCTGACACCCACCGGGATGTCGAAATCCATCGAGGCATAGACCTCGTACGGCTGCTTCTTGCGCAGATCCCAGGCGATCCCCGATCCGCGCAGCATGGGGCCCGTGAAGCCGAGATTGAGCGCGCGCTCCGGTGTGACGACGCCGATGTTGACCGTGCGCTGCTTCCAGATCCGGTTATCGGTGAGCAGCGCCTCGTACTCGTCAACGCAGGCGGGAAAGCGCCGCGTGAAGTCCTCGATGAAATCGAGCATCGAGCCCGAGCGCCGCTCGTTCAGCCGGTCGACATCTCTCTGGCTGCGGAACCGCGAGGGCTGGTAGCGCGGCATGCTGTCGGGCAGATCGCGGTACACACCGCCCGGCCGGTAGTAGGTCGCGTGCATGCGGGTGCCGGAGACTGCCTCGTAGCAGTCCATCAGGTCCTCGCGCTCGCGGAAGCAGTACAGGAACATCGTCATCGCGCCGATGTCGAGCCCGTGCGCTCCCAGCCACATCAGGTGGTTCAGGATCCGGGTGATCTCGTCGAACATGACCCGGATGTACTGCGCGCGCGTCGGCGGCTTGACGCCGAGCAGCTTCTCGATGGCGAGCACGTAGGCGTGCTCGTTGCACATCATCGAGACGTAATCGAGGCGATCCATGTAACCGATCGACTGGTTCCAGGGCTTGGATTCCGCGAGCTTCTCGGTGGCCCGGTGGAGCAAGCCGATGTGGGGATCGGCCTTCTGCACGACCTCGCCGTCCATCTCGAGCACGAGACGCAGCACGCCGTGCGCCGCCGGGTGCTGCGGACCGAAGTTCATCGTGTAGCTCTGGATGTCAGCCACGCGGGGGGGCGTCCTTGAGCGCCGCTTCCCAGCGGTTGTCCTCGCGGATCACCTTCGGGACCAGGGTCCGCGGCTCGATCGACACCGGCTCGTACACCACGCGGCCCTTCGCCGGGTCGTAGCGGACCTCGACGTTGCCGATCAGCGGGAAATCCTTGCGGAACGGATGCCCGACGAAGCCGTAGTCGGTCAGGATGCGGCGCAGGTCCGGGTGGCCGCGGAATACGATCCCGTACAGGTCGAACGCCTCCCGCTCGTACCAGTCCGCCGCCTTCCAGACGTCGATCACCGAGTCGAGCATCGGCGGCTCTCCGACCTCGCAGTACGCGCGCAACCGGAGCCGCCGGTTTCGCGCGATCGACAGCAAGTGATAGGCGACTGCGAAGCGCCGCGACTCGTCGACCGACTCGCGCCGCTCGCAATCGACGCCGCGGCTGAACCCGGTTCCCGTGGCGCTGTCGGTGTTCCATTCCACGCGGCCATAGTCGAGGTAGTCGATGCCGGTCAAATCGACGAGTTGCTCGAATGCGAACGCCTGCTCGGTGCGCAGCGCGACGCAGACAGGGACGAGATCCGCCGGCGCCACCTCGAAGGTCAGCTCGCCGCAGCGGGACTCGATACGACGCAACTGATCCCCGAAGCGGGAACCAATGCTTTCGACGAGGGTTTCCTGGACGTCGCTCATGCGGAGCGCGCGATGGTCTGGGTGCGCTGGATCTTCTTCTGCAACTGGATCAATCCGTAGACCAGCGCCTCCGCCGTGGGCGGGCATCCCGGCACGTACACGTCGACCGGGACGATGCGATCGCAGCCGCGGACCACCGCGTACGAATAGTGGTAGTACCCGCCTCCGTTGGCGCAGGACCCCATCGACACGACCCAGCGAGGCTCCGGCATCTGGTCATAGACCTTGCGCAACGCTGGCGCCATCTTGTTCACCAGCGTGCCGGCCACGATCATCACGTCGGATTGCCGCGGGCTCGCGCGGAAAATGATCCCGAAGCGGTCGAGGTCATAGCGCGCCGCCCCCGCATGCATCATCTCGACCGCGCAGCA
Source organism: uncultured Gammaproteobacteria bacterium (assembly GCA_963756755.1). Lineage (GTDB taxonomy): Bacteria > Pseudomonadota > Gammaproteobacteria > Steroidobacterales > Steroidobacteraceae > DATJKD01. Next base: position 23,826 of record CAVWOW010000016.1, read on the forward strand.
GGCAAGCCCGAAGGTCATCGGCCACATCGATCCGGTGCGGGCCCAGTTCATCACCGCGTCGACCGTGGTGGTGACGAATCCGCGCTGGGGAAGCTCTGAAGGCTCTAGTCCCACTCCAGGGCCCCTTTCTTCCACTCGTAAATGAACCCGACCACGAGCACGAGCAGGAAAACGCCCATCGCCGCCACACCGGCGAGGCCTATGCGGTCCAGCGCGACCGCCCATGGAAAGAGAAAGGCGATCTCGAGATCGAACACGATGAACAGAATCGCGACCAGGTAGTACCGCACGTCGAACTTCATGCGGGTGTCCTCGAAGGCCTCGAACCCGCACTCGTAGCTCGAGGTCTTCTCAGGATCCGGGCGGCGCGGCGCAAACACGTAGCCGAGCGCGAGCAGCAGCAGGCCGATGCCGCCGGCGACGGCGAGAAAGATCAGGACCGGTACGTATTCGGCTAGCATCGATCGCGGCTACAGGCTGGGTCCGGCGAGCCCGTCATTGTATGAAAAAAAGGCGAGCCATGGCTCGCCTTCGTCGTCTGGTGCGGATGGAGAGACTCGAACTCTCACGCCTTACGGCACTACCCCCTCAAAGTAGCGTGTCTACCAGTTCCACCACATCCGCGTTGCGTTCACTCATCACCGGCGGTCGGCGGAGCCGCGGCCGGATCCGCAACGGGCGCCGCGGATTCGGGCTGGGGTGCCTCGGATTCGGCCGCAGGCGCTGCGGGCTCGGGCAGAGGCACGGCCTGGATTGCCGTGGAATCAGCCGGCGCTTCCTGGGCGGGTACGCGGTCCATCACGCTCGTGGGCGCCGCTGCATCCCGGCTGAAGAGGTACGACAGTCCGAGACTGGTGAGGAAGAACAGCGTCGCGAGCACGGCGGTCATGCGCGACAGGAACGATGCAGAGCCGCGCGCTCCGAACACCGTGCCGGACGCGCCCGCGCCGAACCCTGCACCTGCGTCCGCCCCACGTCCGCGTTGCAGCAGCACGAGGCCCACGATACCCAAGGCCAGCAGCACGTGAAATACGACCGCCAGCGTCTGAACCCAGTTCATGTCGACTCCGTCTCCATTAGCGGTCCGCGGCCGCGCAGATGCGCGCAAACTCGTCGGCCTTCAGTGAGGCGCCGCCGACGAGCCCGCCGTCGATGTCCGGCATCGAGAACAGGTCGCGCGCGTTTGACGCCTTTACGCTGCCGCCGTACAGGATCCGCAATTGTGCGGCAATTGTACCATCCAGCGCCGCGAGCTTCCCGCGGATCATGCCGTGGACCTCCTGAGCCTGCTCCGGGTTCGCATTGCGGCCGGTACCGATGGCCCACACCGGCTCGTAGGCGATGACGGCGGTCGCGAGCGCGCCGATGCCGCTCACTGCGAGCACCGCGTCGATCTGGCGCGACACGACGTCGAGCGTGCGGCCGCCCTCGCGTTCGTCGAGCGTCTCTCCGACGCAGAGCACCGGCACGAGCTTCTGCGACTGCGCGGCGACGAACTTGCGCGCGACCAGCGCGTCACTCTCACCGTAGATCTGACGACGCTCGGAATGCCCCACCAGCACGTAGCGGCAACCCACGTCGCGGATCATCGCCGCCGAGACCTCGCCCGTGAAGGCACCCTGCGGCTCGGCGCACACGTTCTGCGCACCCAGGGCGACGTCGGAGTCCTTGATGAGCCGCCCGGTCTCCCAGAGATAGACATAGGGCGGGCAGAGCAGAACTTCGGCCGCCAGCTCCGGCGGTAGCGCATCCAGCAGGCCGCGCACCAGGTTCGCGTTGTCCACACGCGACCCATGCATTTTCCAGTTGCCCGCAACGAGGGGCTTTCGCATCCGGCACTCCGCCTCGAGTCAGGGCCGCGGCTCGAGCGCCGGGCCGGCCCGTAAAAGGCGCGCGATCTTAGCGGCGGGTCGACCGGAAAGCAATTAGACGGCCTTGCGAACCGTGTCCGCGAGCTCGTTGGCCAGGCGGTTGACCTCGCCGGCCTCGCGTCCCTCGACCATTACCCGGATGACGGGCTCGGTTCCCGATGCCCGCAGCACCACGCGACCTGAGCTGCCCAGCTCGCGCTCGACGCGTTTCACCGCCGCCTGGATCGCCACGGAGGTCGCCGGGTCCGTCCGGTCCTGCACCCGCACGTTGACCATGACCTGCGGGTAGCGCGGCATGCCCGCGGCCAGCTTCGCGAGCGGCTGGCCGCTGCGTCGCATCGCGGCCAGCACCTGCAGTGCGCTCACCAGCCCGTCGCCGGTGGTCGTTCGATCCAGGCAAAGAAGGTGACCCGACGTCTCGCCACCGAGCACGCCGCCATGCTCCTTCAGCATCGCCAGCACGTAGCGGTCGCCGACCCTGGCGCGCATGAAGGGGATGCCTTCCGCGGCCAGCGCGTGCTCGAGCCCGAGATTGCTCATCACGGTGCCCACGACCGGTCCGTGGAGACTGCCCTGCGCAAGCCGGTCGCGGGCGATCACGTACAGGAGGTGATCGCCATCGAGGATGCGCCCCTGCGCATCCGCCATCACCAGCCGGTCGCCATCTCCGTCGAGCGCAATGCCGACGTCGGCGCCCACGCCTGGCACGATCATGCTGAGGAGCTCGGGTGAGGTCGAGCCGCAGTTCAGGTTGATGTTGCGGCCGTTCGGCGAGCAGCCGATCGGCACGATCTCGGCGCCGAGATCCGCGAGGATCCTGGGCCCGACCTTGTACGCGGCGCCATTGGCGCAGTCGATCACGATCTTGAGTCCGCGCAGGTCCATGCCCTTCGGCATCGTGGCCGCGCAGAACTCCTGGTAGACCCCGCGCGACTTGTCGATGCGCGTCGCGCGCCCGAGCGCCTGGGATTCGCGGGTGACGACCGGATTGTCGAGCTCGCGCTCGATCTGCTCCTCGAGCTCATCCGACAGCTTGCTGCCGGAGCCGTCGAAGAACTTGATGCCGTTGTCGTCGTACAGGTTGTGCGAGGCGCTGATCACGACGCCGAAGCTGCATTCGAAACGCTGCGTCAGGTAGGCAACGGCGGGCGTAGGCAGTGGGCCGATCAGGTTGACGTCCACGCCGCCGCCGACGAAGCCTGCCTCCAGGGCCGCCTCGAACATGTACCCCGACAACCGTGTGTCCTTGCCGACGAGTGCGCGGCCGCCCCGAGGCGCGAGCACACGGGCCGCGGTGCTCGCGAGCCGCAGCGCGAAATCGACGGTCATCGGGTACTCGCCGACCCGTCCGCGTACGCCATCGGTGCCGAAGTACTTTCTCCCCACGATCAGCTCCTCCCTTGCACCAAGCTGCGCAGCGCAGCGCCGATTTTCACCGCGTCGACGGTCGCCGCGACGTCGTGCGCCCGCACGATCGACGCGCCCCGCTCGGCGGCCAGCGCCGCCAGCGCCACGCTTCCCGCCAGGCGCTCCCCGGTCGCGCGGCCGGTGATCATACCGATCAGCGCCTTGCGTGAAACGCCCACCAGGACTGGTACGCCGCTGCGAACCAGGCCGGCGAGCCCCCTGAGCAACGCCAGATTGTGCTCCGGACGCTTGCCGAAGCCGATCCCCGGGTCGATGCAGAGGCGCTCGCGCGCGACTCCGGCCTCGACGCAGGCACGGACCCGGTCGGCCAGGAATGCCGCAACCTCGGCCACGACGTCCGCGTACCGGGGGTCGGCCTGCATGTCACCCGGCTCGCCCTGCATGTGCATCAGGCAGAGCGCGGCGCCGCTGCCCGCCGCAGCCTCCAGTGCTCCGGGCAGGCGCAGCGCCCGTACGTCGTTGATCATCCGCGCCCCGGCCGCCACCGCCGCGCGCATCACTTCGGGCTTGCTGGTGTCGACCGAGATCGGGATCGGGACCGAGCGGGCGAGCCCCTCGATCACCGGGATCACGCGCGCAAGCTCCTCCGCGACCGTCACCGGTGCCGCCCCCGGCCGCGTCGACTCGCCACCCACGTCGATGATCGCCGCGCCCTCCTCGGCCATCCGTCGCCCACACGCAACGGCGGAGGTCACGCCAGCGTGCAGTCCGCCGTCGGAGAACGAGTCCGGGGTAACGTTGAGCACGCCCATGACCACCGGCGGGTCAAGCTCGAGCGTGACGCCGCGGCAGGCGAGCTGCGTCATCTCGTGGTAGTGACGAACGGTGAAACAGGCGCCCGGCGCGGCCGGCCGGGCGCCGTTCTGGAATCAGTGCTGGGGCGCCGGCTTGCCCGGAGGCGCATCGCCTTCGCGTCGCTCGCGCGGGCGGCTGCCCGTGGTGGGGGCGTCGCGATCCTCCCAGTCGTCCGGCTGGCGCGGTTCGCGGCCGGCAATGATGTCGCGGATCTGCCCTTCGTCGATGGTCTCGTACTTGATCAGCGCCTCGGCCATCTTGTGCAGCTTGTCGCTCTCACGCTCGAGAATTTCCCGCGCGCGCTGGTAATTCAGGTCGATCACCCGCCGGACTTCCTCGTCGATCGTGTCGCGAATCTTGTCGCCGACCTGCTTGTGCTGCGTCACTGAACGGCCGAGGAACACCTCGCCGTCCTCCTCCGCGTAGGTGAGCGTGCCGAGCCGGTCGGACAGCCCCCACTTGGTGACCATGTTGCGGGCAATTTCGGTGGCCCGCTCGATGTCGTTGGACGCGCCGGTCGTGACCGACTCGGGCCCGAAAACAAGCTCCTCGGCGACCCGACCGCCGAACAGCGTCGCGATCCGGCTCTCGAGACGCCGCTTGCTGGTGCTGTAGCGGTCGGTCTCCGGCAGGAACATCGTGACGCCGAGCGCGCGGCCGCGCGGGATGATCGTGACCTTGTACACCGGGTCGTGATCTGGGACGTTGAGCCCGACGAGCGCATGGCCCGCCTCGTGATAGGCCGTGAGCTTCTTCTCGTTCTCGTCCATCACCATGGACTTGCGCTCGGCGCCCATCATGATCTTGTCCTTGGCGCGCTCGAACTCCTCCATAGTCACCGTGCGCCGGTTAGCGCGTGCGGCGAAGAGCGCGGCCTCGTTGACGAGATTCGCGAGGTCGGCACCCGAAAATCCGGGCGTGCCGCGCGCGATGATGGATGGCCGTACATCCTCCGCGAGCGGAAGCTTGCGCATGTGTACCTTGAGGATCTGCTCGCGTCCGCGGACGTCGGGCAGCGGCACGACGACCTGCCGGTCGAAGCGTCCGGGCCGCAGCAGCGCGGGATCCAGCACGTCGGGCCGGTTGGTCGCCGCGATGACGATCACGCCCTCGTTGCCCTCGAAGCCGTCCATCTCGACCAGCAGCTGATTGAGCGTCTGCTCGCGCTCGTCGTGGCCGCCGCCGAGGCCGGCTCCGCGGTGACGCCCGACGGCATCGATCTCGTCGATGAAGATGATGCAGGGCGCGTGCTTCTTCGCCTGGTCAAACATGTCGCGCACGCGCGAAGCGCCCACGCCGACGAACATCTCGACGAAATCGGAGCCCGAGATCGTGAAGAACGGCACCTTGGCTTCGCCTGCGATCGCACGCGCGAGCAGGGTCTTGCCGGTGCCGGGGGACCCGACCATCAGCACGCCACGCGGAATCTTGCCGCCCAGCCGCTGGAACTTGGCGGGATCCTTGAGGAAATCGACGATCTCGCTCACTTCCTCCTTGGCCTCGTCGACTCCCGCGACGTCGGCGAAGGTGACCGTCACCTGGTCCTCGTTCAGGAGCCGTGCCCGGCTCTTGCCGAAGGACATGGCACCGCGTCCGCCGGCTCCGCCCTGCATCTGGCGCATGAAATACACCCAGACGCCGATCAGCAGCAGGATGGGGAACGACGAGATGAAGAGCTGCATCAGGAACGACTGGCGCTCCGGGGGCGCGGCGCCGAAGGTGACGCCATGCTTCTGCAGGGTACCGATGAGCAGCGAGTTGTCGGTCTCCGGGTTGAAGACCACGAACTTCTCGCCGCTGCTGCGCACTCCGTGGATCTTGTCACCGGTAAAGGTGACCTGTGTCACCGAACCGTCTTCGACGTGCTCGAGGAACGCCGAATACGGCATCTCCTGGACGGACGTAGTGCGGGCGCTGAAATTGCTGACGACCGTCGCGAGTACGACGGCGATCACTATCCAGAGGACGACATTCTTCGCGAGATCGTTCAAATCCTTGGCCTCAAAAACGCGGGCCCGGACATCAGGGGCGGGACCCGGAAACAGTCTCGTTCGACACTACACCAATCGATATCCACGTGCCAGAACGTACAGCTCAGGACTGCGTCCTCTGGACGCTTTCGGCTTGCGGAGCTTTACTGTCTTGTAATCTTCTCGCAGGCGCGCAACCAGCGGCTGGAACTCCCGGCCCTGAAAAACCTTCAAGAGCAGGTCGCCACCGGGCTTGAGCGCCTGCGCCGCGAACTCGACCGCGAGGTCGACCAGGTGCATCGAGCGGGCGTGGTCGACCTCGGCGATGCCCATTGTGTTGGGGGCCATGTCCGACAAAACAAGGTCGACCCGGGCCCCGCCCAGCCTCGACAACAGTTGCTCGAGCGTCGCCTGTTCGGAGAAGTCGCCCTCCAGCATCTCCACTCCTGCCAGGCCAGCCATCGGCAAGATATCCACCGCGATCACCCGTCCCCGCCCGGCGAGCACGCGGGCGGCGTACTGGCTCCAGCCGCCCGGCGCGGCGCCGAGATCGACGACCGTCATCCCGGGCTTCAGAAGGTGGTCGCTGCGCTGGATCTCCTCCAGCTTGAACACCGCCCGCGATCGCCAGCCCTCCTCGCGCGCCCGCCTCACGAACGGATCCGCTTCGTGCTCGGCGATCCAGCGGGCTGAGCTTCGGCTCCGGCGTGGCATGGCTGGCCTCGGTCCCTATACCCTACGGACCATGCTCACCGACGCGCAGAGGAAGCACCTCCGCAGGCTTGGACACGACCGCAAGCCGATTGTTCTGGCCGGTAAGGGCGGAATCGGGGCGACGCTGGTCTCCGAGCTCGACCGCGCTCTTACCGACCACGAGCTCGTCAAGGTGCGCGCGCGAGTGGCGGATCGCGAGGAGCGCGACACACTGCTCGGGGAGCTCGCCCGCGCGACCCGCGCAGAGCTCGTCCAGCGGATCGGACACGTGGCGCTTTTCTACCGGGCCAACCCGGACAAACCCGGCATCCTGCTGCCCGGCTCCGAAAGCACGCATCAGCCGTAACGGACCGTAACGATCTCGTAGGCCTTGAGCCCGCCCGGGACCTCGACCTCGACCACGTCGCCCGCGCTCTTGCCCACCAGCGCGCGCGCGATCGGCGAGGTGATCGAGATCAGTCCGAGCCGCGCATCGGCTTCGAACTCACCGACGATCTGATAGCGCATCTCCGCGCCGTCGTCCTGGTCGGAAAGCTCCACCGTCGCGCCAAACACCACTCGCTTGCTCGCCGGCAGCCCGGTGACGTCGATGATCTCGCAGTGTGAGAGGGCGTGCTCGATCTCCCTGATGCGCCCCTCGATGAATCCCTGTTGCTCGCGCGCCGCGTGGTACTCCGCGTTTTCGCTCAGGTCACCGTGCGCACGGGCCTCGGCGATGGCCTGGATGACCCGCGGCCGATCGACGGTCTTGAGCCGACGCAGATCCTCGCGGAGCCTTTCAGAGCCCTTTTTAGTCAATGGCTTACGGATCATACCTGGACCTCCTTATGAAGGTCCTGGAGGCGATTGACCTCGACTTCCTGCAGATGGTCGATGGCCTGGCAGGTGGCAAACGCCCCGGCCAGCGTCGTGTAGTAGGTGACCTTGCGTGCGACGGCCTCGCGGCGGATCGAGCGTGACTCGCTGATCGCCTGCTTGCCCTCCGTCGTGTTGACGATCAGGTTGATCTCGTCGTTCTTGATCATGTCGACGATGTGCGGCCGGCCTTCGCGAACCTTGTTTGCCCTGCGGCAGTGCACACCCGCAACCTCGAGCGCCGCGGCGGTACCGTGCGTCGCGACGATTTCGAAACCGCGCTCGATCAGCAGTCGAGCGAGGTCGACGGCCCCCGCCTTGTCGCGGTTGCGGACCGAGAGAAGGCAGACCCCGCGCGTCGGAAGGACGACGCCCGAGGCGGTCTGCGCCTTCGCATACGCTTCGCCGAAGCTGTGTCCGGTTCCCATCACCTCGCCGGTCGATTTCATCTCGGGCCCGAGGATCGGGTCGGCGTCGGGGAATTTGCCGAACGGGAATACCGCCTCCTTGACCGAGAAGAATTTCGGAACGCGCTCGCGCGTGAGACCGAGCTCGGCGAGCGTCTTGCCGACCATCACGCGCGCGCCGACCTTGGCGAGCGGCACACCGGTCGCTTTCGAGACGAAGGGCGCGGTTCGCGAGGCACGCGGGTTGACCTCGAGCACGTAGACCTGGCCGCTCTGGATGGCGAACTGCACGTTCATCAGCCCGATGACGTTGAGCGCGAGTGCGAGCCGCCGGGTCTGCTCGCGGATCTGTGTCTGCAGGGCCGCGCTCAGGCTGTTGGGCGGCAGCGAGCAGCCCGAGTCGCCCGAGTGCACTCCCGCCTGCTCGACGTGCTCCATGATGCCGCCGATGTAGACGTCCTTGCCGTCGCAGATCGCGTCGACGTCGACTTCGATTGCGACGTCGAGGAAGCGGTCGAGGAGGACCGGGCTGTCATTCGACACGCGCACCGCAGCGGTCATGTAGGCGCGCAGGTCGTCCTCGTTGAAGACCACCTCCATGGCGCGCCCGCCGAGCACGTAAGACGGCCGCACCACCAGCGGGTAGCCCACCTCCTCGGCCATCCGCACCGCCTCGTCCTCTGTACGGGCGGTGCGGTTCGGCGGCTGCCTGAGCTGCAGCCGGTCGACCAGCTTCTGAAAGCGCTCGCGGTCCTCGGCGACGTCGATCGAATCCGGGGTCGTACCGATGATCGGCACGCCCGCGGCTCCGAGTGACGTGGCGAGCTTGAGCGGCGTCTGCCCGCCGTACTGCACGATGACCCCGAAGGGCTTCTCGACGTGCAGGATCTCCATGACGTCCTCGAAGGTGAGCGGCTCGAAGTACAGCCGGTCGGAGGTGTCGTAGTCGGTCGAGACGGTCTCGGGGTTGCAGTTGACCATGATGGTCTCGAACCCGTCTTCGCGCAGCGCGAGCGCCGCGTGCACACAGCAGTAGTCGAACTCGATGCCCTGCCCGATCCGGTTGGGCCCGCCGCCCAGGATCACTATCTTGCGGCGGTCCGTCGGGGCCGCCTCGCATTGCTCGTCGTAGGTGGAGTAGAGGTAGGGAGTCGGGCTCGCGAACTCCGCGGCGCAGCTGTCGACGCGCTTGAACACGGGTCGTACGCCCTGCGCGTGCCTGCGTTCGCGGATCGCCTGCTCGGTGGCGCCGGTGAGCGCAGCAAGGCGGCTGTCGGCGAATCCCTTGCGTTTCAGGACGCGCATCCGCGCCGCATCGAGTCCCGCGATACCCTCCGACTCGGCGCGTGCCTCCTCGCGAACCAGGTCCTCGATCTGCGCGAGGAACCATGGATCGATCCGCGACGCGCGCTGCACCTCCTCGAGCGTCATGCCGGCGCGGAATGCGTCGGCGACGTAGCGCAGGCGGTCGGGGCCCGGCATGCGCAGCTCCTCGAGCAGCGCATTGCGGGTCTCGTCCGTGAGCGGAAGCGTCGCGCGCGGCACCAGCCCGTCGATGCCGGTTTCCAGTCCCCGCAGCGCCTTCTGCAGCGATTCCTGGAAAGTCCGGCCCATCGCCATGACCTCGCCGACGGACTTCATCTGGGTCGTAAGCCGGTCGTCGGCGTCCGGGAATTTCTCGAACGTGAAACGCGGAATCTTGGTGACTACGTAGTCGATCGTGGGCTCGAAGGACGCTGGCGTGGCGCCGCCGGTGATTTCGTTGCGCAGCTCGTCGAGCGTATAGCCGACCGCGAGCTTCGCGGCGACCTTCGCGATCGGAAAACCCGTCGCCTTCGAAGCGAGCGCCGAGGACCGCGACACGCGCGGGTTCATCTCGATCACGAGCAGCCGCCCGTCCTGCGGGTTGACCGCGAACTGCACGTTCGATCCGCCGCACTCGACTCCGATCTTGCGCAGCACCGCGATCGATGCGTCACGCATGAGCTGGTATTCCTTGTCCGTCAGCGTCTGCGCGGGCGCGACGGTGATGGAATCCCCGGTGTGCACGCCCATCGGGTCGACGTTCTCGATCGAGCAGATGATGATGCAGTTGTCGTTGCGGTCGCGGACAACCTCCATCTCGAATTCCTTCCAGCCGATCACCGCCTCCTCCAGCAGGACCTCGCTGGTCGGGGACGCATCGAGACCGCGCGCGACGATCGTCTCGAACTCTTCCCGGTTGTAGGCGATGCCGCCGCCGCTGCCGCCGAGTGTGAACGACGGCCGGATCACCGTCGGGAAGCCGATCTCGGCCTGGGTGGCGAGCGCTTCTTCCATGCTGTGCGCGATGCGTGATTTCGGGCAGGTGAGCCCGATTTCGCGCATCGCGTTGCGGAAGAGCTCGCGGTCCTCCGCCATGTCGATGGCGTGCCGCGAGGCTGCGATCAGCTCCACGCCGTGCTTCTCGAGCACGCCCTCGCGGACCAGGTCGAGCGCGCAGTTGAGCGCCGTCTGGCCGCCCATCGTCGGCAGGAGCGCCGAGGGCTTTTCCTTCTCGATGATGCTCGCGACGGTGCGCCAGTTGATGGGCTCGATGTACACCGCGTCCGCCATCTCCGGATCGGTCATGATCGTCGCGGGGTTCGAGTTGACCAGGATGACGCGGTAGCCCTCTTCCCTGAGCGCCTTGCACGCCTGCGCGCCCGAGTAATCGAATTCGCAGGCTTGACCGATCACGATCGGCCCCGCGCCTATGATCAGGACGCTTTCGATGTCTGTTCGCTTCGGCATCCGTTCGCTCAGGACAGCTTGCGCAGCGGCAGCGTGCCCTTGCGCAGCATCGACTCGACGAACCGCGAGAAGAGCGACGACAGCTCGCGAGGACCCGGGCTCGCCTCGGGGTGCCCCTGGAAGCCGAACGCCGGCTTCTCGTTGTGCGAGATGCCCTGCAGCGACCCGTCGAACAGCGACCGGTGCGTCGCGCGCACGCTTGGTGGGAGCGTGGCTTCGTCCACGGCGAAGCCGTGGTTCTGGCTGGAGATGAAGACACGCCCGGTTTCGAGCTCGAGGACCGGGTGGTTCGCCCCGTGGTGGCCGAACTTCATCTTGATCGTCTTCGCGCCGCTCGCGAGCCCGAGCAGCTGCTGCCCGAGGCAGATGCCGAAGAGCGGCGTGCCCGCATCGAGTAATTGCCGGATCGCGTCGATGGCATAGGTGCACGGTTCCGGATCACCCGGGCCGTTCGACAGGAACACTCCGTCGGGGAGCATCTTGAGCACCTCCCCCGCCGATGTCTGCGCCGGCACCACGGTGATGCGACAGCCGTGATCTGCCAGCAGCCGCAGGATGTTGCGCTTGATCCCGAAGTCGTACGCCACCACGTGCATGCGCTGGCCCGGGCGACGCTTGCGGCCCTGTTCGAGGGCCCAGTTCGTGCCCTCGTTCCACTGGTAGGTGCGCCGGGTGGAAACGACCTTGGCCAGGTCCATTCCCTTGAGGCCCGGAAAGCGGCGTGCCGCGGCGACCGCAAGGTCCGTGCGGGCCGCGGCGTCGCCGCTCGCGATGCAGCCCGACTGCGCTCCTTTCTCGCGGAGGATCCGCGTCAGCTTGCGGGTGTCGATGCCGGCGATCGCAACCACGCCGCCCCGTGCGAGGAACGACTCGAGCGACCCCGTGGCTCGCCAGTTCGAATGCAGGTCAGGGAGATCGCGGATCACGAGGCCTCCCGCCTGGATCACCGGTGACTCGAGATCGCCCGCGTTGATGCCCGTGTTGCCGATGTGGGGATAGGTGAGCGTGACGATCTGGCGAGCGTAGGACGGGTCGGTCAGGATTTCCTGGTAGCCCGTCATGGCCGTGTTGAACACGACTTCGCCGGTCGTGGTGCCGCTGGCGCCGATCGAAACGCCGCGAAACACCGTGCCGTCCTCGAGTGCCAGAACAGCAGGTGTCGTCACGGGTCAGGCCCTCCGTTCAATCCCGCCCGCCCAGGGTCGGGGGCGTGTTTTGCGCGTGCAGACGCCGGGGGATGAGCGACCACTCACCCCGGGGAATTTGCTCGCGGGTCGGGGTCGCAAGTCTACGCGAGGGTGATCATCGGCGGGGGACGCACGCTCGGAGGAGCGCTTCTCACAGCCCCAGGACGTCGTGCATGCCGTAGAGCCCGGGTGCACGCCCCGCCGCGAGCCAGCGCGCCGCGGCCAGTGCTCCGCGCGCGAACACCGATCGGTCCTGCGCGACGTGCGTGATCGTGAGCCGCTCACCCGGACCCGCAAACAGCAGGCGGTGCTCGCCCACGATCTCGCCAGCCCGCACGACGCTGAAGCCGACGGTCCCCTCCGTCCGCGGCCGGGCCTCACCCGCCACGGGGTCGACGGCTGACGTCTCGAGCGTCCCGCCGCGGGCACGCGCAACCGCCTCGCCCAGGGCGAGCGCCGTACCGCTCGGTGCATCGACCTTGCCTCGATGATGGGCGTCGAGCACGCAGGCGTCGTAGTGGACCGGCAGCGCGCCAGCGGCGATCGCGGCGAGGCGGAGCATGAGAGTGACGCCCACGCTGGTGTTGGGCGCGAGCACGATCGGAACGGACAGGGCGGCCGTCGCCAGCGCGTCGCGCTGCGCCGGGGTCAGGCCGGTCGTGCCGATGAGGATGGGACAGCGCAGCCGGGCGCAGGCCTCGGCGTGCACCACGGACGCGGCCGGTCGCGTGAAATCGATGGCAACGCGTGCCCCGGCCAGGGCCCGTTCTGGATCCGAGGTCACCGCAACCCCCGCGGGCGCACCGCCTGCCATCGTTCCGAGATCGCGGCCGATGGCGGCATTGCCAGGGGCGGCGAGCGCGCCGGACAGCACCAGGTCGTCGCTCGAGGCGATCAGCGGCAGGATCGCGCTTCCCATCCGCCCGGTGACACCCAGCAGCGCAACTGGGATCATCGATTACTCCGCGAGACTCGAGAAAAACCGCTTGACCCCGTCGAGCCAGGAATCCTCGCGCGGATGATGACGTCGGGTATCGGTCTTGAGCGATGTCTCGAACTGCTTCAGCAGGTCCTTCTGCTCGCGACTCAGGTTGACCGGCGTCTCGACGACCACCCGGCAGAAGAGGTCGCCCGTCGGGCCGCCGCGCACGGGCTTGATCCCCTTCTCGCGCAGGCGGAAGACGCGGCCGGACTGTGTCTCCGGCGGAACCTTGATGGTGGCGCTCCCGCCGAGGGTCGGCACGTCGATACTGCCGCCGAGCGTCGCCGTAGCAAAGCTCATTGGGACCTCGCAGGACAGGTGGCTGCCGTCGCGCTCGAAGATCCGGTGCTCGCGGACCCGGATCTCGACGTACAGGTCCCCCGCCGGACCGCCGTTTCGACCGGCCTCGCCTTCGCCACTGAGCCGGATGCGATCACCGTTATCGACGCCGGCCGGCACCTTGACCGCCAGGGTCTTCTGGCGTCGTACGCGACCCTGGCCGCGGCAACCGCCGCACGGGTCGGTGATGACCTGGCCGCGTCCCTGGCAGCGCGGGCAGGTCTGCTGCACGGCGAAGAAACCCTGCTGCATGCGGACCTGGCCCGCGCCTCGGCAGGTCTCGCAGGTCGCAGGCTTGGCGCCCGCCGCCGAGCCGGATCCCTTGCATTCGCCGCACTCGGCGAGGGTTGCGAAATCGATGTTTGCGGTGTCGCCGAATACGGCCTGCTCGAGATCGAGCGCGAGCTCGTAGCGCAGGTCCGCGCCGCGATACACGCCGGAGCGGTTGCGCCGGCCGCCGCCGAAAATGTCGCCGAAGACCTCGCCAAAGATGTCCCCGAACGCATCCCGGGGATCGAACCCCTGACCCCGCCACGCGAGGCATCCACGCCCGCATGCCCGAACTGGTCGTAGGCCGCGCGCTTCTGCGCGTCGGTCAGGACCTCGTAGGCCTCCTTGACCTCCTTGAACCGCCCTTCCGCCTCGTGATCGTTCGGATTGCGGTCCGGGTGGTACTTCATCGCCAGCCGGCGGTAGGCCTTCGTGATCTCGGCCTCGGTCGCCGTGCGTGCGACGTCGAGCACCTGGTAGTAATCCCGTCTGGACATGCGGATCCCAGTCAGTTGCGGATAAGGAAACGCCGCGGACCTGACGACCCGCGGCGATTCCTGTCATTGCCTCATTGTTGGCCGCAGGTTACGAGGTCTTGCGTTCCTTGTCGTTGACCTCTTCGAACTCCGCATCGAGCACCTCCTCCTTGCCGCCCGGGGCGCCGCCGCCCTGGGGCTCGCCGCCGTCCGACGAACCGGGCCCCTGCTGGGCCGCGTAGGCCTGCTGGGCGATCGCCGCCGACGCTTCGGCCAGCGCGCGTGCCTTGGTCTCGATGACGTCCTTGTCGTCGCCCTTGAGCACGCTGCGGAGATCGGAGATCGCGGACTCCGCCTTGGCGCGATCGGCCGCCTGCACCTTGTCGCCGAGATCCTTGAGCGCCTTCTCGGTCGAGTGCAGGAGCGCATCGGCGCGGTTGCGCGTCTCCGCCAGCTCGCGGAACTTCTTGTCCTCCTCGGCGTGCGCCTCGGCGTCGCGGACCATCCGCTTGATCTCGTCCTCGGTCAGGCCGCTCGAGGCCTTGATGACGATCTTCTGCTCCTTGCCCGTGGCCTTGTCCTTCGCCGAGACGTGCAGGATGCCGTTCGCGTCGATGTCGAAGGTGACCTCGACCTGCGGCATGCCGCGCGGCGCCGGCGGGATGTCGGACAGGTCGAAGCGGCCGAGCGACTTGTTGTCACCCGCGCGGTCGCGCTCGCCCTGCAGGACGTGGATGGTCACGGCGGTCTGGTTGTCGTCGGCCGTCGAGAACGTCTGGTTCGCCTTGGTCGGGATCGTGGTGTTCTTCTCGATGAGCTTCGTCATCACCCCGCCCAGCGTCTCGATGCCGAGCGACAGCGGCGTCACGTCGAGCAGCAGCACGTCCTTGACCTCGCCGGTCAGCACGCCGGCCTGCACCGCCGCGCCCACGGCCACCGCCTCGTCCGGATTGACGTCCTTGCGCGGCTCCTTGCCGAAGAGGTCCTTGACGACCTTCTGCACGAGCGGCATGCGGGTCTGGCCGCCGACCAGGATCACTTCGGCAACGTCCTTCATCGACAGCTGCGCATCCTTGAGCGCGATGCGGCAGGGCTCGATCGTCTTCTGGACGAGGTCCTCGACCAGCGACTCGAGCTTGGCACGCGTGAGCTTCATCGCCAGGTGCTTGGGACCCGAGGCGTCCGCCGTGATGTACGGCAGGTTGACCTCGGTCTGCTGGCTCGAGGACAGCTCGATCTTGGCCTTTTCGGAGGCTTCCTTCAGCCGCTGCATGGCGAGCGGATCGCGACGCACGTCGACGCCGCTCTCTTTCTGGAATTCCGCCGCCAGGTAGTCGATCACGCGCTTGTCGAAGTCCTCGCCACCGAGGAAGGTGTCGCCGTTCGTCGCGAGCACCTCGAACTGGCGCTCACCGTCGACGTCGGCAAGCTCGATGATCGAGATGTCGAAGGTGCCGCCGCCCAGGTCGTAGACGGCGATCTTGCGGTCGCCGCCGGCCTTGTCGAGACCATAGGCGAGTGCCGCCGCGGTCGGCTCGTTGATGATGCGCTTGACCGTGAGGCCGGCGATCCGCCCGGCGTCCTTGGTCGCCTGGCGCTGCGAGTCATTGAAGTAGGCGGGCACCGTGATCACCGCCTCGGTGACCGGCTCGCCGAGGAAGTCCTCGGCGGTCTTCTTCATCTTCATGAGGACGCGCGCGGAGATCTCCTGCGCGGCCATCTTCTTGCCGTGCACTTCGACCCAGGCGTCGCCGTTGTCGGCCTTGACGATCTTGTACGGCACCATGTCGACGTCCTTCTGCACGACGGCGTCGTCGTAGCGCCGGCCGATCAGCCGCTTGATGGCATAGAGCGTGTTCTGCGGGTTGGTGACGGCCTGGCGCTTCGCGGACTGGCCGACCAGGACCTCGTCGTCCTTGGTGAAGGCGACGATCGACGGCGTCGTGCGATCACCCTCGCTGTTCTCGATCACGCGGGGCTTGCCGCCCTCCATGATCGCGACGCAGGAGTTGGTGGTGCCGAGGTCGATGCCGATGACTTTTGCCATGGACGTGGGACTCCGTGAAGTCGCTGATTCGCTGGCGCTATTGGTGGGGACGGGCGGCGTCGATTCAAGTCGCCGGTCAGTTCGTCGTGTCCGGGGCAGCGCGCCACCACGACGCGGGCCGGGCGCAACAGGCGACCGTTGAGCGTGTAACCCTTCTGGACCACCGCCAGGACACTGCCCGGGGCCGCTTCGGCGCTGGGCTGGGTGGTCATGGCCTCGTGCAGCTCGGGGTTGAACGGCTGGCCCTGGGGGTCCACGACGCTCATTCCTGCCCGCTCGAAGGCCTTGGCGAGGAGCCGGCGGGTCGCCTCCATGCCCTCGACCAACCGGGCGGCGTCCGGCGCCGCTGCCGGCGGCGATTCCGAGCTCGAGGCTGTCGGCGACTTCGAGCAGGTCGGCCGCCAGGCGCTCCGCGCCGAACCGGCTGGCCGCCTCGACGTCACGCTGGGCGCGCTTGCGGGCGTTGTCGGCTTCGGCGACGGCGCGGAGCAGCGCGTTGCGGCTCTCCTCGGCACGGGTCTCCGCCTCGGCCAATGCGGCCCGGAGCGTCTCGAGCTCGGTGGCCGAGGTCGTCGGAGTTCACATCGCCCACCTCGGCCATGGTGATCCTGATCGGGGTCCACGCTCATTCCTGGATTGCCTCTCTGCAGCAAAACGGGTGCCGACGCCCGTGTCCAGCCGGCGGGCGCGCCGCGAATGCGGCCGGAAGTCGGGGCTAGCGACGGGAATTCAAGGCCGACCCGAGCATCCGGGCCGTCACGTCCACGATCGGGATCACGCGCTCGTAGGCCATCCGTGTCGGCCCGATGACCCCCAGGACCCCGACCGTCTGCGCATCGAGCATGTACGGGGCGGCCACGAGGCTGCAATCGTCGAGGATCTGGTAGCCCGACTCGTGGCCGATGAAGATCTGCACCCCCTCCGCGCGCAGGCTCAGGTCGAGCAGGTGCAGGATGTCGCGCTTGGCGGTGAAGGCGTCGAACAGCCGCCGCAGCTTGTCGACGTTCGACAACTCGGCGAACTCCATGAGGTTGGTTTCGCCGGCGATCACGTACTCGGGCCCCGCCTGCGCGCCCTCGCTCACCATCTGCTGCGCGACGCGGATGGCGTCGAGCATGAGCTGGTTCAGCCGCTCGCCGGTCTGCTTCAGCTCCTCGACGATGTCTTCGCGCACCTGCGACAGCGGCCGCCCGGAAAACTGCTGGTTGAGGAAATTCGCCGCGCGGCGCAGCTCCTCGGCGGAGTAGTAGCGGTCGAGCTGGACGATCCGGTTCTGCACGTCGCGGCCGTTGACCACCATGACCGCGAGCACGCGGTTGTCCGACAGCGGCAGGAACTCGATCTGGCTCAGCGACTGCTGGGACTGGCGCGGCATCGTCACGACGCCCGCCAGGTGCGTGATCGAGGACAGCACCTGCGAGGCGACCGCGACCACTGCGCGCGCGTCCTGTCGCCTGCTCGTCGTCGAGACGCCGGCGCAGCTCGTCGACCGCGTCGTCCACCGACTCGACGTTTCCGCGGCGCAGCAGCGTATCGACGAAGAACCGGTAGCCCTTGTCGGTCGGTACGCGTCCGGCCGAGGTGTGCGGCGAGGTCACGAAGCCGTACTCCTCGAGGTCCGCCATCACGTTGCGCACGGTGGCGGAGCTCAGGTTCAGCCCGGAGTCGCGCGTCAGCGTGCGCGAACCGACGGGCTGGCCTTCGCGAATGTAGCTCTCGACCAGCACCGTCAGCAGGTGCCGGGCGCGATCGTTCAGTTGTTCGTCGGCGGATTCCGGCGCCATGGGCCAGGCTGCTGGGCCAGAGAGGATTTTCGCAGCCTGTGGGGCTCAAGCTAGCAACCGGATTTTGTCGAAGTCAAGCGAGAGCGCGACATGGCGTGATTCCGATCGGATTGCCGCTGGCCGGTCGCGCGGGCGCGCGTGCTAAAAGTCTCGCCACCCATGAGTCCGCCCCCTGCCGCCGGAAAGACCATCGCCCTCGTCGGTCGCGCGGCGGAGGCCCGCGTCGGTGAGGCGATGCGCGCGCTCGCCCTGCACCTGGCCGGCCAGGGACACGCCGTGCGCGCCCTTGCAGGTCATGCGCCGGACTTCGCCGGCATCAGCGTCGAGACACGCGACGAAGCGGCGCTCGCGCCGGGGTGCGATCTCGTCGTGTCGGTCGGTGGCGACGGCACGCTGCTGCACGCCGCGCGCCTGGCCGCAATGGC
This sequence comes from uncultured Gammaproteobacteria bacterium, assembly GCA_963756755.1. GTDB lineage: Bacteria > Pseudomonadota > Gammaproteobacteria > Steroidobacterales > Steroidobacteraceae > DATJKD01. The sequence continues at coordinate 42,148 of CAVWOW010000016.1, forward strand.
CGGCGTGCCGGTGCTCGGCGTCAATCGCGGGCGGCTCGGCTTTCTCGCGGACGTGAGCCCGGACCGGATGCGCGAGAGCGTCGACGAAGCGCTCGCGGGTCGCTGCCTGCCCGAGGCGCGGATGCTGCTCACGGCTGCGGTTCCCTGCGACGGCGGTCGCCTCCAGGCGCTTGCGCTCAACGACGTCGCCGTCGTGAAGCGCGAGAGCGGCCGCATGCTCGAGCTTCACACCTGGGTCGACGGCGTTTACGTCAACACGCACGGCGGCGACGGCTTCATCGTGGGCACCTCGACCGGTTCGACTGCCTATGCGCTCTCCTGCGGCGGCCCGATCGTGCACCCGAGCCTGGCCGCGCTGGTGCTGGTGCCGATCTGCCCGCACACCCTCTCGGATCGCCCGATCGTCGTCGGCGCCGACAGCGTCGTGGAGCTCGAGCTCGCCGAACGCGATCGATACGCGCGCCCAGGTCGTCTGCGACGGCATCGTGCTCTGCGACCTCGAGCCCGGCGCCCGGCTGCGGGTCAGCCGCGCGAGCGAGGTCGTGACCCTGCTGCATCCGCCGGGCCACGACTACTACCGCATCCTGCGATCCAAGCTGCACTGGGGCCGGGGCGATCGCGACGGCAGGACGCCGGTCCCCTGATCCGTCGATGCTGACGCTGCTGCAGATCCGGGACTTCGCCATCGTCGAGGCGGTGGAGATCCAGTTCCGGCCGGGCTTCACGGCGCTGACCGGCGAGACCGGCGCGGGAAAGTCGATCCTGGTCGACGCCCTGCTGCTCGCGATCGGGGGCCGGGGCGACAGCACGGTCGTGCGCCACGGCGCCGAGCGCACTCAGATCACCGCGGGATTCGACGTGTCCGGCAATGCCGCCGCCCGCGCCTGGCTCGAGGAGCAGTCGATCGACGTGCAGGAGGAGTGCCTGCTGCGGCGCGTGGTCGGCACGGACGGCCGCAGCCGCGCATGGATCAACGGCCAGTCGATGCCGATCACGGCGCTGCGCGAGCTCGGCGATCTGCTCGTCGAAGTGCACGGGCAGCTCGAGTTCCAGTCACTCGCGCGCCGCGGTTATCAACGAGATCTGCTCGATGCGAGCGGCGACCTCGCCGCCGAAGCAGCGGCGGTGCGCGCCGCCTGGCAGGAATGGCGGAGCGCCGAAGCTGCGCGGGTCGATCTCGCGCAGCGCGCCCGCGACCGCGAAGCGCGGCTCGACCTGCTCGCGCACTACGTTGCCGAGCTCGATGCGCTCGATCCCGGAGCCCGACGAGGCCGCCGACGCTGCAGCAGGAGCGACGCCGCAGCGCGTCGCTCGGACGCCTCGCCGAGGGCGCGGCGCAGCTGCAGGACCTGCTGGGTGTCGAGGGCGACGGCGCCGCGGGCGCACTCGGGCGTTCGCAGACGCTGCTGCGGCCGCTCGTGGTACTCGATGAGAGCCTGGGCGATGCGCAGCGACTCGTCGACGAGGCGGCGATCGCCTGTCGCGAAGCGCTCGGCGCGCTCGCGCATTTCGCCGACAGCCTGAATGCCGATCCGACGCGGCTGGAGACGATCGAGGCGCGCCTGTCCGCGTTCGAGGCGACCGCGCGCAAACATCGCGTGGACGTCGCGGAGCTGCCTGCGCTGCGCGCTCGGCTGGCCGGCGAACTGGCCGAGCTCTCCGATGCGGGGTTGCACCTGGCCGGGCTCGAGCGGCGCGTGGAGCAGGCACTCACGCAGTACCACGCCGCGGCCCGCGAGCTCACGGCCGGTCGGCGCGGCGCTGCGGCAGCGACTGGACGCGACCGTCACCGCGCTCATGCAGGGGCTCGGGATGGCGCGGCGGCGTGTTCACGACGCGGATCGAGGTGCCGGATCCGCCGCCGATCGGTGAACACGGCGCCGACGAGATCGAGTTCCAGGTGAGCGCCAATCCGGGGCAGCCGCTGCGCGCGCTCGCCCGGGTCGCCTCGGGCGGGGAGCTGTCGCGGATGAGCCTCGCGCTGCAGGTCGCCACGCTCGGCGCCGACCGCCCGCCCTGCCTCGTCTTCGACGAGGTCGACGCGGGCGTCGGCGGCGCGGTCGCCGAGATGGTCGGGCGGCAGCTCGCCGCGCTCGCGCGGGCGGGCCAGGTGCTGTGCGTGACACACCTGGCACAGGTCGCCGCACAGGCCGACCGGCAGTTGCGCGTCGTCAAGCACACCGACGGCTCCACGACGCGCACCTCACTCGAGGCGCTCGACGGCGAGTCACGGGTCGAGGAGATCGCTCGGATGCTCGGTGGCGCCCGGCTGACGGATCGGACCCGGGACCACGCCCGCGAGATGCTCGAGGCCGCGCGCGCGGCCGCGTCCGGCGCGCCGGGCTACTTCCGCTGCGAGCGGTAAGGGCAGTTCTCGCGCACGCAATGGCCGTGCAGGGTCAGCGAGTGGTCGGTGATCGAGAAGCCGAGCCGTGAGGCGATCTGGCGCTGGCGCTCCTCGATGCTCTCGTCGCTGAACTCGGCGACGCGGCCGCAGTCTACGCAGACGATGTGGTCGTGATGCGTGCCCTCGTTCAGCTCGAAGACGGCACTGCCGCCCTCGAAGTGGTGGCGCGTCACGATCCCGGCCGACTCGAACTGCGTCAGGACGCGGTACACCGTCGCGAGCCCGATGTCCTCGTTCGAGTCGAGCAGGCGGCGATACACGTCCTCGGCGCTCATGTGCCGCGGCTGGTCCGAGGCGAGAATGTCGAGGATCTTCACGCGCGGGATCGTGATTTTCAGGCCGGCCCGCTTGAGTTGTGCAGTTTCCACCAGTGATCCGTCGCGCGCCCGGGAGTGCCGTTGCTGTATGATCCGCCGCCATTATCACCGGCCGACGCCGGCAACTCCAGACAGATGAATCGCCCGAATTCCAGCCACGGAGCGCCGCGCGCCGCTGCTCTCGCCCTGCTCTCGATCGCCGCCGCTCTGGGCGGTTGCGTGCATCGGCCCTACATCCAGCAGGGCAATTACCTCGAGACCAAGGACGTGGACCAGGTCACGGCCGGCATGACGCGAAGCCAGGTCCGCTACCTGCTCGGCACGCCGATGATCTCGGATCCGTTCACCGCGCAGCGCTGGGACTACATCTACACGCTCAAGCGCGGGCGCGAGCGCAAGGTCGATCGCGCGCACTTCGTCGTGTTTTTCACCGATGACAAGGTGAGCCGCGTCGAGAGGCTCGATTCGCCCGAGCCGACTCGCGGCGGGATCGAGACCGGCCTGCCGGAAGTGGAACGCAGCGACGAAGAGCTCGCTGCCAAGTCCGCCGCTCCCGACGGCAGCGATGAGGACGACGATCCGGATCGTCAGCCGGAACCGGAAGCCCCGCGGCCGGACGGCGGCTAGACGGCAGCTGCGACTCCTGCTGTCACTCGATTCGTCGGCGGTGCATGCACGCTCGCGCGGATCGACGGTGAGCTCCGATAGATCCACTCGTTCGCCAGGCGGAGCGGCGGGTTTCGGCGACGACCGCGCCGCAGACGTCGGGCGTGAGCGGGCGTCGCAGCGAGATTCCCGAGGCCTGCCGCATCGAGCATTCGCCAGATAGACTTGGTTGCGCTCGATTTCCATATATGAGATCTTTTGTCTCAGATATGGTATCCGGGACACCGCGACCTGTCATCCGCGCTTGTCGGCAGTGGTTAGTACCGATTGCGCGCTGGCTATTGCGTTCCGGCGTCACATGGAAGGAGTTCTCGGAGTTGGCACGCACGGTCTTCGTCACCGTTGCAACCGAGGAATTCGGTGTGCGTGGGCGGCCCACGAATGTCTCGCGCGTGGCCCTGCTTACCGGGCTCTCGCGCCGCGATGTCCGGCGTGCCCGGGCGGCAGATGCGGGCGGCCGGGAACGCAACTCGGAGGAATCGCTGAATCATGCCAGCCGTGTGCTGAGCGGCTGGCACCTCGACGCGGAATTTCTCGACGAGCGGGGGCAGCCGCGCGAATTGCCCGACGACGGCCCGGGTCCTTCGTTCCAGTCCCTGCTGCGCCGATATGCCGGCGACATCCCGACGACGGCTCTCGTCAAGGAGCTTCTCCGCTCAGGGTCGATCGAGCGACTCGACGATGGCGGCTACCGCGTCCTGCGCCGGTACTACATGCCTCGCGCGATGAACGCCGAGGCGATCGAGCGCGCGGGGCATGTGCTGTCGGACCTGGCGACGACCGTGGAATTCAACCTCTCACGGCGCTCCGCGGATCCGTCCCGATTCGAAGGCCGCGCGCAGAACGGACGCGTCGACGTGCGCCAGATGCCGGCGTTCCGCGCGTTCCTGGAGCGCGAAGCAGAAGGATTCCTCGAGCGTGTCGACGACTGGCTGAGCACGCATGAAGTCGACCCGGCCGACCGGGCCGCCGTCGCGTTGCGCGTCGGAGCCGGCGTCTACGCAATCCAGTCGCTTCAGGCCGGAGAGAACCGATGAGATCGAGCTGCGCATTCGGCTGACGCTGGCCATGGCAGTGCTGATCGTGGCCTGCGGAAGCGACAGTGGAAGCGACAGTGGAGCCGGCACGACCGCCGGCATCGACCGAGGCGGAATCACGATCGCGCAGGGCCCGATCACGGGATTCGGCAGCGTAATCGTCAACGGGGTGCGCTACGCCACCTCGGGAGCCTCAATCATCGTGGATGGCGCGTCCGCGACCGAGGCCGACCTCGCGATCGGGCAGGTGGTTCGCGTCGAGGGCAGCGTCGACGCGAACGGCACGACCGGTACTGCCACGACGATCATCTTCGACGACGACGTCGAGGGCCCGGTGCAAAGCATCGACCTCGCGACCGGCCGGATCGTGGTTCTTGGCCAGCCTGTTCAGACCAGTGCCGCAACTTCGTTCGACGACAGCATCACACCTCGGGCCTGGAGGGGCTGGCGGTCGGCGATCACGTGGAGGTGAGCGGGCTGGTTTCCGCCAATGGCGTGATCAACGCCACGCGCATCGAACGGCGCGCCGCCGCGGAACGGCTCGAGGTGAAAGGCTCGGTCCGCGCGCTCGAAGCCGCCAACCAGCGCTTCGTCATCAACCTGCTCGAGGTCGATTATTCCGCCGCGCAGCTCGACGGTTTCTCGAGCGGCGGACCCGCCAATGGCGACCTCGTCGAAGTCCACGGCTCGCTGGACTCCGGCGGGACGCTGGTCGCGACCCGCGTAGAGCGCGAGGAGCGGGGCCTCGGCGGCGGCGACGACGACGACGCCGATATCGAAGGGCTCGTGACGCGCTTCGCCTCCGCGACAGACTTCGACGTGGCCGGACAGCCGGTCACGACGACCGGCGCGACGGAGTTTCGGGACGGCACCGCCACCGACCTGCGGCTCGGCGCCAACCTCGAGGTCGAGGGCGAATTCGACGCTGCGGGCCGGGTGATCGCCGAAGAGATCAAGTTCCGGCGCGCGGCCGAAATCCGGATCGAGGCGACGGTGGACGCCGTCGATGCCGCGGCGCGCACGCTCGTCGTCCTGGGAGTGACCGTCGGCGCCAGCGACACCACCCGGTTCGAAGACCACAGCGACGCCGACCTGGACACCTTCGGCATCGGGGACATCCGGGTCGGGGACTTCGTGGAAGTGCGTGCCTTCAGCGATGGCAGCGCGCTGGTCGCCACGCGGCTCGAGCGGGAGGACCCCGAGGACGAAGTCAAGCTGCGCGGCCGCGCCGGCGCCCTGGCCCAGCCATCGCTCGAGGTTGCAGGTGTCCCGGTCCAGACGACCGCGAGCACGCAGTTTGAACGCGAGGACGAGGAGATCGACGCAGAGACCTTCTTTGCCGAGGCCGACGGAAGGATCGTCGAAGTCGACGGGAGCTGGGACGGCAGCACGTTGACTGCGGACGAGGCGGAAATCGAAGACTGACGTCCTCCGGGCGTCGGTCAGGGTCCCCCGGACCTTACGGTCCGTTTGCGGGCGGGTGACACTAGTCCCCGCCCGCTTTCTTGTTGCCGCGCGGCACGAGCGACAAGTCGCGCGTGGCGACCTGCCCCAGGGGATTCGGCCGGTAACCGTCGACCCACGGCTTGACGAGACGCTTCGCGACGCGGAAGAAGACCGGTATCACCGGCGTGTCCTCGAGCAGTTGCGCGTCGGCGGTCATGAGGAGCGCAATGCGCTGTGCATCGTCCTGTGTCGTGCGGGACGCCGCGAGCAGCCGATCGTAGTCCGCGCTCGTGTAGCCCAGCGTGTTCTGCGGATGGCCCGATTCGAACAGCGCGAGAAACGCCTCGGGGTCGACGAAGTCGGCGGACCAGCCGAGGCGCACCAGGTCGCAGTCGTCCGGCGCACGCCGTGTCGCCAGGTACACGTTCCACTCCAGCTCGACGATGCGCACATCGATACCGAGCGCCGAATGCCACATGTCGGCGAGCGCGACTGCGGTGCGGTGGTGGTTGTCGCTCGCGTCGGTGCAGAGCACGAGGGGACGTGCGAAGGTGCTGCCGCTCGTCGCCTTGCTCCACGCGGCATGGGCGGCCTCAGACCGCGCTGCAGGCGGCAGTGCCACCCAGTCGAAGCGCGCCGGCCGGTAGCCCGGCAGTCCGTCCGGTACCCAGCCGTACGCCGGCTGCTCGCCGGCGCCCGTGACGAGCGCAGTGATCCGCGGGCGGTCGATGGCCATCGCAAGTGCGCGTCGTATCGCTTTCGATGGCAGCCGTTCGAGGTTGACAGCGTACGCGTAGACGCTGAGGTAAGGGTCGATGCGCAACTGGCCGGGCAGCCTTTCGCGCAGGTCCGGGAGCAGTGAGTTGGGTACTTCGCTGGTGAGATCCAGCGCGTCCGTCCGGTAACGCGCGACCTCGGCACCGAGGTCGACGATCGGCAGATGCACGACGTGCGGTATGGCGACGCTTGCTGCGTCATGGAAGTGCTCATTGCGGACGAGCTCGATGCGCTCGCCGGGGACCCGTTTGTGGAGCGTGTAGGGGCCATTGACGGGGTCGGGCTCTCTTGTATTCGTTCCCGGATGAACCGGCATTGCGACCGGCAGAGCGAGAATCGCCGGCAAGTGGGACACCGGCCGGGACAGAGATAGTCGCAACGTGCGCTCGTCCAGGACATCGATCCCTGCCAGGGCGGCGAGCAGCGGCGCGTTCGGCGCAATAGAGTTCTCCGCCGTCGCGCGCCTCAGCCCGGCGGCGAAGTGCTCGGCCGTCAGCGCATCGCCGTTCGACCAGCGCAACGCCGCATGCAAATGCATCGTGTAGACCCGGCCGTCCGCCGAACGATCCCAGGATCGTGCTGCCCCCGGAACGACCGAACCGTCCGCGGCGATTCGCGTCAGGCCCTCGTACAGGTCGCCGATCACGGCGAGCGAAGCGTTGTCCTCCGCGAGCTGCGGGTCGAGCGTGGCAGGCTCCGCGCCGAGGCCGCGGCGCAGGGTCGATTGCGGATCGGTGGCGGGCGGCTGGCCGCAGCCGGGCAGGCCAAGGACGGCCGCAATGAGCGCAGATCCGACGATCGAGCGGACCGGCCGCTGCGGATGCATGGACGGGAATTCAGTCAATCGCCGTAGATCGGCTTGAGCCGCGCTCGCGGGAGGGCGCACGCGTCGCGCGCCGGCGCCGTGCCTCGCGCGGGTCGATGGCGAGCTCGCGATAGATCTCCACCCGATCGCCCGGCCTCAGCACCCGGGTTTCGGCGACGACCTCGCCGTAGACACCGAGCGTCATCGGACGCGCCGCAAGCTCCGGAAATTCGCGGCAGATCCCCGAAGCCCGCACGGCATCGCCGGCGGTCATGCCCTCGATGAGCTCGAGGCTGATCACGCGTTGCCGTTCGGGAAGCGCGTATGCGACTTCGATCATTCCCGCCACGCCGCGAGTCTAGGCGTGGCCGCTACAATGCGCGACCCCATGCCGCACCCCGCCAAAGACAAGCCGGATCCGTCGATCGCGCTCAACAAGCGCGCGCGCCACGATTATTTCATCGAGGAATCGATGGAGGCCGGCCTCGCGCTGCAGGGATGGGAGGTCAAGAGCCTCCGATCGGGTCGCGGGCGGATCACCGAAGCCTACGTGATCGTCAAGGACGGCGAGGCCTGGCTGCTCGGATCGCATTTCGCGCCCCTGTCGACGACATCGACACACGTAGTCGCCGACCCGGCACGTACCCGAAAGCTCCTGATGCATCGCTCGGAGCTCGACCGGCTCGTCGGCGCCGTCGAACGCAAGGGCCAGGCGCTCATTCCGCTGCGCCTCTACTGGAAGAAGGGCAAGGCAAAGCTCGAGGTCGGCCTCGCCAAGGGCAAGAAGGCACACGACAAGCGCGCTACGGAAAAGGACCGCGACTGGCAGCGCGAGAAGTCGCGCCTGATGAAGCAGCGCCGTTGAGTCCGGCACCAGTCTGGTAGACTGCGGGTGTTCATCCGGGGGCGACCGGTTTCGACGTGGGTCGCGAAACTCCAGGTGCATGCCGAGGTGCAAGGTTCCTCGTAAAACCGCTTGCAAACATCTAGTTGCCAACGAAGACAACTACGCTCTGGCGGCTTAACCCCGCCTAACCTCCGACTGGCATGTGCTTGTGCATCCAGACCCGGGGGACGCGCTCACAAGCTCGCGAGTCCGGTGTGCTGAGGGCCGGGTCGTTAAAATGCTCCTGAGCTGGTCGTACGTCTTCCCTGCCGCTCGGGTAGCGTGCGACGAGAATCAAAGAGACGGCTAAGCATGTAGGTCCGGGAACGTAGGGCTTGCGGACGCGGGTTCGATTCCCGCCGCCTCCACCAACACCGCACCCCCGGCCCTCGGGCCGGGGTGTCGTATCTCCTGCGTCGCCGTACGTGCTGGTTGCCAACCTCTACCACAGCGCCGAGAATCGCCACGCCACGCGTCGCCTCGATGAAGGCGGCGAAGATACAGAACTCCCGGGGGATCGCGATGTCATCCACGATCAGGCGGTCGATCGCTGTATTCGTCGCGTCGTCAGCCGCGGTCACACTGCCACAGTCGGGCGCAGGCCAGGGCACGCCGAAGCAGGTCGTCAAGCCGCCGATCGCGCAGGCCTGGATCGACGTGGCGACCTTTTCCGGCATGGCCATGGGTCCCGGCATGATGAACGCGACCCTGGATTCATTAACGGGCGGCGGCGGCGCGCAGAAAGCCGAGTTCGGCAACACCGAGACCGGTGTTGCGGGTCGCTGGATGGACGTCACCCTGTACACGAGCCGCAACACCAGCCTCGCCGAGGCTCTTCAGGGGGTGCCCGCGGGCACGCAGCTCGCGCCGACGCTCAAATTGCAGACACCCGAGAAGCCGAAACCGGCCCCGCCGATCGGATTCGACGAGCAGCCGACGGAGTGGAACTACGAGCCCCCCAAGGGCAAGCTCGTGATGTACTGGGGATGCTCCGAAACCGTGCGGCCGGGCCAGCCCACGGTGGTGGACCTGAGCACCGCGACGCTTGCGGAGCTGAGCAAGTTCTTCGAATCGCGCCGTGCGACGCAGCGAGGCGCGCATGCGACGTTCGGCCGTCCGGTGTGGCCGAGCAAAGACGACAAGCGTGCACTACCCGCCGCCGCATCCATCGTCGGCGAGCACAGCTTCAAGGCCGAGGGCGTGCCGGAGAGCTTCACCTTCTCCATCCCCGACGGCGCAGGACCTGATGCCCGCGATCCAGGTGCGGCAGCAGAAATCACCCACGGCCGTGCAGTTGAGCTGGAACGCGATACCGCATGCCCGCGCGTACTTTCTGGGCAGCATGGGCGCGCTTCCCGGCGGCGAGCAGGGATTCATGCTCTGGACGTCGAGCGAGCTGCCGGAGTCCGGGTTCGGGCTGTTCGACTACCAGACGAACGCGGCGGTCGACGGCTGGCTCAAGGACAGGGTGCTGCTCGCGCCGACGGTGACGACCTGCGCCGTGCCAAACGAGGCGGCGGGTCAGGGAATGCTCCGCGCGATTGCCTACGGCACGGAGCTCAATCTCGCGCACCCGCCGCGCCCCACGGATCCGAAGATCGCGTGGGAACCCGAGTGGAACGTAAAGATCCGGGTCAAGTCGATGAGCACGACGATGATGGGCATGGAAGGCGAAATGCCCAGCATGGATCAGGGCGCCGGCGCCGCCGCGCCCGATCCGGCGGCCGCTCCAGAGGCAGCGCCCGCGGAAGAGAAAAAAGAAGAAGTTCAATCCGTTTGACGTCATCAAGGACGCCGTCAAGGACGCGGTGCCGTAGCCAGGCAGCTGGCGAGCTGACTCCTCTTTTGCGGGTCCGTTGCATCCGGACCCGACGCCGCGCCGTACAGGGAATGTACGCAAGCGCGGCCCGGTGGATGGGACCTCCGACCGCGCGGTTTCACCCACAGAAAGGAGTCAATGACATGAACGCACGACGTAGCTTGCGCGAGGGCCTGATGCTGGCCCTGGTTGCATCCGCGAGCCTCGGGTCGGTCCCGGCGCTCGCCTCCAACCACAGCGACGCGCCGCTCATCAAGCAGGACCCCCAGGCCAACCTCACGGATGTTTACGCTTTCGTCGGGACCCGCTACGACAACCCGTCGATCAAGGTGCTGAACGTCAGCATGAGCTTCCGGCCGTTCTCCGAGCCGGGCGACGGCGCCATCTACGAGCGATTTGCCAGCGACGCCCGCTACAGCATCCACATTACGAACCCCGTCACGGGCGTCACCCGCCTGCGGTACGACTTCGCCTTCTCGCCGACCGGACGCGAACTACAAGAATCGGAACACGATCCTCTCGTACGGCCTGGGCCGGCAGGTCGGCCCGATCATGGCCGTCGGGGATGCGCGGCAGAACTTCACGCAGAAGTACCGCGTCATTCGGGTCGTGGGCGGAAAGGCGACGGTACTCCGCCAGAATCTGCTCGTCCCGCCGCCCAACGTCGGCAACAACGTCACGCCCGCCTACAACGACGCCAACGGCAAGGCCGTCTCCGGCGCGCTGACAGGCGGGGATCTCGATGTCTACACGCGTTCGACGATCTACAGCCTCAAGTCCGGCGAGGCGGTCTGGGCCGGCCCCCGCGATGACAGCTTCTTCGCGGATATCCCAGGGATCTTCGACCTGCTCAACGTCCGCATCCTGGACAACAACGGCAGCCTGTCGGACGGGCTCGGGCAGGATGGCAACGGCGTCGACGGCTTCAAGGGGTTCAACCTGCTGTCGATCGCGATGCAGATCCCCTTGAGCGATCTCGAGCCATGGGTATCCCGGCGCCGTACGACTCGGTGTTCTTCGGGCAGCAGACGGGCGTCGGCGTCTACGCATCCGTCAGCCGCGCACGCATGACGCAGCGCAACCCCGACGGCACGGTGCGCAACTTCGGCGGCTGGCAGCAGGTCTCGCGGCTGGGCAATCCGCTCTTCACCGAGGGCCTCGTCGCCTTCGCGGACAAGGATCGCTTCAACCGTACCCCCGCCTCGCAGGACGCGCAGTTCGCGAAGTACGCGCGCAATCCCGAGCTCGCAACGCTGATCAACGCGGTCTACGGGACGAGCTTCGTGGCCACCGGGCGCGCCGACCTCGAGAAGATCTTTATTCCCGAAGTGCTGCGTGTTGCGACGACCACCGATCCGGTGCGCCTCGCCGGGCAGGCGGGATTCAGCCGGCTCGGATTCATCGGCGGTGACACGACGAACGGCGTTTCCAGCGGCTGGCCGAACGGCCGGCGTCTCGGCGACGACGTGGTCGACATCGCGTTGACCGCGATCGCGAGCGGACCGAGCTATTCGAAGATCACGCTCGTCGGCGACAACATCGCCAGCAACGACCTGCCGTATCACCAGGTCTTCCCGTACCTGGCGACACCGCATTCCGGCACCAACAACAGCAAGGACTCGCTCTGATGCGACGCCTGCGCCACCTCGCCGCGGGCATGCTGGCCTGCGCACTTGCAGCCTGGTCCGCGGCGACGGTGGCGCACACTTTCTGGATCGAGCCTTCGCGCTTCGCGGTGGCGGTCAACGAGCGTATCGGCGTCGGGTTGTGCTCGGCGATGATCTGGAGAGCCGCCCGGTCCCGCGAGATCCGTCACGCATCGTCAGCTTCTCGTCCATCGGGCCGGCCGGTCGGCAATCCGTTCCCGGCCTGAGCGGTTCGGATCCGGCCGGCGTCGCGCGATTCACCCTCCCGGGCGACTACGTCATCGCCTACGAAAGCAATCACGCGCTCACCACGCAGCCGGCGCGGCAGTTCGAGGAATACCTGTTCGAAGTGGGGCTCGACGAGATCGCCGCCGTCCGGCGCAAAAGGGGTGACGCCGACCGGCCGGTCCGTGAAGCCTATTCACGGCACGCAAAGGCGCTGGTGGGCGTGGGAGACGGGACCGGGCCGGTGCGCGACCGACGCGTCGGCCTGCGACTCGAGCTGGTCCTCGACGAGCAGGGCTCGCAGGACGCCCCGGACCTGCGGTCGCTGCGCCTTTTCTACCTTGGTCGACCGCTCGGTGGCGCGCTCGTCACCGCAGACTCGTTCGGCGGCCCGAGCCCTCACACGCAACAGGCGCGCACCGACAGCCAGGGACGGGCGAGCCTCACGCTCCACCCGGGCGAGCGGTGGCGCATCCACGCAGTTCACATGGTGCGCGGCGGACGCGACCTCGGGGCCGAATGGGAAAGCCTCTGGGCGTCGCTCTCGTTCGAGTTGCCGCGATCCGCGGAACTCCCGCGTGACGATCACGCAGGGCGGTGCGACCTCGCGCGAGCGTCCGTCTATGGCTCGCGCCTCCGCACCCGCCAGCCCGCGGGCAGCAGCAGCCCGATGAGCAGCAGCAGCGGCCAGGACACCGCACCGCTGCTGCCGCCGTCACCACCGCTGTCGCCGCAGGAGGTGTCGCCGCTCACGGTGGTACCCGCGAGGCTGAGCCGGAAGATCGTCCCGTTGCCGCAACGTCCGCCGTTGGTGGTCGTGCCGGCGAACTCCGTGGCGCTGAGCTCAACCATGCGGCCGTTGCCGTTGGCGCCGGTCGTGTTGTCGAAACTGTGGAGCGTCGTATAGCCGGTACCGTCGCGCGCGATCGAATACACCACGCCGAGCGTGGAGGCGCCGCCGCTCGACGTCGTCCCGCCGGAGGTCGTCGTCCCGTACAGCTTCCCGTCGCTCGCGAGCAGCAGGTTTCCGATCGGCGCGCTGCCACCCTCGGTTGTGAAGTCGTGCAGGGTGGTGCGGACCGTCCCATCCGGGCGATCGGGCTGATCGAATAGAGCACGCCGAGCCCGTTTGCACCTCCAGCCGCCGTCGTACCGTACAGCAGCCCGTCGCCGCCATCGGTGAGCCCGGCCTGCGGATTCGCGCCATCCACATTGACGGCGACCGTTCCGCCGCTGGGGACCGTCGGGGTCGTGAACACGTGCAGGACGGAGAATTCCGAGCCGTCGAAGCGAAGCCGGTAGATCGTGCCCTGCCCGTTTGCGCCACCAGCATTGGTCGTGCCGTAGAAATAGCCCGCACTTTCGACGAGACCGGATCGCGGGTGGGCGCCGTCGGCATTGACGATCGTGGACGACGACGCGGGCGAGGTGATCGCGTCAAACGCATGCAGGACAGCGAAGCCCGAGCCATCCTTGCCGACCTTGTACACGGTGCCGGCTCCGGCGGGACCACCGAACCGGGTGACGCCGTAGAGAAATCCGTCGCTGCCCTCGATCAGCGCACCGTACGGGCTGTTGCCATCGGTGTTGATCGGGTTGGAATTCACGTTGTTGCGTGGTCGATGGCGCGAACTCGTGGAGCTTCGTGAAGCCCGTGCCGTCGGTGGCGACACGGAACACCGTCCCGCCGCCCACCGTGACGCCGCCGTTGCTGAACTGCGCCGTGCCGTAGAGCAGCCCGTCGCTGCCAAGCAGCAACGCGCCGGCCGGCGCGAGGCCGTCGGAGCTGCCGAACTGGTACACGGTCGCGACCGACGAGCCGTCCGTCGCCGATCGAAAGATCAGTCCGCCCGTATTGCCCGAGGAGGCGGCCGACGCGCCGTAGAGCGCGCCGTCCGGTCCCAGTATCACGCCGTCCGGGATGCGCGAGCCGCTCAGGGCGAGCACCGGGGACACGGCCGGCGTCTGAGCCGGCGCGGGCGCCGAGACCGCGAGTCCCAGAACAACCAGCAGGCACGATGGCCAAAACGGATTCGTCGCCGGCTTGGGCAGGCTGCGCGGGATCATCGATTCGATCGCTCCGGGTTTCGAATGGCCCTGGGACCCAGGGGGTGCGGATTGTGCCGGATTCCGCACCGTCGCGCATTCGCACGGCCCGTGCGATCGCCCCGGCTAGAATGCGCGACCTCCTGAAGCGCAGACAACGGCCGCTTGATTCAGTTCCGCAATCTCAGCTTCGGCCGCGGCGCACGCCGGCTGGTCGAGGACGCAACGCTTCAACTGCACCCGGGCTGGCGCGTCGGCGTCGTCGGGCCGAACGGCAGCGGCAAGTCGAGTCTCTTCGCACTGCTGCGGGGCGAGCTCGCGCCGGACGCCGGTGAGTGCGGGATGCCTCGCGACTGGCGCGTGGCGTCGGTGGCCCAGGAGACGCTGCCCTCGCCACGACCCGCCCTCGAGTTCGTGCTCGACGGCGACAGCGAGCTGCGTGCCGCGGAGGCCTCGCTGCGCGCCGCCGAGCAGGCCCACGAGGGACTGGCCGTGGCGGCGGCGCACGCCCGGATCGAGGCCGTGGGCGGCTATGCGGCGCCGGCACGGGCCGCGAGCCTGCTGGCGGGGCTCGGATTCGCGACGCAGCGATCTCGAACGGCCGGTTGCGGATTTCTCGGGTGGCTGGCGGATGCGTCTCAATCTCGCCCAGGCGCTCGTGAGCCGCGCAGATCTGCTGCTGCTCGACGAACCGACCAACCACCTCGACCTCGATGCCGTCGTCTGGCTCGAGCGCTGGCTCGCGGAGTACGCGGGCACGCTGCTCGTCGTGTCGCACGATCGCGAATTCCTCGACGGCTGCATCACGCACGTCCTGCACATCGACGGCCGCAGCCTCGTCACGTACAACGGCAACTACTCGGAGTTCGAGCGTCAGCGCGCGGCAGCCCTCGCCGTCCAGCAGGCGACATACGAGAAGCAGCAGCGCGAGATCGCGCACATGTCGCAGTTCATCGCGCGCTTCCGCGCCAAGGCGTCGAAGGCGCGCCAGGCGCAGAGCCGCCTGAAGGCGCTCGACCGGCTCGAGCGCATCGCCGCGGCGCACGTCGACATGCCTTTCGACTTCGAATTCGGCGCGACCGGATCGGGCGCCGGATCCGCTGCTGGCGCTCTCCGAGGTTACGGCCGGTCATGGTGACCGGATCGTGCTCGAGGACGTCGACCTCAGCCTTCGGCCGGGCACCCGCGTCGGACTGCTCGGTCCCAACGGCGCCGGCAAGTCGACGCTGATCCGCGTGCTGGCCGGACAGAGCGCGCCGCTCGCCGGCGAGCGAACCATCGGTCACGGCCTCACGATCGGCTATTTCGCGCAGCACCAGCTCGAGCAGCTCAGGCCCGATGCGTCGCCGCTCGCGCATCTCGCTACCGTCGCGCCGCAGGCGCGCGAGCAGGACCTGCGCAACTTCCTCGGCGGCTTCGATTTCCGCGGCGACATGGCGGATGCGCCGGTCGGACCACTGTCGGGCGGGGAGAAATCGCGCCTCGCGCTCGCGTTGATCGTCTATCGCCGCCCGAACCTGCTGTTGCTCGACGAGCCGACCAACCATCTCGATCTCGAGATGCGCCACGCGCTCACCCGGGCACTGGCGGGTTTCGAGGGCAGCCTGGTGCTCGTGTCGCACGACCGTGCGCTGCTGCGCACGATCTGCGACAGCCTGCTCCTGGTCGCGGACGGGCGCGCCCGCCCCTTCGATGGCGACGTTGACGACTACCTGGACTGGCTGGGCCGCCGGCGGACCCGGGCGGCTGCCGGGGATCCGGCGACGGCACCCGCGGGGCGGATGGCGCGGCGCGCGCATCGCGACGCCGCATCCGCCACGAGGCGCGCAATTCTGGCGCGGCGGCGCCCGTTGCTGTCGGAAGCTGCGCGGCTCGAGGCCGCCATGGCGCAGTGGCAGCACGAGAAGCATGGCAGTGGACGCGCGACTGGCCGATCCCGCGTCCTATTCGTCGGGACGCGGCGCGGAAATACAGGTCGGCGACGCGTCGCTCGGCCGAGCTCGCCGCGGAGCTGGCCCGGGCCGAGGAGCGCTGGCTCGCCATCCAGGTCGAGCTGGAATCGATCGGCGAGCCTTGAGGAGGGCCCTCCCCCTGACAGTGGCGCTCAGCGGCCGATCGCGGCCAGGATACCCTGCAGGATCCGCGTCGGGCTCGGCGGGCACCCGGGCACGGCGACATCGACCGGCAGCACGTTCGCGACGCGGCCGCGACACGCGTAGCTCTCGCCGAAGATGCCGCCGGTGCACCCGCAGTCGCCGATAGCGACGACGAGCTTCGGGTCGGGCATCGCGTCGTAGGTGCGGCGCAGCGCGGTTTCCATGTGCCGCGACACCGGGCCGGTCACGAGCAACAGATCCGCGTGACGCGGACTCGCGACGAAGCGGATCCCTGCGCCTTCGATGTTGTAGACAGGATTCGCGACTGCGTGGATCTCGAGCTCGCAACCGTTGCAGGACCCGGCATCCACATGACGAATGCAGAGCGCGCGGCCCAGCACGTCGCGGACCTGTGTCTGCAGCGCATCGCGCACGCTGAGGGATTCGTCGCCGGGAGGGAGGCGCTCCGTGGCGATCCCGACCGAACAGATCTGGCGCAGGGTCCTCAGCATGGCTACAGATCGTGTCCGCTGTAGGAGAGATTGAACGACTTGTTGATCAGCGGAAAGTCCGGAACGATGTTGCCGATGATCGCGTGCTCGAGGGCCGGCCAGTTCTGCCACGACGGGTCGTGCGGATGACAGCGCAGCACCCGCCCGCCCGGTCCGGCATCGAGCGCGACCAGCACGGGGCCGCGCCAGCCTTCGACGACTCCGACGCCAAACGCGGGCGCCGCGGGTGCCGCGAGTTCCGCGCGGAACGAACCTCCGGGCAGCTCGCCTGCGATGCGCGCGACCAGCCGGCACGATTCCGCGAGCTCGTCGAAGCGCACGGCGACCCGTGCGGCGACGTCGCCCTCGGTCCGTGAGCGCCATCGCCGGCAAGAGCGCGTCATAAGGGGAGCACGGCCAGTCGACCCGGACGTCGAACGCATGGCCGCTCGCGCGGCCCGCGAGCCCGATGAGCCCGAGCCGGGCCGCGAGTTCGCGGTGCCACGCAGCCCGGCGGCCGCGAACCGGTCGCGCACACCGTCATGCTCTTCGTAGATGCTGTCGCAGCTCGCGCACCTGCGCCGCGCCAGCTGCGACGGCGTGCGCGGCAAGCGCCTGCGCCGCGTCCGGCGTGACATCGACGCCCATGCCGCCCGGCACGACGGCGTCCAGCAGGTAACGCTGACCGAAGGTCGCGCTCACGCGCGCGGAGCCAGTACTCTTTGAGCCGCGAGAACTGCGCGAGCCCGAATGCGAACCCGGCGTCGTTGCCGAGCGCGCCGAGGTCGCCGAGATGGTTGGCGATGCGCTCGACCTCGAGCGCGAGACCGCGCAGCCAGGCAGCGCGCGACGGTATCGCGCAGCCCGCGAGACTTCGAGCGCCTGGCAGTAGGCCCATGAGTACGCGACTGCGGAGTCGCCGGAAACCCGCGCCGCCAGCCGGTGTCCGTCGACGAGCGCCAGCTCGCCGAATCGCCGCTCGATTCCCTTGTGCACATAGCCGAGCCGTTCCTCGAGCCGCAGAACCTTCTCGCCGACGACGGAAAAGCGGAAGTGACCGGGCTCGATGATGCCGGCATGCACAGGCCCGACCGGGATCTCGTGCACGCCGTCACCCTGCACGCGCACGAACGCATAATCGTCGGCCGGAGCGCCGTGCGCAGCGTCGGCGCCGCCACGGTCCGCGTCTCCGCGCTGGACCGGTCCGCCGTCCGCAGCGCGGACCGGTGCGTCGCGTAACGGATGCAGGCCCGCCGGCCATGCGGCGTGCCGCAGCCACGGCCGCCGGTCCGGATCGGTCGACCGCAGGCCGCCCAGGTCGAACACTGCGCGCTGCATCCGCGACGCGCACGGATAGACCGGCTCCAGGCCCGGGTAACACGCCGCTCCGTCGCGATCGACCGCGAGCTCGACGATCAGCACGCCTGGTTCAATCGCGAACGCGGCACGAACGCCGGTGCCCGCGCCGGACCCGCCGTCGACGCCCCACAGTGCGAGCAGGCAGCCGCCCGCGGCCGCGACGTCTGCGGCGCACTGTTGCCAGTCACCGTCTGTCGCGATCAGACGCCGCGCCGGCACCTCGCCACCCAGCGGTTCCGCGCGGTCCCACCAGCGGCGGCTCGACATCTCAGGGCCCACCGACGAGCCGGGCCGCGGCGCGGTACCAATCCGCGAGGTACGGCGGTACGTAGACACCGAGCAGCAGCACGATTGCCAGGTGCGTGAATACGGGCAGCAGCGCCGGTGGGTGAGGCAGGCGCTTCACGTTCGTCTCGCCGAACACCATCGGCTGCACCCGTCCGAAGATCGCGGCGAACGCGACGCCGAGCGAGACGAGCAGGATCGGCGTCGCCCAGGGCTGCTCCCGCATCGCGGTCGTCAGGATCAGGAACTCACTGGCAAAGACGCCAAATGGCGGCACGCCGAGGATCGCGAGCGTGCCGGCCATGAGTCCCCAGCCGATCGTCGGGCTCGTCGTGATCAGTCCGCGGATATCGTCCATGAGCTGCGACCCGGCCTTCTGCGCCGCGTGTCCAACCGCGAAGAAGATCGCCGACTTGGTCAGCGAGTGGACGGTCATGTGCAGCAGCGCGGCGAAGTTCGCGACCGGCCCGCCCATCCCGAATGCGAACGTGATAATCCCCATGTGCTCGATCGAGGAGTACGCGAACAGCCGCTTGATGTCGCGCTGCCGCCAGAGCAGGAACGCGGCGAGCACGACCGACGCGACGCCGAAACCCATCAGCATCTGCGACGGGAACGACGACTGCAGCGACCCCTCGACGAGCACCTTGCAGCGCACGACCGCGTAGATCGCGACGTTGAGCAGCAGCCCCGACAGCACGGCCGAGATCGGCGTCGGGACCCTCGGCGTGCGCGTCGGGCAGCCAGTTGTGCAGCGGCGCGAGACCGACCTTCGTGCCGTAGCCGACCAGCAGGAACACGAACGCGAGCTCGAGCACGGTCGGCTCGAGCTGCGTCTTGACCGCGTCGAGATGCGTCCAGAGCAGCGCAGTGACGCCCTCGGCGCCGAGGACCTTCTCGGCGGCGAAATACAGCAGCATCGTCCCGAACAGCGCCTGCGCGATGCCGACACCGCACAGGATGAAGTACTTCCAGCCCGCTTCGAGGCTCGCCGGAGTGCGGTACAGCGTGACCAGCAGCACCGTGGACAGCGTCGCCGCCTCCATCGCGACCCACAGGAGCCCCATGTTGTTGGTCGTGAGCGCAAGCAGCATCGTCGCCATGAAGAGCTGATACATGCTGTGGTAGAGCCGCAGGCGCCCGGCGGTGATGCGGCCATGATCGATCTCGACCCGCATGTACGGCCGCGAGAACAGCGCGGTCGTCAGTCCGACGAAGGCGGTCAGCGCGATCAGAAACACGTTGAACGGGTCGACGAAGAACTGCTCGCGCCCGAGCAGCAGGCTGCCCTCCGCGATGACCCGCGCGGTCAGCGCGCCGGCCGCGACGAACGTGGCAGCGCTGAGCACGACGTTGAGCTCCGGCGCCCGGCGCCGGCCGCCGACGACGGCGAGCATCAGCGCGCCGGTCAGCGGGATCGCGAGCAGCAGCACGAGCTCCATTTCAGCGTCTCCCGCAGCGACTCGAGGTGGTGCAGGTCGAGGCTGTCGAACTGCTCGCGGATCTGGAAGAAGAACACGCCCAGCACCAGCATCGCGACCAGCACGTCGAGCGCGACGCCGAGCTCGACCACCATCGGCATGCCGTAGGTCGCGCTCATCGCGCCGAAGAACAGCCCGTTCTCCATCGACAGGAACCCGACGACCTGCGACATCGCCTTGCGACGCGTGATCATCATCAGGAACGCCAGCAGGATCACGCTGACGGCGATGCCGAGCGCGCTGCGCGTGGTCGTGCTCGCGAGCTCGGTGATCGGCTGCGCGAGACCGAACGAGAAGATCACGATCAGCAGGCCCACGAGCATCGTCCCGGCGGCGTTGATCAAGGGCTCGGTGTCCCAGTAGACGTCGAGCCGGCGGATCAGCCGGTGCAGCAGCCACGGGAGGCCGACGACCTTGAGGCCGAGCGTCAGCGCGGCGGACAGGTACAGGTGGCCCTGACCCGTCCGCCATGCGAGCAGCAGCGTCGCCGCGCACAGCACCGCGCCCTGCATCGCGAGCAGGTTGACCAGCGACACGATCCGGCGCTGCGACAGCATCGCGAACGACAGCAGCAGCAGCAGCGCCGCGAACAGGTTGAGCAACTGCAGGTCCCAGCTGGGCACGGTCATGGTCAGGCTCCGAGCAGCAGGTGCACGAGCATCCCGAGCACCGCGAACAGGAACGCGGTCGCGAGGAACTCGGGCGACACGGAACACGCGCAGCTTCGCGGACAGCGTCTCGATCAGCGCGATGCCCAGCGCCCGCGAGCGCGAGCTTGAGCATCAGCGCCGGGATCGACAGCAGCAGTGCCGCGGGACCGGCATCGCCGGTCGCCACGCCCCAGGGCACGAACAGCGCGAACCCGATGCAGGCGTAGTTGAACAGCTTCAGCGCCGCCGCCCACTCCATCAGCGCGAGGTGCCGCGCGGAATACTCGAGCAGCATCGCCTCGTGGATCATCGTGAGCTCGAGGTGCGTCGCGGGATTGTCGACCGGGATGCGGGCGTTCTCGGCGAGCAGCACGAGCGTGAACGCGACCGCGGTGAACGCGAGGCTCGGATACAGACCCGATGGCCTGTGTCGCGAGCCGCTCGGAGATCACAGGCAGCGCCGTCGTCGCCGAGATCAGCGAGGCGACGAAGATCACCATCAGCAGCGCGGGCTCGGCGAGAAAGCCGACCATCATCTCGCGCCGCGCGCCGAGCGTGCCGAACGCGGTGCCGACGTCCATCGCCGCGAGCGAGAGGAACACCCGCGCGGTCGCGAACAGCCCGACCAGCGCGATCGCGTCGGCGGCCGGCGTGAGCGGCAGCGTGCTCATCGACGGAATGATCGCCGCGGCGACGACCATCGTGCCGAACACCACGTACGGCGCGGCGCGGAACAGCGGCGAGGCGTCCTGCGCGAGCACCGCGTCCTTGTGGAACAGCTTGTGGATCGCGCGGTACGGCAGCCAGCAGGCTCGGCGCGGTGCGGTTCTGCAGCCAGGCGCGGCACTGCGTGACCCAGCCGACGAACAGCGGCGCGACGGCGAGCGCCGCCGCGATCTCGAGCAGCTGGGTCAGGATGGCGGTCCAGTCCATAGCACCAGCGCCAGCAGCGCCACCAGCGTCAGAAAGCTGTACAGCAGGTAGTCGCGATCCGGCCGCGCTGCAGGTACGCGACGGCGTTCGCGACGCGCTGCACGAGCGGCGCCGAGCGGCGTATAGAGCCAGCCCCAGATCCGGTCGCCGACGCGTCACGTGATAGCGCGGCTGCGGCATCGAACGGCGTCGGCAGCTCGCGCTCGATGCGGAAGAACGGCTGGAAGATGTGCCGGATCGGCTGGCCGAAGCCCTCGGCGGTATCCTGCATGCGCGCGTCGAGCCGCACGAAGCCGCAGTCCCAGGCGGCGCTGCGGCGGACGCGCCGATGATAGAGCGCGCGCACGACGACGGCGGTCACGGCGATCACCGCCGCGGTCGCGAGCAGGAACACGAGCGGGCCGTACGACGCCTCGCGGTCCGGAAGCGGCGCGAGCAGCCACCAGGCGCCATCGCAGGCTCGAGCGAATACGCCGAGCAGCTCGGCGGTCACGAGCTCGAGCGCGGCGACGACCTGCGCCGGCGCAGGCCGAGCGCGACGCAGCCGGCCGCGAGCCACAGCATCCCGATCCGCTCGAGCCGCCCGCAGTCGTGCGCCTCGCCGAGCGCCGCCTCGCGCGGCTGGCCCAGAAACACACGCCGAAGAACTTGACCATGACGTAGCCCGCGAGCGCCGCGCAGAGCGCGACGACGGCGGCGCACAGCGGCAGCAGCATGTCGACGAAGCTCACCGGCACGTCGCTCGCGAACAGGAACGCCTGCAGCAGCAGCCACTCCGACACGAAGCCGTTGAGCGGCGGCAGACCGGCGATCGCGAGCGCGCCGACCAGCACGGTCCACGCGGTCCAGGGCATGCGCCGCAGCAGCCCGCCGAGCCGGCCGAGGTTGCGCTCGCCGGTCGAATGCAGCACCGCGCCCGTGCCGAGGAACAGCAGGCTCTTCATGAAAGCGTGGTTGATGCAGTGATAGATGCGTCGCGATCGTCGCGAGCACGGCGAGCGCGCGCATGCCCGACGCCGTGGAACACGATCGCGAGCCCGAGCCCGGCGAACGCGATGCCGAGGTTCTCGATCGACGAATACGCGAGCAGCCGCTTCATGTCCGTCTGCACCGCGGCGAAGACCACGCCGTAGAACGCGCTGCCGAGGCCGACCGCGAGCGGCACGAGGCCCCACGACCAGTGCGGCTGCCCGAGCAGGTCGAACGTCACGCGCAGCACGCCGTACACGGCGGTCTTCAGCATCACGCCGCTCATCAGCGCAGAAACGGGCGACGGCGCGGCCGGGTGCGCTTCCGGCAGCCAGACGTGCAGCGGCACCAGCCCCGCCTTCGCGCCGAAGCCGATCAGCGCCAGCGCGAAGGCGGCGGCGGCGGCGGCCGGGCCGAGCTCGCAGCACGCATCGCGTCGAACGTGAACTGCCAGCTTCCGCCCTGCAGCACGCCGAAGCACAGCAGGATCGCGATCGCGCCGACGTGGGCGATCAGCAGATACAGGAACCCGGCGCGGCGGATCTCGGGGATACGGTGCTGGCTGGTGACCAGAAAGTACGAGGACAGCGCCATGCTCTCCCACGCGACCATGAATGCGTATGCGTCGTCGGCGAGAAGCACGAAGCCCATGCTCGCGAGGAACAGGTGGTACTGGAAGCAAAGCAGCCCGGGCGGCGTGCCCTCGCCGCGGCGGAAGTACCCGGCCGCGAACAGCGAGATCCCGACCGACGCGGCGCCGAGCATCACCAGGAACACGCTCGGCCAGCGCGTCGCGCCGCAGGTGAAAGGGCAGATCCGGCAGCCCGAGCGGCAGCACGAGCCGCTCAGCGGGCATCCCGAGCGCGGCCGCCGCGACGGCGGCGAGGGCCATGCCGACGATCGCTCCGAGCGGGAACAGCGTGCGCCCCGCGAACCGCACGCTTCCGGGCCGTACCAGGCCCGCGGCGCCGATCAGCACCCAGGCGACGAGCAGCGCGAGGCATGTGGTCAGCGGGCTGTGGAAATCGACCGGCACGCGAACGGGAGCAGCGGTTGGGCCGTGGGCGGATGAACGATGGTTGCCGCGGAAGTTGTGTCCAATTATCCTTCGATTATCATAGGATGCAAGCTACATGTGCATAGCGGTCCGTCGTGAAGCTCGAGGAACGCACCGCCCGCCTCACCATCCTGGTCGACCCGCGCAAGAAGGCCGTCTTCGAGCGGCTGTGCGCGCAGGAAGACCTGACGCCGTCGCAGGTCCTGCGACGACTGATCAGGGGTTACATCGAGGGACGGCTCGGCGGCCGTGGCAGCCCGGCGAGGAAGCCGTGGCCGCCGCGCCGCGGCGTGCTCCCACGTCAGTCGCGAAGCGCCGCCGACGCGGCCGCTGAGCGGGGCGATCCGGCGCCGGGATCGGTGCCGCGCCGACGCCGCGACTTCAGGCGCTCACGATCGGATGAGTTGCCGGCCGACCTCGCCCATGTTGCGGCAGCCGAGCAGCGTCATCGTGCGTTCCATCTCCGCGCGCAGCAGGCTGAGCGCATGCGCAACGCCCGCCTCGCCGCCCGCGGCGAGCCCATACAGCGTGGCGCGGCCGAGCATGACCGCGTGCGCGCCCAGCGCTACGGCCTTCAACACGTCGGAGCCGCGCCGGAATCCGCCGTCGACGAGCAGCGTCGTGCCGGTCGCGCAGCTCCGCGGCCACGGCGGGCGAGCAGTTCGACACCCGACACCGCCGAGTCGAGCTGCCGGCCGCCGTGGTTCGACAGCACGATGCCGTCCGCACCGAGCTCCACCGCGCGGCGCGCATCGTCCGGGCTCAGGATGCCCTTCAGCACGAACCGGCCGCGCCAGCGCTCGCGCAGTCGCGCGACGTCGTCCCAGGAGAACATCGGATTCAGCTGCGTTGCGAGATAGCGCGCGCCGAGCAGAGCCGACTGGCGCTGTCCGCCGGCCGGCAGGAACTCGACGAGGTTCTCGAACCGAGGCACGCCCCCCGGCAGCAGCACCCGCCACATCCACGCCGGATGCGCGAGCATGTCGATGAGCGCCGCGGCGCCGAGCTGCATCGGGGCGCGGTAGTTTCGCTGGTCCCATTCCCGCGCCCCGAGCGCCGGCACGTCGGTGGTCACGACCAGCGTGCCGTAGCCGGCATCCCGCGCCCGGTCGACGAGGCGCTCGAGCGAGCGCGGATCCTTGACCGGGTAGAGCTGGAACCAGTTGTCACCCGCCGCCTCGCGCGCGAGCGTCTCGATCGGCGCAGTTCGACACCGTGCTGAGCGTGAACGGGATGCCGGCCGTCGCCGCCGCCCGCGCGAGCGCCAGGTCGCCCTGCGGCCAG
Organism: uncultured Gammaproteobacteria bacterium; assembly: GCA_963756755.1. Lineage (GTDB taxonomy): Bacteria > Pseudomonadota > Gammaproteobacteria > Steroidobacterales > Steroidobacteraceae > DATJKD01. Next base: position 66,830 of record CAVWOW010000016.1, read on the forward strand.
AGGAGCCCGTTGAAGCCCGTCGGGGCGATCACCACCGGGAGGTTGGCGCGCTTGCCGAACAGGTCGACGGCGAGATCCGGCATGCGCGACGCCCACCAGCGTGCGCGGCAGCCACGCGATGCGCTCGAACACGTCGCGATTGCGCTTCAGGCTCGCTTCGTCCTCCGCGCCGCCCTCGAGGTACTCGCACGCGGACCGGGGCAGTCGACGATGCGCGATGCGCCTGAGGTCCTCGATCGTGATGGCACGCGTCAGGTCGCGCCCAGCGTGGTGCTGGCGTCTCATCGACCAGCCTGACCGGCATGGACGAGCTCGGTGATGCGGATCGCGGTCTCGAGCGCCCGCAGCCCGTCCTCGCCGCTCACGGCCGGCGCATGCCCTTCGCGGATCGCAGCCACGAAAGCCTCGATCTCGAGCATGAGCGCGTCGCCCTGCTCATAGCTGCGCTCCTCGAGCGTCACCTGGCCGGGGACCGCGGCGGCCTCGCCGGTCGGCTTGCGCACGATGGTCAGGACCTTCTGCTGCAGGTCGATGGAGATGTAGGCGTCGTCCTGGAAGAGCCGGAGCTTCCGTTCCGCCTTCATGCTGACGCGGCTCGCGGTCGTGTTGGCCACGCAGCCGTTCGCATAGCGGATACGCGCATTGGCGATGTCGAGCCCGGCGGAGAACACCGATGTGCCCACCGCGTCGATCGACTCGATCGGCGCGCCGACCAGGCTCTGGATGAGGTCGATGTCGTGGATCATCAGATCGAGCACGACGTTGACGTCGGTGCCCCGCGCCTTGAACTGCGCGAGGCGGTGCGACTCGATGAAGCGCGGCGTGGAGAGCGTGCCCTCGAGCGCGAGAATCGCCGAATTGAACCGCTCGAGGTGGCCGACCTGCAGCACGCGGCCGCGATCCGCCGCCAGGCGCACGAGCTCGCGGGCCTGCTCCGGCGTCTCCGTGATCGGCTTTTCGACCAGCACGTGCATGCCGTGTGCGAGACAGGTCTGTGCGATCGGAAAGTGCAGCGGCGTCGGGGTCGCGATGCTGACCGCGTCGACCTCGCCCAGGATCTGCTCGATGTCCGCCACGGCCCGGCAGCCGGTCTCGGCGGCGACGCGATCGCGCGCGCCCGCATCGGCATCGACGACAGCGACGAGCTCCGCATCCGGGAGCGCGGCGTACTTCTGCGCGTGGAAGCGGCCGAGATAGCCGACGCCGATGACCGCCGTGCGCACCTTCTTCATGGATCCGCCTGTTGTACGCCCGAGCTGACCGATGCGAGACCGGCGATGATACTTAAGGAGCCTCTGTTTTGCGTCCGCTTGCGGCGCCCCCGGTTGACGGTCACGATGCGCGGGCGGCGCAGGCCGCGCGCCAGGGAACTGTCCATGTCCAAGCGCCTGAAGCGCGAATTGATCTGGCTTGGCGCCGCCGTGCTGAGCGGCGTGGTCTCATGCCGCTCGCTGTATACGCGACCGGCGCGCTGACGCTGGGCCCGTACAGCCGGGGCGGCGCCTGGCGGTTTCTCGGCGACTTCCTGCGCAGCCTCGTGCGGCTGGAGTGGCAGGCGCTCACCCTCGCGCTCGTGCCGATCGTGCTCATCCTCGCCTGGCGCGTCATCCGGGCGATCCGCGGTCCGCGCGCCGACGATGCGGACGAGGACGCGCCGTCCCCCGCGACGCGTCCGTGCGCCGCGAGCCGACCCTCTAGCCTGGTCGGTGCCGGGTCGCAGTTTCGCAGTTATTCCGCGAAGCTTCTGCGAGTTTTCCGCCGTTGCGAATAACTGCGAAACTGCGACCCGGCACCGGTCAGGGCGATGCAGCCCCACCCGCGCGGCTCTGGTCGCGGATCGCGCGGAATTCGTTGCCCGGCCGCCAGTTCGGGAACCCCTGCTCTCGCGCGAGCATCAGTCCGACGTCGTAGTAGAGCTGCAGGTCCTCGATCGCGCCTGACAGGTCCCAGTCCGGATCGTATTCGTCGGACGGCTTGTGATAGCGGTGCGCGATGTAGTCCGTGTTCTGCGCGAGACCCCACTCGGGGCCATGCTCGTGCGAATCGATGCCGGCCCGGGCATAGAGCATCGGCACGCCCTTGCGCGCGAGCATGAAATGATCGGAGCGGTAGTACGCGCCTTTCTCGGGTGTCGGTTCAGGCCGGAGGATGCGGCCCTGCGCCGCCGCCGCGGCCGCGAGGAAGTCCTCGAGCTCGGAGGCACCGTAGCCCACCACTGTCACGTCGCGGGTCCGGCCATCGACCGACATCCCGTCCATATTGACCCCGCCGGCGACCCGGGCGAGTGGCACGACCGGATGGTCAGCGAAATACTCGCTGCCCAGCAGGCCGTACTCCTCGCCGGTGAACGCGACGAACACGACCGAGCGCTCAGGCGCCGGACGCACGGCGCCAAACGCGTGGGCAAGTTCGATCAAAGCGGCGGTGCCGGTGGCATTGTCGACGGCGCCGTTGAAGATCGCGTCGCCGCTGCCTGCGGGCGCCCGGCCGAGATGATCCCAGTGCGCCGTGAAAATCACGTATTCATTCGGGCGGTCCGAGCCCGGAAGAATACCGACCACGTTGTTCGAGGTCGTGCGACGGATGTCGTTGGCTACGCGTGTCGTTGCCGTGAGCGGCAGGGGGATGGGGCGGAACCCGCGCTTCGCAGCCGCCGCCTTGACGGTGTCGTAGTCGAGACCCGCCGCTGCGAATACCCTGAGCGCCCCCTCCCGCGTCATCCAGCCTTCGATCTCGACCCGCGACCGATCACCCTGCGGCGCGTCGATGATGAGCAGCGGCCGCGCAGCCCCGTTGCGAACGACCTCCCACGGGTAGGCCGCCGGCACTTCCTCATGGACGATGATTGCGCCGGTCGCGCCCTGGCGCGCGGCTTCCTCGAACTTGTACGTCCAGCGCCCGTGGTAGGTCATCGCGCGACCGTTGAAGAGATCGGGATCGCCGCTGGCAAATCCCGGGTCGTTCACCAGGATGACGGCGGTCTTGCCGCGCATGTCGAGGCCGGCGTAGTCGTTCCAGTCCATCGCGGGCTCAACGATCCCGTAACCGACGAAGACGAGGTCGCTTCCGGTGAGCCCGGCCTCGGGCACTGCGCGCTTCGTCCAATAGACAGCGTCGTCTGCGTAGCGCAACGCAGTCTCGCCGCCCGGCCCCGCGATCCGCAACGCGCGGTCCGGCCGCGTCGTCAGCTCCACGAAGGGTACCGCCTGGCGAAAGCCCCCAGCGGCGCCCGGCTGCAGACCCGCCTTGCGGAACTCGCTCTCGAGGTATTCGACCGTTTTCTGCTCCCCGACGGTGGCCGGCTGGCGCCCTTCGAACTCGTCGGACGCCAGGATGCGGACGTGCTCCGCGTAGCGAGCCGATTCGAACGACGGCGTGACGGCGCTCGAGACGCAGCCGGCCACGAGGCCGGCGACGAGACCGTGGACGAGACAGGACCTGAGGCGTAGACAGGGCACGACAGACTCCGATTGAGGTAAGAGAGCGGCGGGAATTCGGGTGGATCAGTAGCGGGTGGACCAGTACAGGGCGGCGACACCGGCCAGCGCCGACCACATCAGGAGCTGGGACCAGACGCGCCAGGGGCGCTGCCGGAGCTCGGCCATGAAACTGAATCCCGCCAGCGCGGTCAAAATGCCGAACATGAGCGTATAGACGGCCAGAAGGGGCAGTTCGTCCTCGAACTGCGGATGTTCGTCGGCCAGGACCAGGAACACGACCAGGGTGGCACCCAGGGCAAACGTGGTGGCGGCGGCGGAGCCCAGCACCACACCCGTCAGGATCGTCAGCGGCTGCATGGATTACGTTCAACGCCCTCCGGAGCCCTTGATTGGCGCCGAGGGTGTCTCTAGCCTAGGTCTCGAGGGAACCCGGTCGAAGGGGGTGGCAGTGTACCAGTCAGATCGTGTCGGCAAGGAATCCGAGGCTCACCGCTGGCGGCGCTCGGGTGCGGTGCTGGTCACCGCCATCGCGCTCGGCGTGGGCATGCTGCTGCTCGGCACGGCGCCGGCCCCCTCCTCGACCGCAGGCGCAGCGACGCTCGAGCTCAAGCCGACGGATCGCCACGGCAAGGTGTCCCGTCTCGTCGGCAGCATGTTCGAGCGCTCGCATTACCGGCAGGCCCCGGTCAACGACCCGGTGTCCTCGCTGGTGCTCGATCGCTACCTCGAATCGCTCGACGGAGCGCGCAGCTACTTTCTCGCGAGCGACATCGCCGACTTCGAGCGCTATCGCTACCAGCTCGACGATGCGGTCACGACCGGGCGGGTCGAGCCGGCGTTCGCGATCTACAACCGCTTCCAGGAGCGCAACCGCGAGCGCATCCAGCACGCGCTCGCGCTGCTCGACAACGAGCCCGACTTCACGATCGAGGAGAGCTTCGAGTTCGACCGCGAGGACGCGCCGTGGGCGGCGAGCCGCGACGAGCTCGACGAGCTCTGGCGCAAGCGCGTCAAGAACGACGCGCTCTCGCTGATGCTGGCGGACAAGACCTGGCCCGAAGCGCGCGACATCCTGCGCAAGCGCTACGAGCGCGTGCTCAAGCGCAGCGAGCAGATCACCGCGGACGACGTCTTCGAGAATTTCATGAACGCGTTCGCGCACGTGTTCGATCCGCACTCGAGCTATTTCTCGCCGCGCAACTCCGAGGAATACCGCATCCAGATGAGCCTGTCCTACGAGGGCATCGGCGCCTCGCTGCAGCTCGTCGACGACTTCGTTACGGTCGTGGAGATCCTGCCGGGCGGCTCCGCGCAGCAGACGGGCGAGGTCACCGCCAAGGACCGCATCATCGCCGTCGGCCAGGGCAAGTCGGGCGAGCTGGTCGACGTCGTCGGCTGGCGGCTCGATGACGTGGTGCAGCTCATCCGCGGGCCGGTGGGCTCGTACGTGCGGCTGCAGATCCAGCCCGGAGCGGCGGCGCCGGGCTCGGCGGACAAGGTCGTGATGCTTCCCCGCGCGAAGATCACGCTCGAGGCGCAGGCCGCGAAGAAGGAGCTGCAAGACCATCAAGCGCGGCGAGGAGACGCTGCAGGTCGGCGTCATCACCGTGCCGTCCTTCTACCAGGACTACAACGCCCGCGCCGCGGGCGACGAGGACTATCGCAGCACGACGCGCGACGTGCGCAGGCTGATCGAGGAGTTCAAGGCAGGCGGCGGCGTGGATTCGCTGGTCCTCGACCTGCGCGAGAACGGCGGCGGCCACTTGAGCGAAGCCATCGGCCTCGTGAATCTGTTCGTGGCGCAAGGTCCCGTCGTGCAGCTGCGCGAGACCGGCGGTCGCGTCGAAGTGCTCGAGTCCGAGGGACAGGGCGTCGCCTACGACGGGCCGCTCACGATCCTCGTCGATCGCTTCAGCGCGTCGGCGTCGGAGATCTTCGCCGCCGCGATGCAGGACTACGGCCGCGGACTGGTGATCGGCCAGGAGACCTACGGCAAGGGCTCGGTGCAGAATCTCTACCCGCTCGATCGATACGCGCTCGGCCAGGATCCGGGATTCGGACAGCTCACCGTCACGATCGGCATGTACTACCGCGTGACCGGCGACAGCACGCAGAATCGCGGCGTCCAACCCGACATCCGCCTGCCCTCGGCGATCAGCGTCGAGGAAGTCGGCGAAAGCTCGCGCGACGGCGCCCTGCCCTGGAACCGCATCCGCTCGGCGGAGTTCCGCTCACAGGGAAGCTTCACGCCCATGCTGGACGAGCTGCAGCGCAGCCACGACCAGCGGATCGTCGGCGAACCCGGATTTCAGCTACACGCTGGCCGAGTACGCGGCGATCGACGAGATGCGCCGCGAGAAGGCCGTGTCGCTCAACCTGAAGACCCGGCAGGCCGAGCGCGAGGCGCAGCGCCAGGAGCAGCTTGCGCGTGAGAACGCCCGGCGCGGCGCCCGCGGCGAGCCGCCGCTCAAGTCCGTCGAGGAGCTGACGGAGGACCCGCCGGATGCGATCCTCGACGAGGCCGCGCAGATCGCGGCCGACCTGAGCCGACTCGAGCCGCGCTACCTGAGCCGGGTCCGCCAGGGATCCTGAGCCGCTCTGGGCGGCCGTCCGGGCACGCGCCGGCGCAATTGTCTGGTGTTGTACTTGACTACAACACTATAGACGTCTAGCATCGCGGCCACATTTTCGACCCGAATGGGGGCCCGATCGTGAACAGCTCAAACCGCGGCACCGTCGGCGAATCCGGTCCGCGAGTCGGCCGGGTCCTGGTGGGTCTGGCGGCGCTTGCGCTCGTGGCCGGCTGCAGCAACGGCAAGGCCAAGGACAAGGACGCCGAGGCGACCGAGACCACGGTCCCGGTCGAGGTCCAGCCGCGTGCGCCGGGCCGAGATGGTCGCCGTCTATTCCGGTACCGCCCCGATCGAGGCGCACGACGAAGCCGTCGTCGTCGCCAAGGTCGGCGGCGAGGTGCGCCAGATCTACGTCGAGGAAGGCGACACGGTCAAGGCCGGCCAGGTGCTGGCGCGCCTCGACGGCGATCGGCTGCGTCTCGAGGTCGCGGAATCGGAAGCCAAACTCCGCAAGCTCGAGCGCGACTACACGCGATTCAAGGAGCTGAGCCAGAAGGGTCTGGTCGCGAAGAACGAGCTCGAGAACGCCAAGTTCGACCTCGATGCGCTGCGCGCCTGCTACGACCGGGCGCGGCTCGAACTGAGCTACACCGAGATACGCGCGCCGATCGCCGGCGTCGTCTCGGCGCGCGAACATCAAGGTCGGCAACACGATCAACCCGAACGACCCGACTTTCCGCGTCACGGACCTCGACCCGCTGGTCGCGTACGTGCACATCCCGGAGAAGGAGTTCCGCAAGCTCGCATCGGGCCAGACCGCCGAGGTCGATCGTCGATGCGCTCGGCGGCACGCGCTTCGCCGGCACGATCGCGTTCATCTCGCCGACGGTCGATCCGCAGACCGGCACGTTCCGCGCGCGGCTCGAAGTGCCGGACAGCTCGCGGCGCCTGAAGCCCGGCATGTTCGCGCGCGTCAACATCGTCTACGAGCGACGCGAGAACGCGCTGCAGTTGCCGCGCAACGCGATCCTCGATGCCGACGGCGAGCAGTCGGTGTTCGTCGTGGCCGGCGACAAGGCCGAGCAGCGGCGGATCGTGCCCGGCCTGATCAACGGCGGCTGGGTCGAGGTCAAGGAGGGCCTGAAGGGCGACGAACGGATCGTCGTCGTCGGCCAGGCCGGCCTCAAGAGCGGCACGCTCGTCAAGGTCGTCGACACGGAGGCGGGCGCACCCGCCGTCGCCGTCAAGTCACGCTGAGCGGCTCCGGCCGCCCGTGCGTCGCCTCCCGGGGAAACATCATGCAGTTGATCGACTTCGCGATCCGGCGGCGCGTGACCATCGTCATGTGCACGGTCGCGATCGCGCTCTTCGGCCTCGTGTCGCTGTCGCGGCTCAAGCTCAACCTGCTGCCCGACCTCTCCTACCCGACGCTCACGGTGCGCACCGAGCTGACCGGGCGCCGCGCCGCTCGAGGTCGAGAACCTGATCACCCGTCCCGTCGAGGAGGCGGTCGGCATCATCCGCAACGTGCGCCAGGTGCGCTCGGTGTCCCGCTCCGGCCAGTCGGACGTCATCCTCGAGTTCGTCTGGGGCACGGACATGGATCTCGCGGGCATCGACGTCCGCGAGAAGCTCGACCTGCTGCAGCTGCCGCTCGAGGCGAAGCGACCGCTGCTGCTGCGTTTCGACCCGTCGAGCGAGCCGGTGATGCGGCTCGCGTTCCTCGACGAGACGCCGCGCGAAGAACCGGTCGAGCGCCTGAAGTCCCTGCGCCGCTTCGCCGAGGACCGGCTGAAGCCCGATCTCGAGGCCGTCGAAGGGTCGGCCGCGGTCAAGGTGAGCGGCGGCTACGAGGACGAGGTCCAGGTGTTCGTCGACCAGCAGAAGCTGGCGCAGCTCGGGCTCTCCATCGACGTCGTGACGCGGCGGATACGCGCCGAGAACGTCAATCTTTCGGGCGGCCGCCTCGAGCAGGGCATGCAGCGCTTCCTCGTGCGCACGCTCAACGAGTTCGAGACCATCGAGCAGATGGCGGACGCGATCATCGCGACCCGCAATGGGCAGCCGGTCTACCTGCGCGACGTCGCGACCGTCAGCCACGGCTACAAGGAGCGCGAGGCGATCACGCGGGTCGACGGCAAGGAAGCGATCGAGCTCGCCGTCTACAAGGAAGGCGATGCGAACACGGTGCAGCTCGCCGCGGGCATCCGCGCGCGGATCGAGGAGATCGGCAAGTCGCTGCCCGAAGGCACGGTCATCAAGCCGGTCTACGACCAGTCGCACTTCATCGACGCCGCGATCAGCGAGGTCAAGAGCGCCGCGCTGATCGGCGGCCTGCTCGCGATCCTGGTGCTCTACGCGTTCCTGCGCGACGCGCGCGCGACCCTGATCACCGGCATCGCGATTCCGGTCTCGGTGCTCGGCACCTTCGTGATGATGTACGCCTTCGACCTGACGCTGAACATCATGTCGCTCGGCGGAATCGCGCTCGCGGTCGGCATGCTGGTCGACAACGCGGTCGTCGTGCTCGAGAGCATCGTCCGCAAGCAGGAGCACGGCATGGACCGGCGCGAGGCCGCGCGGCGCGGCACGGCCGAGGTGGCGATGGCGGTGACCGCCGCGACGCTGACGTCGGTGGCGGTGTTCTTCCCGATGGTGTTCATCACCGGCGTCGCGGGCCAGCTGTTCAAGGACCAGTCGCTGACCGTGACCTTCGCGCTGCCGTTCTCGCTGATCGTCGCGCTGACGCTGGTGCCGATGCTGGCGGCCGGCGGCCATCGGCGAAGACGGAGGCGACGGCCGGTCGGCACCGCGGGTCGCGCCCGGCGCCGGATCGACGGCGCCTTTGCGACCGTCGGCCAGCGCGCTGCGCCGGGTCGGCGGGGTGGATCTCGCGCGGCTGCGCGCTCGTCCTGAGTCCGCTCGTGCGCGTCACGCAGGCCGTCAACCGCTGGGCGGATCGCAAGTACCCGCCCGCGATCACCTGGGCGCTCGACCGTCCCGGGCAGGTGATCGGCGGCGCGGTGGCGCTCTTCGTGCTGACGCTGCTGCTGATCGTGCCGCGTCTCGGCACCGAGCTCATCCCGCAGATGTCGCAGGGCGAATTCAACGTCGACCTGCGCCTGCCGGCCGGGACGCCGCTCGAGGCCACCGACCGCGCGGTGGTCGCGGCACAGCTCGCGAGCACCGGGCTCGGCAACGTCGCGCTCGCGTACTCGGTCGCCGGCACGGGCAACCGCCTCGACGCCAACCCGGTCGACGCCGGCGAGAACACCGGCCGGCTCTCCATCACGCTCGCGCCCGGATCGGGTCGCGACGAGGAGGAAGCGGCGATGGCAGGCATGCGCAGGAGCCTCGAGGGGCTGCCCGGCGTGCAGTACCAGTTCAGCCGGCCGAGCCTCTTTGCGCTCGCTACGCCGCTCGAGGTCGTGGTCTCGGGCTACGACCTCGACCGGCTGCGCGATGCCGCCGAGCAGATCCGGCTGCGGATGCAGGCCGACGCCCGCTTCGCCGACGTCAAGTCGACCGTCGAGGCCGGCAATCCCGAGATCCAGATCGTGTTCGACCAGGAGCGCGCCACCCAGCTGGGCCTGGTCGTGCGCGACATCGCCGACCGCGTCGTCAACAGCGTGCGCGGCGAGGTCGCCACGCGCTACACGCTGGTGGACAAGAAGATCGACGTGCTCGTGCGCAGCGTCGACACGCGCGCGGCCTCGATCGAGGAGGTCCGCAACCTGATCGTCAACCCGGGCAGCGATTTTCCGGTGCCGCTGTCCGCCGTCGCCGATGTCCGGCTCGCGGTCGGGCCCGCCGAGGTGCGGCGCATCGGCCAGGAGCGCGTCGCGGTCGTCTCCGCCAACCTCGCGCAGGGCGACCTCGGTGCGGCCGTGGATGCGCTCGAGGCCATCGTCGGCGAGGTGCAGATCCCCGTCGGCACGACGGCCTTCCTGTCGGGCCAGAGCGAGGACATGACCGACAGCTTCCGCTCGCTGCAGTTCGTGCTGCTGCTTGCGATCTTCCTCGTCTACCTCGTGATGGCGTCGCAGTTCGAGTCGCTGGTCCACCCCTTCGTGATCCTGCTGACGATCCCGCTCGCGATCATCGGCGCGGTGTGGGCGCTGTGGCTCACGGGGACGACCGTCAACGTCGTCGCCTACATCGGGCTCATCATGCTGGCGGGCATCGTCGTCAACCAGTCGATCGTGCTGATCGACGCGGTCAACCAGGCGCGCGAGCGCGGGCTGCCGAAGCGCGAGGCGATCATCGAGGCCGGCCGGCTGCGCCTGCGGCCGATCCTGATCACCAAGCTCACCACCATCCTGGGTCTGCTGCCGATGGCGCTCGGGATCGGCGAAGGCGCCGAGGTGCGCGCACCGATGGCGATCACCGTGATCGGCGGCGTGCTGCTCACGACCTTCCTGACGCTGCTCGTGATCCCGGTCGTGTACTCGGTGCTCGATCGCAAGGTCTACGCCGCGCCGGCCGCGGTCGGGCAACGCCGCCCCGGAACCCGCCACGGGCTGAGGTTGCCATGCGTCACACCCGCCTCGCGCTCAACCGCCCGGTCAGCACCGTCATGGTGTTCCTGGCCGTGCTCGCAGTCGGGCTGATCTCCGTGAAGCTGCTGCGGCTCGAGAACTTCCCGGACATCACCTTCCCGGGAATGCAGGTGACCATCCCCTACCCCGGGTCGACACCCGAGGAAATGGAGCAGCTCATCGTGCGGCCGGTCGAGGAGGCGCTCGCGACGCTGTCCGGCATCGAGGAGATCCAGGCCACCGCGCGCCCGGACGAGGCGCAGTTCACGGTGCTCTTCAACTGGGACCGCGACGCCGAGAAGGCCGCGTTCGAGGTGCGCACCAAGCTCGACTCGATCCGGTCGGAGCTCCCGGCGGCGGCCGATCGCATCCTGATGTTCTCCTTCAGCGCTTCGGACGAGCCGGTGGTGATCGTCCGGCTCGCCTCCGACACCGATCTCACCGACCAGTACGACACGCTGGAGAAATACCTCAAGCACCCGATCGAGCGCCTCGACGGCGTCGCACGTGTCGAGCTCGAGGGTGTCGAGCCGCGCGAGGTGCGCGTGCTGGTCGATCCAACCCGGATCGCTGCCTACGGCGTCGACGTGCTGAAGCTGCGCGCAGCTGCTCGAATCGTCGAATTTCTCGGTCAGCGCCGGCGAGATCACCGAGAACGGCTCGCGCTTCATCGTCCGGCCGCTCGGCGAGTTCCACACGCTCGACGACGTGCGCAACCTGATGATCGGCGGTGGCGTGCGGGTCGGCGACGTCGCCGCGGTCGAGCTCGTCGCGCCCGAGCTCACGATCGGCCGCCACATGGACGGCCGCCCCGCGGTCGGCATCGACGTGTACAAGTCGACGCAGGCCAACGTCGTCGACGTCGCCGACCGCGTCATCGCCGCGGTCGATGCCGCGCGCGAGCTGCCGCAGCTGCAGGGCATCGAGATCCTGGTGGTCGCGAACCAGGCGGACAGCATCCGCGGCTCGCTCGCGGAGCTGCGCAAGGCCGGCCTGATCGGCGCGGTGCTGTCGTTCTTCATGCTGCTGTTCTTCCTGCGTCACCTGCCGACGACGCTGATCGTGAGCCTGGCGGTCCCGGCTTCGCTGCTCGTGACGCTCGGGGCGATGTACTTCCTCGGGCTCACGCTCAACGTGCTCACGATGATGGGCATGCTGGTCGCGATCGGGATGCTGGTCGACAACTCGGTGGTCGTCACCGAGAGCATCTTCCGCCACCGGCAGCTCGATCCGACGCGGCCGGTCCCGGCCACGCTCGCCGGCGTGAGCGAAGTGGGCGTCGCCGTGCTGGCCGGGACGCTCTCGACCATCATCGTCTTCCTGCCGATGGTCTTCGGCGAGAAGAACGAGATGTCGATCTTCCTGGTGCACGTCGCGATCCCGATCGTCGTCGCGATGCTCGCCTCGCTCGTGGTCGCGCAGACCCTGATCCCGATGCTGGCGGCGCGCATGACGCCGCCGCCGCCGGTGGCGGCAGCGCTCGTGGTTCGGGCGGCTGCAGCATCGCTACGAGCGCGCGATCCTCTGGGCACTGGGGCATCGGAAGATAATGGCGGCCGTCACCGTGCTGATCCTGCTGTCGCCGGTGCCGCTGTTCATGCTCAAGCTCGCCAAGGTCGATCCGTTCCCGCAGGAAGCGAGCCGGACGCTGTTCCTCGCCTATCACCTGCAGGGTTCGCACCCCATGCAGCGCGTGGAACAGGCCGTGGATCGGATGGAGGCGTACCTCGAGGCCAACAAGGAGCGGCTCGACATCGAGACCTATTACTCCGTCTGGCTCACGGACGAGGCGCACACGCGCCTCTACCTCGCGCCGAAGGAGCGCGCGAAGGTGCCCGCGAAGGAAGTGATGGAGATCGTCACGAAGGAGATGCCGGAGATCATCATCGGCACGCCGAGCTTCGAGTGGGACGATTCCGCCGCGGGCAGCAGCACGTTCAGCCTGCAACTCGCCGGCGAGTCGACCGAGCGCCTGGCCGCGATCTCCTTCGACGTCGCGCAGCGGCTCTCGTCGATCCCCGGTCTCGAGGCCGTGCGCTCGGAGGCTCGCACCGGTGACGAGGAGGTGCAGGTGATCGTCGATCGCGACAAGGTGTCGCAGCTCGGACTCACCACCGAGGACGTCGCGCTGACCGTGGCGGGTGCGATGCGCGGCGACCGCCTCCCCGAGCTTCGGACCTCGGATCGCGAGATTACGATGCGGCTCGCGTTCCGCGAATCGGATCGCCAGTCGGTCGAGGACCTCGCGCGGGTGCCGCTCGCGCTGCCCGACGGCGGCCAGATGGAACTCGGCGCCGTGGCGGACTTCGTCGTGCGGCCGAGCGACCGCGAGATCCAGCGCATCAACCGGCTGACCTCGGTCGTGGTCACGGCGAATCTCGCCAAGGGCACCACGCTCGAGGACGCTCGCAAGCTCGTCGAGCCCGTGATGAACGACTTCCCGCTGCCGCCAGGCTATTCGTGGAAGTTCGGCCGCGGGTTCGAGGAGAACGACAAGGCCATGCAGACCATGATGCAGAACCTGATCCTGGCGGTCGTGCTCATCTTCCTCGTCATGGCGTCGCTTTTCGAGTCGGCGCTGTATCCGCTGTCGATCATCACCTCGATCCTGTTCGCGATCGTGGGCGCCATCTGGTTCCTGGCGCTCACCGGCACGACGATCACGATGATGGCGATGATCGGCTTCATGATCCTCGTCGGCGTCGTGGTAAACATCGGCATCGTACTGGTTGCCCACGTGATCGATCTGCGCGCGAGCGGGCTGCCGCGCGACCAGGCGATCCTTCAGGCCGGGCGCGACCGATTGCGGCCGATCATGATGACGACGCTGACTACGCTGCTTGCGATGCTGCCGCTCGCCATCGGCGATGCGACCGTCGGCGGCGGCGGTGGGGACGGACCGGCCTACTATCCGATGGCCCGTGCGATCATGGGCGGGCTCGCCTTCTCCGCCGTCATTTCACTCCTGGTCGTGCCGATGTTCTACGTCTGGTTCGACGAGCTCAACACGTGGCGCCGGCGCGTCTTCGCAAGGCCTGCCGCGCTCACTGCACCGGAGGGCGCGATGCCGGCGCCGCTCGAGGGCGCGACCGGCCAGGCCGGACCGACCTGACGGCGTTTGAGCAACCTCCAGCTCTTCGCAGCGAGCGTCGCGATCTGGGGCTCGACCTGGTTTGCGATCACCTTCCAGCTCGGCCGCGTCGAGCCCGAGGCGAGCGTGGCGTACCGGTTCCTGCTCGCTTCGCTGCTGCTCTTCGCCTTCTGCCGCCTGCGCCGGCTGCCGCTGCGCTTTTCCGCGCGCGAGCACGGCTGGATCGCCGCCCAGGGCACGATGATGTTCGGCGCGGCCTACGTCTTCGTCTACTACGCCGAGCAGCACGTCGTCTCGGGCCTGGTTGCCGTCGGATACTCGGCAAGCCCGCTGATAGGCATGTTTGGTCAGCGGCTCTTCTTTGGCACGCCGATCACCGCGCGCATCGCTGCGGGCTCACTGCTCGGGATCGCCGGGATCGGGCTGGTCTTTGCGCCGGAGTTCGGCGGTTTCCGCGCGGGCGGGCGCCCCGCACTCGGAGCCGCATTCACGATGGCGAGCGTGCTCTTCTCGATGATCGGCAGCCTCTTGGCGCATCGCAACCACGACAGGCGTATTCCGTTCTGGCAGTCGATGGCCTGGGGCATGCTCTACGGCGCGCTGTTCGCGGCGGTATGGACCATGGCGGCCGGCAAGTCCTTCGCATTCGAGGTCACACCCGCGTACGTAGTGTCGCTGCTCTACCTGGTCGTGTTCGGCTCGATCCTGGCCTTCACCGCCTACCTGACCCTGCTCGGCCGCATCGGCGCCGCGCGTGCGGGCTATGTCGGCGTCATGGTGCCGATCGTCGCGCTGCTCGTGTCCGCCGTGTTCGAAGGCTTCCACTGGCAGGCATTGACGGTGGCGGGCATCGCGCTGTCGCTGGTCGGAAACGTGCTCGTGCTCCGCAACCCGGACGAGAAATTCGGCTCGAGAAATTCGGCTCAGAGCCAGATTGATCGCCCGTAATCTGGCTCTGAGCCGATTCAGTCGAGCAGGTGCTTCTGGATGTCGAAGTACTCGTCGAGCAGCACGTTGATCGAGTTGCGTCCGATCCACGGGACCGACGCTTTCCTGCAGCGGGATCGTGTCACCGGGACCGCGCCAAGCGGCCGCGCCCCGCAGCCGGTCCGAGCGGCGCTTGATGTCGGCGAGGTCGTCCTGCATCGCCTCGAGGTCCCTGAGCGCGCGCGTCGTGGCCTGGATCAGCGCAGCGCTCTGTGCGTCGCCGCCGAAATCCGCGTCATAGACACGTGTCAGTGTCGCCTGACGGGCGCGCAGCGCCAGGTTCGCACCCGAAAGCCGCTCGCAGAGACCCTCCGCGCAGGCGATCACGGCCAGGTTGACGGCGCGGCGGCCCTCGAGACTCACTCCCTCGAAGAGCGGCGGCACCTCGGAAGCGACTGCGTGGCGCCGGTCCCCGAGATCGGTGAGCGACATCCGCGCCGCGTCGAGCTGCAGCTGCCGGCCGGCAATCGACTGCTCGAGGCGACGTCGCCGGAAATGGTTCCAGAAACCGCGCAGCGCGGCGAGCCGCTCCCGGTCGGCGGACTGCTCCGCCTCGAGCTGGTCCGCGACGATTCGCGCCTCGTACAGCTCGCGGTCCACGTCGTCCAGTCGATTGCGCTTGCTGCGCTCGAAGTCCAGGAGTTGCTGCTTGCGCTCGCGATCCTTCTGCTGGCGCGCGAGCTCCGTTGCGAACTGCTCGAGCCTGCGTGACGCGGACCGCCAGACGGCCCGAAGCTGGAAGTAGGCGAGGCAATTCTGGCCTTCCTCGGGACGCCCGAGGTACTGCTCGAGTTGCTCGAGCTGCTCCTCGACGCGCATGGTCGAGCCTTCCTGCAGCTTCAGCCGGTCGAGCAACCGGTGACGCTCGTCGTCGAGCGAGCTGAGCTCCTTCTTGAGTTCGGCCCGGTTCTGGAACAACGCGGCGAGACGCGCCTCCTCGGCCGTGTCCGGCCGGCCGGTGAGCGCCGCGACGAGGCGGCGCCAGTCGTCAGACAGACCCATGCATCAAGCGACCCGCGATGCCAGCCTGGCGGACGAACTCGTGCCCGCGATCCGCGCAGTAGTCGAGCCACTTGTTGAGCATCATGTTGCGCAGCCACCGCTCGCCCAGCGCCGCCGACAGCGAGGAGCGGATATGACGCAGCGCCGGG
This sequence comes from uncultured Gammaproteobacteria bacterium, assembly GCA_963756755.1. Classification (GTDB taxonomy): domain Bacteria; phylum Pseudomonadota; class Gammaproteobacteria; order Steroidobacterales; family Steroidobacteraceae; genus DATJKD01. The sequence goes on from CAVWOW010000016.1 coordinate 82,610, forward strand.
TGCGTTACCCAGCGGCCGCAACCGCTCGCCTCGGCGAGACGTGCGTCGTGATACACCCGCAGCTCGAGGTCGGGATCCGCCACGGGACCGGCCGATTCCTCGAACACGTGGGTCATGCGCAGTATCGACGTATACCGGCTGTGCTCGACCACGACCAGGTGCAGGTCGCATTCGCCGGGCACCCTGGATTTGAGCTCGCCCGACAGTTGGCGAACGTCACCCGCGAGCCGGCGCAGCCGGATGTAGTTGCTTTCGTACAGCGTCATCAAGCTGACGAAACTAACCGGCCGAGCGTGCCACGTGGTGACGCACTGGCTGTCGACGATCATGCATCGACTATAGCACAGCGTTTTCGGGCAACCGTGAAGCGCGGCACACGGCGACGGGTGCGTTCAGGGACGCAGCCGGCGCTCTATGCCCTTGCGGTCGATGATGCGGCTCGCGATCTCCTCGATTGAGGACTCCGTCGTATTCTGGTGCGGTATGCCGAAGCGCTGAAACAGGCCTTCCGCGGAGCGCACTTCGTACTCGCACTGCGACAGCGACGCGTATCGGCTGCCGGGCCGCCGCTGGTTGCGGATCTGCTGCAGCCGCGTCGGCGCGATCGTGAGCCCGAAGAGCTTCGCGGTCTGCGAACGCAGCGGCGCCGGGAGCTGCTTGCCCTCGAAGTCGTCTTCGGTCAACGGATAGTTGGCGGCGAAGATCCCGTACTGCATCGCCATGTAGATGCAGGTCGGGGTCTTCCCCGAGCGCGACACGCCGATGAGTATCACATCCGCGCGCGCATAATCCGCCGTCACTGCGCCGTCGTCCGCGGCGAGCGCGAAGTTGGTCGCGTCGATGCGCGTCGCGTAGGCCTGAAGATCCGCCATGCCGTGTGCGCGTCCTTCGCGCTGCGAGGACTTGACGGCGAGCTCGCCCTCGAGCGAGCCCAGGAACGCCGCGAAGAAGTCCAGCAGCAGCGCGTTGCCGCGCCGGAGCACGCTGCGCAGGTCCTCGCGGACAAGCGTGCTGAACACGATCGGCCGCTGACCGTCCGCGACTGCGGTCGCGTTGATCTTCCGCACGACTTCCTCTGCCTTGTCAACGGTGGAGATAAATGGCAGAGTCACCTGTCTGAATTCGAGGCCGTCGAATTGCGTGAGCAGGCTGTGCCCCATCGTTTCGGCGGACACGCCGGTCTGGTCCGAGACGAAGAAGACGGTTCTGCGGCTCATCTGCATAAGTGTCCTCGAGCGGCGCAACGCACGCGCAGTCTTTCATCTCCCACGTTGAGCTAGCAAGGGGATCCGGCTTGCGCCCGTACACCATTCCCTTCGCACGGCTGGGCCGCCACGACGTCGCCGAGGTCGGCGGGAAGAACTCCTCGCTGGGCGAGATGATCGCCGGTCTCGCGTCGCTGGGCGTGACCGTGCCGGGTGGATTCGCGACGACCGCCGACGCCTACCGCGACTTCCTCGCGCACGACGGTCTCGCCGGCCGCGTCGCAGTCCGAGCTCGCGGGCCTCGACGTCGACGACGTGGTCCGGCTCGCGGCGACAGGGGCCCGGATCCGCGAGTGGATCCTCGCGACGCCTTTCCCGGCGCGGCTCCAGCAGGAGATCGTTGCGGGCTACACGGCGATGGGCGAAGGCGGCGCCGACGCCGCGGTCGCCGTGCGCTCTTCGGCCACCGCCGAGGACCTCCCCGAGGCTTCCTTCGCCGGCCAGCAGGAAACGTTCCTCAACGTCCGCGGCGCCGACGCCGTCGTGCGCGCGGTGCACGAGGTGTTCGCCTCGCTCTTCAACGACCGCGCGATCGCCTATCGCGTGCACCAGGGGTTCGATCACTCGCAGGTCGCGCTGTCCGCCGGCATCCAGCACATGGTGCGCAGCGACCTTGGCGCGAGCGGCGTCATGTTCACGCTCGACACCGACTCGGGCTTCCGCGACGTGGTGTTCGTGACGGCGTCCTGGGGCCTGGGCGAGACCGTGGTCCAGGGCGCCGTCAACCCCGACGAGTTCTACCTCTACAAGCCTGCGCTGCGCACCGGCAAGGCGCCGATCCTGCGACGCACGCTGGGGGGCAAGGCGCTCAAGATGGTATACGCGCCGCCGGGCGACGCGAGCGGCCGCCGCGTGATGACGGTCGACGTCCCCGAGTCCGATCGCATGCGCTTCTGCCTGCATGACACCGACCTGCTCGAGCTCGCCCGGCAGGCGCTGGTCATCGAGGAGCATTACGGTTGCCCGATGGACATCGAATGGGGCAAGGATGGTGAAACGGGCCGGATCTACATCCTGCAGGCGCGTCCCGAAACGGTGCAGAGCCGCGCCGGGCGCGTCGTGCAGCGCTACACGCTCAAGGGCCGCTCGAAGGTCCTGGCGAGCGGCCGCAGCATCGGCCAGCGCATCGGTGCGGGCCCCGCGCGCATCATCCGCGACGTGCGCGAGATGTCGCGCGTCGAGAGCGGCGACGTGCTTGTCGCCGACATGACCGATCCCGACTGGGAGCCGGTCATGAAGCGCGCCGCCGCGATCGTCACGAACCGCGGCGGGCGCACCTGTCATGCCGCGATCATCGCCAGGGAGCTCGGCATCCCGGCGGTGGTCGGATGCGGCGACGCCACGCACGTCATCCGCGAAGGCCAGCCGGTGACGGTATCGTGCGCCGAGGGCGACACCGGATACGTCTACGACGGGCAGCTCGACTTCGACCAGACCCGGATCGAGCTCGATGCGCTGCCGAAAGTGCCGGTCAAGATCATGATGAACGTCGGCAACCCGGACCGGGCGTTCGATTTCGCCGGCATCCCGAACCGCGGCGTCGGCCTCGCCCGTCTCGAGTTCATCATCAACCGGATGATCGGCGTGCACCCGCGTGCGCTGCTCGAGTTCGACGCGCTCGACGCCGACCTCAAGGACACGATCCGGCGTCAGATGGCGGGCTACGCGGACCCGGTCGGGTTCTACGTCGAGAAGCTCTGCGAGGGCATCGGCACGATCGCCGCGGCGTTCGCGCCCGAGCCGGTGATCGTGCGCCTGTCGGACTTCAAGTCGAACGAATACGCGAACCTGATCGGCGGGCGGCGCTACGAGCCCGTCGAGGAGAACCCGATGCTCGGGTTTCGCGGCGCCTCGCGCTACGTCGACGAGAGCTTCCGTCCCTGCTTCGAGCTCGAGTGCCGCGCGCTCAAGCGCGTCCGTGGTGAGATGGGACTCGCCAACGTGTGGGTGATGGTGCCCTTCGTGCGCACGCTCGCGGAGGCGGCCCAGGTCGTCGAGCTGCTGGCCGCGAACGGGCTCAGGCGCGGCGAGGACGGGCTCAAGGTCATCATGATGTGCGAGCTGCCCACCAACGCCGTGCTCGCGGAGCGATACCTCGAGTACTTCGACGGCATGTCGATCGGCTCGAACGACATGACGCAGCTCACGCTCGGGATCGATCGCGATTCCGCGGTGATGGCGCGGCTCTTCGACGAGCGCGACGAGGCGGTCAAGGCGATGCTCGCGATGGCGATCGCGGCCTGCCGCAAGGCGGGCAAGTACATCGGCATCTGCGGCCAGGGGCCGTCCGATCATCCCGAGCTCGCCCGCTGGCTGGTCGACCAGGGAATCGAGAGCATGTCCTTGAACCCGGACACCGTCGTCGAGACGTGGCTCTTCCTTGCGGGTCAGAAGACCTGAGCCGGGGGGAGGGTGCCGGGTCGCAGTTTCGCAGTTGTTGGACTTGCACCCAATAACGATGAAACTGTGAGAGGGCACAGTACGTACAACAACTGCGAAACTGCGACCCGGCACCCTAGAAGGTTTGCAGATAGGCGATCAGGTCGGCGCGCGCCTGCGGGTCCGGAATGCCGACGAAGATCATCGTCGAATCCGCGAGGAACTCGCCGGGGCTCGCGAGCCAGGCATCGAGCAGTTCGGGCGTCCAGACGAACCCGGCGTCCCGCAGCGTCGTCGAGTAGCCGGCGAATCCCTCGCGCGTACCGGCCTTGCGACCGAAGATCCCATTGAGGCTCGGGCCGTTGTAGTTGCCGAAGCCGGGTTCCGGGTAGTGACAGGTGCGGCAGGGCTGAAAGACCTGGCGGCCGCGCTCCGCGTCGCCCGCGGGAAGCGCTGCGCCCGCCGCGCTCCGACGGCGACCATGGCGAACAGCAGCGCGATCGAGCGTACGGCACCCCGCAATTCACGCCCTCCGCGCGGCCGCCGCAGCCCCGGCGCGACGCCCGAAGAATGTGCTGTCTCCGATCGACAGCCCGCTCGCGTGATACGGCGCCGCCGGGATTCCGGCCGAGGTCCGTCCGGCCGCATACAGCCCGGGAATGCGCTCGCCCCAGACGTCGATCACCTCGCCCGAAAGCGAGGTCTCGAGGCCGCCGAAGGTGTGAACGGCGTAGAACGCCTTCTCGACGCCGAGATCGTAGGCCTTGAACGGCGGTCGCGCGAGCGGCGCCAGGAACGCCGGGCTCTTGCCGAGCAGCGGATCGCGCCCCTCGCGCGCATGGCGGTTGTAGAAGTCGACGGTGGCCTCGAGCGCGCCGGGGGCGAATCCCAGCGCCCGACCGAGCGTGCCCAGGTCGCCCGCCTGCGCCGCCACGACCACGCGCGCATCGGGTCCCGGATAGTCGCAATCGGCATCGACGATCAGCCAGCCGCGTCCGCCCTGGTTGTACAGGAACTCATGGCCGATCGCGCCGTAGTACGCATCCTCGGCGATGCAGCGCTGGCCGAGGCGATTGACCGCAACGCCCTTCAGGACGTTCTCCGGCGGATACAGCGGCAGCACGGCGAAGCCATGATGCATGCGCAGCACGTTACCGCCCACGCCCATGCCCATCCGGATGCCCATCCCGAGGTCGCCGGCGCGGCCCCAGTGGCCCGAGCAGGGGTAGAGCTCGGGTGCATGGCGCTTGAGCATTTCCGGGTTGTGGATGAATCCGCCTGCGGCGAGCACGACGCCACGGCGCGCGCGCAGGTGTCGTCGCTCGCTGTCCGCACGAATGGCGACCCCGGCGATCGTGCCATCGGACTCGGTCACGAGGCGCTCGCACGCGACACGGGTGGAAACCGGCGCGCCCTGCTTTTCCGCCGAGCCAAGGAGGCTCTCCATGAGCCGGCGACCGCCCATCATGTTCACCGCGGGCGGCACGTGACCGCGCGGCGCGGGCCGCACGCGGTCCCGATACGGATGGTTGCGCTCGCTGCCGGAGTGATAGAGCGAGGCGGCGTGATGCGCGAGCTCCTTCTCGTCCGAGTACACCGGCGCGTACTCGACGCCGTTGCCCACGAGCCAGTCATAGTGCTCGAGGCTCCGCTCGCAATAGAGCTGGATCTTGTCGGCCGGCGCGTATGGACCACCCGCATCGATCAGGTAGCGATACATGTCCTCGGGCGTGTCCTCGAAGCCGAGCGCCTTCTGCAGCGGCGTGCCGCCGCCCAGGTAGCACACGCCACCCGACAGGCTGGAGGAGCCGCCGGGAATGTGGAAGAGCTCGAGCACGAGCACGTCGGCGCCTGCGCGGCGTGCCTCGATCGCCGCAGAGATGCCGCCCGCGCCCGAGCCGACGATGATCACGTCCGTCTCGCCGTCCCAGCCGGGCACGTCGCGACGATCGAGCGCTGCGGTGGGCGCTGCGCGGAGCGCCGTCACGCCCGCCGCGGCCAGCCCGACACCCGTCAGAAACCCCCGTCGCGTCTGCTTCATGAATTCGGCTCAGAGCCAGATTACACGACGCTAATCTGGCTCTGAGCCGAAGCGCTGACGGCCGGCGATCGCGTGCGCGAGCGTGCCGCCGTCCACGTACTCGAGCTCCCCGCCGACCGGGACGCCGTGCGCGATCCGCGACGCGCGCAGCCCGTGGCGGGCGACGAGCTCGCTGAGGAAATGCGCCGTGGCCTCGCCCTCCACCGTCGGATTGGTGGCGAGGATCACCTCGGACACCTCGCCCTCGCCCAGCAGCCGCTCGAATGCATCGATGCCGATCTCGTGCGGTCCGATGCCGTCGAGCGGCGACAGGTGGCCCATCAACACGAAGTAGCAGCCGCGGTAACTCGCCGACTGCTCGATGGCGACGACGTCCGCGGGGGACTCCACTACGCACAGCAGGCTGCGGTCGCGCTGCGGGGAGGCACACATGGGACAGAGCTCGCCCTCGGCGAACATCCTGCAGCGCCGGCAGTGACCAAGCCCGTCGATCGCGCCGGTGACCGCCAGTGCGAGCTCGCGGCCGCCATCGCGCTCACGCTCGAGCAGGTGGAACGCCATCCGCTGAGCCGACTTGGGACCCACGCCGGGCAAGCAGCGCAGCGCCTCGATCAGGCGGCCGAGCGACGGCGGATAGATCATCGGGCGTGGTCAGCCGCCAAACGGCAGCTTGATACCCGGCGGCAGGTTCATCCCGCCCATGAGCGAGGACATCTTCTCCTGCGTCACGCTCTCGACGCGATGGACGGCGTCGTTGATCGCTGCGGCGACCAGGTCCTCGATCATCTCCCGATCGTCGGTAGGCACCGATGGATCGATCTGCACGCGCCGTGCCTCGTGACGACCGTTGAGCGTGACCTTGACCATGCCGCCGCCGGCCTCGCCCGTCACTTCCATGGCGGCGATCTCCTCCTGCGCCTTCTGCATGGTCGCCTGCATCGCCTGCGCCTGCTTCATCAGGTTACCCAGACCGCCCTTCATCGTGTGTGCCTCGCCCCGGTGTGGATGGATGTCAGTTGAGCGGCTTGACGGAGCCGGGCTGCACCGTCGCGCCGAAGACCTCGCGCATCGCGCGCACTGCCGGGTCGGCCTCGATCGCCTCCTCCGCCGCGCGCAACCGCTCGTCGGAGACCTGCGCCTGGCGGCGTGCGGGCGTGTCCTCCGCCGTGTCGCTCAGGCTGATCTCGAGGCGCACCGTCCGGCCCTGCTGTTCGCTCAAGGCCTGCGCGAGCTTCTGCTCGAGCTGTGGCCGGCGGAACATCTCGCCGGACCCGGTCGAGCCGGAGACGCAGCACGTCGCCACTGCGCCCGGTGAGGACACAGTGGTTCGCGAGTTGGCGCGCTGGACCCTGCAGGTCGAGCGCGGCCACCATCGCCAGCCAGTCACCTTCGCCCGCGGCGGTCGCAGGCGACGGCGTCCGGCCGGGCCGAGCCGCAGCTGTCGGCGTCGCCGCCCCCGCCGGCGCCGCGCGCCCGGATTCCGCGACCGACGCCGGCTTGAACGCCAGCATCCGAAGCAACGCCATCTCGAAACCGCCTCGCGCGTCCGGCGCGTAGTCCAGGTCGCGGCGGCTCATGATCGCGATCTGGTAGCAGAGCTGCAGGTCCTCCGGCGCGAACCGCGCTGCGAGTGCGGCCAGGTCCCCGTCCTCATTGTCCGGATCGGTTTCGAGGTCCGGCAGCGCCTGCAGCAGCGCCATGCGCTGCAGCGCGCCGGCGAGCTCACCGAGAGCCTGATGGTAATCCGGCGCGCGCTCATCGAGCGCGGCGACGCACTTCATGAGCGCGTGGCCGTCGCTGGCCGCGAGCGCCGTGAGGATGGCCTCGACGTGGCGCCGATCGAGCGTGCCGAGAAGTGCGCGCGCCTCAGCCTCGAGCGCGCGCCCGCCGCCGAAAGCGAGCACCTGGTCGAGCAGCGACAACGCATCCCGCATGCTGCCTTCCGCACCGCGCGCGATCGCCTTGAGCGCGCCCGGCTCGAACTCCACCTGCTCCGCCTGCGCAATCTGCGTCAGCCGCTCCACGATCTGCGCATGCGGCAGCCGGCGCAGATGGAACTGCAGGCAGCGCGAGAGGACCGTGATCGGCAGCTTCTGCGGATCCGTAGTCGCGAGCAGGAACTTGACGTGCGGCGGCGGTTCCTCGAGCGTCTTGAGGAGCGCATTGAAGGAATGCGCGGACAGCATGTGCACCTCGTCGATGAGGTACACCTTGTAGCGCCCGCGCGCCGGCGAGTACTGGACGTTGTCGAGCAGCTCGCGCGTGTCGTCGACCTTGGTGCGCGAGGCCGCATCGACCTCGAGCAGATCCACGAATCGACCGGCGTCGATGTCCTTGCAGGCGCCGCACTCGCCGCAGGGCGTCGAGGAGACGCCGCGTTCGCAGTTGAGGGACTTGGCGAAGATGCGCGCGATCGTCGTCTTGCCGACGCCGCGCGTACCGGTGAACAGGAACGCGTGATGGATGCGGCCGGTGTCGAGCGCATTGGCGAGCGCGCGGCGCACGTGTTCCTGGCCGACGAGCTCGTCGAACCGGCGCGGGCGCCATTTGCGGGCGAGAACCAGATAGCTCATGTCGGGCGCGTTGTTCCTGCCGCTCGATTGGGAGGCGGCCCGCGCCAGAATACCCCCGGCACCCGGCGCTGCCGCTACCGCTGCTCCCTTCCGGGCCTGACGGGGTTTACGGCGAACCGTCGCGGGGGATCCGACGCGAGCCACCATGGGCCAGCCCGAACGACGCGTCCCCTTGAGACCGTCGATCGTTTCGGAGGGCGGCGACTATAGCAGCCCCCTGCGGCCGCCGACAGTCTCATCCGTCCCTGAAGTTTCACTTGTAAGCACTTGATTGAAAGCTAAAGAAAATTCGGCTCAGAGCTGATTTACTGCGAAAGACTACTTGGCCGGATCCGAGCTCTTCGGGACCGGCGGCGGGCCATCCGGGAGGTAGGCCTTGAAGACCGTGTCACCCTTCCTTTCCTCGAAATCGGCACGTACGGCGGCAACGGCATCAGGCTGCTCGTAGAGATCGACCATCGTCGCGGCGAGTACCTTGGCCGCCAGAGTCAGTCCTTTGTGACCGATCGACATGCCACCGGTGGCGACCACCGGCCAGGCGTGCCACGGCGCCTCCTTCGGCGAGGTCGCGACCGTAAGCGTGAGCGTCGGCACCACCCAGCTCACGTCGCCGACGTCGGTCGACCCACCTTCAGCCTCCTGGCCCTCGAGTGGCTGGATGCGCGTGTCCATACCCGCTTCCGCCACGCCGGTCGCGCGCTGGATTGCGCGCGCGAAGGCCTGCTCGTCGTCGGTGTAGTCGGCGGCGCCGAGCCGCTCGAGGTTTGCATGCAGCAGACGCGCGCCTGCGAGGTTCGGCAGGACTTCCCAGCTGCCCGCCTTCACCGTCACGGTCGAGGTCGTCTCCGTCATCGTGGCGGCGCCTTCGGCGAGCAGGCGCACGCCGCGCGAGCAGGCTCTCGACCTCCGCGCGCTGCCAGTCACGCGCCCACAGCGACACCTTCGCATACTCCGGGATGACGTTCGGCACATCGCCACCGTCGACGATCGTGTAGTGCAGACGCGAGCTTGGCTTGATGTGCTCGCGCATCAGGTTCACGCCGTGCGTGAAGAGCTCGAGCGCATCCAGTGCGCTGCGACCATTCCAGGGATCGTTCGCCGCGTGCGCGGCGCGTCCGCGGAACTCGATAGCGAGGTCGACCATGGCCTGGCTGCTGTCCATGTCCGCCTTGGTCTCGTCGCCCGGATGCCAGGCCAGCATGACGTCGACGTCGTCGAACACACCGTCGCGCGCCATATAGGTCTTGCCGCCGATGTCTTCCTCGGCTGGCGTCCCGTAGAAGCGGATCGTGCCGTCGAGCTTGCCGGCCTGGATCTGCTCCTTTATTGCGATCGCCGCGCCAAGGCTCGCGGCGCCGAACATGTTGTGACCGCAACCGTGTCCGGCCGCGCCCTCGACGAGGGGCAGCTTGCTCGGTTGCGCCTTCTGGGACAGGCCGGGCAGCGCGTCGTATTCGCCCATGATCCCGATGACTGGCCGACCGCTGCCAAACGAGGCAAGGAACGCGGTCGGCATGCCCGCGATCCCGCGCTCGACGCGAAAGCCCTGCTGCTCGGCGTAATCGGCCAGCGCCTTCGACGAACGGTGCTCCTCGAGCGCGATCTCGGCATACGCCCAGATCCGGTCGGACAGCTCGATCAGCTCCGGGCGATGCCGCTCGACCGACTGGATCGCGGCCTGCTTCGCGGCGCTGGGTGGGGTGGCCGGCATCGCCGGAGTCGCGGTGCCTTGCGCCCGCACGCCCGTCGCTGCAAGCAGAACACAGGCGGAAAGAAACAGGTGGCCGGCGCGGCCGCGCAGATTGGACGCCAGGCGCAGTCGAACCTGCGCGCGATGCGATGTCATCGATTCAATCCTCGCAAAGAAAACTCAGGTCGAGTCAGCCTCGCCCGCGGTACGGCGCCACGCCCTGCTCCGGCACCCACAAGCCGGCAGGCGGCCGCCCGCTCTGCCAGAACACGTCGATCGGCATGCCGCCGCGCGGATACCAGTATCCGCCGATGCGCAGCCAGCGCGGAGCCAGGAACTCGAACAGGCGGCCGGCGATCGCGAGCGTGCAGTCCTCGTGAAACGCGCCGTGGTTGCGGAAGGACTGCAGGTAGAGCTTGAGCGACTTGCTCTCGACGATCCACCGGCGCGGAACGTAGTCGATCACCAGGTGTGCGAAATCGGGCTGACCGGTGACCGGGCACAGCGAGGTGAATTCCGGCGCCGTCAATCGCACGAGGCAGAGCTTGCGCGGGTGCGGGTGCGGCACGCGTTCGAGCACCGCCGCCTCGGGTGATGACGGCACCGGTGTGGCCGCGCCAAGCTGCCTGAGACCCGAACCCGCCGATTTACGCCTGCGCCCTGTGCCCGCCACGCGGCGATCTTAGCAGGTGCCCGGTTTCTGATTCTTCGGTTAGTGTAGGTGTCATGCGCCGGGTCACCGACGAAGAAATCGAGACGTTCTGGCGCGACGGCGTCGTCTGCCTGCGAGAGGCGCTGCCGCTTGCGTGGGTTGAGCTCGTTGCCGGCTCGATGGAGGAATGGCTCACATCGCCGCAGCGCTTCGATCTGACGCAGTACGGCGAAGACGTCGCGCGCTCGACGCGCCACCGTCGCCCCGCCGGCCATGGCTCGGGCGGCTCGGTTGCGGGACGCTTCTATTCGGGAACTGATTCCTGGCGCCATTTCGACGGATTGCGCCGCTTCGCCTGCGAATCGCCGCTGCCCGGCCTCGTGGCCGCGGTGCTGCGCACGGCCAAGATCAACCTCTACGAGGACAGCATCCTGATCAAGGAGCCGGGCACTGCCGACAAGACCTTCTTCCACCAGGACATCTCGTACTTCCATGTCGAGGGCGATCAGGTCTGTACGTCGTGGCTGCCGGTCGACCCCGTGACCGAAGTCAACGGCGGGCTGCAGTTCATCAAGGGCAGCCATCGCTGGGGCCGACAGTACCGTCCAAATCACTTCGTGAGCGACCTCCCGATGGAGGGCACCGAAGGCGAAGTCGTCCCGGATTTCCACGCGGATCGGCGCAACCGCGTGATCCTGCAGTTCGACATGGAGCCGGGCGACTTCACCGTGCATCATTGCCGCACCTTGCACGGTGCAGCCGCGAATACCTCGCCAACGATGCGACGGCGCGCGCTGTCGGTGCGCTACTGCGGCGACGATGCACGCTATCGGCTGCGCCGCGGTGTCCCGCAGAAGCCGCATCACGCCACGGTCGCCGAGGGCGAGGTGCTCGACCACCCGGATTGCCCGGTCGTCTGGACGCGCAATTCGACCGCGACCACGGAAGCCGCGCCGAATCAGCGGCCGGACAATGCCGCACCGTCGTAGATCTCGTCCCGCCCGCGACACCGTTCGCCGCTACCGCGGCATCTCGCTCCGCGCTAAGCTTGCTGCAGTGCAACGACGACGCCGAAAAGCCGCAAACACCGCGCGCCCGCCGAAACTCATCTACACGCTGCTCGAAGGACGCGGCCTGCTCGAGATGGCGAGCCTGCCGTTCTGGCTGCCGATTCTGCAGGCCACCCCGCGAGGCGACGGCCACCCGGTCCTCCTCGTGCCGGGGTTCGCTGCGTCGGATGGAACGCTGGTCGGGCTGCGCGTCTTCCTGCGGACCCGCGGCTATCACGTCGAGACCTGGGGATTCGGGCAGAACACCGGCTTCCAGCGCAAGTTCACGCAGGCGCTCGAACAGAAGCTGCGTCACATGCATCACACGCAGGGCCGCAAGGTCAGCCTGGTCGGCTGGAGCCTGGGCGGTGTCTACGCCTTCTACGCAGCACACTGCGCGCCGGAATGCGTACGCGGCGTCGTCTCGCTCGGCGGCCCGATGCGCGTCGCGGGCACCGACCAGGTGCCTTTGCCGGTCAAGGCGCTGTATCGCTATTTCGCACATCCGATGGGCCCGGTGGCGCACGTCTCGAACGTACGCGCACGGTTGCTCCGCTCCCCGCCGCCCGTACCCTCCGCCTGCCTCTACTCGACGACCGACGGCATCGTGCCGCCGGACGCGGCGCGGATCGACGGCCGCGATGGGCAGCACGAGAACATCTGGGTGCCGGGCAGCCACCTCGGCCTGGGTTTCAACGCGGCCGTGATGTGGGTGCTCGCCGACCGGCTGGCGCAGCCCGAAGGCTCGTGGCAGCCGTTCGAGCCTGACGGTTTCGTGGGAGCGCTCTATGCGCGCGCCGCCGCTCGGGCGGACGGGCACTGACGGCTCAGGCCGCGCGGCGCCGGCGGGACACCGAAGGTTTCGCGCGGGGACCTTTGCGCGTACGCGCCGGCTTCGACGGTCGCTTCCTCGGCCGGTCTGCGAGATGCAGGTATTCCTGGAAGCTGTCGCGGATGCACAGCGCGAAGAACTCGGGGTCCGGCATCTGCTCGCGGCATGAGGTCGGCGAGATGATGATCCGCCCGTCATAGCTCGTCACCGCGATCACGAGTCCCATACCGTCGTAGATCGGCATGATCGCCGAGAAGTAGGTCATGCGCGCGCCGTCGAGGAAGAGCGGAATCGCGGGACCCGGGACGTTGGTGATCGTGCAGCTCGCGACCGGCGCGCGATGTCCGAAGCTCAGGGCCGAGCCGGCCATCAGCCGCGCGGAGAGCGCGAGCGACGCCGCAGGCGCGTGCTTGCGGATATCGGTGAGCTCGCGTGCGCTCACCGCGAGGTCGCGATCCTCGACATTGGCGACGAAGTCCTTGATCGAGCGCAACCGCTTGACGGCATCGTCAATGTCGGTGCGCAGCGGCACATGCAGCAGGCTGTAGCCGCGGCCGCCGCCTTCGCCGTTGCGGCGCGAGACCGGCGCGATCGACACCAGGCTCGGCGCCGGCAACTCCTCGTGCCGCTGCAGGTAGCGTCTGAGCGCGCCGCCGCAGACCGCGAGCACAGCGTCGTTGACCGTGGCACCGGGGACGAGACCGCGGATCCGCTTGAACTCCTCGATCGTGAAACGCCGGGTCTCGAATACGCGATGCGGTGACACGACGGAGTTGAAGCGCGTGACCGGCCGGCGCTCCGGATGCAGCCAGGCGTCGCCCAGCGAGCCGAGCACGGCCGGACTCAGGCGGCCCAGCATCCGCGCGAGCGGCGCGGCGACCTTGAGCGGCTGCATCACGTTGTGCAGCGCCGCGCGCGTCAGCAGCGCGAGCGTGCCCGGCGGCGTCTCCGGGAACCAGGGCGCGGGCGGCGGGAGCGCGGGCGGCCGAGCCGTCGTGTCGTGGAGCAGGGTCGTGATCTCTGCGCCGGCATTCGCGTCGATCGCCGCGTGATGAATCTTGGCCAGGATCGCGAAGCTCGACTTCGGCAGATCGAGGAAGGCGTCCAGCCCTTCGACGAGGTAGAGCTCCCAGAGCGGCCGGGACATGTCGAGCGGGCGCGCATGGATGCGCGAGACCTGGATGCAGAACTGTCGCCAGTCACCCGGCTTCGGGAGGGCGACGTGGCGCACGTGATATTCGAGGTCGAAGCGCTCGTCCTCGATCCAGTAGGGGTGATCGAGCTCGAGCGGGACGTGCAGCAGCTTCTGCCGGAAGATCGGGGACAGGTGCAGACGATGATCGATGTGCTTCAGCAGGCCCTGGAAATGAACCTGCCCATCGACGGCCGTGGAGGGATCGTAAATCGAGACGAGCGTCAGGTTGGAATTGGCGTGTCCGTTGTCCGCGTAGACAAACTGTGCGTCCTCACCGCGCAATTGCCGCATCTGTGCTCAAGCCCCCCGGCCCGCCAAGCTGCTCCGCAGTCTAGCCGGAAAACCGGCTCGGAGCCGAATTTCCGCTGACCCTCACGCGCCGTGACCCGGCGGGCGCGCCGTCGGATCCGGCGCCGGGCCGGTGTGGCGGCCGAGCTCGAACTTTGCGATCTGGTTTCGGTGAACTTCGTCGGGACCATCGGCGAGGCGCAGGGTGCGTGCGCTGGCATACGCATAGGCAAGGCCGAAGTCGTCGCTGACGCCCGCCGCGCCGAACACCTGGATCGCCCAGTCGAGAACCTGGCACGCGACGCCTGGTGCGACGACCTTGATCATGGAGATTTCGTTCTGCGCGGCCTTGTTTCCGGCCACGTCCATCTTCCAGGCCGCATTGAGCACCAGGAGACGCGCCTGGTCGATCATGATCCGCGCCTCCGCGATCCTCTCGCGCGTGACGCCCTGCTCCGACAGCTTGCGGCCGAACGCGGTGCGCGCGGAGGCGCGCCTGCAGAGCGCCTCCAGCGCGCGTTCCGAGGCGCCGATCAGGCGCATGCAATGGTGGATGCGGCCGGGCCCGAGGCGCCCCTGCGCGATCTCGAAGCCGCGGCCCTCGCCCAGCAGCAGGTTCGACGCGGGCACGCGGACGTCCTTGAAGTTCACCTCCGAGTGTCCGTGCGGCGCATCGTCATAGCCGAACACCGGCAGGTGCCGCACGACCGTGACACCGTCGGTGTCGCGTGGCACGAGAATCATCGACTGCCGGCGGTGGCGATCCGCGTGCGTGGGGTCGCTCTTGCCCATGAAGATCAGGATCGCGCAGCGCGGATCGCCGGCGCCCGATGTCCACCACTTGCGGCCGTTGAGCACGTATTCGTCGCCGCGGCGCTCGATGCGCGACTCGATATTGGTGGCATCCGAAGAGGCGACCGCTGGCTCGGTCATCGCAAACGCCGAGCGGATCGCGCCGTCGAGGAGCGGCTCGAGCCACGTGCGCTTCTGCTCCCGTGTGCCGTAACGGACCAGCACCTCCATGTTGCCCGTGTCGGGCGCCGAGCAGTTGAAGGCCTCGGGCCCGATCACCGACCGGCCCATGATCTCGCAGAGCGGCGCGTACTCCAGGTTGGTTAGACCCGCGCCGTACTCGGACTGCGGCAGCCAGAGGTTCCAGAGTCCCTGTGCCTTGGCGCGCCGCTTGAGCTCCTCGATCGCCGCGGTCGGGATCCAGGGATTACCCTTGCTGCGATTCTCCTGCACTTCGGCCGCATGCAACGCCTCGGCCGGATACACATGCGCCTCCATGAATTCCTGCACGCGCGCCTGCAGGTCCGTGACCTTTTCACTGTGAGTGAAGTCCATGCTCGCGTCCGTCCTCAGGGTTGCAGGCGTTCGACCTGCCGCCAGGCCAGCTCCGCCAGCGGGCGGGCGCGCCGTCCCATCTCGAGCGCCTCCGCGCTCGCGGCGGTGCCTGCCAGCGCACGCGCCACAATGCCCTGCATGATCGCCGCCAGGCGGAACATGTTGAAGACCATGTAGTACTCCCAGTCACCGGCCGCGACGGGCGCACGACCGGTGCGGCGGCAGTAGGCCGCAACGTGCTCGACCTCGGTAGGAATGCCGAGCTCCCGCAGATCGTGACCGGCGAGGCCGCGAAACAGGTCCGGCGCAAGGCGCCACGTCATGCAGTGATACGCGAGGTCCGCGAGCGGGTGGCCGAGAGTGGACAACTCCCAGTCGAGCACGGCAACGATGCGCGGCTCGCTGGGATGAAAGATCACGTTGTCGAGCCGATAGTCGCCGTGCACGATGCGCGTCTCGTCGTCGACCGGTACGTGGGCCGGCAGCCAGGCCATCAGGCGGTCCATCTCGTCGATCGTCTCGGTCTGCGACGCCTGGTACTGACGACTCCAGCGCGCGACCTGCCGCGCGATGTACTCGCCGTGCCGTCCGAAGTCCGCGAGGCTGACCGCGACCGGGTCGACCGAATGCAGCGCCGCGATCACGCGATTCATGTCCTCGTACATGCGTGCGCGTTCCGCTGGCTCCATGCCGGGCAGCGTCGGATCCCAGAGCACGCGTCCTTCGACGAACTCCATCAGGTAGAACGCCGTGCCGATGACGGTGTCGTCCTCGCAGAGCGCATGCACGCGCGCCACCGGCACGTCGCTGCCCGCGAGCGCGGCCATCACCCGATACTCGCGGTCGACCGCATGCGCGGACGGAAGCAGCGCCCCGGCCGGCTTGCGCCTCAGCACATGCCGCTCCCCGTCGCGCGTGACGAGATAGGTTGGATTCGACTGACCACCCTTGATGCGCGTCACCTGGACCGGTGCCGCGGCGCCGCCCAGCGTCGCAGCCATCCAGGCGCCCAGCCGCGCTGCGTCTATCCCCGAGCCCGGGGCCGCCGTTTCAGTACCACTCATCGCGCATCGCCAGTGTCGTGTCATCCAGGCCGTCCAGAAGGTCGAACTGCGGCCCGGTGCGCGGCAGCTCCCAGCGGAAGAACCAGCGACAGGCCTGCCGCTTGCCGTCGTAGAAAGCGCCGCTGCGACCTTCCGTCGCAAGCGCCTGCTCGAGCCATATCCAGGCTGCGACCACGTGCCCGAAGGCTTCGAGGTAGATCGAGGCGTTGGCAAGACGTCGTGCCGGATCCGTCACGGCCTGCAGCGCCCCGGTCGTCGCTACCAGCCGACCGACGGCGGCCTCGAGCATGGTCGCGTGCATGGCGAGATCGGTGCGGCCTTCTTGCGCATGATCGCCGTCCGTCGTCCGCGCGCGCGTGATGGTCGCCCGCATCGCGGCGCACAGCAGCTCGAAGGCCTCGCCCCCCGACAGCGCCACGCGCCGGCCCAGCAGGTCGAGCGCCTGGATCCCGTGCGTGCCCTCGTGGATCGGGTTCAGACGATTGTCGCGGTAGAGCTGTTCCACCGGGAAGTCGCGCGTGTAGCCGCTGCCGCCGTGCACCTGGATGGCGAGATCGTTGGCCGCCAGACACCACTGCGACGGCCAGGACTTCGCGATCGGCGTCAGCAGGTCGAGCAGCAGCTCCGCGTGGCGCCGCGCCGTCGCATCCGGTGCGGTATTGCGTTCGTCCACCAGCCGCGCGCAATAGAGGCTGAGCGCGAGACCCACCTCGACATACGCCTTCTGCGCAAGCAGCATCCGACGCACGTCGGCGTGCTCGATGATCGCGACCGGAGCTGCGGCAGGATCGCGCGCGTCGACCGGTCGACCCTGCGGCCGGTTGCGAGCGTAGTCGAGCGACTCGAGGTAGCCCGTGTAACCCAGCGCCACGGCGCCCAGGCCGATACCGATCCTCGCTTCGTTCATCATGTGGAACATGCGGGCGAGGCCCTGATGCGGCTCTCCCACGAGGTAACCGACGGCGCCCGACCGCCCGTCGGGCCGGAATCGACCTTCTCCGAAGCTGAGCAGGGTATTGACCGTGCCGCGGTAGCCCATCTTGTGATTGAGCCCCGCGAGCGCCACGTCGTTGCGCTCTCCAGGCGTGCCGTCGGCCGCGACCAGTCGCCTCGGCACGACAAAGAGCGAGATCCCCTTCACCCCCGGCGGCGCCCCGGGAATCCTGGCGAGCACCAGATGCACGATGTTGTCCGTGAGCTCGTGCTCGCCGCCCGAGATCCACATCTTGCTGCCGAACAGTCGGAAACGCGCACCGAGCGGACTCGAGCCATCGGGCTCGGCGCGCGTCGCGATGTCCGCGAGCGAGGATCCCGCCTGCGGCTCGGACAGGCACATCGTGCCCATCGCCCGGCCCGACCAGCATCGGGCGCACGAAGGCATCGATCTGCGCCGGCGTGCCGTGCGCCCTCAGCAGACTGGCATTGCAGATGGTGAGCAGCGCGTAACCCGTGGTCGCAACGTTCGCGGCGCCGAACCAGGCGAAGGCCGCCTTTTCCACGACGACCGGAAGCTGCATGCCCCCCAGCTCGAAGTCGCAGGACGCCGCGACCAGCCCAGCATCGGCGAATGCGGCGAGCGCTGCCTGAATCTCGGGCAGAAGCCGCACCCGCTCGCCGTCGAAGCTCGGCTCCTCGAGATCAGCCTTGCGGCGATGCGGCAGGAAGCGCTCGGTCGCGATCCGTTCGGCCGTCGCGAGCACGGCATCGAAGGTGTCGCGCGTGTGTTCGGCGAAGCGCGGCCGGCTGCAGAGCTGCTCCACCGCCAGCCACTCGTAGAGCAGGAACTCGAGATCGCGGCGTGAGAGGAGCTTCGACGTCACATTCGGCATCATACCGAAGGCTGCGCGCCGCACAGCTTACGCCGCGGTGCCGCGACCCTGTGCAGCCGTCCGCGCCTCTGCTAGCGTGCCGGCACGCATGGCCAGGTCACCTAAGCTGCTCGACGTGCTGGCGCTGCTTCCGGCCATGGCAGCGCTCCTGCTCATCCAGAGCGCGAGCTCGCACGCCGCGGACCCGTCGGCGGCGGCCGCGCCTGCAACGATGCGCGTGGATCTCGTGCACACCGGCGGACTCGGGGTCGAGATCGTCGCGATCGACCGCATCGTGATCGAACCGCTTCCCTGGCCGGGCGATCTGCGGCGCGCCATCGACGAGAGCAACACGGGCACATACCGCTTCGAGGTTCGCGAACCGGGCGGCCGCCTGCTTTACTCGCGCGGCTATTCGTCAATCTTCGGCGAATGGGTGACCACGGACGAGGCGAAGTCGAGCTACCGGAGCTTCCACGAATCGCTGCGCTTCCCGCGCCCGACATCGCCGTTCCGCGTCGCCGTGCAACGGCGCAGCGCCAATCAGGTATTCGAGACCCTGTGGGAGTCGGTCGTCGATCCGGACGGCATGTTCGTCGACCGCGCGCAGCCCCCCGCGCAGACCCTGTTACCGCTCGAGGAGCACGGCGCGCCTCCGGACCACGTCGATCTGCTCCTGATCGGCGACGGATACACCGCGGAGGATTGCCGCGCAGAATTCCAGAGCGACGCAGCGCGCCTGATCGACGCGCTCTTCCGCCACGAGCCCTTCCGCGCGCGGCGCCGCGACTTCAACGTCTGGGGCCTGTGTCCGCCGTCCGCGCAGTCGGGCGTCGCCCGGCCCTCGACCGGTCTGCACCGGCGCACGCCGGTCGGCGCCTCCTATGATGCCTTCGGATCCGAGCGGTACGTGCTCACGTTCGACAATCGCGCGCTGCGCGACGTGGCCGCGTGGGCACCGTACGAGTTCGTGACGATCCTGGTCAACGCCGACACCTACGGCGGCGGCGGGATCTTCAACACCTTCTCCACGGTGGCCGCAAAGAGCGACTGGGCGGACTATCTCTTTGTCCACGAGTTCGGCCACCACTTCGCCGGCCTCGCGGACGAGTACTACACCTCGCCCGTCGCTTACTCGCCCGTGCAGCAGGTCGTCGAGCCCTGGGAGGCGAACGTCACGGCTCTCGCCGACCCGCACTCGCTCAAGTGGCGCGCGCTGGTTACCGACGGCGCCCCGATCCCCACCCCCTGGCCCAAGGACGCGTTCGAGGCGGGGCAGCGCGACTTCCAGGCGAGGCGCAAGCTGATCCGCCAGGAGCGCCGGCCCGAGGCCGACATGTCGGCACTCTTTCGCGAGGAGCAGGCGCATGCCACCGGGCTCCTCGGCGCCGCCCCGCACGCCGGCCAGGTCGGAGCATTTCAGGGAGCCAACTACGATGCGAGCGCGTACTACCGGCCTCAGGCCGACTGCGTGATGTTCACCCGCGACGAGGTGCCGTTCTGCCGGGTCTGCCGCGCCGCGCTCGAACGCGTGATCGATCTCTACGCCGGGTCGGTCTCGGAAAAGTAATCGCTCATGGTCGGTGAGCTCGACCTCGACACCGTCGGCGACTTTGCCGCGGCGCTCCTCATCGGCACGCTGCTCGGCATCGAGCGCGAGCGTCACAAGCAGACGGATGGCGACGCGTCGGTCGGCGGGCTGCGAACCTTCATCCTGTTCGCCCTCCTCGGTGCGCTCGGCGGCTGGCTTGCGGTGCGGCTCGACTTCCCGTGGATCCTGGTCGCCGTGGTGCTCGCCACACTGGTCGCCGTGGTCGCGAGCTACGTTGCGGCCGCGCGCGTGCAGCCCGACGCACTCGGCCTCACGACCGAGCTGGCCGCGGTCGCTACCACCCTGCTCGGCGCCATGGTGATGCTCGGCCACCGCGAGATCGCCGTGGCGCTCACCGTCGCCATCGCCGCCGTGCTCGCCTACAAGCAGCCGTTGCACGGCCTGGTGTCGCGGCTCGACCGCGAGGACGTGTACGCGGGCGTGCGCCTGCTCGCCGCCACCTTCATCGTGCTGCCGCTGCTGCCCGACCGTACGATCGACCCGTGGGACGCGCTCAATCCGCTACAAGCTCTGGCTACTGGTGCTCCTGATCTCCGGGTTGTCCCTCGTGGGGTACGTCGCGGTCCGACTGCTGGGGCCGGATCGCGGCATCCCTCTGACGGGACTCACCGGCGGACTCGTCTCCTCGACGGCGATCACCCTGGCGTTCGCGCGCCAGAGCCGCGAGAAGGGCCACGAGAAGGCGGCGCCCGCGTACGCCTGCGGCATCCTGATCGCGTGGAGCGTGATGTTCCTGCGGGTCCTGGCAATGGTGCTGATCGTCAATCGCGCGCTGCTCGCGCGGCTCGCCGATTCCCTTCCTCGTCATGGCGGCCGTAACGTCGGGCTTCGCGTGGCTGATGTACCGGCGTGCAGCGGCGCACGGTCAGTCCGGCAACGTGCCGCTGTCCAATCCGTTCAGCCTGACCTCCGCCGCGAAGTTCGCGGCGCTCTTCGCGCTGGTCCTGCTGCTCGTGGCGATCGTGCAGCAGCATTTCCCGCCCGAGGGTGTCTACGTCGTTGCGGCGCTCGCCGGCACGACCGACGTCGACGCCATCACGCTGTCGATGGCGGATCTTGCGCGCCGGGGCGAGGTCGACGTCGCGGTGCGATCGATTGTCATCGCGGCGCTCACGAATACGGTGGTCAAGGCGCTGATGGCTTCGACGCTGGGTGCGCCGGGACTGCGTCGTCCGGTGCTCATCGCAGCGGCCGGCATCGTGCTGGCCGGCCTCGCGGCGCTCCTGATACGCTGAAGCGGCAGGCGGTGACTCATGATCCAGCTGCGACGCGACCCCACGGGTCTTGCGATCTCCTCGCCGCTGCGCCGACCGCGGGTCGCGCGCATCACCGCCCTGTGCCTCGCCGTCCTCCTGCTGCTGGCTGCGCTCGTCATCTGCGCGGCCGTCGGCAGCCTCGGGGCGGAGGCCACGCGCATCTTCTTCGCCGCGCTGCTCATGTCGTCGCTGCTGGCGGCGATGCCGCTCGCCGTGCTCTGGTTCCTCGACCGGCGCGAGCGCGAGTCGCCCTGGCTTTTCGCCTCCGCGTTCCTGTGGGGCGGCCTGATCGCGACGACGCTCGCGCTGCCGATCAATTCGACGGTGCTGTACTTCGTCGAGCAGTGGCTCGAGGGAAATGCCCCGCTCAAGGAGATGCTCGGACCGGAAGCTACGCTCATGATCGGCGCGCCGCTCGCCGCACCCATCGTGGAGGAGGCGACCAAGGGACTCGGACTGCTGCTCCTCTTCTGGCTCGCGCGCTCGGAGTTCGACAACGTCCGCGACGGCCTGGTCTACGGTGCGCTGATCGGAGCGGGCTTCAACTGGTTCGAATCGGCGCTGTACGTTCAGCAGAACTTCGTTCAGTTCGGCGACGCCCCGTTCGGCTTCCAGCTCGGCATGCGCTATGCCTGGTTCGGGCTGGCAGGTCATGCGATGTTCTCGGGGATTTTCGGCGCCTCGCTGGGTCTTGCGCGGGCCACGCGCCGACGCTGGCTGGCCTGGCTCGCGCCGGTCGCCGGGTATGCGCTGGCCGTGCTCGCCCACGCCTGGAACAACTCGCTTCCGCTCTTCCTCGCGCTCGTCGCGGCCCGGGGTGGCGAGGCGCCGCCGACCGAGGTCGCACCGCCGCCGGACATGGGCCTGCTTCAGGCGATGGCGTCGGCGAGCCTCTCCAACCTCTTCATCTTCCTGCCGTTCGCGTTGCTCATGGTCTGGATCATCCGGCGCAGCGGCCGCGCGGAGCGTGCGGTGATCCGCGAGGAGCTCGCAGACGAGGTCGGCCGATTCATCACGCCCGAGGAGTACCAGGCGGTGCTCACCGACCGCGTCTACCGGACCCGGCGCATCGACACCCGCAACCGCGCCGCCTCGGCGGCGCTCGTCGACGCCCAGCACGAGCTCGCCTTTCGCAAGCGCCGCCTGCGCGACCGGGGGCTCGACCCCGAGGCCGATCCGCGCGTCGCCGAACGACGCCTGCAGATCGCGCGACTGCGCCAGCTGCTGAGCGAAACCGCCGTCGGTTAAGTTGACAGATTATCGGTCGCGGGTCACCGGGCGCTCTGCCTGTTCGTTGATTTAGTTGGGGTTTCCGGAACTGGTCCGCGGCTTGCATTAACGTAATGCCGGCCGCTCAGTTTTCGGGAATGGCGTGCGCCGGCGGGAGACCAAAAATGAAGACCATTCGCCCGTTCATGCGCTTCGCCGTTGCTCTCGCCGCGCTGGCAATCTCGCCCACAAGCGCGCGCGCGGATCTGCTCGAGATCAGCGACATGTTCGTCTTCGGTGACAGCCTGTCGGACGGCGGCAACAGCGGCGAGCTCACCGCAGGCGTCCACGCGGCGACCCGGCGGACTTCTTCCCGCCGCCTCCGTATGCCGGCGGGCGCTTCTCCAACGGCCCCACCGCCGTCGAGCAGCTCTGGAACCTGCTACAACACCGACGGCGGGCTGCGGCCGTCGCTCCGGCGGGCGGCACGAATTTCGCCGTCGGCGGTGCGACGACCGGCCTGGAGAGTTTCAACGAGGTCAACGCCAACGTGCCGCCGCACCTGCGCCCGGCATATGCGGACGACGGTGCCGCCTGGCAGCTCGAGCGGTTCCAGGCCTACGCGTCCTCGAACAGCTTCGATCCGGCGACGTCGCTGTTCGTCGTGTGGCTGTTCCCGAACGACGTGTTCTATGCGAGCACGACGGCACGCTGCCGGGCGTCGTCCCTGGCTCGCCGGGCGGCGACAACGTGATCGCGAACGGCATCGCCAACATCCTGACGACGATCCAGATTCTCGCAGCCGCCGGCGCGCAGCACTTCCTGGTTCCGAATCTCGCCAATCTCGCCAACACGCCCGCCTTCGCGGGTACTCCGCCGCGCCGAGGCTTGAGTGCCGCCAGCATCGCGTTCAATACCAACCTCGCCGCCCAGCTCGCGATGCTCGATGCGGTGCTGCGCCGCCGAGATCACCCTGTTCGACACGGACGCGGCATTTCAGCAGATGCTCGCGGACCCGGCGGCTTTCGGGCTCACCAACACCACGCGGGCAATGCGTGGAGAATCTTCAGAACGGACTCTGCAATCCGGACGAGTGGCTCTTCTGGGACGGCGTGCATCCGACGACGCGCACCCACGAGATCCTGGCGCGGCAGTTTCGCCTCGCGTCTGATTCCGGAACCGGGGACGCTCGCGCTACTGGGTCTGGGCCTGCATCGCCCTGGGCCTTCATCCGCCGCCGGTAAGTCCAAACACGCGTGAGGCGTTCGCGGCGAGAAACGCCGCCTCGACCTCGGCCGGCAGAGCCAAGATCCGCAAGGCCTTCGAGCGCCTTGCGCGGCGTAATCATCGGCCAGTTCGTGCCGAAGAGGACCTTGTCGCGCCCGTGCGCCTTCAGGTAGGCGACGAGGCCGGGCGGATAACGCTGCACGGTGTACGCGGACGTGTCGATGTACACGTTCGCGTGCTTGGTCGCGACCGCGATCATCTCGTCGGTCCAGGGATAGCCGATGTGCCCGCAGACGATCACGAGCTCCGGGAAGTCGATCGCTACCTGGTCGATGTAGGGAATCGGCCGACCCACCTCAGACGGCATCAGCGGGCCGGTGTGCCCGACCTGCGTGCAGAACGGCACGCCCAGCTCACAGCATTCCGCGTACACCGGGTAGAAGCGCGCGTGCGTGGGCGGCAGCTCCCAGAGCCAGGGCAGCACGCGTATTCCCCTGAAGCCGAGCTCACGGACGCAACGCCGGATCTCGCGGACGGCGGGCCGCGGCCGCGAGATGTCCACTGAGCCGATTCCTGCGAGTCGATCCGGAGCCTGTGACACGAATGCGGCGACCTCGTCGTTCGAGATGAGGTCGCCGCGCGGTCCGACCCAGGCGCTGATGAGCGAGAGCGCGACTCCCGCCTCGTCCATTGCGCCGATCGTGGCGGCGACGGGAAGCTCACCCTGCGGCAGCGCGCCACGCGTCCACCGACGCAGCGTCTCGAACATCGGCTGCTCGAGATGCCGGCGGGTCGGGTGTTGCGCCCAGGCGTCGATGATTCGGCGCGCCATACGCCCGGCATTCGACCACAGCCGGGACGGGGATGGAATCAGCCGAGGGGCGGGTTACCCGCTCAGAATGCGACGCTGACCCCCATCCGCACGGCGAGCGGCGAGCCCGGCGTGATGTTGTTGTTGTTGTGGGCGTTCGCGAAGTATTCCTCGTCGAGCAGGTTCTCGACGTTGAGCTGCGCCCGGATGCGGTGGTTGAGCGCGTAGAACAGGGCCGCGTCGACCCGCGTGAAACTGGGCAGCGTGACCGTGTTGTCCGTCGAGGCGTACATATCGCTCTGGTATATCAGGCCGAGACCGACGCCCCAGGCGGGGGTCAGCTGGTAGCGGTTCCAGAGCGAGATCTTGTGCTCCGGAAGCTGTGCGAGTGTCGCGCCCGCCTGCTGCGTCGACGACGCAGTCCGGGTGAGCTCGCCATCCTGCCAGGCGTAACCGCCGAACACGCTCCAAGCCTCGGTGATCTGCCCGCCGATGCCGAGTTCCACGCCTTCGGTCTTCTGCCCGTCGACCAGGATCGAAAGAGTCGGATCCAGCGGGTCCGGAATCGCGACATTCGTGCGATCGAGCCGGTACACGGCTGCGGTCAGCGCGAGATCCGGCCGCAGGTCCCACTTCGCGCCGATCTCGTAGTTCTCGTACTCCTCGGGGTCGAGCGCGGTGTTGCTGGGCGTCAAGGACGCCATCTGCGCACCGGAACGCGGCAGATATGTCACGCTGTAGCTGGCGTAGAGCGATACCGGTTCGACCGGCTTGTAGATGAGCCCTGCGCGCGGCGACACCAGGTCGTCGTCGCTCTCGAGCCGCATGCCCGTGCGGTTGTTGTCGAAGTCCACGTCGAACTGGTCGTAGCGCAGACCGAGCACGGCCTGGAAATGCTCCGACAGCTTCACCTGGTCCTGCAGGTAGATCGCCACGATCCTGGCCTCGACATGGTTGTCGGCATCGGTGTCGCTCTGCCGGAAGGTCACGGGCACCGAGATCGTCGGATTGCTGACCGGCGCCGTCACCGTGGCGTCGACGTCGTTGAAGAACCCGGTCATACGGAAATTGTCCGTCTGCTGGCGGCCGAGCTCGATGCCGGTCAGCAGCTCGTGCTCGAGCGAACCTGTCGTGAGGGAAAACACCAGGTCGGTCTGGTTGAAGACGTTCTCGCGCTGCTGCGCGTTGTTGTACGCCGAGATCGACACCGTCGATCCGTCGGCACTCACGGCGCCGGGAAAGATGTTCTGGTAGAACTTGTCGTAGTCGCCGTAGAGCGTCCGGTTGCGCAGGCTGGCGCCGCCCGCGAACTCGTGGTCGAACACCACCGTCGCGACATTCACGGTCGCGTCGGTCGGGCTCTGCGTCGGGTCGCCGAAGAAGGTCGACGGGTCGGTGTCGACGGGCCGGCCCTGGAAGGAGGGCACTCCGCGGTCCGCGACCCGGTCGTAGTTGAAGTACTCGTAGCCCAGGCGCAGCTGGCTGCTCTCTCCGATCCGCAGCGCCATCGTCGGGTTCACGCCCTGACGCTCGAGCTCGACGCCGTCGCGATAGCTTTCCGAGTCCTCGTACACGCCGGTCACGCGCAGCGCAACCGTTTCGCTCAATCCATTACCGACGTCGAGCGTCGCACGACGGTGGTCCCACGAGCCCGCCTGCAGCGTGACCTCGCGCACCGCGTCCCACTGCGCCTGGCGCGTGATCCGGTTGATCACGCCGCCCGCCCCGGCGCGGCCGAAGATCATCGCATTGGGGCCCTTGAGCGCCTCGACACGCTCGACGTTGTACAGATCGCGAAAATATTCGAGGTCGTCGCGCACGCCATCGACGAAGAAGTCCGCCGTCGAAGCGTTACCGCGCAGAATCGGCGTATCGCGGTTGCCCTCGCCCTGCGCCATGCCGACGCCCGGTACGTAGCGGACGACGTCCGCCATATTCTGCATCGAAGTGTCCGCGATCATCCGTTGCGTGACGACGGTGATGGACTGCGGGACGTCGCGCAGCAGCGTGTCGGTCTTCGTGGCGCTGCGGATGCGCGTCGGTACATACGAGTCGCCCGCGCTGTCCGCTTCGGCGGACACGCGCACCGGGGGCAGCGTCGCTTCGCTGGACGTACCGGAAGCATCTTCCTGTGAGCCGGACTGGTTGGCGGCCTCGTCGACGGCACGCGCCGGCGCGGCCAGGGACAATGCCGCCACCACGGCCAGAGCGACGGGTGTGGCGGTCCTCAATGACGACATCCAATAACAACCAGGCTCCGAGCTACGCACGACAGACTCCCTGGGCGGGCCATGCTAATCGTAATGCGAATAGTTCGTATTATGATTCGAAGCGGGCAGCGTGTCCATATGAAGCGCTGATGGCCTGCGGCGCGGCGGTGGCGTTGCCACGGAAGGGTCGGTCAAGTCATTGATTTGGCGTACGCGTTGACCTCGCGCGCAAATGCTCGACATCAGCCGGGAGGTCGAGATCGTCGGACAGCGAGGGTGCATCGACGGTCGCGACCTCAGCCGCTCGGTCCCGCAGCAGGCCGCGGGCGCCCCGATCCCCTTCCATCGACTCCAGATCGTGAAACCAGCTCCGCGGGATGATCGCGGGAACCCCGATGGTCCCTGAATACGCACTGGCCGTCGCACGCTCTGGATCGGACCGCCACCGCGACACCAGGGCATGGAGATGGGATGCCGTGAGCCCCGGCTGGTCACAGAGCACGAACAGCGCGCCGTCGACGGTGGGGTCCAGTGTTCGCAGACCCGCGCGGATCGACGCCGAGAGTCCGGCGGCCCAGTCATCACAATCCACTCGCGCAAGCGGCAGGTCCGCCACCGCCGACCACACGGCATCCGCGTGTGCGCCCAGGACGACGAGTGCCTGCGACGGATCCGTCGCGAGCGCCGTGCGCGCTGCTCGACGCGCCAGCGGTTCGGCCGCGACATCGAGGAGTTGCTTCGGCTCTCCGAGTCGGCGCGATCCTCCGGCGGCGAGCAGCACGACCGCGTGGCGAGGCATCATCGCTGCGCGTTGAACGTCTGCTGAAGCTGCGCCGCGATCGCGAGCGCAATGGCCTCGGGCCCTTCGCCGCCGAGTGGCAGCCCCACCGGCGCATGCAATCGGGAGCGGAGCGCTACCCTTTCGTCCGGCTCGAGCAGCGCGAGCAACTCGTCCCTGCGCGCCGGCGGCCCGAGCAATCCGACGTACGGTACGTCGGTGAGCGCGAGTGCGCGCAGCGCCTCGAGATCCGTGTCGGCGACGTGGGTCATCACGAGCGCCGCATCGAAATCGTTCGTGACCGGCGATCCGCAGCGCAGCCGCCGGGCGCTGAAGTATGGCTCGATCCCGCGGTCCGAGACGCTCCGGCGCCAGGTGCCCCTCGCGGTGATCAACGACCCAGCAGTACCAGCCGAGGGCCTGTCCGATATGCAGCAGCGGGCGCGCTTCCGGGCCGGCGCCAAACACCAGCAACTGCGGCGGCGGCAGGATCGTCACCTCGCCGTCCTGGAGCAGGCCCGGGGCAAGCGCGTGCAGGGAAACGGTAAGCGAACGTCGCTCGAGTCCGGCGCGGAGAATCGCATCGATATGATCGGAGCCGACCCCGCTCTCGCTGGGCAGCGCCAGCACGTGCATGCGACCACGGCACCCGGATCCCGAGCCGAAGACGAGGTCGTCGTCGCTGCGCGTGTCGAACACCGTCAGTCGCGAGGCACCGGCCTGCATGGCGTCCCGTGCAAGCATCTCGACGCCGGATTCGAGGCAACCGCCGGAGATGACGCCGACATGAGTGCCGTCGGCGCCGACCAGCGCGAGCGCTCCGGGTTTGCGATAGGTCGATCCCTCGGATCGGACGACCAGCACGAGGGCGAACGGTCTCCCTGCGGCACGCATCGCGTGCGCGGTTTCGATCACGGCTCGCTGGCCGCCAGCAACGGTTACCGACATGAGGGTCGTCGTGCGCGAATCTACCATGGTGCCTGTCACCGAAATCCGGGAAAGCGGCAGTCGATCGCGTGCGGGCCTGCCGGAGCCCTAGAGCGCGCCCGCAGCGGCCTCCACCGGCCGCGCGAGCGAGGGGTCGATGATCTCGGCCACGCCTTCGACGATCGCCTGGGTTTCTGCGTCCGCCAGGTTCACGAACAGGATGATCGACAGGTCCGCGCCCAGGTAGCGCGAGATGTAGGCCTTGAACCCCTGCCAGGACCCGCCGTGGGAATAGAGCGGCGCGCCGCCGAGCGTCTCGAGCCACCAGCCGAAGCCGTACGGATAATTCTCGCCGTTGTTGAGCCGCGCCGGCGTGTAGACCTGCGCCCAGCTGTCGGGCTTCAAAATCGCTCCGGCGCGCAATCCGCGATCCCAGGCCAGCATGTCGTGCAGCGTGAGATACAACGCCCCGTCGGCCGTGGTGTTGAGGGTAGGCGCAACCCACTCCTGGTTTTTCAACTGGCCGTCGACCAGCTCATAACCGGCCGCCCGGTGCGGAACGATGTCCGCTTCGCTGATCACCCGGGCGGTCGGCATGCCGAGCGGACGGAAGATGCGCTCGGCCAGCAGGTCTCCGTAGAACTGCCCCGACACCTTGTGAATGATGATCCCGAGCAGCAGATAGCCCGTATTGGTGTACTCCCATTTGGCGCCGGGCTCGAACTGCAGCTGTAGCGCGTACGCCATCTTCGTGAGCTGCTCCTCCGTGGCGTCGCGCCGGTAGTCGAAGCTGTCGACCGTATATTCCGCAATGCCGGACGTGTGGTTCAGCAGGTGGCGGATGCGGATCGGCTTCCAGCTCGCTGGCGCGTCCGGCAGGTACTTCGTGATCGAGTCATCGAGCGCGAGCTTCCCCTCCTCCACCATCAGCATCACCGCGGCGGCCGTGAACTGCTTGCCGACGGATCCCGACTGGAAGACGGTGTCCGTGGTGACCGGCACGTGATGCTCGACGTTGGACTCACCATAGCCCCGGGCGGCCAGGACGACTCCGTCCTGCACGACGGCGAGCGCGATGCCGGGAATCTTCTGCGCCTGCATCTGCTCCGTAACGAAGGCATCGACCCGGGCCTGCCAGGCGGGAACGGCCTGGGCGGGGGGCGTCGCGCGTTGCCGCATCGGCGGCGATCGTGGTGCTGGCCGTGGCCAGCAAGGTCAAGGTCACCAGCGCAGGAAACACAATCATTCGAAGCTCAATCTCCCGATTGCGCAAGAATAAGGGCCGTCAACATCGACCATCGCCCGGAGCCGCCGATGATCCTCGAAATGGCCGACATCCGCATACGCGCGGGCGAACAGGACGCCTTCGACGCCGCGATCCAACGCGGCGTGGAAACCGTGATCGCGCAGGCGCAGGGGTTTCGCGGGTACAAGGTCAACCGCGGCGTCGAGTCTCCGGATCGCTACGTCCTGATGATCTTCTGGGACACCCTGGACAACCACGTCGTCGACTTCCGCAACTCCGCCGCCTTCGCCGAATGGCGCGCCGTCATCGGCCCATACCTTGCGGGGCCGCCGCAGGTGGAGCATTTCACTCTCGTCTGCAAATCGGACGGGCCCTGACCGCATCACTGGAAGTCGCGGGGAATCGTATCGGTCCAGGTTTTCTCCCGCAGCAGCTTGCCGTTCTCGCTGAGCCGCCGCCGATAGGAGTAGAAGAAATTGTCCTGGTCGCTGCGGAAAGTGAGCTCCGCTTCCCACAGGAGCGTGCGGCCGGGAAGCTCGACCTCCAGGCGGTGTGAGCCCAAGCGTCGATGCGTTGGCCGGTTGATCGTCCCTGACCGAGTGACGGATGGTCTCGCGGTAGCGTTCGACGCCCCAGGGAAATCGCTGGCCGCCGGTGTTGGTGGCCGTGGCGGTCGCTGCACCCGTCTGCGGGTTGCGATCGACCGACGAAATCTCGCCGTATCCCGAGCTCGTACCGGCATCGAGCGTATCGAAGCCGTCGAGGCTCGGACTTTCCGCGGGCGGCAGGAAAGCCGGCACCGCCCGCGCGGCATGCGGCACGATCGGAAGCACCACGCGCGATGCGCCGGATCCCAATTGCAGATCGGTCGTCATCGGATAAGGCGTCGGCCAGAGCATCGGCCATTGCGAATTGTTGACGGCGACGCGGATGCGATGGCCCCTGGGGAACACCCAGGACGTGAAGTGCAGATCGATCGCGAGCTCGATGGCCTCGCCCGGGACGAGTCGAGGCCGGCGCGCGTGCGGACAGGCGATGGGTGCCGTTGAACCCGGCGCCGGCTACCTGTGTCACCGTGCCGTCGGGTGCGATGTCCGAGATGCGGGCAAACCAGTTGGCGCGCGGTGCGTCCGCTGCCACGGTCAGCAGCGCGCGCGGCATCCCGAGGATCTCTGTATCGGCGCTGAGCGGGGCGCTGTCGTAGACCAGGCTGTACGCATCGGTCGGGCGCTGGTCGTGTGCCACGTCGCCCCACCACATCACCGGTCCACCCGCTTCGACGCCGATCGACGGGACGTAGCGCAACCGATGCGTCGCCGGTGCAGGCGCCGTCGGAGCGAGCGTGTGATCGGGTTGCAGGTGCAGCACGTCGTCGCGGATCCGCGCGATCGGCCAGCCGTCCTCGTAGCGCCAGGCGCCGGGCGCCGTCTCGAGGTACGGACCGGGCGGGTGCCAGTTGCGGACGAACACGGCGAAGCGCGGCTCGTCCATGATCCCGGTGTCGACGCCCTTCAGCCACTGGTCGAACCAGCGCACGGCCTCGTGACGCCATTCGATGCCGGGCTCGGGATAAGGTTCGTGCGGCCACGCATGCGACCACGGCCCGATGATCGCCTTCACCGGCGCCTTCACGTGCGCGAGCATGCGCGGCACGCTGTCGCGGTAGCCGTCGTACCAGCCCGCGATGTGCAGGCTCGGGATGCGGATGTCGGCGTATCGGCCCTTCGCAGAGGCCCGGTCCCAGAAGGGCCCGTCCCGCTGCTGGCGCTTGTAGGTCATCATCCAGGGCGGCGTATCGAAGCGATCGCGGAAGTACGCCTCGTCGACGACGTAATCCGGCGCACCGGGGCGGGCATTGTCGAGGTCCTGGCTCATTTCCCAGGAATCGACGTGCATGATCCCGTCAATGAAATGGACATCTTCCTGGTAGAGATCCTCGGTCGCATCCACGGCGATGATCGCCTTCAGCGCCGGCGGACTGCGCAGCGCCATCTGGATCGCATTGAATCCGCCCCAGGAAATACCGAACATGCCGACCTTCCCGGTCGACCACGGCTGCCGCGCAAGCCAGTCGATCACGACTTCACCGTCCGCGTGCTCGATGTCCGAATACTCATACGGGATCAAGCGCCCCTCGCTCCCCCCGGTGCCGCGGATGTCGACCGCAGCGACCACGTAGCCGCGCTGCACGAAGTAGGAGTACAGCGGATAGTTGCGGCCGCGCCCCTCCATCTTGCGATACGGCAGGTACTCGAGCAGCACCGGAAATCGCTGTCCTGCCTCTCCACCGACCGGCATGTACAGGTCGACCGACAAGCGCACGCCGTCGGGCAGTGCGATGCGCGCCTCGTCGATGCGGATTCCGTAGGCAGGTGCCGAAGGCGGCGATGGCGCCGCTTGCGCGGCGCCGAGCGCCGCGAACAGAAGCAGCACGAAACCGGACATGCGCCGCGGCACAGGCATTCTGTTTCGACGGAGCATGCAGTCCCCTCGCTGTCGTGGGTGCGCAAACTGGTCTATTCTGCGGCCCTTGCGCGCACTTTACTGACACGGGACTCACTGCGTGAATGTTCGTTACCGAAAGCACCGGCAGGTGACCGCCGTACTGTGTTTGCTCGTTCTGCTCACCGGAGGTTGCATGGAAGATGCTGAGCAGGCGCAGGCGAGCCTGAGCGGCACAGCGACGTTCCGGGAGCGCATGGCGCTCCCACCCGATGCCGTCTTCGAGGCGACCCTCGAGGACGTCTCGCGCGCCGACGCAGTCGCCGACGTGATCGGACGCGCTCGCCTCGAATCGCCCGGCAACCCGCCGTTCAAGTTCACGATCGACTACGACCCGACGCGGATCGATCCGCGGCATCGGTATGCGGTGCGCGCGCGCATCACGGTCGACGGCCAGCTGATGTTCACGAGCGACACACACTACGGCGTGCTGACGCAGGGCCAGGGAAACACCGTCGACATCATGATGCGCCGCGCCGGCTCGAGCGCCCCGCCGGCGACGGCCGCGACGTCGAGTGCGGGGGCGCGGCGTCTGCAGGGTGAGTACATGTACATGGCCGACGCAGGGCTCTTCGTCGACTGCGCGACGGGTCAGCGCTTGCCGGTCGCCCAGGAAGCGGACAATGCGGCGCTCGAGTCCGCGTACCTCGAGGCGCGGCCCGAGCCCGGCGCCTCGCTGCTCGCGATCGTCGAGGGGCGGATCGAGGGACGCATGCCGATGGAAGGGCCGGGTCCCCGGCCGACGCTCATCGTCGATCGCTTCGTCAGCATCGGCGCGGGCACGTGCGAGACCCGCTCGACGGCGAGCCTCGAGAACACGTACTGGAAACTCATGCGGCTCGGCGCCGACCCGGTCAGCGTTGCCGAGGGTGGACACGAGCCGCACTTCATACTGCAGCCGGGCGAGAAGCGCGTGGCGGGTTCCGGGGGATGTAACCGGCTGGTGGGCGGCTATACGCTCGACGGCGAGAACCTGAGCTTTACGCAGATGGCGGGCACGAGGATGGCCTGCCCGACGGGCATGGAGACGGAGCAGGCATTTCACGCCGCGTTGCAGAAGGTCGCACGCTGGAAGGTCGACGGCGAGACACTGGTGCTCTTCGATGCCGGTGGTGCGCCCGTGGCGGAATTCGAGTCGGGATACATGAAATAGCGCCGCAGCCGCGGCAGGTTGGGAGAACGTAGCAGTGATGTCTTCGTTGCGTGTGCCGCTTTTATTGGTGGCGTTGACGATGGCTGCCGGCCTCGCATCGTGCGAAAAATCGCCCGCCCCGGCGGCGGAGAAGCCTGCGGCAGCACCTGTGGCCAAGCCGGCGGCCCCGGCCGCGGCCGCCGTGGGCGTCTGGACAGACGACTTCGATGGGATGAAGGAACGCCGCCTCGTCCGCATGCTGGTCGTGTACAGCAAGACCTTCTACTTCATCGACAAGGGTGTGCAGCGCGGCTCCACCTACGAGGCCGGCATGCAGCTCGAGAAGGCGCTCAACGCCGCGAACAAGGACCGCACGCGGCCGAGTCCGGGTCGTCTTCATTCCCACCAGCCGCGACGAGCTGCTGCCCGCGCTGGCCGCCGGTCATGGAGACATCGCGGCCGCTAACCTCACGATCACCCCTGCGCGACGCGAGCTCGTCGACTTCAGCATGCCGCTCGCCGACGACGTTAGCGAGATCCTCGTGACGGCAGTCGGCGCTCCTGCTCCTGCGCCAACGACGGCCGAAGGCCTCTCGGGCGCCGAGGTCCATGTCCGCCAGTCAAGCAGCTATTACTCGAGCCTGCTGGCGCTCAACGAGCGGCTTAAGGGTGCGGGCAAGCCGCCGGTGCGGATCGTACCGGCCGACGAGAATCTCGAGGACGAGGACATCCTCGAGATGGTGAATGCGGGGCTCGTGCCGGCGACGGTCGTCGACAACCACATCGCCGTATTCTGGAAGCAGATCTTCGAGGGGATCGAGCTGCATCCGGAGGTCAGGCTTCGCGAGGGGGGCGAGATCGCCTGGGCGATCCGCAAGGATTCACCGCAGCTCAAGCAGGTGGTCGACGCGTTCGTCGCGAAGAACCGCAAGGGCACGGCGACCGGCAACGACATCCTGAATCGCTATCTCAAGAGCACGAAGTGGGTGAAGAACGCGACCACCGAACGAGACATGCGGCGATTCCGCGAGATGACCGACCTCTTCAAGAAGTACTCGGATCAGTACGGCTTCGAGTGGCTACTGGTCATGGCGCAGGCCTACCAGGAATCCGGGCTCGACCAGAGCACGCGCAGTCGTGTCGGAGCGATCGGGGTCATGCAGGTAATGCCCACGACCGCCAAGGACCGCAACGTCAACATTCCCAACATCCACGAGACGGAGGCCAACATCCATGCCGGCGTGAAGTACCTGCGGTTCCTGGTGAATGAGTACTTCGACGAGCCCGGCATTGACGCCAGGAACCGTCATCTGCTGGCTTTCGCCTCATACAACGCAGGGCCGAACCGCATTCAGCGGCTGCGAAAGCAGGCAGCGGCCGAGGGGCTCGATCCGAACAAGTGGTTCAACAACGTCGAGGTCGTGGCTGCACGTGACATCGGGCGCGAGACCGTGCAGTACGTGAGCAACATCTACAAGTATTACCTCGCCTACAAGCTCGTCGTCGAGCAGGACCGCGAGCGCAAGGCCGCCAAGAAAGCCGCCTGATAAATTGGCTCAGAGCCAGATTATTCGCCGCCGCGGCTAGAGTTGGGCGTCGAGATGCAGCACGCGGGTTATCCAGGCCTGGAAGCGTTGCCAGGCGGAGGCCTTGGGGTCGCTGTCGTAGATCTCCGTGCCGTCGCTCCAGCGAAGCTTTCCATCGACGAGCGTCACCTGCCAGGCGTGCTCTGGGGCGACCTGCTCCTCGAAGATCGCCTCGAGCTGGCGGGCGAGCATCGGGCTCTCGACGATCACCCCCTGCTCGCAGTTGAGCCAGGTCGAACGCGGATCGAGGTTGTAGCTGCCTACGAAGAGTGTCTTGCCGTCCACGGCGAGCGCCTTGGTGTGCAGGCTCGCGCCCGAGGAACCGACCAGGCTCGACGGCAGGGTGCCGCCCGCGAGCGGCTTGATCTCCCACACCTGCACGCCGCCTTCGACCAGTGGCTTTCGATAGCGCGTGTACCCGCCGTGCACGGCGGCAACGTCGTTGGCGATCAGCGAGTTGGTGAGCACGCGGACGCGCTTGCCGCCCTGCACGGCCTTGACCCACGCCCTCGTAACCTCCTCGCCCGGCACGAAATACGGCGAGATGACTGTCAGCTCCGACTGCGTCGCGGTGGTCATCGGTATCAGCTTCTGCACGACCACCGAGCGCTCGACGCCCTGGTCGGATTTCGTCGCCTTGAGCGGGTCATCGGAGGCGAAGTCGTACTGGCCCGACCACTCCATCGGCCAGTCGCCGGATACGAGCCGCGCCACTGCGTCGTTCGCACGCAGGATATCCGCGTAGCGGCTGGTGCTCGCGTCCGCGAGACCGCTTGCAAGCCGCCCGCGCAGCGCCTCGAGGGCCTCCGTCGTCACACCGTCCGGATCCAGCACCTCCATCGGGTACGCAGCCGGGGAGTTCCAGTAGCGATCGAAAGAGGCCGACGCGTCGCGCACGATCGGGCCGATCATCGCGAAGTCGAGGTCGACGAAGTTGAACTCGTCGCCCGCTCCGAAGTACTCGTCGCCGAGGTTCCTCCCGCCCACGATCGCAATGCGGTTGTCCGCGATCCAGGTCTTGTTGTGCATCCGGTGGTTGATTCGCCGGAAGCTGGTCGTTCCCTCGCCCAGGAAGCTCATCGTCCCCTTGCGGGATGCAAACGGGTTGAACATCCGGACACCGATGTTCGGATGCGCGGCGAGCGCCGCGAAGCCGACGTTCTTGGCTCGCGCGTCCATGTCGTCGACCAGCAATCGCACCTTGACGCCGCGATCTGCAGCCTCGAGCAGCCGCTGCGCGAGATAGGCGCCCGTCAGATCGCCGTGCCAGATGTAGGTCTGCACGTCGAGGCTGCGGCCCGCAAGCTGCGCACTGCGCGCGCGGAGGACAAACGCTTCCGGGCCATCGTGCAGCAGCCTGAAGGCGGACTGGCCTGGATGGCGAGCCTCGGCGGGCGCGATGAGCCGATCGGCCTCGGTACCCTCGCCCGCGGCGATGGCCGTTTCGATCGGCAGGTCTGGCCGTGGCTCGAGCTGCGCGCAGGCCGCGAGGCCGAGGAAGAACAGCAACGCCAGGGCGCGGCGTAGAGTGTGCAAACACGAGCCCCCGATTCGTTAGATCCGTGTTATTCGCCGATCAACAATAGCCCAGGCGCGGCACCGTCCGCGAGTCCTGCGTCTATTGCGGGGGTTTCCTCGTGCGCACGACCACGGTGTTCGCGAGCTTGTCGTGCCAGCCCTGCTTGCGCGCGTCGAACGCGACCCAGATGATTCCGGCCATCATCGGGAGGATTGACACGTAGTACGCGAAGTACCGCCCGATCAACTGACCAGTGCTTGGTCGGCCACCGGTACGCGCATCCACGATGCGCGCTGAGACCGCCATCTTTCCCGGGGTTGCCTGGCGGTATATCCAGAACAGGATGACCGCGACCGCCGGCAGCACCCATGTAAGGAGAAAATCCAGCGGCCCCTGGATGAGCGCGGTGGACGTCCAGTAATCCTTGCCGTAGATCCAGGTCACGAGGGGAAAGCAGATTACGAGCGATCAGGATCGTGTCGATGAGCGCTGCGCCGACACGCAGCCAGAAACCGACGTATTCCGGTTGGACTTCGCTCGTGGATGATTCCAGTGCATCGGTCATGAGTCGCGCTCCAGGCAGGATTCGACGAGCGCTTCGAACTCTGCGCCGCCGCGAATAGGGTCGGCCACCGGAAGGCCCAGCGATGCGGCTTCGCGTTCCATGATTCGGCCAGCTTCGGCTTTGTCCAGGCGAGAAGTGTTCATGCTGACGCCGGCGCAACGGATCGCCGGATTGGTCCGGGCACCGAGGCGGAGCGTCACATCGATCGCTTCGCGAAGATCGGGCAGCGGATAATCCGGATATCCCAGCATCGTCGCTCGCGTCGGATCGTGGCACAACACGATCACATCCGGCTGGCTGCCATGCAGCAGCCCGAGCGAAACCCCCGCATATGCGGGGTGGAACAGCGAACCCTGCCCTTCGATGACGTCCCAGTGATCGGGCTCGTTATCCGGACTCAGCATCTCGGCGGCGCCGGCCTCGAAATCAGAAACCACGGCGTCCATCGGCATGCCGCTGCCTGCGATCATGATCCCCGTCTGCCCGGTGGCACGAAAATCGGCCTTGACGCCGCGCGCCGCCAGAGCGCGGGTCAGCGCGAGTGCCGTGTACTTCTTGCCGAGCGCACAGTCGGTGCCCACCGTCAGCAGGCGCAGGCCCGACCGCTTCCGGCCTGTGGCGATCGGGATGTTCCACGGGCGGTGTGCGGACATCGATCAGACGACGTCCCTTGGCTCGCGCGGTCTCCCGGAGCAACGGAATGTCGTTGAGCCTTGCATGCATGCCGCCGACAATGTCGAGGCCCGCGTCGAGCGCCTCGACCAGCGCCGGGTGCCACCCGACCGGGATCACGCCTCCCGGGTTCGCAACGCCAATCACGAGCGAGCGTGCCCCTTTCGCCCTCGCCTCGCCTGGCCGCAACTGCGGCAATCCGACGGACACAGCGCCGGCAAACGCATGCTCGCCAACACAGTGCTCGCGTGCCCAGTCGCGCAACCCGTACGCCGTCTTCGCGTAACCGGGCTCTTTAACGTCCCCCAGAAACAGGAGAAAGGGGCGCGGAAGCTCGATGACACCTTCATTCGTGCCCATGTCCTGGCTCGCTTGCACCGCCGATTGGCCTCTGGCGTGGAGCGTACCGCGCGACGGGCCCGAGAGGTGCCTAAAATCCCTTTTTTGCAAAAGGATTGCATAAGTGGAAGATCTGGTGTGATATTGCCCGCCGATGGGACGAGTACTGCGCCTGTCCGGCGTATGGGGGATGTTCATGCGTTGTCGATCTGCTCTCAGACTGGCTGTTTCCGCTTCACTCCTGTCCGCGGCTGGTCTCGCACCGGCGCAGGAAGTACGAGTCGAAGGACTCGAAGAGATCATCGTCACCGCCCAAAAGCGCGAGGAGCGCCTCCGGGACGTGCCGCAGTCGGTCACGGCCATCACCGCGCAATCGCTCGAGCGGCTGCAGGTCAACGATTTCTCGGATTATGTCACTCGCGTGCCGGGCCTGACCGCCGACACGAGTCAGCCCGGAAGCACGCGTCTCACGCTGCGAGGCCTCAACGCTGGAGGCGTCGCCTCGACGATCGGGACTTACGTTGACGAAACGCCCTTCGGCTCCAGCTCGGGGCTTGCAAACGGCGCCGTGCTCGCGCCGGACCTCGACCCGTTCGACGTCGAGCGCATCGAGGTGCTGCGAGGCCCGCAAGGCACGCTCTACGGGGCGAGCACGCTCGGGGGCTTGCTTAAGTTCGTGACGCGGGCACCGTCGCCGGACGAGCTGGAGTTTCGCGTCCAGGCGACCGGCGAATCGACGGAAGACGGCGACGAAAGCTGGGGCGCGCGGGCGCTCGCCAATGTGCCCCTCGGCAGCAGGGCCGCCCTGCGCGTCAGCGGATGGGCCCGATCCCAGGGCGGCTTCATCGACGATCCCGGGCGCGACGCCGAAGATGTCAACGGGGTCGACACAACCGGCGGCCGCGCGAGCTTCCTGGTGGAGGCGACCGACGACCTATCGATCCGGTTGTCGGCGACAATTCAGGATATCGAGAGCGAAGCCCCGAACACTGCCAACTATTTCCCGGAGCCCCTCGAGCCCGTAGCGGGCGACTTCGACCAGTTCCGCGGGTTCCCCGAGAAGAACGATGTCACCTACGATATCTACAACGGAACGATCGACTGGGATCTCGGCTGGGCAAGTCTGCTCTCCTCGACGAGCTACAGCGAGCTCGACCAGGATAACGTTCAGGAAGGAACGGCAGCAGTCGGACTATTGTCGCACCTCGCAAACGGTATGACCCAGGAGAAGTTCACGCAGGAGCTGCGGCTGGCTTCGCCGGCGACGAAGCATCTGGAATGGCTGGTCGGGCTGTTCTACACGGACGAGGACGCGAGCCTATTCCAGCAGTTATTCCTTAGTCCGCCGCCGGGCACGCCGCCGCCTTTCGTCACTATCGGCCTCGACTCCGAATACGAGGAGAAGGCCGCGTTCGGTACGGTCACCTATTACTTTACCGAGCGGTTCGACGTCGCTGCCGGCGTGCGGTACTCCGAGAACGAGCAGACCGCCGTGCAGTCGTCGAATCTCACGACGGTAGGCGCGCAGGACGCCGACGATTCGGTGACGACGTATTCGCTGGCGCCGCGCTGGCGGGTGAGCGACGACACTATGCTCTACGCGCGTGTCGCCACCGGCTACCGTCCAGGTGGTCCGAACGTGCTCACCGCCCAGGGCAGCACCGTCGTTCTACCCACGTACAACTCGGATGAGGCGACCAACTACGAGCTCGGCATCAAGACCGACCTGTTCGATGGCGAGCTCCGTCTCGACGCGGCGGTGTTTTTCATCGACTGGGAGGACATCCAGCTCCTGGTCACAGACGTCGTGGATGAGGTCCCGGTTTCCGGCAACGGCAATGGCGGAACGGCCGAAAGCCAAGGGCGTGGAATGGGCGGCGACCTGGCTGCCCAGCGACCGTCTCACCATCCAGTGGACCGGAGCCTACACCGAGGCGGAGTTGACCAGCGACACCGATCCGGCCGTCGGCGGCCTGGACGGCGATCCCCTGCCCTTCGCGCCGGAGTGGTCCACCGCTATCGACATCGATTACGAATGGGAGGCGTTCACGGACGCCACCGCGTACGTGGGCGGGGGCTGGCGTTTCGTCGACGAGCTGGCCACCAACTTCGATCCCCAGGTGGAGCTGCCCAGCTACGACGTGATCGACCTCCGTGCCGGGGTGGACTTCGAGCGGTTCTCGGTGGAGCTCTTCGCCAAGAATGTTACCGACGAATATGCGCTCGTGTCTTTCGGAGGATTTCCGATTACACCGCAGATGACGCCCGGCCTGCTCAATGGAGCGGCGGCCGTGCTGCGGCCGCGCACGATTGGGCTCGTCCTGAGCACGCGCTTCTGATCGAACGCGGGCGGGGCGGCCGACGCCCCGCCCACGCCGTGAGCTCCGTCCCGCTGGCCCTCCCGCCCGTCAAACGTCGGTTCGCATCCTGAAAAGCCGCGCCTGGCGGCGGGAGATCTCCACTTCGGGCCCGCCGCGAAGCTGCACATGCAGGCGCCCGCCGACTCCGAGCTCCACGCCCTCGACGAAGTCGAGATTGAGGATCTGGCGCCGATTGGCCCTGAAGAAGCGCTTCGGGTCCAGGCGTTGCTCGAGCCCCACCAGGGCGCGACCGAGCAGCGGCTGCTTGTCGCCCCATGAGAGCCGTACGTAGTTGCCTTCGGACGTGAGCAGCCGCACCTCGCGCAGAGGCACGAACCAGCAGCGCGGCCCATCCTTGACGAAGATCTGCTCGAGCACGGCATCCGGTGCGACCACGGCCGGCGCAGCCTTCACTCGCGACACCGCAGCCGCGAGGCGCTCCGGATCGATGGGCTTCAGCACGTAGTCGAGCGCGTTGACCTCGAACGCCCGCACCGCGTGCTCGTCGTGCGCGGTCGTGAACACGACCTGCGGCAGGTAATCGAGGCGCGTGAGCAGGTCGAAACCGGACCCGCCCGGCATCTGGATGTCGAGGAAGAGCAGCTCCGGGGACAGCGCTGCGACCCTGGCCCGCGGCCTCGTCGACGTTGCCGGCCTCGCCGACGATCTCGATCCACGGGAACGCGGCCAGCATCCGTCGCAACTCACGCCGGGCCGGCGGCTCGTCATCCACGATCAGGGCCTTCATGCGCCTGCCGGAATGCGGATCGTGATCGTGGCCAGCGCCGGCCGGGACAGATCCACGTCGAGGCTGGCACGCGCACCAAACAGGAGCCGCAGTCGCTCCGCGGCGTTGCGCAGCCCGATCCCTTCGGCAGCTTCGCGCACAGGCTTCACCGGGCGCGGATTCTCGACTTCGATCGTCAGCGTGCCGCCCTGCAGGCCGCCGTCGATCCTGAGCACGCCTCCCGCCGGCAGGTCGGCGATTCCGTGCTTGATGGCGTTCTCGACGACGGTCTGCAGCAGCATCACCGGTATGCGGACCCGGCGTGCGTCGTCGGTGACCCGGCAGTCGATGCGCAACCGTTCCTCGAACCGCAGCGACTCGAGCTCGAGGTAATCCTCGACGATCTCGAGCTCCTGCTCGAGTGTTACGAGCTCCTCCTGGGCGGAGGTCAGCGTGTAGCGGAGCGTGTTCGCCAGCCGCGTCACGGCGTCCTGCGCCCGCGGCGGATCGTCGGCGATGAGCGAGCGTACCGTGTTGAGCGCATTGAACAGGAAGTGCGGGTTGAGCTGCGACTTCAACAGGCGCAATTCCGCGAGCTGCAGCGCGCGCACAAGCTCCGACTGCCGAAGTTCCGCCGACCGGTACTGCCGCAGGGCCAGGGCGCCGAAATAGAGCGCGAGCCATATCATGAAGACGAAGGCCCAGTTGGTCATGTGCAGCAGCAGGAGGACGGTCGGTCCGACGGTCGCCTGGCCGACAAGACTGGGATCCTGAAGTGCGGAGAGAGACGTGAACTGGGTGGCAATTCCAAGCGGCACGCCCAGCACCAACCCGGCGGCGACGATGCGCAACGCGAGCTGGCTCCTGCTCAGAGAGCTCCAGTGCCGACGCCTCACAAACCCGCGCAATACGTGCGTGAGCCCCAGGGCCGCGCCGTGCAGAGCCACGGCTTCGGTGATGGCCGGCAGCCACGGCAGATGCAGGTAGAAGATAGCGGCCCAGACCTTGGAGGCGGCGTATGCGCCCCAGCCCGCAAGCTGACAGATCCAGTACAGGCGCCCGGAAGCCACGTATTGCGATGGCGTTGAGACGGTCGTCGACGCAGTCTGCATGATCCGGTCAGGTTCCACGGAGGGCCGCCGCCAGTGGCGCCCGCGCTGCACGTACGGCGGGAAAGCACGCTCCGAGCATCCCGATACCGCACGCCCAGACGACGCCGAGCGCAATGATACGTGGCCCGACGGCGAGTGGAACGGCGAGCTGCGTCGCGCCGGCCCCGCTCGTGCTCATCATGTGACCGTCGAAGAGCAGCCACGCAAGGCCCGCTCCGAGGACTCCCCCCAGCACGGCCAGCAGCAGTGCCTCGGCGAACACCGAGATCACCACGGGGGCCGCGCCGAACCCGAGGACGCGCAGGGTCGCAATCTCGACGGCACGGCCGCTCACCGCCGTGTACATCGAGTTGAGCGCGCCGAGCACGGCCCCGAGCGCCATGATGCCACCGACGAGATACGCGACCAGCGACAGCACCTGGGTGAACGATCGTGATTGCTGCTCGTAGTAGTCCGGCTCGCGCATCACCTCGACCGCGAGCGCGGGATCCCCGCTCAATGACGAGCTGAACTCGGCAAAGGAGTCCTCGGACTCGAGCTGCACGGCGACCGACTGAAACGCGTTGCGCCGAAAGGCCGACAGCAGCGTCTCGGCGCCCGTGATCAGCTCTGCCTCGTGCTGGTCGCCGTTGCTTTCGAACACGCCGACGACCGCCCAGTCGGCGCCGCGCAGCGTGATCCGGCTGCCGACCGTGAGTCCGCGAAACTGACGCTGTGCCGAGCGGCCGACGATCAGCTCGCGCACTGCCGGCTCGAAGGTCCGTCCTTCGACGAGTCG
Source organism: uncultured Gammaproteobacteria bacterium (assembly GCA_963756755.1). Taxonomy (GTDB): domain Bacteria; phylum Pseudomonadota; class Gammaproteobacteria; order Steroidobacterales; family Steroidobacteraceae; genus DATJKD01. The sequence continues at coordinate 125,361 of CAVWOW010000016.1, forward strand.
AAGCTCCGGCCGGACCAGGAAAATCGCGGGACCGACGCCCCGCAGCGGCAGGTTGGCCGGATGGCCATCCTTCAGCACTCCTCGCACGATCGCGAGCGCCTCGACGGATGCAACGGGCTTCCCATCCGCACCACGCTCGATTCCCGGTGCGTTCAGGACGGTCCGCGTCGCCTCGCGCGACAGATTGCTCAGGACCTCGAAGCTCGATCCCGTGCTGATCACGATGGCACGATCGGGACGGCCGTTGCTCGTCATCATCCCGGTGAGGCCGGCCACCATCGCAAGGATGCTCACCAGCACGCCGACGACGCCGGCGATCCCGATCACGATGACCGACGAAGCGCCGAGGCGCATGGATACGCTCCTCAAGTTCAAAAGCGTGACGGCCGAGATCTGCTTCAGGACGTGCACGTATCTATCCTCAGCGACCGGCCAGGGCATCGACGATGGTCAGCCGCTGGACACGCCACGCCGGCGGCAGACCGCTCGCGAGCGCAAGCGCGAGGGCGATCGCGAGCCCAATCACGATCACGTACCCCGGCAGCGCACCGCCGCCGACGCCGAGCGCCTCCGTGACCGGGAATACCGCGGCTGCCAGTGCAAGGCCAAGCAGGGCGGCCAGGAGGCAAAGCAGCAGGGATTCCACGAGAACCAGCGCAGTCACCATCGCGTCCGGGTAACCGATGGCCTTCAGGACGGCGAGCTCCGGGATGCGTTCGCGCACGGATTGCCCCATCGTGTTGCCGGTCAGGAAGAGGAGCGTAAACAGCACCGCGCCCACGATTGCGTTCACCATCGCACTGACGTCGCCGAGCTGCCGGAGCTGTGCCTGCGCGTACTCCGTCTCGTTCTGAGTGAGGGTCTCGTCCGACGAGTTTGCGAAAAGCGCGTCGATCGTCGCGCACACCTGCGCGGACCGGCCCGGATCGTCGATGCTCACGATGAACGCAAACACCCTGCCCTTGTCGAACTGTCGCGCCTCGTCGAAGTAGTCGTAATTGACGATGATGCGGTTCGCCTGCGCGGCCGAGCCGGTCACGCTAAAGGTGCCGACGATCTCGAAGTGCCAGTCGGTGCTGCCATCCTGCTTGACGAGCGACGTGCGCAGGGGCACCCGATCGCCCACCTTCCAGCCGTAGGCGTTCATCAGCAGCTCGCCGACGAGCGCTCCCGTACGCGTGCCCGTCATGAGCCGAAGCTGGTCGGGCGACACGTGCCAGTCCGGATAGATGTCGAACAGTGCATCCGGATCCGTCGCCAGCACGGACACGTCGTTTCCGCGGCTCTGGTAGGTCCCGAAGAACGCACCGACCTGGGTTGCGCGGCGGACTCCGGGAACCTGCTCGATGCGCCGCAGGTGTGCGATCGGCAGCGGCTCGATCTGACTGACGCGACTCACGACGATGAGCCGATCGGCGTGCGAGCCGGCCAGCAGACCGCTGAACCAGGCGTTGACCCCCTGCAGCAGCCCGAAGAGCAGGAAGGCGACTGCGATGGACAGCAGGGTGAACACCGTCCGCGCACGGTTGCGCCACAGGCCCGCCCATATCAGGTGGAAGAATTTCACGCGGCCACCCGGGTGTCCGGGTCCATGAGCCGACCCTTGTCGAGGTGGAGTTGCCGCGTGGCCCGCTCCGCGGCCCTGGGATCGTGCGTCACCATGACGATGGTCTTGCCTTGCTCGCGGTTCACCATTTGCAACAAGTTCAGGATCTGCTCCGCCGTGTGCCGGTCGAGATCGCCGGTGGGCTCGTCGCATACGAGGAGCGTGGGATCCGCGACCAGGGCCCGCGCGATCGCGACGCGCTGCTGCTGCCCGCCCGAGAGCTCCGCCGGCTTGTGAGAACCCCGCTCACCGAGGCCCACCAGGTGCAGCGCCGTGCGGACATTGGCGCTGCGCTGCGCCCTCGACAGGTTGGTGAGCAGCAGCGGGAGCTCCACATTCTGCTCGGCGGTCAGCAGGGGCATCAGGTTGTAGAACTGGAACACGAAGCCCACGTGACGGGCGCGCCAGCTCGCGAGCTGCCGCGAGGAGTGCGCGCTGATGCGCTCGCCCGCCACGACGATGTCACCCTCGTCCGCTCGATCGATCCCGGCCACCAGGTTGAGCAGCGTCGTCTTGCCCGATCCGGAGGGGCCCATCAGTGCGAGGAACTCCCCCTGCTGGATCTCCAGGCTGAGACCGTGCAGGACCTCCACCCGCTCCGCGCCGCGCGCGTAGCACTTGGTCACGTCCGTCAAAGACACGACTGCGTTCATGGATCGCCTCTCCCTCACTCGCCGAGAAAAGTCACCTTCACACCCATGTCGGGCAGGATCCGGGGGTCCTTCTGCCTGAAACCCACGCGGACCTTGACGGTCGCCTTCGAACGATCTGCCGTGGGAATGACGGCGACGGTTTCGGCCGGTATCTCCCAGTCCGGGTACGCGTTGAGCCGCACGATCGCGGCCTGCCCGAGTCGCACGCGCGCGATGAAGCTCTCGCTGACGTCGACCTCCGCTTCCAGCGAATCCATGTCGACGATCGTCCCGATGCCGGTGCGCGCGAAACCGCTGCTGGCGGACAAGGGTGAGACTATCTCACCCGGCTGTGCGGCCTTGACGGTCACGATGCCAGCGAAGGGCGCACGGATGACCATGTCCTCGTGGTTGCGCTGCGCCAGCGCCAGCTCCGCGCGCGAAACCGCCAGTGCTCTTTCCCTGACGATATGGTTCGCCCTGGTCGCGTTGTAGACGGCCCTGGCGCTGTCAAATGCCTGGCTGCTGATGAGGCCGGCGGCGTGTTGCTGCTCGTTGCGACGATAGATCGGGTACGCGTCATCGGAGGCAATCCTGGCCGCATCCAGATCGGCTTGCGCCTGGGCGAGGCGCGCCTGCGCCTCTCCCAGCGCCGCAGCCGTACTGGAGGAATCGAGTCGCGCGATGATCTGATCTTTCTCGACGCGCTGACCCTCCTCGATGAGGACTTCCGCCACGCGGCCGGTCGCTTTCGAGGACACCGTGGCCTGGCGACGTGCGACGACGTATCCCGACGTCTCCAGCGCGGCTACTGCGGTGGAAGCAGCCGCTGACTTCGTCGCCGCCTGCGGAACGACCTCGGCGAGCCGCTCCCTTTGCACGTCTTCCGCGTCCACGCCCGGCTCGGCCAGAATCCACCAGGTAAGACCACCGGCCACGAGCGCAGCGATGGCCGCAGCCTTCAACCATCGCGAACTCCAGGCGCCGACGGCTGGCTCCGCATCGTCGTGACGATCGATGCGCAACTGGCTGAGAAGTGATGCTGGACTGTTCATGGCCAGCGTCACTCTACGACACGGCTGGAGCGACGTTTCCTCTCCGTGTCGAGCGGTCAATCAACCGTGTTGAACGGTCGAATCGTGGCGTTGAGCGCAGGGCCTCAGTCTGCAGCTGCCGGCCTCAGCTCGAGGTCCTGGTAGTCGAAGCTGAAGTCCGCGAGCGGAGATACTGCGCGCATGTTGATGCGATCGATCGCGCCGTCTGCGGTCAGCGTGAACGTGACGTAGGCGGGCTCGATCAGCGGGTCGCGCCAGGCGACGCGAAAGGTATCGTACTGCCAGTGCGTCAGCTCACCGGTCATGCCAGGCGTCTGCCTGAAGTCCAGCATCAGCTTGTCGTCGCCGTGCGTGATCGAGATGGGGCCATACCACGGGTCGGTGTACTCGCCCGCATAGCGCGCGAGCGGCAGTGACGGCCCGCCCTTCGCGGGACTCTCCGTCTGCGCCTGAAGTTTCGCAACTGCGCCCTCCCGGCGCAGCCGCAGGACTTCGCGCCAGGCCGTTCCCCAGTCCTGGCGGGGCTGATCGAGGTAGTGATCGAGCAGTTCCCAGGCCACGCCGAGCGGGGCGTCGCCGTCCTCGGCGTTGACCATTACTGAAAACCCGACCTTGCGATCCGGGATCAGCATGATGATGGCGCGGGCGCCAAACACCGCGCCTGTGTGCATGATGAGTTTGTGCCCCCGGTAGTCGCGCTCGATCCAGCCCAGCGCGTAGCTCTGGAACTGCGGGGTCGCCGCGGACGCCGGCTCGGGAGACGGACTGATGGGGATGTGGACACGCGGCGCCCACATCTCCCGTGACGCTGCCTCGCTGAACAAACGCCCCGACCCGTCGGGCAGCGCTCCCCGTGCGAGCTGAATCGAGATCCAGCGGCCCATGTCGTTCGCGCTCGAGGCGACCCCGCCTGCGGGCGCGGCATTGGCGCCGAGCTCGGGATCGAATTCGGCGCTGCCGCTGTCGTCGAGCACCGTCTGGTCTCCCATGCCCTGCATGGGGCCGTTGCGGCGTGCATGCGGCCAGGCGCGATTGGGATTGCGCCGTGCGCTCGACGCGATCCGAGGTCGATGAGAGCATGCCCGCGGGCCGCAGCACCTGGTCACGGACGAACTGCTCCCAGGTCTGGCCGCTCACCTCCTCGATGAGCTGGCCGGCCACGACGTAGAGCACATTGTCGTAGGCATACCCGCTGCGAAAGCTCGTCGCGGGGCGGATGTAGCGGAGGCGGCGTACCGTTTCCTTGCGGCTCAGCGAGGAGCGCGGAACGAAGAGCAGGTCGCCTGCGCCCAGCCCCAGGCCGCTGCGATGCACGAGCAGGTCCCGGACCGTCATTTCACGCGTCACCCACGGGTCGTGCATCTGGAACCACGGCATGTGGTCGATAACGCGATCGTCCCAGGCGAGATCGCCGCGATCCACCAGCACCGCGAGCGCGGCGGTCGTGAACGCCTTGCCGACCGAGCCGAGCTGAAAGATGGTGTCGGCGTCGACGCGCTCGGCCTTGCCCAGTGCGCCGCACGCCATACCCGCGTGCAAGCGTGACCCTGCCATCCTCGACGATAGCGACCGCCATGCCCGGCACGCCGGCCGCCTCTCGTAGCTCCTCCACGCGTGCGTCGAATCCTTCCGGCGGATTGGCGAGCGCGACACCGACGAAACACCCGGTGAGGGCCACTAGCGTCGCTGCTGTGAACTTCTGGCTCATGGAACTCCCTCAGGCTTTCTGTTGCGAGACCGCGCTGCGCCCCGCGCTTACCAGGCGCCAGACGCCAACCGTCAACAATGGCGCGACAAAGACGACGACAATAACGACAGCCAGCACTCGATACCCCTGCGCGATCAGGGCGACGAGCCCGACGCGGTCGGCCAGGAAGATCGACGCGATCAAGACCGCGCTGGCAATCGACAGCCGCGCACGGTCCGAAAGGTCTCGCCCTTTGCGTGCACGCCAGGCGGCCGCGATACGCTCATTGAAGGCGTGCACGCTTCCTGCGCCGCTCTCGAGCAACGCGGAGAAGATCATGAGCTGGAAGATCACGTGGAAGAGCGGCAGATCGAGCCGCCGCAGCAGATAGTCCGATGGCAGCGTCTCGGCCCCGATTCCCGGGTAGAACGCCATCATGCATATGAAAAAGATCAGCGCCGGCCAGATCGCGAGCGGACCCGCCAACAGGCCGGCCACCAGCGCATCCTTGCGGCTCGTAAGGTGGCGCAGCACCGGCAGAATGACGATGGCACCGATGATGTTGTAGACGGCGTACGTCAAACCGCCAATCCACCACCCGTCCATCGGCGCCGGCGCCATGAAATTGGCGATTGCGCGATCGCCAAACCTGGACAGAACCAGGATGGCGAATAGTGCGTACACGCCATAGAGAAAGAACGTAACCCACTTGAAGAGGCGCTCGACCGAGGCATTGCCGAAGGCCGTGAACGCGGCGATGGCGATTATCAGTGCCAGGGTGCCGATGAGCTCCGGCCAGCCGAACACTGCCGCGCCGATCGCGCCCGCAGCTGCGCCGAACACCGCGAGGATCAGCACGACAAACAGCAGGTACGCCATTTCGAACACGATCCAGAACGGACCGAGCAGCTTGCGGAAGAAGCTCCGGTAATCGAGGCTCTGTGTCGCGTGCGCGAATACGAAGGTGACTGCGCACACGGCGCTCCACGCGAGCATCGCGAGGAGCACCCCAAGTACGCCGCCGACGGGGCCGCTCGGGACGAAGAACTCCGCGAGCTCGCGGCCGGTCGCGTAGCCGCCTCCGATGACCACCGCCTTGAACGCGAAGCCCGGCAGCACGAAGCGCTGGAACCACGACGACGGGCCACGCTCCTCCGCCATGCCGTCGAATCCTAGCTTCGCGCGGGGATGCCCCGCCCGCGTCCCATGCGAAAGAGGAGCGCCGAGGCCAGGAAGGTCGCACCTGCGCCAATGGCGAAGAACCACTCCGCCGGGATCCTGAGCCAAAGTGTGCCGATGATGCCGGCCGCGAGACTTCCAAGGAATTTTGCGATGTACCAGGCGCCCATCATCGTCGCCGCGATCCGGGCAGGCGACAGGTTGCCGAACAGCGAAAGGCCGATGGGCAGCACCAGGAGCTCACCGACCGTGAGCAGGACAAAATAAGCCACTACCCAGAGGGCGCTTACCGGTCCCTCGACGCGGAACACGAGTGCGGCGAGCACCATGGTGATCGAAGCCGCGCCGGCGAGTGCGCATCCGAGGGACATGCGCCGAAACAGGTTGACGCCGTGCCCGGCTTCGCGACGCCGCCGCCAGTAATGCACGAGGAACGGCGTCAGCGTGATGATGAGCAACGGGTTGATGGACTGAAACCAGGTCGCGGGGATTTCCCATGCGAGATCGCCAATTTCCAGGATCCGGTCGGTGCGGTCCTTGACCCATAGCGCGATCGTGTTGCCGCTCTGCTCGTACGCAATGCGGAAAAGGACAACGATGCCCATCACGCCGAGCAGGGTCTTGAGCGCGTGCCGATCGGTCTCGGAAAGCGGCGCGCGCTCCTGCCGCACCGGCCGCGCCACTGCAGCGTCGTCCGGAATATGGCCTCGGAAAGCGATGTAGATCACCAGGCCGATGAGCATCCCGAACCCGGCAGCGGCGAATCCCCAATGCCAGCCGAATTTCTCCCCGAGCGTGCCGCAGACGAGCGGCGCCAGGAATCCGCCGAGATTGATGCCCATGTAGTACGCGCTGAACGCCTGGTCGCGCCGCGTGTCGCCGTCCCGATACAGCTTTCCGACCTGCACCGCGAGCGGCGGGATGAAAAGTCCATTGCCCAGCGCCACGAGCGCGAGCGCCGGAAACAGCATCGACTCGAATGCCATGGCGAAATGGCCGAGCATCATCATCATGCCGCCCAGCAGGACGCTGCGCGTCTTGCCGAGAAACCGGTCGGAGATGATGCCGCCGACGAACGGGCTGAAGAACGCGGCGGCGCCGTACGCACCGTAGATCAGCGACGCCTGCGCCTGCGGCAGCGCCAGCTGCTGGGTCATGTAGTAGACCAGCATCGCCTGCAGGCCGAAGTAGGAGAACTCCGCCCACGTCTGAGTGAGAAACAGCACCGTCAGGCCGGGCGGATGGCCGAACAGGCCTTCGCTTCGGCCCCCGGTCACGGCCGCGGCCTGGCTCATGGACAGCTTCGCGTCATCAGAACGAGAAGTCGAAACTGTAGAACCGCATGGCGACTGCGAACCAGGTGGCGACCAGCGCGGACAGCAGCAGCAACGCGGCCCACAGCCGCGAGAACCAGCCTGTCGGCAGCCGCCAGATCACGCGGTTCACGTACACGATTCCTGCCAGCGCTACGAGCGGGACGATGCCTGCCAGGTACAGAGCGAGGAGCGGCAGTCGACTGGCGTCTCCGGTGTTGTCGAGCGAACCCAGGAGCCACGCCGTGAACCCGGCCCACGCGCCGAAATAGGCCAGCATCAGGAACGAGGCGGCAGGAGCGATGCGGTGTGCCTTAGCGCGCACTCCCGTGTAGGGAAACGGCACGCGATGCGCGCGCCGGGCAATCGCCCGGATGGGCCAGGCGAGGAGCGTCAGCGTGAACACGACACCTGCGACGACCAGCAGCGGCAGCAGGAGCGACTTCGAACGCCACCACGGAGCGCGGGTGCTCGGAATTGCGAAGGCGAGCGGCTCGAATGCGATCGCCGTGACGCGACCGCCCTCGACGCGCGCGCCCATGCGCTCGTCACTACCGACCGCCTGCCACACCCAGGGCTCCACTTCCCGCCAGTGCTTCTTTTCGCCATTGACGTCCGGGAGTCCGGGTCCCACGAGGTCCCCGTCCGGCAGCATCTTGACGCTGGTCTGCCCCAGGAAATAGAGCGCAAGCAGCGGGTTCGTCTCGGCGCGGCGCGCGCTTTCGTAGTCGCCGGCGACCAGGGCACCGTGCTCACGGGCGGTCGGCAATGCAACCGGTGCCGTACGGGGCGCCGGGAAATATCGATCCATGAATCCGGCCATGAACTCCCAACGCAGCAGGCGCGGGCCGAGCTCGGGAGCGCCACCGCTGTTCACGGAGACGAATACGCCGACGTTCTGGTCCAGGAGCAGCGCGAGGTTGGTGTGAAACCACTGGGTGTCCCCGCCATGGCCGATGATGCGCTGGCCATTCAGATCGTCCCGGTAGAAGCCCAGGGCCATGCTGTTGACCCCTGGAAACTGCTTGTCGATGGTGTCGTGCATGAGCCGAGCGGTTTCCGGTTGCATGAGGCCCGCACCGGCCGCCAGGTGCGCATTCATGAAGCGCGCCATGTCCGCACCCGTCACGGACGAGGCGCCCGCCGGCGAGGCCGGGATGATCTCGAAGACCTGCGCCTTGCCATCCTTGATGTTCTTGTAGCCAAGTGACATCGATGCTTGAAGCGCCTCGGGCGGCGGCTGCAGGAAAGTCGAGTGCTGCATGCCGAGCGGGTCGAAGATGTGACGTTGGACGTACTCGGCAAACGGCTCCTTGGAGAGTCGCTCGACGATGTAGCCGGCCAGGGCCGTGGCGTAATTCGAATAGGCGGGCATCGTTCCCGGTGGATAGATGCGCGCCGGGATGTTCTCCCGCAGGTAGTCGCCCAAGGCGGTGCTGCCGGCCAGCTCCGGATCCGACACGATGAGATTGCGCACGACCTCCTCGAAGCCGGAGGTGTGCGTCATGATGTGGCGCATCGTGAGCGGCGCACCACGATAGTCCGGGATCTCGAAGTCGAGGTAGGTGTTGACGTCGGCGTCGAGGTCGATCAACCCGCGCTCGACGAGCTGCATCACGGCAGTCCACGTAAAGAGCTTCGAGGTGGAGCCCGGCCGGAACAGTGTCCTGTCCGGATCGACCGGCGTCCGGTGCTCGAGGTCCGAGTACCCGAAGCCGCGATTGGCAATCACCTGCCCGTCCCGCACGACCGTGACGACGGCGCCCACGATGTCGGCGTTCGACAGGGCATAGGGCACGAATCCGTCGAGCCAGGCGTTGAGATCGACCGCGGTCAACTGCGGCGGCGACGCTGGATCGATCGCTGCTTCCTGGATCGCCTCGGTAGTGACTGCTGGGTCACTGGGCTCGTCGGCCAGCACCGTACTTGCAGTGACGAGCGAAAATGCCAGGAGCGACGCGGCCAGGTGTCTGAGTGGGTCCGACATGGTGCTCAAGCCTCGAGTGATGCCCAGATGGCCGTTAAGCCGCGATGGAGGGCCGATTTCGGATCTGCGGCGGATTTTGCATATCTGCATCTCAAAGGGCGCGGAGATTTTCCCTTTATTGGCAAGGCAGTAGCCACGATCTAACCGGTTCGGCCGCCCCCGAATATGCATGATAGGATGATTTCAGATCTTTTTGCATCTAGAGTTGCATTTGCGCAAAACGCGCTATCATCAGTCGCTCCCGCGCTCGCCCGGGGTTGGTGTTGGAGGCGTGGTTTGATCGCGAAACGAGAGTTTTCGGCCCGGCTCGAACGCTGGCCAATGCGGGCGCCCTTCCGCATCACGGGCCACGTCTTCACGGCGCTCGATTGCGTCGTGGTCGAGGTCGCCGAGGACGGATGCATCGGGCGTGGTGAGGCGGCCGGCGTCTACTACCTGGACGATACGCCCGAGAAGGCTCTCGAACAGATCTTCGCGATCTCGACAGACATCGAGGCCGGTCTCGACCGTGAGGCTCTTCAGGGCGTGCTTCCTCCGGGAGGAGCCCGAAATGCTCTCGACTGCGCGCTCTGGGACCTCGAGTGCAAGCTGTCGAAGCAATCCATCTGGACCCGGACCGGCTTGAACAGCCGCGCGCTCACCACGTGTCAGACCATCGGCGTGCTGCCCTCGCCCGCCGACAGCGCCGAGAGCAGCGGCTGCCTTGACAGGTTACAGCCTTCTCAAGCTCAAGCTCGACCATGATCGGCCCATCGACCGTGTCCGGGCGGTACGCGCCGCGCGGCCGGATGCACGCATCATTGTCGACGCGAACCAGGGTTTCACTCTTCCATTGTTGCAGGAATGCCTCCCGGAGTTTGCGAGGTGCGAGGTTGAACTCATCGAGCAGCCCCTGCCGCGCGGTGAGGACTCGGCCCTCGAGGGCATGCCCAGAGAGGTTCCGATCTGCGCTGACGAGAGCTGCCTGCATCGAGGTGAACTCGATCAGGCGGCGCGCCGCTACGACGTGATCAACATCAAGCTGGACAAGGCCGGCGGTCTCACGGAGGGGTTGCTGCTCGCCGACGAGATCCTCGCGCGTGGTCTGGATGTGATGGTCGGCAACATGCTGGGCACATCGCTGGCCATGGCGCCTGCGTTCGTCGTTGCGCTGAAGAGCCGCATCGCGGATCTGGACGGACCGGTAGCCCTCACGTCCGATCGGATAGGTGCCCTCGTATACAACCAAGGCGTGGTCAGCCCGTTCTCGAGTGAGCTCTGGTGTTGAGAATCCATGGATATCCGCGAACTTAGAAACCATCTCATCCTGAGCGCCGGCGGCACTGAACCCCGCGCGGAAGCTCGGGAATCCGCAAGAGAGGACACCGCGTTTGATCAAGCGAGTTTCGGTTCCGCCATCCGCCGCCTGAGGATCGAACGCGGCTGGACGCTGCGCGAGCTGAGCGATCGCTCCAAGATCTCTCAGTCGGCCCTTTCCCGTGTCGAGACCGCCCAGATCACCCTGTCCTTCGAACGCGCTCATGCACTGGCGAGGGCGCTCGACGCCGATTTCAGCCAGTTCCTCAAGCAGATGGGGTCCGATGCGTCGGCGGGGCCGACACCCGTTCACGCCAAAGGCTGGCGCAGTGCGACGAAGCGCGGCCACGGGCACCACATTACGCAGAACAACGCGGACTACGAGTACCTTTGCACCGACTTTCTCTACCGGAAGATGGTGACCGGCATCGGTGTCATCACCGCCCGGTCACTCGAAGCGCACGGTCCGTTCGTCGCGCATCCGGGCGAAGAGTTCATACACGTGCTTGCCGGTTCGATCGTCATCGCAACCGAATACTACGCGCCGCTCACGCTGGAAACGGGCGACAGCTTCCAATTCGACTCGATGACGCCGCACGCTGTTTTCAGTCGGTGGTGCGGACGGCGCTCGCGTGCTGTTCTGCGTTACCGACCCACGCTGGTATTGACCTGACCAACCACTTCCTCGAGCACCTCTGCCGAGCTCCCCGACGGCGGACCAATGCCGAGCAACGCCGCGATCGTCGGCGCGATGCTCGCGGGCTCGACCGGACGCCGAATCGTCGCGGACGGGATCCCCGGACCGGCAAATATCACCGGCACATGCGTGTCGTAGCTGTAGGGGGAACCGTGCATCGCAGCGCAACATTCCGCGTCCCCGTACAGGTACCAGAACTGCTGCTGAACGATGGTCACGTCCCCGGACCGCGTCGGATGAAACCCACGTTGCATGCGGCGCATCACCGCGGTGTCCGGCAGGCGACCCGCGAGCAGATCTGTCCGTGTGAGGGCGAACGCCACGCCGGGAACCTTACGCATCTCGGCGGCGAGCGCTGACTCGACGGCATCGGCATCGAGCTTCAGCGCGGCGATCCGCGCACGGTCGAGATAGAGCCCCGGCGGCACAAAGCCCGCGACGAGGTTCCCGGTGACGCCGAAACGTGCGGCCAGCGCGCGGTTCATCTGCTCGAGGATCGCCTCCGGATAGAACCGCCCGGCGTCGAATCGCTCGGCGCTGCGCAACTCCGGGACCTCGTCCACACCATGATCGGCCGACAGCACGACGAGCGTGCGTCCGGCCCCGACCTGCGTGTCGACGAATGACAGGAACGCAGCGAGCGTGGCATCGAGGCGCAGCACCGAGTCGGCATACTCGAGGCTGTTCGGTCCAAAACCATGGCCCGCGTAGTCGAGCTGCGACAGCGACACGGAAAGGTAGTCGGTCGCCGGTCCGCGGCCGAGTTGCTCGCGCTGCATGAGCTCGCGGACGAAGGACAGTGTGAACCCGTCGAAGTCGGGCAGCTCGGGAAAGGCCTGGAAAAAAGCGCGATCGGCCTGTTCGGGGAGACGGTGCGGAAACGCCTTCCCGACGCCAGGGGTAGGCCGAGCGTGCTCGTGCGAGGTCACCGCAAACCCGCGACGCGAGGCTTCGAGCGGCGTCCACTCGCGACCGCGATAGCGTTCCGCGGGCCGCGCGTCATTCCACGCCGCGACCCAGGCCGGCGGAGAGGGGGCGTACCACGTACTGTTCATGAATCGACCGGTCGCGTCGTCGTACCAGTAGGGCGTGCCCCGCCGACCGGCCGGGATGATGGCGCTACGGTCCTTGCCCGCGACGGCGAACGCGCGCGAGCGCCCCGCCGACGCCGCCACCAGTTCGTCTCCGATCGTCGTGGAGCCCAGGTTGCGCGGCGAAAGACCGTGCTCGGGGTCGTGCATGCAATTGATGCGCTTGCCGAGCGCGCGGTCGAACCAGGAGTTGGCCACCATGCCGTGTTCGGAAGTGTCGGCCCCCGTTACGAGGACCGCGTGACCGCTCGCGGTGAACGTGTTTCCTGTGCCGAAGTGTGCGTCCGCATACCAGACGCCCTGTTCCATCAGCCTCGCGAATCCGCCCGTGCCGAATCGATCGCGGAACCGCGGCAGCATGTCGCCGCGAAGCTGGTCGACTGTCACCTGCAGCACGAGCTTCGGTGGCTCGGCGGCCTGCCCGGAGGCCGCGCCAATGGCCAGGCCGAGTGACAGGACCGCAATGGCGCTTCGCATGATGGTTCCCCCGTGCCCGGCTCGCTTGTTCTCGAGAAGCGGCACGCATTATGGCCGAGTTCAATCACAGGCCTGCATTGAACGTCGCAGTGGTCAGCTTCTTGCCCACGCGCCAATCGAAGGACTACTGTAGACCCCACACGGGGAGGGGTAATCATGCGTAACCGTATTCCGGTTCTGATCGGTGTATCGGTCCTGGCTTGCAATTTCGTGGTCGCTGCGTCGCCGCAGGCGCCCGCGGCAGTCGCAAAGGCACTGCAGGAGTGGACCACGATGTGCACCGAGGCGGGCGGCAAGGCGCTGGCAGACGCCGCCGTCAAGCGCGTGGATCTGAACGGAGATGGCAAGGAGGATTACGTCCTCGACGTCGGTTCCATCAATTGCGATGGCGCCGCCAGCATCTACGGTGACCGAGAGAAAGCCGTCTATGTATTTGCCGGCGATGGCAAAGGTGGCGCGAAGGAGCCTTTTTCCGCGAGCGTCTACGGCGCCCGGATCGAAGGCACCGGCCCGGCCGCGAAGCTCTGGTTGACCGTCACCGCGGAGCAGTGCGGGAAGCCGCCCGCCAAGGATTTTGCGAGCGAGAGCTTTTGCGACCGGCCGGTCGCGTGGAATTCAGCCAAGCAGGCATTCGAGTTCGCGCCCGTATCCGCCATCAAGATGATCCAGTAGCACCCGGGGGAAATCGATGAGAACGAAATGGCTGCTGGTCGGCGCAGGTCTAGTCCTGCCGTACATGACTATCGCGGATCAGCTGAACATCAGGCCAGGCCTGTGGGAGATCACCTCGACAACTCAGATGAGCGGCATGCCACCCTTGCCCAAGGCAATGCTGGACCAGATGACGCCTGCCCAGCGCGCAGAAATGGAAGCGTCCATGAAGGCCGAGGCCGCCAAGGGACCGCAGACCGAAACCGAGCGTGAATGCATCACGAAGGAGGACATCGAGAATCCCTTCGACTCGGAAACGGAGGGCTGCACGCACACGATCGTCACCACCACACGCACGACACAGGAATTGCGACTGACCTGCACGGGTGACGTCAAGGGCTCGGGCGTCATGCGAATCACGACGCCGACACCGGAATCCATGACCGGAGTGATGGACCTCAAGATGGGTACGGCTCCAAACGAATTGACGATGAAGGGGCAGTACAAGGGTCGCTGGCTCGGCGCAGATTGCGGCGACCTGGCCGAGGAAGTCGAGGAAGACGCGGGCAAACAGGGCGACGAGCAGTAACCGGCGTCATGGCCATGGCCTGCCGCCGCTCGTCGGCTGCAGCGACTTGTTGGGCCGCGGCCGGGTTACACACATACCCAGACTCTCAGGTCTTGCACCCGCTCAAAGCCCGCCGCCTGCGCTACCGCCAGGTCGGAACCGCGCTCGTAGCCCACTAACGGCAAGCCCGGGAAACGCTTCTGGGCGCTAGCGATGCAGCCCGCCCAGTAGTCCGAGGTATTGCGCAACGGCACAAAGACATTCGACAAGCCGACCACGTCGTCCGTGCGATTCGCTATAGCACCAGCGACGATGACCTCGGCTTGATAGCCAGCGATGAAAACCACATCCGGTTCGGCGAGCAAGGCCGGCACAAACAAACGCGTCTGTGGCGCGGAGGAACGATTCGCTGCGTCACCGCTCCAGGCCGCTTCCCACTGCTCCAGTTCAGCCGCACTCCGCACCCAAGTCCAGCGTGTTGTGGTGTGGACGCTGCGTGGCGCAGTGGCAGAAGGTGCTCGCCACAACCAGGTGGCTTCAAAGAACACCTGGAAGTCTAGCGCGGCCAGATCTAGCGCGCGGAAGCTATCCTTGACACTCCACTTGGCCAACAGGCTGGAATCCAGCAAATCCTGGATACAGGCCATCTGCACTGCCGCGTGCCTCTGATCGGCGAGTGTCACTACGTTGGAATAGAAGCGAGGCACGGGATGTCGATTCATCCACACGGCGTCATCGAACTCGCCGGGAACAGCGTGCGCACGGCAGACGGTATCGCACCAGATCGCGTTATTACGAGCAGCTTGTTCTATTCGGGTTCGGGTCATTCGCGCGCCTGGTAGATCGGTAGTGATGAAGCCCGCAGACCCTTCTGCGGGCTACTCTTTTGCGCCCCGCCGCTGAGGTGACATTTGGGCTGAGAGCCGCGCCGTGTCCGCCTCGGGTCGAAATCAGAAGTCCGCAAACGGCCACAAACAGGCCGTCGTACTTCGGCCGTCTGAACGTCAGACCGGCACGGCTTCTACGATGCCGACGTCAGAAGTGGTCGGCACAACCCTGGTCATTTGGAAACCTGCCCGGCTGAGCATTTCCCCGTACTCATTCGGTGTGCGTTCCTGCCCGCCAGGTGCAACCAGCATCATCATGTCCAGCATCTTGCCCGGATGCGGCGTATCACCCTCGGGCAGCACCATCTCGACAATCAGCAGTCGCCCATTGCTATCAATGGCCCTGCGGCAGTTACGAAGGATCGTCTGGCATTGGTCTTCATCCCAATCGTGAATGATGTGGGAGAGCACGTATGCATCGTGTCCGGCGGGCACGGTTTCAAAGAAGCTGCCGGAAGCGATAGACACCCGGTCGGTCATCCCGTGCGACGCCAGAAACGCTGGCGCTTCGGCGACGACATGCGGCAGATCGAAGAGGACGCCACGAGCACGCGCATGTCGCTTCAGGATATGAACGAGCATGTTGCCCGTCGCACCGCCCACATCGACGATGCTTCCAAAGGCACTGAAGTCATAAGCGGCCGCCACCGCCGGAGGTTCCGCCCCGTGGAAGCCCACCATCGTCTCGCTGAACAGGGACGCTTCCTCGGGGTGTTCAGCGAGGTACTCGAAGAGCGACCGGCCCAGCGCTTCGTTCAAGCCCGGCTTGCCCGTCTTGAGCGAATACAGCATACGATCCCATGCCTGCCTGCCGATGGGACCGGCCAGGGTGAGAATCGTGGCCCGTGCCGATCCCGGCGCACCCTTCTTCAACGCTTCTCCCAGCGGGGTGAGCGCAAAGATCCGGCTGTCGACCTCAGTCAATACTCCCATTCCCGCGAGGCTCCGCAGGAAGCGATAGAAGGCGGGAGCATTCATCCCCAGCTCGTTCGCCAACCGGTCGGACGTCTTCGACCCGTCTCCCAGGCGATCGGCGAGCTCCAGCTGCGCCGCAACGAGGAGCATCTGCGAAGCCCAGAATGCGGTTCCTGTTTGAATCAGCTGCGCGTGGGGTGGCAAGGCGAAACCCGTCGAGCGATCTGACATTGCGCCTCCCGGAGATTCTCCGTTCCTTGTTCGAGGTCTACGACATCTGAACCTTACGCCAAATCGTCTGCTTTGGGTCGGAGCAGTCGCCTACATCCGGCCAGGCGCGGACTTCATCGCAGGCGTCAACGCAGCGTGAAGCCACCCACTTTCATCCTTTGGCTCCCGCTTCTGTATTTCTGTGCGCGCTAGCCCGCTAGACTCAGAATATATCGGGCACGCGAAAGTGACGAAATGACGACAAACGGCACGCACGACGTCCCGTCTCACGGCTCTTCAGTGAATCGGAGCGTGAGTCCGTTGCGGCGTCTCGCGATCTCGCTGCGCGAGATGCATTGGACCCAAGTGGTCGTGGAGTTACTGCTGCTCGTTGCCGGCATCTTGATAGCACTGGCGATCAACGGATCGATCGAGGATCGCCGGAATGTGAGGACGGAGCGGCTCTACCTCGAGCGCCTGGTGCGCGACTTCGATCAAGACCTCGAGGTGCTAAGGGAGTTCTCCGAATTCGAGGAGCGGCAGGCTGCGGATGGGGTGCTCGCCTACCGAGCGCTGTGCGGTGGCGCCAAAGTCGAAGACCGGGAGGCAGTCGCTCGGGCTATTGACCATCTGACGAGCCGGCGCACCATCCGGCTTGCACGGGCGACGTACTCCGACTTGCTCGCCACCGGCAACCTGCAACTGATCCGGGATGCTGGGCTGCGAGACCGCATCGTCAAGCTCTATGAGTCCAATGAGCGGTGGTCAACCATCATCGATCGCAACAACCAAATCTACGTCGACCAGATGTATTTGATGTATGTCGTGGACGCCGGACTGGTCAATCCGCGACCTAGCAGCAACTTGGATCCGATGGTGGCCCCGCGAAAAGAGTTTGTCAGGCGCCTAGGGTTATCCGCCGGCTCCCGGGCGGATCGGATTTGGCGCCTCCCGGCGGACGCTCCGGAGCTCGATGAGCTCTGCATCAAGCTCTGGTATCGCGGGTTCGTTAGTGTGCAAGCGATCGATCAGTCGAGGTCCGTCGACGCACAGGTCGCCGAAGTGCGTCAGGAGATTGTCGACGGGCTGACGCAGGGACGATCGGATTTGCGACGAGAGGCGAATTGAAATCGCGTGGCGACGTCAGTTTCGAAGGGCGTGTAATCGCATACTGAAGGGCCGCTTGATGGTGGGCCCGGTAGGATTCGAACCTACAACCAAGGAATTCACGCGGCCCCGGTGTTTCCACCGGTTCCCATCAGCCGCACTGGAAGGCTCCCCTGAATTCATCCCGTCCACTCCGCGGATTACGCCGCGGAGGCACCTCTATCGATGAGTCCCCTGCACTAACCGCTGTCCTACAGGCCGCGAGGTCGTTGCGAAGCTGCCCGCGGCCTCGCTCCTCGGCTTACGCCCCCACCCGTGCGCCGACATAAGGGTGCTAATACGCACTATCCGCATCCGGTACGCCCGTTGGCAACGCGCTAGAGGGCCGGGTACGCGCACGAGCGAACGGACCATATGAACAAAGGCAAGAAGTTGCTGCCGATTTCCGGTAGCCAGGTTCACGCAGGCCATAGGAACCTAGCGTCAATTTGCACCCAAGGCGACAGGCCTTTCATGCGGATGACAACAAGGTCTACGATGTGCTCAGGGACTTGGTAGACAACGCGCTTTGGTGATGACCGGCATGCCGCCAAGGGTGAATCAAAATGACTGTTACCGTAATGACGAAAATGTTGAGGGTAACCTGCATTAACGATCCGGCGAATCCCTGGGACCTCGACATGAACCCTTTTCCTACCGCCCAGAAAGACTACGACGATGCCATCACTTTCTTGAGCAGATCGGACAAGGCGAAAGGCTTCATCAAGAAAATTGTCGAATCAACCCACAATTTCAGGGTTCTCGTAACCGACAATTACATGAACAAGTACTGGAGCCCGGGCGAGCTGGCGACCGTCTATAAGACGAAGTTCGATGATTCTGGCAGTTTGATCACATGGAACTCGAAGGAGCGGGGTGTCTGGTTCGCCATTACGGACCATCAACCCCCCGACCTTGACATACCCGCGGCGCATCCATCAATTCAGAACAATACCTCGCCGAATCCCGCAATATTGTTGATTCACGAATTCGGTCATGGTCTGCAATATCTTACGGACAAGACGGGTTACGAGGCGCTGCGGATGGCGTCTTACATTCCGGTTACGGGGCCAGGCGTGGATGTAAAGATCGAAGACGAAAACGTCCGAATGCACGAGGCGCCAGTATGTCTGGAACTCCGGGAACAAGTTCGATGGAAATACTGGGACAACGAGAAACCAAAGCCCGCTCGACCAGTCCAGTCCCAGCAGAACAAGTCGAAGGCAAAGTCGTCCGGGGCCAAAACGCCGTCGACCCCGCCATCGGTTTCATTGCCAAACTTGCGCGGCCTTGGACCGGGCGGAGCTCAATAAAAAAGATCCTACGCCGGACATCAGTCCATCACGTCCCGCATGGGAGTGCGGCCCTTCGTACAGAGTCTTCCTCGTACTGTCCCAGAGGGTGCCGTCGACCAGGGCGAACGTCCTACCATTGGGGACCAGGAGGTGTTTGACCCGGTCGGCCCTCGGGAGATAGTCGACCATCCCCTCGACCATTTCCTTGGCCCTGCTCTTCGGGCCCATCTTCGCGAGGCTCTTGTTGAAGATGTCGAGGAAGTCAGCCACGCCCATCGAATCGAAGTCCATTTTTCCGTTAACCACGAGCCCATGAACCCGGCTACCGGCGACCGTCTGCTTCGGTTTCTCGAACTGCTCGTACGCCAGACGCTCGCTCTGAAAACCAGCGGCCAGGGGAATCGTCGTCGTTCCGCGTAATGACCGTGCTCTTGCGTACCCAAGACCTTGCTCGACCGGATCGCAGCGGCCTTCTGTTGGGTAGCTGAATGCCCTCTGCCCGGGGCTCGACTCGGATAACTCGGCGATTGCCGCAACCTTCAAGCGTTCGATTACATTGCGGCGGCGATCCGTCAACAGGATGGACTAGATTGGTGCCGACGGTGGCGGCGCCCGCGGCGCGAACGGCGTGGCCGCCGGCTCCGCTTGATCCAGGTGCGCGAGAATCCGCTCGATCACCTCAGGCTCCTCGATACTCGCGATCACCTTCAGCCGCCCACCGCAGCGCCGACAGGTCTCGATGTCGATTGCAAACACTCGCTTCAGACGCTGCATCCACGTCGGCGAATAACGTTGCACGGGCGCCTGTCCCGCAGCCTGCTGCGCCAACCGGCCTCCTCCCAGGTGAATGTTGAGGTTGAGCGCGCTGCCAAACCGCTGGATCAACGTCACGGCACCCGTCTCGGCCGTGCTGCGCGTGCGTCCTGCCGCGCGCAGCAGATCGCCCGAGATCGTCCGATAGACAATCCTAAGGACCTGGGTTAGCAGGCCGTTGAAATTCTCTGCCGATGATGCACAGTTCGGCAACGGCATTGAACGGAGCGAGCGCGATGCGCGGAGCCGATGTGCAGCAGAGCGGACTGTTCAGTTATGTATCGGTGGAGGAGCGGATGCCGGCGAACCATCCGTTGCGCGGGGTGCGAGCCCTGCTCGATGAGGCGCTGCAGTCGATGCATCGGGATTTCGAGCGGGTGTACGCCGAGGGCGGCCGCGCCTCGATCCCACCGGAGCGGCTGGTGCGGGCACTCACCCTGCAGATCCTGTACTCGATCCGCAGCGAGCGGCTGCTGTGCGAGCAGCTCGACTACAACCTGCTGTTTCGCTGGTTTGTGGGGCTGTCGGTGGATGAGCCGGTGTGGGATCACTCCACCTTCACCAAGAACCGCGAGCGGCTGATCGAGGCGAAGGTGGCGAGGAAGCTGCTGCGCCGCGTGGTGCGCCGGGCGCGGGCGGCACGGCTGCTGTCGAACGAGCATTTCAGCGTCGACGGCACGCTGATCGAATCGTGGGCGGCGGTGAAGAGCATGCGCCGACGCGATGGACGGGATGAGCCGCCGGGGCCGGGTCGCAACCCGTCGGTGGACTTCCGGGGCGAGAAGCGGACCAACGACACGCACGTCTCGCCGAGCGATCCCGAGGCGAAGCTCTACCGCAAGGCCAACGCGCATCCGGTCAAGCTCTACTTCATGGGCCATGTGCTGATGGAGCATCGCCACGGCCTGCCGGTCGACGTCGAGGTGACCGAAGCCAACGGCTGTGCTGAACGCGAAGCAGCCCTCGCCATGCTCGACCGCTTGCCGAGGCGCCGACGCCGCACGCTCGGCGCCGACAAAGCCTATGACATCGCCGCGTTCGTCGCCGACTGCCGCGAGCGCGGGGTTACCCCGCACGTCGCCTGCAACGACGCCCGGGCCGGCGGCTCGGCGCTTGATGCACGCACCACGCGTCACGCCGGCTATCTCTGGAGCCAGCGCATCCGCAAACGCATCGAAGAGGGCTTTGGCTGGGGCAAGGATGGCCGCCCGCTGCGCAAGATGAAGCACACCGGTCACGCCCAGGTGAGCTTCATCGCGACGCTGACCGTCGGCTGCTAGCGCTGCTGCGCGTGGCGAAGTTGCTTGCACCGCTGCAGCCGGTTCCGACGTAGGCGAGGTGTCGGTGAAAATCGCATCATCCTGCACTTGTGGTCATGAACGACACGACAATCGCCATCGAACCTCACAACGAATGCACAAAGGCCCGCGCGAGCGCGCGGCAAACCCGCCGATCGAACAGCGGAGATCTCATGACTCGTTTATCTCGTCGATTTTCAACGCCCTGTTAGAACCTGCGGGTTGGTCGCGAGCAGAAACCGCAGCGCAAATGGCAACGACAACCTGAACGCCACGAGCTTCTCGGCATGGCAGCTCGCGCAGCGCAGCCGCAGGAACCCGTACTCCATGCGGCCGCACGTCAAGTACGCCTCGAACTCCTCCCGCACATACCGCGGCAGCGGTCGGTCCTGCGCCGCACGCGCCGCAACGAAGGCCGCGTAGTGCTCATCGACAGCTCGAGCAGCGAGGACCTGCGCGCGTTCCAGGACGAGATCTTCGCCGGCGACCGGCCAATCCTCGAATCCCAATCGCCCAAGCGCCTGCCGGTGAGCGGCGGCGAAGTCCACGTGGCCACCGACCTCGGTTCATCCGCCTACCGCCGCTACCTGCGCGAGCGGGGCATCACCTTTGGAGTGTGCTGATGGTTCCCGACGTGCCCCGCGACCGCCTGCCCGCGCTGCTGCGCGCGATGCCCAAGGCCGAACTGCACATCCACATCGAAGGTTCGCTCGAACCCGAACTGATCTTCGCGCTGGCCAAACGCAACGGCGTCACGCTGCCCTATGCGAGCGTCGAAGCGCTGCGCGCAGCCTATGCGTTCACCGACCTGCAGAGCTTTCTCGACATCTACTACGCCGGCGCCAGCGTGCTGCTGAAGGAAGAAGACTTCTTCGACATGGCGATGGCCTACTTCCGGCGCGCCGCGGCCGACAAGGTCGTGCACGCCGAGCTGTTCTTCGACCCGCAGACGCACACCGAGCGCGGCGTCGCGTTCGAGACCGTGATCAGCGGCCTGACCCGCGCCTGCCAGACCGCCGAGCGCGAGCTCGGCGTCAGCGGCCTCTTGATCATGTGCTTTCTGCGCCACCTGAGCGAAGAGGCTGCGTTCGAGACGCTGGCCCACGCGCTGCCCTACCGCGACCTGTTCGTCGGCGTCGGCCTGGACAGCAGCGAGCGCGGCCACCCGCCCGAGAAGTTCGCTCGCGTCTTCGAGCGCTGCCGCGCCTTCGGCCTGCACGTCGTCGCGCACGCCGGCGAGGAAGGCCCGCCCGAGTACATCTGGAACGCGCTCGACGTGCTGAAGGCCGAGCGCATCGACCACGGCGTGCGCTGCCTCGAAGACCCGCGCCTGGTCAAGCGCCTCGCCGCCGACCGCATGCCGCTGACGGTGTGCCCGCTGTCCAACGTGAAGCTGTGCGTCTACAAGCACATGGGAGAGCACAGCCTGGCGGCGCTGCTCGAGGCGGGCCTGTGCGCGACCGTCAATTCCGACGACCCGGCCTACTTCGGCGGCTACATCAACCAGAACTTCATCGAAACCTTCGACGCGCTGCCGCAGTTGACAGCCAAGGACGCCTACCAGCTTGCGCTCAACAGCTTCGAGGCAAGCTTCGTCGACGAATCGTGCAAGACGCGGTGGGCGCAGGCGCTGGATAAGGCGTTTGCCCGGGCCTGATGGCAGGGGCGCAGGAGATGTCTCGGCGTCCCCTCCGACTCATCCCATGGCTTTCAATCTTGCGACGATGTCCCCGTAGGACGCATGGACCAGTTCTTCCAGGCACGCGGCGTCGATGGCCTGAGCGGGTTGCAGCTTCACGTGACGCATGTATTTGCCCGTGCCTTGCAGCGCACAACGGCAAGCAGTACGTCGCATTGCCGCCGCTGCCTCTTTAGCATCGCCGAGCGTGGGGCGTTCATGCGCACTCCAAAAACCAATTGCGATATAAAATCAGTCGATCTGGCTTACAACCGATTGCATAACGCAACCAGAACCGCGCGGATGTACCGCGTAAGGAAAGGAAGTGGGCATGGCTAAGCTCGTGTTCGGAATGAACCAGTCCCTGGACGGCTACGTCGACCATATGGCGTTTGCGCCAAGCCCCACGCTCTTCCGGCACTTCATCGAGGAGGCTCAGCGGCAGGCGGGCAGTGTGTACGGTCGCAAAATGTATGAGGTCATGCGTTACTGGGACGACGATCATCCTGAATGGGATGCAGAGGAACGCGCCTTCGCGGCGGCGTGGCGGAACCAGCCGAAATGGGTCGTCTCGCGCTCGTTGAAGTCGGTCGGCCCCAACGCCAGGCTTGTTGAGGATGATCTTGAGGGCGCGATCCGCGAGCTGAAGGCCGAGCGCGACGGGGAGATCGAAGTTGCTGGCCCGGACTTGGCGCGAAGCCTCACCGAACTTGGCCTGATCGATGAGTATCGAATCTACCTGCACCCCGTCGTGCTTGGTCACGGCAAGCCATATTTCGCCGGACCCCGGCCGCCGCTCCGCCTTATGGCTAATGATCGGATTGGCGAGGATGTGATCAGGTTGACCTACGTTCCTGCTTAATCTCGCGACTCGCCGGATGGAAATCGCCGCTGAAGTCTGGTCTGGGTTGGGCCCAAAGCACGGACCGGCCCACGTTGATCGTGACCCGAGAGCGCATGGCTGCGAGCATAAAGGGCCGATATCCGGCTCAAGACCGGCTAAAACTGTCGATCGATAAATGACCCGATGGGATGTCATAGAGATCTGAGCGCGCGGCTTGACGCGTGACGGAGGGCGGGCACGTCCGCTATGTGCTGAAGACACGTTACCGAGACGGCACGACGCACGTGCTCTTCGAGCCCATGGACTTCATCGCCAGACTCGCTGCCCTCGTGCCCAAACCTCGTGCGCACCTGACCCGGTCCATGGCGTATTCGCGCCCCATAGCGTCCTGCGCGCTCAGGTCGTGCCGAAAAGCAAAGCCCGCGCGGGCCAGAGCTTGCCCGAACCTTACACGTAGGAAGTGGCGCGGTCGCTGCGGGAAGGCCAGCTGGCACCGCGTGCCGAGCGGAACAGGGTGATTCACCAATCCGCTGCGGGTGCGTGCCTATCGCCGCCGTCAGATCACGTGCGGAGCAACAGGCGGACAACTACCCCGAAGGGCGGGCCACGAAACGCGCGGAGCCTGCCTCGCTGCGTTTGGGCGCGTAATCGGATAAAGTCCAGACACAGCGTGGTCACGCTCATCAAGTGGAGAGCTGGGATGGCGAAGCTTTACGACACGCGTCTGACGGATACGATCGCCTTCATCGAGACCACGGCGCAACTGAAGCGCAACGCGGCCTACCGCAAGGATGCAGCGGACGAATGCCGCGAATGGATGCGGGTAGCCCCGCAGGGCCTGCAGCAACAGATTAGCGAACTCATTTCGCAGGGCCGGACCTCGGACGGCGCCGTGGAGCGAAGCTACCGACGCGCACTCGGATTGCTGAACTGGGTCGGCAACTCCGTGCAGTGGGGCGACTACTCGGTGATGAACCAGACGACGCTGGCCACCAAGCAGGCCGCTGCAAAGACCGCGAAGGCTGTCCGGGGCGCGAATTTTTCGGAGCAACTCGATGAGGCGATCGAAGCCTTTCTCGGTATGACCGGAAACCAGTCGTTCCTCGATACGAAGTTCCATGAGCTGAAGTCGACGCCCCTCGCGTTCCTCAATTCCAACAGGCTCAAGATTTCCGGCAAAAATGGCGGACCTCAAACCTACAAGTTCTTTCAGTACCAAGACGGCATGAACAAAAACCTGGTGACTTACGGGCTGCAGTCCGATTCCAAGCTGGTGAAGTACGCACGATCTGTCGAAGTGATCAACGTGCCGGCGAGTTCCTTCCGCGACACCAAGGAAAAGAAGAACGGCCTGAAGGGCCTGGACAAGATCATCGGAACCGAGGTCGTCGCCACCGGCAATCGTGTCTTCTTGACGACGACCCAGTTCACCGGCTGCTCGTTCTGCATGCAGAAGAGCGGTACCGGCCTCGTGGCGGCCCACATGGATCCCGAAGAAGTGGTGAAGAAAACCAACATCACGGGTCCCGAGGTGCGCACCGAACTGTTGAAGGGATTCGGCTTCGACGCGGCGGGCCTGGGCAGCACGCTGCAAGGCAAGCCCGAAGTCTATGGCTGCAAGGGCAATGGAGACGACGGTTGGGCGTATGAGCAGGCCAATCGCAATTACATGACGATCGTCGGCGTTTTTCTAGCCGACGAATGGCGTCTGTTCACGCAGTTCAACGCAGCGGACAGCTCCTTCAAGGCGAGCCAAATCTACCCCAGAGTTTGAAGCGGCCTGGAAGGACACGCGTAAGTGGCCAAGCTGGGGCACGACGAACGTTGCAGGCTGCCGGAGGAGCGCCTGAAGGCGGCTGCGCGCGTCTTTGCAGGCTTCGCCCGCCACCCGGCGCAACCGTCGTCGATGTCTTTGCCGCGCCCGAGAGTGCAAGCAGAGGCAGATTTTGCATTTTTTGACCACTTTCTGCGAGCGTTTCAGACGCAGGCAACGCTCGAAAATGGCTTGTTTTATAGTGGCGGAGAGGGTGGGATTCGAACCCACGAACCCCGTGAGGGGTCTCCGGTTTTCAAGACCGGTGCAATCAACCGCTCTGCCACCTCTCCGTTCGGGCCCGCGGCCCGCGGATTGTACGGCTAGGCGTGGATGGATTCCGCTCCGCCCATGTAGGGCTTGAGCGCCGTGGGGACCCGCACGCTGCCGTCGGCCTGCTGGTAGTTCTCGAGCACCGCGATCAGCGCCCGGCCGACCGCGACACCGGAGCCGTTCAGCGTGTGCACGGGCTCGGGCTTGCCGGTGGCCGGGTTGCGCCAGCGCGCCTGCATCCGCCGGGCCTGGAACGCCTCGCAGTTGCTGCAGGAGGAGATCTCGCGGTACGCCTGCTGCCCGGGCAGCCACACTTCGAGGTCGTAGGTCTTGGCGCTCGCGAACCCGACGTCGCCGCCGCAGAGCGCGACCACCCGGTACGGCAGCTCCAGCCCCTGCAGCACCTGCTCGGCGTGCCCGGTCAGCTCCTCGAGCGCGGCGTAGGAATCCTCCGGGCGGACGATCTGCACGAGCTCGACCTTCTCGAACTGGTGCTGGCGGATCATGCCGCGCGTGTCCTTGCCGTGCGAACCCGCCTCGGCTCGGAAGCACGGCGTGTGCGCGACGTACTTCCGCGGCAGCGTCGCCGACTCGACGATCGTCTCGCGCACGAGATTGGTCACCGGCACCTCGGCGGTGGGGATCAGGAACCGCTCCTGATCGTCCGAGGCGATGCGGAACAGGTCGGCCTCCATCTTCGGCAACTGGCCGGTGCCCACGAGCGCATGACGGCCGACGAGATACGGCGGGTACACCTCGGTGTAGCCATGCCGCGTCGTGTGCAGGTCGAGCATGTACTGGGTGAGCGCGCGGTGCAGTCGCGCGATGCCGCCCGTGAGCACGGCGAAGCGCGCGCCCGAGATCCTCGCAGCCGCTTCGAAGTCGAGCATCCCGAGCTGCTCGCCGAGCGCGACGTGGTCGAGCGGCGTAAAGGAGAACGTGCGCGGCTCGCCCCAGCGGCGAAGCTCCACGTTCGCCGTCTCATCGCGACCATCGGGCACGCTCTCGTGCAGCAGGTTAGGCAGCGTGAGCACCAGCGCGTCGAGCTCCTCCTGCACGCGGCCGAGATCGGCGTCCAGACCCTCGAGCTTCTTTGCGAGCGCCTCGCCCTGCGCGAGCAGCGGCGCGATGTCCTGGCCCTGCGCCTTGGCCTGGCCGACGGTCTTCGCATGCGCGTTTCGCGCCGCGCGAACCTCGTCCACGGCGACCTGCACGGCCTTGCGCCGTTCTTCGAGCGCCTTCAGCTGCGCGAGGTCGAGCACGAAGCCGCGTCGCGCGAGATTGCGCGCGACGGTCTCGGGTTCGCTGCGGAGCAAACGGCTGTCGAGCATCCTCCCTCCAGAAAATCGACTCGGAAATTCGGCTCAGAGCCAGATTAGCCGGCTGTAATCTGGCTCTGAGCCGAATTATGGCTTGCGCAGGCGCGCGAGCGCCTCTGCGATCTTGATCTCGAGCCCGCGCGGCACGGGCTCATAGTAGCGTCGCGGCGGCAGACCGTCGGGAAAATACGTCTCGCCGGCGGCAAAGGCGTCGGGCTCGTCGTGCGCGTAGCGATAGCCCTTGCCGTAGCCGAGACCCTTCATCAGGCGGGTAGGCGCGTTGCGCAGGCGCAGCGGCACCTCGAGCGTGCCCTGCTCCTTCGCGTCGGCCATCGCAGCGTTGAACGCCGCATACACCGCGTTGCTCTTCGCCGCGCAGGCCATGAAGACCACGGCCTGGGCGATGGCGAGCTCGCCCTCGGGGCTGCCGAGCCGCTCGTAGACTTCGCTCGCCTCGAGCGCGAGCGTGAGCGCGCGCGGGTCGGCGTTGCCGATGTCCTCGGAGGCCATCCGCAGCACGCGCCGCGCGATGTAGCGCGGATCGCAGCCGCCGTCGAGCATCCGGCAGAGCCAGTAGAGCGCGGCATCGGGGTCCGAGCCGCGCACCGACTTGTGCAGCGCCGAGATCTGGTCGTAGAAGAGCTCGCCCTGCTTGTCGAAACGCCGGTAGCCACCGGCCGACACCTCGGCGGCGATCGCCTCGCTCACCGTGCCCTCGGCCCGCCCGCGCAAGGTCGAGCGCGACTTCGAGCAGGTTGAGTCCGCGGCGGGCGTCGCCGTCGGCCGCCCGCGCGATGAGCTCGAGCGCCGCTGGCTCGGCGGTGACTGCACCGTGCGCCGCCGCCTCCCGGTCGAGCGCGCGCTCGAGCACGACGCGGATATCCTCGGCCGAGAGCGCGCGCAGGACGTAGACGCGCGCGCGGGACAGGAGCGCGCTGTTGATCTCGAAGGACGGGTTCTCGGTCGTCGCACCGATGAAGCAGAGCGTGCCGTCTTCGACGAAGGGCAGGAACGCGTCCTGCTGCGCCTTGTTGAAGCGGTGGACCTCGTCGAGAAACAGGATCGTGGGGCGCGCTTCCGCCTGACGCAGCGCGCTGCGCCTGCTCCACCGCCGCGCGCACGTCCTTGACGCCCGCCATCACGGCGGAGAGCGCCACGAACTCCGCGTCGCAGGTACGCGCGACCAGGCGCGCGAGCGTGGTCTTGCCGGTCCCCGGCGGGCCCCAGAGGATCATCGAATGAAGGCTCGCCCCTCGATCAGCCGCCGGAGCGGCTTGCCTGGCGCGAGCAGATGTGACTGGCCGACGAACTCGTCGAGGCTCGCGGGCCGCATGCGGTCGGCCAGCGGCCGCCCGTCGGAGGCGGCCTCCGGCCTCACTTCCGCGCGAGCCACGTCTCCAACCTGTACGGCCAGGTCGCCGCGCCGGCCGCGGCCAGCATCGCACCGAAACCGACGCCTGCCGCGTTGGCGAGCATGTCGCGCGCATCGGCCACGCGATGCATGTGCATCGCGCCCTGCGCATACTCGAGCGCGAGCCCCATCGCCGAGCAGCGCGAATGCAACCCAGGTCCATGCGCGCCGCGGCTGGAGACCGGCGAACCAGACCATGAGGACGAGGTATGCGCCGGCGTGCACCAGCTTGTCGGCGCCACCGACGTTGAGACGCTCGCCGCCCGGGACGAGGCTCGACACGACCACGGCGACGGCGAGCGCGTACCCGAGCGCGATCCAGAGGCGCCGATGCGCGAGCAGTTGCGACCCGTCGTTCATGCGCCGTCTTCCCCGATCACGTCCACGCCGGCAGGCGGCGCGAAGCGGAAGAGCTTCTCATCGAGCGGCACATTGCGCGAGAGCCCGGAGAAATCGAGACGCGTGGTCTGGCCGAGCTTGTCGGTGAGCTCCATCGCCGCGAGCTCGCCCTTGCGATCGAGCGCCAGGCTCACGGTCTCGAAGTCCGACGTCTTCGCCACAGGGCGTGAGCCGACACCACGTCCAGTCATCGTCGCGCTCGACGCGCAGCGATCCGAAGCTGTCCTCGAGCCGTCCGGCGCCCGAGAGCAGCATCGCGGGCGTCGAGCCCAGGCCTTCCTCGAGCCCGCGCACGGTCACCTGCTGCAGGTCGGTGTCGTACAGCCAGAGGCGTCGCCCGTCGGCGACGATCTGCTGCTCGTACGGCTCGCGATAGTCCCAGCGAAACCGGTCGGGCCGCGCGATCGACAACGTGCCGGTCGCGCGCTCGATGATGCGTCCCTCGCGGTCGCGCACGACCTGCACGAAGGCGCCGGAGAGCGTTCGCACGCCGTTCAGATAGCTCGCAACACAGGTCACGGCATCGTCCGCCGCCCGCGCTGGCATCGCGAACGCGAGGCAAACTGCAGCGGCGCCGCACGCGCGTCGGAGGCGCTTGGAGGCCGCGCGACTTCACTCGGCGTCGGGCGGCGGCGGCGCGAGCACTTCGCGGCTGCCGTTGGTCTGCAGGGGCCCCACGAGCCCCGCTGCTTCCATCGCCTCGATCATCCGGGCGGCGCGGTTGTAGCCGATCTTGAGCCGCCGCTGCACGCCCGAGATCGAGGCCTTGCGACTCTCGGTGACGATGCGCACGGCCTCGTCGTAGAGCGGGTCCTGCTCGGCGTCGACGCCCTCCTCGCCCATGGCTTCACCCGGCTCGCCCGGCAGACCCGGGATCGGCGTCGACGGACCGTCGAGGATCTCGTCGACGTACATCGGGGGCTTCGTCCCGCGCAGCGAGCTCACGACCCGATGCACTTCCTGGTCGGACACGAAGGCGCCGTGGACGCGCACCGGCACCGAGGTGCCGGGCTGCAGGAACAGCATGTCGCCGTGACCGAGCAGCGACTCGGCGCCGCTCTGGTCGAGGATGGTGCGCGAGTCGACCTTGGCCGACACCTGGAAGGCGATGCGGGTCGGGATGTTGGCCTTGATGAGCCCGGTGATCACGTCGACGGACGGTCGCTGCGTCGCAAGGATCAGGTGAATGCCGGAGGCGCGCGCCTTCTGGGCAAGGCGGGTGATCAGCTCCTCGACCCTCTTGCCGACGATCAACATCATGTCGGCCAGCTCGTCGACGATCACCACCACGTAGGGCAGCGGCTCGAGCAGCGGCACGGTCTGCGGATCGCCGCCGGGCGGCAGGCGCTTCAACTCGATCGGATCGCGGATGGGGCGGCCCGCCTCGTTGGCCTCGAGGATCTTGCGGTTGAACCCGACCAGGTTGCGCACACCGACCGCGGCCATGAGCTGGTAGCGCCGCTCCATCTCGGCGACGCACCAGCGCAGCGCGTTCGCCGCCTGCTTCATGTCGGTCACGACCGGCGCGAGCAGGTGCGGAATGCCCTCGTAGACCGAGAGCTCCAGCATCTTCGGGTCGATCATGATCAGCCGCACGTGCTCGGCCGACGACTTGTACAGGAGCGACAGCACCATCGCGTTGACGGCGGTCGACTTGCCCGATCCGGTCGTGCCGCCGACCAGCAGGTGCGGCATGCGGGTCAGGTCCGCGACGACGGGCGCGCCGCCGATATCCTTGCCGAGCACCAGCGCGAGCGGCGAAGCGAGCTCGTCGTAGGCCTTGCTCTTGATGATCTCGCCGAGCGTGACGATCTCGCGCGACTCGTTCGGGATCTCGAGGCCCATCGTCGACTTGCCGGGGATGATCTCGACCACCCGGACGCTGATCGCGGACAGCGCGCGCGCGAGGTCCTTGGCGAGATTCGAGATCTGGCTCACCTTGACCCCAGGCGCGGGCCGAAGCTCGAAGCGCGTGATCACCGGACCCGGGATGCACCTCGACCACTTCCGCCTCGACACCGAAGTCCCGGAGCTTCAACTCGACGAGACGTGACATCGCCTCGAGCGCCTCGGCGGAATACCCGCCCTGGCGCGGCGGCGCATCATCGAGCAGCGACAGCGGCGGCAACGCGGTCGAGCCGGGCTTCTCGAAGAGCGGTACCTGCCGCTCCTTCTCGACCCGCTCGCTCTTCTCCACCCTGGGCGCAATCGGCTCGATCCTTCGGCGGCTTGCGCTCGGCGACCTTCTTCTGCTCCTCGCGCACGACTTCGGCGCGCGCCTGCTTGACCTCGCGGCCCGCCTTGACGTCACGCGCTGTGGAGAGCCGGTCGCGGACCGGGACACACCCTCGAGCACACCCTGTCCGATGCGATCCATCAGGGCGAGCCAGGACACGCCCGTGAAGAGCGAGACCGATCCGAGCCACACGGCGAGCAGCAGCAACGTCGCGCCGAGGAAGCTCATCGCCGAGGCAAGGCTCTCGCCCAGCATCGAGCCCAGCACGCCGCCGGCGGTATTGGGATACTCGCCGGGCGAGAAGTGAAGCGTTGCCAGCCCGCAGCTGCTCGCGAGCGCGAGCAGGAAGCCGAGCCCGCGGAACGCCAGCGAGCGGCGATCAGTCGTCTCCCTCCCCGTCCGCCCCTGGAAAAGCGCCCAGCCGGCAACGCCGAGCAGCACCGGGAACAGGAACGCGGGTGCGCCGAACAGCACGAAGAACAGGTCCGACACCCAGGCGCCGAACGGGCCGATCAGGTTCGCGACCGGTCCTGGCTGACCAGTGGAAGAAAACGCGGGGTCCGCGCGGTCGTAGCTCACGAGGGCCGCGAACAGGATCAGCGCGAATGCCCCGAACAGCCAGAACGCGCCCTCACGCAGCCCGCGGGCGACGCCGGCGGACAGGACGCTCATCTCAGCGCGTTTTGCTTCAGCTCTCGCCACCAGATATCACCCAGAACCTAAAGTCGCGATTATAAGCTCATGAAATCGCAGTAGTTCAACTCGATCACACCGCAATGGTCCCGGAGACGCGGACGCCGGTGCATGACGGTATGCCGTGCGGCGCTTTGCCGGCGGGTCGGGAGTTGCTTACCATGCCGCCCCTTTCGCCTGGCGGCTGGCTTTCGGCCGATTCCGGGGCAGACTTGCGAAGTGCGGATCAGTGCCGGCCTGTCGCACTGGAGAACATCGGCTCTGAGCCGATATTGATGCAAGGAAAAGTATACATGAGCGGCCCCCGACACTCGCGGCTGATCATCCTCGGCTCCGGACCCGCCGGGTATTCGGCAGCCGTGTATGCCGCACGCGCGAATCGCAAGCCGCTACTGATCACCGGGCTCGAGGAGGGTGGTCAGCTCATGACCACCACGGATGTCGACAACTGGCCGGGCGACGTCCACGGTCTCACCGGTCCGAAACTGATGGAGCGCATGAAAGATCACGCGCTGCGTTTCGACACCGAGCTCGTGAACGACCACATCCACACGGTGGACCTGAAGTCGCGGCCCTTCCGGCTCGACGGCGACGCCGGCGCCTACAGCTGCGACGCACTCATCATCGCGACCGGCGCGAGCGCGAAGTACCTCGGTCTCGAGTCCGAACAGGCGTTTCGTGGACGCGGGGTCTCGGCCTGCGCGACCTGCGACGGTTTTTTCTTCCGCGGGCAGCGCGTCGCGGTCGTGGGTGGCGGCAACACGGCGGTCGAGGAAGCGCTGTATCTTTCGAATATCGCCTCACACGTGACGCTCGTGCATCGGCGCGACAAGCTCCGCGCCGAGAAGATCCTGCAGGACCGCCTGTTCGAGCGTGAGCGCGCCGGTCTGGTGCAGCTCGCCTGGAACCACACGGTGGACGAGATCCTGGGAGACGATTCCGGCGTCACCGGGCTCCGGATCGCATCGGCCGATGGCAAGCGCAAGCGCGAGCTTGCCGTGACTGGCGTATTCATCGCCGTCGGGCACGTGCCCAACACGGCAATCTTCGCGGGCCAGCTCGAGATGGCCGGCGGCTACATCCGGATCCGCGCCGGCAGCGAAGGCATGGCGACGGCGACCAGCGTCCCGGGTGTGTACGCAGCCGGTGACGTCTCCGATCACGTCTATCGCCAGGCAGTCACCTCGGCCGGCACGGGTTGCATGGCGGCGCTCGACGCCGACAAGTACCTGGACGAGCTCGACGCGGGCCGTTGATCGGCCCGCAGCCGCGATGCGTGTGACGGCGGAGTGGGTCGAACGCATCGCCACGCTGCCGGCCGCAGAGTGGGACGCGCTCGAGCCGTCGGGCCATCCCTTCGTGCGGCATGCGTTTCTCGCGGCCCTCGAGGCGACGGGCTGCGTCGGCGGCGACACCGGCTGGTCGGCGCGTCACCTCGTGCTGCGCGACGAGACCGGCCGTCTGGCGGGTGCGATGCCCGCCTACGAGAAGCAGCACTCCTGGGGCGAGTTCGTCTTCGACTGGCACTGGGCGCAGGCGTATGCAAGGCTCGGCCTCGATTACTACCCGAAGCTGCTGGCCGCGGTTCCGTTCACGCCGGTAACCGGTCCTCGCCTGCTGCTCGGCCGCGATGCCGCTTCCCAGTCCCGGCGTGAGGCGCTCGCACAACTCGCGCTCGAGGCGGCACGCCACCACGGTTACCCGAGCGCGCACGTCAATTTCACGACGGCGCTGGATCAGGGCGCACTCGAGTCGGCGGGCTTTCTGCGCCGCGAGGACTGCCGGTTCCTGTGGCGCAACCGCGGTTACCGCGATTTCGAGGACTTCCTCGAGCGCCTCCGGGCCGAGAAGCGCAAGAAGCTGCGGCGCGAGCGTCGTCGCATCGTCGAGAGCGGCGTGAGCATCGATACCCTGCGCGGGGACGACATCGACGCCGGTCTGTGGGCACAGGTTTTCTCGTTCTCCGAGCGAACCTTTCTGCAGCACGGCAACGCGCATTACCTCAATGCCGGCTTTCTCGAGCGCGTTGCGCGCGCGCTGCCCGGGGTGGTGATGGTGAAGCTCGCGCGCAAGGCGGCTCGACCGATCGCCGCGGCGGTGTTCTTTCGCGGCAGCGACACCCTCTACGGGCGGTACTGGGGCGCCTCCGAGCCGGTGGATTGCCTGCATTTCGAGCTCTGTTACTACCAGGGCATCGACTACTGCATCGAGCAGGGTCTCGCATCCTTCGATCCCGGCACGCAGGGCGAGCACAAGCTCGCACGCGGCTTCGAGCCCACGCCCACGACGTCGGCGCACTGGCTTGCGGACGCTCGACTTGCACGCGCGATCGAGCGCCATCTGTCCGATGAGCGCGCGGCGGTCAGCAGGTACTGCGATGCCGCGGCGCGGCACCTGCCCTTCCACCGGGGCGGCCAAGCGTGATTCCCTGGCTCAGGCCGGAGGATCGGCCGGAGGACTTCCCGCCTGTGGAAACGGCGCTCGCCGACCCCAACGGCCTCCTGTGCGCTGGCGGCGATCTTTCGCCGCCCCGCCTCCTCGCCGCCTACCGGCGCGGGATCTTCCCGTGGTACTCCTCCGGTCAGCCCATCCTCTGGTGGTCGCCCGATCCGCGTGCGGTGCTGCGGCCCGAGGAGTTCCACGTTTCGCGCAGTCTCGCGCGCACGATGCGTAACCGCGGATACGGATCGTCGATCGACCAGGCGTTTGCTTCGGTGGTTTCGAGCTGCGGGGACCGGACGCTGCGTCCGGAGGGCACCTGGATCACCCCGGCCATGCGCGAGGCCTACCTGCACTTGCACGAGTCGGGCCATGCGCATTCGGTCGAGACCTGGCAGGGCACACGCCTCGTGGGCGGCATCTACGGCATCGCGCTCGGCCGCGTGTTCTTCGGCGAGTCGATGTTCAGCCTGGCACGTGATGCCTCAAAAGTCGCCATGGCGCACCTGGTCGAGGAGCTGATCAGGCGCGGCTTCGAGCTGCTCGACTGCCAGGTCCCCAGCGCGCATCTCGCGAGTCTTGGGGTGCGTACGATCCCACGTCGGCGTTTCGTCGCGCTGCTGCGACAGTGGGTCGACGATCCGCCGGCACCCGCCGACGCGTGGCGCACGCATTAGAAGTTGCCATTGCGCAGCACCTTATGCAGAATTCGCGCCACTTCGCGGTCCGGTACGAGGGTGCATGGCAAAGGAAGACGCAATTCAGATGGAAGGCAGGGTGGTCGAGACCTTGCCGAACACCACGTTCCGGGTGCAGTTGCAGAACGGCCACATCGTCACCGCGCACATCTCGGGGAAGATGCGCAAGAACTACATCCGCATCCTCACGGGGGACACGGTCACCGTGGAGATGACCCCGTACGATCTGTCGAAGGGCCGCATCGTCTACCGCGGCCGGTAGGAAATGCTCGGAAAAAATGGCTCAGAGCCAATTTTCACCAGAGCTCATCGAGGCGACCCGGCTCTACGAAAATTGGCTCTGAGCCATTTTTTCCGAGCATTTCCTATTCCAGCAGGGCCGGTTCCTCGGTCGAGCGTGTCTCGACCTTGAGCTCGCCGTCGGCCCCTACGCCCACGAAGGCGTGACCGCCCTTCTCGAGCCGGCCGAAGAGGAGTTCCTCGGCCAGCGGGCGCTTGATGTGCTCCTGGATCACGCGCGCCATCGGCCGCGCGCCCATCTTCGGGTCATAGCCGCGTTTCGCGATCCAGGCGCGAGCCTCGTCGTCGACGTGCAGCGCGACGTTCTTCTGCTCGAGCTGTGTTTCGACTTCGACCAGCAGCTTGTCGACGACGCGGTGGATGGTCAGCTGGTCGAGCGAGTCGAACTGAACGATCGCGTCGAGCCGGTTGCGGAACTCCGGCGAGAAGATGCGCCGGATCGCCTCCATGCCGTCGGGTGCGTTGTCAGCCGCGACGAATCCGATCGAGGCGCGGCTCATCTCGGCGGCCCCCGCATTGGTCGTCATGACGATGACCACGTGGCGGAAGTCCGCCTTGCGGCCGTTGTTGTCGGTCAAGGTGCCATGGTCCATCACCTGCAGCAGCAGGTTGAAGACGTCGGCGTGCGCCTTCTCGACCTCGTCGAGCAACAGCACGCAGTGCGGGTGCTTGGTGATTGCCTCGGTGAGCAGGCCGCCCTGGTCGAACCCGACGTAACCCGGCGGGGCACCGATCAGGCGCGAAACCGTGTGCCGCTCCATGTATTCGGACATGTCGAACCGTACGAGCTCGACGCCCAGGGTAAGGGCGAGCTGACGGGTGACCTCGGTCTTGCCGACGCCGGTGGGCCCCGAGAAGAGGAACGACCCGACGGGCTTGCGCTGGTCACCCAGCCCCGAGCGCGACATCTTGATCGCGGCCGACAGCGTCTCGATCGCGCGATCCTGCCCGTAGATCACGAGCTTGAGGTTGCGCTCGAGGTTGCGCAGCACGTCGCGGTCGCTGCTCGACACCGTCTTGGGCGGGATGCGCGCGATGCGTGCCACGACGTCCTCGATGTGCGCGACGGACACCGCCGGTTCGCGCTCGACCTCGGGCTTCAACCGCAGCCGCGACCCCGCCTCGTCGATCACGTCGATGGCCTTGTCGGGGAGATGGCGATCGTTGATGTGCCGCGCCGAAAGCTCGGCCGCGGCGATCAGCGCGTCGTCCTCGTACAGGATGCCGTGGTGCTCCTCGAACCGCGCGCGCAGGCCGCGCAGGATCTCGATGGTCTCGGGAACCGTCGGCTCGACGATGTCGATCTTCTGGAAGCGACGCGTGAGCGCATGGTCCTTTTCGAAGATCCCGCGGTACTCCTGGTAGGTGGTCGAGCCGATGCAGCGCAGCTCGCCGTTTGCGAGCGCGGGCTTGATGAGATTCGAGGCGTCCATCACGCCGCCTGAGGCCGCGCCCGCGCCGATCACGGTGTGGATCTCGTCGATGAACAGGATCGCGCCTTGCAGCTTCTTGATCTCCGCCAGCACGGCCTTGAGCCGCTTCTCGAAGTCGCCGCGGTACTTGGTACCGGCGATCAGCGCGCCGAGGTCGAGCGTGTAGACGGTGCAGCCGGTGAGCACGCTCGGCACCTTGCCCTCGACGATCAGCCGCGCGAGACCTTCGACGAGCGCGGTCTTGCCGACCCCGGCCTCACCGACATAGAGAGGGTTGTTCTTGCGGCGCCGGCACAGGATCTCGATGGTCCGCTCGATCTCGAGCTGTCGCCCGATCAGGGGGTCGATGCGGCCTTCCTGCGCAAGCTTGTTCAGGTTGGTGGCGTACTTCTCGAGCGCGGAGCTGCCCTCCGACTCGCGTTCCCCCTCCGCGGCCGGCGCATCCTCGCCGCGGCCCTCGCGCTCCTCGCCGGGCTTCGCCAGGCCGTGGCTGATGTAATTGACGACGTCGAGCCGGGCGATGTCCTGCAGCCCGAGCAGGTAGGCGGCATGCGAGTGCTTCTCGCTGAAGATCGCGACCAGGACGTTGGAGACCGAGACTTCCTTCTTGCCGCTCGACTGGACGTGGAAGACGGCACGCTGCAGAACGCGCTGGAAGCCGAGTGTCGGCTGAACCTCGCGCTCGTCGTCCTGCTTGAGCCGCGGGGTCGTCTGATCGATGAATTCCTTGAGCTCCTTGCGCAGCCGCACAGCGTCCGCGCCACAGGCGCGGAGGATCTCGCGGACCTTCGCGGTGTCGATGATGGCGAGCAGCAGGTGCTCGACCGTCATGAATTCGTGCCGCGCCTCGCGCGCCGACTGGAAAGCCTCGTTCAGGCAGATTTCGAGTTCGCTGCTCAGCACGTTCGTCAGGCCTCTTCCATCGTGCACAGCAGCGGGTGCTGCTGCTCGCGGGCGTAGGTTGTCACCTGCGCAACCTTCGTTTCTGCGATCTCATACGTAAAAACGCCACAGACCCCCTTGCCGCGTGTGTGAACTTCGAGCATTACCCGGGTTGCGGTCGTCCGATCCATGCCGAAAATGTGCTCCAGTACGTCCACAACGAATTCCATGGGGGTGAAGTCATCGTTCAGCAGGACCACCTGGTAGAGCGGCGGCCGCTTGAGTCGCGGTTTCGCCTCCTCCACCACCAGTCCATGGCCCTGCCTCGTCTCTCGATCGCTCATCCGTCATCCGCCCCCGCCTCCCCTATATAGGGCCAGGCCTCAGCCCTGACAAGCGCCTCCGGTCGCTTACCTGTCGCCGTCTGCCTGACCAAGAATGCGTGCCACTTCCACAAATTGCGCGTATATGTTGAGGCATTATCCCGCGAGTCCGTATCATGGTGGGACGGCGGCCGCGCTCGCCCGGGCCCCGCGCTGCCATAACCATCGGATCGAAGCCGCCGCCAAGATGTCCATCGTGCTCCGCTAGATCACCGACGCTTCCATGCAGCTTTCGAAGGGCTTAAGTCGCGTCTCAGATCTGGCGGGGGGATTCCGGTCGGCCGACTGGCGGGATTCCCTGCCACTCTGGGTGTCGGCGGGACTGGTCCTGTTGCTCGCCTGGCAGCTCGTACAGCTGCTCTGGACGGCCTTGTCGGCCGGACCCGGCGCGGCGCTCGCTCCGACGACGGAGGCCGATCCGCCGGCATCGTCGGGCCCGCCGATCGACATCCCGGCCATCGTCAGCGCGCACCTCTTTGGCATCGCGGCCGCGCCGGGTGCCTCGGAGGTCGACCCGTCCGCGGCGCCGGCGACCCAGATGAGCCTGGTGCTGGTCGGCACGATCGCCCAGACCGACCCGGAGAAGGGCTTGGCGATCCTCGGCGAAAGTGCGGCCACGGCGAAAGTGTATGCCGTCGGCAAGACCGTGACCGGCGGAACGCGGCTGCATTCGGTCTACCCGGACCGGGTGATTCTCGACCGCGGCGGGAAGCTCGAGGCCCTGATGCTGCCCAAGAAGTTCCAGGGTGGCGGCGCACCGCCGCCCGCAGTGGCGGCCGTGCCGATGCGAAACCCGGAACCGATGCTCGGGGATCAGATCCGGACGATCGCCACCCAGAACCCGGCCGCCGTCACCGAGATCATCCGGCCCCAGCCGGTCTTCCGCGACGGTCAGCAGCGGGGCTACCGGGTCTACCCGGGCCGCAACCGCCAGCAGTTCGCCAAGCTCGGCCTGATGCCCGGGGACCTGGTGACCGCCATCAATGGCACTCCCCTCGACGACCCTGCGCGGGGCATGGAAATCCTGCAGTCGATCAACAGCGCGAGCGAGGTCACGGTAACGGTCGAGCGCAATGGCCAGAGTGCGCAGGTCAACATCAACAACGCGGCCGCGGCCGCCGAGGCAGCGGCCGCGGCGGCGGCCGCGACCCAATCGGAGGCGATGCTGGTCGAGGAAGTCGAACAGGATCCCGCCGAGGAAACCGAGGAGCCGACGGAGTGACGAGACCCAAGACGCTGATCCACCCGACCGCGGGAGCGGTCCTGGCTGCGCTTTGCGCTGCGATCCTGGCGCTCGGGTGGCCGGTTTCGTCCCTGGGTCAGGCCGAGGGCACGATCACCCCGAATTACAAGGACGCCGACCTGTCGCAGATCATCGAGGCAGTGAGCGCGGTCACCGGAAAGAACTTCATCGTCGACCCCCGGGTGCGGGCGCAGGTGACGATGCTGTCGTCGACGCCGATGACGCCGGCGGCGTTCTACGAGGCCTTCCTGTCGATCCTGCAGGTGCACGGCTTCGTTGCGGTGGCGTCGGGCGACGTGGTGAAGATCGTGCCGGACGCCAATGCCCGCCAGCTGCCGGCCAATGACCTGCCCTCGAGCGTGAGCTCGACTTCCGACGAGATCGTGACGCAGGTCATCGCGGTGCGGAACGTGAGCGCCGCGCAGCTCGTGCCGATCCTCCGGCCGCTGATCCCGCAGTACGGGCATCTCGCGGCCTATCCAAGCTCGAACATGCTCATCATCTCGGACCGCGCCGCGAACGTGAGCCGCATGGTGCGGATCATCCAGCGGATCGACCAGTCGGGCGATGCCGAAGTCGACGTGATTCCGATGCAGCACGCGAGCGCGACCGAGGTCGTGCGGATCGTGACCTCGCTCTACGCGGGTGGCGGCGAGGGGGCGGGCTCTCCCGGGATCAAGATCGTCTCGGACGACCGAACCAACAGCGTGCTGGTGAGCGGCGAGCGCTCGCAGCGGCTGCGGCTGCGCACGCTGGTCACGCATCTCGACACGCCGCTCGACTCGGGCGGCGACACGCAGGTTCGCTACCTGAGGTATGCGGACGCGGAGAAGATCGCCGCCAAGCTCCGCGAGCAGATACAGGGCATCACCGCCGCGGCGACCGGCGGCGCTGGCGGCGCCGGTGGCGCTGGCGGCGCCGCGGGCGCGCCGGCGCCTCCGCCAATGGCGCAGGGCGCGATCGACCGCAGCATCGGCATCTGGGCCGAGCCCGAGACCAATGCGCTCGTCGTCACCGCGCCGCCCAAGATCATGCGCTCGGTGATGGCGATCGTCGACCGGCTCGATATCCGCCGCGCGCAGGTGCTGGTCGAGGCGATCCTGGTCGAGATGTCGGCCGACAAGGCGATGGATCTCGGCATCAACTGGGCTGATCTTGACCGCGACGCCGAAGGCAACGACCTGCCGGCCGGCGGGTTCAACTCCCCGGTGGAAGGCGTCGGCATCGGCGAGGTGATCGCGGGCATACGCGACCCGGACAGCGTCACGTCCTTCCCGCGCGGCCTGACACTCGGCGTCGGCCAGCTCGTCGACAGCGGGATCAGCTGGGCGGCACTGATCCGTGCGCTCGAGGGCCGCGGCAATACCAACATCATCGCCACGCCTTCGATCGTCACCCTCGACAACGAGGAGGCCGAGATCAAGATCGCGCAGGAAGTGCCCTTCATCACCGGCCAATTCACCACCGATGCGACCGGCGGCGGCGTACAGAATCCGTTCCAGACCGTCACCCGCGAGGAAGTCGGCAACATCCTCAAGATCACGCCGCAGATCAACGAGGGCGACTCGGTCGCGCTCAAGATCTCGCAGGAAGCCTCGAACCTCGCGGCGAGCTCGCAACAGGTCAGCTCGACCGACCTGATCACGAACAAGCGCACCATCACGACCAAGGTGCTTGTGGAGGACGGCGGCATCATCGTGCTCGGCGGCCTGATCTCCGACGAGGTGCGTGAACAGAAGCAACAGGTGCCGTTCCTCGGCTCGATACCGATGCATTGGCGAGCTCTTCAAGACGCGCAGCGTCGACAAGGTGAAGACGAACCTGATGGTCTTCATCCGGCCGCGCATCCTGCGCGACGGCGTCGATGCGATGATCGAGACGAACGCGAAGTACAACTACATCCGCGACCAGCAGCTCGGTTACAAAAGGACAAGGTGCCGCTGATGCCGGGCGAGCG
Organism: uncultured Gammaproteobacteria bacterium; assembly: GCA_963756755.1. GTDB lineage: Bacteria > Pseudomonadota > Gammaproteobacteria > Steroidobacterales > Steroidobacteraceae > DATJKD01. Next base: position 166,165 of record CAVWOW010000016.1, read on the forward strand.
GCAGCCGACGCTGCCCGCGCTCGAGAGCGTCGTGCCGTCAAAGCTGCTGGACCCGGCGACCCGCGCCGCGCCTCCCGGCGCCACGCCCGCCGAGCGCAAGGAGGCGAGCGACGCCTATTTCGATCCGGCGACCGAGGCGGCGCCTCAGGCAACACCGCCGGCGCAGGTAGGGCGAACCTGCGCTGCCCCCGCCGCCCGCCGCGCCGCCACCCGAAGAGCAGCCGGCACCGGAGGGCACCGAACCGTGAACACGGCCGCGACCGGCGAGGTCATCCTCGCCGCCGCGGGCCGCGTGACCGAGCCCCCGCGGCCGCTGCCCTTCGCCTTCGCCAAGCGGTACGGCGTGCTCGTGCGCGAGCTCACCGAGGACGGCGGCTGACGTCGTGCTGCGCGACGGAGCCTCGCCGCTCGCGCTCGCCGAGGTGCGGCGTCACCTGCGCCGCCACCTGCGGATCGAGCGGGCCGGCGCGGAGCAGTTCGAGGCACTGCTGCGCCAGGTCTACGAAGCAGGCTCGGGCGCCGCGATGGACGCGATGGGCGGTCTCGAGGAGGACACCGACCTCACGCACCTCGCGCAGGACATCCCGGAGGTTTCCGACCTGCTCGAGAGCGAGGACGAGGCCCCGGTCATCCGGCTGATCAATGCGCTCCTGACCCAGGCGGTCAAGGAAAACGGCTCGGACATCCACATCGAGCCGTTCGAGAACCGGCTGGTGATCCGATTCCGGGTCGACGGCGTGCTGCGCGAGGTGCTGCAGACCAAGCGCGCGGTCGCGCCGCTGATCGTCTCGCGCATCAAGGTCATGTCCCGTCTCGACATCGCCGAGAAGCGACTGCCGCAGGACGGGCGGATCTCGCTGCGCGTCGCGGGCCGTGCGGTCGACGTCCGGGTATCGACTATCCCGGCCGGGCACGGCGAGCGCGTGGTGCTGCGCCTGCTCGACAAGCAGGCGGGCCGGCTCGACCTCGATTCGCTGGGGATGGATCCGGCTACGCAGCGGCACATCGACGAGGTGATCCACAAGCCGAATGGCATCCTGCTCGTGACCGGTCCGACGGGCTCCGGCAAGACGACGACGCTCTATGCCGCGCTCGACCGCATCAACGACCGCACGCGCAACATCATGACCGTCGAGGACCCGATCGAGTACTACATCGACGGCATCGGCCAGACACAGGTCAACACGCGAGTCGAGATGACCTTCGCGCGCGGGCTGCGCGCGATCCTCCGCCAGGACCCGGACGTGGTGATGGTGGGCGAAATCCGCGACCTCGAGACCGCGCAGATCGCCGTGCAGGCGAGCTTGACCGGTCACCTGGTCATGTCGACGTTGCACACCAATACGGCGGTTGGCGCGGTGACGCGGCTGCGCGACATGGGCATCGAGCCCTTCCTGCTGTCCTCGAGCCTGGTCGGCGTGCTCGCGCAGCGCCTGGTGCGCGTGCTGAATCCGGCGACGCGTGAGGCCTACACCGCCGGCGAGTACGAACGACGGCTCCTCAACCTGCCGGAGGATGCGCCCTCGCCCACGCTCTACCGTCCTGCAGCGCGTGACACCAGCGGGGGATACCGCGGTCGTACCGGCATCTACGAGCTGGTCATGGTCGACGAGCACATGCGCACCATGATCCACGACGGGGCGTCCGAGCAGGAGCTCGAGCGCTATGCGCGCAGCCGCACACCGGGCATCCGCGACGATGGCCGGGCCAAGGTGCTCTCGGGCGTGACGACGATCGAGGAAGTCCTCAAGGTCACGCGCGAGGACTGAGGAACGTTTGGATACACTTCGCTCCTCGCATCGCGGCCACGGCGTGAATCGCAAGCGGTCGCGTCCACGCATCGCCAGGTCCGAGGTTCCTTGATGGGGGCGTTCGAATACGTCGCGGTCGACGCCTCCGGCCGCGAACGCAAAGGCGTCATCGAAGGGGACACGCCGCGGCACGTGCGGCAGCTCCTGCGCGACCAGAGCCTGCTGCCGGTTGCGGTCAACGAGGTCCAGGAAAGGGAAACCGCCGGCTCGCATCAACCGCTGCGCCTCGGGCTCCGGCGGGGTCTCTCCGCGGCGGACCTCGCGCTGGTCACCCGCCAGCTCGCCACGCTCGTCAAGTCCGCGCTGCCCCTCGAGGAGGCCCTGCTCGCGGTCTCGCAGCAGACCGACAAGCCGCGCGTGCGCAGCATCGTGCTCGGCGTGCGCGCCCGTGTCATGGAGGGGCACGCGCTCGGCGACGGGCTTGGGGACTTCCCCGGTTCGTTTCCGGAGATGTACCGCGCCACGATCGCGGCGAGCGAGCAATCCGGCCACCTCGACTCCGTGCTCGAGCGGCTGGCGGACTACACCGACAACCGCCAGCAGCTCCGCAGCCGCACCGTGGCGGCGCTGCTCTATCCGGTGCTGCTCTTCGTCGTGTGCGTCGCGATCGTGTTCTTCCTTCTGGTCTCGGTCGTGCCGCGGATCGTTGACGTGTTCCGCAACAGCAATGCGGAGCTGCCGTTGCTCACGCAGGTGCTGATCGCGACCAGCGACTTCATGCGTGCCTGGGGCATCTACCTCTTCATCGCAATCGGCGCCGCGCTGTTTCTCTTCGTACGATCGCTGCGGATCGAGTCCAACCGCCGCCGCTGGCACCGGTTCCTGCTGGGCCTGCCGCTGATCGGCAAGGTTGTCCGCGCCGGCAACAGCGCGCGCTTCGCGCGCACGCTGAGCACGCTCACCTCGAGCACCGTGCCGGTGCTCGAGGCGCTCAGGATCTCTGGGCAGGTCGTGACCAACCTGCCGATGCGAAAGGCCGTGGACGACGCCGCGGTGCGCGTGCGTGAAGGCGGCGCGATCGGACGCGCGCTTGGTCAGAGTCGACTCTTTCCGCCGATGATGATCCACCTGATCTCGAGTGGCGAGACGAGCGGCGAGCTCGACACGATGCTCGAGCGCGCGGCGGTTCACCAGGAACGCGAGCTCGACTCGATCCTGCAGGGCGTCGTCGGCCTGCTCGGGCCGGTGATGATCCTCGTGATGGGCGGCATGGTGCTGCTCATCGTGCTTGCGATGCTGATGCCGATCTTCCAGTTGAACGAGCTGGTCCGCTGAGAGGATGTGGAGTCGCGTCGCTACTTCACGGGCCGGCCGTTCACATCCCAGATCTCGATCGGCGCGAGATCGAGACCGCGCAGGTCCGCCTCGATCGCGGCACGATCGCCCACGACGACCCACACGACATCGTCGGCATCGACGATTTCACCGGCCGCCGACTGCACGTCCGCCAGCGTCATCGCGCGATAGCGGTCGGCCAGCGTCGCCGTCCAGTCGAGCGGGCGGCCACTCGCCGCCGCACCTGCCAGCGCGTCGAGCACGTTGGCAGTGGTCTCGAACGAGCCGGGCAGCGCACGGACCGACTGCAGACGTGCGCCCTCGAACTCCTCGGTGGTGACGGGACGGGCCCGGCCGATATCGGTGAGCTCGCGTCGCAACTCGACGAGGCTGTCCCTGGTCTTGTCGGTCTGCACGGGCGCGTAGATCAGCCACGGCCGCGGGCCCCGACCGTTCAGGAAAAAGGTGGAGGCTCCGTAGGACCAGCCCTTGGCCTCCCGCAGGTTCATGTTGACACGCGAGGAGAACAAACCGCCGAAGGCGTCGTTCATCACCTCCTGCGCGAGTGCCGTCGGCGCCGCGGCCGGCGTCGTCGCGCGCCCCGCAAGGATCAGCGACTGGGGCGAGCCGGGACGATCGACCAGGATGAGGCGCGGCGCCTCGCGCTGCTGCACGGACGTGGGCGCGATCGCGGGGATCGCCTCGGCCGGTGCGCTCCAACCCTTGAACGCCGTCTCCAGCGCCGCCGTGGCATCGGCGAGCGTGACGTCACCGATGACGAAGAACGTCGTGTTGTCCGGTCGGATCCGCTCGCGGTGGAAGCGGGCAAGGTCCTCGCGCGTGAGCGCCGCGATCGATTCCGGTGACCCGCTGCCGGTGAGTGGCGAGCCGTACGCGCTGTCCGCGCCATAGATCGCAGGCGGCAGCAACCTGAGCGCAAGCCCCACGGGCTCGGCCTGCTCCTGCGCGATGTCCGCCAGCCAGATGCGCCGCACACGATCGATATCCGTCTGTGTGAAGGTGGGGTTGCGGATCACGTCGGCCATCAGCGAAAGCGACGGCGCGAGATTGGACCTCAGCGCCGATAGCCGCACGTTGTTGGTCTCGAGCCGCGCATAGGCACTCAGCTTCGCACCGAGCCGCTCGGCGTCGGCCGCGATCGCGAGCGCGGTTCGCGACGTCGTACCCTCGTCCAGCATCGCATTCGCGAACGAGGACAGCCCCTGCGGTCGGCCGGCGTCGGCGACGTACCCGCCGTCGAACTGTGCCTGCACCTCCACGAGCGGCGCGCCGCTGCGGCGTGCGACCACGAGCCGGGCGCCGTTGGACAGCCGGCCCTGCTCGATCGCCGGGAAATTGAGCTCCGGTGTCCGGGTGACGCCAGGCAGCGCGCTGCGGTCGGCACCACCGCCGGCCGCGACGAGATTACCGAACGGCACGACGTCGACCTGGTGGTAGCCTCGCTGCAGCCATTCGCGCGCGGCGCCGGTGACGTCATCGGACCGCGCGTCGCGCATCCATTGAAGCTGCGTGCGATAGAACGCCGGATCGTCCGCGTACAGCCAGCCCTCGGCCAGCACCGCCGTCTTGCCGGTGAAGCCGCCGACGCGCTCGATGCCGCGCACGAAACCGCCATAGCGGCTCATGCGGACGCGATCGAGCTCCTCGGCGGTCGGTCCCGACTGCAGGAAGCGCGCGAGCTCCGCGTCCAGCCGGCGCGCGCCTTCGGCCACGTCGACTCCGTCCGCCAGCGTCACCTTGACCTGGAACTGGCTCGCGAGCTCATGCTCTTCCACCTCGGCGGACACCTCGGTGGCGACTTTCTGCTCGACCACCAGCGCCTCGTAGAGGCGCGAGGACTTGCCGGAACCCAGCACGTCAGCGGCGAGCATGAGCAGTTGCGCCTCCCGCGTCGTGCGCCCGGGTATCGCCCAATAGCGATAAACGCGCGGCTGCGGCACGCGATCGCGCAGCACGTCGCGCGTATTGGCGGCGCGGATCGGAACGGCCGCTTCGCGGCGCGCCACGGGCGGGCCGGGCTCGATATCGCCGAAGTAACGTTCCACGAGCGGCCGTGCCGTCGCGACGTCGATGTCGCCGACCAGGGCCAGCACCGTGTTCGAGGCGCCGTAGAAATGCTGAAACCAGCCGCGCACGTCATCGAGCGAGGCCGCATCGAGATCCTCCATCGAGCCGATGGTCGACCAGCTGTACGGATGCCCCGACGGGAACAGTCCTGCGAGCATGCTGTAGTCGACGAGGCCGTAGGGCTGGTTGTCGCCCTGGCGCTTCTCGTTTTTTACCACCGCGCGCTGCTCATCGAGCCGCGCCTGGTCGACCACGCCGAGCAGGTGGCCCATGCGGTCGCTTTCCATCCACAACGTCATCTCGAGCGCAGTGGTCGGCACCGTCTGGAAGTAATTGGTGCGGTCGAACCAGGTCGTGCCATTCATGTCGGTGGCGCCGACCTGCTCGAACGGTTTGAAATAGTCGTCGTTGAAATGCTCCGAGCCGTTGAACATCAAGTGCTCGAACAGGTGGGCGAAGCCGGTGATGCCGGGATGCTCGTCGCGCGAGCCGACGCCGTACCACACTCCCACCGCCACCACAGGCGCCTTGCGGTCGGTCGAGACGACGACACGCAAGCCGTTGGCGAGCGTGAAGGTCTCGTGCGGGATCTCGATGTCAGGCAGTGTCGCCCCGGCGCGCTCGCCGCGGGTGCTCTGCCCCTGCACCGCGGGCGCCATCATGAAGCAGGCCGCCAGCATCGTGGCTGCGATCCGGATCGATTTCATGAATGCACACCCCGGCGACTGGCCTTGTGACCGTCGCTACTTCAAATTGTTCCAGATGATCAACGCTCGAGCCAGGATCGCGCCGTCACGCCGGCAGTTCACGAATCGGCAGCGAGCGGATGCGCTTGCCGGTGGCCGCGAAAAGCGCATTCGTCAAGGCGGGCGCGGCCGTGGGGATGCCCATCTCCCCGGCGCCCACGGGATCGCGCTCGCTGGGCACGATGATCACTTCGACGTCCGGCGCATCCTTCATGGCAAGGAGCGGATAAGCGTCGAAGTTGCCCTCGCGCACGCGCCCGCCCTCGATCGTGATCTCGAGACTGCGCGCCGTGCTGATACCGTCGAGGGTGCCCCCCATCATCTGGGCCTCTACACCTAAGGGGTTGATCGGGACGACCGACGTCCACCGCGCAGACGCAGCGTTCGATGCGGAAACCCCGCGCTCCGTCGACGCTCACTTCCATCCCGTGTGCTGCATAGCCGCCGAAGGTGAAGTGCGCGGCGATCCCGAGTCCATGGCCGCGCGGTACCGGCCGACTCCAGCCGATCGCGCTGGCGGCGCGCTTCAGGACCTCGGCCAGGCGCCCGGGGTTGAAGGTCGGACCGCCGTGCTGCTCGTACGGCAGCTCGCGCGTTGGCCCGAGCATCGCGAGCCGCAGCGCGAGCGCGTCCTGCCCGCTCGCGTGCGCGATCTCGTCGATGAAGCTCTGCACCGCGAAGGCATTCGCCGTGTGCGCCGGCGCGCGCCAGCTGCCGCGCGCCATGCCCGAGTTGACCGGCAGCCACTCGTAGCGCAGGTTCGGCACGAGACGCGCCGGGAAATCGTCGGGATAGATCTCCGGCGTCCAGAGGTCCTCGGGCTTCACGTCGGGGCGCCGATGGTACTTGGACGCGCTGGCGAGCCGGTGCGTCCAGCCGGTCACGCCGCCCGCCTCATCGAGCGTCGCGATCAGGTGGTGGTGCCCGAACGGCCGGTAGAAGTCATGACGCAGATCGTCCTCGCGCGTCCAGACCACCTTGATCGGCTTGCCGGTCAGCTTCGAGAGCAGGACCGCCTCGGCGACGAAGTCGTTGGTCAGTCGCCGGCCGAAGCCGCCGCCCACGCGCGTCATCGTGATGTCGATCTTGAGGCGATCGATGCCCGTGAGCTGGTGTGCGACCCGCGAGGCGCCGCCCGGGCTCTGCATCGGCGCGACGATGGTGACGCGATCCGCCTGCACGTGGGCGCAGGCGTTCTGCGGTTCGAGCGGACAATGGGACACGAAGGGCACGCGGTATCGCGCCTCGACCACCCGCGCGGCCGCGGCGCGCGCCCCGTCGAAATCCCCGTCCTCGCGCACCCGCCGGCCCTGCCCGGCCAGCAGGGCCGTGCATTGCGCGTCGAGCGAGGCCGACGATTCGTCCGCGTAGGGGCCGCGCGTCCAATCCACCTTCAATGCGCGCCGTCCCTTGATCGCCGACCAGGTGTCGTCGGCGATCACGGCCACTCCGGTGGCCAGATTAGCCGTGAGCGGATCGCCGGGCGCGGGGCCGGGCAGCACGAGAACGTCGCGAACCCCCGGAACCGCCCGGGCAGCGCTGGCGTCGTAGGAAGCGATCCCGCCCGAGAAATACGGGCATCGCTCCACGACCGCTACCAGCGCGCCGGGCAGCGTCGCGTCGAGACCGTACCGGGCGCGGCCGGTGACGATCTCCTCCGCATCGACCGTGCGTGCCGGCCGGCCGATGATGCGGTAATCCTTCGCCTGCTTGAGCGGGACATCCGCCGCCGGCGGCGTGAGCCGGGCCGCGGCCGCTGCGAGCGTGCCGTAGCCGAGCCGCCGTCCGTCGGGGTGCAGCACGGCGCCCTCACGCGTTGCGAGCGCGGCCGGGTCGGTCTGCCATTCGTTCGCCGCGGCTTGAACGAGCATCGCGCGCGCTCGGGCGCCCACCTGGCGAAGATCGGCCCAGCCCTCGCTCACGCTGGTGCTCCCGCCGGCCCCCTGCGGTCCGAATTTCGCCGCTACCCCGGGCTCGGCGTCGCTCGGGACGAGGCCGTACGGGAGCTGCTCGACGCGCACACGGCGCCAGTCCGCATCGAGCTCCTCGGCGATCAGCATCGGCAGGGAGGTCTTGACGCCCTGCCCGATCTCGCAGCCGCGCGCGCCGATCACCGTGGTCCCGTCGGGCTCGATACGCACGAAGTAGCCCAGGGTCGCGGACGCCGCCGTGGCCCGCAGTCGCGGACCGCGCCACCGGCAGTGCATGCCATGCGAAAAGAAGTCCCCCGGCCGTAGTCACCGAGGCCTGCAGGAAGCCGCGCCGGCTGATCGTGCGCGCAACGTGCGCTCATGGCTCAGCGCCTTCCTTGAGCAGCAGCGCGGCGCGCTTGATGGCCCGGCGGATGCGCGGATACGTGCCGCAGCGGCAGAGGTTGGTCAGGCTGGCGATGTCGTCGTCGCCCGGTTCGGGCCGCCGCGTGAGCAGCGCCGCCGCCGCCATGATCTGCCCCGCCTGGCAGTAGCCGCACTGGGCGACGTCCTCCTCGATCCAGGCACGCTGCACGGCGTGCAGGCTCGCGCCCCCCAGGCCCTCGATGGTCGTGATACGCCGGCCGCCGATGCTCGAGAGTGGCAGCGAGCAGGACCGAACGGCCTGGCCGTCGAGGTGCACGGTGCATGCGCCGCAGAGGCCCACGCCGCAGCCGAACTTCGTGCCGGTCAGGCCGGCCTGCTCGCGCAGGTACCAGAGCAGCGGCATCTCGCCGTCGCCGTCGAATTCGACCGGGCGTCCGTTCAGGAGGAAGCTCGTCATGGGCCCGACTCCCGGCGGCTCGTGAGCGATGTGGACCGACGGGCGGAGAATACGGCCTCGCATCCGCGGTTGCCCCGCTCTGGTCGCATCGCGCGCACCGCTCGGCGCGTAGAGGAAAAATGGCTCGGAGCCATTTTTCAGCACGCCTGGCGGCTCTGGAAGTCGAAATGGAAAATTGGCTCCGAGCCATTTTTCCCTACGCGGCGGCGCGCTGCAGCGCCGCCGCCTCTTCGGCGCCGAGATACCCGACGATGAGGCGGCGCATCAGGTAGAGCAGCGGAATCAGCGCCACCGCGGCGGACATCTTGTACAGGTAGTTGACCGTCCCGACCGCCAGGAAGAGCGACGTCGGCCACTGCTGCGGCCCCAGCACGAACGCGACGTAGAGCACGACGAAGCTGTCGATGAGCTGTGACACGGCGGTGGAGCCGGTCGCGCGCAGCCAGATCCAGCGCCCGCGCGTCGCGCGCCGGATCCGGTGGAATACGGTCACGTCGATGAGCTGCCCGATCAGGAAGGCGGTGATCGAACCGCCGATGGTCCACAGCCCCTGTCCGAAAACGCTGGCGAACGCGGCCTGCATGTCGGGCACGCCCCGCGACGCGTTGACCGTCACCCACCACGCGGCCGGGGCCAGGCCGATGGCGACGTAGGCCGCGACGAAGGCGTAGCTGATCAGCCCGACGGTCAGGAACGAGATGAACCGGACGCCGCGCCGCCCGAAGTACTCGTTGATGACGTCGGTCATGATGAACACGAGCGGCCACAGCAGCACGCCCGCGGTGAAGGACAGCGAGCCCGTCTGGCCGAACAGTGTCCAGCCGAAGGGCTCACGCCCGAGCGTGGCCTCGAGCGCGAAGATCTTGACGCCGACGAACTCCGCGATGATCGCGTTCGCGACGAAGAATCCCGCGAGCACGACGAAGAGCCGCGAGGCGCGCGGGCCGGGCGCCGCGCTCATGGACCGCGGTTCTTGATCACGCGCACCAGTTCGCGCCGATCGCGCTTGTCGGGCCGCCGCGTCGGGCCATGGGTCGTGAGCCGCCGCAGCTCGCGCGCCTGCCGGCGTGCCGCCTCGCTCTCCGCCGTCTCGCGATAGTGGGTCCGGGCCTCGGTGGCCGGGCCGCGTCGCGCCGGAATGCCGATGACCTCGATTTCGAACCGTTCCTGGTCGCGCTGGATGCGCAGCCGATCCGCGATCCGCACGCTGCGCGACGCCTTCACGCGATCGTCATTCACCTGCACGTGCCCGCCCTCGACCGCTGCCTGGGCGAGGCTGCGCGTACGGAAGAACCGCGCATACCACAGCCACTTGTCGATCCGCAGGCCGGCCTCGCCGGCCGGCGACCCTGCACCTTGCGCGTCGTCCCCGCTCACGTCTGCATTATAGGGCCCCTATAATCGCCGCTCCCGGGGAGGATCGTTTGAAACAGGCGTATCTCGAGCGGCTGACCGCCCAGTGCCAGGGCCTGCGCGAGCAGGGGCTCTACAAGCCCGAGCGCGTGCTCGGCTCTCCGCAGCAGCCGGTGGTGCGGCTCACCGACGGGCGCGAGCTCGTCAACCTGTGCGCGAACAACTACCTCGCGCTCGCCAATCATCCGGCGGTGCGTGAGGCCGCGCACCGCGCGATCGACCGGCCACGGCTACGGCATGGCCTCGGTACGCTTCATCTGCGGCACGCAATCGGCGCACAAGGAGCTCGAGGCGCGGCTCGCCGACTTTCTCGGCATGGACGATGCGATTCTCTACTCGTCCTGCTTCGACGCGAACGGCGGTCTCTTCGAGACGCTGCTCGACGAGCAGGACGCCGTCATCAGCGACGCGCTCAACCACGCGAGCATCATCGACGGCATCCGGCTCTGCAAGGCGCGGCGGCTGCGCTACGCCAACGACGACCTCGACGAGCTCGAGACGCGCCTCAAGGAGGCGTCCGACGCGCGGGTGCGGCTGATCGCGACCGACGGGGTGTTCTCGATGGACGGGGTGATCGCGCGCCTCGACCGCATCTGCGACCTCGCCGACCGCTACGACGCGCTGGTGATGGTCGATGACTCCCACGCGACGGGGTTCGTCGGCCGCGGTGGTCGCGGCACGCCCGAGCACCGCGGCGTGCTCGGCCGCGTCGACATCGTCACCAGCACGCTCGGTAAGGCGCTGGGCGGCGCGGCCGGCGGCTTCACCGCGGCCCGGGGGCCGATCGTCGAATGGCTGCGGCAGCGCTCGCGCCCCTATCTCTTCTCGAACAGCATCCCGCCAGTCATCGCCGCGGCGACGCTGCGCGTATTGGACCTGGTACAGGACGGCGAAGACCTTCGCGCACGGCTCGCGGCAAACACGCAGTACTTCCGGCGCCGCATGACCGAGGCCGGATTCGACGTCGTGCCGGGCGAGCACCCGATCGTGCCGGTGATGCTGGGCGACGCCGCGCTCGCGGGCCGGTTCGCCGAGCGGCTGCTCGATCACGGGGTCTACGTGATCGGTTTCTCGTTCCCGGTCGTGCCCATGGGCAAGGCACGCATCCGCACCCAGATGTGCGCCGGGCACGACCGCGAACAACTCGATCGCGCGATCGATGCCTTCGTCGGCCACCGGTCGCGAGCTCGGCGTCACGAATCGACCGGCGGAGAAGAACTCATGAAGGCACTGGTCAAGGCCGAGCGCGCGCCCGGGATCTGGTTGCAGGACATCCCGGAGCCGGGGCTCGGCGCGAACGACGTGCGCATCCGGGTCCGCAAGACCGCAATCTGCGGCACCGACATGCACATCTACAGCTGGGACGCGTGGGCGCAGAAGACGATCCCGGTGCCGATGGCGGTGGGTCACGAGTACAGCGGCGAGATCGTCGAGATCGGCAGCGAAGTGCAGGGTCTCGCGGTCGGCGACCGGGTCTCGGGCGAAGGGCACATCACCTGCGGTTACTGCCGCAACTGCCGCGCCGGCCGGAGGCATCTCTGTCGCAACACCGTCGGCGTCGGTGTCAATCGACCGGGGTGCTTCGCGGAGTACCTCGTGATCCCGGCATTCAACGCCTTCAAGCTCCCGGATTCGATCAGCGACGAGGTGGCGTCCCTCCTCGATCCGCTCGGCAATGCGACGCACACCGCGCTCGCCTTCGACCTGGTCGGGCGAGGACATCCTGATCACGGGCGCGGGCCCGATCGGGATCATGGCGGCAGCGATCGCGCGCTTCGTTGGCGCACGCCACGTCGTGATCACCGACGTGAACGACTACCGGCTCGATCTCGCGCGGAAGATGGGTGCGACGCCGCGCCATCAACGTCTCGCGTGAATCGCTCGACGACACGATGAAGTCGCTCGGCATGGTGGAGGGCTTCGACGTCGGTCTCGAGATGTCGGGCAATCCCGTCCGCGTTCCGCGAGATGCTGCGCACCATGCACCATGGCGGGAGCGTCGCGCTCCTCGGCATCCCGCCCGGCGAAACCGCGATCGACTGGAACGAGGTCATCTTCAAGGGACTGGTCATCAAGGGCATCTACGGCCGCGAGATGTTCGAGACCTGGTACAAGATGTCGGCGATGCTGCAGAGCGGGCTCGACGTGACGCCCGATCATCACGCATCGGCTGCGCGGTTGCGGACTTCCGCGACGGCTTCGAGATCATGAAGAGCGGCCATGTCGGGCAAGGTGATCCTCGACTGGGCCGCGTGAACGCGCTGCTCGGGGGAAGGACATGGCGAGCCCGTTTCCCGTCGTGATCCATCACAACCCGGGCTGCGGCACGTCGCGTGCGTGCTCGGCCTCATCGAGGCCGCCGGCCACGCACCGACCATCATCGAGTACCTGAAGACCGGGCTGGACGCGACCGCAGCTGCTGGCGCTCTTCGCCGCTGCGGGGCTCACGCCACGCGAGGCGCTCAGATCGGCCCGATCCCCGCCGCGGAGCTCGGTCTGCTCGAGCCCGGAGTCGACGACGAGACGCTGCTCGCGGCGATGGTCGAGCGTCCCGAGCTCGTCAACCGGCCGATCGTCTGCACGCCGAAGGGCGTGCGGCTCTGCCGCCCGAGCCGAGCTCGTGCTCGAGCTGCTGTAGCGGAGACTGGCGGCACCGGACGGTCAGGATGCCCGCTGACCCGGCCGCCACCGCGGACGGCGAGCAGCGACGAAAGCAGAGGAGATGCCGAATCTCCCACAGGTTGCGCGCACAGCGGGCTGACGAGCGACGGCGACAGGCGCAGCGCGGCAGCCGGCGGCGCGCTCGCTACTCGACCGGACAGGCGATGCAGTAGTTGTATAGGCGCCGCGGATCGCTGAGCCGCGAGAGCTGCTGCGAGGCCTTGACCAGCGGTGCCAGCGCCTCGGGCAGGCGGGGCAGCGCCGACGCCGGCAGCAAGGGCGCCACCGCGCGCGCGAGCGCCGCGCGAAAGCGCAGTCCAAGCGCCTCGCCGATGCCGATCTCGGTTTCGAGCACCTCGACGGCATAGTCCTCGCCGAGGTCGGCGAGCTCCGCCGCGAGCTTCACCGCGTCGTCGTAGCTGCCCAGTCGGTCGACGAGGCCGTGCGCGAGCGCGTCCGTGCCTGACCACACGCGGCCCTGGGCGACGGCATCGACGGCCTCGACGTTCTTCTTGCGCGCCTGCGCGACCCGCGAGATGAACTGCCGGTATTCGTATTCCAGGCTCTGCTGCACGATCTCCCGCGACGCCTCGCCGAGGCTGCGGTCGACGCGGAAGTCGCCGGACAGCACCGTGGTGCCGACGCCGTCGACGTGAACGCCGACCTTCTCGAGCGTGCGCTGGAACGTCGGGAAGATCGCGAAGATTCCGATCGAGCCGGTGAGCGTAGCGGGACTGGCCACGATGCGGTCGGCATCCATGGCGATGTAGTAGCCACCGGACGCCGCCAGGCTGCTCATGGACGCGACGACCGGCTTGCCCGCCTCGCGCAGCTCGGCGATCTCGCGGCGGATGACCTCGCTCGCGAACACGCTGCCGCCGGGGCTGTCGATACGCAGCACGATCGCGCGGATCGCGTCGTCCTTGCGCGCCTCCCGAAGCTGCCATGCGAGGCTGTCGCTGCCGATCACGCCGGGCGGCTGCTCGCCGGGCACGATCTCGCCCGCTGCGAAGATGACGCCGACCTTGTCGGCCGGTTCGATCGACAGCGCCTTCTGCGAGCGCAGATTGGCCAGGTACGACCAGTGATCGACGCCGACGTATTCCTCGTCGTCGCCGTTCGGGCCGGTGATCTGCACCAGTCGCTCCTCGACGTCGGTGCGGCCCCGCAGCGCGGTGACCAGGCCCGCATCGAGCGCCATCTTCGCGAGATCGCCGCCGGCACGCTTGAGCGCGGCCACGCTGTCGTCGGCATAGAGCTGCAGCCGCTCGGGCTCGAATTTCCGGGCGCGGGCGACATCGGCCTTGTACGTGCCCCAGAGGCTCGCGAGCCACGCCAGGCTTTCCTCGCGCTCGGCCGGCGACATGTCGTTGCGGCTGAACATTTCGGTCGCGGACTTGTACTCGCCGACCCGGAACACGTTCCAGTCGATCGCGAGCTTGTCGATCGCGTCCTTCACGAACAGGCCGTAGTTCGCGTAGCCGTCGATGAAGGCCACGCCCTGCGGGTCGAGATAGATCTCGTCGGCGTGGGCGGCGACGTAGTACTGGCTCTGGTCGTAGAAGTCGGAGAACGCGATGACCGGCTTGCCGCTCTCGCGGAATGAATCGATGGCGGAAGTGATCTCGGCGAGCTTCGGCACGCCGGCGCCTTCCATGCCGCCGAGGTCGAGATAGAGCGCCGTTATGCGCGCGTCGTCGCGCGCGCCGCGGATCGCCTCGACCACATCGCGAAGCAGCGTCTGCGAAGGAGCCTGCCGCAGGCTGTCCGCGAGCATGCGGTCGATCGGATCGCCGGTGAGCTGCTCGACGACGGGACCCTGCGGCGCGACCACCAGGGCCGCGCCGTCGGGCACGAACGGAATCGAGCGGGAGAAGATCGCCCAGAGGCCGCCGAAGAGCACCAGCAGCAGGACGAGGTGCAGCACCTTGCGCAGGGTGTCGAGGCCACCCCAGATCCAGCCGAGCAGACGTCCCAGTGCGCTCAACATTGGCCGACGGGTGGCGGCGCTTCGCCTCGCGCCCTGCCCCGCCTCAGACCTTCTCTTCGATGCGCGCGGCCTTGCCGGCGCGGTCACGCAGATAGTAAAGCTTCGCGCGGCGCACGTTGCCGCGGCGCTTCACGGTGATCGCGCCGAGCGACGGGCTGTAGGTCTGGAACACGCGCTCCACGCCTTCGCCATGCGAAATCTTGCGCACGGTGAACGAGGAGTTGAGCCCGCGGTTGCGGCGCGCGATCACGACGCCTTCGTAGGCCTGGACGCGCTCTCGATCGCCTTCCTTGACCTTGACTTCGACCACGACGGTGTCGCCGGGACCGAAATCCGGCACGTCGCGCTTCATGCGCTCGGATTCGAGCGCGGCAATGATATTGGCCATGACTCATCCTTCTCGCTGTTGTCGCTTCCCTGCCTGGTCCCGCGTCGCGTCCTGCTCCGCCGCATATTCCTCGAGCAGCCGGCGTTCCGACGGCGTCAGCTCGCGCCCGCCCAGCAGCTCCGGGCGACGCTCGCGTGTCCTGCCGAGCGCCTGCCGCCGCCGCCAGCGCTCGATCTCGGCGTGATTGCCGCCGAGCAGCACCGCCGGCACCGACCGCCCTTCCCAGACCTCGGGCCGGGTGTAGTGCGGCCAGTCGAGCAGCCCGGTCGTAAACGACTCGTGCGCCGCCGACTCTGCGCTGCCGAGCGTTCCCGGCAGCAATCTTGCCACGGCGTCGATCACCATCAGCGCCGGCAGCTCGCCGCCGCTCAACACCAGGTCGCCCACCGCCGCCGTCTCGTCGATGCAGCACTCGACGAAACGCTCGTCCACTCCTTCGTACCGCCCGGCCACGAGGACCAGGGCCGGCAGCTCGGCCCAGCCGGCGATCCGCGCCTGGTCGACCGGTCGGCCGTCCGCCGCGAGGTAGACGCGCCTCGCGCCGGGCGTCTGCTTGCCGGCGAGCTCCATCGCCCGCCGCAGCGGCTCGGCCTTCATCACCATCCCCGGACCGCCACCATACGGACGGTCATCCACCGTCCGATGCGGGTCCGTCGCGAACTGCCGCGGGATCGATGGTCTCCACCGTCAGCACGCCCCGGGACACGGCCCGCCCCAGCACGCCGAACGAGAGCGCCTGGCGGAGCAGTTCGGGGAACAGCGTGACGACCGAAATCCTCACCGTGCTCCTCGCCGCTAATCGTCGCGGTGCCAGTCGAGCGTCACCCGGCCTGCATCGAGATCGACCCGAATCAGCCGCTCCCGCACAAGCGGCACCAGCCGCTCCCGCTCCCCGCGCAGCACCAGCACCGGGTGTGCGGGGAGCTCGAGGATTTCCGCCACCTGCCCGAGGGCGTCCCCTCCGCGATTGACCGCCGTCAGCCCGATCAGGTCCGCGAAGTAGTACTCGCCGGGCGCCGCGGGCGGCAGGTCCGCCCGTCGCACCCAGAGCTCGGCGCCGCGCAGTCCCACGGCTGCGTCCCGGCTCTCGACTCCCTCGATCCGAACCGCGAGCCGGCCACGGCCAACTCGCTTCCACTCCCGGACGACGATCTCGTCGCCCGACGTGCCGGCGCGAAGTGCCGCGTAATCCGCAATCTGCTCGGGCGGCTCCGTGTAGGACTCGAGCTTCACCCAGCCCTGCACGCCGAACGGCGCTCCGAACCGGCCCAGCAACGACCGTACGCTCGCCGCCGGCCCAGGCTCGGAGGCCACACCGACATCGCCGGGCCGCTCCGGGCCCACAACCGGGTCCTTACGCCGCGGCCGCGACCCGGGCGCGCTGGCTCTTGACCAGGTGCGCGACCCGCTCGGACGGCTGAGCGCCGCGCGCCAGCCAGAAATCGATGCGGCCCAGATCGAGCCGAAGCTCCTCGCTCGCGCCACGGGCGACCGGGTTGTAGAACCCGACCTGCTCGAGGGCGGTGCCGCCGGTCCGGCGGCTGTCGGTCACCACGACGTGGTAGAAGGGTTCCTTCTTCCCACCGCGGCGCGTCAATCGAATCGTCACCATCGTCGCCTGTACCTCGTGCCGGCGCCCGGGCGGCTGTCGCGTCACCCGGCCAAAAAAGAGCCGCGAATTGTACCCAAATCGCCCGCCTGATTGCCATATCGTGCGGCCAGGGGGGAAATGGCTGGACCCTTTTTCCGTGCCGCCCGGTACGCCGGAAAAATGGCTCCGAGCGGTTCTCAGCGGAGGCCGGGGGGAAGGCGGCCGGCCATGGTCTGCATCATGCGTCGCATCCCGCCCTTGCCCATGCCCTTCATCAGCTTCTGCATCTGCAGGAAGTTCTTGAGCAGGCGGTTGATGTCGGACACCTGGACGCCAGACCCGGCCGCAATCCGCCGCTTTCGTGACCCGTCGATGTTCTTTGGAAAACGCCGCT
Source organism: uncultured Gammaproteobacteria bacterium (assembly GCA_963756755.1). Taxonomy (GTDB): domain Bacteria; phylum Pseudomonadota; class Gammaproteobacteria; order Steroidobacterales; family Steroidobacteraceae; genus DATJKD01. The sequence goes on from CAVWOW010000016.1 coordinate 183,276, forward strand.
CGCCGGGGGTCATCGAGCAGATGATCGCAATCTGGCGGCGAACCTCCTGCTCGTTGCCCTGCGACGCCTGGCCGGCCCGCGCCGCAAGCTGCGCCGGGAAGCTTGTCCATCAAGGCCGCCACGCCACCCATGCCCTGAAGCTGCGTGAGCTGCGCGCGCAGGTCTTCGAGGTCGAAGTCCTTGCCGCGTGCAACCTTTCGCGCAAGCTTCTCCGCCTCGTCGCGATCGACCTTGCGGGTCACCTCCTCCACGAGCGACAACACGTCGCCCATGCCGAGAATCCGCGACGCCATGCGCTCGGGCTGGAAGGGCTCGAGCGCTTCGAGCTTCTCTCCCATGCCTACGAACAGGATCGGCTGACCCGTCACGGTGCGCACCGACAGCGCCGCGCCGCCGCGCGCGTCGCCGTCGGCCTTGGTAAGAACGATACCGGTGAGCGGCAACGCCGCGCCGAACGCGCGCGCCGCGTTGACCGCGTCCTGGCCGGCCATGCTGTCCACCACGAACAGGGTCTCGACCGGTCGCAGGGCGCCCGCGAGCTCGCGCACCTCGGCCATCATTTCCTCGTCGACGTGCAATCGTCCCGCGGTGTCGACGATCAGCACGTCGTAGACACCGCGGCGTGCCGCGTCGAGCGCGGCGTTCGCGATGGCAATCGGCGTCTGATCTGCGCGTGCCGGCGCAACGTCGATCGTGAGCTGCGCGCCCAGTCGCTCGAGCTGCAGGATCGCGGCCGGACGATAGACGTCGGTGCTGACGAGCAGCACGCGCTTGCGGTCGCGCTCGCGCAGCCAGAGCGCGAGCTTGGCCGCCGTGGTCGTCTTGCCCGCACCCTGCAGGCCGGCGAGCAGGATCACGGCCGGCGGCTGCACCCGCAGGTTGAGCCCACGGGTGCCTTCGCCCATGACCCGCACGAGCTCCTCGTGGATGACGCGCACCAGCGCCTGCCCGGGCGTCAGGCTCTTGTGTATCTCGAGCCCCACGGCTCTCGTCTTCACCGCGTCGATGAATTCCCGCACGACCGGGAGCGCGACGTCCGCCTCGAGCAGCGCCATCCGCACCTGGCGGAGCGTGTCTGCGATGTTTTCCTCGGTCAGTCGACCACGACCGGTCAGGCTGTCGACGACGGTCGAAAGACGTGACGAGAGCTTGTCGAACACGCGTTACCTCGACGGGGAAAGAGCAGCCACGGAAACGGCCGCGAAGCTTGTGATTATAGGGCTGCGCGGCACCGTGCGCCGGCCGCTAACCTGCAAAGGCGCGCCCGGTTGTGACATCATCGTCTCGGCTAACGCCCTGACCGAGCGCCATTTGCTGTCGTCACTGATCGCCGTCGCCTGCTACCTGATCGGGGCCGCCGTGCTCGCCGTGAGCGCTTATCGCGCCGACGCCGACCGGGCCCGCGGCAGCCGTCTGGCGGCCGCTGCCATCACGGTGGTCGGTCTCGTCTTTCATGCGGCCTCGCTGATCACGGCTCAGCGCGCATCGCCGGGCGTCGCGCTGTCGCTCGGCGACACCGCGTCGATTGTCGGACTCGTGATCGCGGCCGTCGGCGGAATGATGCTGCGGACCCGACCGGCCGGCGCCGTGGCGCTGCTGCTCGTGATCGCGGCCGTGCTCGAAGCCGGCTTCTCGGCCGGAGACCGTCACTTCTCGATCGCACGGCCCGGCTGGGAGCTCACTTTCCACGTCGCGGTCGCAACCACCGCGTTCGCGATGCTCACGATCGGCGCGGCCCTTGCCGCCGCACAGGTCGTCGTGGACCGGCGGCTGCGCAGCCGCAGGCCACTCGGCGTCTTTCGCATCTTCTCGCCGCTCGAGTCGCTCGAGTCCGGCTGCTTCCAGGCGATCCTGGCCGGATTTCTGCTGCTCACGCTCGCACTCGTGAGCGGAGCCTTCTTCATCGAGGATCTGTTCGCGCAGCACCTCGTCCACAAGGTCGTGCTCGCGATGATCGCCTGGGCGCTGTTCGGCACGCTGCTGTTCGGACGGCTGCGGTTCGGCTGGCGCGGGCGTCGCGCCATGCACTGGGCGGTGTCGGGCTATGCGCTGCTGGCACTGGCGTACTTCGGCAGCAAACTGGTGCTCGAGACGCTGCTCGGACGGCACTGGGGCTGACCGTCCTTGTTCGACGTACCGACAGTACAATTGTCCGTGGCCCTCGTCGCGCTGATCGCGCTCTCGGGCTTTTTCTCCAGCACCGAGACGGCGCTGATGAGCATCAACCGGGACCGGCTGCGGCACTTCGCCCGCGAAGGCAGCCACGGTGCGCGCGCGGCGGAACGCCTCCTCGAGCACCCCGACCGCCTGGTCGGGCTGATCCTCATCTGCAACAACCTGGTCAACACGGCCGCGGCCTCGATCGTCACCGTGATCGCCCTGGAGGCGGGCGGTCTGGCAGCCGCCGCCGTCGGCGTCGGACTGTTCACGTTCGTCCTGATCGTCCTCGGTGAGCTCGTGCCCAAGACCGTGGGTGCGCTGTACCCGGAACGGCTCGCGCTGCCCGCCGCGCTCGTCTACCAGGCGCTGCTCAAGGTTCTGCAACCCGTCGTCTGGGGCATCAACCTGCTGGCCTGCAGCGTGCTGCGTCTGTTTGGCGTCTCGCCCGGAGAGGCGCGCTCGACGTCGCTCAGCCACGAGGAACTCCGCACCGTGGTCGCCGAGTCGAGCACGGTGATCCCGCACCGTCACCAGCGGATGCTGATGAGCATCCTCGACCTCGAGCGGATGAACGTCGAGGACATCATGGTGCCGCGCACCGAGATCGCCGGCCTCGATCTCACCGACGACTGGGACGACCTGCTGGACCAGCTCCGCGACAGCCGGCATACGCGGATCCCGGTACACGAAGGCGGACTCGATCACCTCGTCGGCGTGCTGCACATGAAGAAGGTCGCGCGGCTGCTCGCGCGCGGCGAGTTGAACCGCGAGCAGTTCCGCGCGCTCGCGCGGAGTCGGGAACCGTACTACGTGCCCGAAGGCACGACGCTCAACGAGCAGCTTCTGCAGTTCCAGCGCCAGCGCCGCCGGCTCGCATTCGTGGTCGACGAGTACGGTGACATGCTCGGCCTGGTGACGCTCGAGGATCTGCTCGAGGAGATCGTCGGCGAATTCACCTCCGACACGTCCGCGTTGCACAAGGACGTGCTCCGGGAACCGGGCGGCAGCTTCGTGGTGAACGCCGCCGCGAGCGTGCGCGCGCTCAATCGCAGGATGGGCTGGCGGCTTCCGACCAGCGGACCGCGAACCCTGAACGGCCTGATCGTCGAATACCTCGAGACGATCCCGGAGCCCGGCACGAGCCTGCGGCTCGCCGACTACGCCATCGACGTCCTGCAGACGGGCGAGAACGCGGTCAAGACCGTCCGACTGCGGCACCTCGCCGCAGAGACCGCGCCGGACCGCCGTCAGAACGCGCCCTCTCAGCTGCCGGACTGCAGCCGGTCGACGGCGGTCACGCTGACGCCGTCGATCGCGCGGCGAGGCGCGTTCGCCGCAGGCATGATCGCCCGGCGAAAACCCTGCTTGGCGGCCTCGCGCAGCCGTTCCTCGCCGAAGGGGACGGGACGAATCTCCCCCGTCAACCCGAGCTCACCGAACGCGACCAGGTCAGCGGGCAGCGATCGTCCCTGCAGGCTGGACGCGACCGCGAGCACTGCCGGGAGGTCCGCGGCGGTCTCGTCGATCCGCACGCCGCCGACGACGTTCACGAACACGTCGAGACCCGCGGTCGCGACCCCGCCGTGCCGGTGCAGCACCGCGAGCAGCAGCGCGAGCCGGCTCGCATCGAGTCCCACCGCGACGCGGCGCGGCGCGGCGCCCTGTGCGTCGTCGAGCAGCGCCTGCACCTCGACCAGCAGCGGCCGGCTGCCTTCGCGCGCGACGGTCACGATGCTGCCGGGTACCGGGTCGGGGCGGCGCGTAAGGAAAATCGCCGAGGGGTTGCGCACTTCCTTGAGCCCCTGCTCCGTCATGGCGAATACGCCGATCTCGTTGGCCGCACCGAAGCGGTTCTTGACGGCGCGGATGACGCGGTATCGGCTGCCTGGATCGCTCTCGAAATAGAGCACCGTGTCCACCATGTGCTCGAGGATGCGGGGGCCCGCGATCAGCCCCTCCTTGGTGACGTGGCCGACGAGAAAGACCGCGGCGCCGGTGTCCTTGGCGTGGCGCACCAGCCGCGCCGCCGATTCCCGCACCTGTGCGGCCGAGCCCGTCGAGGATTCGCTCGCCTCGGTCTGCACGGTCTGGATCGAATCGACGATGAGCACGCGCGCCATGGCGGCGACGGCGGCCTCGAGTATCGCCTCGACCCGGGTCTCTGCGAGCAATCCGAGGCTGGTCGATCCGAGCCCGAGCCGGCGCGCGCGCAGCGCGACCTGCCGGACGGATTCCTCACCGGTGGCGTAGAGCACTGCGCGCTCGCGCGACAGCGCATCCGCTGCCTGCAGCAGCATCGTGGACTTTCCGATCCCGGGGTCGCCGCCGAGCAGGATCGCCGATCCGGTGACGAGTCCTCCGCCGAGCACGCGATCGAATTCGCCGATGCCGGTGGATATCCGATCGTCGGCCTGCGCCGTGATCTCCGTCACCGTTCTTGCAGCGACTGCCGCGCCGGTCGCACGCGGCGCCGTCGCGGTGCGAACCGCCGATACAGCCGCCTCCAGCGTGTTCCACGCCTCGCACGATGGGCACTGTCCCTGCCATTGCGCCGTGCGTTCGCCGCAGGCGGCGCAGACATAGCTCGTCCTGGGCTTGGGCATGGCTCGAACCGTGGGGTGGGTTGGCGATGCTAGCACGGGGTCTTCGGGCGCCCCGGATGTGTGACGGCGACGGCAATTCGCCCGTGTACCAGCCCCTATACTCGCGGCGACATCATGCGTTCATCGGCCGAAGAAAGCCTCAGTCTGTCGAGTACCGGGGGCGGGTCCGGCGCGGTTTCGCCGGATTCCCGACCGTCGGCTACGCTCGGTCGCTACCAGATCCTGCACGAGATCGGCAAGGGCGCCATGGGCATCGTCTACCGTGCCCGCGACCCCATGATCAACCGCGAGGTCGCACTCAAGGCAATTCCGCTCGCGGAGGAGTTCGAGGGTCGCGAGCTCGAGGACGCGCGCGTCAAGTTCTTCCGCGAGGCGGAGATGGCCGGCCGGTTGAGCCATCCGCACATCGTCACGATCTTCGATGCCGGCGAGGACAACGGCACCGCGTACATCGCGATGGAGCTGCTGCGGGGCCGGCACCTGGTCGAGAACACCGTCTCCGAGAGGCTGCTCCCGCTCCCGGTCGCGGTCGAGATCGTCGGTCGGCTGGCGGATGCCCTGCATTTTGCGCACGAGCGCCAGGTCGTGCATCGCGACATCAAGCCGGCCAATGTGATGTACGATCCGTCCGGTGCGGAGCTCAAGATCACCGACTTCGGTATCGCCCGCCTCACGGATTCCGCACGCACGCGCACCGGAATCGTGCTGGGCACTCCTTCGTTCATGTCGCCCGAACAGCTTCAGGGTCGCGAGGTCACGGGCCAGTCCGACCTGTTCTCGCTGGCGGTCGCCTTCTTCCAGCTGCTCACCGCGCACCTGCCGTTCCGCGCCGATTCGATGGCGGCGCTGATGCTCAAGATCGTGCAGGACCCACATCCGCGGATCGGCGCGATCCGGCCCGACCTGCCGGAGGAGTTCGACCAGTTCTTCGACCGTGCACTCGCCAAGGAGCCGGCCGACCGTTTCGAGAGCGGCGCGGCATTCGCCGAAGCGCTCCGGCGGCTCGACGGCACGGCAGGAGACTGAGCCGTGCACCTCAAGGGAAAGCTGCGCTGCGTCGGCGCCACGGACACCGGCCGCGTGCGTGATCACAACGAGGACACGATCGGCACGGATGCCGACGTCGGCTTGGTGGTGCTGGCCGACGGCATGGGCGGCTACAAGTCCGGCGAGGTCGCGAGCGGCATCGCCGTGCGCACGCTCATGGGTCTCATCAAGGAATCGATCGAGCGCCAGGATCTGACGCTGCCGGATCCGGCGACGGGGCTGAGCCGCCCGGGCATCCTGCTGCGCGACGCCATCCAGCGGGCGAACAAGATCATCTACCAGACGGCCAAGACGCAGCCGAACTGCGAAGGCATGGGCACGACCGTCGTGGCGGGCCTGTTCTTCGACGACAAGCTCACGATCGCGCACGTCGGCGACTCGCGGATGTACCGGCTGCGCGGCGATCGGCTCGAGCAGGTCACCCAGGATCACTCGTTGATGCAGGAGCTCGTGGCGCGCGGCTTCTATACGGCCGAGGAGGCTGCACGAGCCGCTGCCAAGAATTTCGTGACGCGTGCCCTCGGCGTGGAGGTCACCGTTGAGGTGGAGATCACAGAAATTCCAGTCGAGAAAGACGACCTGTTCCTGCTTTGCTCCGATGGCCTCTCGGACATGGTGGAGGACGACGATATTCAGTTAACGATCAGTACCTTTGGTGCTAATCTTGAGACGCTTGCCAAGCAGCTCGTGCTGCTGAGCAACGAGAATGGGGGCCGCGATAACGTATCGGTCGTACTGGCACGGGTTCTCGAAGCCTTCCCGGCGCGGCGCGGAGTGATGGATCGCTTGCTCGGATTGTTCGGCTAACGGTAAACGCAGGATTTCGCATGGCCAGGCTTGTTCTCAGTCTCGACGGGCAGGTACTCGCCGAGTACAACATGAGCAAAGAGCGTTACACCGTCGGGCGGCTGCCGGACAACGACATCCGCATCGACAATGCCGCGGTCAGCGGCCATCACGCGCTCGTGATCAACATCCTGAACGACTCGTTCCTCGAGGACCTGAACAGCACCAACGGCACCTACGTCAACGGCAAGCTGATCAAGAAGCATGCCCTGCAGCATGGCGACGTCATTACCGTCGGTCATCACGCGCTGCGCTTCGTCGACGGCGAGGCCGAGGAGCCGCAGGACGAATTCGAGAAGACCATGGTGATCGGCCCGCGCGCTGCTGCGCGCCTGCAGATCCCGCCGGCCGCCGCGGCGCCCGCTCCTGCCGCGTCAGCCCCCGCCGCGCAACAGAGCTATGCAGCGCCGTCCGCGGCGCCGAGAAAGGGCAAGCTGCAGGTCCTGAGCGGGCAGTTCGCGGGACGCGAGCTCGAGCTGGTCAAGACGCTGACGACGCTCGGCCGGCCCGGCGTCCAGGTGGCCGCGATCACGCGGCGCTCCGACGGTTATTACATCGTGCACGTCGAGAGCGGCCGCGAAGGTGACTTCCCTCAGGTCAACGGCGTGCCGATCGGCCCGCAGGCGCGCAAGCTGCACGACAACGACGTGGTGCAGCTCGCCGGCGTCAAGATGGGCTTCTTCGAGAACTGATCAGCGCACTTCATGGCGGACGCGCTGGCTGACGCCGCAGGTCAGCTCGTACGGAATCGCGCCCGCGTGCCGGGCGACCTCCTCCACCGGCACGCCCTCGCCCCAGAGGGTCACCGGATCGCCCGCGCGCACGGCCGGCAGATCGGTGACATCCACCGTCAGCATGTCCATCGATACACGCCCGACCAGCGGCGCGCGCCGTCCATTGACCAGGACCGGCGCGCCGGCCGCGGTCCCCCGCGGGTAGCCGTCGCCATAGCCCGCGGCGGCGACCGCGATGCGGCTCGCACGGTCCGCACGCCAGGTGGCGCCGTAGCCGACCGACTCGCCGGCTCGCACGGTCTTCACCGCGATCACCTCGGTTTCGAGCGTCATCGCCGGCCGCAGGTCGAAGTCAGACCCCGAGGCGCCGTGAAATGGCGCCACGCCGTAGAGCATCAGGCCGGGCCGCACCCAGTCGGCGCGGGAATCGGTCCAGGCGAGGATGCCGGCCGAATTCGCGATGCTGCGCTCGCCGGAGCGACCCGCGGTCACGCTCGCGAAGCGCCGAAGCTGCTCCGCCGTCATGGCATCGGCGCGATCGTCCGCGTTGGCGAGGTGCGTCACCAGCGCTGGCGGGGTCTCGATGCCGCGGATGCGAGTGAGCCGCGCAGTGCGCCTCGGCGAACTCCTCGGGCCGGAAGCCCAGCCGGTTCATGCCCGTGTCGAGCTTGAGCCAGGCGCGCAGCGGTTCCGTCCCGCCGCGCGCTTCGAGCAGCGCGAGCTGCTCGAAGCAGTGCACCATCAGATCGAAGCGGAGCTGACAGGCCTGCGCAAGCTGCTCGGGCGCGAGCACGCCTTCGAGCAGCAGCACGCGCTGCTCGAATCCCGCGGCGCGCAGCACGAGGCCTTCCTCGAGTCGTGCGACAGCGAACGCGTCGCTCGCCGCCAGCGCCCCCGCCACCGGCACGAGCCCGTGCCCGTAGGCGTTCGCCTTGATCACCGACATCACGCGCGACCCTGGCGCAAGCGCGCGCACCCGCGCGAGGTTGTGGCGCAGCGCGGCCGTATCCACGACCGACCGGATCTGGATCCGCGCAGCCGCCGTCACTGTTCGTGGCCGTATGCGCCGCTCGCCAGGCTCTCGAACCGCGTGTACTTGCCGAGGAACGTGAGATGCACTTCGCCGGTGGGACCGTTTCGCTGCTTGGCGATGATGATGTCCGCGATGCCCTTGCGCGGCGTGTCGGGTTCGTACACTTCCTCGCGGTAGATCAGCATGATCAGGTCGCTGTCCTGCTCGAGCGATCCGGACTCCCTCAGGTCCGACATCACGGGCTTCTTGTCCGTGCGCTGCTCTACCCCGCGGTTGAGCTGTGACAGCGCGATCACGGGCACGGCGAGCTCCTTCGCCATCGCCTTGACCGAGCGGGAGATCTCCGCGATCTCGGTGGCGCGATTCTCCTTCGTTCCCGGGACCTGCATGAGCTGCAGGTAATCGATGACTATCAGACCGAGGCCGCGCTCGCGCTTCAGGCGGCGCGCACGCGCGCGCACCTCGGTGGGCGTCAACGAGCCACTGTCGTCGATGTATATCGGCGCATTGCGCATCTGCGCGATTGCGCTGTTGATGCGCGCCCAGTCCTCGTCGCCGAACATCCCGGTGCGCAGATGACTCTGGTCGACGCGGCCGAGCGAGGAGATCATCCGGAACGCGAGCTGCTCGCGCGACATCTCCATGCTGAAGACGGCCACGGGCACGTTGTGCGAAATCGCCGCGGACTCGGCGATGTTGAGCGCGAGCGTGGTCTTGCCCATCGAGGGGCGGCCCGCGATGATCACCAGGTCGCCGGGCTGCAAGCCGGCCGTCATGCGGTCCAGGTCGTTGTAGCCCGTGCTGACGCCGGTCAACTGCCCCTGGGTCTGGTGCAGCAGATCGAGCCGGTCGATCGTCGCTCCCAGCACGTCGCGCAGCGGGACGAAGCCGGAGCCGGTGCGCCGCCCCTGCTCTGCGATTTCAAAGACGCGGCGCTCCGCCTCGTCGACCAGCTCGTTGGCCGTTCGGCCTTCGCTGTCGTAGGCGGTGGCGGCGATCTCGCCGCTGACGCGGATCAACTGGCGCAGCACCGAGCGCTCGCGGACGATGCCGGCATAGGCCCGGACGTTCGCCGCCGTCGGGGTGTCGCGCGCCAGGCCGGCCAGGTAGGCGAGGCCGCCGGTCTCCTCTGCGAGCCCTTTGGCGGACAGGTACTCGGCCAGCGTCACCGCGTCGCTCGGCTCGCTACGCGCCGAAAGCTCTGCGATCGCGCCGAAGATGTGCTGGTGGTCGCGGCGGTAGAAATCCTCGGCGCTGAGCCGGTCCGCGATCGAGTCCCAGCTCGAATTGTCGAGCATCAGACCGCCGAGCACGGCTTGTTCGGCCTCGGCGGAGTGCGGCGGCACGCGGAGCGCGTCCGCGTCCGATGCGCTGCGGAGACGCCTGCGAAGAGCGGCCGGTCCGGTGTCCTGCTCCATCGTCGCGGCCCTGCGAGCCTACTCCTCTGCTGCGACCGTCACCGTCAGGTCGACCTCGACGTCGCTGTGCAGATGCACCTTGACATGGTGCTCGCCGATGAGGCGGATCGGACCGCCCGGCAGGCGAACTTCGCTGCGCTCGACTTCGATGCCGTCTGCGGACAGCGCCTCTGCGATATCCGCGGTGCCGATCGAGCCGAAGAGCTTGCCCTCGCCACCAACCTTCGCCGTGATCGTGAGTGCGTGGCCCTCGAGCCGCGCGGCGCGGCTGCGCGCCGCGCCGAGATCGTCGGCGGCCCGCTTCTCGAGGTCGACGCGGCGCTCCTCGAACTTCGCGATGTTGGCCGCGGTGGCGAGCGCAGCCTTGCCCTGCGGTAACAGGAAATTGCGGCCGAAGCCCGGCTTGACCTTCACCCGGTCGCCGATGTTGCCGAGGTTGGCGACCTTCTGAAGCAGAATGACTTCCATCGTAGTTTCCTCAGACTGAATTTGAACGCGGGCTGCCGGAGCGCAGCCAGTTATCCACGAAGCCGATGCCGGCGAGCACGGGTAGTGCCACCGGCGATACGAATACCAGTAGCACGTAGACCGCCCAGAGCCATCCTGTGTTCGCGCCGCGTTCGTGACGTATCCGATGTGCGGCGGCCACGCCGACCAGGGCCAGTGCCGACACCAGGAACCGCGCCAGGTCGTCGGCGAACGGATGCTCGGTCAGGAGGGACACGAGCATTGCGGCGGCCGCAACGATGCCGAGCGCCCGGCCGAGCCGGATCTCGCGGAACTCCGCGCCGAAGCTGCCCGGCTCGACGGTGAGACGCTGCCACCAGCGCGCGAGGAACACCCCGCACATCCCGAGCAGCAACGTGAGCACCGTGACCCAGCCCCAGAGGCTCCGCGCCAGGGCCTCGACGAACGCATCGTCGATGGCCAGTCCGCGCTGCTGCATCTCCTGCGCAAGCTGGCGCACGACCGGGGACCAGAACCGCGTCGGATCACCGAGCGCAGCGTGCAGCACAGCGAGCATGACAATCCCGCCGAGCACCGCGAGCTGCAGGCAAAGCGAGAGCGAGCCGCTGCGCCGCAGCGCCCAGGCGAGCGCGAGTGGCGGTCCAAGCACCCAGGAGGCGTAGATCACGCCGACCGGCACCGATCGCCCGATGAACCAGATCGCGACCGCGAGCAGCACGGAGGCGGCGGCGGCCACGATCGCGCCTTCCCGCGGCCCGCGCGCGAGCGCGAGCAACGCCGGCACCGCACCGGGCAGGAAGAAGAAAAAGCCCACGCCGAAGAACGGCAGCAACCCGAGCAGCCCGGTGGCGAGCACAGCGCCGCCGGGATTCGTGGCGAGCCAGTTGGCGATCGAGCGGTTCATTGAGGCGGTCCGGCCGCGCCGGCGCGGCGCCCGCAGGCTCAGTGCTGGTCGGTGTACGGCAGCAGCGCGAGGAACCGCGCGCGCTTCACCGCCAGCGCGAGCTGGCGCTGGTAGTTCGAGCGCGTCCCGGTAATGCGGCTCGGGACGATCTTGCCGGTCTCGGTGATGTAGCCCTTGAGCGTCGCCAGATCCTTGTAATCGATCTGCTCGATGCCCTCGGCCGTGAATTTGCAGAACTTACGGCGTCGGAAAAAGCGTGCCATACGTCACCCGTTGAAAGATTCGCTGTCGGTCCGCTCGCGGCGCGCTTCGGAGCGGCCGGAGACGGGCTCGTCGGCGCCTTCGCGCTCCTGCGACCCGGAGTCCTCGCCGCGCCCGCCCTCTTCTTCCCTGGCCATCGGCGAAGGCTCGGTCACGGCGCTCGGAACCGCCACGACGAGGTGGCGGATCACGGCATCGCTGAAGCGGAATCCACCAGTGAGCTCATCGAGTGTCTTCTTGTCGCACTCGATGTTCATCAGCACGTAATGTGCCTTGTGGACCTTGGCGATCGGATAGGCGAGCTGCCGGCGACCCCAGTCCTCGAGGCGATGCACCGCGCCGTGGCCGGCGGCAATCATGCCGCGGTAGCGCTCGATCATCGCGGGAACCTGCTCGCTCTGGTCAGGGTGGACCAGAAACACGATTTCGTAGTGACGCACCGTAGTGCTCCTCGTGGTTTAAGCCACCCGCAGCCAGAGCCCGGTGTGGCAAGGAGTCATGCCTCCCATCCTACCTTCCGGTCCGACGGGGCCGGCAAGGATAGGCGACCGCCGCGCGACAGTCAAAGAGGGAATGGGGACATTCTTGATTTCCGGTCCCGACTTACGGGGACGCAACCGATGCCCGCCAGGAAATCAAGAATGTCCGGATTTCCGCTGGCGGACGGCCTCGAACAGCATCACCCCCGCGGCGACCGAGACGTTCAGGCTCTCGACCATGCCGGCCATCGGGATCGCGACGAGCTGATCGCAGCATTCGCGGGTCAGGCGCCTCAGGCCCTCGCCCTCCGAACCGAGAACGATCACCAGCGGGCCACGCAGGTCCGCGGCGAACAGGCTCGAGGCGGCGGAGTCGTCGGCGCCGATCAGGCGGAATCCACGCTCCTTGAGCGCTCGCAGGGTGCGCGCCAGATTGACGACCGCGACGAACGGCACTGCCTCCGCCGCGCCGGCGGCAACCTTCCGCGCGACGGGCGTGAGTCCCGCCGACCGGTCGCGAGGTGCGATGACGGCCGCAACGCCGGCGGCGTCCGCGGATCGTAGACACGCTCCCAGGTTGTGAGGGTCCTGCACGCCGTCGAGCGCCAGCAACAACGGGGATTCGCCACCGGTCTCGATCGCTTCCTCGAGCGTTGTTTCCGGATCGCCGCTCGCGGCGACGGTCTCGGCCACGGCGCCCTGGTGGCGCCCGCCTCCGGCGAGCTCGGTGAGTCGGACATCGTCGGCGGCGACGGTCGGCACCCCTGCGCGCTCGGCGAGCGCGCGCAGCTCCCCGAGCCTGCGGTCGTCACGCGAGGCGGCGAGCAGCAGTCGTCGGATGCGCTGCGGACTGCGCACGAGCAGTACCCGCACCGAGTGGATGCCATAGGTCAGGTTGCGACTCGTCATCGCCTGCGACGGACGGGCCGATGGCGGCGCGGGCGTCCGGTGGGCTCGTCGCCGCCCGCAAGCTCGAAATCGATGCGCCGGTCGTCGAGCGAGACATTGCTGACCCTGACCCGCAGCCGATCGCCGAGGCGAAACGTGCGGCCGGAGCTGCGCCCGATCATCCGATAGCCGGACGAATCGCGCGCGAAGTAGTCCTGGCCCAGCGCCGACACGTGCAGCAAGCCGTCCACCTGCAGGCCCTCGAGCTGCACGAACAGGCCGAAGTCGACGACTCCCGAGACGATACCGTCGAACTCCTCTCCGATGTGCTCCTGCATGTAGTAGCACTTGAGCCAGGACACGGCGCTCCGTGTGGCCTCGTCGGCGCGCCGCTCGCGGAACGAGCAGTCCTGTCCGAGCGCGGCGAAGGGACCGTGCCAGGCCATGAGCTCCGACGGGTCCCCTTCGCGCAGCACCTGGCGGATGCCGCGGTGCACGACCAGGTCCGGATAGCGGCGGATCGGCGAGGTGAAATGCGCGTAGTGCTCGAGTGCGAGTCCGAAGTGACCGATGTTGCCCGGCTGGTAGACGGCCTGCGGCATGGTGCGAATCACCGCGGTGCTGATGAGCGCCGCGTCCGGGCGGTCGCCGATCTGCTGCAGCAGCTCGCGCAGGTGCTCCGGACGGACGTCCGCGGCGGGCGGCAGCCAAAGGCCGAATTCGCGGAGGAACTGCCGCAGTGTCTCGAGCCGGTCGAGCTCGGGCAGGCCATGGACGCGATAAAGTGTCGGAACGCGATGCCGGTCGAGGAAACGCGCCGCCGCCACGTTGGCGGCGATCATGCATTCCTCGATCAGGCGGTGGGCTTCGTTGCGCGGCTGCTCGACGATCGCGGCGATCCGCCCGTCCGCGTCGAACTTGAGCTTGAGCTCCGGCGTGTCGAGCTCGAGCGCGCCTCGACCCGAACGCGCCAGCATCAGCGCGCGATAGACACCCTGCAGGGCGAGCAGCCGCTCGCGCAGCGGCGCGACCCGCGGCGCCGGCCGCGCATCGGGTCGCTCGAGCAACTGGCCGACCTCGCCGTAGGTGAGCCGCGCCGCCGAGCGCATCACGCCTTCGAAGAAGCGTGAGCGGCTCACTACGCCCTGTTCGCTGACCCGCAACTCGCAACAGAGACACAGGCGATCCTCGCCGGGCACGAGCGAGCACAGCCCGTTCGACAGTGTCTCGGGCAGCATGGGCAGCACGCGGTTCGGAAAGTACACCGAGGTGCCGCGATTGCGCGCTTCGGCATCGAGCGGGGTTCCGTGGCGCACGTAGTGACCGACATCCGCGATCGCGACGATAAGCCGGTAGCCACCGCGCACCGGTTCGCAGTACACGGCGTCGTCGAAGTCGCGCGCGTCTTCTCCGTCGATCGTGACGAGCTCGACGTCGCGCAGGTCCGTGCGGCCCGCGACCGCGTCATGCGGGATGTGCGCGCCGTAGGCGGCCGCCTCCGCGAGCACCTCGTCCGGGAAATTCGAACGGAAGGCCGTGCGAGTGGATCGCAATGTCCGTCTCCATGCCCGGCGCACCGTGTTCGCCGAGCACGCGGCTCACACGGCCGACGGGCTGCGCGTTGCGCCCCGGCTGGCCGGTCAGCTCGACGATGACGATCTGACCGGACTGCGCACTGCCGAGCGATCCCGACGGCACGACCACGCGATGCGTGATTCGCGGGTTGTCAGGCACCAGATAGGCGACGCCCGCTTCGACGTGCAGGCGGCCGACGACCTCCTGCGTTCTTCGCTCCAGCACTTCGACGATCGAGCCCTGCGGCCGGCCGCGGTATCCCGGGCCCTCGACGCGCACTGCCACGCGGTCGCCGTGCATCACCTCCCGCATCTGCTGGCCAGACAGGAACACCGGCGGCGAACCGTCGTCGGGCAGCAGCAGGCCGTCGCCATTGCGGTTCGCACTGACCGTGCCGACCGACAGGCCGGGCAGCTGCTCGCGCAGGCAGTATTGTCCGCGCCGGTTGAGCACCACGTCGCCGGCGCGCACCAGCGAATCGATGAGGTCCTCGGCCTGCGCCGCACTCGCGGGTCCGAGCGCCGCCTTCAGCTCCTCGAGACGCATTGGGCGGCCCGCGCCCCGCAGCACCGTCAGCACGGCGTTGGGCCTCGGCAATCTCGCGCGTGGCGGTCCCGGCCGGCGGGCGGTGTCGCGGCGCCGACGTGGTTCTCTGCGTTTTTTCACATGCTCCCAGCCAGCATTTTCTGCGGCGAGTATTCGTTGACAGGGCACAGTACCGTCAGTAAATTGCGCCGCCTCCGATGCGGCCCGTGCCGCACGGCGCGCCTGTGCCCAGGTGGCGGAATTGGTAGACGCACTAGTTTCAGGTACTAGCGGGTAACACCGTGGAGGTTCGAGTCCTCTCCTGGGCACCATCCGGCGCGGCGGCCATTCTGCACAGCCTACCAGCAAAACCGATTTGAATTCAGGCACTTCAACGCTGGCGGGTCGCGTCTTCGTGGTTGCTGGCGGCGGCAGCGGCATCGGCGCCGCCACGGCGTTGCGCCTCGCCCGCGACGGCGCGCGCGTCGTAATCGGAGACCATCGCTCCGGCGAGGCGCAGCGGATCGCAGCGCGGATCAACGAGGCGGGCGGCGAATCCGTGGCGCAGCATTTCGATATCGTCGACGAGGATTCCGTGCGCCGGCTGATCGCGGTGGCCGTCGAGCGCTACGGCGGCCTCGACGGGATCCACGTCAACGCAGCCGATCTCGATGCGGTAGTGCACGACAGCGACGCGGTCGAGATCCCCCTCGAGGTTTACGACCGCACGCTCGCAGTCAATCTTCGCGGCCACCTCCTCTGCACACGCCATGCGGTTCCAACCCTCCTCGCGCGTGGCGGCGGCGCCATCGTCTACACGAGTTCAGGGGCGGCGTTCATGGGCGAGGACTCGCGGGTCGCCTACGCCATGAGCAAGAGCGGACTGCATGCGCTGCTTGCGGCATGTCGCCTCGCGCTGGGGCAAGCTGGGCATCCGCGCGAACGCGGTTGCGCCGGGCCTCGTCATGACCGATGCGGTGCGGCGCGCGATGACCGAGGAGGCCTGCGCGCAGGTCCTCGCAATCACCCGCAGCCCCCGACTGGGCACGCCCGCGGACATCGCCGCGGCCGTGACCTTCCTGCTTTCCGACGAAGCCGCATGGATCAACGGTCAGGTGCTCTCCGTCGACGGCGGTGTGACGCTGCGCTGAGTGCTTGATGATCTCGGCTCTGACTGGCCACGTCGTCGAAAGTGACCCCGCCCGGTACCTCCACTGGCCCGTCGACTACGTGATCGGCCACCCGACCGCGGAGGTGCCGGGTACTCCCCGGTCGAAGCGACGACCGCAGCTCGCTGATACCCGTGATCACGATGACGGTTCCGGACGGCGTACCCACCGACCACGAGACCGCGAACAGGCTGGCGGCGATGGCCAGCCCGCTTGCGTAACGACGCTTGTACGCCTTCAGAGGCGATACGAGGCCGAGCAATTTCATGGCGGTCTTCCTCATTCTCATCGGAGGCGCCTTCGATTCCGCGTCAGCCACGAGTGACCGACGCCGTGATCGTAGGCTCCGGATCGGAATGCTCCATGTCTTGAAGCGCGCTGAATCGTTCTGAATCGTTCTGAGATGGAATGGCCCTCTATCGCGGAATGACTCGATAGGCGCCGCGTCGGGAGTCGACTATTCCACGATGAGCACGACCTTGCCGAACTGCGAGCCGCCCTCGAGCCACTGGTGTGCCTCACCGGCGCGCTCGAGCGGGAACGTACGGTCGACGATCGGCCGAACGCGACCCGCGACGAGCCAGGGCCACACGGTAGCCTCGACGGCCCGCGCGAGCCGGGCCTTCTCGTCGGGGTCGCGCGCGCGCAGGGTCGATGCGGTCACGGTCAACCGCTTCATCATCAGCGCGCGCAGGTCGACCTCGACGCGGTGGCCGCTCATGGTCGCGATCACGACGAGCCGGCCGTCGGGCTTCAGCAGATCGACGTTCGGGGCAAAGAAATCCGCGCCCGACCATGTCGAGCACGACGTCGGCTCCGCCCGCTGACTTGGCGGCGGCGGCCCAGTCGACCGCCGTCGTATCGATCACGAGCATCCGGGCCCAGCCGGCGCGCCTGCGCCGCCTTGACCTCCCCGCGGACCGTGGCGATGACGCGCGCCCCGGCCGCTTTCGCCATCTGGATCGCGGTCACGCCGATGCCGCTGTTGGCCCCGTGGACCAGCAGCGTCTCGCCGGCCTGCAATCGGCCGCGCTCGAACACGTTGGTCCAGACGGTGAACACGGTCTCGGGCAGCGCCGCCGCCTGCACGAAGTCGAGCCCGGCCGGGATGGGCAGCGCATGTCGTCCGTCGACCGTCGCGAACTCGGCATAGCCGCCACCGGGCAGCAGCGCCGTCACCCGGTCGCCCGCCTTCCAGCGCGCCACACCCGCGCCGACCTCCGCCACCTCCCCGGCGACTTCGAGCCCCAGCACGTCGGGCGCCCCCGGCGGCGGCGGATAGTGGCCCTCGCGCTGGACGATGTCCGGGCGATTCACTCCCGCCGCGCGCACCCGGATCAGCAACTGACCGGCACCTGGCTGGGGCCTCGCGACCTGCTCGACCCGCAGGGCCGTCGCGGGGCCCTTGCCTCCGGCGATCGTCACGGCTCGCATCGTTTCGTTCATCAGGGTCAGTCGAAGGGATGACGGAGGACGATGGTCTCGGCTCGATCGGCGCCGGTTGAGACGATGTCGATCGGCACGCCGGCCAGCTCCTCCATCCGCGCGAGATAGCGCCTGGCGTTCTCCGGGAGGGCTGCGAACTCCGTGAGACCGGCGGTCCGCTCGCTCCAACCGGGCAACGATTCGTACACGGGCACGCACTCCGCGTAGCGATGCGGCAGCAGCGGCGGCTGCTCGCGGATCTCGCCGTCGATCCGGTAGCCGGTGCAGATACGGATCGTGTCGAGACCGTCGAGGACGTCGAGCTTGGTGACGCCGAGGCTCGAGATGCTGTTGTTCAGCACCGCACGCTTGAGCGCGACCGCGTCGAACCAGCCGCAGCGCCGTGGTCGGCCGGTGACTGCGCCGAACTCATGTCCGACACGCGACAGGTGCTCGCCCATTTCGTCGAAGAGTTCGGTCGGAAACGGGCCCGCGCCGACCCGCGTCGTATACGCCTTCACGATACCGAGGACGGCGTGGATGTCGCGCGGCCCGAGCCCGGTGCCGACGGCCGCTTCGCCGGCAATCGTGTTGGACGAAGTGACGAACGGGTAGGTCCCGACGTCGACGTCGAGCAGCGCGCCCTGCGCCCCCTCGAACAGGAGGTTGTGGCCGGCCAGCATTTCGACGCGCAGCCGCTCGCTCACGTCCTCGACCAGTGGCAGCACGCGCTCGGCCTGCGCGAGGCAGTCCTCGAGCGTGCGCTGGAAGTCGACCGGCTCGCCGCCGAAGTAGCGCTGCAGGATGAAATTGTGAAAGTCGAGAATCTCACCCAGGCGTGCCGCCAGTCGGTCGCGCTGGAAGACATCGGCGACGCGCACGGCGCGCCGCGCGACCTTGTCCTCGTAGGCCGGGCCGATCCCGCGACCCGTCGTGCCGATCGCATTCGCGCCGCTCGCGCGCTCGCGCGCGCGGTCGAGCGCGATGTGCGACGGCAGAATCAGCGCGCAGTTGGGGCTCACCCGCAGCCGCTCGTACACCGGCACGCCCTTCTGTACGAGCGCATCGGCCTCCCTGAGGAGCGCCTCCAGCGACAACACGACACCGTTGCCGATCAGGCAGTGCACTCGCGGATGCAGGATCCCGGAGGGAATCAGCGACAGGACCGTCTTCACGCCGTCGATCACCAGCGTATGACCGGCGTTGTGACCGCCCTGGAAGCGGACGACGGCGGCGACCCGCTCGGTGAGCAGATCGACGATCTTGCCCTTGCCTTCGTCGCCCCATTGCGCGCCGATGACGACCAGGTTTCTGGACATGGCGGGCCTCAGGTCTGTCAGCCGGACCCGCGAACCACGTACAGCAGCAAGGCCCCCGCGATCATGCTCGCGAGGCCGACGATGCGCATCGTCCGATCGTCGAGCTTCGCGACCTGCAGCAGCGCCTGCTTGAGCGCGCCCGGGTTCGCAAACGGCATCAGCCCCTCGATCACGAGATACAGCGCGAACGCCGCCCAGAGGTCGTTCCAGTCCATCATCGGCTCCACCGCTGACCCGCGCGGGTCAGCGGCCCGAGTCCTTGAAGTACTCGAAAAACTCCCCGTCCGGCGCGATCACCAGGATGTCTCCCTGCTTGCCGAGCGACCGGCGATAGGCCTGCAGGGCGCGATGGAACGAAAAGAACTCCGGGTAGCGCCCGAAAGCCTTCGCATAGGTGTCGGCCGCGAGAGCGTCGCCCTCGCCGCGCACAATCTCCGCCTGCCGGTAGGCGTCGGCGAGGATCTCGGTGCGTTGCCGATCCGCCTCCGCGCGCGTCTGCTCGGACACCGCCGAGCCCTCGGCGCGCAGCTGCGCCGCCTGGCGGGCGAAGTCCTGCCGCATGCGATTGAAAACGGACTCGCTCACCTCCTCCGGCAGGTCGATGCTCTTCACCCGCACGTCGATCAGCGTGATGCCGAGCTCGCCGATGTTCGCCGCGGCGATCTTCAGCACCTCGCCCAGGAACTCGCTGCGGTCGGCGGCCACGACCTGCTGGATCGTGCGCCGGGCGATGACGCCCTTGATGCCGTCCTTGACGATCTCGCCGAGCCGGAGGTTGGCGACGTCCTCGCTGCCGCCGGCGGTCGAGATGTAGAACCGCGACACGTCGGTGATGCGCCACTTGACGAAGAAATTGATGCGCAGGATCTTGCCTTCGCTGGTCAGGAACTGCTCGGACGGATAGTCCTCGGTCAGGATCCGCCGGTCGAACTTGCGCACGTTGTTGATCAGCGGCACCAGGAAGTGCAGCCCGGGCTCGTAATCGGCGCGCACGATCTCGCCGAACCGGAACTTGATCGCGAGATCCGTCTCGCGCACCGTGAAAGCGGCCATCGACAGCGCGAGTACCAGGGCGCCGAGCGCGATCACCGCGACATACGTTCGGTTGCCCATCAGCGGCTGCCTCGTTCCCGACGTGCCTCGATGGACACCTCCGGCGTCTCCTGTTGCGGCTCGCGGGTACCGGGCGCCTGTCGCTGCTCGTCGAGCGTGAGCGTCGGCGCCCTGCGCTCGGTGAGCTTGTCGAGCGGCAGGTACAGCATGTTGCCCGTGCCCTTGGTGTCGACCAGCACCTTGTTCGTATTCGACAACACCTGCTCGATGGTCTCGAAGTAGAGACGCTGCCGCGTCACAGCGGGCGCGCGCTCATAGGCCGCGGCCAGCTTCAAGAATCGCTCCGCCTCGCCCTGCGCGTCGGCGACGATCCTGGCCTTGTAGGCCTGCGAGTCCTCGAGCTGGCGGGCGGCCGAACCACGCGCCTTGGGCAGGATGTCGTTGGCATAGGCCTGCGCCTCGAGCGCAAGACGCTCCTTGTCCTCGCGCGCCTTGATCGCGTCGCGCTGCGAGGTCTGCACCTGCTCCGGAACGCTCACGCCCACCAGGCTCACCGAGGTGACCTCGACGCCCGTCTTGTACGTATCGAGCGTGCGCTGCACCAGCTCCTTGACGCGGGCGCTGATTTCCTGCCGCCCTTCCTCGAGCACGAAGTCGAGGCGGCTCCGCCCGATGATCTCGCGGATCGCGCTCTCGCTCACTTCGCCCAGCGTGTCCTCGGGGTCGCGCACGTTGAAGGAGAAGGCCACCGGCTCGGCGCGCCGGTACTGCACGGCGATGTTGAGATCGACCAGGTTCTCGTCCAGCGTCAGGATCCGCGTCTGGTCGTTGAAGGTCTCGATGGAGCCGACGTTGACGATACGCCGCGACTCGACGGGCCAGGGAATGTGCAGGCCGATTCCCGGCTCGGTGATCCGGACGAACTTGCCGAACCGCGTGATCACCGCGCGTTCCGCGGCATCGACCTGGTAGACGCCGGTCGCCGCCCAGATGCCAGCCAGCACCAGGGCGATCGTGCCGATCCCGAAGCCCCGCGAGCGGCCGTTGCCCGCGGAACCGTTGCCACCGCCACCCCCGCCACCGAACAGGCCCGCCAGCCTGCGCTGTAACCGGCGAAGCGCCTCGTCGAGGTCGGCGGTGCCCCGTTCCGGGCGGTTGCCCCAGGGGTTCCGATTCTTGCCCGGCTCGTTCCACGCCATGCGTCTGCCTGCTTTTAAGCCCTGAGAGGGTGAATGTGATGCGAACCGGCCGGACCGCACGGCCGATGCGGGTCGTCAGGCTGCGCCGACGTTCCTGATACGCGCCGATTGTAGGAAGGCCGATTCGGCCATACAAGGCACGCTCGCCGGAATGTCGAGACCCTCCTCGCGGCAGATCCGCTCGATGTCGGGCCGGCGCATCCAGAGATCGAGCTCAAAGCCGCCATCCGGCGCCGTGCGCTCGGCGAGGACCGCGCCGGCCTGGTGGAAGCGCGCGCGTGCGCGCCCCGCACGCGCCGGCAGATACATGCGGCAGCGCGCGAGGTCCTGGCCGAGATGACCCTGCAACGCCAAGCGCAAGAGCTCGACACCGGCGCCGCTCTGCGCCGACAGCCACACCTGGTGCGCGAGCCCGTCCGACGAATACTCGATGCGCGGCGTCTCGCCCGTGCGATCGATCTTGTTGTAGACGGCGACCTGACGGAGTTCGCCGGCACCGATCGACTCGAGCACGCGGTCGACCTGTGCGATGCGCTCGGCGCGTTCCGGATCCGCCGCATCGATGACGTGCAGCAGCAGATCCGCGTCGCGAGCTTCCTGCAGGGTCGAGCGGAACGCCGCGACCAGCTCGTGCGGCAGCTCGCGGACGAATCCGACCGTATCGGCGAGCGCGACCTCGAGACCCGGCGCAAGCTGCAGGCGGCGAACCGTGGGGTCCAGTGTCGCAAACAGCTGGTCGGCGGCGTAGGCCTCCGCTGCGCTCAGCCGGTTGAAAAGCGTCGACTTCCCGGCATTGGTGTACCCCACCAGCGCGACGGTCGGCACGGCCCGGCGTTGCCGGTCGCGTCGCGTCGTCTCGCGCTGAACCAGCACCTTGTCGAGCCGGTCATTGAGTGTCTTGATGCGGCGGGCCAGCAGCCGCCGGTCGGTTTCGAGCTGTGTTTCGCCCGGACCCCGCAGGCCGATGCCGCCCTTCTGGCGCTCGAGGTGGGTCCAGCCGCGCACGAGGCGGGTGGAGAGGTGCTCGAGCTGCGCCAGCTCCACCTGCAGCTTGCCCTCGAAGCTGCGGGCGCGCTGCGCAAAGATGTCGAGGATCAGGCCACTGCGGTCGAGCACGCGGCACTCGAGCTCCTTCTCGAGATTGCGCTCCTGGCTCGGCGACAATTCGTGATCGACGAGTACGAGATCGGCGCCTTGCGCCTGCACCCGCCCGCGGAGCTCCGCAACCTTGCCGGTGCCGAGCAGGTAGCGTGGATCGGCCGCCTTGCGGGTCACCGCAAGGAGTTCGAGCACCTGTGCACCGGCCGAGCCCGCGAGCGCCGTGAACTCCTCGATGCGGTCGGCGTCGGGCGCGCGGCCGAGGCCGACGCAGACCAGGATGGCGCGTTCGCCGCTGCGCGGTCGGTCGATCAAATCGTACCGGTCCTGGGCATCGGCGTGTTCAGGCCGGCGGCACCTCGTCGGCAGCCGCGGCGTCGTCATCCGACGAGGGCAGACGCACATTGCGTGCGGGCACGACCGTCGAGATCGCGTGCTTGTAGACCATCTGGCTCACGCTGTTGCGCAACAGGACCACGAACTGGTCGAAGGAGTCGATCTGACCCTGTAGCTTGATTCCATTCACCAGGTATATCGAGACCGGTATCCGTTCCTTGCGCAATGCATTGAGGAAAGGGTCCTGCAGGGACTGGCCCTTGGCCATGATCGCTTCTCCTTTGTCTTTTTAGCGGCGCACCGTTCCTGCAGCGCAGCCTTCCTTGAGACGGCAGGGGCAACCGTCGCATTGATGGGGCAAGAACGGGCGAATCTTAGCACAGGCTCCCGGTCCGTCTCGCGCACGCAACGTCGCCAAGCACCGACTTGATGGGTGCAAGTTGCTGATCTTCAAGTCCGGTGATCCACGGCAGCGCGGCCTCGGACCGCAGCCAGGTGAGCTGCCGCTTGGCCAGGTTCCGCGTCGCCCGCTTGCCCGCGGCAACGGCCTCGGAGAAGCCGACGCGGCCGTCGAGATGGGCCCAGAGCTGCCGATAACCGACTGCACGCAGGCTCGGCAAGTCCGGATCGAGGTCCCGACGCGCGTGCAGCCCCCGCACCTCGTCGAGCAGCCCCGCCGCCAGCATCGCGTCGAACCGTTGGTCGAGGCGCCGATAGAGCTCGTCCCGCTCGAAGGGCATCAGCACATGGGCGGAGAACCGCAGGTCCGTCCCCGGCATGTGCCGCTGCCGGTCGCTGAGCGCCTCCCCGGTGAGCTCGTGGACCTCCAGCGCACGCTGGATGCGCTGGGCGTCCGCAATCCGGATGCGCGCGGCCGCCTGCGGATCGACACGCGCGAGCTCCGCGTGGAGCGCGGGCCATCCCAGGTCGCGAGCCCGCGCGTCGATCCGCGCTCGGAGGGCCGGATCGGCCGGCGGGAGGGTTGCGAGACCACGCATGAGCGCGCGGAAATAGAGCATCGTGCCGCCGACCAGCAGCGGGACGCGGCCGCGACCGCGGATCGCGTCGATCAGTGCCCGCGCGTCGTGGAGGAATCGCCCGGCTGAGTACGCATCCGCCGGGTCGCAGATGTCGATCAGGTGATGCGGCACGGACGCGCGCTCCGCCGCCGTCGGCTTGGCGGTTCCGATGTCGAGGCCGCGATAGACCAGTGCGGAATCGACGCTGACGATCTCGAGCGGGAACTCGCGCGCGAGCGCCAGTGCGACCGCCGACTTGCCGGTGCCGGTCGGACCCATGAGCAGGACCGCGTCGACACGGACGCCGTCCGACATCGTCATCGGCCCCGCAGAAACAGCCGGTCGAGCTCGTCCATGCCGAGGAAGGACCAGGTCGGCCGGCCATGCACGCACTGGTCGCTGCGCAGGGTCGACTCCATCTCGCGGAGCAGCGCGTTCATCTCCGGCACGCTGAGGCGCCGATTGGCCCGGACGGCCTGGTGACAGGCCATCGTGCCGAGCGCTCGCTCCAGCATGCGATCGCCACCCGCCGCGCCGTCCTCGGCAAGACCGGACAGGAGATCGTGCACCAGCGCCGCGGGCTCGGCGGACGCGAGCAGCGCAGGCAGCGCGCGAACCACGATCTGCGCCGGCCCCGCGCGCGTGATCTCGATGCCGACACGATCGAAGAGATCGCCGCTCGCCTCGGCGAGCTCGGCCGCGGCAGGCGAAACAGCGAGTGCCACGGGGATCAGGAGCGGCTGACTCGCGACGCGGCTGGCGGAGAGCGCCGCCTTGAGACGCTCGTACACCGTACGCTCGTGCGCGGCGTGCATGTCGACGAGCACCAGTCCGTCACGGGCCTGCGCCAGGATGTAGACGCCGTGCAGCTGCGCGATTGCGTAACCGAGCGGATGGTCGTGCGGGGGCCCGGCCTCCTCGTTCGCCGCCGGCAGCTGCGGCGCGGGACGCGCGTAGTCCGCGACGCCCGCGTCCTGTACCAGCGCTGGCTGCGCGGCATACAGGTCGAGCGCCGACCAGCCGGTCTGCCCGATCGAGCCAGCGCCCGCCACGCGCATCCGCGCCGCCGGAATCGACTCGGCTGCGTCGGTGGCAGCGCGCGTCTGCGCGAGCGCGCGCTCGAGGGTCCGGAAGAGGAAGTCGTGGATCAGCCCCGGCTCGCGGAAGCGGACCTCGAGTTTCTGCGGGTGAGCGTTCACATCCACCCGCGAGGGATCGAGCTCGAGGTACAGCACGTACGCCGGCTGGCGTCCGTGGAAGAGCACGTCGCGATAGGCGAGCCGGACGGCGCTGACGACCAGCTTGTCGCGCAGCGGCCGACCGTTCAGGAAGAAGTGCTGCTGGTCCGCCTGGCCACGCGCATAGGTTGGAAGCCCAAACCAGCCCGACAGACGCATGCCCGCACCCTCGTGATCGAGCCGCATCGCCTGGCTGATGAAATCCTCGCCGAGCACCGCGGCCACCCGCTCATCTCGCTGGCGCTCCGAGCTGGCGAGCGGATGGTCCGCGAGCGTCCGCCGGGCTGAGCTGAACCGGAACGCGACGTCGAACCGCGCGAGCGCCGCGCGCTCGACCAGCCGCTGCACCTGGGCGAGCTCGGTCCGCTCGGCGCGGAGGAACTTCCGCCGCGCGGGCACGTTGAAGAAGAGCTCACGCACCTCGACCGTGGTGCCGGGCGGGTGCGCTGCGGGCACCGGCCCCGCGAGCACGCCGTCCGCGGCGGTCACGCTCCAGGCCGCGTCGGCGCCGGCGCTTCGGGAGTCGATCCGCACTCTCGACACCGATGCGATGGACGGCAGGGCCTCACCGCGGAAGCCCAGCGTCCGCACCGACTCCAGGTCCTCGATCCGCCCGATCTTGCTGGTCGCGTGATGCGCGAGCGCCAGCGCCAGCTCGTCGCGCGCGATTCCGGCACCGTCGTCGCGCACGCGGCAGAGCGCGACGCCCCCGGCCTCGACGTCGATGTCGATGCTCTGCGCGCCGGCATCGAGGCTGTTCTCGATCAGCTCCTTGACGACCGAGGCCGGGCGCTCGACCACCTCGCCGGCCGCAATCTGGTGAATGAGCTGTTCGGGCAGTACCCGGATGGGCATGCGGCGTGCCTCGCGGTGGGGCCGCGAGGATAGCAGGCGATCGGTCTGCCAGACTGCTCATGCTCGGGCTGCTGCCCATTGGCCGAGCGCGGGCGAGTTGAACCGGCCGAGCGGCGGCGAGACGCCACCGGGGTGTGGAGGGGTCAGCGTCCGGCGACAGTCCGCGGCTCGTCGGCGCGTCCAGCCGCGACCAGCGCCGCGACTCGCGTGCCCGGCGGGGGGCGCGTGTAGAAATAGCCGCGCACGCCGGCGTGGATTGCCTCGGCCACCTTGAGCTGATGAACGGGGTCCTGCAGCCGACGTTCGTCCGTCGCGTTGGAGATGAACGCAGTTTCGACCAGCACCGACGGGATGTCCGGCGACTTCAGCACCACGAACCCGGCGTGCTGGACGCGTGGACGGTGCACGGAGGTGACGCCGCGCAGCGACGCGAGTATCGATTGCGCGGCCTCGACGCTGTTGCTGACGCTCTCCTTCTGAGTGACATCGAGCAGCACCGAGGCGAGCACGTCGTTCTTGTCGTCGAGCGACACGCCACCGATCAGGTCGGCGGCGTTCTCGCGTTCCGCAAGCCACCGCGCCGCCTCGTCGCTCGCGCCGCGGAGCGACAGCACGTATACCGACGAGCCACCGATGCTGCGGTCCCGAACCGAGTCGGCATGGACCGAGACGAACATGTCCGCCTTCTGCTCGCGCGCCTTGAGAATGCGGTTGCGCAGGCTGACGAACCGATCGTCATCGCGTACCAGCACCGCACGCATCCCGTCCTCGCGATCGATGGCGGCCGCGAGGCGACGCGCAATGGCGAGAGTCACCTTCTTTTCATGCGTGCCGGCGCGGCCGATGGCGCCCGGATCCTTCCCGCCGTGCCCCGCATCGACGGCGACGATGACATCGCGGCCGCGAGCAGCGGTCGACACCGACTTGACGGCGCTCATCGTCTCGACAGGAGGCGCAGCGGACGCCGTTGCTTGAGCCGGTGTCGGCGTGGCGCTTGCGGTCACAGTCCTCGTCGCCGAGGCGACCGGCAGCTCGACGACCAGTCGATGGCCGGCGGTGCCCTCCGGCGCCACCGTGAAACTGCGCGGCTCCTGCAGCACCGACAAGTCGAGCACGAATCGCAGGCCATGGCGGGGTTGCTTGCCGCTTCGCACCCGCGTCACCGGGCCCTGTCCAGCGGGCAAGCGCTTGCTCTCGGCGATGCTCGCGTTGGCGAGGTCGATGACGACGCGGTACGGATTGTTGAGCGTAAAGACTTCGTACCGGACCGGTGCGGAAAGGTCGAGCACGAGGCGCGTGCCTTCGGGACCGGACCAGAGGCGAACGTCGTCAACGCGCGCGGTGGCCGCCTCCGCCCCGGCGGCGGCGAGCAGCATCGCGAGACCCGAAAGGAGCTTGAGCCCGGAGGCGCGCCGCAGCGACATGCGACGTAATCTACTCTTCTCAGTGCCCGGATTCCAATGAAATTATAGGGATACGGGCGGGATGTGATGCGCTATCGAGCAGTGCGTGCTGCCAGCCGGGCACCGCGGAGTGTGCCCGCGCCAATCTGAAGACGACGAGCGTCGGCGGCAGGTGCATATTCGAGCTGAACGAGGACATCGAACTTACCGAGGCGTCCCGCGGCTCGAGACGGCCACTCGATGAGGAGCACCGCCTCGCCGGCGACCAGCTCGCGCAAACCCAGGTCCTCGATCTCATCCGCGTGGACGATCCGATAGAGATCGCAGTGATAGACGTTGCGACCCGTAAGCCGGTAGGGCTCGATGAACGTGTACGTCGGGCTGCGGACTGCATCGCCGTGGCCGAGCGCGCGGAGCAGTCCCGCAACGAACGTGGTCTTGCCCGCTCCGAGCTCGCCCTCGAGGCCGACGAGCCACGGTTCGCCGTCCGAAAGTGTCACGAGCGCGTCGCCGAGCTCGGCACCCGCCGCCTGCGTCGCCTGCGGCGTCGCGAGCTCGCGCACGATCCCGCGCATCATGCCGCGTCGAACGGGAGGTTGACGCATGCGCGCAGCTCGCCGATCACGTCGAGCGCGAGCAGTCCGCGCTCGCCCGCCCGCGCCGCGCGATCACCGGCCTCCGCGTGCGCGTACACCGCGGCCGCGGCGGCGATTGGCAGGTCGCGGCACTGCGCGGCGATGCCCGCGACCACGCCGGTCAGCACGTCGCCCATGCCCGCGACGGCCATGCCTGGATTGCCGCGGTCGCAGATTGCGGGCACGGACCCGGGCGTCTGCACGATCGAGCCTGCGCCCTTGAGGACCACCGTCCCGCCGTAACGCTGCTGTATTTCTCGCGCGGCGCGCAGGCGATCCGCCTGCACCTGTGCTGCGTCGACGCCGAGCATCCGTGCCGCTTCGCCCGGATGCGGCGTGAGCACCCAGTCCTCGCGCCGGCGCGGATCGACGGCCAGGAGATTGAGCGCATCGGCATCGACCACCGCGGGTCGATCCGCTCGCAAGGCGGCCTCGAGCATCGCCCGGCCCCAGTCGTCCCGCCCCAGTCCGGGCCCGACCGCGACGATGCTCGCGCGTTCGAGCAGCGGCGCAAGGCCTCGCGGATCGTCGAGCACGCTCACCATCAGCTCGGGTCGGGCCGCCGCCAGCGCCGCACTCGCCGGATGCGTCGCAATGCTCACGAGACCGGCGCCGGCGCGCAGCGCCGCCTCCCCGGCGAGGCGAGCGGCCCCGCCCATACCCGGTGCGCCGCCGATCACAAGCACGTGGCCGTATCGTCCCTTGTGGGCGGTGCGCGCGCGTGGCGGCAGCGCCGCCCGCACGCTGTCCGGGCCGATCAGCCGCGCCGCGGCAGACACGCCTTCCGCGGCCTTCGGCGGCACATCGAGATCCGCGAAGCGACGTGAACCGGCGAGATCGGGGCCCGCGCCGAGATAGCAGCCGAGCTTGCGCCCGATGAAGCTCACCGTGGCATCCGCCCGGATCGCGATGCCGTGCGGCTGTCCGCGATCGGCATCGAGACCCGAGGGCAGATCGACCGCGAGAACCGGCCGGCCGGACGCATTGGCGGCCTCGATCGCACGCGCGTACACATCCGCCACGGGACGGGTGATGCCGATGCCGAAGATCGCATCGACGATCACCTCGCCCTCGATCGCGGCCGCCTCGAACGGCACGCTGCGCCCGCCGGCCGCGTGGAAATCCTCGCAGGCGCGCCGCGCATCGCCCGCGAGCGTCGCCGGCGCGACGAGCGACAGCACCCGCGCCTCGAGTCCCCGCGCGCGCGCGACACGGGCGCACACGTAACCGTCGCCGCCGTTGTTGCCGGGCCCGCAGAGCACGGTGATCGATTTCGCGGCGGGCCAGAGCTCGCGGATCGCGTCGGCGATCGCGTGGCCCGCGCGTGTCATCAGCTCGTATCCCGGGATGCCGCAGACCTCGATCGCTCGCCGGTCGAGCTCGCGCACCTGAGCGGCCGTGTAGATCGCGCCCGGTGGCGTGTTCATCGGCACATTATAATTGCGGGTGCGCCGACTCTTACGCCCAGACATGACCAGCACACCCCTGCCCGACCTCGCGGCCCTTGCGCTCCAGGTGAAGGACTGGGGCGTCGAGCTCGGCTTCCAGAAGATCGGGATTGCCGGCGTCGACCTGGAACGGGATGCCGAGCTGCTCGATGCCTGGCTAGCGGCCGGCCGCCACGGCGAGATGGGCTACATGGCGCGGCACGGCACCCGCCGCGCGCGACCAGCGGAGCTCGTGCCGGGGACGCTGCGCGTCGTGAGCGCGCGCATGGACTACCTGCCGCGCGACGCACTCGCGGCCAACGCCGTCCTCGAGGACCCGACGCGCGCCTACGTGTCGCGCTACGCACTCGGGCGCGACTATCACCGTGTCCTGCGATCGCGGCTTGCGCGGCTCGCCACGCGGCTGGCCGCCGCCGCGGGATCCGCCGGGTATCGCGCTTTCACCGACAGCGCGCCGGTGCTGGAGAAGGCTCTCGCGCGCGATGCCGGTCTCGGCTGGATCGGCAAGCACACCAACCTGCTCGACCGCAACGACGGCTCCTGGTTCTTTCTCGGGGAGGTGTTCACCGACCTGCCGCTGCCGGTCGACGCGCCGGTCAGCGCACACTGCGGCAGCTGCACGGCCTGCATCGATGTCTGTCCGACGCGCGCGATCGTCGGTCCGTGGCAGCTCGACGCCCGGCGCTGCATCTCCTATCTCACGATCGAGCTGGACGGAACGATCCCCGAGGAGTTCCGCGCTGCGATCGGCAACCGTGTCTATGGCTGCGACGACTGCCAGCTCGTCTGCCCGTGGAACCGTTACGCGAAAGTGAGCGCGGAACACGACTTCCGCGCGCGCCACGGGCTCGATCGCGCGAGCCTCATCGAGCTCTTTGCGTGGACGGAGGCGGAATTCCTGGCGCGCACGGAGGGCAGCGCGATCCGCCGCATCGGCTACCAGCGCTGGCTGCGAAATCTCGCAGTGGCGCTCGGCAACGCTCCGCCCTCCTCCGAGGCGATCTCGGCGCTCGAGTCACGCCGGACCGTGGCGGCTCCCGTGCTTCGCGAGCACATCGACTGGGCGCTCACACGATTGCGTGCGGCTTGAGCGGTAGCGAGCGGTAGGTGCCGGGCCGCAGTTTCGCAGTTATTGGTGCGGCCAATAACTGCGAAACTGCGGCCCGGCACCGGTCAGAACGCGGCACCGTCAGAACGGCCCCGGCGCGCGGCACTGCACGTTGTCGATCAGGCGTGCGCGCCGCAGCCGCGCCGCGGAGAGCACCACGACGTCCAGGTCGCGCCCCTGCGGTCGGGCCAGCGTACCGGCGACGCGCACCTCGAAGTAGTCCGGCCGGAATCCCGCGGCACGCAGCGCGTCCAGCCCCTCGCTTTCGATCGACGCCAGGTCCGCATCGCCCGACACCAGCCGCCGCCTCGCGCGATCGAGCGCACGATACAGCTGCGGCGCGATCGCGCGCTCATCGTCGTCGAGGTACCGGTTGCGCGAGCTCAACGCGAGACCGTCCTCGGCACGCACCGTCGGCGCACCGACGATCCGCACCGGGAGGCAGAGGTCCTCGACGGCACGGCGGATGATCGTGAGCTGCTGGTAGTCTTTTTCCCCGAAGATCGCGACGTCGGGCTGCACGAGATTGAGCAGCTTCACCACGACCGTGGCTACGCCCTTGAAATGTCCGGGGCGGAACGCACCGCACAGGATGTCAGAGACGCCCGGCACGTCGACGACCGTGCTGGCGGCGATTCCGAGCGGATACATTTCATCGACGGCTGGCAACAGGAGCGCATCGATACCCTGCGACGAGAGCAGCGCGGCGTCCTCCACCGGCGTGCGTGGGTACGCGGCATAGTCCTCGTTTGGGCCGAACTGCAACGGATTGACGAAGATGCTCGCGACGACTCGGCGTCCATGATGGTGCGCCGCCGAAATCAGACTCGCGTGGCCCGCATGCAGGTTACCCATGGTCGGCACGAACGCGATCGATTCGGCGGCCATCCGCCACCGATGCACGAGCGCACGCAGGTCCGCGATGCGGGTCAGCGTCAGCATCGTGCGGACATCGGTGCCGGCGTCGGAGTTCAGAAGCAATGCTCGGGCGCCGGGTAGCTGCGTTCTTTTACGGCCTCGACGTAGCTGCCGAGCGCGGCGAGCGGGTTGTCGTGGCCAGCCATGAAGTTCCGGACGAAGCGCGGTTTGCGACCCGGCGTGATGTCGAGCACGTCGTACAGCACGAGTATCTGCCCGTCGGTATCCGGGCCGGCGCCGATGCCGATCACCGGGACGTCGAGCTCCGCAGTGATCTCGGCGCCGAGCGCGCTCGGTATGCACTCGAGGAGCACGATGTCGGCGCCGGCGCCCTGCAACGCGAGCGCATCGCGCTTCATCTGCTCGGCGACCGCCTGCTCACGACCCTGCACGCGGAAGCCACCCGTCTTGTGCACCGACTGCGGCTTGAGTCCCAGGTGCGCGCACACGGCGATGTCGTGGCGCGCGAGGAACTCGACGATCTCGACCTGCCCGGCGCCGCCCTCGAGCTTGACCATCTTGGCCCCGCCCTCCTGCATCAGCCGCGTCGCATTCTGCAGTGCCTGCTCGCGCGAGGTGTAGGTCATGAACGGCATGTCGGCCATCAGGAACGGACGGAAGAGTCCCCTGGCTACGGCGCGTGAGTGATAGATGATGTTGTCCAGCGTCACCGGCACCGTGGTGTCGTAGCCCTGGATCACCATGCCCAGCGAGTCGCCGACCAGCACGACATCGGAGCCGGCTGCGTCGGTCAGAGCCGCATAGCTCGCGTCGTAGCAGGTGATGGCCGCGATCTTCTCGCCGTCGGCCTTCATCTTGCCGAGCGTCGCGATGCTGACCGGCGGCCGCGAGGAGTCCCGTTGCTGGAGTTGGGTGTACATCCGTGACCTGCGCCTGGCGGCAAGCAAGAATGACCGAGCGGGCCGTAAACATCAACGCTGGGCGGCCAACCCGGGCCGCTGCACGCCGAGCGCACCGATCGTTGTCAGAGCAGGCTCTTGAGGGGGTTGAAGTAGTGTCGTCCCTTGCGGTGACGCTGTACTTCGACGAGCAGGCCCTTGTAGTCGGCGTCGCTGCCCACGAGGTCGATCTCGGCGGCATTCACGATCAGCACGGGCGCCGCTTCGTACTCGAGGAAGAAGCGCGTGTAGGCCTCGGCCAGCTTCTCGAGGTAACGTCGCTCGATACCCTGCTCATAGGCGATGCCGCGACGCGCAATCCGCGCGAGCAGCACGTCGGCCGGCGCCTGCAGATACACCACGAGGTCCGGCTGAGGCGCGTCGAGCGACAGCCGCGAATAGACCTGCTCGTACAGCGCGTACTCCGCCTCATCCAGCGTGAGGCGCGCGAACAGGCGGTCCTTTTCCAGCAGGTAGTCCGCGACGCGTGTGCGCTCGAACAGATCCTTCTGGCGCAGGTCCTGCAGCTGGCGTGAGCGTTGGAACAGAAAGTAAAGCTGCGTCTGGAACGCCGCGGCACGCGGGTTGCGGTAGAAGCGCTCGAGAAACGGGTTGGGCTCGCCCTGCTGCTCGAGCACGAGCTCGCTGCCAAAGCTCTCCGCGAGGCGGCGCGCGAGGCTGGTCTTGCCCACGCCGATCGGACCCTCGACCGCGATGTAGCGATGGGGCACGGGCTCGGTTCCCGTGTCCTTCGGCCGTCGCCTGCTCATCCGGAAATTATCCCAAGATCGGCAGCATCGATCGCCGCCAGAAGATCGCGGACGAGACCCAGCCCCGGAACCCGAAGGTCCGGAGCAATGTCTGCCAGCGGGGCGAGGACGAAAGCGCGCTCCGCGAGTCCGGGATGCGGAACGGTCAGATCCGGCTCTGTCGCGCGCACGGTGCCATAGACCAGCAGGTCGAGGTCGATGCGCCGCGGGCCCCAGCGCTCCACCGGTCGCTTGCGCCCCAGCCGCGCTTCCTCCGCCTTCAGAGCCTCGAGCAGGGCGCGATGCGAAAACTGTGTGAGCACGCCGGCCGCCGCATTGACGAAGTCCGGCTGCGCGACCGCGCCTAAGGGTTTCGAGCGGTACAGCCGCGAACGCAGCACGAGGCGCGTGTCCGGCAGTCGGGCAAGCGCGTCGAACGCACGCGCCACCTGCAGCGGCGGATCATCGAGATTGCTGCCCAGACCGACGTAGGCCGGCACCCATCGTGCGCTCACGGATCAACCGCGCTCCGCGGCGGGCCGTCGCCGGCGGCGCGAGCGTTGTCTGCGCCGGGATGGCGCCGGCTCGCCGGGCTGACTCTCGACCTCTGCGATGCGCGAGTCGCTCGGCAACTCCTGGATGCGCGTCCACCACTCGGCGAGTGCGGGGTCGATCTCGCCCGAGGCCGCGCGCAGGCAGAGGAAATCGTACGCCGCGCGGAAGCGCGGATGCTCGAGCAGTCGCAGCGCGCGTCGGCCGGCGCGGCGCTCGAAGCGCCCCTGCAGCGCGATCAGCTCCCGCATGGGCATCGCGAACCGCTTGGGGATCGCGATCCGACGCAGTTGGCGGGAAAGTACGGCGTCGCAGGCGGCCATCGCCGCTGGCGTGTCGGTTGGCAACGGGCCGCCCGGCACGCCGGCCTCGCGCAGGATCGCGGGCCAGAGCAGCACGGCGAACAGGAAGCTGGGCGTCACGGTCTTGTCCGCGAGCACGCGCTCGTCCGTGGCCTCCACACCGAGCCGCAGCAGTCGGGCGCCGGCCGACTGCGGTTGCTCGCGCAGCGCCGCATCGACGTCGGGCATCAGGTGATCGAGCAGCTCGAGCCGAAACAGCAGTTCGAAGGACGGCATGCCCCGACCCGCGAGCATCAGCTTCATGATCTCGTCGAACAACCGCGCCGGCGGCACGCTGTCGAGCATGTACGCAAGGCGGTAGATCGGCGCCTCGCTGTCCGGATGCAGCGTGAAGGCGAGCTTGCCTGCGAAGCGGGCGGCCCTCAGCATGCGCACCGGATCCTCGCGGTAGCGCGTCTCCGGATCGCCGATCATCCGCAGGACGCGGTCGCGCGCGTCAGGTACGCCGCCGACGTAGTCCCAGATCGAGAAGTCCTCGATGTTGTAGTAGAGCGCATTGGCGGTGAAGTCGCGCCGCCACACGTCCTCCTCGATCGTCCCGTAGAGGTTGTCGCGAAGAATCCGCCCGTGCTCGTCGAGTACGCGGTGGCCGGTTTCGTCGACGCCGTGATCCTCGTCGATCTCGGTGTGCGCAGCCCGGAAGGTCGCAACCTCGACGATCTCCTGTCCGAAGCGCACGTGCGCGAGGTGGAAGCGGCGACCGATCAGGCGGCAGTTGCGGAACAGCCGCCGGACCTGCTCCGGATGCGCGTCGGTCGCGACATCGAAGTCCTTGGGTTCGAGGCCGAGCAACAAATCGCGCACGGCGCCGCCCACCAGAAATCCCTGGAAGCCCGCGTCCTTGAGCCGATAGAGGACCTTGAGCGCATTCGGCGCGATGTTCGCCCGCGAGATTGGATGCTCGGCCCGCGGTACGATGACGGGCTCGGGACGCGTGAAGGTTTTCGGATGATCGTCCGGGCTCAAGGCACTTGTTATCCGCTGGGGTTCCGCTGGACCGGGGCAAACGGCTGCGTATAATACGCGCCCCCGCTCGGGACCGCAGATCCGGCCCGATCGCCACGCGCTCCCTTCGTCTAGAGGCCCAGGACATAGCCCTCTCAAGGCTAGTACACCGGTTCGAATCCGGTAGGGAGCGCCATTCAATCTCGCAGTCGGCCGGGACTGGCGCACAGCCGGACGTTGCGGCCCGCATCCGTACCCGCCACGCGTATTAAACTGCGCCCCGCGACAGGTACGGGTGACGGATGACCGAAGCCGAAAAGCGCGTCTCGGAACTCCTCGATCGCTGGCTCGCCAGCCTCGATCTGCACACCCGTTACCTCAAGCTCGACGACGCGGAATATGCAAAGGCCCAGACCTGGCCGAAGCACCAGCGCCCCAACAAGTGGATCGTCGATCTCGCCAGGCAGCGGGTCCGGGAGCTCCGGCGCCACCTTGAGGAGCGCAAGGAGGTCGGTGACGACGACTTCGCCGATGCGCTCGAACTGATGGGTTTCCTGACCTCGCTGCTCGGCAGCGAACACCTCGAGCGATTCATTCCACAGGCGCTTCCGCCGAAGGACGCGACCGTCAGGCAAAGCACCCTCAAGCCCGAGAACGAAACGACGGCAACGGTGCGCACGATGGCCGCTGCGAAGCAGCCCGCGGCGCGCCCGGCATCGCCCAAGGCCTCGACGAGTCGCCCTGTCGCGGCCCGGCCGGCGACGCCCGCAGGTGGACAGAAAGGACCGGCCGCCCGCCCGTCTGCGCCCCGACCTGCTGCGCGCACACCCGCCAAGCTCTCCGAACAGACGACTCGCCTCGTCATCGCGGACGCGGTGCGGATGCTCGACTGGGGCAGTGAGTGGCCGGCGCTCGCGGGATTGATCGCACGGCTGGCAGACCGTCCGTCGGAGAAAGAAGTCTGGGGCGTACTCTCGGAGCACCGGGCAACGATCGAGGCGCGTGCGAAACCACGCAAGAACTGAAGACGTGGCAAGCGGCAGCGAGCTGCCGTATCGTCGCCGTTTCCGCAACACCCGTTGGAGATCCGCACATGCGACGCACCGCATCTCTTCTTGCCTGCACCGCGTTACTGGCGACGGCACTGTCCGGATTGGCCGGCGCCCAGGGACAGCCCAGCCGTGCCGAGCAATTGCTCAAGTACCGCAAGGCGGTGTACCAGGTGATCGCCTGGAACATCGGACCTCTGTCGGCGATGGCGCAGGACAAGCAGCCGTTCGATGCGAAGGTGTTCGCCGAGCGCGCGGAACGACTCTCGCAGATGACGCCGATGCTCGCGGAGTCCTACGCACCGGAGTCGCGCCACGCCGAGGGCTCGAAGCTCAAGCCCGAGATGTGGAGCAACCGCGAGGACTTCGACGCCAAGCTGAACACACTGGTCGAGCGCAGCGCCACGCTCTCGAAGACGGCGGCGGGCGGCGACCCGGCGGCAAGCAAGGCGGCCTTCTTCGACATGGCCCAGGCCTGCAAGGCCTGCCATGACAAGTACCGCGCCGACTGAGGCTCCGTCTAGAAAAGCACGGGCGCCGAATCCGGCGCGACCCGCAGCAGAAGCCCGAGCAGCACACCGAGGCCGAGTGCGATCAACAGCGCGCGCCGGAGCGCCGAGCCGCGAAACGGCGGATCGGCTGTCGAACTTTCGACGTCGAGGTACCCCGTAACCATTCCGCGAATCAGCTTCCGCCGGCGCACGAGCGAGTACCACGCGACGGCCGCGAGATGCAGGCCGATCAGGACCAGCAGCCAGTTTTCGCTCGCGCGGTGAAACCGGCTCAGGCGGTTGCTCAGCTCATGCGACACCCAGCCGTAGAACGGCCCGACGCTCGAGATCTCGTCGTTCGCGAACAGGCCCGTGAGAGCCTGTCCAAGAAGCAGAAGGAGCAGCGCGACGACGCTGAGCGCGCCGAGCGGGTTGTGACCTGCGGTCTGTGGCGCGCCCGATCGCAGCCAGGCGGCGATTTCACGCGGACCGCGCACGAACTGCACGAACCGCGCGGTCGCCGTGCCGGTGAAGCCCCAGATGATGCGGAACGTGACGATCACGAGCACCGCGTAGCCGCAGCGCCGGTGCCAGTTGAACCAGGCGGGCCCCGCATAATGCGTCAGCCACGATCCGGCGACGGCGAATACGAGCAGCCAATGCGCGATACGCACCGGGAGGTCCCACACCAGGGTTCGTTCGAGTGTCATCGCCCGTGCCACGTAACTGCGCGACGGCTATCCTGACACACATGCCCGCCGGTCTCGCGAGACGCCTGTGTGCGATGCTGTACGACGCGCTGCTGCTCGTCGCGTTGTGGATGGTGACCACCGCGCTCTTCCTGCCGTTCACTGGCGGCGAGGCCCTGGACGCCTCGCGCACGCCGCTGCTCGAGCTCGCCTACCGGATCGCACTGTGCGTCGTTCTCGTGGTGTTCTATGGCGTGAGCTGGACCCGCGGCGGTCAGACGCTCGGCATGACGGCCTGGCGATTGCGGGTGGAGCGTGCGGACGGCGGGCTTCTCACGTGGCCGGACACGTTGCGTCGGCTGGCGGCCGCGCTGCTGTCGTGGGCGGTCTTCGGCCTGGGCTGGCTCGCCTTGCTCGTCGACCCGGAAAAGCGGACCTGGCACGACCGGCTTACGCGCACCCGCGTGATCGTGCTCCCGTAGGGTGCCGGGTCGCAGTTTCGCAGTTATTCTCGCGAAGCTTCTCCGAGTTGTCGGCGTTTGCCTGAATAACTGCGAAACTGCGACCCGGCACCGACGGGGCTAGCGTGCCCGCGCGAGCAGCAGGCCGGTAAACATCGCGAGCGCGATGGTCGGCAGCCAGCCGACCACCCAGGGCGGCAGCGCAAAGAGCTCTCCGCTGCTCTCGAGGGTGCGGCTCAGCAGTACATAGACGGCGCCGATCAGGATACCGACCACGGCGCGCGCACCCTGGCCTGAGCTGCGCATCGGCCCGAAAGCGAACGGAAGCGCGAGCATCAGGACCAGGATCAATGCCGTCATCCGTGCGATCCGCGACCAGAATGCGGTCTCGAATCCGCGCGTCTCGAGGTTGTTGTGCCGCAAGTGTCCCACGTAGGCGACGATGTCGCGCAGCGCCATCGATTCGGGCTCGACCACCGCGAGCCCGAGGAAATCAGCCGACAGCGACGAGCGCACCTCCTTGGCCGGGGCGCGCTCAACCGCGGTGCCGCCCTCGACGAAACGCGTCGTGGCAAAATTCTCGAGCTGCCAGCGGTTCGCGGCATCGAGGCTCGCCGACTCGGCGCGTCCGACGCTGATCAGGCGGCGCTCGCGATCGAAGTGAAAGAGGTGCACGCCGCCGTAGCGCGTGCTCGCCGACTGCTGGTCGACGCTGATCATCGTGTCGCCGTCGCGCGCCCAGGTGCCGCGGTCGCCCGCGAAGCTGAACTCGCTGTACTTGCTGAACACCCGCAGCTGATTCGCATACTTCTGCAGCGGCGGCGCGATGTATTCTCCGAGCACGAACATCAGCGCGGCCAGCAGCACGCCGGCGGCCCCGAGCCAGGCGCAGAAGCGCGCAGTGGTCACGCCGGACGCGCGCATGACGATGAGCTCGCTGCCGCGCGCGAGGTTGCCGAGCCCGAGCAGGGCGCCGATCAGCGCGCCCACGGGCAACAGGTCGAACACGTAACTCGGCAGGTTGAGCGCCACGAACTTGCCGGCCGCGAGCGCCGTATAGCCCCCGGTGCCGATGTCGTCCTGCTGGCCGATGAACAGGAACAACGCGCCGAGGGCCAACAGCATCAGCATCACGAGTCCGGTGTAGCCGAGCACCGTGCGGATGACGTAGTTGCCGAGTGTCGACAAAGTTCTTTCTCAGGCGGCCGCGGCTCGGGGTCGGCGGCGGAACCAGCCAGGGTGCTCTTCGGCCCAGAGCATGGCACCAGCAAGGGCAAGCGGCAGCACGTGCACCCACCAGAGGCCGAACTGTCCCGCCTCCGCGTCCTTCTCCATCCAGACACGGACGACGGCGAGGAGATTCGAGTAGAGGAAGTAGGCCAGGATCGCAAACCCGATGCGCGCGAATCGTCCCTGGCGCGGACGAAGCTTCGCGAGTGGCACCGCGAGCAGCATCAGCACGACCGCCATCACGGGCACCGCAACGCGCCAGGCCAGCTCGGCGCGGTCCGGTCCCGCGTCGGAACCGATCAGCGCAGCCGTGGGCTTGAGCTCGTAGCGTTCCTTCTGCGCCTTGTATTCCGGCAGTCGAACCGGTATGCCGTGCTCGCGGAACTCGACGACCCGCCATTCAGGCGAGCCGGGAACGCCCTCGTAACGCCGACCGTCGTACAGGACGAACTCCTGCTCCATCTGTCCGGCGCCGAGCTGCTCGGCGCGCTCGGCCACGGCAAGCTCGAGCCGATCCTCGGTGCGCCGCTGCACGAACACACCGTAGAGCTGTCCGGCCTGATCGACCCGCTCGGCGTAAAAGACGGCATCCCCGCCGGCAAAGCTCCGGAAGCGCCCCGGCTCGAGCGCCCCGAACTGCGCCAGGCGCAGCGCCTCGATCCTGATCTGCTGGGCGCGTGCGCCGGCGGCGGGCACGACCACGAACGACAGGACGGCGAGCACGAGAGCGACGCCTACGGTCAGAATCAGCACCGGGCGGAAGATCGCGCGGGGTCCGATGCCGCAGGCGCCGACGGCGGTCATTTCGCTCTCGTGGTAGAGGCGGCCAAGCGCGAGCATCACGCCGAGAAAAAGGCCCACCGGCAGCAGGATGGTCATGTACTGCAGCGTCGTGAGTCCGACCAGCGTGAGCACGATCCGCCCGGACAGCTCGGCCTGCGCCGCCTGGCCGAGGATTCGTGCGAGCTGATTCGACAGCAGGATGACGAGCAGCACCCCGGTGACGGCAGTGACGGTCACCGTCGTCTCGCGCAGCAGGTAGCGATCAAGCCGTGTCAGCACGGGTCGCGGCTCCGGATCGGAAACGGTAGACTTCGCCGTCTGCATGCGGCCCGATGGGCAGCCCGAAGCCGCTACGCAGCCCAAGTGTAGCGGTCACGACGGCGGGTAAACCAGCCGGGCCGCGCACCAGGGTCGAATAACAAGGCTTTAGCAGGTAGGCAGATGCGTTTCAATGCGGTCAGCGGCGGAGCCGCACGCCGTCGCACCGATTGCGCGATCGTCGGCATCCACGAGAACGGCGCCCTGACGGCTCCCGCCGCACAGCTCGATGTGCGGCTGAACGGCCGGCTCGCGCGCCTCGCGAAGCGTGGCGACCTGCGCGGGCGCACCGGGGAGGCGACGTTGCTCGACGTCGAAGGCGGCCCCTGCCAGCGCGTGCTCGTGATCGGTCTCGGCCGCAAAGGCGCGCTCGACCGCAAGCAGTACAAGAAGGCCATGCTCACGGCCGCCGCCGCTCTGGTGAAGAGTGGCGCGCGCAACGCGGTGAGCTACCTGTCGCTCGAGACGGTGACTGCGACGGACCCCTACTACCGCGGCCGGCTTGCCGCGGAGGCCGTGGGCCACGCGCTCTATCGAGTGCCGGCGATCCGCAGCACGCGACTGGCCAGGGCCCCGGCGCTCTCGAGCTTCACGATCGCGGTACCCGGTCGCGACCAGATCGCGGAGGCCGGGCGCGGGCTTGCGCATGGCGCGGCCATCGCGGCCGGCGCCGCGCTCACGCGCGACCTTGCGAACCTGCCGGCGAACGTCTGTACGCCGAGCTACCTCGCGACGCGCGCGCGCCAGCTCGCGCGGGAGCACCGCGCCATCCGGGTGCAAACGCTCGATGAGCGCGAGCTCAAGCGCCTGCGCATGGGCGCCTTCCTGTCGGTGACCGCCGGAAGCGACCAGCCCGCCCGACTGATCGTGCTGCGCTACCAGGGCGGGCAGCGCGGAGCTGCGCCGGTAGTGCTCGTCGGCAAGGGTGTGACGTTCGACAGCGGCGGGATCTCTCTCAAGCAGCCGCCCGGCATGGACGAGATGAAGTTCGACATGACCGGCGCGGCGAGTGTGTTCGGCGCGATCAAGGCGGCGGCGATCATCGGCCTGCGGCTCAACCTGGTCGGCATCGTCCCGGCCTGCGAGAACATGCCGAGCGGTCATGCGACGAAGCCCGGCGACATCGTGCGCAGCATGTCGGGGCAGACCATCGAGGTCATCAATACCGACGCCGAGGGACGACTGATCCTCTGCGACGCGCTCAATTATTCGCGCCGCTTCAAACCGGCCGTTGTGCTCGACGTCGCGACGTTGACGGGCGCCTGCGTCATCGCACTCGGCGCGCATCTCGCCGCCGTCATGAGTAACGACGACGAGCTCGCGGCCCAGATCGTCGCCGCGGGCCGGCGTGCGGAGGACCGCGCCTGGCACATGCCCATGGCCGAGGAATACCACGAGCAGCTCAAGAGCAATTTCGCTGATTTCACCAATTCATGCGGACGCGAAGGCGGGGCCGTCACCGCAGCCTGCTTCCTGTCGAAGTTCACCGAAGGACTGCGCTGGGCGCACCTCGACATCGCGGGCGTCGCCTACGTCGGCGGCGCGCAGAAGGGCAGCACCGGACGACCGGTCGCGCTCCTGGTCGACTTCCTCGCCCACCATCGCGGATCGTGACCGCACCAAAGGTCGATTTCTACCTGTTGAGCGACACGGAGCCGCGAGCGCGGCTGCGGACGGCCTGCCGCCTGGCCGAGAAGGCCTATGAGCAGGGCCTGCATGTCGCGATCCGCACCGGGGGCGCGGCCGAGACGGCCGAGGTCGACGAGCTGCTCTGGACCTTCAGCGACCGCAGTTTCGTGCCACACTGCGTGTGGCCCGCCGAGCCGGACGTCGTGTCGGAGACGCCGGTCCTGATCGGGAGCGGCGCGCTGCCGCCGTCGCATCGCGACGTGCTGGTCAACCTGGGCGACGACACGCCGACGGGGTTGGAGGACTACGCGCGCGTGCTCGAGATCGTGGGCGCCGATGAGTCCGCGAAGGCCCTGGCCCGGAGCCGCTGGCGCCGGTATCGCGAGAACGGGGCGAACCCCGAATCGCACAATCTTTGAACGCGCGCAGCATCGGATGGACAAGAGTTACTCACCGGGGGAAATCGAAACGCGCATCTACGCACGCTGGGAAGCGGCGGGATATTTCGCGCCCTCGGGGACGGGGTCGCCGTACAGCATCGTGATCCCGCCGCCGAACGTGACCGGGACGCTGCACATGGGTCACGCGTTCCAGCACACGCTGATGGACGCACTGACGCGGTTCCAGCGGATGGACGGACGACGCGCGCTCTGGCAGCCGGGGACCGATCACGCGGGCATCGCAACCCAGATGGTGGTCGAGCGGCAGCTCGGTCTTGCGGGGGAGAGCCGCACGGCGCTCGGCCGCGACGAATTCATCGCGCGCGTATGGCGGTGGAAAGAAGAATCCGGCGGCACCATCGCCCGCCAGATGCGCAGGCTCGGCGCATCGGTCGACTGGTCGCGCGACCGGTTCACGATGGACGAAGGTCTCTCGGCGGCCGTCACCGAGGTCTTCGTCCGGCTGCACGAGGAAGGCCTCATCTACCGCGGCAAGCGGCTGGTCAACTGGGACCCCGTGCTGCACACGGCGCTGTCCGACCTCGAGGTCGTAGCGGAGCCCGAGGAAGGACGACTCTGGCACCTGCGTTATCCGCTCGAGGGCCAGGACGGCGCGCTGGTCGTCGCCACCACGCGGCCGGAGACCATGCTCGGCGACACTGCGGTCGCGGTGCATCCCGACGATCCGCGGTATCGATCGCTCGTCGGCCGCAGCGTTCGCCTCCCGCTGACCGGACGCCTGATCCCCGTGATCGCCGACGAGTACGTCGATCCGGCGTTTGGCAGCGGTTGCGTGAAGATCACCCCGGGCCACGATTTCAACGACTACGAGGTCGGGCGCCGACACTCGTTGCCGATCATCAACATCTTCACCGCCGACGCGGCGTTGAACGACGAGGCACCAGCCGCCTACCGCGGTCTCGACCGCTTCGAGGCGCGCGCGCGCGTGGCGGCCGACCTGGAAGCGGCGGGCCTCCTCGAGAAGGTGGAGCCGCACACGCTGCCAATTCCGCGCGGTGATCGCAGTGGCGCGGTGCTCGAGCCCTGGCTCACCGACCAGTGGTACGTCAAGGTCGCGCCGCTCGCGGCGCCTGCTATCGCCGCGGTTGAGGACGGCCGGATCCGTTTCGTGCCCGAGCAGTGGTCGAAGACCTATTTCCAGTGGATGCGCAACATCCAGGACTGGTGCATCAGCCGCCAGCTGTGGTGGGGTCATCGCATCCCCGCGTGGTACGACGCGGACGGCGGGGTGTACGTCGCTCGCGACGAGGCGGCGGCGCGCGCGGCGGCGGCAACCCGTCACGGGCGCGAGGTAGAGCTACGCCGCGACGAAGATGTGCTCGACACCTGGTTCAGCTCCGCGCTCTGGCCCTTCTCGACGCTCGGCTGGCCCGAGCGCACCCGCGAGCTCGCGGATTTCTATCCGACCTCGGTGCTGGTCACGGGATTCGACATCATCTTCTTCTGGGTCGCCCGGATGATCATGATGGGCCTCAGGTTCGCCGGCGACGTGCCCTTCCGCGAGGTCTGCATCACCGGGCTGATCCGCGACGAGCACGGCGAGAAGATGTCCAAGTCGAAGGGCAACATCATCGATCCGCTGGACCTCATCGACGGAATCGAGCTCGAGGCGCTCGTCGCCAAGCGAACCTCGGGC
The DNA here is from genome assembly GCA_963756755.1 of uncultured Gammaproteobacteria bacterium. Classification (GTDB taxonomy): domain Bacteria; phylum Pseudomonadota; class Gammaproteobacteria; order Steroidobacterales; family Steroidobacteraceae; genus DATJKD01. The sequence continues at coordinate 226,694 of CAVWOW010000016.1, forward strand.
CTGATGCAGCCGAAGATGAAGGCCTCGATCGAGAAGGCCACGCGCCGGCAGTTCCCGCAGGGGATCCCGGCCTACGGCACCGACGCGCTGCGCTTCACGTTCGCGGCGCTCGCGACCATGGGCCGCGACATTCGCTTCGACCTGGGACGCGTCGAGGGCTACCGGAACTTCTGCAACAAGCTGTGGAACGCCTCCCGCTTCGTCCTGATGAACACCGAGCCGCAGGCCGCCGACCTCGCGGGCGAGTGCGACTACTCGCTCGCCGACCGCTGGATCCGCGACCGGCTCGGCCGGACGCTGGCCACGGTGCGCGAACAGTTCGCCGCCTACCGTTTCGATCTCGCGGCGCAGGCCATGTACGGTTTCGTCTGGTACGAATTCTGCGACTGGTATGTCGAGCTCTCGAAGTTCGGGCTCCAGTCGGATGCGGCGACATCCGCGGCCCGGCGCGGCACGCGACGGACGCTGCTCGCCGTGCTCGAGGCCACGCTTCGGATGCTGCACCCGCTGATGCCGTTCGTAACGGAGGAGATCTGGCAGCGCGTCGCTCCACTCGCGGGCGCGCGCGGTGAGACGATCATGCTCGCACCCTACCCGCGCGCGGAGGAATTCCCTGCGGACGCCGCGGCCGGGCGACAGGTCGCGGCCCTGCAGGCGATCGTGCTCGGTATCCGCCAGATCCGCGGTGAGCTCGACGTGCCGCACACGCGCGCGACGCCGGCGTGGGTCGTCAGCGAGCGTCCGGGCGACCGGGAGGCGGTCGCAGCACTCGCCCCGCTGATCGCACGCCTCGGTAACCTGGAGTCCATCGAGCTCGTGCGCTCCGAGGACGACCTGCCGGCCTGCGCGATCGCGATCGTGGACGGGCGGACGGTCCTCGCGCCGTTCTCGCGGCTGGTGGACGACGTGTCCGCAGGCGTCGCGCGTCTCGAGAAGCGCCGCAGCCGCGCGCTCGCCGACCGCGATCGAAGCCGAGCCCGGCTCGAGAACGCGGGTTTCGTGGCCAACGCTCCGTCCGAGGTCGTGTCCGTCGAGCGGGAGCGGCTCGCGGAGCTCGAACGCCACGCCGCACAGCTCAGCGAGCAGCTCCGACGCCTGATCGCGCTCGGCACCGGATCCACCGCATGAGGAACGCCTCTTGAGCGCACCGCTGCACCAGGACACGCCCGGACGCGAGAGCGGGGACCGTCGAGCTGATCGAGGCCGCGCTCGCGGACCTGAACCAGATCATTCTCGGCAAGGATCGGCAGTTGCGCCTGTCGCTCGCCTGCCTGCTCGCGCGCGGCCACCTGCTCATCGAGGACATACCGGGCGTCGGCAAGACGACGCTGGCGCACGCGCTCGCGCGCACGCTTGGCCTCGTGTACCAGCGGATACAGTTCACGAGCGACCTGCTTCCGGCCGACATCATCGGGGTCTCGGTGTTCGAGCCCGAGAACGGACAGTTCCGCTTCCACCGCGGGCCCGTGTTTGCACAGCTCGTCCTCGCCGACGAAGTCAATCGCGCCACGCCCAAGGCGCAGAGCGCGCTGCTCGAGGCGATGGAGGAGCACCAGGTCACGGCCGACGGCAACACGTATCCGATGACCGAACCCTTCTTTGTGATCGCCACGCAGAATCCCGTCTACCAGGTCGGTACGTTCCCGCTGCCAGAGTCGCAGCTCGACCGGTTCCTGATGCGGATCGAGCTGGGCTATCCGCAGGACTCCCTCGAGCGGCAGCTCCTGCTCGGACGCGACCGGCGCGATCTGCTTGCGACGCTGGTGCCGGCCCTGTCACCGCAGCAGCTGCTGCGGCTGCAGCGCGAGGTGCCGCAGGTGCACGCCTCGGACGCCCTCCTCGACTACGTGCAGGCCGTCGCCGCACATACGCGCCGGGACGCAGAGTTCCAGGCCGGACTGTCCCCGCGTGCGGTAATCGGGCTGCTGCGCGCTGCACAGTCCTGGGCTCTCATCCACTCGCATGTCGGCGTGCTCCCCGAGGACGTCCAGGCGGTCCTGCCGGCGGTTGTCGGCCACCGCCTGACGCCGCGCGACGATACCCGCTTCCGCGGCGCCGCCGAGATCGGGCAGCACGTGCTCGAAGCCGTGCCCGTGCCCTGACCGGTCGCGAGATACCGCCCGGCAAGGAGCTGGCATGCGACGTCCGCTTCGCCGACTGGCCAGCGCTGCAACGCGACGGGTCCGCAGGTGGATCCTCGAGCGACAGGGCCGCGACGACGGGCCGGTGGTGCTGCGGCGCGGACGGATCTACATCCTGCCGACGCCGCTCGGGCTTGCGTACGCGGCCATGGTGTTCGCGATGCTGCTCGGCGGCCTCAACTACAACAACAACCTCGGGCTCGCTTTCACCTTCCTGCTTGCCGGCATCGGTCTCGTGGCGATGCATCATTGTCACGGTACGCTGCAGGGACTGGCGCTTCAGCTGCACGCAACCGAGTCCGCATTCGTCGGGCGTCGAGTTGCCTTCCGGATCCTGCTCGTCAATCCATCGGTCGCGCCGCGGCCGCGTATCGCGATCTCGACCGACGACGCGTCCGCCGGCCTCACCGATCTCGAAGCCGGTGGATCTGCCGCGACCGAGCTCACGGTCGCGGCCGCGCACCGCGGTTCGGTGCCCCTGCGCCGCTACGAAGTCTCGACGCGCCATCCGCTGGGACTCTTCCGGGCGTGGGCGGTCGTGCATCCCGACTACCGAGCAATCGCCTGGCCGCGGCCCGCAGACCGCGGACGCCTGCCGCCGGCCGTGGAGACGGACACCGGCGGCGCACAGGATCATGCGCGGGGCGACGAGGACTTCGTGGGCCTGAAGCCCTTCCAGCTCGGCGATCCGCTGCACCGCATCGCATGGAAGGCCTATGCACGCGGCAATGGCCTGCATGCCAAGCAGTTCGCCGGCACCGACGTGGTCTCGTACATCTTCGACTGGGACAGCCTGCCGGGCCTCGACACGGAGGCACGGTTGTCGCAGATCTGCCGCTGGGTAATCGACGCGCACGACCGCGGGGAGGCCTATGGTCTCCGCCTGCCCGGTTCGACGATCGAGCCCAACGTCGGCACCGCACACCGTGAGCACTGCCTCGCGGCGCTCGCAATGTTCGAGGCACCGACTCGTCATGCCTGAGGCGCCGAACGCTGCGATGCGCGGTCTCGGCTGGGTGCTCGCGGCGCTGGCGATCGCCGTGTGCGCGCATCTGTGGCGGCTGCCGGCGTGGGCCAGCCTGAGCCTGATCGCCGGGGCGACGTGGCGTTACGCCGCGGTGCGACGCGGCTGGCGACTGCCGCCGCGCTGGTTGCGCACGGCCGCAGCGCTGTTCGCCCTGCTCTGGGTGCTCGCGACGTTCCGCACGCTGAACGGCGTCGAGGCGGGCACGGCGCTGCTCACGATGATGGCGGCGGTCAAGCTCCTCGAGACGCAGGGCGAACGCGACCTCACGGTGCTCGTGTTCATCGCTTATTTCCTGATCTACGCAGCGCTGTTGCGCAGCCAAGGCATCGGCCAGCTCCCCTTGCTGCTCGCCGGCGCTCTCATCGCGACGGCAGCGCTCTACCGCGTGCACGCCGGCACTCTGCGCACGCCGCCGGTCACGGTTCTGCGGCGCTCGGCCTTGCTCGCCTGGCCGGCGGTGCCGTTGGCGATGATGCTGTTCGTTCTGTTTCCGCGGCTGCCGGGCCCGTTCTGGGGTCTTTCCGCCGGGACGACGTCGCGAACGGGCCTGAACGACGAGATCGTGCTGGGCGACGTCTCCGACCTGAGCGTATCCGGGGAGGTCGCGTTTCGCGTCCGCTTCGACGGGCCGTTGCCGCCGCCGGCGCAACGCTACTGGCGCGGGCCGGTCCTGCACGAGTTCGACGGCCGTCGCTGGCGACGCGCGGTTGCGCAGGCGTTTCCACAGCAGGCGATCACCGGGATCGGCACGCCGGTCGACTACCAGATCACGCTCGAGCCGCACGACCGGCCGTGGATCCTCGCGCTCGACATGCCGGCGGCGTGGCCCGAGGACGAAGCGCATCGCACCTACGACTTCCAGCTCATCACCCGGCGGCTCATCACCCGCGTCACCTCCTTCCGACTGCGCTCATACCCGGCCCACGTCGCGGGCCTGGAACTGCCCACGTCCATGCGCAACCGCGACCTGCAGCTCCCGCGCGAAGGAAATTCCAGGACGCTCGCGCTCGGACGCGAGCTCGGCCGCCGGCATACGGATCCGATCGCAATCACGGGCGAGCTGTTGCGGATGTTCCGCACCGAGGAATTCGTCTACACGCTCGATCCGCCACGGCTCGCCTTGGACGCGGTCGATGAATTCCTGTTCGAGACGCGCAGCGGTTTCTGCGAGCACTACGCCGCCGCCTTTACGCTCCTGATGCGGGCGGCGGGCGTCCCCGCCCGGATCGTCACCGGCTACCAGGGCGGCGAGTTCAATCCGCTGGGGGGCTACCTGCTCGTGCGGCAATCCGACGCGCACGCGTGGTCGGAGATCTGGGTCGCAGGGCGCGGCTGGCTGCGAGTGGATCCCACCGCAGCCGTGGCGCCAGAGCGCATCGAGCTGGGTATCGGCGCCCGAAGCGTCGACGCTCCTGCGCTCGCGCGACTTTGGAATGACAGCGAGTTCGTGTTTCAGGCGGGACTGATCTGGGACTACGTAAACGATTTCTGGAACGAGCGGGTGGTGCGATTCGATTCCCGGCTTCAGATTTCCATGCTCGAGCAACTCGGATTCGACGCCCCGGACTGGCGCACGCTTGGCCTCGGTCTCACGGCCGTCGTCGCCGCTTTCTTCGTCGCGCTCTCGGTGTGGCTGACCTGGACCTTCCGACCGCCGACACGCGACTGGCCGGAGCGCCTGCATGCCCGGGCCGCCGCGCGTCTGGCGCGGCGCGGCGTCGTACGCCGGGCCACCGAGGGACCGGTCGCGTATCTGGAACGTGCGGCCACTCAGTGTCCTGACCTGCGCTCGGAGCTCGCCGCGATCCGCGAGCTGTATGTGGCCCTGCGCTACGGTCCGGTACCGGCTCAGGAGGATCTGCAGCGTCTCAAGCACCGCGTGGGCCGGCTGCGACCCTGAAAGGCGCAGCGCTGCGCTATGCTTCCCGCAGGGCACCCGCAGGCGGTAACCATGTCATCGGATCTCAACAAGAAATTCGAGCGCGCGGCCAAAGACGCGCAGAGCCTGAAGAAGCGGCCGGCTGACGAGGACATGCTGCGTCTCTATGCGCTCTACAAGCAGGCATCGTCCGGCGACGTCAGCGGCGATCGTCCGGGAGCGTTCGATTTCGTCGGCCGCGCGAAGTACGACGCATGGTCGCGACTCAAGGGGACCGCCGAGGACAAGGCGAAGAAGTCCTACGTCGACCTCGTGGAGCGACTCAAGAAGCTGGGGTGATGTCGCCCGTCGCGGCGGTCATCGTCGCGCTCGCCTTCGCCATCGTAGCGTGGCTGCTGCTCGCACCGGTCCTGCGCGCGCGCAGGCAGCGCCGCGCCGCCGCGGTGCCGCTCACGGAGTCGCGTCGCCTCGCTCTCGAGCGCGGCGTGCCTGTGCGGGCTCGTCTGCCCCCCGAGCTTCGGCGTCGCCTCGACGGTCTCAGCGCGGCGTTTGTCGCGGAGAAGGAGTTCGTCGGCTGCAACGGTCTCGTGGTGACCGACGACATGCGGGTGACCATCGCCGCACACGCGTGTGTCCTGGTTCTCGGCCGGCCACACGACCTGTACCGGTCGCTGCAATCGATACTGGTGTACCCGACGCCGTTCTGGGTAGACGAGGAGGACGAGGAAGAATCCGGCCTGGTCACGCGGCGACGGCACGTGCTGTCGGGACAGGCGTGGGAGTCGAGCAGGATCATTCTTTCCTGGGAGGACGTCGTTGCGGCCGCGATCTCGTCCCCTGCGGTCGGAAACGTCGTGCTGCACGAGTTTGCCCATTACCTCGATGCCGAGGGCCTCGGGCCTGCGGCACCGGCGGCAGGACGCCGCCGCGGCAAAGAGGAGTGGACGAGGGACCTGAGGCAGGAGTTCGACGACCTGGTCGACGCGCTCGACCACGACGAAGAGACGCTTCTCGACCCATACGCCGGAGAGGACGAAACGGAGTTCTTTGCCGTTGCCAGCGAAGAGTTTCTGGAGCGACCCGCCGGGCTGCGGGCGGCACATCCGCGGCTGTACGCCTTGTTGCAGGAATACTACGCCCTGCACCCGGCGGGATGGCCGGACGGATAAAGTCGCGGGGCGCCCCGGCGATTTGTGCCCCCAGCCATCCGTGCTTTCGTGGCGCGCGTATGAGAGAATTTATGTTTTGACTTCCGAAGGAGTATGGATTTCATGCGCGCCGCAGTATTTCTTGTCCTCATCGCCTCGATGGCGGGTTGTGGTACTCAGCCAACGAAGCCTGAGCAGTGCAGCGGCGGCGCAGGCCGCACCGGCGACGCCTGCCCCACCGGTTTCGTCCGGGGCGCCGGCCACACCCGTCTCGTCAGCTTCGGGAACGTCCACTGGCGGTGGCGCAGCAGCCGGCGCGAGCGCGCCGGCGGCACAGACGAGCCAGAAGGTGCCGAGCGGCTACCGGCGCGTGAAGCGCGGCGACAAGGAGCTCTTCTGCAAGTCGGTGACCCAGCTCGGCAGTCGCTTCTCCGACGAAGTCTGCTTCACCCGGGAGCAGATCGACGAGATCGCGCAGCGCACAAACTCAGCGATGAGCGACATGGAGAAGGGCCGCAAGGTCTGCGTCGGAACCCAGTGCGGCGAATAGCGAGGGGCGCCCCTCGCAACCGATAGGGCAGGGTCGCGCTCTTCAAGGACGAGTGAGCGCCCTTGCCTCCTGGCGCGAGGCGACAACGAGCAGCGCGGCCCCTGCGACGAACAGCAGCAGGATCGACAGGATGGACAGCCGCGGGTCGCCGGTGAGCTTCGCCACGACCCCGGTCAGCAGCGGTCCCAGGACCGCCGCGAACTTTCCCATCATGTTGTAGAAGCCGAAGAACTCCGAGGACTTGCCCTCCGGCACGAGCCGTCCGAAGTACGACCGGCTGAGCGACTGCACGCCGCCCTGTACGAGCCCGATGACGACGGCGAGCAGGTAGAAGTCGCGAACATCGCGCAGAAAATACGCGTAACAGGTGACCGCGGCGTACACCGTGAGCGCAAGGAAGATTCCCCGTCGCGCACCGATCCGCTGGCCGAGCCAGCCGAAGCCGAGCGCCGCCGGAAAGGCGACGAACTGCGTGAGCAGCAGCGCGGCCAGAAGCTGCGCGGCCTCGAACCCGAGCGACAGGCCGTAGTCCACCGCCATCTTGATCACGGTGTTCACGCCGTCGATGTAGAGCCAGTATGCCGCCAGGAACCAGAGGACGGGCCGGTAGCGACGGATCTCCCGCAGCGTCTGCCCGAGCTCGCCGAAACCCTGCCGCACGGCAGCGACGGGCGCCAGGCGTTCGCCTGTCGAGTGCTCACGCACGCTGACTGCGAGGGGCAGTGCAAAGATCAGCCACCAGACGCCCACCATAACGAAGGAAACCTTGACGGCCTGGGCAGCGTCCGCAAGGCCGAACCACGCCGGCCGCATGGTCATGGCGACGTTGACCGCGAACAGCAAGCCGCCGCCGAGATACCCCATCGCGTAGCCGAAACCGGAGACAAGATCGTAATCGCGTGGTTGCGCGACGTGCAGCAGCAGTGAATCGCTGAACACGATCCCGGCCCAGAATCCAAGCGAGGCCGCGAGATACAGCGCCGCCGCCACCGGCCACTGTCCCGCCGGGACCAGCGCCAGCGCCGCGGTCGCCGCCGCGCCCATCACCGTGAAGCCCATCAGCAGGCGGACGCGCGCGCCGCCGCGGTCGGCGATCGCACCCAGCACCGGAGCCGCGAGCGCGATCAGCGCGCTCGCAATGCCGTTGGTCATGCCGAGGCGGAACGTACTCTCGGTGACCGGCACACCGATGTTCCAGTGCTGCTTGAAGAACACCGGGAAGAACCCGGCCATCACCGTGGTTGCGAACGCCGAGTTGGCCCAGTCGTAGAACGCCCAGGCGAGTACCGGTCGGCGCCTGAGCACGCCACTCACGGCGCGTGCATCTCAGGCCGCGTGCGCGAGCTGCTCACGGGTCTCGCGGAAGCTCACGTCGGGCCAGCGTTCCTGGGTGAGCTGGAGGTTGACGCGGGAGGGCGCCAGGTACACCAGCGCACCCCCGTGATCGAGTGCGAGGTGATCGTGCGCCTTGGCGCGGAACTCCTGCAGCTTCTTCGGATCGGCGCACTGCACCCACCGCGCGGTGTACACGTTCACGTCGTCCCAGCCCGCCTGCACGCCGTATTCGTCCGCCAGCCGGAACGCCACGACGTCGAACTGCAGCGGCCCGACCGCACCGAGGATCAGGTCGTTGTTGCGCAGCGGCCGGAAGAGCTGCGTCGCCCCCTCTTCGCAGAGCTGATCGAGGCCCTTCTGCAGCGCCTTCATCCGCAGCGGGTCGCGCAGCACGACGCGGCGAAAGAGCTCCGGCGCGAAATTCGGGATGCCGGTGAACATCAGCCGTTCGCCCTCGGTGAACGAGTCGCCGATGTTGATCGTGCCGTGGTTGTGAAGGCCGATGATGTCGCCGGCCCAGGCTTCATCGGTGTGCTGGCGATCGGCGGCCAGGAAGGTGAGCGCGTCGGCGATGCGCATCTCCTTGCCGAGTCTCACGTGGTGCAGCCGCATGCCCTTCGCGTACCGCCCCGAGCAGATCCGCATGAACGCGATGCGGTCGCGGTGGCCCGGGTCCATGTTGGCCTGGATCTTGAAGACGAAGCCCGTCAGCCGGTCCTCGAACGCGTTGACGCTGCGCCCGGTGGTCGCGCGCGGCCGCGGCGGCGGCGCATGCGTAACGAATGCGGAGAGCAGCTCCGTGACGCCGAAGTTATTGATCGCGGATCCGAAGAACACCGGCGTGCGCCGGCCGGCGAGGTACTCTCCGGGCGAGAACTCGTGCGAGGCACCGCGCACCAGCTCGATCTCATCGCGGAAAGTCTCCGTCCGCTCACCGAGGAAGGCGCCTGCCTCGTCGCTGGCGAGGCGGTCGATCACCGCGTGCGTTCCCGCGCGGCCCTTCTCGGCCGGCTGGTAAACGTAGATGCGGTCCTCCAGCAGGTGGTAGATCCCGCGGAGCTCGCGACCCATGCCGATGGGCCAGGTCATCGGTGCGCAGCTGATCCCGAGCACCTTCTCGATCTCGTCCAGCAGCGCCAGAGGCTCGCGACCCTCTCGATCGAGCTTGTTGATGAAGGTCATGATCGGCGTGTCGCGAAGCCGGCAGACCTCCATCAGCTTGATGGTCCGTTCCTCGACCCCCTTCGCGCAGTCAATGACCATCAGCGCCGAATCGACGGCCGTCAGTGTCCGGTAGGTGTCCTCGGAGAAGTCCTCATGGCCTGGAGTGTCGAGAAGATTGATGATCCGCCCCGCATACGGGAACTGCATGACGCTCGAAGTGACGGAGATTCCGCGCTGCTGCTCGAGCCGCATCCAGTCTGAGGTCGCGTGCCGAGCCGCCTTGCGACCCTTGACTGTTCCGGCGAGCTGGATTGCTCCGCCGAACAGCAACAGCTTCTCGGTCAGCGTCGTTTTGCCGGCATCCGGATGCGAGATGATGGCAAAGGTGCGGCGCCGCGCTACTTCGTCGCTCGGGGAAGTCATCGCTTTTCGGATTTGGGAAAGGCGAACGGTCCGCAATTCTATCAGCCCTGGGTGGGCGGCTGCTCCGTAGCCAGGGGCAGCTTCAGCACGAGCGCATCCTCGCGGCCGCCGTCGGCCTGATAGTAGGCGCGCCGGCGCCCGATCTCGACGAAGCCCATCGACTGGTACAGCGAGATCGCGAGCGTGTTCGACGGCCGCACCTCGAGCAATGCGTCGTCCATCCCTGCCTGCCGGGCGCGCTCGAGCAACAGCAGCATCATCTGGCGGCCGATGCTGCGACCCCGCAGGTCGGAGCGCACGCAGAGATTGAGGATGTGCGCTTCGCGCGCGCCCATCGCCGCGATCCCGTATGCGACGATCTCGCGGGCGAGCTCCGCGACGCGGCAGAGGTAACCCACTCGCAGACAGTCGCGAAAGATGCCTTCGCTCCAGGGATAGGCATAGGACACGCGCTCGACCGCACCGACCGCCGCGACGTCCCCCGGCACCATTGCGCGGAAACGCACCAGGCGCGGACGCGGGCCCGGGAGCTCGATGCGGGCGGCGCTCACGCGACACCTCGCGCGCGCTCGAGCTCGCGGAAGGTGCGGCGCGCGTACATGAGGTCCTGCCAGGCCTTGCGCTTCTCACCGGGGCTGCGCAGCAGATACGCCGGGTGATAGGTCACGATCACCGGCCACGCCCGCTCGCCGAGCGCATGGATGCGGCCGCGCAGTTTGCCAAGCGGCTGGTCGGTGTGAAGCAGCGTCTGCGCCGCGATGCGTCCCACTGCGAGGATGAGCGTGGGCGCGAGCAGCTCGATCTGCCGGTCGAGATAGGGACGGCAGCTTGCCAGCTTCCTCGGGCCGCGGATCGCGGTTTCCCGGCGGCCGGCACTTGAGCACGTTCGCGATGTACACGTGCTCGCGCCCCGGGCCGAGCGCACGCAGCATCGAGTCCAGGAGCTGGCCCGCCCGGCCGACAAAGGGCTCTCCGCGTCGATCCTCTTCGGCACCGGGCGCCTCCCCGATGATCATCCAGCGGGCATCCGGCCGACCCACGCCGAACACCGTCTGCGTCCGGCCGGCGTGCAGGCTGCAACGCGTGCAGACCGACACCTTCGCGCGCAGCGGCTCCCAGTCGAGTGCAGCCGTCGAGCCGGGCTCGACCCGCGGCGGTCCGGGACGGTCGCCGGGGACGGCCGCTGGCGGCAATTCATCGAGTGGCGCGTGCCCCGCCTCCTGCGTGCGAGGGACGTACAGCTCGACCCCGAGCTCCGCCAATGCTTCCAGTCTGCGCTTTGCGTGCATCTCTCAGTTCTGCGCCGATCCACCGCCCTGCGGGGCGGCCCGGCGTGAACGCGTCAGACGGCGCCACAGCCAGGTGGCGGGGCCGGATAACCCGTACAGCCCGAACAGTCCGAACAGCATTTCCGGCGGGCTCGATCCGACGACGATGAATGCCAGGGGAATCAGCAGCAGCGCCGCGAACGGGACGCGACGACTCCAGTCGAAGTCCTTGCCGCTGACGTAGGCAAAGCGGCTGACCATGAGCGCGCCCGCGATCAGCGCAACCGCGAAGGCGAGCGCGAGCGCAACGATGCCCTCGAGCTCGAGATCGGCCATCATCCAGACGAACCCCGCCAGGATCGCCGCTCCCGAGGGGCTCGGCAGGCCCTCGAAGTAGCGCTTGTCCGCGGTCGCCGCCCGGGCATTGAAGCGCGCGAGTCGCAGCGCCGCGCTCGCCGCATAGAAGAAGGTGGCAAGCCACCCCACCCGCTCCCAGACCGTGCCGTATTCCGCGATGCGGGCCACGCCCCACTGGTAGGCGACGATCGCCGGCGCGACGCCGAACGCCACCATGTCCGACAGGCTGTCGTATTCCTTCCCGAAGTTACTCTGCGTTCCGGTCCAGCGCGCGATCCGCCCGTCGAGGGTGTCGCAGACCATGGCAATGAAGATCGCCATGCCGGCGCGGTCAAAATTTCCGTCGGCTGCAGCCACGATTGCGTAGAAGCCCGCGAACAGCACCCCTGTCGTGAACAGGTTGGGCAGCAGGTATATGCCGCGATTGCGCGGCCGCGGCTGAGTCGGGTGAGGCGCTTCGGTTGGATCGATCATGCGGCTCGCCGCGGGAATGAGGCCGCCGGCGACAGCATCATAGGTACGCCGCTCGGCCCGCACAACGCCGGGGCCCGTTCGACCCTCTGATAACATACCGCGCCCTTTCCTGGCGCGGCCTCTGGATGCGACTCAGCACCTATCCGATCAATACCCTGCGTGACGTGCCGGCCGACGCCGAAGTCGTGAGCCACCAGCTCATGCTGCGTGCCGGACTGATCCGGCGTCTGGCTTCCGGCCTGTACACGTGGCTGCCGATGGGAGTGCGCGTGCTGCGCAAGGTCGAGGCCATCGTGCGCGAGGAGATGAATCGCGCCGGCGCCTTCGAGCTCGTGATGCCGGTCGTGCAGCCGGCGGAACTCTGGCAGGAATCGGGCCGCTGGGAGCAGTTTGGGCCTGAGTTGCTGCGCCTGCAGGACCGGCACGAGCGGCCGTTCTGCCTCGGACCGACGCACGAGGAAGTCATCACCGACATCGCGCGCCGCGAGCTCAGGAGCCACCGCCAGCTCCCGGTCAATTTCTACCAGATCCAGACCAAGTTCCGGGACGAGATCCGGCCGCGGTTCGGCGTCATGCGGGCGCGCGAGTTCGTGATGAAGGACGCCTATTCCTTTCACCTGGACCAGGAGTCGCTCGAGGCCGGCTACCAGGCGATGCATGCCGCCTACTCGCGCATCTTCGAGCGCATGGAGCTGCGCTTCCGCGCCGTCCGCGCCGACCCGGGCAGCATCGGCGGCCTTACCTCGCAGGAATTCCACGTACTGGCCGAATCGGGCGAGGACGCCATCGTCTTCTCCGATGCCGACGACTACGCGGCCAACCTCGAGCTGGCGGAAGCCGTGCTGCCGCCCGGCATGCGCGCGGCGGCGGCCGCGGCGCTTGCGGAGGTGGCCACACCGGCCGTGCGGACGATCGCCGAGCTGACCGCCTGCCTGGGCGTCGCGGCCGAGCGCTGCGTCAAGACGCTGCTCGTCGAGGGCACGGCGGGCGATGTGATCGCGCTGGTCGTGCGCGGCGATCACGAGCTCAACGCCGTCAAGGCGCAGAAGCTCCCCGGCGTATTTGCCCCGCTTCGCATGGCGAGCGCCGAACGGGTGCGCGAAGCCACCGGCTGCGAGCCGGGATTCCTCGGTCCGGTGGGGCTGCCGCTCAAGGTCTACGCCGACCGGGCCGCCTCCCGCCTGGCCGATTTCATCTGCGGCGCCAACCGTCGCGATCTGCACTTGATGGGCGTCAACTGGGGCCGGGATCTGCCGGAGCCGGAGGTGGCCGACCTGCGCAACGTTGTGCCCGGCGACCCGAGCCCGACGGGCCGGGGCCGTCTTTCGATCGCCCGCGGCATCGAGGTAGGTCACATCTTCCAGCTCGGCGCCAAGTACAGCGACGCCATGAAGGCCAGCGTGCTCGATGACGGCGGCCGGGCGGTCGTGATGCTGATGGGCTGTTACGGCATCGGTGTGACGCGCGTCGTGGCGGCGGCGATCGAGCAGAATCACGATGAGCGCGGCATCATCTGGCCGGAGCCGATTGCGCCGTACGACATGTCGCTGATCCCGATCAACCTGCAGAAATCGGCTCGGGTCCGCGAGGTCGCGGACCGACTCTACGCGGAGCTGCGTTCGGCGGGATTCGACGTACTGTACGACGATCGCGATGTGCGGCCCGGCGTCAAGTTCGCCGACGACGAGCTGATCGGCATTCCGTGCCGGGTCGTGGTCGGCGACAAGGGACTCGATCGCGGCATGGTCGAGTACCGTGAGCGTCGCGCGACGGAATCCACTGAGATCCCGCTCGCGGAGCTTACGTCACGCCTGCTCGAGCGAGCCGGCCGGCGCGACTGAGATGCAACTGCGCGCGGCGCTCGGCGGCCTGGCGGTGCTCGCCTTGTGCGTGTCTGCGCCGTGCCGTGCGGATCGCCAGACCGATCCGGAGCTGCGCGGCGTGATCGCCGAGGCGATCGAGCCCTCGCAGTGCTTCACCGACCGGTACGAGCAGGACGTGTGGTTCGCCTACATGGAGCCGCGGCTTGCGCGCTTCGTGAAGGATCCCAGCGAGCGCCGGCTCATCCTGCATCACGTCCACTGCGAGGCGCGCCGGGTCAACGTGCCGCCGGAGCTCGTGCTCGCCGTGATGGACGTCGAGAGCCGCTTCGACCGTTACGCCGTGTCATACGCCGGCGCCGTGGGCCTGATGCAGGTGATGCCGTTCTGGCCCAGCCAGCTCGGCATGGGCAACGAGCAGCTGATACGGATACCCGAAAACGTGCGCATGGGCACCACGATCCTGGGCTACTACCTCCGCAAGGAACGCGGTAACTACACGCGCGCACTGCAGCGCTACAACGGCAGCCTCGGGCGACCGACGTACTCGGACCTGGTGATCGACAGGCTCGTCACGCGCTGGCGCTACGGCCATTAGGGGGAAAAATGGCTCGGAGCCAATTTTCCGTTTCGACTTCCAGACGGCGCCAGGCGTGCCGAAAAAATTGGCTCCGAGCCATTTTTCCCCTACCCGGTGCGGAAGGATGGCGGCCGCGCGCCGAGCTCCGCCACCGGCACCTCGGTTACCTCGACCGCCGTGACCTGCGACGCCGGCGAACCTTGCCAGAGCCAGCGGCAAAGTGCATCGACCGCCGGGGGCGGGCCGCAGGCCAGCACTTCGACACGTCCGTCGTCGAGATTCCGCGCATGACCTGTGACACCGAGCTCACGGGCACGCTCGCGCGTGCACGCCCGGAAGAAAACGCCCTGGACCCGGCCTGAAACCTGACAGCGGCGGGCAATCCATTCCGTCACGGCAGCGCCCCGCTCAGGGTTGGGCGCGCGTCGCTTCCTCCGCAAGGCGGCGCGCTTCGAGCGCCCTCGCGCGCGCCTGCTCCGCCTGGTCGCGGGCCGCCCGGTATTCGCCGTGCTGGAGGTTGCCCTTGGCCTGATCGAGGTACCGCTGTGCCTCGGCCAGCTCGGCGGGCGCATGCTGTTCCGCACCCGCCTGCCGTGCCGCGCGTATCGCCTGCCGCGCGTCGCTCATTTCCTGCACAGGCGCGCCGACGCATCCGGCGATCTGGACAACGACGAAGAAGCATGCCAACACGAACGGCGGGAACAGTTGTCGTAGTAGTTGCATGACCCGGCGCCGGAGAAGCGTTGGACCGTAACAACTGGGCCCTGTACCGTCAAGCGATGCGGACCTAGAATTCCGCCGCACCAAAAACCGGCGCGGCGCCGGCCACCCCCGGACTGCAGCAGATGCCGGAAATCCTGGTCCTCTACTATTCACGCCACGGTGCGACCGCCGCACTCGCGCGTCAGGTCGTACGCGGCATCGAGTCGGTGACCGGCGCGACGGCGAGGCTGCGAACCGTGCCGGAGCTCTCGCCCGGCACGGCGAGCGGGGACGCAATACCGGGTGACGGTCCGCCCTACGCCACCCACGGAGAGCTGAGTGACTGCGACGGGCTCGTGCTCGGCAGCCCGACGCGCTTCGGGAACATGGCGGCGCCTCTCAAGCACTTCCTCGATGGCACCAGCACTCTGTGGATCAACGGCGCGCTCGATCGCAAGCCGGCCGGCGTGTTCACCTCCACGAGCACGATGCACGGAGGCCAGGAAGCAACCCTGCTCTCGATGATGATCCCGCTGCTTCATCACGGGATGTACCTGGTCGGCCTGCCGTACACGGCGGAGGCCCTGACCCGCACGCAGAGCGGGGGCACACCGTATGGCGCGAGCCATGTCGCAGGTGGTGATCGGGCCACGACCCTCACCGCGGACGAGCGCGAGCTCGCCCGTCTGCTCGGCCGGCGGGTCGCGGAGCTGGCCTGTCGCACGCCTCGTGACTGAACGGGAGACGGGTCGCGCGGCGGCGGCCGAACGGGCGCGACGCAGCGTGCTCGTGACCGCGGCGTTGCTCGCGGCAGTGGTCGTCACCGCGGTGCTACGGCTGATCGCCTGGCCCGCGAGCGCGGCCCTGGCCGCGCTCGCCTTGATACCGGTCCTGTTGCCTCTCCGCGGCATGCTCGGCGGTTTGCGCGGCACGCATGCCTGGGCAACCCTGTGCGCAACACCCTATATCGTCGCGGGCGTGATGGAAGCCGTCGCCAACCCCGCGATGCGCGTGGCCGGCGTTTGCCTCGTAGCCGCGAGCCTCGCCTGGTTCGCGGCGCTCGTCCGGTACCTGCGCGTCACGCGTCCGGCGACAGAGGTTCGCGCGCCTGGGCCGCCAGGGCCTGCCTGAGAAACGGTATCGTCAGGCGTCGCTGAGCGACGAGCGATGCCTCATCAAGCCGATCGAGGAGACGGCAGAGCGAGTGCATGTCACGCGGCAGTCGTCGGATGAGAAAGAGCGCCGATTCGCGGGTGAGCTCGAGACCGCGTTGCGCCGCGCGTGTACGCAGTGCACGCATCTGTTCCTCGTCGGCCAGTTCCTGAAGCTGCCACACATCCGCCGCGAGCATCCGCGACCTCAGGTCCGGCAGCCGGAAACCGATCGACGCGGGGGCCGATCGACTGGCGACCACGAGACGCCCTCGCAGGTCCTGCATCAGCGTGTAAAGACGGAAGACGGCCGCGTTCCAGGCGTCATCGTCCGCGACGAGCTCGATTGAATCGAGACAGACCAGCGGCAGCGCTTCGCAGCCTTCCAGTCGTTCGGGGGACATGCGCTCCCGCAGATCCAGGTACGCGGCTGCGGTTCCGGCTGCGCCGGACGCGGCGCAGGCGGCCTGCAGCAGGTGGGTCTTACCCGTTCCCGGCCGACCCCACAACCAGAGCACGCGCGACGCTGCCGGACCGCCGTCGGCGAGTGCAGCCACCGCGCCGCCGTTCGGGCCCGCGACGAACGTCGCGAACCGGGCCCAGTCCCGCAGGCGAACCGAAAGCGCGAGCTGCTCCATCCCGTCAGCGTGCAGCCGCGGAGCGGCCCCGGCTGACGGCCGCGGCGCGACGAATGTAGATCAGCACGTAGTCGATGCCGCTGACCGCAGTCGTGACCAGCACCAGGGCGCCCAGCGCCGTGATCACGGGCTCGCGTGGCCAGCCGTAGGCCGCCTGCGAGACGACCCCGAGACAGAACACGATCTGGCAGACCGTGTTGAGCTTGCTGCAGAGCGTCGGTCGTCCATCGAGGGGACCGAACAAGCCGCGATAGACGAGGCCGCCGAATACGATCACGAGGTCGCGCAGCAGCACCACCGCCGTGAGCCACCACGGCGAGAGATCCGCGACGGAGAGGCAGGCGAACACGGTAATGAGCAGCAGCTTGTCCGCCATGGGATCGAGCAGCTTGCCGAGCTCGCTGGTCCAGCCAAATCGCTTGGCCAGGAAGCCGTCCAGCGCGTCCGTGAAGGCGGCCACGGCGAAGAGAGCCATGACCTGCGGGTAGCGCCCGTCGAGGATCCAGACGCCCACCGGATAAACGAGCGCCATGCGCAGGACGCACAGCAGGTTGGGGAGATGACGCAGGCTCACGGGAGATACACGAATTGCGGCGCCGAGGCATCCGTGCCGCTCGCCGGCCGCAGCTTGGGTGTCAGCAGGGCAACCCGGCGCAGCAGCGCAAGGTCGCCGCGCACGGTCAACCCGAGCCGCACGGTTGCGCGGTCCACTTCGTGGACGGCGATCCCGCGCACCATGCTGAGCGATTCCAGCTCGTTCATCAGTCCCGCGTAGGCCGCAAGCGACTCGACTCCATCGATGCGAACGTCCACGATCGACAGCCCGCGCGTCGAGGGCGGCGCATAGATCTCGGCGTAGCTGTCGGCCGCGAGGTGCGCGCCGTCCTCTATCGATCCGCGGCGATGCAGGCTCTCGCCGGCGTGAACCAGCGTCCATTCGGTCTGCCCGCCGGCGACGGAGCCGATCAGGACGGCGTCGGCCTGCACGCCCGCGGCCCGCGTGGCGCCCTCGACGCCTGAGCTCTCGAGTTGCGCGCGGAGCGCCTCGACGCTCACCTCGGCGACCGGCCAGACGAGCGGCGCACCGCGCGCCTGCGCCGTGAGCTCGAGCCGCGTGCGCTCGGCCGAGGACTCGCCGGACCGCACGACGCGCGTCCCGCCGCCGACACCAGGCACGGGCATGATCACGAGCGTCGACGGTCGCTCGGAGGGCCAGGCAGGCAGACCCGCCTTCTCGAGGACCTCGTCGATCGTGGCCGCATCGAAGCCGACCTTGAGCTCGCCGTCGGGCGTCGCCGAGTATTGCTGCACCAGCCGATTCGCGCGGTCGGCGCTGGCACTGATCCCGGCGTCGCTGCCGGCATCGCGCCGTCCGGACGCCCGAACGACGACGACGCGCAGCGCCTCGCCGAAGGCGGCGTTGCGGTCGGCCTCGGTCGTGCCCTTGAGCGGCACCGTCGCGCGGTACAAGGAGACCTCCGCAGCGGGGACCGGCGCACCGGCCACGGACGCGAGCACGAGCGCCAGCCATCCCGCCGCCCGGCGGTGCGCGAAATCGATCTTTGCGGTCCGTGCAGGTCCGGAGGTCATCAAAGCATCCGAGGGAAGCGTGGCGCCGTTGGCGCGTGTGTAAAATACCACAGCCGCCTAGCCGTCCCGGCGCCTCCCCGGAATCCAATGCCACCAAGCAGGCCCACGACCTATCGCGATGCCGGAGTCGACATCGACGCCGGTGACGAGCTGGTCGAACGCATCAAGCCCGCCGTCCGGCGCTCGATGCGGCCGGAGGTCCTGGGCGGGCTGGGTGGCTTTGGCGCGCTCGTCGAAGTACCACTGGACCGCTACCGCCGGCCGGTCATGGTCTCCGGCACAGACGGGGTCGGGACCAAGCTGCGCCTCGCGATCGAGACCGGACGGCACGATACCGTGGGTATCGACCTGGTGGCGATGTGCGCCAACGACGTCGTCGTACAGGGCGCCGAGCCCTTGTTCTTCCTCGATTATTACGCAACGGGGCGGCTCGATGTCGACGTGGCCGCGCGGGTGATCGAGGGAATCGCTGCAGGCTGCACGCAGGCCGGCTGCGCTCTCGTCGGGGGCGAGACCGCCGAGATGCCGGGCATGTACGCGGGCAGTGATTACGACCTCGCCGGCTTCTGCGTCGGCCTGGTCGAGAAGGACGCGATCATCGACGGGCGGCAGACCCGCGCGGGCGATGCGATCATCGGCCTCGCATCCTCCGGCGCGCATTCGAACGGCTACTCGCTCATCCGCAAGCTTCTTGCCGATTCCGGCAGCGGGTCGCGCACGATGCTCGACGGGCGCCCGCTGCACGAGCTCCTGATGACGCCGACGCGGATCTACGTGCGTGCGGTGCTCGCGCTGCTTCGCGCGCTGCCCGTGCATGGCATCGCGCATATCACCGGCGGCGGGCCGAGTGGCAACATCCCCCGCACCCTCCCGGCCGGCCTCGAAGCCGTGATCGATCCTCGACGATGGCAGCAGCCGCCGGTGTTCGACTGGCTGCAGGAGGTCGGCAACATCGATGACGCGGAGATGTACCGCACGTTCAACTGCGGCATCGGGATGACTGTCTGCGTCGCAGCCGGCGACGCCGACCGCGCGCTCGCTGTACTCGCGGAGCGGGGCGAGACGGCCGCCGTGATCGGCGAGGTGAGGCACGGCGACCGGGGCGTGGTCTTCGCCGGATGATCGGGACGGCGCCGCCGCTGTCGCTCGTCGTCCTGGTGTCGGGCCGCGGCAGTAATCTGCGGGCGATCGATGCGTGCATCGCGGCCGGCGAGCTGCCGGCCCGCATCCGGGCGGTGTTGAGCGACCGGGCCGACGCCCCGGCACTCGCGTGGGCGACGGAGAGCGGAATCCCCGCGCGTGCCCTGCCGCGGCGCGCATACACCGATCAGGCCGAGTTCGACGCGGCGCTCGGTGACGCGATCGTCGCATCCAGTGCCGACCTCGTCGCGCTGGCCGGATTCATGCGCATCCTCGGCCCGGACCTGGTCGCGCGATTCACCGGGCGGATGCTCAACATTCACCCATCGCTGCTGCCGAAGTACCGCGGACTGCACACGCACCGTCGCGTGCTCGAGGCCGGCGACGCCGAGCATGGGGCCAGCGTGCATTTCGTGACCGCCGAACTCGATGGCGGCCCGGTGGTCTTACAGGCCAGGGTCCCGGTGCGGCCGGGCGACGACGAGGCGACTCTCGCGGAACGAGTGCTGACGCAGGAACACCGGATCTATCCACTGGCTATTCGCTGGTATGCCGAAGGGCGCCTGCGATTCGATGCGGGCGCCGCGTGGTTCGACGGGCGGCGCCTGGACGCGCCGATCATTGCCGGCGGTGCGACGGATGCGGCCGCCTGAGACGCGGAGCCTGCGTTCGCGCGGAGTGCCCGCGATCGCCGCCGCCCTCCTGTTTGCGGGCAGCGCGTCGCTGCCTGCATCGACGACGGCCGACTCCGCGACGACCCGCCTCGAGGCGTATACGGCGCGCTACGCAGTCAGCTATCGCGGACTCGCCGGCGGACACATCGAGGCCAGCCTCGCGCCCGCCAGCGCACCGGACACCTGGCAGTACGCGACGCGCGCCTACCCGAACGTACTCGGTCGGCTCGCAATCAGCGCCGATGCGCGCGAGCGCAGCACGATGCAGATCTCGGACGAGGGCGTAAAGCCGCTCGAATTCGAGTTCACTGACGGCTCGGCCGAGGGCGTGAAGGACATCCGCGTACGGTTCGACTGGAGCGCGGGCCAGGTGAGCGGCGTAGCGGATGGCGAGGCGTTCTCATACGAAGTCGAGCCGGGAACGCAGGACACCGCGTCCGTGCAGGCTGCGATGATGGTCGAGCTCTCGGCCGGACGCGAGCCGAGCGGATTCCCGATACTCGCGGGCGGGCGCCTGGGGCAGTACCGCTACTGGAGCGAAGGCGCAGCGAAGGTCACGACACCCGCGGGCGAGTACGACACGGTGATCTGGGCGAGCCAGCGTGACGGTTCGTCGCGTGTGTCCCGGGTCTGGCACGCGCCGGCGCTGGGCTTCGTTCCCGTGCAGGCCATCAGGTACCGCAAGGGGAAAGTCGAGCTCGCGATGAAGCTGGTGAGCATCTCGAGGCACGAGTAGCTCCCGACCCTAGGTGCCGGGTCGCAGTTTCGCAGTTATTGCTGGTCGGCCAATAACTGCGAAACTGCGACCCGGCACCAGTCAGGCCTTCGGCAGCGTCACACCCTGCTGGCCCATGTACTTGCCGCCCCGATCGCGATACGAGACCTCGCAGACTTCGTCCGATTCGAAGAACAGCATCTGCGCCACGCCCTCGTTTGCGTAGATCTTGGCGGGCAGCGGGGTGGTGTTCGAGAACTCGAGCGTCACGTGACCTTCCCATTCCGGCTCGAGAGGTGTCACGTTGACGATGATGCCGCAGCGCGCGTAAGTCGATTTCCCGAGGCAGATGGTGAGCACATTGCGGGGGATGCGGAAGTACTCGACCGTCCGTGCCAGGGCGAACGAATTCGGCGGGATGATGCACACCTCGCCCGCAAGGTCGACGAAGGAGCCACGATCGAAGTTCTTCGGATCGACGATGGTCGAATTGATGTTCGTGAAGACCTTGAACTCGCTTGCACAGCGCACGTCGTAGCCGTAGCTGGAGGTCCCGTAGGAGATGATTCGCTGCCCGTTTGCGGTACGCACCTGTTCTGCGGCAAAGGGCTCGATCATCCCGTGGCTCGCAGCCATGCGGCGGATCCAGCGGTCGGACTTGATACTCACTCAGCTTTCCTCGACGGTGATGCGTGGAAACGCGGCGGTGCCGGCCCCGGCTTGCGACAGCCTCGCGGCCGCGCGGCGCGCGATGTCGCGATAGGCGCGGCCGAGCGGTCCGTCCGGCTCCGCGACGACGGTGGGCCGGCCGCCGTCCGTCTGCTCACGAATGCGCTGGTCGAGCGGCACCTGGCCGAGCAGGGTCACACCCGCCTCCTCCGCCAGCCGCTGCCCCCCTCCCGCCCCGAAGATCGGTTCGAGCGTGGCCGCAGTGGCTGCAGACGTGGGTGCTCATGTTCTCGACGATGCCGAGCACCGGCACGGCGACTTTCTGGAACATCTTCAAGCCCTTGCGCGCGTCCAGCAGCGCGATCTCCTGCGGCGTCGTCACGATCACGGCGCCGCTCACCGGCACGCGCTGGGACAGCGTGAGGTGGATGTCGCCGGTACCGGGTGGCAGGTCAACGACGAGGTAGTCGAGCTCCCCCCACTCCGTCTCGCCCAGGAGCTGCGTCAGAGCCTGAGTCACCATCGGGCCGCGCCACACCATCGGCTGCTCCTCCTCGATCAGGAAGCCGATCGACATGGCGCGCACGCCGTGCGCGCTCATGGGTTCGAGCCGCCGGCCGTCCCGCGAGCTCGGCCGCTCGCCCGAGAGACCCAGCATGCGTGGCTGGCTGGGCCCGTAGATGTCCGCATCGAGGAGCCCGACCCGACCGCCGTCCAGCGCCAGGGCCAGGGCAAGGTTCACGGCGACGGTCGACTTGCCCACGCCGCCCTTGCCGGACGCGACCGCCACGATGTTGCGTATCCCGGGGAGCGGCTGGCGCCCGCCCGGCACCGGCTGCGCCGGCACCTCCCAGGTCACCTCCACGCGCACCCCTCCGGCCCCAGGGCCGGTCGCGAGCCGGGCCTCGAGCACGCGCGCCAGTTCCTCCCGGTACGACCCGAGGGGAAAGCCGAGCACCACCTCGACCACGAGCGTTGCTCCGTCCAATCTGACGGACTTCACAGCTTTTGCGTCGCTCAAGGGCATCCCGAGGTAGGGTTCGACATAATTCCCGACCACGAGACGGGCCTCGCTGACGCGATCGTCGGTCATGTGGGGCGCCGGATCCTCAGGAGAAGGCATGAGCCGCGCGGGGCGGATTGTAGCGGATTCGCGCGCGCCGACGCCGGGCGCGTCGGATCGCGCATGGCATAATTTCGAAATTGCGGGCCCGGGCCTTGCGGTCGGGCGCCGTTGACTTAATTCTTCTGCAGACGAACCCGATCAGCTGCCGCAACCTGCACCGATGAGCCTCTTCAGCAACCTCCGCGCCGAGCGCCTGATCGCCGAGATCAAGGCGTCCGGGGAATCCGTTGAGACTGACTCGCGCAAGGCGCTCGACAAGCTCGTCAAGGTCGGTCCCGCCGCGATCCCGCGCATCATCGATGCGCTTGCGAACGCCGACAAGCAGGAAACGGCGGTTTTCGTCAGCGCGCTCAGCACCCTGCTCGATCAGCGAACGTTCCCGGCCGTGGCCGAGGGGCTCAAGGACGGCAACCAGCGCACGGTCGCGGCCGTGGTCTGGGCGATGAGCAGCGCGAAGAATTACCCCGCGCCCATGCTCTACGCCCTGCTCGACGACCCCTCGATGCCCAAGGGACAGGTGGTCAGCATCCTCGCGGCGCAGAAGGCCCGCATCAACGCGCGTGACCTCCTGAAGCGTGCTTACGCGCAGGAAGCAACCGAGAAGGCGGCGATGTTCCGGATCATCGGCGAGATCGCGGACGCGGACATCGTCCCGGAGCTGATCAGCCGGCTCGGGGGCAAGGACGCGATCGCACGGGTGCACATCATCAACATCCTCGCGCGTTTCAACCGGCCGGAGGTTGCGGCTGCCCTGCAGCTGCAGCTCAAGGACACGAACAAGTTCATCCGCCAGGCGGTGCTTGTCGCGCTCGCGAAACAGGACGGCAACGTCGACATCGCCCTTCTCTGCGAGGTGCTGCGCGATCCGGACGTCGAGACCCAGCAGAAGGCGATCGATGCGGTGGTTCGTGCCAACCACCCGGAGACGATCAAGCACCTGGTCAGGGTGCTGCGCGACGAGGACGAGGGCGCACGCCGCGCCGGCGTCGAGGTGCTGAACGAGATCGGCACGCCTCAGCACATCAAGTACCTGCTGCAGTCGATCAAGGACGACGACTGGTGGGTCCGCAGCCGCGCGGCCGACGCCCTGGCAAAGATCGGCGGAGCGCGCGTGATCGATGCGGCGCTCGAGCTGATCCGGGACCAGGACGAGGAAGTGCGCCGGGCGGCGATCGAGATCCTGAACCAGACCAAGGACGAGCGCGCGGTCAATTTCCTGATCGACGCCACGAAGGACAAGGACTGGTGGGTCCGCGAGCGCGCGGTCGATGCGCTGGCCGAAATCGGCAGCAGTCGCGCGCTGCCCTCGCTGGTCGAGATGCTCGGGGTGAGCGACCGACCGTTCGCTGCCGACGATCGTCCGTGCCGTGGGCAAGCTGGGCGACGCGTCGCTGGTTCCGAAGCTCCTGCCGCGACTCGAGCACGAGTCGAAGGAAGTGCGGCTCGAAACGATCACGGCCCTCACCCGGCTCGTTGACGACCGCAGCGCCGATGACGTGCGCGCCCGGCTCGAGGTGATCGGCGCGGTGTCGACCGACCATACCGTCAGCCACGCGGCGCTGCGGGCGGTCGAGGACCTGGACAGCCGGTTCTCGAGCGGGGCGGTCGCCGTGGCTGCAGGAGCACAGCGCATGGTCGAGCCGGCGCGGACGCTGCTGGTCGACCGGCCGGACATCGACACCCTGCTCAAGGCGCCACCCGAGTCGCAGCGGCTCGACATCTCCGCGTTGAAACCGGGCGAAGTGCTCGAAGGCCGCTACAAGTACGTGCAGAAGATCGGCAAGGGCGCTTTCGGCACCGTGCTGCTGATGGAGGACACGGTCGTCGACGAGCGGCTGATCCTCAAGTTCCTGAACCCGAACGTCTCCCAGGACGAGGAGATGATGAAGCGGTTCGTGCACGAGCTGCGCTATTCGCGCAAGATCACCCACAAGAACGTCATCCGCATCTACGACTTCCTGTTCATCCGCGGCAACTACGCGATCTCGATGGAGTACTTCCCGTCGCACACGCTCGGCCACGAGGTGAACGAGAAGCCGCTGCCGCTCGGGAAGGCGGTGCGCTACGCCACGGACATCGCCACCGGCATGGCGGTCGCCCACCAGTCCGGCATCATCCACCGCGACCTGAAGCCGGCGAACGTCCTGATCGACGAGACGGGCCTGGTCAAGATCGTGGACTTCGGCGTGGCGGCGGCGCAGCTCGAGGGCGACACGCAGCTCACCAAGACCGGCTATGTGATCGGCTCGCCGAAGTACATGGCGCCCGAGCAGATCCTCGGCAAGAAGGTCGACGAGCGCGCCGACATCTACAGCCTCGGTGTCATACTCTACGAGATGCTGACCGGCGAACCGCCCTACCATCGTGGCGACCACATGGCCGTGATGTACCAGCACGTGCAGGGCAAGGCGAGGCCGCCGATCGAGGTGAATACCGCGATTCCGCCCGGCCTGTCGGAGATCGTCGTACGCTCGATGGCCGTGGACAAGGCCAAGCGCTTCCAGACGATGGACGAACTGCGAACGACGCTCGAGCGCTATCTCTGAGCCCCATCGCATGGCCCGCATCGATGCATTCCTGAAACTCGGCGCGTCCCAGGGCTGCTCCGACGTGCACCTTGCGGTCGGCGTGCCGCCGATGCTGCGCATGAACGGCGAACTGATGCCGATCAAGTTCCGCAACCTCGGCGATGCGGAGCTCGAAGGCTTCGTGACCGAAATTCTGAGCCCCACCCAGCAGGACGGTTTCCGCAAGGGTAACGATATCGATTTTTCGTACGTCTCGGACGACGGCGCGCGATTCCGCGTCAACCTGTTCCGCAAGGACACAGGCGTCGGTGCGGTGTTCCGGACCATCCCCGCCGATGTGCCCAACACTCGATTCGCTGAACCTGCCACCCATGGTCAAGCGCTTCTGCGAGTACCACCAGGGAATGGTGCTGGTGACGGGTCCGACCGGGACAGGCAAGTCGACCACGCTCGCGGCGATGATCGATCACCTGAACCGGACCCGGAAGCTCAACATCATCAGCCTCGAGGATCCGATCGAGTTCGTCCACCGCAGCAAGCTTTCGCAGGTGATCCAGCGCGAGCTGCACAGCCACCTGCCGTCGTTCTCCGAGGGCGTGCGCGCCGCGATGCGCGAGGATCCCGACGTGATCCTGGTGGGCGAACTGCGCGACGCGGATACCGTACGCTGGGCGATGACGGCCGCCGAGACCGGCCACCTGGTGCTCGGCACGCTGCACACGACCAGCGCGGTCAAGACCATCGACCGCATGGTCGACGCGCTTCCGGCGGAGGAACGCGAGCAGACCAAGGGATTCCTCGCGCAGGGCCTGATCGGCGTGGTGACCCAGGTGCTGGTCAAGACGCCCGACCTGCGGGGCCGCAGGGCGGTCTGCGAGGTCATGACGATGAACAAGGCGATCGGCAAGCTGATCATGACCGACCAGACGCACATGATCGCCTCGCAGCTGCAGACCGGCCGTGAGTCCGGCATGCAGCTCATGGACATGGCGCTGCTCGCGGCTGTGCAGGCGCGCGAGGTGGACCCCGAGGACGCGTTCGTCTACGCGCTCGACAAGCGGCCGTTCACGCGCTACGTGCCCGACGGCACGGCCATCCTCAAGGCCGACGTGACGCAGGGGGCATGAGATGAGCGCGGATCCGAGTCCAACCGGCAGCCAGAGCCAGAGCCTGAGCGCAACGCAGTCGACCGCGGCCCACGTGCCGAAGCGCATCGACGAGTACCTGCAAGAAGTGCTGGCGCGCAATGGCTCGGACCTGCACTTCGTCGCCGGCGATCCGCCCCGCATCCGGCTGTTCGGCGACCTGCATACGCTGCGCGAGGAGAAGCTCGGCCAGGACCAGGTGCGCGACGCGATGCTCGAGATCATGCCGCGCCCTGCGTTGCATCGCTTCGAGCAGAAGGACGGAGCGGACTTCGCCTACAGCATCCCCGGCGTGTCGCGCTTCCGCGTCAACGTCTTCCGGCACATCGGCGGCGTCGGCGCGGTGTTCCGTGCCATTCCCTCCAAGGCGCTCACGCTCGACCAGCTCAACATGCCCGATGCCGTGCGCAGTCTCTGCCGCGTCAACAACGGGCTGATCCTGGTCACCGGCAAGACGGGCTCGGGCAAGTCGACCTCGCTCGCCGCGATGATCGACGACATCAATACGCGGATAAAGGGCCATATCCTGACGATCGAGGATCCGATCGAGTTCGTGCATCCGCGCAAGAACTGCCTGGTGAGCCAGCGCGAGGTGGGCGTGCACAGCCCGGGTTTCGCGGAGGCGCTGCATTCGGCCCTGCGCGAGGACCCGGACGTCGTGCTGGTCGGCGAGTTGCGCGACCTCGAGACGATGAGCATCGCGGTCACCGCCGCGGAGATGGGCATCCTCGTGATGGGCACCCTGCACACCAACGGCGCGGCCGCCACCGTCGACCGCATCGTCAACGCCTTCCCCTCGGACAAGCAGGGTCACGTGCGCACGATGCTCTCGACCTCGCTGCGCGGCGTGATTTCGCAGCAGCTGATCCAGCGCGCCGACAAGCGCGGCCGGGTCGCCGCGCTCGAGATCCTGGTCAATACGCCGGCCGTCTCGAACCTGATCCGGCAGGGCAAGCTCGACCAGCTCGAGAACACCATGCAGAGCGGCGGACTGCAGGGCATGCGGACCATGGATTCCGCGATCCAGGAGCTGCTGGACAAGGGCGTGATCACCGGCCGGTCGGCGTTCGAGAAGAGCATCAACAAGCAGCGCTTCGAGCAACTAAAGGACATCGGCTGAAAAAAGGGGACAGGTCAATTTTCCCTGGAGCGACGTGCATCGCGCCGCGGGCGCCTGCTGGAAAATTGACGCTGCGTCCGACGGTGCCCGTCCGACGGTGCCGGGCCGCAGTTTCGCAGTTATTCAGTAAAGCCACAGTCCGGCTGACGGGCTTGGACCGGCGCAATAACTGCGAAACTGCGGCCCGGCACCGTACACTGTAGATCATGAATCCCGGCCAACGTCGCACCATCCTCGTCACGAGCGCTTTGCCGTACGCCAACGGCGCGCCCCACATCGGTCACGTGGTCGGATACATGCAGACCGATATCTGGGTGCGCTTCCAGAAGCTGCGTGGCCACGACTGCCTGTACGTCTGCGCCAGCGACACGCACGGCACGCCGACCATGCTCAAGGCCCGCCAGGATGGCATCACGCCCGAGGAGCTGATTGCCCGCATCGGCGCGCAGCAGGCGCGCGATTTTGGCGACTTCGGCATCGACTTCGACAACTTCCACACGACGCACTCCGAGGAGAGCCGCGAGCTCACAGAGGAGGTCTACCGCCGGCTGCTCGAGCGTGGTCACATCCGGCGCGAGTCGATCCGCCAGGCCTACGACGAGCAGGCCGGAATGTTCCTGCCGGATCGCTACGTGCGCGGCACCTGTCCGCGCTGCGGCGCGAAAGACCAGTACGGTGATGCCTGCGAGGTCTGTGGTCACACGTACACGCCTGCGGACCTGATCGATGCGGTGTCGGTGGTGACGGGCACGAAGCCGGTGCAACGTGATTCGGAGCACCTGTTTTTCCGGCTGACCGAGTTCGAGCCGCTGCTCCGGGACTGGACGGGGTCCGGACGACTGCAACCCGCGGTAACGGCCAAGCTCGCCGAGTGGTTCGCAGCGGGCCTGCGTGACTGGGACATCTCCCGCGACGCGCCGTATTTCGGCTTCGAGATTCCCGGGGAAACCGGCAAGTACTTCTACGTCTGGCTCGACGCGCCGATCGGGTATCTCGCGAGCTTTCTCAACCTCTGCCGGCGGCGCGGCGACCTTGACTTCGAACGCTACTGGAAGCCCGGCAGCGACACGGAGGTCTACCACTTCATCGGCAAGGACATCGTCTATTTCCATACGCTGTTCTGGCCGGCGGTGCTGCACGGCGCCGGCTACCGCACGCCGACTGCGGTGTACGCCCACGGTTTCCTGACCGTGAACGGGCAGAAGATGTCCAAGTCGCGCGGCACGTATATCGCAGCGCGCACCTGGCTGGATCATCTGCCCGCCGAGTACCTGCGCTACTACTTCGCCTCGCGGCTCGGACCGGGGATCGACGATCTCGACCTGAACCTCGACGAGTTCACCGCGAAGATCAACGCGGACATCGTCGGCAAGCTGGTCAACATCGCGAGCCGTTGCGCGGGCCTGCTGGCGCGGGTGGCGGACAGCCGCCTGTCGAGTCGACTGCCGGATCCAGCGCTCCAGGACCAGTTCACGTCCGCCGGCGAGCGGATCGCGGCCGCCTACGATGCGCGCGACAACGCGGCAGCCGTGCGCGAGATCATGCTGCTCACCGACCAGGCCAACCTCTACATCGACCGTCACAAGCCCTGGCTCGCGGCGAAGGACGCTTCGCGACACGGCGAGGTGCAGGCGATCTGCACGCAGGGGCTCAACCTGTTCCGCGTACTGGTCCAGTACCTGAAACCGGTCATGCCGGGTCTGGCCTCCGGCGCCGAGGCGTTTCTCGGCGCGACGGCCGCGCGCTGGGACGACGCGTCGGTACCACTGCTCGACCGCCGGCTCGAGCCTTATACGCCGCTGGCTACGCGTGTCGATCCAGCCGCAGTCAAGGCGCTGCTCGCCGCTTCGAGCGAGAGCCTGAAGCCCAGCCGGCATCGTGTCCTCGCCCGCCGCGGCTGCGGCGCCGGCCACGTCCGCACCGGCGGCGTCGGAGGCGGCCGCGCTGCCGCGGATATCGATCGATGATTTCGCCCGCCTCGACCTGCGCGTCGCGCGCATCGCGGCGGCGGAGCGCGTCGATGGCGCCGACAGGCTGCTCAAGCTCACCGTGGACCTGGGCGGCGAGCAACGCACGGTCTTCGCCGGCATACGAGCCGCCTATGATCCCGAGGCGCTCATCGGCCGCCTCACCGTGCTGGTCGCCAACCTCGAGCCGCGAAAGATGCGCTTCGGCACGTCCGAGGGCATGGTGCTCGCGGCGGGTCCCGGCGGCGCGGAGATCTTCCTGGTCGCACCCGACGCCGGGGCGACGCCCGGAATGAAGGTGAAATAGCGCGGAGCCAAACGTGTCCGACCTGATGCTGCTCGCGCTCGGCGCGGGGCTGGTCAACAACTTCGTACTGGCGCATTTCCTGGGTCTCTGCCCCTTCGTGGGCGTGAGCCGGCGTTTCGAGGCCGCCGCCGGCATGGCGATCGCGACGATGTTCGTTCTGACGGTCGCCTCCGGCCTGAGCTGGGCGGTGCATGCCTGGCTGCTCGCGCCCTTCGGGCTCGAGTACCTGCGCACGCTCGCGTTCATCCTGCTGATCGCGTGCGTCGTGCAGGTTGCCGAGCTGGTCGTGCGCGCGCAGAGCCCGCTGCTGCACGAGATGCTCGGCGTGTTCCTGCCGCTCATCACGACCAATTGCGCGGTGCTTGGAGTGGCGCTCCTCAATCTCGAGGAAGGCCACGGTCTGCTCGAGTCGCTGGTCTTCGGCGCGGCCGCCGGCGCCGGCTTCGGGCTGGTGCTGGTCGCCTTTGCCGCGATGCGCGAGCGCCTCGACACAGGCGAGCTGCCCGAGGCCTTTCGTGGCGCACCGATCGCGCTCGTGACCGCGGGCCTGATGGCGCTGGCTTTTCTCGGCCTGACCGGGCTCGCGCCGCGATGAATCCGGACGTGCTGCTCGCGCCGGTCGGCGGCGCCGTCGCGCTGGCGCTGGCGCTCGGTGGCGTGCTCGGATGGGTCGCGACGCGGCTGCCCCGCGACGTCGACTCGCTCACCGAGCGCATCAACGCACTGCTGCCGCAGACGCAATGCGGCCAATGCCTGTATCCGGGATGCCGCCCGTACGCCGAGGCCATCGCGCGCGGCGAGGCCGATATCGACCGATGCCCCCCGGGCGGCGCCGCCACCGCAAAGGCCCTCGCGCAGCTGCTCGATCGGCCGGCGAAGCCACCGGACCCGCGCTATGGCGCGGTGAAGCCGCGCCAGGTGGCCTGGATCGACGAGGATCGTTGCATCGGATGCGCGCGCTGCCTGCCGGTGTGCCCGGTCGACGCGATCATCGGCGCACCTCGACTCATGCACACGGTCATCGCCGCGCAATGCACAGGCTGCGAGCTCTGCATCGCGCCCTGCCCCGTCGACTGCATCGAGCTGCGAAGCGCGGGAGCATACGACGTCGCAGGACGCTCGCCATCGCCGGCGGAGTCCTGAGTGGCCGCGACCCGCGGCGTCGGGCCCGGGCTCGCGCTGGCCGCGCACAAGCGGGCGGCGATGCAGCACGGCATCACCGAGGCCCCCGCGCCGGAGCAGGCATTCGTGGCGCTCGACCAGGGCGACGGACGTCTCCCGGCCCCCTGCGTTCGCGTAGGCGAGCGCGTTCGACTGGGCACGGTGATCGCACGCGCCGACACGGCCCCGGGCGTCGATCTGCACGCGCCGGTGGCCGGACGTGTGCGTGCGATCGAGTCGAACGCCGCCTCGACCGATGCCGGTTGCACAATCGTCATCGACAACGACGGCACGGACGAGCCCGACCCTGCCTGCGAGCCTTGTCCGGCCCCGGATCGACTCGTGCCGGATGCACTCAACGAGCGGATCCGCCGCGCCGGCATCGTCGGCCTCGGCGGAGCGGTCTACCCTACGGCCGCGAAGCTCGCCCGCGGACGGGCAGGCGCGATAACGCAGCTGATCCTCAATGGCGCCGAATGCGAGCCGTGGATCTGCTGCGACGACGCACTGATGCGCGAATCGGCCGACGAGGTCGTGCAGGGCGCACAGGTGATGCTGCACGCCTGCGGCGCTGCGCACTGCACGATCGCGATCGAGGACGACAAGCCCGAGGCCGGCGCGGCGCTCACGGCCGCGCTCGCGACCGCGGGCGATGCGCGCCTTTCGCTCCTCGTGTTGCCGGCGCTCTATCCCGCGGGTGCGGAACGCCAGTTGCTCACGGCGGTGACGGGTCTCGAGGTCCCGCAGCACGCGTGGCCGCCGGACGTCGGGCTCCTGTGCCATAACGTGGGCACCGCGGCCGCCGTCGCACGCTTCGTGCGGACCGGCGAACCGCTCATCCGGCGCATCGTCACCGTGACCGGGAGCGGTGTCGTACGCCCAGGCAACTTCGCGGCACGCATCGGGTCGCCGATCGCCGGGCTGATCGGCGCGGCGGGCGGCTATGCAGGCTCGCCGCGACGTCTGTGGTACGGCGGCAGCATGACGGGGCGGACGCTTCGCGACGACGCCTTCCCGTTCACCAAGGCGATGAACTGCATCGTCGCGGCGACCGACGCCGATCTGCGTCCACCAGGGCCCGAGCAGCCGTGCATCCGCTGCGGCGACTGCGCGCGGGTCTGCCCGGCGAACCTGCTGCCGCAGGAACTGCATCGGGCGGTCCGCAGCGGCGAGGACGCGGGGTTGCGCCGATTCGGACTCGCGGACTGCATCGAGTGTGGTTGTTGCGACTACGTCTGCCCGAGCGCGATCCCGCTGACCGAGCGATTCCGGCAGGCGCACGTCGCGATGCGCGCACGTGCCTCCGCGGCGGAGCTTGCCTCGCAGGCGCGACTGCACTTCGAGCAGCACGAGCGTCGTGTGGCCGCGCTCGAGGACGAGCGGCGACACGAATTCGAGGAAGCACGCCGCAGAGCCCGCGACTCCTCGCGGGACGGCCACTGACCGATGCGGTTCGAGCCTGCGTCCGCACCGCATGTCGTGGCCGGGTTCACCGTCCCTCGGGTCATGTTCCTGGTGTTGCTCGCGCTCGCGCCGGTCGCAGTCGTGCACGTCGTCGTGTTCGGGCCGGGTCTGCTGCTGCAGCTTGCGGTCGCGACGCCGGTCGCGCTCGGCTGCGAGGCCGCGGCGCTCCGGTTGCGTCGGCGTCCGACCCGACCTGCGCTCGCCGACGGCAGCGTGCTCGTCACGGCCGCGCTGCTCGCGCTCAGCCTGCCGCCGCTCCTGCCGTGGTGGCTCACCGCGCTCGGCACAGCCGTGGCCGTGTTGCTCGGCAAGCATGTCTACGGCGGCCTGGGCTACAACCCCTTCAACCCGGCCATGGTGGGATACGCCGTCCTGCTGATTTCCTTTCCCGTTGCGATGACCCGCTGGCCACTCACCTACGTTCCGCTCGACTGGCCGGAACTCGCTCGGCTGACCGTGCATTGTTTCTACTCCGGTGCACCGCCGGCCGATCTTGCGTGGGACGGCTGGACCGGCGCCACGGCGCTGGACGCGCTGCGTACCGGGCTGCGTCAGCGTTTGACGATGCAGGAGATCCGCTCGGGCGCCGCGTTTGGCACCCTGGGTGCCGCAGGATTCGTGTGGCTCAACGCAGCCGCGCTCGCGGGCGGGCTCTTCCTCCTACGTCGAGGAATTGTCCGCTGGCAGATACCCGTGGCCGTACTCGGGGGCCTGGCGCTCCCCGCTGCACTGGCGCATGCGCTCGATCCAGGTGGCCATCCCGGAGCCCTCTTTCACCTGTTGTCGGGCGCGACGATGCTCTGCGCATTCTTCATCGCCACCGACCCCGTGTCCGCGGCGACCAGCGATCGCGGACGGCTCGTGTACGGCGCGGGCATCGGGCTCATCACCTGGATCATCCGCCGCTGGGGCAGCTACCCGGATGGGGTCGCCTTTGCCGTGCTGCTGATGAATCTCGCCGTGCCGCTCATCGACCGCTACACGGTCCCGCGGATCTATGGACAGCCCCGGCGCTGACACCGGACCACGCCGGGTAGTGCGCGCCGCGGCTACGCTCGCCGCCGCCGTCGGCCTGGCCGTAGCGGCGCTCGCCCTGGTGCACGAGGTGACGCGCGAGCGCGTGGCCGCCACGAACCGGGCGCAACGCGCCGCGGCCTTCGACCGCCTGCTCGGCGGGCAGCGTTACGACAACGACCTGCTCGCGGACTGGATCGAGGTCCGCGACCCCGAGCTCCTCGGGACTGCAGAGGATGTCCGGATATACCGTGCGCGTCTGGCGGGTCGCCCGGTGGCTGCAATCATCGAATCCGCTGCGCCGGACGGGTACTCCGGACCGATACGCCTGATCGTCGCCGTCACGCCCGACGGCCGGCTGCTCGGTGTCCGCGTGCTCGAGCACCACGAGACGCCGGGTCTCGGCGATGCGATCGAGGAGCGCCGATCCGACTGGATTCGATCGTTCGACGGCCGCTCACTCGGGGACCCGCCGCTTCCGCGATGGAAAGTCCGCAAGGACGGGGGCGACTTCGATCAACTGACAGGCGCCACCGTGACGCCGCGAGCGGTCGTCGCCGCCGTTCGCAATACGCTCATGTTCGTCGAGCGACGAGGCACGACGATCTTTGAGCCGGGCTCGCCGTAGCGTCACCGGGCCGGCTTAGAATGAGAGACGATTTCCCGGGCTTGCCCGCAGATGCGGACTACCGTGTCGTTCTTCGCCACCGCTGCCGTCGTCTACCTGGGGCTCTGCGCCTTCATGTTCGCGACGCAGCGTTCGCAGATCTACTTTCCGACGCCGGAAGTGGAGCCTCCGGGCGCTCACGCAATCACGCTCGCGGGATCCGAGACGCAGCTCAAGATCTGGACCGTTCGGCGTGCCGGACCCCGCGCGCTGATCTACTTCGGCGGGAACGCCGAAGACGTAGCCGGGAACATCGACTCGTTCTCCTCCGCATTCGCGGAGCACTCGCTGTACCTGGTCAACTACCGCGGTTACGGTGGCAGCACGGGACGACCGTCCGAATCCGGGCTCCTCGGCGGATGCGCTCGCGGTCTTCGATCACGTCCGCGCGGAGTACACGGACATCACCGTCGTCGGTCGCAGCCTGGGGAGCGGTGTAGCCGTGTACCTCGCGAGCGAGCGTCCGGTGAATCGGCTGGTGCTGGTCACGCCCTTCGACAGCCTCGTCAACGTGGCCCAGGGCCATTTCCGGTACCTGCCGGTGCGATGGCTGCTCAAGGACCGTTACGACTCGGCGAGCCGCGCGGGTGGCATGACGGCGCCGGTGCTCGTGGTGACGGCGGCGGACGACGAGATCATTCCGCGCGAGCGGTCGGCGGCGCTGGTGGCTGCGTTTCCGCAGGAACAGGTGCGCGTCGCGGTGATCCCCGGGACGGGGCACAACACGCTCGATCTGTCGCCGGGCTACCTCGAGGCCGTGCGCGCGTTTCTGGCTACAATCGAGAAATGAACGCGCGCGAGATCGTCGCCAACGGACTCAACGTTCAGAACCCGGGGCTGGTTCAGCTCCTGGGCCTGTGTCCGCTGCTCGCGGTCAGCACGACCGTCGCCTATGGGCTCGGCCTCGGGCTCGCAACCATCGCGGTGCTCCTGATCAGCAATGCGCTTGCTGCGGTGATCGGACGCTGGCTGCTGCCCGAGATCCGGATCGCCGTATTCGTCGTCGTGATCGCCTCGGCGGTCACGGTCGTCGAGCTCACGCTGGCCGCCTGGATGCCCGCGATCCATGCGGGGCTCGGGATCTTCCTGCCGTTGATCGTCACCAACTGCCTGGTGCTGGCGCGGGCGGAGTCCTTCGCCGCCCGGCGTTCGCCCTGGCCCGCGATGCTCGATGCGCTCGCGATGGGGACGGGCTTCCTGCTGGTGCTCCTCGCCCTGGGGGCAAGCCGCGAGCTGCTCGGTCGAGGCTCGCTCGGCGCGGGGCTCGACGCAGTGCTTGGACCGGCGTGGTCGGGGATGCAGCTCACGCTCTTTCCGGAACGGCACGGTCTGCTGCTCGTGCTGCTTCCGCCGGGTGCGTTCATCCTGCTCGGATTGATGCTCGCCGGACGCAACCGGCTGGCACAGGGGCGGCTCGACCGGCGCGACGCAGCGCTCGCCTTCGGGGACAGCCGCACTTGAAGCCCGCGGATCGCCGGGAGTTCTTCCGCCGCCTGCGAGATGCGAATCCGTCACCCAGCACGGAGCTCGAGTACTCGACACCCTTCGAACTGCTGGTGGCCGTCATACTTTCGGCGCAGGCCACGGACAAGAGCGTGAATGTCGCGACGCGGACGCTCTTTGCGAAGGCCAATACACCGGAGGCGATGCTCGCGCTCGGCGTCGACGGGCTCGCGAGCCGCATCCGCTCGATCGGCCTGTACCAGGGAAAGGCAAAAAACATCATCGCCACCTGCCGGATGCTGATCGAACGGCACGGCGGGCGCGTGCCTGCGGACCGCGAGGCGCTCGAATCGCTGCCGGGGGTCGGCCGCAAGACGGCGAACGTGATTCTCAACGTCGCCTTCGGCGAGCCCACCATCGCGGTCGACACGCATATCTTCAGGGTCGCGAACCGGACCGGGCTGGCCCCCGGCGCCACGGTTCGGGCGGTCGAAGACAAGCTCATGAAAGTCGTGCCTGGCGAGTTCCTGCCGCATGCGCACCACTGGCTGATTCTCCACGGTCGATACGTGTGCAAGGCACGCCGACCCGACTGCCCGGCGTGCCCGGTCATCGACCTGTGTGCCTACCGTCCGAAGACGCGCGCCGACTCGAGCACGGCCGCGAGGTCCTGAGCCGCCCGCATGCCGGTCTTTCACGACATGGGCCGCGAGGGTCTCCGTGCGCTCTATGTAGAGGCCTGGCGCCGACACCGCGAAGGACTGCCGCTCGAGCCCCTGCATGCCCAGATCGTGAGCGTCGTCGAGCTGCATCCGGAATACCACGCCTTGCTCGAGTCGGGACCGGATGCGCTCGAGCGCGACTACACGCCCGACGGTGGTGCGACCAATCCGTTCCTGCACCTGGGATTGCACCTCGCAGTGCGAGAGCAGGTCGGCACCGACCGACCCGCCGGTATACGCGAGCTCCACGCCACGCTCACACGGCGCCTCGGGGACAGGCATGCGGCCGAGCACCGGATGATCGAGTGCCTCGCCGAAGCACTCTGGCAGAGCCAGCGGAGCGGCCAGCCGCCCGACGAGGCCGAGTACCTGGCCGCCCTGAAGCAGGCGGCCGACACCGCAACCCGGCACGGCCGCAGCTGAGCGCCGGCGACCTGCGGCGCTGGCCCGGGCCAGGCGCGTGCTCCCTTACAATCACGCCGGACCGCGGCCATCACCGCGATGCGGACCGCCCATGGCCTCCAGCCTGCTGACGCTGCTCGACGACATCGCCACGATCCTCGACGACATGGCGGTGATGACCAAGGTCGCTGCGAAGAAGACCGCCGGCGTGCTCGGCGACGACCTCGCGCTGAACGCGGAGCAGGTCAGCGGGGTGCGCGCCGACCGCGAGTTGCCGGTGGTGTGGGCGGTGGCGAAAGGCTCGGTGCGCAACAAGCTGATCCTGGTGCCCGCCGCGCTGGCGATCAGCGCGTTGCTGCCGTGGGCGGTCACGCCGCTGATGATGGTTGGTGGCCTGTTCCTGTGCTACGAGGGCTTCGAGAAGATCGCGTCAAGACGATGTCACGTTCCCGAAAATGTTGGAGGTCGATGCCACTCGCTCGGCGGTGAGCTCGAGCGAAGTGCCGGTATTGCATCGAATCGTCCAGCCGCCCGCTACCGTCAACGTATGCCAGACCGTCTGGAATCGACGACGAGCCCGGCCCTGACGCTGCTGCCAGCTTGTGCGAGCCTAAGGGGTGACTGTCAGACCGGTACCGCCGCGAACGGCCCGATGCGAAAAGAAGATCCAGTGCGATCCGACCGTGAGTTCATCGTTGGCCCCTCATCAGCTCGACATCCCGTTGCTTGATCGCTTGAACGTACTGCACCTGAAATGAGCGGCGCGATCGCGAGTCGAGAAGCTCCTCGACGGGCTGCGTGGGCGGCCAAACACCTGCGTGGTGACGAGCTCCGCAAAGAATGAAGCCAGTATGCGTCGGCGTTGCTTGTCGAGCGCGTCGAGCAAACCTATCGCCCATTGCCGCTCTGCTTCACCAGCGATCTGCGCTTGCTGGTACACAAATGCCATGACCTCTTCTCGGTCCATGGCTTGCCCCGCGTCTACGCGCCTCGTAGCCGACATCGTCAAACGACTCGATCAGCTCCTTGTTGCCAGCGAAGGCCGCCCGATCGGGGTCATGACTCGAGATGTAGGTTCGCAAGGTCTCCAGGTCGGAATCTCTGAATCCCCTGGCCTTGAGTGCCGGCGCGAAACTCTCCATGACTTCCGCTTCACGCAGAACCCTCAGGCGCGTGTCGAGCGGTGACCACTGTGGAAACTCTTTCAGGTTGACGGTGTATGACCCATCGGGGCTCGCGAGCAGCCCGAAGAATGACAGGTCTCCCAAGGGACGCCTCTCGTCCATGGCGTGCGTGATTAAGAGCCGCATGGCGAACGCGGCGTCTGCGGCCCTCGGCATCCTGCGCGCGGCCCCCTGGCTGATGAAGGCGCTGGCCGTCGCGGGCACGGCGGCGATGTTCCTGGTCGGCGGCGGCATCCTCATCCACGGCGTCCACGCCGTCGGCGAATGGATAAAAGACGCGGCCGTCGATGCGGCGCAGATCCCCGGCGTCGGCGCGGTGCTCGGCGCGCTGACGCCGATGCTGGCCAACGCCGCCGTCGGCATTGTCGCCGGCGGGCTCGCCGTGCTCGACGGTCAGAACGCTGTTGCACCGTCATGACCCGAGCGAAAGCCTGCGGCGGCGCACTGACGCCAGGCGCAACGTGTCAGCCGTTTTCTAAGCGACCGCGCCGGCCGCGCGCATGGACTTTTCGAGCAATATCCGGCTTCTGCCCGTGTTCCGCACGCCGCCGCGGCCTTGCGGCGCGGAAAGTACAGGTCGGTGAGCGTTCCATCGAACGCTTCCGCCGCCATCGCGACGGTCTCGGAGAGCGTCGGATGCGGATGCACCGTGAGCGCGATGTCGGCCGCATCGGCGCCCATCTCGATCGCGAGCGCCACCTCCGAGATCAGGTCGCCGGCATTGGGCCCCACGATCCCGCCGCCGAGCAGGCGATGCGTCGCAGGATCGAACAGCAGCTTCGTCAAGCCCTCGTCACGGCCGAGCGTAAGTGATCGCGCGCTCGCGGCCCAAGGAAAGACACCCTTCTCGTATTCGACTCCGCGTGAGCGCGCGTCGGTCTCGGTGAGGCCGACCCACGCGATCTCGGGGTCCGTGTAGGCGACCGACGGAATAACGCGCGCGTCGAAGCTGCTCTTCTGGCCGGCCGCGACTTCGGCTGCGACCTTGCCTTCGTGCGTCGCCTTGTGCGCAAGCATCGGCGGGCCGGCGATGTCGCCGATCGCGAAGATGTGCGGCTGGCTGGTGCGCATCTGCCGATCGACGGTGATGAACCCGTGCTCGCCCAGCTTCACACCGGCGGCGTCGGCGCCGATGCGCGCGCCGTTCGGCGATCGCCCGACGCTCACCAGGACGCGATCGAACGACTGCAGCCTGCGGCGCGCGGCTGCCCGCGAAGGCGACCGTGAGGCCCTCGGCGCGGGCCTCGACCGAGGTGACGCGCGTGCCGGTCCACACGTTCTCGTAGCGGCTCGCGATGCGCTTCTCGAGCGGCTTGACGAGGTCGCGGTCGCAGCCGGGCATCAGGCCGTCGGTGAGCTCGACGACGCTGACCTTGACGCCGAGCGCCTGGTAGACCGTCGCCATCTCGAGGCCGATGATCCCGCCACCGATCACCAGCATGCTGCCGGGAAGATCGAGCTCGAGCGCACCCGTCGAGTCG
This sequence comes from uncultured Gammaproteobacteria bacterium, assembly GCA_963756755.1. GTDB lineage: Bacteria > Pseudomonadota > Gammaproteobacteria > Steroidobacterales > Steroidobacteraceae > DATJKD01. Next base: position 265,870 of record CAVWOW010000016.1, read on the forward strand.
ATGATCCGGGGATCCTCGGGCAGGCCCGGCAATCGGACGGGTTCGGACCCCGCGGCGACGATGCATTGGGCGAAACGGATCGACCGCGACTCCGATCGACCGGAGACGGCGAGCTCGTGCGGACCAGTAAAGCGGCCGCTGCCCTGGATCACCGTCACCTTGCGCTGCCGCGCCAGTCCGGCGAGACCGCCCGCGAGCCTGGACACGACACGGTCCTTCCACTCGCGCAGCCGCGCGGCATCGATCGCGGGCGGGCCGAAGACGATGCCGTGCGAGGACATCGCGTCCGCCTCCTCGATGACGCGCGCGGCGTGCAGCAGCGCTTTCGATGGGATGCAGCCGACGTTGAGACACACGCCGCCCAGTTGCGGCCAGCGCTCGATGAGGCAGACCTTCAGCCCCAGGTCGGCAGCGCGGAATGCCGCGGTATAGCCACCCGGGCCTGCGCCCAGAACGACCAGGTCGAAATCGTATGTGCCGGACGTGGCGGCCGGTGGCGGCGCGGAATGCGACGCAGGCTGCGCCGGCGCGGCGACCGGCACCGATGGCGCGTTGACTGCGCCACCCGCGTCCATCGGCTCGATCGGCACTGTGTCCATGTATGGCTCGCCGCCGAAGGGCTCACTCTCGCGCAGCGAGACGTGCGGGGCGGTATCGTCTTTGCGGGATGTATCCGCGGCGTCGGAGCGCGCAGCTTTCTCCGATCGTAGCCGCGCGATCAGGCTGCCGGTGTTGACCCGGTCGCCCTTCTTGACGGTGATCTCCGCGACGACACCGGCCGCCGGCGACGGCACGTCCAAGGCTGCTTTATCGCTCTCGACCGTGATCAGCGGCGTGTCGATTGCAACGGTATCGCCGGCCGTCACCAGGACGTCGATGACGGCGACGTCCTTGAAGTCGCCAAGATCGGGAACCTTGACGTCGAGGGTGCCGTCCCCCTTCACGGAATCGCCTCCAGCAGGCCCTTCGGATCGGCGAGCAGCTTGCCGAGCGCGGTGGTGAAACGCACGGCGTCGGCGCCATCGATCACTCGATGGTCGTAGGACAGCGAGAGCGGCAACATCAGTCTCGGCACGAACGCCGAGCCTTCGAGCACCGGACGGTGCACAGAACGCGAAACGCCGAGGATCGCGACTTCCGGTGCGTTGATGATCGGCGTGAATGCGGTGCCGCCGATCCCGCCGAGGCTGGACACCGTGAAGCACCCACCCTGTATGTCCGCGGCCGCGAGCTTGCCGGCCCGAGCCTTCTCGGAAAGCGCCGCGAGCTCACGCGCGAGCTCGTAGACATCCTTGCGATCGGCGTCGTGCACCACCGGCACGACCAGTCCGCCCGGCGTGTCGGCCGCGAAGCCGATGTGCAGGTATTTCTTGACGACGAGCTCGCCCGCGGCTGCATCGAGGGACGAGGCGAAATGCGGAAAGGCCTGCAGCGCCTTTGCGCATGCGCGCAGGACGAATGCCAGGGGCGTGAGCTTGATACCCCGCGCCGCAGCCTCCTCCTTGAGACGGGTGCGCGTTTCCTCGAGCTCGGTGATGTCCGCTTCGTCGAACTGCGTTACGTGCGGAATGTTGACCCAGCTCGCGTGCAGTCGCGGGCCGGCGATCTTCTGGATGCGGGTGAGCGGCCGACGCTCGATCGGTCCGAAGGCCGCGAAGTCGACCTGGGGGAGCGCAGGCAGCGCGCCGCCGCCGGAGACGGCCGCGGGCCCGGTGAGCAACCGCTTGACGTGCGCCTTGACGTCGTCGGCCATGATCCGGCCCTTGAGCCCGGTGCCCGTGACGCGCGCGAGATCCACGCCGAGCTCGCGTGCAAACCGCCTGACCGAGGGCCCGGCGTGCGCTCGCGAAAAACCCGGCTCGTCGATTACGGATGGCGCTGCCGCGAGCGCCGCCGGCGGCGTCATCGCGGCGGGACGTTGCGTCGTCGCAGGCGCGGCCGGTGGCGGAGCGGGCTTGGTGGCCGGCGCGGGCTGTGCAGCGGCGGCCGGCTCCGTCGTCGCGGCCGGCTCGGCCGCGTCCGGGTCCACGACCGCGATCAGGTCGCCCTTCGAGACGCGATCCCCTCGCTTGATCTTGAGCTCGCGGATCGTCCCACTCGCGGGCGAAGGCACGTCCATCGTGGCCTTCTCGGTCTCGAGCGTGATCAACGGCGCTTCCGTCGCGACGGTGTCGCCGACCTTGACGATGACGTCGATCACCTCGACGTCCTTGAAGTCGCCGAGATCGGGAACGCGGATTTCGATCGGAACGGCCACAGCGAGCCCGCCTACACCGTCACGGGATTGGGCTTGTCGGGGTCGATGCCGAACCGCGCGATCGCGCCGCGCACCGTGCCCAGGTCGAGGCGGCCATCGTCGGCGAGCGCCTTCAGCGCCGCGAGCGCGATATAGCGCCGGTCGACCTCGAAGAATCCGCGCAACGCCGCACGCGAATCGCTGCGCCCATAGCCGTCCGTGCCGAGCACGTGATACCGCCCGGGCACCCACTGGCGGATCTGGTCGGGCACCGTGCGCATGTAGTCGGTCGCCGCGACGAAGGGCCCGTCGTGACCGGCGAGGCACTGGCCGACGTAGGGGATGCGGCGGCGCTCACCGGGATGCAGCAGGTTCCAGCGCTCGGCATCGAGCGCCTCGCGGCGGAGTTCCGAGAAGCTCGTAGCGCTGAACACGTCCGCCGGAACGCCGAATTCCTCCTCGAGAAGCTCCGCCGCGGCCAGCACTTCGCGGAGGATGGTGCCCGATCCGAGCAGGTTGACCCTGACGCGACCCGGGTTGCCGATGTGCAGCAGATACATCCCGCGCAGGATGCCCTCCTCCACGCCTTTCGGGAGCGCGGGGTGCTCGTAGTTCTCGTTCATGCATGTGACGTAGTAGAAGACGGACTCCTGGTCCTGGAACATCCGCCTGAGCCCGTCCTGGACGATGACCGCGAGCTCGTAGGCGTAGCACGGGTCGTAGGCCACGCAGTTCGGAATCGTCGATGCCACGAGCTGGCTGTGGCCGTCCTGGTGCTGCAGCCCTTCGCCGGCCAGCGTCGTGCGCCCGGCCGTGCCGCCGATCAGGAAGCCGCGAGAGCGCATGTCGCCGGCGGCCCAGCAGAAATCGCCGATGCGCTGGAAGCCGAACATCGAGTAGAAGAGGTAGAAGGGCACCATGTTCACGCCGTGGTTCGAATACGCCGTGCCCGCGGCGATCCAGCTGCACATCGAGCCCGCCTCGTTGATGCCCTCCTCGAGGATCTGCCCCTTCTTGTCTTCCTTGTAATAGAGAAGCTGATCGGCGTCCTGCGGTGTGTAGAGCTGCCCCATCGACGAATAGATGCCGATCTGCCGGAACATACCCTCCATGCCGAAGGTGCGCGCCTCGTCCGGCACGATCGGCACGATGTGTGCGCCGATGGTCTTGTCCTTGACGAGGATCGAGAGCATCCGCACCAGCGCCATGGTCGTGGAGAACTCCCGCTCGCCGCTCGCCGCCAGCAGCGGCCCGAAGATGTCGAGCCCTGGCACCGCGAGCGGCGGCGCGGTCGCGCGGCGCGAGGGCAGATAGCCGCCCAGCGCCTTGCGCCGATCGTGCAGATACGCGAGCTCCTCGCTCCCCTCGGCGGGGCGGAAGTAGGCCACGTCGCTGATGCCCTGGTCGGTGACCGGGATGTTGAACCGGTCGCGGAACGCCTTGAGCGCCTCGTCGTCGAGCTTCTTCTGCTGATGAGTGATGTTCTGCCCCTCGCCGGCGCGGCCCATGCCGTAGCCCTTCACCGTCTTGGCGAGGATCACGGTCGGCTGGTCCTTGTGTGTCACCGCGGCGAGATACGCGTTGTACACCTTGCGGGCATCGTGCCCGCCACGATTCAGGCGCCAGATGTCGTCGTCCGACATGTTGGCGACCATCTCCTTGAGCTCGGGATACTTGCCGAAGAAATTCTCGCGAGTGTAGGCACCGCCCTTCGCCTTGAAGTTCTGGTACTCGCCGTCGACGCACTCCATCATCAGGCGGCGCAGCAACCCCTTCTCGTCGCGGGCGAGGAGCGGATCCCACCGATAGCCCCAGATGACCTTGATCACGTTCCAGCCGGCGCCCAGGAACGCGGCTTCGAGCTCCTGGATGATCTTGCCATTGCCGCGCACGGGCCCGTCGAGCCGCTGCAGGTTGCAGTTGATGACGAACACCAGGTTGTCGAGCTTCTCGCGCACCGGCATCGTGATCGCACCCAGCGACTCCGGCTCGTCCATCTCGCCGTCGCCGAGGAAGCACCAGACCTTGCGGTCGCTGACCGGCACGAGGCCGCGGTGCTCGAGGTAACGTACGAAGCGCGCCTGGTAGATGGCCATCATGGGCCCCAGGCCCATCGACACCGTCGGGAACTGCCAGAACCCCGGCATCAGCCACGGATGCGGATAGGAGGACAGCCCCCGTCCGCCGACCTCCTCGCGGAAATGCTGGAGCTGCTCCTCGGTGAGCCGGCCCTCGAGAAATGCGCGTGAGTAGATGCCCGGGGAGGAGTGTCCCTGGATGAACACCATGTCGCCCGGATGCGATTCGCCCGGGGCGTGCCAGAAATGGTTGAAGCCGACTTCGTACAGGGTCGCCGCCGACGCATAGCTCGCGATGTGCCCGCCGTACTCCGAGCTCTGGCGATTCGCCTGCACGACCATCGCCATCGCGTTCCAGCGGATGTACGCCTCGAGCCGGCGCTCGATCGAGCGGTCGCCCGGGTACTCCTTCTCCTGGCCGGGGGAGATCGTGTTGACGTAGGCCGTGTTGGGCTTGAACGGCAGGTAGGCGCCGGAACGCCGCGTGTGGTCGATGACGCGCTCGAGCAGATAGTGCGCGCGTTCGGCGCCGTGCACGCGCAGCACCGAATCGATGGACTCGAGCCATTCGCGCGTCTCGGCCGGATCAACGTCGTCGATCTTGGATGCTTCGAACATCAGCCGTGACTCCCGCCGCAGTCGCGCTGGCTGCGCGCTGCACTCGGTTATGATTTGCCCTGCATGCCCTGCTAGCATGCCGCGTCGCCGAGCGGCCGCCGCCTGCGACCGCGGGTCGCCCTGATCTAAGTGGCCGTAATGATCGGGGCTCGTCACTAAAGGGTCAAGGCAACACCGTGTCGCAATCATTGCCAAGTGCTCCGCGCGTCGAGCTGCGCGCCACCTCCGGCGCGTTACGCGAGGCCACGCTTGCGCGAGCTGATGCGGCCGTCCTGATGCTGCCGGCAGAGGACGCGCGCGAGGCACTCGCGAGCCTCCCGTATCGCGGACCTGTGGCAACAGCTGTACCGGGCCGGCCGTCTCGCGGAGCCGCAACCCGTGCTCACCGCGCGACTGCCGAACCGGCGCGCGACCCTCGCCGTCGTCGGTTTCGTCAAGCGGGAGGCCAGCGCCTTCCAGCGTCTGCAGCTCGCCGGCCGGCTGCTGCGCGAGGCGCTGAAGCCCGGCGTCTCGGAGCTTGCGCTGCATGCAGTCGGACTGCCGGCGGCCCAGGGCCGCGCGGCGCTCGAGGCGCTCGCGAGCGCGGCGCTCGCGACGGCCGCACCCATGCCCGCCCGCCGCTCGACGCGCCCGCACGGCAGCGACCTGCGGCACGTGTCGCTCGCCGGCGGCGGGCTCGATCTGGTCGCGACCGCCGCGGAGGCCGAAGGCAATCACCTTGCGCGCTGGCTCGCGATGCTGCCGCCCAACGAGCTCGATGCCGCGGGTTACCGGCGGATCCTTCGTTCGCTCGCGACGCGCGAAGGCTGGGGTTTCCGCTTCTACGACGAGCGCAGCCTCCGTCGCCTGGGTGCCGGCGCGTTCCTCGCCGTGTCGCGCGGCAACGACCATCGTGCGTCGGGCATCGTCCGGCTGCGATACCGTCCGCGACGGCGCGTCTCACGCCGCCTCGCCCTCGTCGGCAAGGGCATCTGCTTCGACACGGGCGGGGTCAATCTCAAGACGCACCGCAGCATGTACCTGATGCACGGTGACATGCAGGGCAGCGCTGTCGCGGTCGGAACACTGCTGGCGCTCACGCGCCGCCGCATGCCGTTCGAGGTCGACTGCTGGCTCGCGATCACCGAGAACCAGATCGGCCCGCGCGCTTATCGTCCGCAGGAGGTGGTCCGCGCGCTCAACGGCGTAACCATACAGGTCGTGCACAGCGACGCCGAGGGCCGAATGGTGCTCGCCGACACGCTTGCGCTCGCGGCGCGCGAGCGTCCGTCGCTGATGCTCGACTTCGCGACGTTGACGGGCGCCTGTGTCAACGCGCTCACGGAACGCTACAGCGGCGCATTCACCAACCGGACGGAGCTGCACGAGGACCTGCAGCGCGTCGGCCGTACGAGCGGCGAGCGGGTCTGGTGCTTCCCGATGGACGAGGATTTCGACAGCGATCTCGAGAGCCCCATTGCCGACGTGCTGCAATGCGCGCTCGAAGGCAGAGGGTGATCACATCCTGGCCGCGCGGTTCCTCAACCGCTTCGTGCCCGCAACGCTCCCCTGGGTGCACCTCGACCTGTCGGCAAGCGACCGCAAGGGCGGCCTCGCGCACGTGCCGACCGAATTCACCGGCTTCGGCGTACGCTTTGCGTCGCGGCTCCTGGCTGACCCGGCGTTCCTCGGCCGCCTGGATCGCCCGTGACGAGGCGCCTCACGCTGCGCAGGCCCGACGACTGGCACCTGCATCTGCGTGACGGCGCGCAGCTCGCCGCCGTGCTGCCGCACACCGCGCAGCGGTTCGCGCGCGCGCTCGTGATGCCGAACCTGAAGCCGCCGATGACCGACACGGCCGGACTGACCGCGTACCGCGCGCGCATCGTCGATGCGTTACCCGCAGGCGTGGACTTCGAGCCCATCATGACTCTCTACCTCACGGACAGGACGACGGTGGAGGAGCTGCGGCGCGCGAGCGCCGCCGGGTTCGTCGTCGGCGCCAAGCTTTATCCGGCGGGGGCGACGACGCATTCGGACGCCGGCGTGACCTCGATCGAGCGGGTGTGGCGGGCGCTCGAGGCCATGGCGGAGCTCGGGCTCGTGCTGCAGGTACACGGCGAGGTCACCGACCCGCGCATCGACGTGTTCGACCGGGAGCAGGCGTTCATCGACCGAGTGCTCGCGCGCGTCATCGAGCGGCTGCCCGAACTCAAGGTCGTCTTCGAGCATGTCACGACCCGGGCCGCGGTCGAGTTCGTGCGCAGCGCGCGACCGGGCGTGGCCGCGACGATCACGCCGCAGCACCTGCTGCTCAACCGCAACGCGCTCTTCGAGGGTGGCCTGCGGCCGCACCATTACTGCCTGCCGGTGCTCAAGCGCGAACGCGACCGCGAGGCGCTCATCGAGGCCGCGACGGGCGACGATGCGCGGTTCTTTCTCGGCACGGACAGCGCCCCGCACGAGCGCGGCGCTAAAGAGGCCGACTGCGGCTGCGCGGGCATCTATTCCGCGCACGCCGGGCTCGAGCTCTATGCGGAAGTCTTCGATCAGGCGGGCCGCCTCGACCGGCTCGAGGCCTTCGCCTCGGAGCGCGGCGCCGACTTCTACGGCGTCCCGCGCAATCCGGGCACGCTCACGCTCGAGCGCAAGTCCTGGCAGGTGCCAGCCGACTACCCCTTCGGGGATGGCTCGCTCGTGCCGCTGCGCGCGGGGGCGACCGTTGCCTGGCGGCTGGTCGACGCATGAGCGCGTACCCCGGGGCGCCGCGCATCGCCGACCGCTTCCGCGGCTTCCTGCCGGTCGTGGTCGACGTGGAGACCGGCGGCTTCAACTCCTCGACCGACGCGCTGCTCGAGATCGCCGCGGTGCTGGTCGAGATGACGCCGATGGGCGACCTGCGTCCGGGCCCCACGCATCGCTACCACGTGCAGCCCTTCCACGGGTCGCGGCTGGATCCCGCCTCGCTGGCCGTGATCGGCATCGATCCGCATCATCCGCTGCGACCTGCAATCCCGGAAAAGGAAGCGCTCACGCTCCTCTTTCGCGACGTGCGTCGTGCGGTCCGCGAGTCGGATTGCACCCGGGCGGTGCTGGTCGGCCACAACGCTTCGTTCGACCTCGCATTCCTGAATGCAGCGGTGGCTCGCACCGACATGAAGCGCAACCCGTTTCACCCGTTCTCGAGCTTCGATACGGCGACGCTGGGCGGCGTGGCCTTCGGGCCAGACGGTGCTCGCGCGGGCGGTCGTCGCCGCAGGGTTCGGATGGGATCCGGCGGGCGCCCATTCGGCCATCTACGACGCACAACGGACGGCGGAGCTCTTCTGCGCCGTGTGCAACCGGTTTCGCGGGATGTACGAGGAAGCGCTCGCGCGCTTCCCGCGAAGAGACGGCGCAGGAAGCGGGCATGGCGTCCGACGACGACGCTGGCGGGACGCGCCGGCCGGCATGAGGCGGCCGCTCAGAGGCTCAGGCGGTACGCGTGTCCTCGATGAGCTGCCTGAGTTCGCCGGAGCGGTGCATCTCCTGGATGATATCGGCACCGCCGATCAGCTCGCCGTTGACGTAGAGCTGCGGGTAGGTCGGCCAGTTCGAATAGCGCTTGAGCGCTTCGCGCAGCTCGGGATCCTCGAAGATGTTAACCGACGCGAACTCGGCGCCGCAGGCAGCGAGCGCGCGCGACACCGCGGCGGAGAAACCGCACTGCGGGAAGTCCGGCGTGCCCTTCATGAAGAGCACGACCCGGTTCGACTTGAGCTGCTGTTGTATCCGTTCGGTCACGTCCACTTCGCTCACCTCGGGGCCGCGTGCGCGGCCAACTCCTGATTCCTCACTGACAGGCGGTACCCGGGCCGCCTAGCTCTGCGACGACTGAGCCCGGTCACCGCGTTCGCCCGCGAGCCGCATGACGACGGCCCACTGCTCCTGCGCGCTCATCTGCGACCAACGCGCGATCTCGTCGATCGTGCGGCCACAGCCGGTGCAGCGCGCCGCCGCGTCGAGCACGCAGACCTGGATGCAGGGGGAAGCCGGGCGGAGCTCGTCCATGCTCAATGCACCCGGGTGCTCGCAAGACGTTGAATTATGGGGGTCGCAGTTCCGGGTCCTCGAAGATGTTGACCGACGCGAACTCGGCGCCGCAGGCAGCGAGCGCGCGCGACGCCGCGGCGGAAAAACCGCACTGCGGGAAGTCCGGCGTGCCCTTCATGAAGAGCACGACTCGATTCGAGTTGAGTTGCTGCTGGATCCGTTCGGTCACGTCCACTTCGTTCACCTCGCGGCCGCATGCGCGGCCGACTCCTGATTCTTCACTGACACCGCGACTGCCCGGACGCCTAGCTCGGCGACGACTGAGCCCGGTTACCTCGTTCGCGCGCCAGCCGCATGACAACGGCCCACTGCTCCGGCGCGCTCATCTGCGACCAGCGCGCGATCTCGTCGATCGTGCGCCCACAGCCGGTGCAGCGCGCCGCCGCGTCGAGAACGCAGACCTGGATGCAGGGGGAAGCCGGGCGGAGCTCGTCCATGCTCAATGCACCCGGGTGCGCGCGAGGCGTTGAATTATGGGGGTGCGTCGCCTATTCTTCAATGCCGCTTGCAGGCCCCGGGCCGGGCTAACACCCGGACAGAACTGAAAGATTTTCACACTGGGAGGGCTCGATTGATGAATCCGCTCAATTCCGTGCGAGGCGCGATCACGACCGGGGTCGTCATCGCATTGATCGTCATGTTCCTGATCGCGCCGACCGGATTCCACGAGCTCGGGCTCGCGCGCTGGCTGCACATCCTCTCCGGCGTGATGTGGATCGGGCTGCTCTGGTACTTCAACGTCGTGCAGATTCCGGCGCTCGGTGTCGCCGCCGCGGACAAGGGCGGGCCGGGCGGTGCCGGCATCGCCAAGTACGTTGCGCCCCGCGCGCTGTTCTGGTTCCGCTGGGCGGCGCTCGCCACCTGGCTCACCGGCGCATGGTATCTGCTGCGCGCCGGGAACTTCGTCGGCGCGTTCACGCTCGGCGGCCGGCTCCGACCCGTTCAACTACTACCAGCTCATCATCGGCCTCGGCGCCTGGCTGGGCACGATCATGCTGTTCAACGTCTGGGCGCTGATCTGGCCCAACCAGAAGAAGGTGCTCGGCATCGTGCCTGCGAGCGACGAGGAGAAGGCCGCGGCGCGCAAGACCGCGACGCATGGCCTCGCGCATCAACTTCGTGCTGTCGATCCCGATGCTGCTCTGCATGGGCGCCGCGACGCACGGCCTGCCCTTCTAGACATTCGGCTCAGAGCCAGATCAGCGAGCGATTCATCTGGCTCTGAGCGGATTCGACAGAAACCCGGCCGCGGCCGGGTTTCTTGTCTGAGACGCATCGATCGATGCCCGCCCCTCCTACAGATCTTGTCCAGACGGTCGCGCGCGCGATCGAGGAGGACGTGGGCACTGGCGATCTGACGGCGGCGCTCGTGCCTGCGGACCGCGCACGGACGCGCCACGGTGATCACGCGCGAGCCCGCGGTCGTCTGCGGACGGCCCTGGTTCGACGAGGTGTTCCGCCAGATCGATCCGCGCGTCGACGTCGCAGTGGCAGGCGGCGAAGGCGACTGCGTCGATGCCGGGCGCGCTGCTTTGCCGGCTTGCAGGGCCCGCGCGGGCGCTGCTCACCGGCGAGCGCGCGGCGCTCAATTTCCTGCAGACGCTGTCCGGCACCGCGACCACGGTCGCGCCGCTGGGTCGACGTGGTTGCGGGGACGCGCTGCCAGCTGCTCGACACGCGCAAGACGCTTCCGGGTTTGCGCACCGCACAGAAGTACGCGGTCCGCTGCGGCGGCGGTACGCAATCACCGGATCGGCCTCTACGACGGCATCCTGATCAAGGAGAACCACATCCTGGCCGCGGGCTCGATCGCCGCCGCGGTCGCGGCGGCGCGCGCGCTCGGGAGCGGCCGTCCCGGTCGAGGTGGAGGTCGAAACGCTGGACGAGCTGCGCCAGGCGCTCGACGCGCGGCGCCGACATGGCGCTGCTCGACGAGTTCAGCCTCGACGGACCTGCGCGCGGCAGTGGCGATGAACCTCGGCCACCGCAACGGACCGATGAAGCTCGAGGCCTCGGGCAGCGTCACGCTCGAGACGCTGCGCGCCGATCGCCGAGACCGGCGTCGATTTCGTCTCGATCGGCGCGCTGACCAAGCACGTGCGCGCGATCGACCTCTCCATGCGCTTCGAATGAGCCGTTGAGACACACCGATGCGCCGGCAGATCGCCGCCACGCTGTGGGTCGTAACCGCATCGCAGGCCTCGCCGCCGTCGGCCGCGGCCGCAACCGCCGCCGGAGCGCCGGCCCCCGCGCAGGAAAGCGCACATGCGACGCCGGGCAATGGGCAAACGGCCGGCTGGAGCGCCGAATACGGCGACAAGGGTCTCGAGATTGCCTCGCCCGGCGGCGGCTGGCGGTTCGAACCAGCGGTTCGAGTCCAGCTCCGCTACAGCGATCCGTTCGACGACGACCCGAGAACCATCGCGGCGATCGATATGCCGCCCGGCTCGGACTTCGAGATTCGACGGGCCCGCTTCAAGCTCGACACGCAACTGGGCGCCGAATGGCTGACGCTCTACTCCGAAACGGAGCTCGACGGCCCCGTCCAGCTCGACCTGCGAGTCACGATCGAGCCCGAGCGAAGCGTTCGGCGTGCGCTTCGGCCAATGGAAGGCGGAGTACAACCGCGAGCGGCGCGATTCGTCGGGCTACGCTGCAGTTCGTCGACCGGTCGATCGTCAATCGTGAATTCACGATCGACCGGCAGCAGGGCGCGATGCTGTTCGGCCGCCTCGCGTCGCGGCGGCGCCGCCGACGTGAGCGCATGGGCGGGCGTGTTCGGCGGCGCCGGTCGCGGCCATTTCAACGACGGCGGCGAACCGATGTACCTGGCCGCGCGTCCAGTGGAACCCGAACGGCCGCGTGCTCGAGTTCTCGCAGAGCGATGTCGGACGCCGGCGCGCGGAGCCCGCGGGCTCCAATCGCCGTCGCGGCCGTGCGCAATCGCAGCCGCTACACGCGCTTCTCGTCGGATGGCGGTGGCAATCTCGATGGCTTCGCCACGGGCGAGGTCGACCAGTACCAGGTCGAGCAATGGATGGTCGAATCGGCATACCAGTGGCGCGGCTTTTCGTGGCAGCAGGAATGGCACGAGAAGACCGTCGATGATCGCGTCGCCGGCGAGACGACGCGTCATACGCGGGCTGTATGCGCAGGCGGGGTACTTTCTTTCACGAGGCCTGGTCCGGCTGGCCCCGACCGCTGGAACTGGCATTGCGGTACGCGACCGTCGATCCGGATGCCGACACCGAGGATCGTCGCGACGAACTGACCTTCGGCGCGAACTGGTTCTTCAAAGGCCATCGCCAACAAGCTCAACGCCGGACGTCTCGCGCCTCGAAGTCGACGACCCCGATGGCGCGGCGCATGACTGGCGAGTACGGCTGCAATGGGACGTGACGCTCTAGCAGAGGTGCCGGCTCAGCCGTTGACGGCGAGCTTGATGATCCGCTGCGGCGAGGAGATGCCGTAGCCCTGCGCGTAGTCGACGCCGAGGTTCTTGCAGCATCGTGATGATCTCGGCGTTCTCGGCGAACTCGGCGATCGTCTGCTTGCCGGTCAGGTGCCCGATCTCGTTGATCGAGCGCACCATCTCGCGGTCGATCGGGTCGTGCAGGATTTCCTTGACGAAGCTGCCGTCGATCTTGAGGAAGTCCACCGGGAAGTGCTTGAGGTAGCCGAACGACGACAGGCCCGTGCCGAAGTCGTCGAGCGCGAACCGGCAGCCGAGCTCCTTGAGCGCCTGGATGAAGCGGTTCGCCTGCGAGAAGCTGGGGATCGCCGCGGTCTCGGTGATCTCGAAGCAGATCTTGCTGGCGTCGATGCCGCTGCGGTGGAACTGGTCGATCACGAACGGCAGGAACTTGTCGTCGCCCAGGCTCTGGCCGGACAGGTTGATCGAGCACATCGAGAGGCGCTCGCGCTCGTCCGCCTCCGAGACCAGCCAGCGCAGCGCGTTCTCGATCACCCAGCGGTCGATCGCGGGCGTGAGGCCGTAGCGCTCGGCCGCATTGATGAAGTTGTCGGGCGAGACGATCTTGCCGTTCTCGTCCTTCATGCGCAGCAGCAGCTCGTAGTGCGCGCCGGGGTCGGGACGCTGCAGCGGCTGGATCGTCATGCGGAACAGCTCGAAGCGCGATTCCTCGAGCGCGTTGTTGATGCGCGCCGCCCACTGCATCTCGCGGCGGCGGCGCATCAGGTCGATGTCGTTTTCCTGGAAGCTGTAGACGCGGTTGCGGCCGGCCTCCTTCGCCGCCTGGCAGGCGCTGTCGGCCGCGGACAGCAGCGCCGCCACGTCCTCGCTCTCGCCGGTCATCGGCACGACGCCGATGCTGCAGCCGAGGCGGAACGTGCGCTCCTCCCAGACGAACTTGTAGTTGCGGATCGTCTCGCAGAGCTGCTCGGCCATGCGCATCGCCTCGTCGAGCGAGCAGCTCTCGAGCAGCACCGCGAACTCATCACCGCCGAGCCGCGCGAGCGTGTCGCGCCAGCGGATCTTGGTCTTGAGCAGCGTGCCCACCTGGCCGAGCAGCGCGTCGCCGGCGCTGTGGCCGCAGGAGTCGTTGATGATCTTGAACTGGTCGACGTCGATGTGGCAGAGCGCGTAGGCCGTCTCGCGCGCCTCGCGCGCTGCGCAGCGAGCGCTCGAGCCGCGCCTCGAACTCGCGCCGGTTGACGAGCCCGGTGAGGATGTCGTGGCTCGCGTGGTAGGAGAGCTTGCGATTGAGCTCGCGGCTCTCGCTCACGTCGTGGAACACCAGCACGCCGCCCGAGCAGGCGCCCGAGCCGTCGCGGATCGGCGAGGCGGTGCTCTCGACGTACATCTCGTTGCCGTCACGCTTGATCAGCAGCGTCGGCCGCACCGACTTGATCGCGCGGCTGCGCCGGATCGCCACCGACAGCGGGTTCTCCAGCGGCTCGCAGGTCTCCTCGTGGAAGCCGCGGAAGATGTCGTCGATGTGCCGGCCCTGCGCGTCCTCGAGCTGCCAGCCCGTGAGCTCCTCGGCGACCGGGTTCAGGTACTCGACATTCAGGTGCGCGTCCGTCGTGATCACGCCGTCGCCGATCGACTGCAGCGTGATCTGCGCGCTCTCCTTCTCCTGGAACAGCGCGTCCTCGTAGAGCTTGCGCTCGGTGATGTCGAACTCGACGCCCGACCAGGCGCCTCAGCCGCCCGCTCTCGTCGGCGCGCGCCTTGGCGCGGCTCACGACCCAGCGCCACTCGCCGTTGCAGTGACGCATGCGGTGCACGCTTTCGAACATCGGCGACTTGCCCGCGATGTGCTCGCGGATCATCGCCTGCACGCGCGCCATGTCGTCGGGATGAACGAGCCGGCGCCAGTCGGGCGAAATCTCCGGGTCGTGCTCGTCGAAGCCGAGCATGTTGCGCCAGCGCGGCGAGAAGTAGACGGTGTTGTTGTCGACGTCGAAGTCCCAGAGGCCGTCGTTCGCCGTGTGCAGCGACAAGCGCGTTGCGCTCCTCGAGCTGGCTGAGGTGCCGCTCGACGCGCAGGCGCTCGAGCCCGGTCGCAAAGCTGGTGCCGATGAGCTTGAGCAGCAGGTGCAGGTTCGCATCCCAGCCCTCGCTCGGCTTCGTCGAGCAGAAGGCCATGAATCCGTGGACGCGGTCCCGCAGCGCGAAGGCCGCAGACGAGCAGTGAGCGCATGTTGAGCTCGGCGAAGCGCGCGGCGTCCACCGCCTGCTCGCGGCGCGGCTGGTGCGTGTCGCGGATCTCGGCGATCCGCAGGTGCCCGAGGCCGCTGCGCGAGCCAGGGAAGCGCTCGAGCGAGTCGCCTTTCAGCACCTGGGGATCGAACGGCGTGAACATCGCCGTCGAGCTCGCGATGCGCTCGATGATCGTGCGCTCGGCGTCGAACAGCGCGATGCAGATGGCGTCGAGCCCGGCCGCCTCGCGCAAGGCGTCGAGGTTGCGCTTGATGCAGTTGTCGCCGCCTTCGCTCGTCAGGCTCTGGAAATCGACGGCGACTTTCGTCGCCAGCACGTCGAGGCCGACACCGGGCCGGCCGGCACCGAATACGCGCTGGGTGGCAAGGAAGTCGGTGCCTTCCGTGTCGTCTCCGCCCTCAGGGAGGGAAATGGCCATCGCTCCGTAGCAACCCCCTGTGTCGCCGCGCGTTCAGTTTCGCACCCTGCAAAGCCCCCATTCGGAACTGCTCCACAGAATCCACACGCTTGTTGCGCAGACATTTGCGGTTCATTCTGACACAGGCACTCAGGAATGCAAGCTAACTGCCTGTATTTAAAGCACCCTTCGGCGGCACGTAGTGATCGCGCCGCGCTGGCGTCGCCGCGCTCCACACAGGCGGGGTTCGCCGGTCCGCGCACCAGAAACCAGTCGCGACGATGCCAGTGTCCGAGCGGCTCGGCGCGCTCCGGCGCGAAGCACGCATCGAGCGCCCAGCGCATCCACGACCAGCGCCCGCCGGGGATCCTCGTCGAGCCAGCGCGCGGCATCCGCGGCTTCGCGCTCGGGCTCCCGCCAGCGCGTCGCGCCCGAAGTGCACGATCGGCCGCGTAAGCTGCAGCAGGAATTGCTCGCGGGAATCGACGAAGCCGAGCTCCGGGACGTCAGTGCGCGGCATCGTGCGACGATCTGCATGAAGGCGCGGCCGGAGCGGGTCGCATCGATGCGCGGATAGATCATGAAGCCGGTGACGAGCAGCACGGCGGCGAGCGTACCCGTCCACGCCGAGCCAGGCGTCGCGCAACCGGAAGGCCGCGAGCACTGCGCAGCGCCGCCAGGGCGACGACGACGAGCGGGGCGACGGGTTCGGCGCCGGCCAGCGCGACATCGTGCAGTGCCGCGCGTGCCCGCGAGCGCAAGATACGCGGCCAGCGCACCCGACAGCAGCGTGACGCAGCGCCAGCGAGCGCCAGAATGCAGTCGCCGCGGACCGCGTGCGCGCAGCAGCTCCGGCAGCCACGGTGCCGCGGCCATCGCGAGCGCGGGCAGCGCGGGCAGCACGTACACGCCGCGCTTTCCCGTGCTGGCGCTGAAGAACGCGATCACGATCAGCACCCAGGCCAGCAGCGCGGCGGTCAGCGTGTCGCGGCGCGCCAGGCTCCGCCGCCAGCGCGGCCACAACCAGGGCACGAGCGCGATCAGCGGCAACCACAGCAGGGGATCACGTTCGTCAGGTAGTACCAGGCGGGCTCGCGGTGGTGCCAGGCCGCGCCATAACGCGTGACGCGTCTGGTGCAACAGGATCTCGTTGCGGTAATCCTGACAGTTCGCCGCCCGCCGAAGTCGCGAACCACATCGGCACCGAACCACACGGCCATGGCGGCCAGCGCTGCGAGCGGGCCGGCGATCCACAGCGCGCGCGCAGCTGCGCGCCGCCACCGGCCAGCCGCGCGCGGCGAGCACACCAATGGGAATCAGCACGAGCAGCGGCAGGAACCCCACTCCCTTGGTGATCACGCCGAGCCCGGCCGCCGCCCAGCCGGCAAGGAACCAGCCGGGAGCCGGCGCGACGAGCAGGTGACGCAGCAGGCCGTAGAGGCTCGCCGTCGTCAGGAAACAGAGCGTCGCGTCGATCTGCGCCTGGCGCGCCTGCCAGACGAACTGGCAGGTGAAGAGCAGCACCAATGCACCGGCGAGCGCCGCCTCGCGTCCATGCACGCGGCGCAGCAGGTCGTAGACCAGCAGCACGGTTCCGATCCCCGCGAGCAGCGACGGCAGCAGGAAACCCACCCGCAGCGAACCCGTGAGCGCCATCGACGCCGCCATCAGCCAGAAATAGAGCGGCGGCTTCTGCGCGTAGAGCTCGCCCGCGGACTCTGGGCAGCAGCCAGTCCCCGGTCGCGAGCATGTCGCGCGCGATCAGCGCGAAGCGCGGCTCGTCGGCCGGCCACGGGTCGCGAAGCCCAAGGCCGGCGCCGAACACGATCAGCGACAGGCGCGAGCAGCCAGCACAGGTCGACGCGTACCGCGCCCGGGGCGTCGCTGCCGGGTCGAAGCAGTCGGTCGAGCAACGAGGCGCCGGACGCGCTCGGCCAGCATCAGGTCACTCCTCGACTGACTTTGACGCGCGGCGACGCGCGCCGCGAGCAGCCAGAGAAGGCCGACGAGGTCGACGATGCCCACCCACAGGCGATCGTGCACGCCGTACTTCGAGCGTCCCCGCGTCCGCTCGCGATGATTCACCGGCACCGACACGACGTCGTAGCCCTCGCGCCGGAACAACGCCGGCATGAACCGGTGCATGTGATCGAAGCGCGGCATGTCCAGGAACACGGCACGGTCGAACACCTTGATGCCGCAGCCGGTGTCGGGCGTGCCGTCGCGAAGCAGCGTGCCGCGCACGCCGTTTGCGACGCGCGACGAGACGCGCCGAAGCCAGGTGTCGCGACGCGTCGTGCGATTGCCCATGACGAGGCGCAGGCGGCCCGACGACGATCCCAGCATCGCTGCGATCAGGCGCGGGATATCGGCCGGGTCGTTCTGCCCGTCGCCATCGAGCGTGGCGATCAGCGGTGCGCGCGCGGCGCGCACGCCGGTCGCGATGGCGGCGCTCTGACCCGAGCGGGAGCCGTGGCGCAGCAGGCGCAGACTCCGGCAATCCGGACGCGCGGGCGCGCAGCGCGGCGGCAGCCGTGCCGTCGGTGCTGCCGTCGTCGACGAAGATGATCTCGTGGGTGTGGCGCCCGTCGAGTGCGGCTGCGATCTCGCGCGCCAGCGGCTCGACGTTGTCCTCTTCGTTGCAGACCGGGATGACGACGGAGATCTCGAGTGTCGGACTCGCACCGCTCGAAATGTCGCCACTCATGGTTCGGGCAGTATAGGCGGCTCGCTGGGCGGGCGTTTTCCGAGCGCGGCATACCCGTCAGCCTTGAGTGCGAGGAGCGCCTGCGCGAGCTCGCGTTGCCGTTGCGCGAGCGCCGCGGCGTCGAGTCCGCGCTCGATGCGCACCGGCTCGCCGATCGAGATCATCACCCGGCTCCCCGGCAGCGGCAGCTCGAAGCGGTCCCAGGTCCGAAAGCGCAGCGTGCGCGACGCGGACACGGCGATCGGCAGGATGGGCTTGCCGGTCAACTGGGCCAGCACGACCGGACCCGCCTTGAACTCGTGCACCGGGCCACGCGGGCCGTCCGGCGTGATCGCCGGCGACACGTGCTGCTTGACGATCGTCTCGTAGAAGTCGCGCATCGCCCGCGCACCGGTATGCGTGGACGAGCCGCGGATCACGTGCCCACCGAGGCGGCGCGCGAACATCGCCGGCACCGTGCCATCGACGGACGGGCTGATCGAGAAAGCCCGGTTTCAACCCGTCCGCCTCGAGCAGCCGAAGCGCGTGCACGCCGAAGACGATGTGCTGATGCCAGAAGACCGGGATGACCGCGTGCGACTCGCGGATCGCCGCGCGCGCGCCGTCGAGCCCGGCGATCGGCTGCAACCGGCAGCTCTTCCAGAAGAACTGCGCGAGCCCCCAGGCGACGAACACGGCGAACCGGTACACGAGCATCCGACCAGGGGTCAGCCGGCGGCCTGCCGCGCGTGAGCCTGCGGTAGATCGTGTTGCGCAGTTCCTGTCGCTCGGGCGCGTCGTACTCGTCGCTCACCAGTCGATGCCCTCGAGCGGCTGCACCTCGACGTCCACGGGCCGTCCGCTCACCGCGAGGCAGGCGACGAGCCCCGGTCCGAAATCGATCGACATCAGGTGATACTCCGTCTCATCCAACCGCGCGAACCGGAATCCGGGATCGACCGCGACGGCGCCGGCACGCTTGAGACCCGCACCCGCAGCTTTCAGCGTCGCCTCGACCGCAGTCCAGTGACGGAGCCGCGCGGGCGGTCCCGCGCCGGTGTAGTCCTCATGATCGAGCCCGATGTCGCAATCGCGGCTCGCGGCGCAGGCGACGCGCTGCGCGGTATGCGAGATGCTGAAGTACGGTCCGCCCGTCATGGTCGGCTTGGCATCCTGCGGGAAGCGCACGGCGGAAGGCTCGACGTCGCCGTAGCCGAGACGCCCCGCCGCCTCGAGGAGCAGTGCCGTTCCGCCCAGGCTGGCGCGACGCGCTTCCGGGTCGCGCGATTCGAGCTCGAGACGGCGTGCATAGGGCAGTCGATGCAGCAGCCTCCGTTCCCGCTCGGGCGCGGCATGACCCGGCGGCGGAGCATGTAGTACGATCACGCGGCTCATCGAGTGCGATTCTCCACTCGATGCCCCGACACTGCCAGCCAGCGTGCTCCGATGATCAGATACCAGACTCTTCCCGAGATGCTGGAGCACCGCAGCCGCGGCGACGGTGCAATCGGCTATCTCGAGGGCGAGAACGCCGAGAAGTCCCTGCCCTTGTCCGACCTGCGACGGCGCGCGCTCGGCATACTGCGCCACCTGCAGCAGGCCGGCGCGCAGCCGGGCGATCACCTGATCCTGCACGTGCCGACCAACGAGCAGTTTCTCGATGCCTACTGGGCCTGCCTGCACGGCGGCATCGTTCCGGTGCCGGTCGCCATCGGCATCAGCGACGAGCACAAGCACAAGCTCCTGCGAATCGCCCGTCTGCTCGGCAATCCCGCTGCTCTACACGACGGCCAAGCTCTCGGACCGGCTGGCCGCGTTCGCGTCGGAGGCCGGCGATTCGACGACCTGGTCGGCGCTCGCGGCGCGCACGTTCCTGATCGAGCAGCTCGACGACGTCTCGCGCGCCGGCGCGCCGGCGCGCGTGCGCCCGGAGGACACCGCGTTCATACAGTTCTCCTCCGGATCGACCAGCGAGCCCAAGGGCGTCGTGCTCACGCACGCGAACATCCTCGCGAACGCCGATGGCGCGATGCAGGCCGCCGGATTCAACGAGAGCGACACCTCGCTCAGCTGGATGCCGCTCACGCACGACATGGGGCTGATCGGCTTTCACCTGTTCATGATCTACGCGGGCGTGCGGCAGTACCTGATGCCGACCGACCTGTTCGTGCGTCGTGCGGTGCTCTGGATGAAGTTCGCGGCGCAGAAGAAGGTCACGGTCACCTGCTCGCCGAACTTCGGTTACCGTCACTTCCTGCGGGCCCTCGGTGACAAGACGCTCGACGGCGCCGACCTGAGCGCGCGTACGACTGATCTTCAACGGCGCAGAGCCGATCTCGGTCGAGCTGGCGGAGGAGTTCCTCGATCGCCTGGCCCCGAACGGACTCGCGCGCGCGTCGATGTTCCCGGTCTACGGGCTCGCGGAAGCCTCGCTCGCCGTGACCATGCCCGACTCGCGGGTCGCCGCACCGGTACATCGGCGTGGATCGCCGCGCGCTCGGTGTCGGCGCAGGCGATGCGCCTCGCTGGAGCCCGGCCAGCGCGACGAGCTGAAGCTCGATGTGCGTCGGCCGCCCGATCCCGCACACGGCGGTCAAGCTCGTCGACGATGCCGGCACCGAAGTTCCACGCGGCGCAGTCGGGCACCTGCTGATCAAGGGCGCGAACGTCACCAGCGGGTACTACCGCAATCCCGAGGCGACGGCGGCGGCAGTCGACGCGGACGGCTGGGTCCGCACCGGCGATCTCGCGCTCGTGCACGAGGACGGCTACTACATCACCGGCCGATCGAAGGAGATCATCTTCGTCAACGGCCAGAACTACTACCCGCACGATCTCGAGGCGGTCCTGCAGCGTGAACCCGGACTCGAGCTCGGCAAGGTTGTCGCCGCGGGCGTAACGAGCCCTGGCGGATCGACCGACGAGCTGGTGCTGTTCATCCTGCATCGCGGGGACATGGCCGATTTCCTGCCGCTCGCGACACGCGCCGTGCATCTCGTCAACGAGCACGCCGGCGTCGAAGTAGCGCGTGTCGTGCCGATCCGGCGCGTGCCCAAGACGACGAGCGGCAAGCTGCAGCGTACGGCGCTCGCGGCCTCCTACGTCGAGGGCGAGTTCGCGGCCGAGATCGCCGAGTTCGACGCCGCCTGGGCGGCCGTGCACGGCCACGGCCGCGCCGCCACCGGTCGCGTCGAGCAGGCGCTCAAGGCGATCGTCGACGACACCCTGCCGGGCAAGGCCGTCGACGTGGACGACAACCTGTTCGACGTCGGTGCGAGCTCCCTCGCGCTGATCCAGATCCACGAGCAGATCGAGGAAACCTGGCCCGGCATGATCGACCTGACGGAACTCTTCGACTTCCCGACGATCTCGCAGCTCGCGCGTCATCTCGAGTCGAAGCTCGCAGCCGCCTGAGGCCGCACCGGGACCTTTCTACGCGGCGTTTGCGGCGGCGAGGTCCTCCCTGAGAGTCCTCGACGCAAGATAGAAGTGCAGCGCGGCCCAGCTGTAGCAGACGATCACGGTCGTCAGGATGGAGTAGCGCAGCGAATTCTCGCCGAAGCGGGCGCTGAAGAAGTCGCTGGCCGCGCCGACGATGAGCGGTCCGAGGCCGAGCGCCAGCAGGTTGACCGCGAGACCGTTGATCGCGGCCGCCATCGCGCGCCGGTTCACCCCGGCGAGGCTCTGCACCGTGCCGTACGCGGGGCCCATCCACGAATGCATGAGGATCGTCGTGCCGACGTGGACGAGCAGCGCCGCGACGGGATCCGGCCACAGGTAGACGAAGAACGAGAACGGCAGAATTGCCGCTGCGGCGATGGCCGACAGCCACGCATACCAGCGCGTGTCCCCACGTCTCGCGACGAGCCGGTCGGCGAGGAATCCGCCCAGCATTGCGCCCAGCACGCCGCCGCCTCCATAGATGAACGCGAGCCACACGGCGACCTGGGCGCTTGCCATGCCGTGCACGCGCACGAAGAACGACGGTATCCAGATTCCCGATCCGATCGCGCCGAGCGTGAAGATCGTCGTCGCGAGCACCAGGTGGCGATAGGAGCGCGTCCGCCACAGGTAGCCCATGGTCTCGCCGACGGAGGTAGCGGCGGTGGCGACGTTCGTGCGGTTCTCGGAGAAGCCGCGCGGCGGCTCGCGCACGGTGAGCCAGATCAGCAACGCCAGCAGCAGGCCGGGCAGCCCGACCACCATGAAGGCGGAGCGCCACCCGTAGTGTGCATTGACCCAGCCGCCGATGATGAACCCGCAGAACACGCCGAACGGCACGGCGGAATTGAGAATCGCGAACACGGAGCCGCGCTTCTCGGGCGGCACGTAGTCCGCAACCAGCGAGTACGCGGGCGGCTGTCCGCCCGCCTCGCCCACGCCCACGCCCATTCGCGCGAAGAACAGGGCCGTGAAGCTGCCGGCGAGCCCGCACACCGCGGTCATCGCGCTCCACAGGCCCACCGCCGCCGCGATGATGTTGCGGCGGTTGTACCGGTCGGCGAGCCACGCGACCGGAACGCCAAGTGTGCCGTAGAAGATCGCAAACGCCGAGCCGGTCATGAAGCCGAGCAGCGTGTCGGAAACCTCGAACTCCTGGCGGATCGACTCGAGCAGCACTGCGACGATCTGCAGGTCGACGAAACGCAGCAGCATCACCACCCACAGCACGGCGATGACGTAGTTGAGATAGCCGCGCGAAACGCGAAATGAGCTGCCTGCGGGAGGGCTGGCCGGACCCACCTGAACCTCTCGGTACGTCATATGCCTTCCCTCGTCGGAGCCGGATCACGCGCTCGGTGCTGAGCGCAGGGTCAGGTTCGCGGAAGCTGCTTCCAGCGTCGATGCGACCACCACCACGCGGGCGGATCGGCGCGGATCGCACGCTCCAGCTCGCGCGCATATCGCTCGGTGATCGCGCCGCTCGCCAGGCGTTCGCCCGGCTGGCTCAGGGGAACGAACCGCAGCTCGTAGCGGCCCCGCGCGAGGCGTCGCAGATCCGCGAACACCACCTGCGATTTGAGGGCGCGCCCGAGTATCTCGGGGCCCATGAAAAACGCCGTTTCCTGATCCAGGAAGGCGGTCCAGTGCCGGTCCGGACTCGTGCGCGGCACCTGGTCGGCGATCATGCCGATGCCGGCCGCGCCGCGGAACTGCGCGAGCTGGGCCAGCACTGACTTGGCCGGTACCAAGCGCGCGCCGAAGCGGGAACGCATGCGGGAGAACCACCGCTCCGACCGCGCGCCGTGCATCGGCTTGTAGAGCGCGAGCAACCGATCGCCGAGCTCGAGCGAGACGCGCAGCTGCGCCCACTCGAAGTTGCCCAGGTGCGCGCCGGCGAGAATCAGCGGCCGCGGCGGGGCCGCGCCCGCGAGCAGCTCCGGATTGGTGATCGTGACGCGTTCGCGGAGCTCCGCGGGAGCGATGCGTACTGCATGCAGCACTTCAGCGGCGAGCTCCGACTGCCGTCGCAGGAACTCCCGGCGCACGCGCCGACGGGCCACCGGGGCGAGATCCGGAAACGAGCGCGCCAGGTTGTTGCGGATCACCGCGCGGCGCAATCCCAGCAACGAGAAGAGGACGAAGAACACCACGCGCGCCAGCGCATAGCTCAGGCGGAGCACAAGGCTGTCATTCATTGGCCCATTGTCCCGTGAGTCCGATGGGCTTGGCGAGGTCGCCGCGAATTCCAGTGCCCGCCCGGGCTCTCCTCCGCTCTGCGATCCGCGGAACCTGGTTGCAGAGACTCGTCACTGATGTTGCCCGGTGCGGCGACCCTCGCAGTCAGAGTTCACGCGCTGTCCCGTAAGGGCAAATGGATGTCCCTGATTGCAAGGTCGGCGTGCGGTACGCCGCCCTAGGATGGGCCGCCATCCAACGGCGCATTCGTCGCATGAAGGGGCAATCGGTTGACCGACGATACGAGAGTGCCCGCATCGGGCATCCCGGCGTGCGCGCGCGCATCGGGCGGAAGCAAGGACCACAGTCGCCGCTTCTCGCTTCTCGCCAGCATCATCGCTCTCGCGTCGGCCGTTTTCGTCCTGATCGTGTTCGGCATCGGACGCATGCCCTTGCGTGCGAAGGATGCAGACAGCGTTGCCACCATCCCGGAACCGCCACGCAGCGCGGATCCGCCGGTGCCGCCTTCCGAAACGTCCGTGCCTGCCGGATGATGCCCATGCGTCACCAATCGCGAAGGCAGTAGCGGCACCGGGCTTCCTACCGACGAAGTGGATGCTCGTACATCAGTCGCATGAGGATTGGTGCCGGCTCGCGGACTCGAACCGCGGACCTGACGCTTACGAAGCGCCTGCTCTACCAGCTGAGCTAAGCCGGCACGGCGGAGGGCCGCGAAGTATACGGTCTCGATCGAGCTTCGGAAAGGCGGAGCAGGCGTCGCCCCACGCGGCGCGCCTCAGGCGCGGCGTCGCAGCCGAATCACGACGTCGACGCCCGCGATCTCGGTGCCGGGCGGCAGCGACGGCAGGCGCGCAAACGCCAGGTCCTCGGGGCGGATGTCGATCATCTCGCCCGTGTCGATGTTCTGGAAATGATGGTGCGGCTCGCGGGTCGAGTCGTAGACGCAGCGGTCCGGGTCGAGATGGATCTGCCGCACGAGTCCGCGTTCGACGAAGAGCTTGAGCGTGTTGTAGACCGTCGCCTTCGACACGCGCGCCGTGCCGCGACGCAGCTCCGCCAGCACCTGCTCGGCCGTCAAGTGACAAGGCGCGGCGAGCATCACCTCGGCCACCCGCACGCGCTGCGCGGTCGCCCGGATGCCGTGGGTTTCCAGGGTCCGCCGCACGTCGGAGGCGCCGTCGACTCGAAGGGGTCGTCGGGTGTGTCATCGCCTGCGATTATACGAGCTGGGGACACGACCGGCAGCGAAACTGCACCAGTACGGCAGAAATCCGCGACTGCCTCCGCGGTCCGGCCGGATCAGCATGGGCGCTCCACGGATGGAACGGAGACGGCCGATGGAACGGCGCCACGGGTACACGCTGCCGGAGCTGCTGTTCGTGCTGGTCATCACGGCCGGAACGCTGGGTTACGGCGTACCGGCGTTCCGCGGCCTTCTGCTCGACGGCGCCCGCACCCGCGAGGTGAACTCGCTGGTCCACGCGATCCACCTCGCGCGGAGCGAAGCGATCAAGCGCAATGGCGTGGTGAGCCTGTGCCCGAGCTCGGACGGCGAGCGCTGCGGCCCGGCCGGCACGCCCTGGCAATCGGGCTGGATCGTGTTCGTCAACCGCGACCGGGACCAGCCGGCCGTGCGCGACGACGGCGAGGAGTTGCTTCACGTGTACCCCGCCTGGCCGGCCGGGCAGATCGTTGCGAACCGGGCCACACTGTCCATCCGCCCTTTCGGTCAGATGGGCATCACCGCCACTTTCGCCTTCTGCGACCGCCGCGGATCCGCGGCCGCGCGGGCGGTGATCATCAGCCAGACCGGCCGGCCGCGGGTATCGGGCCGTGACTCGTCGGGCGCGCCGCTGGCGTGCGTCTAGTATTTAGTCAAAAGCGCGCGCGCCGCCCGCATTCTGTCGCATCCCGATGCCACTCGTCGCGGCCGGCCGGCCGCTCGTCGGCGCGGCCTGCCCCTGCGGCGATGACCACCGTATCCTCGCGCTACGCCATGAAAACCAGAGCACAGCGGTTTCACCCTCGTCGAGATGATGGTCACGATCGTCGTGCTGGCCGTATCTGCTTACTTTCGGAATTCCCAATTTCCGCGACTTCATCCGCAACGGCCGTATGACGGCGCAGGCCAACGACCTGCTGGCCGATCTGACGCTCGCGCGGTCGGAATCGATCAAGCGGCGCGCGAACGTGACGCTTGTGCGGCGGCGCCGCCCCAACCTGCGACGATCTGGACTTCTCGGACGGCTGGTTCGTGTTCGTCGATACGAACGGCAACGGCGATCGCGAGTCGGTGGCCGAGGAAGTCCTGCGTCAGCATGCCGCGTTGCCGGACTCCATCACGGGCACCCTGGTCGAATCCGCCGATGCGGAGGCCGATGAGGACGGCGACTCCTACGACGCGGGCGACGACACCTACTTTTCCTACGGGCAGGGCGGTTTCCGCCGCATGGCCGGCGGCGCGCTCCCGGCTGCCATTGCGATAGTGTTGTGCGACGACCGCGGCAATGCGCGCACCCATGGCGGACCCGACTCGTCCGCCGCGCGGGCGGTCGAAGTCAACACGGTCGGCCGCGGCGTGGTGACACGCTCGATCGCGCGGATCGAGGACACGCCTGGGAGGCTGCCCGTGATCCGTCGCCGAGCCACAGGATCAGTCGCGGGAAACCGCGCGCGCGGCTTCACGCTCATCGAGGGTCTGATCGCGCTCCTCGTGCTGTCGATCGGGATGCTGGGCATCGCTGCCCTGTACGTCGAGACCCTGCGAGCCGGCCGATCGGCGCAGGTGCGAACCCAGGCGGTCACGCTCGCGGCCGACCTGGCGGACCGCATCCGCTCGAACCGCGTGCCCATCGACGCCTACACCGGCGCAGGGCTGAACGCGCGGGCCATAGCCGACCTGGCCGGCTGGAATGCGCTCATCGCCGCGCAGCTCCCAGGCGGCAGCGGCGCAGTGCGCTTCCTCGCCGGGACGGCGACGACACCGGCGATCTACACGATCCTGGTGAGCTGGACCGAGGTCGGCCAGGCCACCCCGATCACCTACGAACTGCGGCTGGAGATCTGAGCATGCGCTCCCGTGTGACGACGGTTCCCCGGCGCCAGTCAGGTGTAAGCCTGATCGAGCTGATGGTCGCGCTCGTGATTGGGCTGTTCCTGATCCTGGGCGCGGTGACCGTCTACAACCAGAGCCGCAACACGTACCGCACGATCGAGGCCGTCGCGCGGCTGCAGGAAACGGCGCGCTACGCATTCGATGTGCTCGAACCGGACGTGCGCATGGCGAGCTATTGGGGCCTTGCAAGCCGGCCTGACTACATCATCAATCGCGCGGCACCAGCCGTGCCGACGCCCGCCGACCTCGCCGGTGCCGAGGCCGAGATCGACGCCTGCGGGAACAACTGGGTCGTCAACCTCGACCAGTACATCGCGGGCTGGAATGGTGTCGCCGGAGGCACCAGCGAATATGGGCTCGCGCTCGCCTGCGCGGCGTACCAGGCCAACTGGCGCGACGGCACCGACGGGCTGATCGTGCGCCGGGCGGCCGAGGCGGCGCCGGCGACGATGGTGGACGACCGGCTCTACATCCAGAGCAGCCGCATCCAGGGCACGATGTTCATCGCCGACTACAGCCTGCGCGACCCCGCCGGCCCGAGAACCCTGCCTGCATCCCGGCCGACTACACGCCGCCCGCCTCGCAGACGCGCGAGCTGATCGCGACCGCCTACTACGTGTCCGGCCGTTCGGTGGGCCGCACGGACGTCCCGGCACTGCGCCGCAAGCGGCTGGTGGCCGGGCAGATCCTCGACGAGGAGGTCGTCTCCGGTGTCGAGGACCTGCAGGTCCGGTTCGGCATAGACACCAACGGCGACACCAACGCGGACACGTACGTGAATCCCCAGGCCAATCCTGCAGCCTACGGCGGGCCGATCGTGGCCGCCACGATCTGGCTGCGCGTGCGCGCCGAGGAGCCGGATTTCGGCTTCTCCGATGACCGCGCCTATGTGTACGCCGACGTCAACCAGGCGGCGCTGAACGACAAGTTCCGCCGCATCGTGGTCTCCAAGACCATCAACCTCCGCAACAAGCGCACCTGAGATGAACAAGCGCAATCCGCCTCCGTCGTCCTCCCGCCAGCGGGGCGCCGCGCTGGTGGTGGGCCTGCTGCTGCTGCTGGTGCTGACCCTGCTCGCGATCTCGGGGATGACCACGGCTGCGCTCGAGCTGCAGATGGCGGGCAACGAGCAGTACCAGGAACGCGCCTTCCAGGCCGCGGACGTGGCGATCGAGCGTGCGATCCAGGCGGGCGTGTACAACACGAACACGCCGATCGGGACGTACATCCCGTCGGGCGATCCCGATATCGCCCCGACGCCTGATCGCGGCGACGGCGTCGCCGGCTGCGTGCAGACGCTCGACTCGACTGGCACCGCGAGCGATTCCGAGGACTGCTACGAATACTTCATGCGCTTCGACGAGCAGACCGGCACGACGCCCGTCCCGCAAGGCGGCTACAGCCTCGGCATGGGTTTCCAGGCCTACCACTTCGTCGTCGACGGCTATGGGACGTCCAACCGCGGCGCGGCGTCCGATCACGTCCAGAGTTTTTACGTCGTGGGGCCGGGTGGTTCGTGACCGCCCACCCAGGACAGTGAGAGAACAATCATGCGCAACGACAGCGCGATCGATACGGCAGTGAGGTGCCTCGTGGACAGCTTCCAGCGGATCGGATTTTCCCTGCTCGTGGCCAGCGCCACGTTTGCCGGCGGGCTCGCATCCAATGTTGCCGGAGCGCAGGACGCCGACCAGGACATCAACCAGGACATCGAGGTGTTCTTCACGCAGACGGACTCGGGCACGGCCAAGCCCAATGTGCTCTTCATCCTCGATACATCGCAGTCGATGTACAGCCTCGAGCCGATCGGAGCGCCCGTCGCCTTCGACCCGGATGACGCGCAGTGGGACACCACCACCCCGTGCCAGCACGACAAGTTCTACTATGCCAAGCAGGGTGACGGCATCCCGAGCTGCTTGAGCTCGGCGGCGATCGACCCAGCCAACTTCCAGTGCACGGCATGGAACGACGCTGTAACGGCCGCACCGCACGGTTTCGAGACCCGCGGGCCGCTGAAAGTCGCGCAGGAAACCTCTACCGGCTCCGGCAAATGGGCGACGATTTCGCAGAACAACCTGCGCACCGTCTGCCAGGGCGACGGCGATTTTCCGCTTCCGGTTGGTCTCGACTGGAATGCCAAGGGCAAGAACGCGATCGCGTCGAACACCTACACGTTCTACCGGGGCGATTACCTCAACTACCTCGCAGGCAGTGGCGGCGGCGACAAGTACCGCATCGACATCATGCGCGAAGCCGTCGCGAAGGTGCTTGCCAATACCCGCGGCATCAAGGCCGGACTGATGCGTTATGGCTACGAGGGCTCGCGCGACTTTCTGCAACAGACCGCGACCGCGTGCGAAGTGCTGCCGGATTCGGACGAGAGCAATAAGTCGAGCAACGGCGCGCCAATCATGTTCCCGATCACCGACCTCGACTCCGGTACGGCGATTCCAGGCTTCGAGCTTTCGAAGGACAGCAAGCCGGGCGAGTCCCCCGTCCAGTCGCAGTTGCGCTACCAGCTCGGCGTCGACAAGGACGACAGGGTCATCGGCTGGGTGGTCGACCCCAGCCAGGCGAAGGCGGCGCGGCCGTTCGAGACAGTGGATGCCAGCAACGGCAGTTGCTCGATCCCCGTCATGGCCCCAGGTGGCCGCTCGCCGATCGGCGGCGCCATGCAGGAAGCCCATCTTTACTATGCGGGCAAGCAGTGGTCGAACAAGTACGGCGAAACCGTCGTCGTGGGCTCGGGCTACAGATACCCGAGCGTGCCGCAGTCGCGCGTCAACGGCTTCTCGGGCGGTGAGCAGTACGACAGCCCGGTCGAGGACGCCTGCGGCAAGAACTACATCGTCCTGCTCTCCGACGGCACCACTGAGCAGGACAGTGACATCGACCCCGAGGTGGCGCGTCTGCCCGGTTTCGAGCAGGTAACGGGCCGCAGGAAGTGCGATGACGAGGCGTACATCGACGGCACCCCGCCGGGGTCGATGTGCGTCGACGACATGGCCGCCTACATGCTCGCGACCGACCACAGCACGAGCGTCGCCGGTCTCAACAACGTCATCACACACACCGTCGGCTTGAAGCTGGGCCAGGACGCCGCAGCGAACTCCGCGCGAACGCTGCTGATCGAAACCGCTAACCGTGGCGGCGGCGAGTTCGTCGAAGCGCAGAACTCGGCGGAGCTCGAGTTCCTCCTGACCGACGTGCTGCGGAGAATCCTGACCGAGAACTCGAGCTTCAGCGCGCCGGCAGTCACGGTCAATGCGTTCAACCGGACGCAGCACCTGAACGAGCTCTACATGGCCCTCTTCCGGCCGAGCTTCGACCATCGCTGGGTCGGCAACCTGAAGAAGTACGCAGCTGGATCCCGTCAGCGGCGCCATCGAGGATGCCGATGGCGCCGCGGCCGTGGACCCGGCGTCGGGCTTCTTCCTCGAGGGCGCGCGCAGCTTCTGGAGCGCCGGCCAGGACGGCAACGATATTACCGAGGGCGGCGCCGCGGGCGAAATCGACCCCGCCACCCGCAAGATCTACACGAACCTGAGCGATGACTCGGATGTCGCGCTCGTCGGCAGCGACGTCTCGGACATCACCGACGGCACAGTGCTCGGCATCCAGGCAGGCGACAAGGCTCTCCCGGCGGGTACGGTCGACTTGTCCGTCGATGTGCTGAAGGACTGGGTTTATGGCCTCGACGTCGCCGACGCAGACTCTGACCCCACCACGACGGTCCGCCACGACATGGGCGACCCGTTGCATGCCAGGCCGGTCACGGTCATCTATGGCGGTACGGCCGCGGATCCGGACATCGACGACTCCGCAGTGTTCGTGATCACCAACGACAGCTTCCTGCACTCGTTCGATCCGGGTAACGGCAGTGAAAACTGGGCGTTCATCCCGGGCGACCAGCTCGGGAATATGCGCGACCTGTATTACAACCTGGAGGTCCCGGACCTCAACCCGAAGCATCGCGGCTATGGACTCGACGGCAACATTCGGGTGCTGCAGATCGACCAAAACCTCAACGGCATCATCGAATCGTCGGCCCGGATGACCAGGTGATCCTGGTCTTCGGCAAGCGACGCGGCGGGGCGGACTTCTACGCGGTTGATGTCACCAACAAGAACTCACCCAGGCTCCTGTGGAGGCAGAACTACACCAGCTATGGCGCCGGCCAGTCCTGGTCGTCACTGCAGCCGATGCGAATCCGGCTCGGCAACGACACGAACGCGACGCTCGCGTTCGCGGTCGGCGGTGGTTACGATCCCCTCGAGGATCAACAGCCGGCCCCGCAGCCGGTTGCGCCCGATACCCTCGTCGGCAACCGGGTACTGATCGTCAACGCGCTGACCGGTGCCGTGATCTGGTGGGCGGGGAACACTGCTTCGGCCGACCTCAATCTCGCGCAGATGGACCGCCCGATCCCGTCCGATGTCCGCGCGGTCGACCTGACCGGCGACCTGCTGACCGACCGCATGTACGCATCGGACCTGGGAGGCCGCCTCTGGCGCTTCGACATCTTCAACGGCAAGAACGTGAACGGCTCCGAGGGCGACCGGCTGGTCGAGGGTGGCCTGCTGGCCTCGCTTGGCAACGCGGAGGATGCCCCGCCGACCGCCGCGAACACGATCCGGTTCTTCTACGCGCCCGATCCGGCCCTGATCACGCGGCCGGGGCCGAATTTTGTCAATGTAGCGATCGGTTCCGGGCATCGCGAGATGCCGGCCAGCGACAAGACCACCGTGAACTGGTTCTTCAGCGTTCGTGACTACAACGTGCTCACCCCGCTCTTGAGCAGTGCCTATCAGGCTGACTGCTCGTCCGCGACCGGACCCTGCCACCAGATCCTCACGGAAGACGACCTCGCGGATCTCACCGATGTCGTCGGCGCTGCGGCAACGGCTGCCGTACCGGTTGCGGTGCCCGCCGGTGCCGCCGGGTGGCGGATCCAGCTCGAGGAGGAAGGCGAGAAGGTGCTGGCCGAGTCGCGCACCTTCCAGGAGAACGTGTTCTTCACGACCTACTCGCCGCGCGAGACCGGCACGATCGGGGACACCTGCGGCATCAAGTTCGGAGTGAACAAGCTGTACGTCGTCAACGCGGTCGACGCCCGCCCCGAGTACAACTACGACGCGCAGACCGGCGAGAGCAAGGAGGATCGCAGCAAGGAGCTCGCCCAGGGCAGCATCGCGCCGGAGGTGGTGTTCATCTTCCCGACGCCGGACTCCGATCCGAACAACCCGAATCCGCCAGCACCGCCGCCGCTTTGCCTGGTGGGCCTGGAAAGCTGCGGCACGGGGCTCGCGAACCCGCCGGTTCGCACCTACTGGCGGCAGCGTGGCGGCAACTGAGCGAAAGCGGCCCGGCGCCCGGCGCCGGGCCGCGCATTACGGAGCGATTGAGATGCGGAACAAGGCCAGAGGCTTTACGTTGATCGAGCTCATGATCGTGGTCGTGATCGTCGCCATCCTGGCCGCGATCGCGATCCCGAGCTACCGGCAGTACGTGCTGCGGACCCACCGCACCGAGGCGAAGCGGACGCTGCTCAACGTCGCCGCGGCCCAGGAGAAGTTCTACCTGCAGAACAACACCTACGCGAACCCGTCGGAGCTCACCACGGCGCCCCCGGCCGGCCTCGGAATCCAGGGCACGACCGAGCATGGTCACTACACGGTTGTGATCGACGACGCGGACGACAGCGAGCTTTTCCGCGACCGCGACTGCACAGGGCGGCCAGGCCGACGACTCGCGCTGCGCCTCGTTCACGATCGACCAGGCCGGTGCGAAGACCGCGACCGAACGCGGACTGCTGGTAACGCTTCAGGCCGACTGCGCGCAGTTCCTTCGGCAGGGCAAAGACGACGCCTTCCTCGCGGCCGACGACCTCGACCGCCGGCCGGCCGCCCCATTCCCGAAGCTGCTCGACAACCTGCTGCACCAGCAGCTCGGGCGCCGACGCGCCGGCGGTGACGCCGACCGCCTCGCTTCCCGCGAACCATTCCTGGCGCAGATCGGCCGGGCCGTCGACCAGATAGCCGCGGATACCGGCCTTGTCGGCGATCTCGCGCAGCCGGTTCGAATTCGAGCTGGTCGTCGACCCGACGACGATCAGGACGTCGCAGTGCCTCGACCAGCTTCTTGACCGCGTCCTGGCGGTTCTGGGTCGCGTAGCAGATGTCTTCCTTGCGCGGCGTCGCGAGCGTGGGGAAGCGCCGCACCAGCGCCTCGAGCACCTCCGCGGTATCGTCCACCGAGAGCGTCGTCTGGGTGACCACGCCCACGCGCGCGGGATCGCGGACTTCGAGCCGCGCGACGTCGGACACGTTCTCGACGAGCCGGATCCGGCCGCCGGCCGAGGCGTCGAACTGGCCCATCGTGCCCTCGACCTCGGGGTGCCCGGCATGGCCGATCAGGATGACGTCGCGGCCGTCGCGCCCGTAGCGGGCTACCTCCATGTGCACCTTGGTCACGAGCGGACAGGTCGCATCGAACACACGGAGCCCACGGCGCCGCGCCTCGTCCTGCACGGCCCGCGACACGCCGTGCGCACTGAAGATCACGGTCGCCCCGTCGGGCACGTCGTCGAGCTCCTCGACGAATACCGCGCCCATGCGCGCGCAGGCGATCGACGACGAAGCGGTTGTGGACGACCTCGTGGCGCACGTGGATTGGCGCACCGAAGAGCTCGATCGCGCGCTCGACGATGTCGATCGCGCGGTCGACACCGGCACAGAAGCCCCGCGGATTGGCCAGCAGGACTTTCACGAGCGTTGCCTGAACGCGTCGAGGATCAGAAGCGCCGCACCGATCGTGATGGCGCTGTCGGCGATGTTGAACGCGGGGAAGTACGCCGCACCCCAGTGCGCGTGGATGAAGTCGACCACGTAGCCGTGCATGATCCGGTCGATCACGTTGCCGAGTGCGCCGCCCAGCACGAGGGCGAGTGCGATCGCGATCATGCGATCCCCGCGGGGGAGCCGCCACAGCCAGACCGTCAGCGCCACGCTCACGACCGCCGCGAGGCCAATGAAGAACCACCGCTGCCAGCCGGACGCGCCCGGCCAGGATGCTGAAGGCGGCACCCGTGTTGTGCAGCAGCGTGAAGTCGAGCACCGGCAGGACCTCGACCCGCTCGTACAGCTCGAGAAACCGGGAAACCAGGAACTTGGTCGCCTGGTCGAGCGCAATGACCGCGGCGGACAGCCACAGCCACGCGGCAGGATGCGTGCGTTCGGCCGGACCGCGGCTGCGGAATCGACGCGCTCGTCTCGACGGCCGTATGAGGATCGGTGCTCATGCCTGCTTCAAGTCCGTCGATCATCATTGCCCGATGCGGCGCCCGCGTCTAGGCGAATCGCCGCGTCTCGCCGCCGCCGTCGATGTTCGTGACGCAGCGACCGCAGAGCTGCGGGTGGGCCGGCACGGATCCGACGTCAGCGCGCTTGTGCCAGCAGCGTACGCACTTGGCGGCACGCGAGGGTTCGACGGAAACCCAGAAGGCGGTGGTTCCCTCGCCTGCTCCCGCGACCGCCGCCTCGGGCCGGTCACCCTCCGCGTGCACCCGCGCCTCGGAGGTGATCGTCACGAACCGCAGCTCGTCGCCGAGCACCGCGAGCGCCGCCCGGCGATCCGGCGCGCAGTAGAGATCGACGACCGCATCGAGCGGCGCGCCGATGCGGCCATCGACACGCAGGCGCTCGAGCTCCTTGAGCACGGCGCTCGCGTACCTCGAGCACCGCCGGCCAGTCGACCTGCGTGCGCGCCACGCCGGTCGCGGGAAGCTCGACCCAGGTCGTGTGGAACACCGACTCGACCCGTTCGCCCGGCATGTGCCGCCAGATCTCCTCTGCGGTGAAGGACAGGATCGGCGCGAGCCATCGAGCCATGGCCTCGGCGATCCAGTAGAGCGCCGTCTGCGCGGACCGCCGCGGCTCGCCCTGCGCCGGCGTCGTGTAGAGCCGATCCTTGATCACGTCGAGATAGAAGCCGCCGAGATCGACGACGCAGAAGTTGTGGACCTTCTGGTAGATCAGGTGGAAGGCATAGTCGCGATAGGCTTCCACGACCTCCGCCTGAAGCTCGCGTGTGCGCTCGAGCGCCCAGCGGTCGAGCTCGACCAGCCGGTCCGCGGCGAGCTGATCGCGCGCCGGATCGAAGCCCGCGAGGTTTCCGAGCAGAAAACGGACCGTATTGCGCATGCGGCGGTAGGAGTCCGCCGTGCGCTTCAGGATCTCGTCGGAGACGGCGATTTCGTTCGCGTAGTCCGTGGCCGCGACCCACAACCGCAGGATGTCGGCACCGAGCGTGCCCACCACTTTCTGCGGCACAATCATGTTGCCGAGCGACTTGGACATCTTGCGTCCCTTGTCGTCGACGGTGAACCCATGCGTGAGCACGCCCTTGTACGGGGCGTGACCCTTCTGCGCCACCGACGTCAGCAGCGAGCTGTGGAACCAGCCGCGATGCTGATCGGACCCCTCGAGGTAGAGATCGGCAGGGTTACGGATCTCCGGCCACAGCCGCGACACGCAGTGGTGCGACAGACCGGAGTCGATCCACACGTCCATGATGTCGGTGACTTTCCGCCAGGCGTCCGCCTCGGCGCCGAGGATCTGCGCGCGGGTCGAGATCGAACCAGGCGTCGATCCCGCCCTCCTCCACCAGCGCCGCGACGCGTTCGACGAGCTCGGGTGTGCGCGGGTGCAGCTCACCGGTCTCGGCGTGCGTGAACAGCGTGAGCGGCACGCCCCAGGTCCGCTGGCGCGAAATGCACCAGTCCGGCCGGCTGGCGATCATGCTCGAGATGCGCTGCTCGCCCCAGCGCGGGCGTCCAGCGCACCTTGCGGATCTCCTCGAGCGCCCTTGCACGCAGCCCCGCCTGCTCCATGCCGAGGAACCACTGCGGCGTGGCACGGAAGATGACCGGGCTCTTGTGCCGCCAGCACACGGGGTAGCTGTGCCGGTAGCTCTCGTGCTGGAGCAGCGTCGCCCCGCTCGCTCGAGCACCTCGACCACGTGCGGGTTGGCCTCGAAGACCTGCTCGCGCGCGAAGAGCGGCGTCGACGGCAGGAAACGGCCGTCGTCGTCGACCGGGTTGTCGACCGGCAGGCCGTAGCGCTGGCCGACGACGAAGTCGTCCTGGCCGTGCCCGGGCGCGGTGTGCACGGCGCCGGTGCCGCTGTCGAGCGTGACGTGCTCGCCGAGCACGACGGGCACATCGCGATCGAGGAACGGATGATGGAGCGACAGGCGCTCGAGCGCGGCTCCGCGAACCCGGCCGAGCTCGGCCGTACGCGTCAGACCAGCGCGTGCGAGCACCGCGTTCGGCAAGCTCGGTGGCGACGATCAGGAGCTCATCGCCCGCGCCTCCGGCGACGCGCAGCAGCGAGTACTCGTACTCAGGATGCAGCGAGACGGCCTGGTTCGCGGGCAGCGTCCAGGGCGTCGTGGTCCAGATCACGACGCTGGCGGTCAGGTCGGGCAGCTCCGTCGCGAGACCGAAGCGGCGCCGCAGGTCGGCGCGGTCGACGACGCGAAAGCGCACGTCGATCGCGGGCGACACGCGCTCCTCGTACTCGACCTCCGCTTCCGCCAGCGCCGAGCGGCAGTCCAGGCACCAGTGGACCGGCTTGTAGCCCTTGTACAGGTGACCGTTGCGGATGATCTGCGCGAAGGCCCGCAGCTGCTCCGCCTCGTAGCGCGGCGACAGCGTGAGGTACGGATTGTCCCAGTCGCCGTGGACTCCGAGCCGCTTGAAGTCGGTGCGCTGCACGTCGACCTGCGCAAGCGCGAAGTCCCGGCAGGCCTGGCGGAAGGCGCGCGCGTCGAGCGCCTTGGCCGCGCGTCCCATCGTCTTCTCCACCTGGTGCTCGATGGGCAGGCCGTGGCAGTCCCAGCCGGGCAGGTACGGCGCGTCGTAGCCGTCGAGCGTCCGCGCCTTGACGATGACGTCCTTCAGCACCTTGTTGACGGCATGGCCGATGTGGATCGCGCCATTGGCGTACGGCGGGCCGTCGTGCAGCATGAACACCGGGCCGTCCGCGGGCGAGCGCGCGCAGCTTTCCGTAGGTGTCCCGCTCCGCCCACCAGGCCAGCATCGCCGGTTCCCGGCGTGCGAGGTCCGCCTTCATCGGAAAGGCCGTCGATGGCAGGTTGACGGTCGTCTTGTAGTCGGTCATGGAAACAGGGGCGGCCGGCGCAGGGTCGGCCAGTTTACCCGAAAAATGGCTCCGAGCCATTTTTCGGGCGGTTATTGCAGGCAGGCGCGGGCCTGCGCGGCGTCGCGATGCATCTGTTCGACCAGCGCCTCCAGCGAATCGAATCGCACCTCGTCACGCAGCCGCGCGATGAAGTCGACGTCGAGATTGCGTCCGATAGAGCTCGGCGTCGAAGTCGAACAGGTGGACTTCGAGCAGCGGTACCGTCCCGTCGAACGTCGGCCGCGTGCCCAGGCTCGCGACCGCCGGATGCGAGACGAGACCCGGGCCGTCGACACGGACCGCGAAGATCCCCCACAGCGGAATCACCTTGCGATGCAGCGGCAAGGTTCGCGGTCGGAAACCCCAGCTTGCGCCCGAGTCGCTGTCCGGGCCGCACGCGCCCGCTGATCCGGTACGGACGACCGAGCAGGCGGGTTGCAGCCGCCAGGTCGCCGCTCTCGAGCGCAGCGCGTACGAGCGAGCTGCTGACGCGAATGACCGCTCGATCTCGAAAGGAGGCACCTCCTCGACGGAAAAACCGAGCCGCTCTCCCGCGGCACGCAGCGTGCGGGTCGTGCCGGCCCGGCCCCGCGAGTAATGGAAATCATGACCGACGACCATGTGCTTGACGCCGAGCCGGGCCGCGAGCAGGTCGGCCTCGAAGCTCGCCGCGCTGATCGAGGCCAGCTCGGCGTCGAAGCGCAGGCAGATCACGCGGTCGACGCCGTACTGCGCCAGCGCCTGCAGCTTCTCCCGCAGACGGGTGAGCCGCGCGGGCGCATCGGCGCCCTCGAAGTACTCGCGCGGCGTCGGCTCGAAGGTGATCAGCGTCGCCGGCAGCGCGAGCTCGCGCGCGCGCCGCCGCAGCGCGGCCAGCATGTGCTGATGTCCGCGATGCACGCCATCGTAGTTGCCGATCGTCGCGACGCATCCGCGATGACGCGGTCGCAGGTTATGAAGGCCGCGAACCAGTTCCATCGTCACTTCCCGTACCGCCACCGACCCGCGCCCGTCAGGCGCGGCGACCCTGAGGTCCGCGGGCCGCAGGCCCTGCAACCAGAGCGTGCCAAAGTAGATCGCCGCGCCACCTCCGACCAGCAGGGTCATCCACTGTATGCGCTGCCAGGTGCCGAGTCCCGATCCAGCGCGTCGTGCTGCCGGCCAGCCACCAGAGGAACGCGCACATCAGGACCGTCGCAAACGCCACCTGCAGCAGCAGGCGCCGCCAGCCGGGTGCGTGCTTGAGCACGCCCTGGCGACGCAGCCCGCGATAGAGCATGCTCGAGTTGTACCAGGCGCCGATGCCGTTGTTGAGCGCGAGCAGCGCGTGCAGGCCGGGGCGGTCGTGGGTGAGCGCGAGCGGCAAGCACGACGGCCAGGTTGAGGCCGATGTTGACGCCCAGCGACTGGATGCCGATGCGAACCGGGGTCTTCGTGTCCTGTCGCGCGAAGAATCCCGGCGCAAGCACCTTGACCAGGCTGAATCCGAGCAGGCCCGGACGCATAGGCCATCAGCGCGAGCGCCGACATGCGCACGTCGTTCTCGTCGAAGCGGCCGTAATGAAAGATCGTCACCGTCAGCGGCCCCGCCAGCACGACCAGCGCCGCCGTCGCGGGCAGCACCACGATGATCGTCAGCCTGAGCGCCCAGTCGAGCGTCGCCGTGAAGCGCGCGGGCGATTCGGCTGAGTGGTGCGCGGCGAGCCCCGGCAGTATCACGGTCGCGAGCGCGATGCTGAATACACCGAGCGGAAACTCCATCAGCCGGTCGGCGTAGTAGAGCCATGCAATGCTGCCGGTCGCGAGAAAGGACGCGATCAGGGTATCGAGCAGCAGCGCGACCTGTGACACGGACGAGCCGAAGATGGCCGGCAGCATCAGCCGGCCGATCTTGCGCACGCCCGAGTGGTCCCATCGCCAGCGCGGGCGGCGCAGGAGGCTCGAGCCGCAGCATGAACGGGATCTGGAATGCGAGCTGCACGGCGCCCGCCACGAAAACGCCGATCGCGAGCACGACGCCCGGACGCTCGAAGCGCGGCGCGAGCCAGGCCGCGAACACGATCATCGTCAGGTTGAGCAGGGTCGAGGTGAAGGCGGGGACGGCAAATCGCCCGTAGCTGTTCAACACGCCACCGGCGAGCGCGGTGAGCGAGATGAAGAGCAGGTACGGGAACGTCCAGCGGAGCATCTCCACCGTGAGGTCGAACCTCGCGCGCTCGGCGCGGAATCCCGGTGCGAACAGCAGCACCAGCAGCGGCGCCGCGACGATGCCGACGACGGTGACGAGCGAGAGGAACCCGGCGAGCGTCCCGGCAGCGCCGTCCACCAGCTCGCGCACTTCATCGTGCGTGTTGCGCACCTTGTACTCGGACACCACCGGCACGAAGGCCTGCGAGAACGCGCCTTCAGCGAACAGGCGGCGCATGAAATTCGGGATCTTGAACGCCACGAGGAAGGCGTCCATCAGGACGCCGGCGCCGAACATGCGCGAATACACCATGTCGCGCGCGAGCCCCGTGACGCGCGAAAGGAGCGTGAAACCGCCGACGACCGATGTGCTTCGCAGGAAGCCGCTCACGCGTACGTGGTCCACTGGGGGCGAGGAAATCGGGACCGGGCGCGCTTCATGCGGGGCGGACTATACCCAAGGACCGGCGCGCCCATGCCCGCCCCCAGCGGCCGGCCGGGCGGCTTGACCGTCGAAGGCTCGACCGCCAGAATACGCGGCTCTTTTGACCGGCCCCGGCGTTTGAGCCCGGGTCCGCAGGAGTCTCGACCCGTGGCGAACATCAAGTCGGCCGAAAAACGCGCAAAGCAGGCGGTTCAACGCCGCGCCCACAACATGGCGGCCCGCTCGCGTCTGCGCAACTCGATCCGTAAGGTGCTGACCGCGATACAGACCGGCGACAAGGCGGCTGCCACTGCGGCCTACCGCGCCGCGCAGCCTGTCATCGACACCATGGTCACCAAGGGCATCATCCACCGCAACAAGGCAGCGCGGCACAAGCGCGAGCTCAACGCGCGCCTGAAGTCGATGGCGGCCTGACCCGAAAATTCGGCTCGGAGCCAATTCTCCTGGCCCAGCTGGAAATTGGCTCCGAGCCAATTTTCGGGTCAGGTCCCGCTGGGCCGACTCAGCGCGGCCACGTGTGTGAGTGCCTGAGCCCGCTCCGGATAGGAACGCCCGTAGTCCAGGGCCTTCTCAAAGGCGGCCTCCGCCGCCTTCTTGTCGCCCGCCGCAAGCGCCAGCTCGCCATAGCGATGCCAGGGTATTGGGCCCTGCATGCCGCCCACCGTCCCGGAAAGCTCCCGATACGCCGCCAGCGCCGCTTGCTCTCGCCCGAGCCGGTAGAGCAAATCTGCCCTCGTATCAAGGAGTTGCGCCCGCATGAGGTAATGCGGCTTTAGCTGCAGCCCGGCATCAGCGAGCCGCAGGCCTTCCTGCAGATCCGTCTGACCCCCGATGAGTGCCAGGGTGGCCGCGAGCTGATTCAGGGTGCGAGGGTCCTTGGGGGCCAGCTTGAGCGCGGCGCGGTATTCGGCGGCGGCCTTGTCGGGCTGCTCAAGCTTGTTCAGCAGATCCCCGAGGCTGACCCGCAGCGAAGGCAACTCGGGTGCGCGCCTGATGGCCGCGCGGAGCTGATCCACGGCCTCCTCCCCCCGATTCTGGGCGGACGCCACGCCGGCCGCCTGTGCCGCCGACCCGATCAGCCCTGCTCCAGCCGCGGACTGCTGCAAGGCCTTCAAGGTTCGCTCCGAATCGGCCCATTTCCCGGCGCTGGCCTGCGCCCGAGCGCGCGTCAGGCTGAGCATCGGCCCCTCGACCTCGGGCTTGGCCTTGCCCAGCCACCCGAGCGCGGCGTTCCCGGACCAGGTATGCGCCAGCACGTTTGCGACCGCGAGGCGGCGCGTCGCCGCCCGGTCGGACAACTCCGCGGCAATCGTCGGGGGAACCGGAGTACGCAGGAGATCGGGAAAGAACTGTCCCGCGTGCTCCCGAGCGCCGGCCGTCGCGCCCATGGCCGCGGGTCCGCGCACCAGGATCTCGATCACCGCGGCCATCGGATCTTCCGGACTCTGTTTGCGCGCCGCTTCGCTCGCGCTGCGCGCCCCCGCAAGGTCGCCCGCCGCAAGGGCAGCAGCCGCCTCGCCGACATGCGGGCGCGCGTCGCCGGCGCCGAGCGATCGGGCGCTGCGAAACGCCTTGGCCGCCTCTCCGTTGCGACCGGCCGCGAGGTGCAGGAGTCCGACGCTCAACGCCGACGTTCCGTGCGTGGGGTTTCGGGCGAGGATCGCCTGGAAGGCCTGGAATGCGTCCGCCGTTCGGTCCTGCTGCATCCGGGCCGTGCCGAGCAGCAGCAGTGCATTCTCGAGATTCGGACTCAGCTTGACGGCGCGCCCGGCCGCCACGGCAGCCGCTTCGTAGTCCGTCGCCATGAGCGCCAGCCGTGACTGGTTGATAGCGAGCGGCACGCTCTCGGGTAGCTTCGTCGAGAGCCGGTCGATCCGGCTCCGTGCTTCCTTGACGTTGCCCTGCCGTGCCGCCACAGCGGCCGCGACGAACTCGCTCTGGTCGGTGCGGCGCGGTGCGGGGATCGCCGCGAGCTGAACGCCGGCCCGGTACAGCCGACCGTCGCTCACGTAGATTCCCGCGACGGTCTCTCGCAGCGAAGCGCCGAGTGCCGGCTGTTGCGCGCCGACTTCGTCAAGATGGCTGTCGATCCGCCCGTCGTCCCTCTGGGCGTACCAGGCAAGGAGCAGCAGCAGATGCGCCCTGGTGTCGGCCGGCGTCCTCTCTATGTATCCGTGCGCGAGCTTCGCGGCCTGGGCAAAGTCGCCATCCTCGAGCGCGGTCACCCCGGGCTGGATGTCGGCCAGACCGCCCATCTGGCGCAGCAGCTGACCCCGCCCCGGCATCTGGTCGATTTCCACAACCGTCGCCCACGCGGGGCCAGCGCCTGCCGCAAGCCACGCTGCGGCCGCTGCCACCAGCAGGCCGGCCGGTCGCGTGGGCCCGACAGTTTTCGTACCAAGGATGCGCATGAGGTTTTCCCCGGCGGGACTCGAAGCTCATGGTGCAGAAAAACGCCGGGGGGAGCGAGGAATGACCCCCGGGCCCGCCGCGGGGTGTGATCCGGTGCCAATTCCGACGCGGCGTCGCGGATTCAGCCTGCGCGGTCGACCTCCGATTCGACCGGTCTGAGCTCATCCAGCCGGCGCATCAGTGCCTGCGTCAGCTCGCGCGTTCCCTGGCGGGCTACGCCTGAGATCTGGAACCGCGGGCCCTTCCAGCGCAGTCGCCGCACGATGTCCTTGCAGCGACGCTCCCCCTCCTCGGGCGTCAGAAGGTCGAGCTTGTTGAGCACGAGCCAGCGCTCTCGCGCCGCGAGCTCGGGGCTGAACTTCTTGAGCTCGGCGACGATCGCGCGCGCGTCGCGCACGGGATCCGCCGCCGGATCCGGCGGCGCGATGTCGACCAGGTGCAGCAGCAGCCGCGTGCGCTGCAGGTGCTTGAGGAAGCGGATTCCGAGCCCGGCGCCCTCGGCCGCGCCCTCGATCAGCCCCGGGATATCCGCCATCACGAAGCTCTTGTGCGGGCCGACGTAGACGACACCCAGGTTGGGATGCAGCGTC
This sequence comes from uncultured Gammaproteobacteria bacterium, assembly GCA_963756755.1. GTDB lineage: Bacteria > Pseudomonadota > Gammaproteobacteria > Steroidobacterales > Steroidobacteraceae > DATJKD01. The sequence goes on from CAVWOW010000016.1 coordinate 308,233, forward strand.
GTGAACGGGTAGTCCGCGATCCGCGGCCGCGCGGCGGAAACCGCGCTGATCAGCGTGGACTTGCCCGCATTCGGCAGTCCGAGCAAGCCGACGTCCGCGAGCAGCTTGAGTTCGAGGCGCAACTCGCGCTTCTCGCCCGGGTAACCGGGCGTCGCCTTGCGCGGCGTGCGGTTGGTGCTGCTCTTGAAGCGCTGATTGCCGAGCCCGCCCTTGCCGCCGCGCGCGACCAGCACGCGCTCGCCGGCGCGCGCGAGGTCGCCCAGCTCCTCCTCCGTATCGACGTCGTAGAGCACCGTGCCGACGGGCACGACGATCTCCTTGTCCGCACCGCCCTTGCCGGTGCAGTCGCTGCTTCCGCCGGGGTCGCCGTTGCCCGCCTTGAAGCTGCGCTGGTAGCGGAAGTCGGCGAGCGTGTTGAGACCGGCATCAGCCAGCACGTACACGCTGCCGCCGTCGCCGCCGTCGCCGCCGTCCGGCCCGCCGAAGGGCACGAACTTCTCGCGACGAAAGCTCACCATGCCCCGGCCGCCGTTGCCCGCCTGGACCTTGATGCTTGCTTCGTCGACGAACTTCATTGCGCGGCCATTTGGCTCAGAGCCAGATTATCGAGCCGTAATTGGCTCTGAGCCGATTTTTCTGCGGCTGACGCAAAAAGGCCCCGGAGTCCGGGGCCTTGCTGCTCGATTCGCCGCGCGGGTCAGCCCTGCGGCTCGATGCTCACGTGAACGCGCTGCTCGACACCCTTGCGCTGGTAGCGCACGACACCGGGGGACAGCGCGAAGAGCGTGTGGTCCGTGCCGATACCGACGTTGGTGCCGGCGCGATATACCGTACCGCGCTGGCGGACCAGGATGTTGCCGGCCAGCACCTGCTGGCCGCCGAACTTCTTGAGCCCCAGTCGCTTGCTGTGTGAGTCGCGGCCGTTCTTGGTACTGCCGCCTGCCTTCTTGTGTGCCATGGAAACTCCTTACCGACCGAGCTCAGGCGCCCAGGATGCCGGTGATCCGGACTTCGGTGTATGGCTGCCGATGCGTCCCCTGCCGCAGGTAATGCTTGCGGCGGCGGAACTTCACAATCCGCACCTTGTCGCCCTTGCCGTGCGCCTGCACCGTCGCGGTAACCTTGCCGCCCGAGACATAGGGCGTGCCAACCTTGACACCTTCGCCCTCGCCGACCACGAGGACCTTGTCGAATTCGACTGCCGCGCCCGGCTCGGCCACGAGCTTCTCGATGCGGACCACGTCGCCTTCGGCCACGCGATACTGCTTGCCGCCGGTCGCAATGACTGCGTACATGAGCCTCACCACTCCAGATGGGGGCCGCCCGGGCCCGCAGAAAGGGGGCGAATTCTACGGATCCGCCCCCAGAGAATCAAGCGCTTAGGTGGTCCTGCCCATTCCCTGAACCCGGTCAGGCGGTTACCATCGCGCCGTCCGAAAAACGGGACCTGCCCCGCATGCCCCTGGAAGAGATCAGAAGCCTGGTCGCGGACGAGCTGCGCCGCGTCGACCAGGTGGTCGTGGAGCGCCTCGCGAGCGACGTCGCGCTCGTCAACGAGATCGCCCGCTACATCGTGGCGGGAGGCGGCAAGCGCGTGCGGCCGCTCTCCGTACTGCTGGCCGCCCGCACCTGCGGCTACCAGGGCGACCGGCATGTCGAAGCCGCCGCGGTGATCGAGTTCGTTCACACGGCGACGCTGCTGCACGACGACGTCGTGGACGGGTCCGATCTGCGGCGCGGCCGGGAAACGAGCAACCACGTCTGGGGCAATTCCGCGAGCGTGCTCGTCGGCGACTACCTCTATTCCCGCGCCTTTCAGCTGATGGTCGCCCTCGGCGACCTGCGCATCCAGGAAGTCATGGCCAATGCCACGAACATGATCGCCGAAGGCGAAGTCCTTCAGCTCATGAATGCGCACGACCCCGACACCACCGAGCAGCGCTACATGGATGTCATCTACCGCAAGACCGCCAAGCTCTTCGAAGCCGGCGCCCGGATCGCCGCGATCCTCGCTGGCTCGACGCCCGACATCGAGCAGCGCATGACCAACTATGGGCGCCATCTGGGCATGGCGTTCCAGCTCGTCGACGACACGCTCGACTACCGCGCCGATCGCAACGAGCTGGGGAAAAACCTGGGCGACGACCTGGCCGAGGGCAAGCCCACTCTGCCGCTGATCCACGCGATGGCCCATGCCTCTCCCGACGATACGGCGCTGCTGCGACGTGCGGTCGAAATGGGTGGCCTGCAGGACTTCGAGCGCATCGGCCGCCTGATTGAATCGGCAGGGGGCCTTGAGTACACTGCGCGGCTCGCGCGGCGCGAGGCCGATCTCGCGATCGAAGCCCTGGCCGGGATTCCCGATACGGCGTACAGACAGGCGCTCGGCGCGCTGGCGGAATTCGCGGTGGCGCGGACTTATTGACGCCCCTCGCAACCGGATACGGGATGTAGCTCAGCCTGGTAGAGCACTACGTTCGGGACGTAGGAGTCGGAGGTTCAAATCCTCTCATCCCGACCATCTGTCCCTTTGTGATTATCCCAATCGACGGGTGACACATTCAGCTCTTTTCTCAAGGCCAATTCGCCTGGAGTGGAGAGCGATGACGAAGGCAGAGCAAGCGCCGCCTGCAACTCGTTCTCAGTCAGGTCAGGGTTGCCGTCGCGGAATCGCACGCGATCGATGCGCGCCTCCAAGTCCTGCAGTTCGAGAGGCGCCTCGTGCGTGCGCGGCGCCTGCTCACGCAGGCGCCGCGCGTACTCGACCTCGAGCTCAGTTCAAGTCTCGGCTAGGACAGCTCAGTCGTATCCCCAGACCTTGAGGGTGGCCGCCGGAGCGCTACCGACGATCTTGTACTGGACCGTCACCCCCGTGAGGCGCCCCTTGCGTCCAGGAGCATTCCTCGCAGCAGTCTCGCCACCTGCCTTCAGGACTCCGACATCCGTGATCGTGTCATCGGGGCGATTGTCCCAGTGGAGCACGGCGTTCGTGATCTCCACATCACCGCCCTCGACGGAGAACTTGACCTCCTTGACGTCCTTGTCCCATCGACCGCCTGAGCTCTTGATCTCCGCGCTCGGCTCGGCGGCCTTGAGCGTCCGCTCGCTGAGCACGAACCACTCGTCGGCAGCTCTGACGCTGCCCACGGCCCCCATCAGGACAACGGACGCGACCCCAAGAGAGGCCACCACGTGAGAAATCTTCCTCATGACATCCTCCTCCCTGTATGTGCAGATCTTGGCGCCGTGCAGTGTAGGACGAATATTCGTCCCGTGCGATTCGGCCTCGCGGGTCGTTCATTCGGCCACGGGCTACATCATGGACGTCTCGCCGCCCGCCACAGGACACCGGCTGGTGCCGGTCGCTTCGAGCGCCGCGCCGGGTTGGAAGTACCAGCGCGCCTCCTAGATGAAGACGCCAGCTGCGCCGCCCTGCGCGTTCTGGCGACGCGAATATCTGCTGCGTTCACACCGAAACAAGTAGAAACGGATCCAAGTTCAGCCGTGTCGAGCTGGCTCGGAGTCTGTGAATATTCCCATCTGGACTTCGGAGTAATCTTTTGCTGTGCGGCGGCAACCGCTGCTGCCGGCACGCCAGGGTTCGCCTTTCCTTTTCAGAAGGGAGTATAGCCATGAGTGATAAGACCGCTCTTCGTCCGTTTCAAGTGGAGTTTTCGGAGGCTGACCTGACCGAACTGCGCCGGCGCATCGCGGCGACACGCTGGCCCACCAAGGAGCTCGTCGAGGATCGGTCGCAGGGCGTGCAGCTGGCGACGCTGCGGGAGCTCGCCCGCTACTGGACGACCGAGTACGACTGGCGCAGGTGCGAGGCACGACTGAACGCGCTGCCGCAGTTCACGACCGAGATCGACGGGGTGGATATCCACTTCATCCACGTCAGGTCCCGGCATGAGAACGCGTTGCCGCTGATCATGACGCATGGCTGGCCCGGCTCGGTCATCGAGCTGCTCGAGACCGTCGGCCCGCTGACCGACCCGACTGCGCACGGTGGCACCCCCGGCGATGCATTCCACCTGGTGCTGCCGTCCTTGCCTGGCTACGGCTTCTCAAGCGAGCCGACCGAGCTCGGCTGGGACGCCAGCCGCACCGCACGCGCGTGGGCGAAACTGATGCACCGCCTCGGCTACACCCGCTACGTCGCCCAGGGCGGCGACGTGGGTGCCCTTGTCACGGACCTGATGGGCCGCCAGGCGGTCGAGGGTTTGGTCGGCTACCACCTGAACCTGCTCACGGCCGTGCTCGCGATCGGCGATCACCTGCCCAAGAAATCCGAGCAGGAACGCGCGGCGCACAAGGCGCTCGCGACGTTCAGGGAGGACGGCTTCGGCTACTTCCTCGAGATGGCAACGCGGCCACAGACGATCGGCTACGCCCTGCTGGATTCGCCCGTCGCGCTGGCGGCCTGGTTGCTCGACCACGACACGGACAGCTACTACAAGATCTCCCGCGCGTTCGTCGGCGGCGAGCCCGTGGGCAATCTCACCCGGGACACCATCGTCGACAACATCACGCTGTACTGGCTGACCGGCACCGCAGCGTCGGCGGCCCGGTCGTACTGGGAGGACGGACGAGCGCTGGCCGCAGCGCTTGCGAGTGGCCAGGCTCCTCCGGCGGTCTCGGTTCCGGTCGGCTTCACGACGTTTCCCGGCGAGATCTGGGCTGCCCCGCGCAGCTGGGTTGAGGCGGTCTACCCCGGCCTCGCCTACTTCAACCAGGTCGACAGGGGCGGCCACTTCGCCGCCTGGGAGGAGCCCAAGATCTTCACGAAAGAATTGCGCGCGGGTTTCAAGTCGCTGCGCGCTTAGTAGATCGGTAGTGACGACGCCCGCTCAGCTACCCCAATCCGTCCGCCCGAGCACAACATCTAGTGGCCCCTGTCTGAATCTCAGCGGATAATACGTTCCAGGACACAAGATCTTGTGGTCCCGGTTCGACTTTTCGGGGGCTAGGCTGATGAAGACTGACGACCGATTGATCGCTGAGTTGCGTGTCGAAATCGTCCGGCTGCGGGCTGCGTTGGCCGAGGCGATGGAATGGGGCTGGGCGGATGCACTACCGCCAGTGGAGGTCGTAGAGCGATGTGAGGCGGCCTTGGGAATTACCGACGATGTCCCCGATGCCTGCGCGCAGGTGTTTAGAAATCCTTCAGAGCGAACTGGCATGCCCGAATCCGCGGAGCCCGTTCTGCAATCGGCCTGACTAAGCCTTCAGTCGTCCCCACGACGGCCGCGTGCCGTCCTGCGCTCCTCACCCGAAAACCACTTCCCACGCTCGTAAGCGTCATCAAACCGACGGCCCTCGTCACCGTCGCGCCGATCTGGATGCTTCCGGAAGCGACACTGGCACTGCAACGGCATCGAACAACTCGGCAATGGCAGCCGCGGAACTGCAGCAGCCAGAATTTTGTGGCCTTTGAGCGCCGTCATCGCTGAGCAACCATTACTTGAGCTGACGATGGACACTGCGCTGTAGATTTTTTGCTTTACGCCGTAGCTCTCGCCAACTGGCACAGTTGCTGATTTCTTCGAGCGCATTGCGTGTTCAACTGGACCGGACGCTCTCGAGTTTCTCGCGGCTCGCGGTTTGAATCTGTGACGCCACCCGAAATTACCAAGCCCACTCACGGGCCGTGCTCGACCCTGCGGTCGATCGCCGCGGGCCGCCGTGAGAGATCACGCGTCGTCCCGTAAGGACAAATAGAGGTCCCCGATTGCAAGGTCGGCGTGCGGGGCCCCGTACTAGGCTACGCCGCCAGTCAAACGGTGCGTTATGAGCATGAAACTTCGACAGGTGCAGCCGGGCACGCTCAGGCGTGTGATCAAGTATCTGGGCAAGCGAGCGCCTTCGCCGCCGAGCATCGATCATACGCAGCCGATGGAGACGATCGGCGGCGACGAATCCGAGGATACGACCTACTCGAGCGCCCTGCTGCCGAGCATCGAGCAGCTGCCCCCCGGCATTGTCGTGGAAGAAACAGAAATGGGTCGGGCCACCGGGCAATGGGTCGTCCAGATCCGATGCGAATGCGGCCGCCGCTGGTTCGACGTCCAGATGGTCGAGACCGCCCGCTGCCCCCGCTGCGAGATGATGGCGGTCGTGAAACCGATCGATTGAACGGTGTCGTAAGCGGTTGTTGATTTCCGTTACCGTTCTGCGATGGTCACGCTCGACATCATCCGCGCGTGCGAGCATCACCGCCTATCCAGTCGCTACCTCGTGCGCAGGCCTCGGGCAGAATAAGGTAATGCCGATTCCGAACAATTCTGCGAGCTACGAATTTCCCGCAGGCTGCCAGTGTGAAAGAGATTCCCGAAGTCGAGGTGGTGATCGAGATTCCACGCGGGAGCTTCCTTAAGCGTGGCTCGAAGGGACATGTGGATTTCGTCTCACCCTTGCCATGCCCCTTCAACTATGGGGCGGTGCCGACTCTCGTAGGGCTGGAGGGTGATCTGCTGGATGTGGTGGTGCTGGGGCGACGGCTGCATCTGGGAACGCGCTTGCGCGTGCCGGCGTGGGGCGCAGTCGTACAGCGGGATCGCGGAATGGTGGACCACAAGCTCATTTGCAGCGCCGAGCCACTCGACGAAGCCGCGCGTCGTGGCGTGCTGCGTTTCTTCCGCTTCTATGCCAGGAGCAAAGGGCTCCTGAACCTTCTCCGTGGCCGACCGGGTCGTAATGCATGTGAAGGTTGGATCGAGGCGCGTGAGGCGCTCGCATGCGCCAAGCCCAGAGGTGTCTCCTGGCACGGGTCGATCGTGACGTTCTGAAGCCCTTCGCTGGGCTCGCGACCGGCACGATTCCGGTCAAACTCGCCACTTGAGCAGAGCGTGGTCCTAAAGCCATTTGCCATTCGCTCTGTTACCGACGTGCAGAAACCGGAACCCCGGCGCGAGGCCGGAGTCCCGGTCACTGTTGACTGCCTGCCTACGGGCTCGTCTGGATCGGTACGCTGACGCCTCAGCTCTCAGGCGACGGCACTGGTGCAAAGTTCGCGTGTACCAGTTTCCACTGGCCGTCCATCCTGACGTAGACGCGTGTGGATTTGGCCACGCTGCTCTCAGTTTTGCCGTCCTTGTGCAGGTCCACACCGACGTAGTTGTAGGTCAGGATCGCGACGTCACCGTAGACTTGCACCTTCGCGTTCTGCATGTCGCCGAGGATCGCCCTATCGCCAGAACGGGCCAGCGCCTCGGTGAGGGCGGAATTCAGCGCTTTGCCATCGAGGCGTACGGGATAGCCTGGGTTGAACTCCGTATAGTCGTCGGCCAGGGCGGCGTTCTGTTCGGCGACGCTCTTGCCTTGTGCTTCCGCGGCCCACTGAGCGCGCGTGATTGCGATGACCTCGGCAGCGACCTTGGGGTCCTCGCCGGCCACGGCGCCCTTGCATATGGCGATCAGTGCTGCGGCGCAAAGGACAATAGACAGCGAACGATTCATGATTGACTCCCCCTCATTTCGATTGCTTGTTGTATGAATCCAGGCTGCAACGCCGTCGCGGCGTCTTCGCGCGCCCGGAACGTGTCCCTTATACGCCGATATGGCAGCAGCTGCAGAAGTGAGCGACTCCCAGGGAGCTGACGGATCGGTGCGTGCCGAGCCGACGTCCTACATCCGACGGTGCTAATTGAATCAGGGCCAGCGCCCTAAACCGACCACACTGAGCAGATCCGAACTAAACGCCTGCTAAGGGTCGTTCTGCGTCACTCACCGACGACTGGGTTCGGCCAAGAAGCGGACGCTCGCAACCGTCGTAATACCCGCTCTCTCATCCCGACCAGCTCTTCATTGTCTGGTGAGCATCACGTAATCGATGGCCGTGGCATCTCCACTGCTCGCGGTGTTCTTTCCGGTCACCGTAAACCTGAATACTTTGTTCCCGGACGTGCCGTAGGTGACCTTGCCCAGGTAGACCTCCGAAAAGGTGAAAGCGTCGCTGTAGGCATCCTGCTGCGCTCCGACGTTGATGCCAGCGGTGTAGAACCGCCATCGTCCCAGGTCAGCGCCCTTCCCGAATCTGACCCTTACGTTGTAGGTACCGGGTGCAGGCAGCCATACCGAGTACTGGACGTAGTCATCGACGGCCTCGAACACCCCCTGACTGTATTGTCCGCCGCTCGCCTGGTCATCGCCCACATCCTGTTCGCTGTCACCCGGCGACACGGTCGCCGTCAGGTTTTCCACCTCGTATTTTTTGCCGTCAACGGCCAGCTTCATCACTTCGCTTCCCGCAAGGAGGAAGACACCCACGCCGAAATCGGACGTGGACTCATACGTCACCTTGTCAGGAGGTACCGGATGCTGGCCGATACCCTGGATATAGCCGAGTTTGCCGTCGGGATGGACGGCGGTATTCACCATGGCATTCCATGCCTTCGCCACCACGGGCTTGTAGATGGTCTTGCTCAACAGGCCGTTATTGATGCCCCACGCGATCCCATAGACAAACAGAGCGGTACCGCTGATTTCCGGACCGGGGTAATGGCCGGGGTCATGCAGGCTCATGTTCCAGAGACCATCCGGTCGCTGGACGGTCTTGAGCGCCGCGCTCATCTGTTTGAAGGTCGTGACATATTCCGCACGAGCCGGGTCGGTGACCGGCAACTCGGGCAGAACGCGGGCGAGGGCCGCCAGCGCCCAGCCGTTCCCTCGCGACCAGAACACTTTCTTGCCGTTCGGCGTTCGCTTGATCGGATAGATGTAGCTAGTGTCTCGATAGTAGAGGTGCGCCGCAGGGTCATATAAACCCAACGTGGTCTTGTTGTAGCTGAACAATTCGTAGAGGCGATCGAAATAGCTGTTGTTGTTATCGAGCTTCCCCAGCATGGCAAACGCTGGCAAGGCCATGAATTGCGAATCCACAGCGAAATAGGCGCTGGACGTGACAGCCGCCAGATCTGAAGAGGTCTGAGCCGCTATCTCTGTTCGAACATCGTCGATGTCAGCGATGGGAGAAGCGCGGTGCGCTTCGATCCAGCTTTGAGCGGCCGCCAGCCGGTTGTGGTGGTTGCCGGCAATTCCACCTCGATCCAGGATCCAATTGTTGTAATTCCCAAAAGCGTTCGTGTACGCCAGGACGTCGCTGCGCCCGGAAACCCTGTATTGAGCCATCATACCGATGTGATACACACCGTCGTCCCAATAGGCATTGACTCTCGGGGGGTAGCGAGATCGGCCGTAGTCGGCCACGAGTCTCGTCACGGCCAGCACTTCGCTTCTGGAAGGAAGAATGCCGGACGCGGCTCCGGCGACCGACGGATGCATTAAGGATCCAACTGCCGCCATCCAAGCGGTCAGAGAGGCGAACGACACTGCTTTCACTGTGTGGGCACTCCCCTTTCGTCTGCGGACAAGAAGGCCCCAGGGACTCTCGCCCCCGGGGCCGGGGATCGTGGCTCACATGAGCGGGCCTGCACGTCCCGCTGATCAGGCGGTTTCGAGTTCGCGCTCCAGTTCCTCGTCGGTCTTGCGCGGTTCTGTTGCCGGCACTGAGCGCGCCGGTTGGGTAGCTGGCGTGCGCTCGGTCGAGGGCCGGGCTTCGGAACGTTTGCGTGCCTTCTTCGCCAATTCAAGTTGCCTGTAAAAGGCATCCTCGTAACACATGGCAGACCTCCTTCCGTTGTGTCTGGCGGTGGTCCCCCGTCACGCACGATACCACCGCGAGACCGGCGTAGACTGCCTCCGTTCAAGACCGGCCACCTGTGCCGATCGGAGGAACCCATGCCAACGAAGATTCGCAAGGTGAACTACGTCTACCTCAAGACGCCGAACCGGCCCGGACAGGCGACCCGTGTGCTGACGGCGCTGCGTGACGCCGGCGTCAACCTGCTCGCGGCTTCCGGGTTCCCCGCGGGACGCGGATCGGCGCAGATCGATCTGGTGACGGACGACATCGCAGGCGTCAAGCGGGTCGCGAGGCGTCACAACTGGAAACTGAGTCGAACCAAGCGCGCCTTCCTCGTGCAGGGGACGGACCAGGTCGGTGCCGCGGTCGCCCCGGTCGCGAAAATGGCGGCACAGAAGATCAACGTGATCGCGGCGGATGCGGTCTCGGCCGGCGCAGGCCGCTTCGGCATGATCTTCTGGGTCGCGCCGCGCCACTACGCACGCGCGGCGAAACTGCTCGGCGCGCGTTGATCGCGCTCAAAAGCGGAAGGTGACTCCCGCCTGCGGGCCCGACGTCACGACGTCGTAGCGGAACTCGTCCAGGCCGCTGCCTTCTTCGTAGTCCGCCGAGAGCCAGCGGAATCCCACCTGCATCGACGCGCGGTCGCCAAACTGCCAGCTGAGGAATGGAAAGATCTGCCATGCGAAGTCGGACCCGACGCCGAACCCGCCAACATCGCCGCGCAGGTTGAACGTCCACGCATCATTCATCGGCAGCATCATCCGCGCGCCGATGAACGGGTCCCACCAGTCGACCGTGCCCGAGGGGTTCCGCCCGAACGGCCCTCGGATCTCGGTCGACAAGTTCACGTAGCGTGCACCCACAATAGTCTCGAATCGGTCCGAGACTCGGAAGCTCGCGCTGGGCTCCACCAACCACTGATCGACATCCGCACTGACCGGTCCGCGGGAACCGCCCAATCCCATGTAGATGACCTCGGTGGTAAAGGACCAGAGGCCGCGGGTCGCGCGCACCGAGCCCATCCCGCCCAACTCCAGGTTCTCGAGGATGTCTTCGAAACTGACGTCGATGTCCGCCTCACGTCCCGCGATGCCGATCGTACCGTCCATCCCGGAACCCAGCACGAAGACGGACAACTCCACGCTCCAGCGGTCGTCCTCCACCTGCACGCGGACCTCCTGCGCCGCGACCGGCTGGGCACCAATCAGCATTACGAGACCGGTCACGACCAAGGACTTTCGCATGCGCCTGCTCCCTTGCGGATCCGGACATAGTGTGTAAGCCCACACCTACAGGAATTTGGGTTGCCAGGCGTCTGCGCCCGCTCCAACCGCGACCTAAGCTGCATTGGACTAAGCATACCGCGGCGGTCTGTCGTCGCGATGTGGAGGATCAACTTGATGAACAGGTCCATGATGATCGGGCTCGTCGCGGGCGGTGTCGCTGCGACGGCCCTCGGTGCGGTGGCGAGCTACAAACTGATCGAGGAGAGGAACTACGCCGAAGTGCTGGCGGTCGAGCCCGTGACACGCACGGTGCGGACCCCGCGCCAGGTGTGTCACGAGGAGAGCGTGACGCGTCAGGCGCCGGTCAAGGATCCGAGGCGGGTCACGGGTGCCGTGGTCGGCGCGGTCATCGGCGGCGTGCTCGGCAACCAGATCGGCGACGGCAGCGGGCAGACCGCCGCCACGGTAGCCGGCGCGGCTGCCGGCGGCTATGCGGGCAGCAAGGTTCAGAAGAAGACCCAGCAGGCGAATACCTACCAGGCGAGCGAGACGCGCTGCTCGACGGTGTACGACACCACCGAGCAGGCGAATGGCTTCGAGGTCACCTATCGGTTGGGGGATGACACCGGCAGCGTGCACATGGATCGCCACCCCGGCGATCGCATCCCGGTCAAGGATGGCGAACTGGTCCTGGGCGAGACCCGGGAAACCAGCGGCTGACCGTTGGCCGCCGTTGCGGATACCCCGGTCTGACGGCGAAGGCGCAGGGATGCGCCGTCGCCGTCAGCCTTTTTGGGCAGCTGCGGCGTGCAGTCAGGCCAGGACGCCCTTGGCTTTCGCCGTATGCGTCGCAATGGCGTCCATCAACCCCGGTGACAGGCTGTCATAGGGCTCGAGCTTGAGCTCGCGCAGACGTGCGCGCACGTCGCCCATCTGGTCGGGCTTCGTCCCCGACTCGATGATCGAGGAGACGAAGGCCGCGAACTCGGGCGCCGACCAACCGCTCTCCTTCGAGAGCTCCGTGTGCACAAAGTCGAACCCGTAGAACGGGTGGGCCTTGTTCTCGATCCGGCCGTACATGTGAACTCCGCAGCCGGTGCATGCGTAGCGCTGGATTGGCGCCGCGGAATCGACCACTTTGAGTTTCTGCGCATTCGACGTGACGCTGAGCTTGTCGCGTCCGATGACGGCCACCTGCGAGAAAAGCGCGCCTTTTGGCTTCCAACACTTCGTGCAGCCGCATACGTGGTTGTACGCCGTGTTGCCCTCGAGACGGACGGTGACGGGGCTCGAGCTGCATTGGCAGGTGAGCGTGCCGCCGGAAAAGTTCGCCGCGCCGGGCTTGACGCCCCCGTCGACGGCCGGATGTATCGACATAGCAGGCATGATTCCCTCCCTCCTGGTAAGACCTCTCGAGCCTCACGATTCTGAGCGCATCACCATCGGCCCGCCAGTCGGCATCGGCGCCTTCCTACGAACCGCGTCGCGCACAACCGATAGCGCGCCCGCTCGCCGTCGAGGATACTGCGCCCGTCGCTCGGCCGGCATAGCCGGGCAGGTATGACTCAGGCGCAGGAGGGACCCGCCGTGCTGCAATTTCCTGGTCTCTTTTTATTGCTGGCCCTCATCTTTGGGACGCTGGGATTTGGAGATCTTGCCGGTAGCGTCTCGGAGTTTTTCAAAACGCTGTTCTTCGTCCTGATGGCGCTGGCGGCGCTTGCGTGCGTTCGGAACCGGGTTCGGGATGCTTCCCTCGAGAGCGACGTCGACCCCGGCGGGGGCCGACCGCCCTTCGAGTGACACGCTCAGTCGCCGGCAGCTGACCAGGTCGACAGCCGGCGCAGCAGTACGTCCATGAACCGGTTGGCCCGGTGCCCATCCATCACGCGATGATCGATCGTCAGCGTGATGTAGCAGCGCGATCGCACCTCGATGAGTTCGCCGCCGTCGGTGCTTACGACTGCGGGGCGACGTTCCAGCCGGCCCACTCCCAGGATGGCCGTCTGCGGCTGGTTGATCACGATCGGCGCGGCCAGCAGGCTGCCGCTAACCCCATGATTTGAAATCGTGAAGGTCCCACCGCGGACGTCGGCCGGCGTGAGCCGGTCCTCGCGGGCGCGCATGGTCAGGTCTCCGAGCTCGCGTGCGATACCCTCCAGGTCGAGGGCCGCGACGTCCCGGATCACCGGGACGACCAGACCCTTGTCGGGCAGCGCCGTCGCGACGCCGATGTCGATGCGCTCGAGGATCTCGAGCGCCTCGTCCGTCCAGCGGGCGTTCGTCTCCGGCACCGCGCGTATGGCGTCGACGCAGGCGGCGATGATGTACGCGGTCAGCGTCAGCGGTGCGCCCCGGACGCCATAAGCCTCGCGATGCCGGTCGCGATGCGCCAGTACGGCGCCGAGGTCGGCTTCGAAGACGGTGGTCACGTGCGGCGCCGTGTGCAGGAGGCTCGCCACCATGTGTTCGGCGATCCGCCGGCGGATCGCCGAATGCGGCACCCGTCTGACACCAGGCTCGTCCGCTCCCGCATGCGCAAGCTTCGCCGGAACAGCGGAATCCCCGGCTGCCGCACCCGAGCGCGCCGCGACATGGGTCAGTACGTCATCGACGGTGATCCGTCCTCCGGTACCGCTACCGGACAGCTCGTTGGCGCGCAGTCCGTGTTCCATCAGCAGGCGTCGCACGGCCGGGCTCAGCTGACCCGCTGCCGAGGGTGAGGCCGCGGCCTGCGGCGCAACACCGCGCACCGACTGCGTTTGCCCGTGCTCCTCCAGCCGCGCTGGGGACTTCGCCGCGGCTCGCTCCGCGGCTGCGTCGATGCGACCCAGGACGTCGCCCGGTGCAACCTCGTCGTCGACCTGCTTGAGCACCTCGCCGAGTACGCCATCGGCAGGTGCCGGGACCTCGACCGTCACCTTGTCGGTTTCGAGCTCGATCAGGGGCTCGTCACGCGCCACGCTTTCGCCCACGGTCTTGAGCCAGCGCAGCACGCGCGACGGTGTGCCCTCGGACTCATCGGCCGGCGCACGGATTTCTACCTGCATGGGTTGCTCTTCAGGCGGCCGCGAGCTGGGCGGCCGCGCGCGCGATCTGCGCCACGCCCGGCACGACGGCCTCGAGCAGCACAGGGCTGTGCGGGCTCGGCACGTCAGGCATCGCGAGACGCTCGATCGGCGCATCGAGATCGTAGAACGCCTCGCTGGCCAACACCGCTGCGATCTCGGAGCCGAATCCGGCGGTCATCGTGTCCTCGTGAACGATCAGACAGCGATGGGTGCGCCGCACGGAGGCGAGCACCGCGTCGCGATCCCACGGAACGAGCGTCCGCAGATCGAGGATCTCGGCGTCGACCCGCGACTGCGCCACCGCCTGCTCGCAGCGCTCGACCATGGCGCCCCAGGTGACGATCGTGAGTCGTGTGCCGGCGCGGATGAGCCGCGCCTGCCCGAAGGGCACGACGTAGTCATCGCCCGGGTATGGGCGGCGCGCCCAGGCGCCGTCGAGCATCGCGCGGTGCTCGAAGAAAATCGTCGGATCGTTGCCCCGCAGGGCGGACCGCAACAGTCCTACCGCATCCTCGGCATTCGACGGCATCGCGAGGCGCCAGCCGACCGCGTGCGCGAACTGCACCTCGTTGCACTGACTGTGCCAGGGATCTCCACACTTGAAGAAGCCACCGGGCATACGAACGACCATGGGCGCGGCATACCGGTTCGCCGTCCGCCAGCGCATGGAGCCGCAATCGTTCAGCTGCTCGGCTGCGGGCTCGGCGTACTTGCGGAACTGGATCTCGGGCACGGGCATCAGGCCGGCAAGCGCCATCCCGACCGCCCGCCCGATGATGCCTTCCTCAGACAGGCTCGTGTCGAACACGCGCTCGACACCGTATTTCTCCTGCAGACCGAGCGTGGCGGCGTGCACGCCGCCCTTGCGCCCGACGTCCTCGCCGAAGACGAGCACACGCGGATTGACCGCCAGTTCGTGATCGAGCGTACGCCGGATGGCGGTGAGCATGTTGATGCGCGGGCCGTCGGGCCGCGGCTCGGTGGATGATCCCGGGCAGGAAAGTCCTTCGGCCAGGAGGCCACCCTGCAACTGGACCTCGATGGCCCCGGCCTCGTCCAGCTCGCTGAAGACGTAGCGGCGCACGCGGCGGGCATCCGTGAACGGGCGTGCATCGACCGCCGCGCACGCGGACTCGACATCCCGGCGTGCGCGATCCTCGATCGATTGCCACTCGGATTCCGCCAGGCGGCCCGGAACCAGGAACCGACGCAGCCTCGTGAGGGGATCGCGCGCCAACTCGGCGGCTACTTCCGGCGGCGTCTTGTACGCCTGCGTATCCTGCCCGGAGTGCCCGCTCAGCCGCGGTACGGTGAGCCGCAGCAGCGCGGGACTGGCGCCGCTGCGCACATGGCCGACTGCCTGCGCGATGAGCGCGGCCGCATTGGCGGGATCGGAACCGTCACCGTCGAGCACACGCAGGTTGGCAAACGACGCGAGGTTCGCTGCGATGTTGGCGCCGGGCGTCTGAAACTCGGAACGCACCGAGATCCCGTACGCGTTGTCCTCGATGAAGAACAACACCGGCAGCCGCTGGGTGGTCGCGATGTTCAGTGCGGCCCAGAACCCGCTGGTCGCCGTCGATGCCTCGCCGCCATGAGCGACCGCAATCGAGCCAACGACCCCGCGTTCACCGAGTACCCGTGCGCGGTAGTTGAGCGATTGCGCCCAACCGACGGCGGGGCTGAACTGGGTTCCGACGCCGCCGCACGCCGGCAGCACACAGGGCCCATCGCGCCTCGGCAGATTGAAGACGACGCCGATATCGCGCCCCTCGCTCATGCCGCCGGCGCGCATCATCGTCGAGGCGAGCGCCTCGTCGAGCTCGAGCCCGAGCCCGAGCATCAACGGACGCGATCGGTAATAGACGGCCACGCCGTCGCGGGGACCGTCGAGGTGCTGGGCGAGCAGGGCTTGCGTGACGTCATGGCCACGCGCGGTGAACTGGTAGAGCACCTTGCGTTCGGGAACGAGCCGTGTCTCCTCCAGCGCATCGAGCGCGCGGGAGCGCTGCACGATCTCGAGGACGCGCGGCCAGTTGACGGCGCCCGAGGCCGGGTCGGTGCGGGGGATCCGGATCGCGCCCATGCGTGGACGACCGTCTCGTCAAGGGGTAGGTGCGCCATCGTAAGGCCAACCGGCTGGTCAAACTGACTAAAATATGATGTGTGACAACAACTTCTTAGTTATCTTCGTTATGATTACGTTCTCTGATAGCGATAATCAGCATGCTGCTTGATCGGACGGACATACGGTTACTGAATGAGTTGCAGCAGGACGGCCGCCGTACGGTCGTCGAGCTGGCCGAGGCAGTCGGCCTGACGCACACACCTTGCGCCCGGCGCATCCGCCAGCTCGAGCAGGCGGGGATCATCCAGGGCTACGCCGCCATCGTCGATCCGGCTCGACTGGGGCTGAGCGTTCACGCTTTCGTCCAGGTCCGGCTCGAACGACACACCGACGAGAACGTCGAGCAGTTTCACCGGGCGCTCGAATCCCTGGACGAAGTCGTGGCCTGCTTCGCGACGACGGGTGCGCACGACTTCATGCTGCAGGTCGTCGCTGCCGATCTCGAATCCTTCGGCACGCTCGTGCTTCGAAAGCTGCTCAAGGTCCCGGGCGTGCGAGACGTCCAGTCGAGCCTGGTGCTCGACACGCTCAAGCGCTCGGCGCGGATCCCGTTGTCGCATCTCGCGCCGCAGGCGAAACTCGACAAGCCGTAATCACGAGGAGCATCGATGACGACCGAGACACAACCGCCCGTCCAGTTCGTCCGCGCGATCAGCCGCATCGACGCCATGGCGCTGGTCGTGGGCTCGATGATCGGATCGGGCATCTTCATCGTATCAGCCGACATCCTGCGCCAGGTCGAGGCGCCGGGATTGCTGCTCCTCGTGTGGGGCATCGCCGGGCTCATGTCGGTTGCAGGGGCGCTGACCTATGGCGAGCTCGCGGGTATGTACCCACGCGCCGGCGGCCAGTATGTGTACCTGCGCGAGGGCATCTCGCCGCTCTTCGGCTATCTGTACGGCTGGACGCTGTTCGCCGTCATCCAGACCGGCACGATCGCCGCTGTCGCAGTCGCCTTCGCGCGCTTCACCGCGGTGTTCGTGCCGGGGCTGACTGCAGAGACCTTCCTCGGATTCACCTTGCCGCTGCCGAGCGGCTCGATCGAGGTCGGCCTGTCGCCGCAGCGCGTGCTCGCGATCGTCTCGATCCTCGTCCTCACCTGGATCAACGTCCGCGGCGTGCGCACGGCCGCGCTGATTCAGACCTCGCTCACCGCGATCAAGGCGGCGGCGCTCGGCGCACTGATCGTGCTCGGGTTCACGATCGGCCGCAATGCGCAGGCGATCGCGGCCAACTTCGGCGCGGGCTTCTGGCCGGCCGATGGCCTCGCGCTCGCCGTCTGGCCACTGGTCGGTGCGGCGATGGTGGGCGCCCTGTTCTCGATGGACGCATGGAACAACGTCGGCTTCGCGGGCAGCGAGCTCAAGGACCCGAAGCGCGATCTTCCTTTCGCGATGGGGGCCGGCGTATTGACCGTCGTCACGCTGTATCTGCTCGCGAACGTCGCGTATCTGAACGTGCTGCCGTCCGCGGAAATCGCATCGGCGCCCCAGGACCGGGTTGGCACGGCCGTGCTGCAGGCAGTCCTGGGCGACTTCGGCCTCTACGCGATGGCGGCCGCGATCATGATCTCGACCTTTGGCTGCAACAACGGCCTGATCCTGTCCGGCGCACGCGTCTATTACGCAATGGCGCGCGATGGCCTGTTCTTCCGACGTGCGGGGGACCTGGACGCGACTCACCGCACGCCGGCCTTCGGGCTCAGGGTGCAGGCGGTGTGGGCGAGCCTCCTCTGCCTGTCCGGGACCTACAGCCAGCTCCTGGATTATGTGATCTTCGCCGCCGTCCTGTTCTTCCTGCTGACGGTCATCGGTCTCTTCGCGCTCAGGATCCGCCAGCCGAATGCCGAGCGGCCGGTCCGCGCCCCGCTCTATCCCTGGTTGCCCGCGGGGTACGCGGTGCTGACTCTGGTCTTCTGCGTCAACCTGCTGGTGCAGAAGCCGCAGTACTCCTGGCCGGGGCTCATCATCGTCGCACTTGGCATCCCGGTGTATTTCGCGTGGCGGCGCTTCGGCGGCGCGCCAGTGGCCGCGAACGAGCCGGCTGTTTGACCCTGACACGCCGCCGGCGGACACTCAAGCTTAGACATCCGCCGCCTGCGGCGACCCGAACGGGGTGACATGGAAACGCTCGATGCCACGACGCGCGAACGGATCGACTCGATCGTCGCCGCGCATATGGCCCGCCCCGGGCCGTTGCTCGAGGTGCTGCACGAGGTACAGCGCGACCTCGGCCACGTCCCGCCCGCCGCCGTGGCCCTGATCGCGCGCGGCCTCAACTTGTCGCGGGCCGAAGTCCACGGAGTCGTGACCTTCTATCATCACTTCCGCAGCACGCCCCCTGGCCGGCATCGCCTGCAGATCTGCCGCGCGGAAAGCTGCCAGTCCATGCAGGGCGATGCCTTGGCTCTGCATGCGGAGCGCCAGCTCGGAGTCCGCTTCGGCGAAACCACCGCGGACGGGCGCTGTACCCTGGAAGCCGTGTATTGCCTCGGCAATTGCGCCTGCTCGCCGGCCATCCTGATCGACGACGAACCTCACGGGCGGGTGACGCCCCAGCGTCTGGACGAGCTGCTCTCGGCCTGCGGCGCCGTTGCAGGAGAGCCACACCCGTGAGCGCGCGGTCTACGTGCCGCGGGATTCAGGCGCGCTGTCGCTCGGCGCCGAGGCGGTCGCCTGCGGCATCGAGGCGGAGGCCGCGCGGCGCGGCATCGAAATCCGGATGGTGCGCAACGGGTCCCGCGGTCTCTACTGGCTCGAGCCGCTGGTCGAAGTGCAGGTCGGCGACGACCGTCTCGCCTACGGACCGGTAACGATGCGCGACCTGCCATCGCTTTTCGATGCCGGCTTCCTGCACGGCAGCGCGCACGCCCTCGCGCACGGACCGACCGCTGCCATCCCGTATCTCGCCCGCCAGCAGCGGCTCACCTGCGCGCGGGTGGGCGTCATCGATCCGGTAAGCATCGCCGACTACGAGGCGCACCAGGGATACTCCGGTCTACGCCGTGCGCTCGCGATGCGGCCGGAGGAAATCGTCCGCGAGGTCGCGGATTCCGGCCTGCGCGGGCGCGGCGGCGCCGCCTTTCCCACCGGCACCAAGTGGCGGACGGTGCTCGAGCAGACCGCGTCGCAGAAGTACATCGCGTGCAATGCCGACGAGGGCGACTCCGGCACCTTCGCCGACCGCATGCTGATGGAGGGCGATCCGTTTTCGCTGATCGAAGGCATGACGATCGCTGGGCTCGCCGTCGGCGCAACCCGCGGCTACATCTATCTCCGTGTGGAATACCCGCACGCCCACCATGTGCTCGGCGAGGCGATTGCGGTCGCGCGCGCCGCCGGTTACCTGGGCGAGGACATCCTGGGCAGCGGTCGCGCGTTCGACCTCGAAGTGCGTCTCGGCGCAGGCGCCTATATCTGCGGCGAGGAGACTTCGATGCTGGAGAGCCTCGAAGGGCCGGCGCGGCGAGGTGCGGGTGCGCCCGCCACTGCCCGCGGTCAAGGGGCTCTTCGGCATGCCGACGGTGGTCAACAACGTCGTCTCGCTCGCCACCGTGCCGGTCATTCTGGCGCGCGGCGCGGCCTCCTACCGCGACTTCGGCGTCGGCCAGTCGCGCGGAACGCTGCCGGTCCAGCTCGCGGGCAACGTCCGTCGTGGCGGTCTGATCGAGCTCGCCTTCGGCCCGAGCGTGCGTGAGCTCCTGTACGACTTCGGCGGCGGAAGTGCGTCGGGTCGCCCGTTACGCGCGGTACAGGTCGGTGGACCGCTCGGCGCTTACCTCCCCGAGTCGCAGTTCGACACGCCGCTCGACTACGAGGCGCTCACGGCGATCGGGGCGCTGCTCGGCCACGGCGGCGTCGTCGCCTTCGACGACACGGTGGACATGGCGCGCATGGCGCGCTTCGCGATGCAGTTCTGCGCGCACGAGTCCTGCGGCAAGTGCACGCCCTGCCGCATCGGTTCGACACGTGGCGCCGAGCTCATCGACCGTATCATGCTCGGACAGGAGCGCGAGCGGAACCTGCGCACGCTCGAGGACCTGTGCGAGACCATGCAGCATGGCTCCTTGTGCGGGCTGGGCGGCATGACGCCCTTCCCGGTGCGTAGCGCCATGCAGCATTTTCCCGAGGACTTTGGCCGGCGCGCGAACTGAACGCGCGCAAGGCCGGACAGCGACGGAGCGGAGCATGTACGCGATCGACCACGAGGACCTGGGCACACCCGCGAGTCGCGCGGAAGATTCGGTCACGGTGCGGATCGACGGCGCGCCGGTCACGGTGCCGGCTGGCACATCGATCCTGCGCGCCGCGGCGCTGGCAGGCAGCCGCATTCCGAAGCTCTGCGCCACGGACACGCTGAAGGCTTTCGGATCCTGCCGGCTCTGCCTGGTGGAGATCGAAGGCCGCAAGGGGTACCCCGCGTCGTGCACGACCCAGGTCGTCGACGGCATGAGCGTGCGCACCCGGACCGAGAAGCTCGCCCAGCTGCGCAAGGGCGTGATGGAGCTTTACGTCTCGGATCACCCGCTCGACTGCGAGGGCTGCCCCGCCGACACGCACTGCGAGCTGCAGGACATGGCCGCCGTCGTCGGCGTGCGCGACACGCCCTACGCGGCCGGCGGCGCGGTGCACCGTGGCGCCGCGCGCGACGTGAGCAACCCGTACTTCACCTTCAACCCCGACCTCTGCATCGTCTGCTCGCGCTGCGTGCGCGCCTGCGACGAGACACAGGGCACGCTCGCGCTGACGGTCGCCTCCCGCGGCTTCGGCTCACGCATCGCCGCGAGCCAGGACGAGCCCTTCCTCGACGTCCGAATGCGTGTCCTGCGGCGCCTGCGTCGAGGCCTGCCCGACGGCGGCGCTTTCCGAGAAGACGCTCGCCGCGGCCGGGCAGCCGGACCGCACCGTGACGACGACCTGCGGGTACTGCGGCGTCGGCTGTTCGCTCAATGCCGAGGTCCGGGGCGATGCGGTCGTGCGGATGGTGCCCGACCGCCAGGGTGGCGCAAACGCGGGCCACGCCTGCGTCAAGGGGCGGTTCGCCTACGGTTACGTCACGCACGCCGACCGGGTCACGACACCGATGATCCGCCGCAGGATCACGGATCCCTGGCTCCCCGTGAGCTGGGAGGTCGCGATCGCGCATGCGGCGCGCGAGTTCAAGCGCCTGCAGGCGAAGTACGGCCGGGACTCGATCGGAGGCATCACATCGTCGCGCTGCACCAACGAGGAGACCTTCCTCGTGCAGAAGCTCGTGCGTGCGGGTTTCGGCAACAACAACGTCGACACCTGCGCCCGCGTCTGCCACTCGCCCGACCGGCTACGGCTCAAGCACACGCTGGGCGAATCCGCGGGCACGCAGGCGTTCACGTCGGTCATGAAGTGCGACGTGATCATGCTGATCGGCGCCAACGTCACCGAAGGGCACCCGGTGTTCGGCTCGCAGCTCAAGCGCCGCCTGCGCGAGGGCGCGAAGCTGATCGTGGTCGACCCGCGCGCCATCGATATCGTGCGCACGCCGCACGTCGCGGCCAGCCACCACCTGCAGTTGAAGCCCGGCACCAACGTCGCGGTCATGAACGCGATCGCGCACGTGATCGTGACGGAGGGACTCGCGAAGGAGGAGTTCGCGCTCAGCCGCTGCGAGCCGGAAACCTGGCATCGATGGAAGAGCCTTCGTCTCCCGGCCGGACAACTCTCCCGAAGCGCTGCAGGACGGTCACCCGGCGTGCCCGCGGCCGAGCTGCGCGCGGCGGCGCGGCTCTATGCCGGGGCGGCGAATGCGGGGATCTACTACGGACTCGGCGTGACCGAGCACAGCCAGGGCACCTCGATGGTGATGGCGATCGCGAACCTCGCCATGGCGACCGGCAACTTCGGCCGCGAAGGCGTCGGCGTGAACCCGCTGCGCGGCCAGAACAACGTCCAGGGGTCCTGCGACATGGGCTCGTTCCCGCATGAGCTGAGCGGCTACCGGCACTGTTCCGATGCCGCGGTGCGCGGGCTGTTCGAGCGAGAGCTGGAACGTGAGTCTCCGCGCGGAGCCGGGTCTGCGCATCCCGAACATGTTCGAGGCGGCGCTCGATGGCAGCTTCAAGGGACTGTACGTCCAGGGCGAGGACCTCGCGCAGTCGGACCCGAACACGCAGCACGTCACCGCCGCGCTGTCGGCGCTCGAGTGCCTCGTCGTGCAGGACCTCTTCATCAACGAGACGGCGAAGTACGCGCACGTCTTCCTGCCGGGCTCGTCGTTCCTCGAGAAGGACGGGACGTTCACCAACGCCGAGCGGCGCATCTCGCCGGTCCGCAAGGTGATGGACCCGCCCGCGGGGCTGCAGGACTGGGAGATCACGCAGCAGCTCGCCAATGCCCTCGGCTACCCGATGAACTACTCGCACCCGCGCGAGATCATGGCGGAGATCGCGGCGCTGACGCCGACCTTCACGGGCGTGACCTACGACAAGCTCGATCGGCTCGGGAGCCTGCAGTGGCCATGCAACGACCGCGCGCCGGAGGGTACGCCGACCATGCACGTCGGCGAGTTCGTGCGCGGCAAGGGGCGGTTCTACGTGACCGAGTACGTGCCCACGGACGAGCGCACGACGGCCCGCTATCCGCTCATCCTCACGACGGGGCGCGTGCTGACGCAGTACAACGTGGGCGCCCAGACGCGTCGCACCGAGAACGTCGTCTGGCACGACGAGGATCGCCTCGAGATCCATCCGGACGACGCGGAGACCCGCGGCATCGCCGACGGCGACTGGGTGGGCGTGGCGAGCCGCGCCGGCGAGACCGTGCTGCGCGCAACCGTCACCGCGCGGGTGCACTCCGGGCGTCGTCTACACGACCTTCCACTTCCCGGAATCCGGCGCCAACGTCATCACGACCGACAACTCCGACTGGGCGACGAACTGCCCGGAGTACAAGGTGACTGCGGTCGAGGTCGTCAAGGTCGACCAGCCGTCGGAATGGCAGCGCCGCTTCCGCGAGTACGATCGGCGCCAGCGCAGGCTCAAGCCGAGCGCCGATGTCGACCACGCCTGAGACGCTGCCGGCCACCAGCTCGCCGGTGCGCGTGCACCGCTGGCGCGATGGACGCAACGAGGCCGCGGACGACGTCGTCGCAGAGGAGCAGCCGGTACAGCTCTCCTACCACGGGATCCCGCACGTCGTGCTGCTCGCCACGCCCGCCGACCTCGAGGACCTGGGTGTCGGCTTCACGCTGACCGAGGCCATCGTCGCGCGCGCCGAGGAGATCCGCTCGGTCGAGCTGCAGCGGCCCGGCGGGACGATCGAAGTGCGCATCGACATCGCCGCCGAGCGCTTCGCCGAGGTCCTGAAGCGCCAGCGCAACCTGACCGGTCGAACCGGGTGCGGCGTGTGCGGTGCCGAGACCATCGAACAGGCGATCCGGCGGCCGCCACATGTCGCCGCGCAGCTGCGAGTCCCGGTCGCGGAGCTCGACGCCGTCGTGAGCGAGCTCAACGCGCGGCAGCCACTCAATGGACTCACGGGCAGCGTGCACGCCGCGGCCTGGGTCGTGCCCGGCGCCGGCATCCGCCTCGTGCGCGAGGATGTGGGCCGGCACAACGCGCTCGACAAGGTGGTGGGCGCCCTGTTGCGCGGGAAGATCGATCCGGCGGCGGGCTACCTGGTCGTGACGAGTCGCGCGAGCTACGAGATGGTCCAGAAGGCGGCCACGGCGGGCGTGGCGCTCCTGGCGGCGGTCTCCGCGCCGACCGCGCTCGCCGTCCGGCTCGCGGAGGACTGCGGCATGACGCTCGTCGGGTTCGCCCGACGACGACAGCACGTCGTGTACGCGCACGGCGCGCGCCTGACCGCCTGAGGCATCGCGTGAAGATCGAATACCTGGTCAAGATGGCGAACGAGATCGGCTTGTTCTTCGCGAGCGAACCGGACGCCGAGGTCGCGGCCGACGCGGTCGCCGGCCACCTGCGGCGGTTCTGGGACCCGCGCATGCTCGCGCAGATCGTCGCGCACCAGGCGCAGGGCGGCGCCGGCTTGAGCGACCTGGCCCGGCGCGCCGTGGCGAAGCTCGCGGCCGACACGACCCCGCGTAAGGGGACAGCTCGACAAACCCCGGAACAGCGAGCGCAGCCGCTGCCAGTTCTCGGCGGTGTAGTCCGCCTGCAGCGGGGCGATCGTGACGTACCCGTCGAGGAGATAGCGCGTGTCGGCGTCCTGCCGCTCCGGCGCCGGGTCCGCGAGCACCGGCTCCGGTCCTGCGGCAGCGCTCGCGCCGACGGCAAGCGCGGCGCAGTCCGGGCAGCCGAGCGACAGGATCGCGAGACGTCCATCCGACACGATGCCTCGACCCTGCGCGGCGACTTTCACGCCCTTGGGTTCGGCTGCCGGGTGGTTCACGTTGAGCACGATGCCGGGTGGCAGAAGCCTGCCCGCCTTGCCCTGCCGCGCGGCCTGCTGCTCGAGCCGTCCGACCAGCCTCAGGACGAAGCCGGCGACCTGCCGGTAGTGCGCCGAGCGCGCAAGCCGCGTCGCCCGTGCAGCCGGCGGGCAACTCCGTGCTGATCGCGATGGCCGGCACGCCTGTGCCCAGGACAGGGTTCGCAGCGGCGATCGCGGCGCCGACGGTGCCGGATATCTGGCTCGCGCCGCCCGCATTCGCGCCCGGGTTGATCCCGGAAATCAGGAGGTCGGGCTTCCGACCGCCGGCACGACGCGTCGCAATGTCCACCGCGACGAGCGCGCTGGTCGCGGGCTCGGCGCCTTCGAGTTCATTGCAGTCCCGGTCCCGGCACACCTGCACGGAGAACTGACCGGGCGACTCGTGGCGGATTCTGAGCTCGCGGAAGTTGAGCGCCCCGCTGCTGCCGCTCTGCTGGTCGGCGGGCGCCGCGAGCGTGATCGTGTGCCCGGCGCGATCGAACGTCTCGCGCAGCGCCTGGAGGCCCGGCGCAGACCAGCCGTCGTCGTTGCTGAGGGCGATGTCGAGCGCGCAGGCGACACCCGGCGCGCAGCGATGAGCGCACACGCCCAGGTCCACGATCGACCGGTCGGACGCGGTATCCTCAGCGGCCACCACGCAGCGCACCGCAGGATGAATCCGTGACCACCGCAGATGCGCCCGCCCCGGTGTCGCCGATCCCACCCGCCGCTACGCTCCTGCTGCTCCGCGAACGCGCAGGGCAGCTCGAGGTGCTGATGATGCGCCGCGGGCAGGCCCTGCGATTCATGGGCGGCATGTGGGTCTTCCCCGGTGGCCGCGTGGATCCGTCCGACTGCGCGCCGGCTGCCGCGGCGCTCGTTCCGGCGGACGTCGAGCCTGCGCAGGGACTGTGCGCGATCGACGGCGAACCCTTGCCAGGGTCGCTGGCGCTCGGGCTGCGGGTGGCCGCCTGTCGCGAAACCTTCGAGGAAGCGGGTCTGCTGCTCGTCCGCCGTCGCGACGGACGCGCGATTGCGCCAGAGGACTTGCGCCCGCTGCAAGCCGAGCGTGAACGCGTGACGCGCACGCCGGGTGGCTTCACGGATCTGCTTGCAGCGGCCGGGCTGCTGCTCGATATCGGACAGCTCGTGTACTGGTCGCACTGGATCACACCCTCCCACGAACCGCGGCGTTTCGACACGCGATTCTTTGCGCTGTCCATGCCGCAGGGGCAGACTGCCAGCGTCGACCGCCGCGAATCGACGGAGCTCGCCTGGCTGACACCTCGCGATGCCTGCCACGCCGCGGAGCGCGGCGAGATGCAGCTTGCGCCACCAACGCTGCTCACGCTCGAGGACCTCGATGAAGCGCACACGCCGTCACGGCGGCGTCACCGCGATGCTCGCCGCGGAGCGCGGCCGCGCCACTCCGCCCGTCATGCCGCGCATCCGGGTGGAGAGTTCGACCGATGCATGTGCTGCTGCCCTGGGACCCCGCCTACGCGCAGGCGCAGGGCGAGGGCTCGACCGCGCCTGCGGGCTATCCCCCGCATCTGACGCGCCGACGATCCAGCCTCATCTTCCGGCGCGAGGCACTCGAGCCGGTAGCGGCACGGGCGTGCCCCGGCCGGGCCGGGACACGCCCGCTCGTCCCTCGATTACTTGTTCGCGTCGCCGGGCATCACGCCTTCGACGACGTTACCGACCGAGTCGCCGACCTTCTTGACGAAGTCCCTGGCCTGATCCATGACGTTGCTGGTCTGCTGCCCGACCGCCGATTGCGCGTCGACACCATGCTGCCGGCCTGCCTGGCCGTACCGGCGGCCGTCCGCCGGGCCACGGTCACGGCCCGGGCCACGACGCCCTTCGCCGGACGTGAGCCTGCACGACCCGCGACGGTCGCGACGACCCGACGCGCGCGCGCGTGGCGCCTTGCGCCCGGCTCGGCGCACCCGTCTCGCCACCTTTCGCGCAACCCGACGCGCGCGCGGTGGCCCCTTGCGCCCGGCTCGGCGCACCCGCCTCGCCACCTTTCGCGCAACCACCCTGCGCGCGACCTTTCTCTTCACCGTCTTGCGCCGCACTGCCCGGCGTACAGCCGTCTTGCGCCCCGCCGTGCGCGCGGCGGACTTCCTTTTGGCCCGGCGGACGACCCTCTTCACCCGTCGCACGCGGGCCTTCGCCACGGTCTTGCGTCGACGAATCTTCCGGCGGGCCTTCTTCTTAGCTGCCATTTGAGACATCCTCGCTGTTGGGCGCCGCGGCAATCGCCGTGCGCGAAATGGTTCGCATCGGACGCTAGTGCAGCGACCGGGCGGAGTCAACCGGAACAAGCCGTCGGCTCAGTCCGCACCCTGCAGACCCTGCGAGATACCGTTCACCGACGCGACCAGCGCGTCGAACAGCGCCTGCCCGCCGCGCTCCGGGCGGCCCGCGTCGCGCCATCGCCTGAGCAGGTCGACCTGGGTCAGGTGGATCGGGTCGACGTACGGGTTGCGCAGGCGAATCGAGCGCTGGAGCGTCGGTTCGGAATCCAGCAGCTCGCCGCAGCCGTTGACCGCGAGCACGCCGGCCCGCGCGAGCTCGAATTCGCGCCGGATGGCGCGGGCGTAGCCTGCGTGCTCCGGCCGCGCCAGCTGATCGTAGAAGGCGGCGATGTCCATGTCCGCCCGTGCCAGGGCCATTTCGACGTCGTTCACCAGGGATTCGAAGAACGCCCAGCCGCCATACATCTCGCCGGCGATCGACCCGCCGCAGGTCTCGATCATGGCCGCGAGGCCGGTTCCGGCCCCGTACCAGCCGGGAAGCATGTGGCGGCTCTGCGACCAGGACACCATCCAGGGAATGGCCCGCAGTCCCTCCACGCCCTGGCCGTTTGCACGGGACACCGGGCGCGAGCCGATCTGCGCCCGCTCGATGACGTCGACCGGTGTGACGGACTGGAAATAGTCGATGAACGCCGGCTGATCGTGCACCAGCGCCCGGTAGGCGGCGCGACTCGCCTCCGCCATGCATGACAAGGCGTCGCGCCAGCGCGGCTCAGGGCGGTCCGGGCCGCGCACGCCCGCGGTGGTGAGCGCGAGGCCGTGCAGGCTCTGCTCGAAGGTCCGGAAGGCGATCGGTCGCAGCCCGTAGCGGTCATTGATGCTCTCGCCCTGCTCCGTGACCCGGAGCTGCCCGCGCACGGCCCCGGCGGGCATGCTCCGCACGAGCCCGCCCCGCCGGCCGCCGCGCCCCATCGCGCCGCCGCGGCCATGAAACACCTGCAGCTCGACGCCTGCGGACTCGCAGGCCGCGACCATGGCTTCCTGCGCCTGGCGCAGCAGCCAGCGCGAGGCGACGACGCCGGCCGACTTGTTGCTGTCTGCATACCCGATCATCACGATCTGCCGGTTGCGACGGGCCGCCAGGTGCGCCCGGTACCCCGGCTCGGCCAGGAGCTGTCCGACGATGTCGCCCGCGCGCGTGAGCGCCTCGGCCGATTCGAACAGCGGCGCCACGTCGAGCGGCACCTGACCCGAGCCTTCGTCGATCATTCCGGACCAGCGCGCGATCAGCAGCACCTCGAGCAGGTCGTCGACTCCGCCCGCCATGCTGACGACGTACGAGCCGATCGCGGCCGGGCCATACCGGTGCCGGCAATATTCCATCGCCTCGAACACCCAGAGCGCGCGCTTGCCGGCGGCGTCGAGCACATTGGCCGGCGCCTCGTCGCGCCCGACCGCCGTCCGCAGCCGCGCGATCGCGCTCCTCGCGCGGCCGTCGCGACCAGTCCGGGTCTCCCAGCGCCTGTCCCACGATCTGCCGGTGCGCAGCGGCGTTCTGCCGGACATCCAGCGTCGCCAGGTGCAGGCCGAACGTGCGCACGCGGCGCAGCATGCGCCGCACGTGGAACAGGCCGGCGTTCGCGCCGTGGTTCGCGAGCAGGCTGCGCTCGATGAGCTGCAGGTCGTCGATGAGCTGCCCGGCGCGCTCGTACTGACCCGAGCGTCCGTCGTAGGCGGCGCGCAGCCGCTCGGCGATCTGGCCGAGGAACATCCGGTACGGCATGCGATCGTGCGCGGCCGGCGTGGCGCTGCGCGCCGCCGGAACGACGGTCCGGTACTGCTCGATCCGGTCGCTGATGGCAGGCAGAACGCCGACGCGGCTGCTGCTCTGGCTCAGCTTCTCCGCGAGCGACTGGGCGTCGAGGAAGTAGCGGTTGATGATCAGCTGGTGATGGCGCGCGCAGCTCTCGCGGATGGTCTTGGCGTGCACGTCGGGGTGGCCGTCCATGTCGCCGCCGACCCAGGAACCGAAGTGAGCAGCTCCGGCACCGCGGCCGAGCGCGCCTCATCGCCGTATACGCGGACGAGCGCCGCCTCGATCTGCTCGTAGAAGAACGGGATGACCTTGTAGATGACCTCGACGAGGAAGAAGAGAACGTGCTCGCGTTCGTCCGCCACCGTCAGGCGCGCGCGGGAATTGTCCGCCGTCTGCCAGCCGGTCGTGAGCTCGGTGCGGACGCGGTCGATGATGACCGCGCTCTCGGCGTCCGTCTGCGCAAGCTCGAGCCTGCGACATCAGCAGGCGCGCGACCCGCTGCTGCTGGCGCAGCAGCGTCCGCCGCGTGGACTCGGTCGGATGCGCCGCGAAGACCGGCTCGACGCGCAGCTGCCCGAGCAGCGCGAGCGTCTGCTCGAGCGTGAGCCCGTGCTCCTTCAGCCGGGCGAAGCAGTCCTGCAGCCCGCCCGGCTGAGGACCCGCATCCGCGTTCACGTACTGGCGCCGGCGCCGGACGCGATGAACCTTCTCCGCCATGTTCACGACCTGGAACCACGTCGCGAACGCACGGATCAGCTCGAGCGCCTCGTCCGGTGGCCGTCCCTGCGTGCGCACGACCAGCGCCTCGCTGTCATCGGCATCGCCCTCGCGGCGCCCGATCGCGGCCTGCCGATCGCCTTCGACCGCATCGAAGAGCGCCTCGCCGCACTGCTCCTTCAGCACCTCGCCGACGAGATGACCGAGCGCATGCACGTCGTCGCGCAGCGCCGCGTCCTTCGGTGGGAAATGGATGCCCTTGCGTGGCATGAGTGCGGATTCTGCTACAGTCCGCGCTTTCTGTTATCACGGAATCCGGCCGATGCAGAGAGTTCTTGCCCTGATGGGTCTTCTGCTGATCGGGCTCGCGCCCATGCAGGTCCGCGCCGACACCAAGACCGATGCGCGGCTCGTCAGTGCTCGCGAGGTGTTCGAGTCCTTCGTCGACATACGCGAGCAGGTCATCCCGACGTGGTTGATGGAGCGCGCCTACGGCATCGTCGTCGTGCCGCGGGTGATCAAGGGTGCGCTGATCATCGGGGGCCGGGGCGGCAAGGGCGTGTTGTCGGTTCGCAATCCGAACGGCGCCTGGAGCGATCCCGTGTTCGTCACGCTGGCCGGGGTCAACGTGGGCTTCCAGTGGGGGGTGCAGTCGACGGACGTGATCCTCGTGCTGACGTCCCGCGCCAGCGTCGAGGGCATCGCCGGTGGCAAGGTGACGCTCGGTGCCGACGCGTCGGTCGCGGCCGGCCCGGTCGGCCGCACCGCGGCGGCCACCACGGACGCCACGTTCAAAGCCCAGGTGCTCTCCTACTCCCGCAGCGAAGGCATGTTCGCCGGGGTGGCGCTCGACGGCAGCGTGCTCTCGATCGACCGTCGGGCGAACGAGACCGCATATGGAATGACGGGAATACTCGCCTCGCAGATCCTCGCAGGCCAGGTCGCGAGCGCCCCCGAAGAGGCGCGGAACTTCACGGCCGCGCTCACGCGCGCGACGGAAGCGAGCGCCGGATCGGCCGCGCCCTCGCCGGCCGTGCCGGAGGGGCCGCCGGCCCCGACGGCGGAACAGCCGCCTCCCGCGCCACCGACCGGCGAAGGTGCCACGACGTTTCCGATGGAGGATCCGGCCCCGGGCGCACCGCCGCCCGAGTGACCGCGGCGGATCAGGCCTCGGGAGTCACGCCGAGCACGATGTCGAAACGCGCGGCGAGCTCGCCGTTCGTACCCGCGAGCGGGACGAAGCTCACGATCACGGAATCACGCGCCGCGTCGTCGGCGATGGCGTTCAGCAGCCCGTCATCCGCGTTGCCGGGCTCCCCCCGCACGTACATCTGCGTCGTGAACCGGTCCGACCCGCCGCGGCGCACGCCGAAGTGGATGTGCGCCGTGCGCGATGCATAGGGGACTGGCTTGATGGTCCGGAACAGGTACTCGCCGGCGTCGTTCGTGAGACAGCGGCCGTAGCCCTGGAAGTTCGCGTCTCGCCGCTCGTGATCCCCGCTCGCTGGTGTGCAGATACACGCCGTTGCGATCGACCTGCCAGATCTCCACCAGCGCCCCGCGGATCGGGCGACCGCTGGCGTCCAGGATCCGGCCCGACAGCCAGGTCACCTCACCCGCTGCGCGAGCCTCGGCATCGTTGATGCGCAGCAGATCGTTGTCGGTGTCGAGCGGCAGGCGATCCGGATAGAAGGGCCCGGCCGTCTGGCGGGGCGTTGCGAACGAGTTGCGCGCCGAAGAGCTCGGGTCGCGCGCAGAAGGCTGCCCGCGTGCCGATGCCGACCAGACCGCTCGACGCGAGCATGGCGGCGCAGCGCCTGCATCGTGCAAAGCTACGCCGGAGGCCGGGGCGGAGCAATGCGGCACGGTGGGCCGCGTTGCCTACGCTCACGGTTCGCGCAATGCTAGCCGGATTTAAGAGATTCCGCAGCCACCCAGACCGCAGTATCCAGCCGGGTTCTTGGCCAGGTACTGCTGGTGATAGTCCTCGGCGTAGTAGAACTCCGGCGCCGGCAGGATCTCGGTCGTGATCGCCGCGTAGCCCGCCTGGGCGAGCTGTGCGGCATAGGTCGCGCGGCTTGCCTCGGCAGCCATTCGTTCCGCGTCGTCGCTCACGTAGATGCCCGACCGGTACTGCGTGCCGATGTCGTTGCCCTGGCGCATGCCCTGCGTCGGATCGTGCGATTCCCAGAACGCGCGCAGCAGATCCTCGTAGACAGCGCCTTGCGGGTCGTACACGACGCGCACGACTTCGTTGTGTCCGGTGAGCCCGGTGCACACTTCTTCATAGGTCGGGTTCGGTGTCAGGCCGCCTGCGTACCCGACGGCCGTGCTGTAGACGCCGGGCAGGTTCCAGAACAGCTTCTCCGCGCCCCAGAAGCAGCCCAGCCCGAACATCGCGGTCTTCATGCCCGCCGGGAACGGCGGCTCGAGACGGTGCCCATTGACGAAGTGTGCGGAGGGCACGCGCATGCGAGCGGCACGGCCCGGCAGCGCGTCTTCAACCGACGGCATTTCGAGCTTCTTGCGCTTCGTCGACCACATGGCATCGTCTCCGTTGAGGGGATGCGGAAGAGAGTGGCGGCGCGGGCGCCGATTTCAATCCGTCGATACCGCCTGTGACAAGCCCGACCAGAACTGCGGATCCCGCACGATGGCCGTCAGCCCGTCGATGACGAACTGTACGCCGATGCAGACCATGAAAAACCCCATGAGCCGCGTCAGCGCGATCATGCCGGTGCGGACCCAGCATCCGGTTGAGCCGGTCCGCCGCGCGCAGGGTGACGAATGAGAGCAAGGCGACGATCAGGATCGCCGTCAGCACTGCGGCAAAGTCGATCATGCGATCGAAGCCGGCGCGTCCGCTCGCCTGCGACGAGAGGCTCATGATCACGGCGAAGGTTCCGGCGCCCGCGAGGGCCGGCATCGCGAGCGGCGTGAAGGCGATGTCGGCCTTGTAGCCGGTCTCGCGTTCGAGCTCCCGGGACGGCGGCTGCGAGCTCGGAAACAGCAGCTGGAAACCCAGGATCGCGACGATCATCCCGCCCGCGATCCGCATGCCGGGAATCGAGATGCCGAAGAAGCTCATGATCAGACCGCCCGCGATCAGGACGCCTGCCATCAGCACGAAGGCATAGATGCAGGCGCGCCGGATCTGGCTGCTGCGCTCCTCCTCCGGCAGGTGAGACGCGACGGCCATCACCAGCGGCACGGCGCCCAGCGGGTTGACGATCGGCAGGATCGCCAGCAGCGCACTCGCCAGGAAGCCGAGGAATTTCGTCAGGAGTTCCACGCTCGCACACCGCCTGCGAGCGTGGTCAACGCTCGATCTTTTCGTACTCCATGGTCGGGGCGTCGCCCGGCCGGAAGTACACGTATCGCCCGCTCATCTCGGCGAGCGCTCGGTCACGCTCCGCCGCGGTCGCGAACCAGTGCTCCTTCTGCCAGCCGTCGCCCAGGAGATTTCGCAGCGGATCGCTGCGGCGCATTCGCACGCGGATCCCGTAGGGACGAGCGTTCCGGAAGCGGTGCTCGCAGGTTGTGCTCGTGGCTGATCATGGTGTTTTCATTCTACGTGGGGACGATCCCCGTTGCTCAGAACGTCCGGCCCAGCAGCAGGTACAACGCACGCTCGCCGTGCTCGGCGAAGCCGGCCGCGAGATAGACCGGGCCGAGCGGGCTTTCCGCACCGAAGAAGAAGCTGCCGCCGAACTCGAGCTGGTCGAGATCGACGTCGTCCTGGGTCGCCCAGGCGTTGCCCGCCTCGACCGAGAACCCGAGGTACGCGGGAAACTCGAAGAGACCCGTGCCTCCGCGGCTGACACGCCGGAACACGATCGCGCGCGCGAGGCCGTACTGCGTCCCGGTCAGCGCATCCCTCGGCAGTCCGGACAGCTCGAGGAATCCGCCGAGCGTGAACAGGTCCTGGGGCGAGTTCAGTTCGTCGTCGAGTGCGGAGCCGGCCTCGAGACCGAGCAGCAGGCTGTAGCGGTCACGGCTCCATGCGCCCTGCCAGGACGCTTCGAGGAGGTCGGCATCGATACTCGCGCCGAGCGCGTCGCGGTCCGCCTGCCAGCGGATCCGCGCCGCCTGCCCGTGCGTCGGGAAGTACGCGCTGTCGAGCCCGTCGTAACCGAGCTCCAGTACCGTGCCGCCGACGTCGAAATCCTGGTCGACGAGAGCCGGATCGCCGATCCGGACACGTGCCGCGCCGTCGCCGCGGCGCAATCCCAGGCGGACCTCGCCCCAGTGCGAGACTTCTGCGCCAATCGCGATCGACGCGACCGACTCGCGCACGCGGTACGTCGCGAGCGTCGACGCCATCCTCGACCAGGTTGAAACTGCGGATCTCGTGACGCAGCGCCGGTGCGAGGAAGACGTCGTTGGTCAGCGACAGCGGCTGAAACCACTCGGTGAAGAACCGCGGGTCGTCGCCGAGCTGGACCTGGGTCAGCCACTCGCCATCGAGACGGTTGAGCCCGGTCATCAGGAGCTCGCCCGCCGCGTTCGCGCGCGTTCCCTCGTCGTAGTCGCTTTCGATGCCGAGCCCGAGTCGCAGGAAGCTCGGGCCCCAGGATTTCGGCCGCAGGTCGATCTCGAGCCCGCGACGGTCGCCGTCGCGCACGAGCAGGTAGTCCACGGATTCGTAGCGATTGAGGCCGTATTGCCGGTTGGCGCGCCGCTGCAGCTCCTCCGCATCGAAGGGCGCGCCGGCCAGGTCGCCGAACACCGCCTCGATCCGGTCGGCATCGTGCAGCGAGCGCGCGCCGGGCCGAACGAATGCGATGGACTCGCCGGCGACTCCTCCGGGCACGTCGTTCCGCCCGGTGGCGTGCGTACCGCTCCGCGGGCAGCGCGAGCGCGGCGAGCTGACGCGAGAACCGCAGGCGACAGTGTCCGCCCGGTCGTCATGACCTCGGGCACCCGTCCGAATTCGAGCGCGGTCATGGGCCCGAGATCGGGCTCGATCAGCACGTCGCGGGCCGCGAGCTGTGCCTTGGAGGCTTCGGTGCCCCGGCGGACCATGATGCCGAGCATCTGGTTGGTCACGTCGAAAGGCGACTGCAGGTCGTCGCGCGTGGCCAGCGGGAAGCTCACGTCGACGACGATCAGCACGTCGACGCCCATGCTGCGCGCGAGTCCGACGGGCAGGTTGTCCACCAGTCCGCCGTCGACGAGCAGCCGGTCGCCGACTTCCACCGGCGCAAGCACACCGGGCGCCGACATGCTTGCGCGCAGCACCGTCGCGAGGTCGCCGTGATCCAGAACCACCGCCTCGCCGGTTTCGAGATCCGTGGCCAGCGCGCGGAACGGTGTCGGAAGCCGGTCGAAGTCGGTCACGTCGGCGACACGCAGCGTCGCGCTGCGCAGCGCCTGCGTGATCTTCTGGCCCTGCACGAGCCCGAGCGGCAGCTCGATGCCCTCGCCGTAGCGCAGGCCGAGCGAGCCGCGCGCATAGATGCTGCGGTCGTCCTGCTTGCGACGGTAGACGAGGTCGCGCCGCAGCGCGCGATCGCGGAACAGGTCCTGCCAGTCGAGATTGCGGAAGACCTCCTCGATCTCGGCGCCGCTCAGACCCGCGCTGTAGAGCCCGCCGACCACCGCGCCCATGCTGGTGCCGGCCACGGCGTCGATCGGCACGCGCATTTCCTCCAGCGCACGGATGACTCCGACGTGGGCGGCGCCACGCGCGCCGCCACCGCTCAGCACCAGTCCGATGCGCGGTCGCTCGTCGGCGGGGGCCGTGTCGGCGGCGTGCGAGGCGGCGATTGCAACGGGCAGGAGCAGCAGGACCAGCAAGCCCGTGGCAGTGCGTGCTGGCGAGGGTGATCGCGATCGCAGGGGCATCGGCATTCGCTCCGCGGCGGAATGCGCCGGATACTAGCAAACGCCTCGCGAGGCCCGGCGCGCTCGCGGCGGATGTTGAATAATCATCCTGCTCCAGGCTTGCTCATGCAGCGCATGCGACCGTCACGGCGAAGACATTTCCCCCGCGTCCTACCGATGCAGGCGCTCGCCGCCTGGCTGGCGTGCCTGTTGGTGCCGGCGCCGTCATCGGCCGCCGACGCGACCAGGCTCGAGGAAATCGTCGTGACCGCTACTCGCCGTCCCGAGCCTGCGCTCGGCATCGCCGCGAGCATCGGACGGATCTCGCCCGAGGTCATCCTGACGGTCGGCGCGACCCACCATTCGGAGGTTCTCAACCGCGTGGCGGGCACGATGATCCAGCGTGGCAGCGGCCAGGAAAGCCTGACCGCGATCCGATCGCCGGTGCTCACCGGGCCCGGTTCCTGCGGCGCATTCCTGATGCTGGAGAACGGGATTCCGATCCGGCCCGTCGGCTTCTGCAACGTAAACGAGATGTTCGAGCTGAACACGGAGCAGGCGCAGTCGATCGAGGTGGTTCGCGGTCCGTCGAATTCGCTGTATGGCTCGAATGCAGTGCATGGCACCATCAACGTGCTGCAGCCGGCGCCCGGGGACCTGCCTGCGCTGCGAGCGGGCGTCGACCTCGGGCCGGACGATTACCGCCGCGCTCAAGCTCGCCGCCGGCAGGGGCGGCGAGCGCACGCAGACGGGCGTTTCGGCGCTCTACGCGCACGACGGCGGCTGGCGAGCGAGCTCCGGGTTCGACGAGGGCAAGCTGAACGCGGCGCTCGCGACCGCGCTCGGCACGACGCCGCTGCGGCTCGACTTCGCCGGCACGATCCTCGACCAGCAGACCGCAGGCTTCATCACCGGGCAGGATGCCTATCGCGACGAGGCGTTGAGTCGCAGCAACCCGAATCCGGAAGCCTTTCGCAAGGCGCATGCGCTGCGGCTCACGGGCCTTGCGACACCGGCCACGGACGGGCCCATGCGGCTCGAGCTGCGGCCGTATCTGCGCAGCTCGCGCATGGAGTTCCTGCAGCATTTCCTGCTCGGCAAGCCTCTCGAGCGCAACGGGCAGGAAAGCCTCGGGCTCATGAGCAGCGTCGTCTGGGATCGTGGCGAGGACTGGTCCGTCACCGCCGGTATCGACCTCGAAGTCGCGGACAGCTTTCTCCTCGAGGAGCAGGACGGACCGACTACCGACGGCTCGCCGGCGGCGAATGCGATCCGGCCGGCCGGGCGCCACTACGACTACGAGGTGACCTCGGCCGTGGTCGGCGCGTACGCGCAGGCCGAGCGGCGCCTGTCTCCACGCTGGTCGCTCGCGGCGGGTCTGCGGGCGGAGTACGTGCGCTACGACTACGACAACCGCATGATCGACGGCAATACGGACGAGAACGGCATGCCCTGCGGCACGAGCGGCTGCCTCTACAGCCGCCCCGCCGATCGCACCGACGACTTCGACGCGCTGGCGCCCAAGCTTGCACTGTCCTGGTCGATCCGTGACAACGTCTTCGCCTACGCCTCGGCCTCGCGTGGCTTCCGCCCCCCGGAGATGACCGAGCTGTACCGGCTGCAGCGCCAGCAGAGCATTGCGGACCTCGACTCGGAGCAGCTCGATGCGCTCGAACTCGGCATCAAGGCCGAGCTCGAGCGCGCGCGGCTCGCCGTGGCGGCGTTCGACATGGACAAGCGCAACGTGATTCTGCGCGACGCCAACGGCTTCAACGTCAGCAACGGGCGCACCTCGCACCAGGGAATCGAGTACGAGATCGATGTGGCAGGCGACTCCATCCCTGGCGCTGACGCCGCCGGCACGTTTGCGCGTCACCGCTACGAGTTCTCGCGCGCGATCGAGGGCGGCGAGACGATCGAAAGCGGTGACGACGTGGACACGGCGCCGCGCCAGATCCACGCCGCCAGCCTGTCGTGGCAACCGGACGAGCGGCTGTCTGCGGAGGCCGAGTGGCTGTTTGTCGGCGAGTACTGGCTCGACGCCGCGAACGAGCATCGGTACTCGGGCCACGAGCTTCTGAACCTGCGCGGCCGGTGGAATTTCGCGCAACGGTGGAGCCTGGCGCTGCGTCTCAACAACGCACTCGATCGCGACTACGCCGATCGCGCCGACTTCGCGTTCGGAAACTACCGCTACTTCCCCGGCCGCGATTGCGCGCTTTTCGCGGAGGTATCATGGCAACGGTGAAAACCCGGCTCGGAAGCCCTTATTCCGGAAAAATCAGCTCCGAGCCGATTTTCGGGCCGGGAGGTCACGCTCATGAGCGGTGACACGAACGGCGGGCGGACTCGTGCGTACCAGGCGTTGCGTGAATCGGAGGAACTGCACCGCGCCACGCTCAGCAGCATCTCGGATGCCGTGTTCCTGGCCGATGACGACGGCGCCTTCACCTTCATCTGCCCGAACGTCGACGTGATCTTCGGCTACGCACCCGACGAAGTGCAGGCGATGGGGCGCATCGCGCGACTGCTCGGCGACGACCTGTACGATCGCTCCGACCTCGCCGTCAAGGGAGAAATCCGCAACGTCGAACGCGACGTCACGTCGAAGTCGGGCGATCGACGCACCGTCCTGATTCATCTCAAGCGCGTCTCGATCCAGGGTGCCACCGTGCTCTACACCTGCCGCGACGTCACGGAGCGAAAGCTCGCGGAAAAGGAGCTGGCTGCGGCACGGCTCGAGCTCGCTCACGCCGGCCGACTGGCGCTCGTGGGGGAGCTCACGGCCTCGATCGTGCATGAAATCCAGCAGCCGCTCGCGGCGATCCTCGCCAACGCGAGCGCCGGCCTGCGGCTCACGAAAAACGGTGCGGAGCATCCCGAGCGGGTGGAGCTGCATGAGACGTTCAGCGACATCCACGACGAGAGCAGCGACGCCGCGCAGATCATCGAACGGCTGCGGACCCTGGTGCGCAAGCGGCCGCTCGAGCTTCGGCCTCTCCACCTGAACGACGTGGCGGGCGACGTACTGCAGCTCGTCGCGGCCGATGCGCACCGCCGCCGAGTCTCGATCCGTGCAGACCTGACCAGGGGTCTCCCGACGGTCGCTGCCGACCGCGTGTCCCTGCAGCAGGTGATCCTCAATCTCATCGTCAACGCCATGGATGCGATGGACCCGGACGCAGGCAAGGAACGATCCGTCGTGGTGCGCACCCGCCAGGCGGAGGCCGGTGTCGAGCTCGCCGTGAGCGACACCGGCCGTGGCATCGCACCCGACGATCTGCCGAAGCTGTTCGACGCCTTCTTCACCACGAAGCCGGACGGCCTCGGGCTCGGCCTGGCCATCGTACGCTCGATCGTCGAGGCTCATTCCGGGCGGATCTGGGCGGAGGCCGGCGGCGGACGCGGCGCAACGTTTCGAATGACCTTGCCGGCACGGCCCGATTCGAGCTACTGACGCCGGCGCGGTCGTCGCCGCTCAGCCCCGGGTAGGCGGCTTCGCGACGATCCCGACGCGGTCCGCGAAATGCACGAGCTCGGCGACCGAGCGAGCCCCCATTTTCCGCATCACGCGCGCACGGTGCACCTTGATGGTCTTCTCCGCCGTGCCGAGATCGGCGGCGATCTGCTTGTTGAGCTGCCCGGCCACGACATGAGTCAGGACTTCGCGCTCGCGCGGCGTGAGTGTCGCAAGACGCAGCTGCAGAGGGCGTTCGAGGGACATGGCGCGTCGTGCAGCCTCGTCGAGCTGCAGCGCTTCGGTCACGGCCGCGATCAGCGGGACGTCCTCCACCGGCTTCGTGAGGAAGGTCACGGCGCCTGCCTTCATCGCCCGCACGCTCATTGGAATATCGCCGTTGCCGGTGAGAAAGATGATCGGAACGGGGCAACCGGCGGCGCGCAGCGACGCCTGCAGCTCGAGGCCGCCGACGTCCGGCATGATCACGTCGAGCAGCAGACACCCGGGAGCCTCCGGGTCATGCGCTGCGAGAAACTCCCGCGCCGAGCCGAAAGCGGTGACTTCAAAGGTCGCGGCACGGAGCAGGCGCGTCAGCGCGCGCCGCACCTGGGGATCGTCATCCACGATGAAGACCGTGGCTCTCCGGCTGCTCATATGGGACCAAAGGCCTATTGCACGCATCTTAGTCTGGAGGAGACTTTTCGCCGATACCGCAGGGAAGACAAATCAACAGGGAGTAAAGCGAGATCCCCCACCTCACGTCGCGTCCGGCTTGGGTCACTCGGTTAGGATCGGACACCCCGGGTCGAATTACATCGACATGGCGCTTGCAAAGGGATAGGCAGGCGCCTCTGCTGGGACATCGCCCGACCCCGTCGGGCCTGGCTCAACCCGGAACGCGACGTGTTTATTTCCCAGTCGGATCCGGGATGATCTGCCGGTGCGTCTCTCCTTCCCCGGGACAATCCACTGTCGTTCTTCGGCGCGGAGGCGCCGGGTGCGTAGGCCGTGTATTTCGCAGGCGCGGGTGACCCGGCCGCCGCGATCAAGTCCCAGTACTCCTTCTTCCGCTTCAACGACCCTGAAGCGAACCTCGACGCGGGACTTTACTTGCTGCCCAGCCTGACCGAATCCGGCTGCGTGCGCTCCGAAGCCAAGCTCCGCTCCCGCTACGAGAGCGTCGATGACCTGTTCTTCGAGGTCAGTCTCGCGAACCGAACCCAAACAGACCCCGCGACGCACACTTGCGCGCGATCTTCCGAATCTACGTCACACAATTTTGGAGCAATCCCTGATAAATCAGCCCCTCGGGCGCTCGTCGCGCGCTACAGATTTCGCCGCCAGAAGAGCGGCAACCACGATCCGAGCCTCGAGGACCACACCGATCCGAATTCCCACTCGATGTGCACTGGCTGCGCTCCTCACGCTACTGATATCGGGCATCAGCGCCGGTTCGGAGAATCCGTTCGTCCGGCCCGCCGAGATCGAGCCCGATGTCCAGTTCTGGATACGCGTCTACACCGAGGTCACGACCAACGATGGATTCGTACACGACGACCGCGAACTTGGCGTTGTATACGAGGTAATTCGCTTTCCCGAGACCCTCGCACGTGCCGAACGCCAACGACAGGTACAGGAGGTAAAGGAGAGATACAGCGCGATCCTGAGGCGTCTCGCGAGTGGACACTCCGCGGTTTCACCGGAAGAAAAGCGCGTTCGCGCGCTATGGCCCGAGACCGTCAGCGCGCGGACGTTGAATGAAGCCGCCGGACGCGTCCGGTTTCAGCTTGGCCAGGCCGATCGATTCCGGGCCGGTCTGATCCGCGCAGGAGCATATGAGGCGCACATCGCCGAGACGCTCGCCAACATGGGTTTGCCCGCCGAGCTCTCGGCTCTGCCGCATGTCGAGTCCTCGTTCGATCCAGAGGCCTATTCGAAGGCTGGCGCCGCCGGGCTGTGGCAATTCATGCGTTCGACCGGGCGGCGTTTCATGCGCATCGATGCCACGGTGGACGAACGCATGGATCCTTATCGCGCGACGGTGGCGGCGGCGCAGCTCCTGCAATTCAATTACGACCTGCTCGGAACCTGGCCGCTGGCGCTCACGGCCTACAACCACGGCGCGTCGGGCATGCGGCGTGCAAAGGAAAAGCAGGGCACCGACGACATCGTAAAGATCATCCGCATACACCAGAGCCGAACGTTCGGTTTCGCATCGCGCAATTACTACGTCGCGTTCCTTGCGGCGCTCGAGATCGATCGTGACCAGGAGAAGTACTTCGGTGCGCTGACTCGCCGCACGGAAGTGAAGACGAAACCACTTGAAATACCGGCTTACGTGCCAGTCAGTGCGCTGGAGCGCACTCTTGGCGTGGACCGGCAAACCCTGCGCGCGCTCAATCCCTCGCTCACGGCAGCGGTATGGAGCGGCGAGCGTCACGTACCGCGCGGTTTCGTGCTGCGCCTGCCTGAGGAGAGCGCCGCGGCAGCGGATCCGGGGGTGCGACTCGCGAGCCTGGCGTCGGGCGAACGATTCGATGCACAAAAGGTCGATCGGACCTACCGAGTGCGCAGCGGTGACACCTTGTCGCGGATCGCATCAGCCAACGGCACAACGGCGGCGGCGCTGATGCGACTGAACGACTTGCGCAGCGCCAACCAGGTCCGCGTCGGGCGAGTGTTGCAGTTGCCGGGCTCGGAGCCGCGGCCCGTGGCCGCCGCCGCGGCCGTCGCCGCCGCCACCCCTGTCACTGAGCCCATAGTTCCGGCCTCCAGTACCTATGTCGTCAAGCGCGGCGATTCCTTGTCCTCGATCGCTCGGCAGGCCGGGTTGACTGAAGATGAGCTCATGAAGCTCAACCGGATCAGCGATCGCAACTTTATCTACGAGGGCCAGCGGTTGCTGGTCGCGGGCACCACCGAAGACACGCTGCCGGCCGGTACGGTGACGATCACTGATCTCCCGCCTCAACTTATCGTTGTCGAGGCCGACTCGCAGCCTGAAGAGAAGCCGGCGACCGAGCGCGCGACTGCGCTCGCACAGGCCGCGGAGCCGGTGTCCGCGACCCAGGCCGAGGCGATTGGACCCGCACTGGTCACTGGCGCCGAGAAAGTGGCGCTGAGCGCAGATCCGAGCGACTACACGGTAGCCAGCGATGGCACGATCGAAGTACAGGCGACCGAAACCCTGGGCCACTACGCAGAATGGCTGGACGTTCGTGCGACACGCCTGCGTGAGCTCAATCGCATGCGACTCGGGACTCCGGTCGTGATCGGTCAACGGCTGAAGATCGATACGTCCCGTGTCAGCATCGATGAGTTCGATCAGCGCCGGCGTGGTTACCACCAGAAGCTCCAGGAGGACTTCTTCGCCATCAACCGCATCGTCGGCACCGAGGTTCATGTCGTGCGTCGCGGCGAATCGCTCTGGGTGATCGCTCAGACGTATCAGAACGTGCCCATCTGGTTGCTGAGGCAATACAACCCCGACGTCAATCTGGACGATGTGCGTCCGCGCACGCAGCTCACCCTGCCGCGCGTCGAGACAACGGCGCCCGCACAGCCCGCATTGGCTGGATCGCGAGCATCTACGACCGCGACTTCGCCTCCGGAGCGCGGATCTCGGGCGCGCACTGACGCTGGAGCCCCCTGACCCGGCCGCAGGGCGGCTACGCGGCCCGTCGGTCCAGGCTCACCCAGCGTCGCGGCGGTTCGCCGAACCACGCCAGCTCATCGGCCAGCGCCGCGACCTGGCCCACGATCGCGAGCGCCGGTGACCGGATCTCTCCGCGCGCCGCGACGTCAGGCAGCTCCTCGAGTGTCGCGACCGTGACTCGCTGATCGGTGCGCGAGCCATTCTCGACGATCGCGACCGGCGTCGACGCATCGCGCCCGTGCGCGATGAGTCCCTCGCCGATCGCGGCGAGCCGGCTCGCGCCCATGTAGAACACGAGCGTCTGCCGCTCGCGAGCGAGCGACATCCAGTCGAGCGTGTCCATCGAATCGCCGCAGTGCGCCGTAACGAGCCTGAGCGACTGGGCATGCCTGCGGTGAGTAAGCGGAACGCCCGCATAGGCCGCACAGGCGAGCGATGCGGTGATGCCCGGTACGACCTCGTAGGCGATCCCCGCCGCGCGCAGGGCCTCGAGCTCCTCGCCGCCCCGGCCAAAAATGAACGGATCGCCACCTTTCAGTCGTACGACACGCCGGCCGGCGCGCGCGTGCTCGATCATGAGCTCGTTGATATGCGCCTGCGCGACCGAATGCGCGCCCGCTTCCTTACCCACCGGGACGCGGTCCGCATCGCGGCGCGCAAGCGCCAGCACCTCGTCCGACACCAGTCGATCGTGCAAGATCACGTCGGCGTCCTGGAGTGCGCGCAGCCCGGCGAGCGTCAGGAGGCCCGGGTCGCCCGGGCCGGCGCCGACGAGCACGACAGATCCCGTCGCCCGCACGCCGCGGCGCGCGATGGACCGCTCGAGCTCGCGTTCCGCCTCGACGCCCTGCCCGGCGCGCACGAGGCCAGCCACCCGCCCGCGCACGGCGCCGGCATAGAAACGCCGCCGCGCCACGAGATCGGGAAACGCCGCGCGAATGCGGCTGCGCCAGCGGGCGAGCAGCCCGGCGAGCGGGCCGATGGAACCGTCGATCAGGGATTCCAGTCGCTCACGCAGCAGCCGCGCCAGCACGGGCGCCGCACCGCCGCTCGACACCGCAATCACGACCGGCGAACGGTCCACGATGGCCGGCACGATGAAGCTCGACAGCTCTGCGTCGTCGACGACGTTGGCGAGACGGTTGCGCTCGGCCGCA
Source organism: uncultured Gammaproteobacteria bacterium (assembly GCA_963756755.1). GTDB lineage: Bacteria > Pseudomonadota > Gammaproteobacteria > Steroidobacterales > Steroidobacteraceae > DATJKD01. The sequence goes on from CAVWOW010000016.1 coordinate 351,604, forward strand.
GCCGCGGCGACTCTCGCGTTGAGCTCGGGGTCGTCGGTGGCGGCGACGACGAGCACGACGTCGTCGAGCTGCGTATCGGCGAACTCGGCCGCCCGATACACGAGCGAGCCGTCCGCCGTCGCTGAGCGCTCCGCGAGCCAGGGCGTCAGCTCGCGCGCGACGATGGCCACACGTGCTCCGGTGTCGAGCAGCAGCCGCACTTTACGTTCGGCCACATCGCCACCGCCGACGACGAGCACGCGGCGGCCGCGCAGGTCGGCGAACAATGGGAAGTAGCGCACGGGATCCTCGCTCGTAGAGCTCGCGTCCGACCTCAGCCGTCGAGCCCGTGCAGCCCGCACTCGCGCTTCAGGCCGAAGAACCGCGTCGCTTCCTCGTCGTCTCCCGCCTCGGCCAGCGTGCGCGTCGAGTGCCAGTCGCCGATGGAGACATAGCCCTCGTGCCACAGCGGGTGGTACGGGAGATCGTGGCGGCGCAGGTAGTCATACACGTCGCGATCCGTCCAGTCGAAGATCGGGTAGACCTTCCAGCGGCCGTCGACGAATTCGAGCGGGCGGATGCCGCGACGGCTCTTCGACTGCTCGCGGCGGAGCCCCGCGAACCAGCTCCGCGTGCCCAGCTCGTCGAGCGCACGACGCATCGGCTCGGTCTTGCGCAGCTCGTTGTAGCGGTCGATGCCTTCGACGCCCTGCTCCCAGAGCCGGCCATGCGTGGCCTCGAACCAGGCCGGCGACATCCGCGGCTGCACGATCTTGAGGTTGAGCGACAACCGCACGGCGAGCTCGTCGACGAAGCGGTAGGTCTCAGGGAACAGGTACCCGGTGTCGATCAGGATGACGGGGATGGCGGGTATCTGCCGCGTCACCATGTGCAGTGACACCGCCGCCTGGGCGCCGAAGCTCGATGACAGCGCCTGCGGACCCGGCAGATGCTGCACGACCCACGCGATGCGCTCCTCCGCGTCCATGTGCGTGAGCTCGACGTTCGCCTCGTCGAGCCGGGCAGGCTCCATGAGCGCCTGTTCCGGATCCCATGCCAAAGCTCTCATGACCGCGCCGCCTCCGGGGCGGATGCGCGCCCCGACACCAGTCCCGCCCGCCATGTGTAGTCTCCAAAACGCTCATCCGGTCGCCGCTCGGCCGCATACCGGCCGAAGGCCTCGTCGAGCGCCGCAAGGATGGTCGGCTCGTCGATGTTTTCCCGGTAGAGCACGTTCAGTCGCTGCCCGCGCGCATCGCCACCCAGATAGAGGTTGTAGCGTCCGGGCGCCTTGCCGATGAGCCCGATCTCGGCGAGATACGGGCGGGCGCAGCCATTCGGGCAGCCGGTGATGCGCAGGCTCAAGGGCAGCTCACGCAGCCCGTGCGCGGCGAGGCGGTCCTCGACGGCTCGCAGCAGATCCGGCAGGTAGCGCTCCGCCTCCGCCATCGCGAGCGGACAGGTCGGCAGTGCGACGCAGGCGAGCGCGTCGCGCGCGAGGGGTGTCGAGCGCAGGTGCGCATCGAGACCGTACCGAACGACGAGCGCGTCGATGAACGCGCGCGCGCCCGGCTCGACACCGGCCACGATCAGGTTCTGGTTCGGTGTCAGACGGAAATCCCCGCGATGCACGCGGGCGATCTCGCGCAGCCCGGTCAGCAGCCGGCCCCGCTCGGAGTCCACGACCCGGCCGGAGACGATGCGGAGCGTCAGGTGCCAGCGACCGTCGTAGCCCTCGATCCAGCCGAAGCGGTCGCCGTTGCTCGTGAACTCGAAGGGCCGGGGGGCAGCGAGCGCAAAGCCCTGCCGGCGCGTGATCTCGGCGACGAACCAGTCGAGTCCGTGCTCGTCGATCGTGTACTTGAGCCGCGCGTGCTTGCGATTGCTGCGATCGCCGAAATCGCGCTGAGTCGTCACCACTGCTTGAGCGACCGTGAGCAGCTGCCCGGGCGTAAGAAAACCCACCACGTCCGCGAGACGGGGGTATGTCGCGGCCTCTCCATGGCTGGTGCCCAGGCCGCCGCCCACGGTCAAATTGAATCCCTTCAGCTCGGCATCCTCGACGATCGCGATGAAACCGAGGTCATTCGAAAAGATGTCGACGTCGTTCACCGGCGGCACGGCGATCGCGCTCTTGAACTTGCGCGGCAGGTAGGTCGGGCCGTAGACCGGCTCGTCCTCGGGCGTGCCGTCGAGCTTCTCGCCGTCGAGCCAGATCTCGTGGTAGGCGCGCGTGCGCGGCTTCAGGTGCTCCGACAGGCGTGTCGCCCACTCGTAGACCTGCGTATGCGCCCGAGACTCGACCGGGTTGGCGCTCGCCATCACGTTGCGGTTCACGTCGCCGCAGGCCGCGATCGTGTCGATCAGCGTGGCGTTGATCGCGGCCATCGTCGCCTTGAGCTCGGTCTTGACGATGCCGTGGATCTGGAACGCCTGGCGGGTCGTGATCCTGAGGCTCCCGTTGCCGTAACGCCGCGCGATCTCGTCGAGTGCGAGCCATTGCGCGGGCGTGCAGATGCCGCCCGGCAGGCGCGTGCGGATCATGAAGCTGTAGGCCGGCTCGAGCTTCTGCTGGCGTCGCTCCTCGCGGACGTCGCGGTCGTCCTGCTGGTAGCTGCCGTGGAACTTGATGAGCTGCGTGTCGCTTTCGCGCAGCGCCCCCGTGACCGGGTCGGCCAGGCTTTCGACGAGCGTGCCGCGCAGCCCGCGGCTCTCACGCTTGATCTGTTCGACGGGCGAGAGCTCGCTCATATCAGTACACGTCCCGCAGATAGCGGCGATCGTCGGCGAGCTGCCGGACCCAGGCCTCCGCCTCCTCGTGGCCGAGGCGGCCGTGCTCGGCCGCGATGTCGATGAGCGCGGCGTTGACATCCGGCGCCATGCGCTCCGCATCGCCGCATACGTAGAGATACGCCCCGCCCTCGAGCCAGGCAAAGAGCTCGCGTCCGTGCTCGCGCATCCGGTCCTGCACGTAGGCGCGCGGCGTGTGGTCGCGCGAGAAGGCGAGATCGAGCCGGTCGAGGAGCCCCTTGCGCTGCGCTTCCTGCCACTCGACCTGGTAGAGGAACTCGCTCGCGAAGTGGCGCGCACCGAACAGGAGCCAGTTGCGGCCCTTTGCGCCCTGCGCCTCCCGGTGCTGAAGAAAGGCGCGGTAGGGCGCGACACCGGTGCCCGGGCCGATCATGATCAGGTCGCGCGCGGTATCCGCCGGCAGCCGGAACCGCTCGTTGGGCTCGATGAAGATGCGCGCCGACGCCTCATCCCCCGTCAGCGCGGCCAGATGCCCGGAAGCCGCGCCAAGCCGTCGCTCGCCGTCGAGTTCGTAGTCGATGACCGCGACCGTGAGATGCGCCTCGTCGCCGACCGCCTCACGGCTCGAGGCGATCGAGTAGAGCCGCGGCGCGAGCGGCCGCAGAGTCTGCACGAGCCCGGCCGCATCCCAGCGAGCCGGATGACGCCGCAACAGGTCGGCGAGCTGAAGATCCTTCAGCACGCGGCGCAGTTGCTCTCCCTGGCCGGGCTCGAGCACCGCCGCGAGCGCGCGCTCGCCGGCTCGCTCCGCATGCTGGGCGAGGAAAGGTCGCGTGAGCCGGGTGAGCTCGCGGCCGGTCGCGAGCCACTCGCGCAGCGACTTCGTCTGACCGTCCGAGGCAACAGGCTCCGCGCCATCCAGCCCGGTCGCCGCAAGGACCTGCTCCACGACCAGCGGCGGGTTTTCGTGCCACACCCCGAGCGCGTCGCCCGGCTCGTACGTGAGCCCGGAGCCCTCGAGCGACAGCTCGACGTGGCGGACGTCCTTGGTCGCGCCGCGCCCCGTGATGCGCTGGTTCGCAAGGAGCGGCGCCGCGAACGGCTGCTCCCGCGTGTGCGTCGGCGCCAGGGGCACGGTCCGAAGGCGCGTGACCGTCGCGACGGCGGGCGCTCCAAGCGCCTCGCGCGCCCCACCAACGACCTGCTCGAGCCAGGGCGCGGTCTGCCGCTCGTAGTCGAGGTCGCAATCGACGCGCGGCAGCAACCGCTGGGCGCCGAGCGCGTCCAGGCGCTCGTCGATCAGCCGACCGGTCTCGCAGAATTTTGGATAGCTCGAATCACCCAGCGCGAGCACCGAGTACTGGAGCTGCTCGAGCTTCGGAGCGCGCTTGCCGGTGAGGTACTCGATGAACCCGCGGGCGTCGTCGGGCGGGTCACCGTCGCCGTGCGTGCTCATCACGACGACCAGCAGGCGCTCCTTCGCGAGGTCCTTGAGCGGGTAATCGCGCGCCGACTGAACCCGTACCGCGAGACCCGCGGCTTCGGCGGCCCGACCGAGACGCTCGGCGATGCGCTTGCCGTTGCCCGTCTGCGAGCCGTAGATCACCGCCAGCCGGGCCTGGGCTTCGGGGCGTGCCGCGGGAGCCGGGATCGCAACCGCGCCCGACCGGCCACCCTGTGCGCGCTCGAAGGCGATGCCCGCCGCAAAACCCGACAACCACTGCAGCGACGGGACGTCGAGACCCTCGACGACGCGCGCTACCAGCTCCGACCGCTCGGCGTCGAGCGGCCCCAGGGGCTGGGCGAAAACGGGTTGGGAGCTCATGGCAGCCTGGAAATCCGGGTTCCAGGCGATGCTAGGGACGTGCTTCCCGCAACGGAAAGGCCGGGAGGTTATGCGGTCATAACACGTCGGTCGGGCGACGGGCAGCCGGACCCACAGAAAGCCCAGAAATTAGCTCAGAGCTGATTATTCGGAAATAATCAGCTCTGAGCTAATTTCTGGGCTTTTACATCGAGCCGATCATGTTGATGAAGAAGCCCTGGTGATCGTAGTTCAGGTCCGTCAGGTCGTCTGAGAAGTCGGTGAAGTTGTAGCCGGCGCCGACCTTGAAGTGTTGGCCCAGGTAGCGGTAGACGGCTACCAGGGCGCCGCTGCGAGTCTGGTCGATATCCGGCAGGTCGAGCGTGCGGGCCTCGAGCAACCCCTCCCAGACCTCACGGACGCGCAGGTCGGTACGCAGGACCAGGAGCTGGGCCGAATTGTCGAAGTACTCCCGGTTCACACGGTCCAGGCTGATCTCGCCCAGCCGGTAGGCGTACTTGCCGCCGATCGACCAGGCCGCGGTCAGGTCGTACGTCAGGTCGACGGACGCGACATGGCTCTTCTGGATGAACTCGGCGGCCGTGTCCTGCAGCGTCACCTGGTCGGTGGTGGGCACGTTGAAGAAGTACGTGTACTTCGCGAGCGCATTGAGCCGGTCGTGGCTTACCGGCCGGTAGGCGTAGCCGATCACCGCCTCGGTGTACCCGCCGTCGTAGAAATCGCCCAGCGTGTTGTCGCTCGTCGAGTAATTGAGCTTGCCGATCACGCGCCAGTCCGGTGTCAGCTGATACTTGAAGTTGTTGCGGAACAGCCAGGTCGTTCGCTCGGTCACGGTGGTGTCCGGCTGCTCTGTCTCGTCCATGCGGTATTCGACCGCGCTCGAAAGCTGTATCGAGTCGAGGCCGTAGCCCACCCGGAAACCGCCCGCCTGGCGGTCGGTCTCCGCGCCCGTCTGGGAGTCCGTCAAGGTCCCGTAGTCGGCATTGGCGCCGAGGGACCAGCGGTCGCTCGCCACCAGGTTGATCCCGGTCGCGTGGGTGAGACCCGCGAGGGACTCGGTGTCCTGGTAGCGCTCTTCGAGGTACACGCTGCTCGCATCCGACAGACGCCGTTTGACGCCCGATACGAGGTTGGCGCGGCGCGAGTACAGGCCGCTGTCTGCGCGCTCGTTCTCGAGCGCGTAGTTCAGGTAGAGATTCGTGCGATCCGTCAGCAGGTAGTTGGTGCCGAGCCGGCCGCCGGGCCCCAGGTCGCCGTCGGAGACTTCCGCGTCGAGCTGGAAGCGGTCAGTGAAACGGTACGAGCCGCCCGTGCCGATGCGGCCGTTGTCCTCGCGGTCGTCGGACTTCGACAGGGTGTCCTGCACGAAGCCGTAGACACGCCACGTGGATCCCGAGTCGTAAGCGACCTGTGCCACGCCGTCGGTGCGCTCGCCCTGCTCCTGCGTCAAGGGCACGACCGGGGAATGGTCCTCGCGCAGGTCGTTGCGCACGCCCGTGCTCACGCTCCAGGCGTCGGTCACCTGGAAACCGAGGTTGAGTTCGTGCGCGGTGGTTTCCAGACCCTGGGTCTGCATGCGCTGGTCGCTCTTGGCTTTGACGTACAGCCGCTCCGTGATCGGCATGTTGAACGTGCCGCCGATGTGGTCGGTGTCCGTAAGCGTCGCGAGCCCCGGCGCCGAGTAGCCTTCGCCGAGCGTCTGCGCGTACAGAGTCAGACGCCCCTTGCCGTTCGCGAAGAAGTCAGCGACCCCGACGCTGAGATCGGCGCGGTAGGCATCCGCGCTCGCGTCCGTGAAGCCCAGGTCGTCGTAGCCGTAGAAGCCGAAGCCACCGTCGTCCGAGCGCATCGCATTCGAGACCAGCCCTTCGCTGCGGCCGGCCTGGAGCTTGATCCATGACTCGGCGCTCATCCTCACGGTCATGTCCGCGGCGTGCAGGGTCGCGTCCTCGTCGCCTTCGTCGTTGGCGTTGGAGGTCAGACCCAGCTTGACGTGCTCGTTGAACCAGACGTGACCCTGCCCGCCGACGGCCACCGCGTCGGGATCGTCGAAGCCCGGCGTGTACTCGTAGCGGACGACCAGGAAGGCCTCGTCGCCGCTCCTGCCGGCGGTCTTGATCAGCAGGTCGTCGTCGACCGTCGCGGACAGAGGCTCGGACAAGAGTACGCGGCCCTGCAGGTAGTCGATGTCGTAATCGAGCGCCGGGCGGAGGTTCACGACCCCGGTTACGATGCGCGAATCCTTGTCGCGCAATTCAATGCGCACGGTCTCGGAGCCCGCCAGGATGTCCTGGCGCCGCAGGTAATACAGCGAGCCGCCGGTCCCGCGGAACTCCTCGGAGCTGGCCACGGTGCCCGGCTCAGCTGCGAATCCATCGATCGCGTAACGCTGCTCGCCGAAGCTGGTCGTGGTTTCGGACTCGAAGTGGCCGTTGGCACCGTAGAGGCCGCGGTCGACCTGGGCCAGCTCGTTCTGCAGGTAGCCGACCTTGAAGTTGCCCCACAGGCCGTGGTTCTCGCCGTTGCTCGCCCTGACGTAGAACTTGCCCATCGTCGGCGCCATTTCCTCGACGACCCCATCATCGCCGAAGGTCGGGTAGTGGTAATCGGGATCGATGCGCCGGAACAGCGAGTCGGGTGACTTGTCGAGGAAGTTACTGAACAGGTCCTCCAGTGGGGCCTCCTGCGTATCCGCGCTCGCGGTCAACCGCCAGTGCTCGCCGAACTTGCCGCTCGTGTAGAACGCCAGCCGGCCGTCGAGCGTCGAGTCGAGGTCCTGTGGCGCATTCGCGCCCTGCAGCAGCTTGGCAGGGCCGTTGATCCGGTTCTCGGACATGGTCAGGTCCGCGAGACCGACGTAGAACCAGTCGTTGCGCCGGAGCTCGAGGTCGCGCAGAAAGAGCGTCCCGTTCCCGGCCTCGTCCAGGAGCGCCACCTCGACCGTCTGCGCGCCCGACGGCAGGATCTCCTCGGCGACGAAGCTGCCCTGGGCGTCGACCGGCACCGGCCGGCCCGCGACCCAGACACCGTGTCCGGGCGGCACGCCGCTGCCCCGCACCTTGATCGTGCCGCTGCCAAGCTGAATGTTGCGGATCGCGAGGTCGTTCTCGCCGTAAGCGGCCAGCAACTGGCGATCCTGCTCCGTCGGAGCGGCCTGATCCTGCTCGAGGGCCTGCTCCTGCGGCGCCTCCTGCTCCACCGGAGCTCCCTGCTCCACCGCAGCGCCCTGCTCCAGCGGACCGACGGAATCGAGCTCACCCGCCTGCTCCGACTGAGCGGCCTGCTCGGACTGAGCGGCCTGGTCCTGCTGATCGGCCTCCGCCGGCGGTTGCGCCGTCGACTCCGGCGCCGCTTCGGGCGCGCTCGCCGCGCGGTAGACCATCCAGAGCGGCCTCGGGTTCGTCTCGTCGAAGTTGCCCTTGGCGTCGTAGGCTCGCAGCACGTACTGGAGCTCACGAACGGGCGCCGGGAAGCGCTCCACCGACGGCTGCCACTCGGCGAGACCGCCGCGATCGATCTCGAGCACCGTGAGCGGCGAGGACTGCACCGACTGCCCGCGGGCGAAGATGCGCACCTCCGATCGCTCGATGAAGTGCCCGTAGTTTGCGTACATGCGGAAGCGCACCGGGGATGCCGTGAGCCCGCCGTCGCCCGCATCGACGAATTCCACCGAGGCCGGCGTCGCCGCGACGGCGAGCCGCCGTCGCGACTCGAGGTTGTCGAACCGGAACTCGATGTCGGCCTTGTCGAGCGCGACGTCGGTGCACCGCTGGATGTCCGACGAGCTGCGTGCCGGATCGTCGATCGGCTCGCCGTCGACGGTGATGCGCATCAGGTTGAGCTCGTAGGGGCTCTTTGGCTTGAGCTCCCGTGTGAGGCGCGTGATGTCCACGCCCTCGTAGTCATCGAGCGGCGCGAGCTCGTCGTATACGACCTGCACGCGCACGTAAGAGTCTTCGCCGCGGATGAATCCGGCGTTCACGACGTCGTCCGAGTGCACGAACCCCCGGCCCTCATGCTCCGCCTGCGACGGCTCGAGGCTCATCTGTGCGCTCACTGTCTCCATCGCGCGCTTCGCGCGGGCCGCGGAGAGGCCCACGTCGTCGCCGTAGACCATCGCAGTGCGGCGGTCCAGGCGGTCGTTCGCCGTGTAGCCGATGAACCGCAGCCGCACGTTCCGGCGACCGTTCAGATCGGTCATCGCGCGGCGCAGGCTCTCGGTGTAGCCCGCCGGAATCACGGCGCGCCCGTTTTCGAGCGGCAGCGTCTCGATGCGGCCCCAGGGCGGGTCGTACACCTTGGTGAGTAGCTCGTCACCCTCATCGGCCGGGCACAGCTGCGGCTCGTCGGGCAGCTCCTGCAACGGATCGTCGTACCAGAACTCGACCTCGACACGCCGGTTGAGCGAGCGCCCCTGGGCGGTGTCGTTGGATGCGACCGGCAGCGACGCGCCGCGGCCATCGCTCTCGAACGCGGAGCTCGGGAGCTCGAGCGTTTCCTGCATGGCGAGCGCGACACGGTGCGCCCGGGCCTTCGACAGCGCCAGGTGGTTGCCGTAGATGGTCGCCGCCCGCCCCGTGAGCGGCACGTCATCCGTGTAACCGATGAACCGGATCCGAATGTTCTGCTTGTTGCTGAGGTTATGGACGGCCTGGCGGACCTGCCGGGTGAACTCCTCGGTCAGGGTGGCCGTGTCGTCCTGGTAGCGCAGCGGGGCGACGAGGTTCCTGACGCGCGCGCGGCGCGAGTGGCCTTCCAGGTAACGCATCTTGCAGACCGTCTCGACGCGACAGACCTTGATCTGCTTGAAGTCCTCGGTGACCAGCACCTCCTCCTCGCGCAGGCTTTCCTTCGACTGGTCGTACCAGACTTCGACCTCGACCCGGCGATTGAGAGCCCGGCCATCGGCGGTCGCGTTGCTGGCGATCGGCCGCGACTCACCGGCCCATTCGAACGAAATGGCCTCCGGCGGCAGCCCGAGCGCGAGCTGGAAGAACTCGGCCACCTCGCCCGCCCGCTCGCGCGACAGGCCCGCGTTGTCGCCATAGACCTGCGCGAGCGCATCGGACAGCGGCTGCGAGTCGGCGTGACCCACGAAATGCACCCGCACGTTCCTGCGGTCCCGCATGCCGTCCAGGATCTGGCCGAGCCGCTCGACGTAGCCACCGGGGATGTCGGCCACGCCGGACTCGAAGCGTATCGGCGGCACGACGCCGGTGAGCTTGACGGTCTCGATCTCTTCGCCCGCGACCTGCTGCGTCTCGAGCCGGTCGCCCGCCTCGCTCTCGAGCAGCGCGGGATCGTGTGTCCACTTGCCGAACGGCTGATAGTCGTCCAGGTGTCGTTCGACGGGCTCGCCAATCCGCGAGTCCACGACATCCTCGGCCTGGACCATCGACAGGGCCGTGAACCCGCACGAAAGAAGCAGCAGAGAGATGCGTCTCTTCATACCGATCACCTGCCGGCCGGCTCGCGCACGGCGGATTTCTCCGGCGGACCGCCGAGGCGCCAGAAGACTTCGGGCTCGATTGCGAGCGGATAGCTCGAGTTCAATGTCTCCCACTGTTCGGTGATCTGCTCGCGTATGGCCTGCACGCGCTGCTCGACGAGATCGGCATCCTCGACGTCGGCGAGGTACGAGAGACGCAGCACGGCCGGAGCCTTCTGCAGCTCGTCGAGCAGCAGCTGCAACCGGGGTTGCCACTGCGCGCGGATCTCGGTGGAGCCCGGCACGAACACGGCATCGGCGATGTCGAGCCCGACGACGCGATGGATGGACGCGCCGAAGTTGAGCTTGAGCGCCTTGCCGCGCGTCGCGCGCTGAACCACCGTCTGTTCCGTGGACGGCCGGTAGCCGCTCGGCAGCGTGCGGTCGTCGAGCTTGAGCACGAAGTTGCTGCCGCGGCCCTCGACGGGCGTGACCGCGCAGGTGATGTGGTACCGGCCGTGCGCGTCCGTGATCGCCGAGAGACCGCGCGCGGTCACGACGCGCACGCCGGCGAGGCCGCGCTCGCCCGCGTCCTGGACCCGGTTGCGGTTGGCGTCATCGAACACCTTGCCCGTCACATCAGTGCAGTCGAAGGTCGGGTCCGGCACGACGCGCACCGTGGCGGTCGCCTCGCCCGACATCGCGTTGGCCGTCAGGCCGTTCACTACCTGGGCGCGGTTCACGTATTCGCCCTCGGTCACGCCGCCGCCCACTGCGAGCAGCATCAACAGCGTGTGCTCGCCCTCGCTCGCCAGCGTGAGCCCGCCCCAGGCGAGCTCGAGCCCGGAGACCGTGGGCTCGACCGGCACGCCGTCCAGCCGCGCGGAGCCCTCGACGTAGACGAAGCCCGCTGGGAAGCGGTCGACGATGGTTATGTCCGGCAGCGCGACCTCGAACTGGTTCTGCACCGTGATCGTGTAGGGCACGAGCTGACCGCGCGTAACGTTCAGCATCGGCGTCGTCTTGCTGATGGCGACCGCCCCGTCGAGCGTCGGATCGAGCGGCAGGTGGTTGTTGAAGAGCTGGCTGGAGCCCGGCAGCTGGCTGCCGTCGAGCGTCAGGTGCACGTGGTGATTGGTCCCCGCGCTGCGGGCCGGTACCGATGCCGCCGGCGCGAACTCGGAGGTTTGCGCCTCGCAATGCTGCGCGGTCGCGGCAATCGCGTCGTTGGCGCTCGCCGGGCAGGACGGCACCGCGAACGGCGCGGTCGTGGGGCCGGAGATGGGTGGAATGAACTCCGAGTAGCCGGCGACGTAGCCCGACCCCGGCACGGTCACGCCGATCAGGTAATTGCCGCCGCTCGGACAGGCCGGCTCGTTGAAGTTGATCTCGAACTTGTACCAGCCGTCCGCAAGCGTGACCTGGTTCTGGTGCGCCGGATCGTCGAAGCAGGTCGCCGGCAGGGGGGCGCCGCTGCTCGGGTCGAGCAGCGTCAAGACCGCGCCGGCTACGGCTAGGCGCGTGATCGAGTTGTAGACGACGCCATTCGGGTCGATCGGCAGGTTGAGACCCAGCAGGTTGGCGCCCGGCTGCACGACGATGTCCGAGATCCGCTGCATGTAGTTCGTGAAGTCGGAATCGGCGCGACCGAGCGCTGCGGTCGTAGCGACCGCTCCCGGCGCGAGGAAGCGAAGCTCGTACACCTCGCCACTGAGGTAGTTCGGTGCGAGGCCGCTGATCCGGTACACACCGGCCGCGTCGGTCACGGTCGAGAACACGAGCCCGCCGTCGCGATAAAGCTCGACGGTCCAGCCCTCGAGCGGTCGCTCCGCCGTGTCGAGGGTGTCGTCGAAGTCGGTGTCGTGCCACGCGGTGCCGTTAAGGACGCCGATACCTGGCACGCCGCCGATGTCGATCGAGACGCTGGCGCTCGCCGTCTGCGGAGGGTCGTTCCACTTGACGACCGCGGTGTTGGTGACCCGAGTGCCGATCGCGAGGCCCGTCGCGATGGTGGCCCTGAAGCGCAGGACGACCGTTGCGCCGGGCTCGAGGTTGCCGTACGTCGCGGCGTAGTCCGCGGTAAGGGTGGTGCCGGCAAAGCTCACGCCCGCCATGGCGCCGTTCATCGTCGCCGACTGGTCGACGTAGGTGAGATATCCGGTCTGCGAGGCGTCGAGGTCGTCCGTGATGACGACGTACAAGGCGGGGACAGCCGCGATGTTGGTGACGGTGACGACATACTCGAGCGCGGCGCCCGGCACCGCGGGCCCGCCGCCCACCACCGCGACCTGCTTCGTGATCGAGAGCTGCTGGCCCGCACCCACCACGACGACCGTCGGCTCGGGCCCGGTCGCAGGGTTGCCATCGCCGTCGGTGAGCAGGTTCGGGACCTCCTCGGTCTCAACGACCGCCTGGTTGCTGATCAGGGTGCCCGTCGACACGCCGTCGTTGACGCGCAGGTCGAACTGCAGCACCGCGGCCGCGCCCGCCGAGATCGTGCCTGCGCCCGCACCCGGTAGCGGCGGGGTCAGATCGGAGGAGCTGATGTCGATGCCGGCAGCGAGCGGCGAGGCACCGCCGTCCGGCTGGCCGACCGGCAGCCCGTTGAGCAGCGTCGAATCGGCGACATAGGTCGTGTTCGCCGGGACCGCGTCGCGCAGCACGACGCCGGTCGCGGCGATCGTGCCCGAGTTCTGCACGCTGATCGTGTAGCGAAGCACGTCACCTGGATCGACGACGCCCGGGGTGCCCTGGTCGCCGAGCAGGACGACGCTCTTCGGGGCAAAGAGCAGCGGCAGGTTACCGACGATATCCCGCGTCGGATCGTTCACGGCCGGCGTCGCCGGATCGTCGGATGGCTGATCCACGATGCCGTCGTCGATCGCGGTCACGAAGCCCTGGTTCGAGATCACGGTCCCGTCGATGACGCTCGGATCGATGATGACGTCGAACGTGATCGTGGCGATGTTGTCCGGCGTCGCGGACGCATCCGCCGCCATCGCGCCGGGAGTCGGGTCCCCGGGCGCGCTGATCAGCATGCCGGCGACGAGCGGCGACGTGCCCCCGACGTCCGCCAGCGGCGCGCCATTCAAGGTCGTGCTGCCCGTCACGTAGCTCGTGTTCACCGGGATCTGGTCGCGCAACGTGACGCCGGTCGCGTCCGAGGTTCCGATGTTCTTGACGGTGATCGTGTAGCGCAGTGTTTCGCCGGCGAGCAGGACCGCCGGGTCGCCGGTCATGTCCGTCGAGATCTTCTGCACCCGGAACGCAGGCTCGGACACGATGCGTATCCGTGTCGGGTCTTCATCCCCGTAGAGGTCCGGATCGTCGGCGCCGTTGATGTTGGGGTCGTCGCTCTCCGCGATGAGCGCACTGCCGCCGGCGAGCAGCTGCGACTGGTTCAGCACGTCGGTGCCGTTGGTGATCACCGGCGCGAGGGTCACCTCGAACTCGATCACGGCGGTGCCGCCCGACGGAGCGAGCGTCAGGTTGCGCACGTCGAGCACGCCTGTCCCGCTCGCGCCGCCGGTGGCGTTCGTGTTGCTCGCATCGGCGCCGGCCGGCACCGTGACGACGGTCAGCGTGCCGGGCTGGAAGGCAGCGTCGGCGTTCAGGCGGTCGATCTCGTCGCGCACCGTCAGGCCGCTCAACGCGAAGTCGGCGAGGTTCTCGAGCTGCAGGCGATACCTGAGCCGATCGCCCGGGCTGGCCTCGGCGGCCGGGTTCGCGCCGCTGGTCAGGTTGGCAACGGTCTTCTGGAAGACCAGCGTCGTCGGCGCGATCACGACCCGCGTGGGATCTTCGTCGCCGGCGATGTCGGGATCGGCCGGACCGTTGACGTTGGGATCGTCGGAGAGCGCACGGGGCGTGTTGTCCGTGAGCCGGAGTGCCGACTGGTTGGTCACGACGGTGCCAACCGACAGGTTCGAGGCCAGCGTGACGTCGAACTGGATCTGGATCTGGCCACCCGTCCCGACGTTCAGGTTCCGGATATCGATGACGCCGGTACCCTTGGTGCCGCCCGTGCTGCTGGTGTTGCTTACATCGGCGCCCGCTGGCCAGGAGACCAGGGTGAGCGTGCCAGGCACGAAGGCCGGCAACGCATTGAGTGCGTCCAGCTCGTCGTGGATCCTGACGTCCGTGAACACCTCGTCGGCGCTCTGCAGACGCAGCGTGTAGCGCAACGTCTGGCCCGCCGCCGCGCTCGTGGTCGGGTTCTGTCCCGGTCGTGAGGTTCGCAACGGCTTTCTCGAACAAGTAACCGGTGATCACCACCCCGACCGTGTACGCATCCTCGTGGTCGACCGTGCTGGGCGTGCCGTTGGTCAGCGTGCGCGTATACGGCTCGCGATTCGGGATGGTGCTGTCGCCGTTGAACCACTCGGTGGCACCCGCCACGTTGATCAGCGCGCCGTTCTGCGTGTCGGCGTCGAGCTCGGTCTGGTAGCTGACGACCAGGTGCTGGTTGGGCCCGATCGGGCCGGCGGCGTCGAGCAGCGTGAGCGTGAGCTCGCAGCCGGGCGCGCCGGCGTAGGCGAGTGTGTAGTGCGTCCCTTGGGTGAGAGGGTTGCCAGCGAGCGTGACACTCGAGATGACAGGTGTCATGTCGCACATGCCGCCCGTGGGACCGTTCGGCAGCCGGTCGCGCAGTGTCACATTCCACGCGTCCGAGAGCCCGGAGTTCAGCACGTCGATCGCGAACTGCCCGGTCTCGCCCAGGTTCATCGTCGCCGGGCCCGTCTTGTCGACGATCAGATTGGGCGCGGCGATCGTGAGCGGCGGGCTGATGCCCCACTCGCCCGGCAGGGGCTCATGGAACACGCCGTTGATAAACCGCCCGAAGTCCCACTTGGCGGTGTTGATGAACTGTGTGCCGATCGCATTCGCCGGCGTGTCGACGAGCACGACAGTGATGTCGATGACGAATTGACGCCCGGCCGGGATGATGAGGTCGCCGAAATCGAAGGTGAGCAGCCCGCCCGCGTTTGAGAAGTCGTGTGGCACGAGCGTGCCGGTATCCTTCCAGGTGATGGCGTGGCTCACGTAGGAGAGCACCGCGCCCGTCGCGTTGAGATCGTCCGTGACAACGACGTGGTGCAGGTCGTTGAGCGAGCCACTGTCGTTGATGACAGTGCCCGGGAACGGGAACGGAGCGAACAGGATCGGAATATTGAGCCGGTAGGTAAACGGCACGCCAATCGTGGCCGTGGTCTGGCCGGCAGGGTTCTGCTTGTCGATCTTTTCTACGGGGACGAAGAGGTTCTGACAGCCCTCATGGATGCCCGTTGACGATCCGTTGGTAAACCAGATGGCGTGGCCGGCGACGGCGTTGCAGGCCATCTGGCCGGTGTGCAGGACGTTGTCGAAGATGACGAGATAGGACGTGGGGTCATTGTTATCGAAGGCGAAGTTGGTGCTCATCCCCCCTGGGTAATTCCTGAGCGTGCAATTCGTGTCGATCTTGATGTTGGTAGGAGCCGGGGTGCCGGCAAAGCCGTCCAGCACGCCGCCCGGGTACGCAGAGCAATCGTCTGCGCGAGCCGCGAAAGCCGCACCCAGCAACAGCACGAAGGCGAGCAGTCGGATCCAGATCCGGCTGCCGCCCGTCCTCGCACTGCTTGCATTGCTGAAAGTCATGTACACCCTCGTTCCACTCGCGTGCGATCGACTCGCCAAAGGGACCGAGGGAGCCCGCGTATCGGGCTGGATTCCGGCGGTCCCGCCGTCCTGGGCCCGCGCGGAAATTGGCTCGGAGCCAATTTCCACGAGGTCCGTTAGACCGGTGACTTTGCGTCGCCACCTTTCGATGGCTTTGCCTTTGTCAAAATCGCGTCGTAGCTATGTCGTCAGGTTCGTGGCGGTCTAATCGGACCGCCTCAACTGGTCGGCCTCCGTCTGCTATTGCCGTTCATACCGCGCCGGTCGTCTCACGCCGCCGGCAGAAAATCGATCGGATAGAGAATCGTGATCGCATCCACGTCCTTCGCTCCGAAATTGATCGCGCGCACGCGGTCCACGACCTGGGCGGAGAGCTCAGGTGCGTTCATGTCGGACGCCTGGAGCTGGCACATCGATACGCCGCCGTCCGGCTCGATCGTCAGGCGCAGCACCATCTGCCCGCGCAGACTCGGATCCTTGCGCAGCTCGCGGTTGTATAGCCGGTAGAGCGCCGCCTTGTAGCGGTCGAACACGATCTGGATCTCCTCGTCGGTGCGCGAAGCGCGCGCGCCGCTGGCCAGCGGCCGGTCCGCTGTGCCGACACCGCCGATCGAGCTGGTCGCACGTCCCACCTGGACGCCCTTCAGCGCACCAGCAGTGCCACCGCCGCCACCGCCACCGCCGCCGGCATTGCGGCTGAGCGCGGCGAGGTTGATGCCGCCGCTCGAACCCGGCGCATTGGTCGTGAGCATGGCGCGCTGCGGCAGTCCGGCCGAGTTGTCATCCGCGTCGTTGATACGGGATTTCAGACCGATGCGGTCAGTCACCCGCGCCTCCTTGAATGCGGAGAGCTTCTCGCGGAAGGCCAGGATTCCCTGCTCGCGTTGCGGCTCGGTCTTTGCCACCTCGACAGGCTCCGGCTCCACGTCACGCTCGACGGGCTTCTGAGGCACGCTCTTCTCGACGGGTTTCTGCGCGACCTGCTCTTCCTGCGGCTTCGGCTTGGTTTCCTCGCGCGGGGGTGCGGGCGGACGCGGGCGCGACTCCATCATCATGCGCACCACGCGATCCGGCACCTCGAACACTTCACCCGGCTCCGGCAGGGGCAGGTCGATCAGCGGAAAAACCAGCGCAAGCAGCAGGCAGAGGAGCAGCGAGGCTGCGAGCGACCTGCGGTAACGGCGGTCGTCCTCGCCGCGGCGCGTCCACGGCATCACGAGCTCGCGGGAGGGAAGCTCACCGAGCTCACGCTCGATGACCCAGTCGAGCTTGCGGAGCTCCTCTTCTTCCTGTGCCTCGAAGAGATCGTCCTCGATCAGACCGGCCTGGTATTCCTGCTGCGTGATTTCCTCAACCAGCACCTGTCGCCGGTCCTCGATCACGCTCACCCGCTTCTGGAAGGCTTCGACGCGACCGCGTGCGCGGCGCATGTGCTCCTCGCCTGCGGCCGCTGCGCGGTCGCCCCAGAAGAGCTCGGCGCCGCCGGTCTCGCGAAGCTCATCGAGCGCGCCGCACGCGTCGCTCAGCAACCGGTGCTGCCTGCGCTCGGCGCTCAGGCCTTCGAGCTCGGCGTCGACCGCGCGCAGATCGCGCACGAGACCGTCGAGCTTCTCGCGTGCCTCGGCGAGCTGCGGGACGAGCGCCTGGCTGTCCTGTGATGTTACGGATTCCATGAAATTACCCGGGCTGGAATGAGGGGTGTCGTAGGCGGCGTCCGCGGTCCTAGACCGGCTTCAGGCCACCTGCCGGCTGCTCCTTCTCGAGGACCGCCAGCGAAATCCTGCCGTAGGCGGCAGCAGTGCAGGTCGTCATCACCTTCTTCACCACGTCGTACGACAGTGACTTGTCGGCCAGCACCGTGATCTCGCGCGAGGCCAGGGCTTCCTCCTGCGCCGCCGCGTCGACCCCGACCATCGGACGCGCAAGCACTGCACGCAGCGGTTCGATCAGCTGTGTTGCGGGATCGCGGATTTCCGCGATGGTCGCGACCATTTCGCCCTGCACGAACACCTGGTCCCTGGTGATCATCACGACCACGGACTGCTTCGGCTGCGAGTCGGCCGTCGACTGAGGAATCTCCACACCCTTCGAGTTCTGCACGACCTCCACGTTCGCGGAGTACACGAGCAGGAACGCCACCATCACCGACAGGATGTCGATCATCGGAATCAGATTGAGTTGAGCATCCTCACGCTGATGCAGATGGTGATCTCTCGTGCCGCGGTTACGGTTCCAGAGGCTCATGGTGCGTCTCCGAGCGCTATGTCGGTAAAGAGGGCCACTCTCTCGGGTCTGGGTTCGCCAGGCTGAGCCACCTCAGGGCGCGTACCATCCGCCTGACCGTCGGCAAGCGTCGCAGCGACGACGGCCGACGTTTCCGCAGTGCGGATCGCATCCATCACCTGGATGAGGTCGTCGTACGCGACCTGCGGCTCGAGCAGCACCGAAGCGTCGACCACGTCCGGATGATCGCGCTTGAGCGACAGCGCCATCTCGGACAGCGCCTTCAGGTCGTATTTGCCGCCGACCTTCGGGACGGCCGCGATCACGGAGCTACCGTTCGTCAGCTCGAAGCCCTCCTCGCGGAGAATCACCTCCAGCCGGAACTGGGGCTCGGTCACCGCGGGTCCGTCCGCCGCGCTCGGAAGGTCGAGCTCGACGACGGTGATGCGCGAAAACACCGCGGTCATCAGCAGGAACGTGACCAGCACCGTGAAGATGTCGATCATCGGCACGAGCAGCAGCTCGGCCGGCTTACGCATGTGTCTGTTGCGCATTGAGCGATCCTCAGCCGGCCTTGGCGAGCCCGAGATGGCTGACCTTGGCCGCTGCACGGGTCGCAAGGGCGTTCAGGAACTTGACTGAGGCGGTCTCGAGGCCGTCGATGAGCTCAGTGGTCTTGGTCTGCAGCAGAGCGTGCACGAACAGGATCGGCACCGCGGTCATCAGGCCGAAGGCCGTGCAGTTCATTGCCTCCGAGATGCTCGCCGACAGGAGGTTCGCCTTCTCCGCCGGGTTCACGGTCGCGACCGCCGAGAACGCGTGGATCAGACCGCTGACGGTACCGAGCAGCCCGAGCAGCGTCGCGAGATTCGCGAACGTGGCCAGGTAGTGAGTGCGCTTCTGGAGCTGCGGAATCGTCTCCATCATGCTCTCCTCCATCGCCTTCTCGACGTCGTCGCGGCGCCGCACGGTGCCCTGCAGAGCCAGCCCGATGGAGAGCAGCCGCGAGATGGCTGTATCGTCCTTGCTGCTCATCTCCCGCGCCTTGTCGAACTCGCCTTTCAGCAGGGCCGGCTCGACCCGGGCCCAGGCGCTGCGGTTCTTGGCGCCCAGCCTCGTGAGCGTGATGTAGCGCTCGACCGCGATGGCGGTACCGACCGCGGCCACGAGCAGGATCGGGTACATGAACGGCCCGCCCTGAACGAAGAACTTCACGATTGAATAAAAGATGTCCACGGTTCGAATCCTCTTGAACTTGGCAACTTTGCGTTACGAAACGATCCTCGACGGAACATTCAGCATCACTTCGAACTCGATCTGATCTCGTAGTACGAGAGCTCGCGCATGAAAACCTGCTTGTCGACGGGCTGCCGCCCATCGTCGAGGCTCTCGTCGAGCCCGAGCGTGTCGCCGAGCTCCGAGCTCTTCCACGGCACGATGACCAGCGACTTGGGCGCCTCCTGGTTACCCAGGATCGACATGCCGGACAGCGACTTGTCGCCGCCATCGCTCTTGCCTTGCGCAGGTGTGTCCTGCGCAGGCTTGGCCTGCACGGGCTCGCTCTGCACGGCGGCCTGCGCGGGTTTGACCGACGCTGCGCTCGCCATCGGCTCGCCTGTAGGAACCTCGTCTGCGCCGCAGACCGCGGAGGCGACCAGTATCGAGAGCAACAGAGATCTGTACCGCATGCGTCCTCCTATTTACCGGTCCTGTTCCGGAGGTCGGCGATCCACTTCACCGCTTCCTGATCCCCGGGAACCGCCCGGCTGTACGCCTCGTAGTGCGTGAGTGCGCAGCCGAGGTCCATCAGGTACAAGTCGCAAAGTATGGCGAGGTTGCGATGTGCGAAGTGGAAGGACGGATAAACTGCCAACGCCTTCTCATAGCTCGCACGCGCGTCGGCAAACCTGCCCTTCCTGCGGTAGACCATTCCGAGCTCGTTGTTCGCGATCGGGTGATCCGGATTGATCGCGAGCGCGTTGCCGAGGCTCGCCTCGGCGCGATCGAGATCCCCGGAGCGGCTGTAGGCGATGCCGAGATCGATGTGCGGCGCTATCGCGGCTGGCGTGCTTTCCGTCACCTTGACGAGCAGCGCGATTCCCTGCGCGTACTGCTGCTGCGCCAGCAGTCTCAGCGCGTTGTCGTAGTCGGCGCGCACGTCACCGCTTACACGGATCTCCTGCGTCACCGTGAACCCGGTGGCGTCGGGAGTGATCTCGACCTTGGGAGGGCCCTTGGCCGCGAGCGCCGGCGTCGCGCAGGCGGCGACGCTCAGCGCCACCGCGAGCCACGGCGACCGCTCACGAATGCTCATGCCCGGGGTTTTAGCGCGCGGTTGCAAGGGCCACCTCGGCGTTCGGGGCGTGGTCGTCGACACGCGTGGTCTGTACCGGCTCTTCCGCCGGCGTCTCTTCGGGCGCCGCGGGCGGGTCGCCCGCCTCCGACGGCGGCGGCACTACCGCCTCCTCGCCTGCGCCGGCGGGCGCGGGCTCCGGCGGCACGATTGGCACGGCGTACGCGTAGCGCTCGATCGAACCGAGGAAGCCGCTGGAGAGCTCGCCTTTCGCGTAGCGCGCCGGCATCAGGTCGGCGAGCTTGGCGAGGCTCCTGTCGATCCAGGCGTTGTAGATCCCGGCGCGCATCAGCTCCATGTTCTTTTCGTGGACTTCGATGGCCTGTTCCTCGAACGGGTAGGCCTCGTCCTCGATCGCCAGCTCGTACTCCTGCAGTTCCGCGCCGTGCAGGCCCGCGGGGCGCTCGGACCCCATCAGGGCGCGGCTGAAGCCGATGTAGGTTTCCGCGATGTAGAACGTCGCGGCCGCGGTGACGTCGCCTATCTCGTAGTCGACCAGTTGCCCGAAGGCCTCCACCGCGGCATCCATGAGCCGCTTCTTCTCCGCGAGGCTCGCCTCAAACGGCTGGCGCAGCTCGACCGCGGCGAATTGACGATAGAGCTGCTCCGAGAGCACGAGCGCAGAGCGGGCTGCGACTGTGCGCGTGCGGTTCGTCCGTTCGGCGCCGGCTTCCGCGTCGATGCGGACGATCTGCTGCAGCTCCTGCAGATAGCGCGGCTCGTCGTGCGCCGCCTGGTGCATCCCCGCGATCTTGAAGCGCGTCTCGACCGCAGTGTCGATCGGCCGCGGGAACTGCTCGACATAGCGCGTGTATGCGGCAAGCGCCTGCGCCATCGAGCCCGACTGCTCGTAGAGATCGCCCGCGACCAGCAGCGCCTCGCCGCGCAGAGCCGGGTCGCTCGACTCGGCGGCGACGCGCTCGTATTCGCCCGCGGCCTGGGAGAGCTGGCCGTTCTGGCGATATACGGACGCGATCTGCTTGGTGGCTTCGCGATTGAGCTCATGATCCGGATAGCTGCTGCGGAACGCCTCGAGCACGCCCGCCGCCGCGACCCAGTCCTGCAGCTGGATGAGCGCGGCGCCAGCATCGTATTCCGCGGCGGCACGGATCGTCGATGTGGGCGCCGCCGCCTTGACGCGGAGGAAGTGATCGGCCGCGGCGCGGTAGTCCTGTGCCGCGTTGGCCTGCTCGCCCTGCTTGTAAATCGAGGCCGCGAGGTTGTCGACCAGCGCCTGGCGTCCCGCATCGTCCTGCGGCGTGAGCGTAAGCACCTGGACGTAGGCCTGCTCGGCCTGCGGGTACTCGGCGAGCTCGAGCGAGGAGTGCGCGACGACGGTGTAGGCCGAGCGCCGGATCGGGAGCGCGGCGGCCGTGTAGCGGTCAATGAGCTTCTGCGCCGCCGCGATCGCCGGACGGAAGTCCTTCATCCCGTAGAGGTCATCGGCGGCTGCGCCGAGCACGGGTGCCGCCTGCTCGTGCTCCGGATACGTGTCCGCGAACTTGAGCGAGCTTGCAACCGTCGCCGTCCGCGCAACCGTCTGCAGCTCGGCGGGGGCGGTCTCGAGGTTCTTCCGGTGCGCAAAGATCGCGGCATAGCCGGCGGCCGCCGACTTCGGATGCACCGGATACTCGTACGCCGTGCGCTCGTACTCTCGTGCCGCCTGGGCGAAGTCCTGGTTCTCCAGCAGCAGGTCGGCCACCTGGTAGTTGATCGGCGGCGTGTCGGCCTCCTTCGGGAAGGAGACGAGGTACTCGCGGTACCAGCGCAGCGCTTCCGCGTAGTTGGCGGGCTTCTCCGCCACGAGCTCCGCGTTCTGGTACTGCGCGTGGTGGTGGTTCGCGAGATCCTTGAGATTGCTCCTGAGGTAGCTCAGCACCTCAGGCGACTCGTTTACGTCGAAGTGGCGCCAGTACTCGGACTGCAGACCGTACTTCGACGCGAAGTCCTTCTTCGCCTCGAGAACCAGCTTGGGGAAATTGCCCTTGCCGTAGATCTCGACCACTCGCATGCCGAAGTGCGGCGAGGAGCGGTGGAACGGGTTGAGCGCAACGAACGCCTTGTACGTCTTGGCCGCGTCATCGTAGCGGAGCTTTGCGAGATAGAACTCGCCCAGGTTGGCGTAGATCTTGTCCTCGTAGCTGCGACTGCCCTTGGCAGCGAAGTATTCCTGCACGACTTCAGGGCCACCGAGATTCGAGAAGCCCAGGCTGATGACGCGGAAGGTGTCCGCGATTCGCCGTTCCTCGTCCTCATTGTGCTGCTGTTCGAAGTCATAGCCGATCGAGACCTTGTAGTCGAGAAGCGCGATGAACCGGTGCTGCGCTTCCTCATAGAACTCCTGCTTGTAGAGGGTCCAGCCCTGCTTGTAGAGCGCCAGCTCGTAGTACGACGAGGACGCGCCCATCGCGATGATCGACTGGTAAGCGCTCTCCGCGTCGCGGAACTTCCTGCGCGTAAAGAAGAATTCGGCGCGCCTGAACTGCACCTCGTCGTAATGCATCGAGTGCTGGTAGGCGCTTGCGAAGAGCTCCATCGTCTCCATGGCCTCTTCGGTGCGCCCGAGCTCGTCGTACGCACGGGCCTTCTGGTAGATCACCCGGTCGTTGTGCTCGTAGTCCGGGTATTCGGCGAGCAGGCGGTCATACAGCGCGATGGCCTCGAGCGGCCCGGCGGGCGGCGGCTCGCCGGCGGCGCCGGGCGGCGTCGACGCGACGGCATGCCCCGCGGCTGACGGGACTGCGTTGACCTGCGTTGCGCGTGCCTCGAAGTCCCGGTCCGACTCGGAGTGGCTTGCCACACCCGTCGCGGCCGATGTCGTCGTCGACGCGACTGCCGTGCCGGCCTCTTCAGGCGCCGCCATCTCCTTGATCTCGCCATCCCCACGGATGCCGAACTGCTTCTCGATCTGCAGGTCTGCGAGTCGCCGCATTGCTTCCGGCGTCATCTCGGTCCGGGGTGTTTCCTCGAGGTAGCGCCGATAGCTCTGCATGGCCGTCTCGAGGCCCTGCTCGACCTTTACTTCCTCGACATCGGGCTTCACGTCGTGAAGCTGCGCGAGCGTGCCGCGCGCGGGCTGGTCCGCGCAGGCGGCCAACAACGCCGGGCCCAGGACGCATGTCAGGCGGAGTGCACGCATCATTGCTGCCCTCCACCCGGCTGCACGCCCGCCGGCTGTGTCTCGCCCGGCTGCACTTCGCCCGTCTGGGCAGCATCCGGTCGCATGTCCGCCTGCAGTCGTGCCGCGCGGTCGTAGCTGTCCGCGACGGCGAAGCGGGCCTGAGTCTGGTAGCCATCCAGTCGCTCACGGCGGGCCTTGAGTTCGTTGATGGCGACCGTCTCGAGCAGGTGCCCCTGGCGCGCCATCAGCAGGTTCACTTTCTGGAGCGCTTCGCCCACCCGTCGCCGCAGCTGGTTGATCGGAACGTCGTATCCGACATAGCTGTGCGTGGCGGCCTGCCGGGTCCGAACGAGACTCTGGTAGCGCTCGGTCATCGCCGCGATGAACACATTCAGCTCGTTCAGATGCGCGTGCGCCTCGGTCAGCCGCTCGTGATACTGCGTCCGCAGTCGCCAGGTGAGCGCGCCCCGGACGTGAGCGATGCGCTCCTGCAGTGCCTGCGTCTCCGGGGTCGCCGAATTTCCGAGATGTCGCTCGAGCTCGTCGAGCCGCTCGGACACGATCCGCTCGTCCGCGGTCGCGAGATAGTCCGGCCGCGGGGCAGTGAGCATTCCCTGGAGCCGCTTGTCGAGGTTCTCGCGCTGCTCCATGCGCAGGCGTATCTGCGAATCGAGCTCGCGGAAGTCTGCATCGACGTCGGGCAGCAGCGGGTCATAGTTCTGCTTGCGCAGGCCGATGATGTCCTCGAAGGCGTCGAAACTGGTCTCCCATGAAACCAGCCGCGTGCGCAAGTCCTCGAGGTCGAGATAGTTGGAAAGTGCCGTCTGGAAGTCGTGCGACGCCATCAGGGCCATCAGGTAATAGGTCTCGGGCGTCTCCGGCAGTGTGCGCAGCCGGATCACCCAGTCCCGGTCCTGCTTGAGCTCCTCGCGCAGCAGCACCTTCAGGAACTTGCCCTTGCGGATGCTGTCGATCGACGCGTCGACCCGGTCGAGCTCGCTGGTGTAGGCCTCGAGAGCGTGCCCGTACATGAGCGCCGCGCGGCCGTGTATCTCGAGCTTGCCGTAGGCAAACGGCGCGGCGAGCAACGCCTCCTGCACGGCGGAATCGGTCACCTCGCGTTTGGCGAGGATGTTCCAGGGGACGAGCGCGCGTTCGAAGTTCCCCGCCGAGACTTCGGCCCAGCCCGCGCGCAGCAGCGCCTGGTTTGAGAACGGCCCTTCGAGCCGTACGCGATCCAGCGACTCGTAGGCACGCTGATACTCGGCGGCCTCGAACAGCATCGTCCCCAGGATCAGGTTTGCCTTGTCGCGGATGGCCTCGGCTCCGCGCTCGCCGCTCGCGACCCGACCGGCCCGATCGAGCTGCTCGATCGCCTCCGGCGCCCGGCCATCCTGCAGCAGCGCGATCCCCAGGTTGTAAGCAGCAAAACCGGTCAGGCTTTCCGCGCGCTGCAGGTCGGCGAGGACTTCAACGGCATCCGCGGGACGGCCGAGGGCCATGTAGACGTTGGCGCGCAGGAACTCGACCTCGTCCGCGATCGCTTCCGGTACCTCGCCCTCGATCCGCTGCAGCGCGTGCAGCGCGTCCTCGGGCTGGTCCTTCTGGAAGTGGATGCGGGCCAGGCGAAACGCCGCCTCGTTGCGCACGGCCGGGTCGACATTGCCTTCCAGGACTGCACGGATCGCGCGTCCGGCGCGATGGTGCATGCGGTAGTTGAGCTCGAAATCGCCGACGTCGAACTCGGCGGCACCGATGTGATAGTGCAGCGAGTCGTATTGCGGTTCGTCGAGCCCGTGATACTGGCCGAGCTCGGTGTCGAGGCGCTGCAGCGCGTCGAAGTAGTGCCCCTGGTCGGCGTGGAAGAGCGCCTCCCCGAAGTAGAGATCCTGCAGATCACTGCCCGAGGACGACCCGGCCGCGAACGCAGCAGCCAGACCGAAGGCGAGCAACCGCGAGGGTGCCCGGCGTGGCATTTACCAGTCTCCAATCTCGATCGCGGGCCGGCCCGAGTCGGGTCCCGCGAGAGTCAGTCCGACCAGTTCCGGCTCGACGCCCTTCTGGAAAGCGAAACTCCCCGCCTGGTTGTAGTCGGCGCCGCCCTGGAGCTTCCCAGTGACGGAGACATCGAGCTTGTGCTCGCCTGTGGTGACGTTGCCGGCGTAGATGCGCTGCACCCCGCCGTGCTTGAGCGCGTCGAGCTCCTTGAAGCTGTAGATGTAATGCGCGACCAGCTGTCCGTCGATGTGGATCTGCACGGCGTCGAGGCGCATCGCCTCACCTTCGGCGAGGGCGATGAACACCGCGACCTGTGTGTTGGACGGATAGAGGAGCTTTTCCTCCAGGCGGCTCAGCTCGGCGGAGATGCCGAGGACGTCGGACTTGACCTCCTGGACCTGTTCGTCCAGCCCCTTCATCTGCTCGCGGTCGGCGTCCAGTGCCCAGGACGGCCCGCAGCAGACCCACATCAGCACGGTGAGCACGACAGTCCGGAAGATCCTAAGCATTGGTCGGGTCCTCACTGCACTCACTCCGCGATTTCGCAGACCAGGTGCACCGAGACAGCCCGAGCATCGGACTGGATTCCGGCGGTCCCGCTATCCTGGGGCCGAGGCCCGTTAGACCGGAGACTTTGCGTCGCCACCTTTCGATGGCTTTGCCCTTGTCTGAATCGCGGCGCGAATATAGCGGACTCCGCGCGAGACTCGGGTCACATATTTCAAGGGTTGAAGCAATCGCGAACGCGGATGTTTGACTCAATGCATTGATGCGCACGTCTTATGGCGCATCGGGACGGCAATACCGCAGCGCGGGCGCGTGTTAGATCGTGCTCCAGGGATCTGGAGCGTGAGAACTGATCGACAATTCTTCGAGGGTCGACGACTCAGCCCCGGACATATTTCCAGGCCGGGAAGAACTCG
>CAVWOW010000017.1:0-235206 GCA_963756755.1 uncultured Gammaproteobacteria bacterium
AAGGAATCGCCGCGCAGTCCCGCGATTCGGGGTGCGCGGCGGCCTTTCAACGATGCCTTACCTACTCAGAGCGTCAGCGCCTTCGACTGGACGCTCTTGACGCCGCGCACGTTCTGCGCGAGCTCGATGGCAAGGGCGCGCTCGGCACCACTGTCCACCTTGCCGCTCAGCATGACGATGCCCTTGTCGGTATTTACCGAGATGTCGGAACCGTCGACATTGCTGGAGTACATGTAGGTGGACTTCACTTTCGTGGTAATCCAGCCGTCACTCATGTCGTTTCCGGCTTCCTGGGTGGAACTCGTCGCCGTAGCAGCAGTGCCCGCCTTCGCACTCTTGACCACCAGCTGATTGTCCACGGACATGACGCCGCGTGTGCCCATTGCCAGTTTGCCAGCCAGGTCCTTCGTTGCTGCGCTGTCAGCTGAGCCCACGAGCGTTACCTTGCCCCGCTTCGTTTCCACGTTCGCGGTCAGGCCCTCGGTATTCTTGCTCCACACCAGCTTCGACTTGACTGCGGATGTGATTGACGCGTCGTCGATCACTTCGCCGTAGCTGCGGTCTGCTGATCGCGCCGGTGGCGTGTAGTCGGCCTGGACCTTGATCTGGTTATCCACGTCCTTGATGCCGTTGACGCCGAGCGCGATCTGCTCAGCCAGGTCCTTGTTGACGCTCTCTTCCACATTGCCGGTCAGCGTCGCCTTGCCCTCATGGACCGAGACCTTGAGGTCGTTGGCCCGCAGGAACGGGCTCAATGCATAGGTCGTCCAGATCTGGCTTTCCTGCCGAGCGTTCGTGACGTCCTGTGAGGGCGTGGTGGCTGCGGTCGCCGCGACGCTGCTCGTAGCGATAGCCAGCGCGACTGCAGTCGCGAGTAATCGATTGCGTGATTGGGTGTACATTCAGATGCTCCGTTTTGAATAAATAGTGCTTGTCGATGGCGGTCCGATGACCGTCCACGAAGACAGAGGGGGGAGTAGTCCGGAGCACCTGCCGTCACGGCTTCGTCGGAACGACGCTCGTGGTGCCCTGAGTCAGGTCGGCCAGCTTATGATCCTGGCCTGGTTTGACCGCCGAAGGATAGCGGTCGACGAGCCTCGCGTCGGTGCGGTGGCGCGCTTAGTCGATACCACCGTTCAATCGATTCGCCTTCACACTTCTAGTCGTCAGCTCCAGTCAACAGGGCGCGGACGATTACGTCGCCACATGCGAGGACGGCAACCGCTACCGTGTGTTCGTGAACGCAGAAGGCCGGGTCATCGTGCAAAAGCTCGACTAGGGCTTGCTTGCGCCGAGCAGCAGCACGCCGCCAATCACGATCGCTCCAACGCCAGCCCAGACCGGGACGTTGAAGCTCACGTACGCCAATCCGAGGATACCGGCCACGATCGGCACAATCGCCGGAATTTTCAAGGCGTTCATTGGCGATCCACCAGCGAGGTCAACACCAGCTCGCCGTTCTCGACCGGAATTCTTCGGCCCGGATCGTGGTCCATGCGCACGGTGCCTTCGCGGTCGCCGAGGCGATAGCGCACCTGGTAGCCGTCGGCTTGCTGCTCGGAATCGTAGGTCGTCCGACACCGCTGCTCGACCGACTGGGTCGTGTTGCCGTCCTGCACGTGCTTCTGGACCTTGCTGCCGGCATAGCCCCCGGCTGCCGCGCCCGCTACCGTCGCCACCGTCTGGCCCGTGCCGTCGCCGATCTGGTTGCCTATCACTCCGCCCACCACCGCGCCCAGGACAGCCCCTGTCACGCGTTTCGGATCATTCGTGGGCGCCTGGCTCGTCACGATCTCGTCGGAGCAGACCTGGCGAGGTGTGCGTACCGTCCGGGTCAGTTGCTCGACGTTGAGGACTTCGGCAGAACGCCGGTTGTCCATCGCTTGATAGCCGGCAAACGCACCGGCGGCAGTCACCGCCGCGCCACCAACGACGAGGCCGGTAATCAATGACTTGTTCATTCTGAATTCTCCACTCGAACCCACCCGTCGCGCGGCGAATTCCCGAAACGGTCCGATGCGGTTGATGTGGATGACTGTAACTGACGTGCCGGCAGAGTCTGTTCGCTACCGCACCAAGTGCCGCGGCGGGCACTTCGGCCGCCTCCGAATCCTGGCAGGGGCTCCTGGGCTTGAAGACCCCTAAGGTGCGGTGACGCAAATTACGCAAATTAGAAAGGGCCGTTTTGCGCGGCCCTTCAGTGCGGTGTCTTGGGTTACCACATTGAGTAACCCGTGACTTCCACCGCCATCATGCTGCACCGATTTACTCGTAAAAGCAATGGATGTATGCAGTGTTGCAATGTGGGAACTTTCCCACTGTCAACATGGAATCCCCGGCACCGCACGATGCCGGGGCGCCGTCCTTCAGTTGACCGTGACGGGAATTCGTCTGGTTTCGACTCGCGCCTGCTTCGGAATATCAATCTCCAGGACGCCATTGGCGTAGCTCGCCTTGATCGCCTCAGCTTGCGCAGCGACCGGCAGAGTAATTCGGCGCAGGAACGTGCCGGAAACGCTCTTGACGTTTTCGACGCTGTCGCTGTCCGCGCGCGCTCTCGTCAGTCGCTCGGCACGAATTGTCAAGACGCCGTCCTCGGCAGAGACTTCAATGTCCTTCGCTTCGACGCCCGGCATATCCGCACTTAGCAGGAACCGGTCGTTTTCCTCGTGAACATCGACCGACGGCGTCCACGCCGTGTCATCGGTCGGGCCGCCCAAGCTTTCGCCGAACAGGCGATCGAAGTCGGGGTGCCAGCGGTTGATAAAGAACCAGGGCTGGTGACGTATCAGGGTCATCATTGCTTCACTCCTTAATCCAACAAGCCATCTTCTCTTTGCATACTCCCTGTTATTGGGGCGATTCCCGCGTTCCATAGGCCCCGCCACTACCGCGGGCGGTAATTTGCTCGGGCCCGAATCGGCGAGCGGTCGTTTTGGGCTGACTCGCGTGGGCCGAACGATAGGGGCCTTTGTTTGCTGCGCATTCCTCGCCGACGCAATGTTGTGGCAACGCCCGTTGTGTTCCCCACCGCACCGACAACCGGCAGACATCTCAGATACTGTTCCTATCGCGATGGATCATGGTGGCGGGACCAACGGCCGGGGAGTCATGCTTGTACGCTTGCGTGAGTTGAGCCGCTGGATGAATCGTCAGACAGCCTGTCGTTGTGCATCCACACGCGCGTTCACGTGAGATGACGGATCCATTCGGAAGCCAAATTGGAGAGCAAGATGACTAGCAGCACTCTGGAACGTGAACGGGACAAGAGCGCGGGCGCGGCACCGATCTCGGGTCCGCTTGGCGCACATCCGGTTGAAATCGGGCTCAGCGCGGCAGCCGGGGCCGTCGCAGCGGACGCACTGTTTGGAACGGTAGGCCGTGAGGACGCGGTAGCAGGCGTCGTGGACGTCGGTCTGGCAGGCAATACGATCGCCGAATCGATCGACTCCGCCGCCGAGGAAGCTTACTGGCGCGAGAACTATTCGAGTCGGCCCTACGACACCCGCGGGGCAACGTTTAACGAGTATCGTCCCGCCTATAGTTACGGCGTCGACGCCCACCGACGTTACGAGGGCCAATCGTTCGAACAGGCGGAACCCGAGCTGATGCGCGATTGGGATGGCGTCAAAGGCATGTCCAGCTTGACGTGGGAGAACGCCAAGCACGCGGTCCGTGACTCCTGGCAGCGCGTCAGCGACTTCGTTGAAAGCGCGACACCTGGAGATTCGGATCACGATCGGAAGTAAGCCGACGACCATCGGCTGCCACGGGGCCGCGATCTGAGAGAAAGGGATACCTTATGGAAGGAGTCGCACAAATGCTCAGACTCAATCCCGTCAAATCAAAACTCGTGTCGGCTGTGCCGCTTGGCAATCTCGTGCTCTTCTCGACCCATAACTCGTGGTGGGCCGGTTTGCGGGTCAATCATGGCCGCCAGCTTAACGTGCACCATGCGGCGCTCATTCTCTTCGGCTTCCACGACGGGGAAAGGCGATTCCCACTGCTTTACTGGCCGAACGTAGGCGACCAAGGTTGTCTTGACCTTGATGCACGACCAGTTATCGCGGCTGACCCGGAGTCGGTCTTCACCACGCCGGCGCCGCAAATGACCGGCGCGGGCGTGCTTGCGTGCAGCGAAATCGGCTGGACCCTAACGGCGCAGGTGGATCAGTCGGGGTCCGAGCTGCGGGCATGGGACTTGGAAACTGGGTTGCTCACGGACATGCCAGGCGTAACGCAGCTAATTAGCGGCTGGGTGCTTGGAGTCGCAGGGATAGATGGCAAGTTTGTCCCGTTAGTGCGCGGCGCGTCGTCCGCGGGACTGGGATAAGAAAAAGGACCGACAGCAGATCACCTGCCGCTCTGTACGGTAGTGAACAGACCGGCCGAAGATGGAGGGCTAGTCTGTAGCTCAAGACAACACGATAGGAAACAAGCATGAAAACTGGAACTCTGAAACTTACCGCAATCCTGGGAGTGCTGGCGGTGGCCAGCGCCTGCTCCGCCACGCGCACGCAGCAGTCGGCCGGAGAGGTCATCGACGACAGCGTACTGACCTCCAAGGTGAAGGTCGCCCTGATCGACGATCCGATCACCAAGGCCGGCCAGATCAACGTCGAGACGTATCGTGGCGTCGTGCAGCTCGGCGGCTTCGTCGACAACACCCAGCAGAAGGAGCAGGCCACGAAGGTGGCGCGCTCGGTCACGGGCGTCAAGGAGGTCCGCAACGACCTGCGCGTCAGCACGAAGCCCGATGCGACGGCTGGCCAGGACGTCGATGACAGCATGCTGACGGCGTCGGTCAAGGCGAAGCTCACGGAGGATTCGACGACCAAGGCGTACCAGATCAACGTGGGAACGCAAAAGCGTGTGGTGCAGCTGACCGGGTTCGTCGATTCGACGACCATGAAGGCCCGGGCCGGCGAACTTGCGCGCTCCGTCGACGGCGTCCAAGAGGTGCGCAACGATCTCGAGATCAGGCAGAACTGATCCCGCAGCGGCCGCGGGTGGTGTATCGCCCGTGGACTAATTGAATTGCTTCCCCTCTCCATTTCATGCCGCCCTATGCCGGTTGTCGTGCTGCTCGGTGTCCTCGGCATGGCCGCCTGTACGCATTCGGCGGAGGAATGTACCGCCGCAGACGCCGCCCGGCAGTATGCGCAGTTGCTGCCGGTAGCGACGAAGGCGCGGGATGTCAGGCCGGACTTGTCCGGATGCAAACGCACCGGCATTGCGTCGTTCTACGCGGATATGTTCACCGGCCGGGAAATGGCGGACGGCACGCGCATGGATCCGAACGCTAACAATGCCGCGAGCAGGACGCTGCCACTCGGGACCACGGCGAGGGTGACGAACCTCGCGACCGGCCAAAGCGCAGAGGTGACCATCCAGGATCGCGGACCGTACGTGAAGGGTCGGATCATTGACCTGTCCCCTGCGACTGCGCGCGAGATCGGGCTCGATCGACAGGACGGCCTCGCCACGGTCGTAGTGGCGCCGATCGAGGTGCCGCTGCCCGAGGGCGGGGTAAAGCAGGGTGCCGCGGCCGGCGATAGGACCAGGTGACATGGGCGGATGTCCGTGAAAAGCGGACGCTCAACATCACGTATGGCATCGAGAACCCGGCCGCCGGTTCGGATTATCTTTGCCGCCGTGCTAAAGGAATTGCTGCGGCAGCGCGGCTGGACGCAGCGGGACCTTTCGATGGCGAGTGGTATCAGCCAGCGGCAGATATCTAACCTTGTGAAGGGCACGCAGTCCGCGGCTCTCGACACGGCAGAAGCGATGGCTCAGGCCTTCGACATGCAGACGTGGCATATGCTGATCCGCACAACCGGTCTGCCGCCAAAAGACCTCGCACGCTTGCGGCGCGTGATCGCGGCGTTTCTCGACGGCTATCAGCGGTAATCGACGTACAGGGTTTCCGCCTGACTGCCCCGATACGGCAGTTCGATCTGTGCTATGTGCTATCGAACAGAGAGTCGCCTGTACTGCTGTACATTCCCAGAATGTTCTCCTCGGGGCGGTGAGGATCGGCAGCGATACGACCAGCGCGATTGCCCGCTACGTGAAATGGAACAAACACAGATGCAGCGCATTGCCGATCGGGAGTGGCTTCGTGCGGAAACTGTTGCGTCAGGCCGTCTGCAGTTGGCCACGCCGTGGCTCAATCACAGCATAGGCGCTTTGGGCGGCGTGATCGCGCCATCGGTCTCCTTCTATCGGGCATTGTCGAGGTCGTCGACCGTGTTCTAGTGCGGTCGAACGGACCTGGCGTGTAATGCAAGCCCTCATTGGATGTTCATTTATATTTAGCGCGAAACCGGCACACGGGACCAATGACGCGCACACTGCTTGTGCAAAACAGACACACACATCAAAGACACAGGTTAGGACATACAACATGAAGACCATCATCGACACGGCAACGGATGCCGGCAAATTCACGACCCTGCTCAATGCACTGAAGGCAGCTGCGCTCACCGAGACGTTGCGCGGCGCGGGTCCCTACACCGTATTCGCCCCGACGGATGAAGCGTTCAAGCATCTTGCGCCGGGCGCGCTCAATGCGCTCCTGAAGGACACCAAAAAGCTGAAGGCCATCCTCACCTACCACGTTGTCTCCGGCACGGTTGCTGCGAACGACGTGAAAGCGGGCGACATCAAGACGTTCGAGGGCACGCCGCTGCTGGCAGCCCGGGACGGAGATAAAGTCACCGTGAACGGCGCGAAGGTTGTGCAGGCGGATATTGCTGCATCGAACGGCGTCATCCACGCGATCGATGCGGTCATCATGCCGAAAGGCTGGATGCTGGCCGCGGCGGCGTGAAATCACGCCAGCGACCCCGGTACGCGGGGTCGCTGCTTTTCTGCAGCGCTCATGAATAAATTGCAATCGGAATTCTGGGAGAAGAATCCAGTAAGAGGCTCAACTCATGAAGCAGCGCAAGACAGTGCGACTCGCAGGGCCTTTCAGCGTTGAGGCGCTGATAGAAACTTACCCGGACAATTCGAGCAAGGTTCTTGGATACAACATTCGTGGGCCGGGCTCGGATCCGCACTGGCTTTACTCCGAGGAGGAGCTTGCGGCTAAACTGGAAGATCTTCAGGCAAGGATGGGTAGCGAAAAAAGGTCCGCCTGAGGCAGTCGTCTAAGGCACGCCGCGATTCGCTGCTCAGCCCGATGGCCCCTCTCGAGTCCCAGCTCGAGCAGTGCGAGCAACGTGACGCAAACGATCGACCCAGCAACCCATGTATTTTGAAATCTGGGCGCTGATCATCAGCGCGCTGCTGACTCCGATGGCCAAGTGCGCGGCGGCACTACGTTGCGGTGGACGCGAATTAGAAAGGGCCGTTTTGCACGGCCTTTCAGTTACAGCTTGCGCGCGGCGTTTGAATCCAGCCCCTTGCTGCGGTACGCACCGAGCCTGACGCTGCGTACCAGCCTCGAGTGCGCGCGAATATGGTCGGGTTTCCGGAGTGAGTTCCTCGGCAAGCGCAATTGTTCCGCGTATGTGCGTCGGCGTACTGACCTGGCGCAGAATTGCGGGCAACATCGCTACTCATACAAGGAGATGGCTATGCATGATGAAATCATTGCAACCGCATGGAAACGGTTTGCAGGCAAGGTAAAACGACTATGGCGCAAACCCGTCGAGCATGACTTCAAGGCAATGGCGGCAGCGTGGCCTAAGCACGAGAAAGGAGCCCTCGTCGCTCCAGCGACACCGGGAGTGTCGCGACGCTGACGGATGACAGATGATCGGCAAGCGGGCGCGCGGGACCGAACGCTTGGCTGCAATCTCGACTTGGGCTAAGCCAGGAGGGATACGCGACGAAGCTGCAGAATATCCCGCTGCCGCAGCAGGTTCGGAACAGACTCACGCGCATATGCAATCTGTGGGCGTGCGATCTCAGGAAGCGAGTAGCCGATCAGTCTCCGTTTTGACCACGGCATAGCACTCGCAGCACAGTTCTTCCAGCTTTGGCCGGTCCAGCACTGTGATCTTTCCACGGACGTATCGGATGACGCCGAGCTTCTGCAGCTTGCCGGCGGCCTCAGTGACGCCTTCGCGCCGAACGCCGAGCATGTTGGCGATCAGCTCCTGGGTCATGGTCAATTCGTCGGACGCCAGGCGGTCGAGAGACAGCAGCAGCCAGCGGCACAATTGCTGGTCCACCGAGTGATGCCGGTTGCAGACCGCCGTCTGGGCCATCTGCGTGATCAGGGCCTGCGTGTAGCGCAGCAGCTTGAGCTGCATCTGCCCGTTTCGATGGAACTCATCCTTGAGCAGCTGGCCGATCAGCTTGTATGCGTGGCCGGCGCTCTGCACGATCGCCCGGCTCGGGGTGGTTTCCCCGCCCATGAAAAGCGCGATGCCGATGAGGCCCTCGTTGCCCACCACGGAGATCTCCGCCGACGCGCCGTCTTCCATCACGTACAGGAGCGATACGATGCAGTCGGTCGGAAAGTAGACGTGGCGCAGGACATCGCCGGACTCGTACAGGACCTTGCCGAGCGGCATCGCGACGAGTTGCAGGTGCGGGAAGAGCCGCTCGCGCTCCGCGGTTGACAGCGCCGCCAGCACGTTGTTCTGTCCTGGATCGTGAGGGGCGGGCATGGAGTGAGTCCCCGTGGCAACAACAGCTGTGCCACGCCCCGAGTATAGACCCTTCGTCCGCCCTTTGTGCGGCACCGCACATAACGTCTCAAACGTTCGTTCGTGTCCTTCCGGGCGTCTGCGAACGGCACCGCCGCCTGCTCGAACGGCCCGGTAATGCGCCAGGCGTGCGCACCCTATGTACGTAAGCGCACGGACTTACCCGGTCCGACCGCGCACAATCACGCTCTTGATGGACACGCGGCAGAACCGGTGGTCCACCGTCACCAGGCAGGGAACTGAAATGAATGCAACAACGCAACGACGCCGCGGCTCACGCCGCCAGGCGGCGGTCGGTCTCGCGGGCGTGCTGATGCTCGCAGCGTGCGCATCGACGCCACCGGCACCCACTGCAAGCCTCCAGGCTGCACAGCAGGCCATTGCCACCGCGGAGCGGGCAGAGGCCGGCAACTTCGCCGCAGGCGAGCTGGCCGAGGCGCGCGCGAAGCTCGCGTCCGCCGACACCGCCGTGAAGGAAAAGGAAATGGTCATGGCTGAGCGGTTTGCCGACGAGTCGCGCGCAAACGCGGAGCTCGCCTCGGCGAAGACCTCTGCGGCAAAGGCCAAAGCCGTGAACGATGAAATGAAGCTCAGCACCGGGACTCTGATCGAAGAGATGGAGCGCAGCTCAGGAGCAACGCCATGACCGCGAAAGCCCATAAACTGAACACCAACACCCTCATCGCGGCGACCGTGTCGTCCATCCTTCTGGCGGCCTGCGCGGCTGCACCGCAGATACCGGCAGGTGCGGCACAGGCACGCAGCAAGCTCACGCAGTTGCGGTCACATCAGGAACTCGCAACCCGTGCGCCCGTGGCGATCCAGGAAGCGGACGCCGCCGTGCGCGCGGCCGAAACACCGCAGAAGGACGAAGAGCTGGGGGCTCATCGGGTTTACATCGCCGATCGGAAGGTCGACACGGCCTGGGCGCTTGCCGAATCCCGTCTCGCAGAAGATCAGCGTGCCGCGCTCGGCGCGGACCGCGAGGGTGCACGTCTCGACGCCCGCACGCGCGAAGCCGATGCGGCCAAGTTGGCCGCTGCCAGCTCGGAGGCGGAGTCCAAGGAACTGCAGCGGCAGATTGACGAGCTGCAGGCGAAGGACACGGACCGCGGGTTGGTGCTGACGCTCGGCGATGTGTTGTTCGAGAGCGGCAAGGCTCAACTGAAGTCGGGGGCCGCCGGCAACCTGAACACGCTGGTCATGTTCCTCAACAACTACCCGAACCGCACCGTCCTGATCGAGGGTTACACGGACAGCGTCGGCAGCGACGACTACAACCAGGGGTTGTCCAGCCGGCGCGCCGAATCGGTGCAGGCGTACCTCGTTGGACAGGGCATCGACCGGGGGCGGCTCACCGCGTCCGGTCTGGGTGAGAGCGCCCCGGTGGCAGACAACGAGTCGGCCATGGGCCGGCAGCTGAACCGTCGCGTCGAGGTCATCATCAGCAATCCGGACCTTGCGTCGAGATAGTTTGTCGAGTGGCGGGCACCACACGGTACTTCATGCCACTTCAAGCCGCGCGGCTCACGCTGCGCGGCGTTTTTTTGGCACGACACGGTCAACACAACATGCTGGTGTACGTCTCGTTGTCGGCTGCGTAACACCGGCACGCAGCGGCTTCCAGACCGCGTCCGTTGAGAATCGTGATGTTGCCGCGCGCGTAACGGATCAGCTTGCGCGTCTGCAGCGCCATGGCGGCCCGAGTGACGCCTGCGCGACGCACGCCCAGCATGTAGGCGAGGAATTCATGCGTCATGCGGAAGTCATTGGAATGCGCCCGATCCCGCGTCATCAGGAGCCAGCGCGCAAGCCGCGCCTCCACGAGATGGAAGCGGGTGCAGGCGGCGGTTTGTGCCAGCTGGCTCAAGATCACATGGAGGTAGACGTTCAGGCGATGTTGCAGAGTCGGGCTGTGTTTGAGCTCGCGGCAGAATGGCGCCGCTTCCATTCGCCAGGCCGTACCCGCGCCCTGCACGAGGCCCTGCAGCGGTGCGCTGCTTATGCCGAGGATCAACGAAACTCCCAGCATGCCTTCGTCGCCGACGAGGCCCACCTCGAGCCCGGCGTGCCCGTCGATCGGCGCGATCAGAGAGATGAAGCTCTCAACGGGGAAGAAGACGTCGCGAATACGCTCGCCAGGCGAGCAGAGCACTGCGCCGAGGGACAGCTCGACCTGCTCGCAGCGGGCAAGCAGGTGTTGACGGTCCTGACGGGGCAGCGCCGCGATCAAATGGTTCTTCGAGGGGGCCTGCGACGGCTCTGGCACGGAGATTCTCCTGTCCGTCGGGCGGAAGACTCAGTTCCGATTTGACAGTATGACCCTCGCGCTCGCGCGGCTCTGTTCGGTGGACCACCGACCGCCCGCCAGGCTCGGCAGCTGCCCGGGTCTGGCATGTACGGTAGCGCACCGACAATCTGAGAGTCCTGTGCCACATTTTCGGAACGCCCCCGTCACGTGTGCCTCAGAACGAAATGTCGCGGACCATACTTCTTGTGCTGGACCAAGCCGCTGATGCGAGCGTCGTTCAGAAGTTGCTCGCCAATTCACGTGATGGACCCTTCAACATCGAATGGGTGACTCGATGCTGCGACGGCGTGGAGCGACTGCTCAGTCCACACGGGGAAAGGATCGCAGCGATCGTGGTCGACCTTTTCCTGTCCGACAACCAGGGAATCGGGACCTTCGAGCTGCTGTACCGCGCATCGCCCCACGTTCCGATCCTGGTCGTGAGCACCCTGCGCGATGAGGACGTCGCCCGGCTGGCCGTCCAGCGCGGAGCGCAGGACTATCTGCTGAAGGAGCGCCTCGACGGTTACACGCTGCCTAAGACCCTGAACAGCATGCTGGAGCGCTCGGCGTACTCGGAGGCGATGTTCCTGGAAAAGGAGCGCGCGCAAGTCACGCTCAACTCGATCGGGGATGCGGTAGTCAGCACCGACGTCGCCGGCAACGTGACCTATCTCAACCCGGTCGCTGAAAGCATGACCGGCTGGTCCCGGCAGGAAGCCTGCGGCCGGCCACTGCAGGAGGTGCTACGAATCATCGACGCTGACAGCCGCGAACCGGCTCTGAATCCCCTCGCATTGGCGATCCTGAAGGACAAAACCGTCGGTCTGAGCGCGAACTGTGTTCTGATCCGCCGCGACGGATATGAGTCCGCCATTGAAGACACCGCGGCACCCATACATGACGGGCGCGGACAGGTGACCGGCGCGGTGATCGTCTTTCATGACGTGGGCGTGGCACGCGCGATGTCACTCAAAATGTCGCATCTGGCCCAGCACGACCCTCTCACCGGGTTGCCCAACCGCATGTTGCTGAACGACCGGCTCAACCAGGCGATCGAGATGGCGCGGCGCCACCGTCAATCACTCGCGGTGCTGTACGTGGATGTGGACCGCTTCAAGCACATCAACGACTCCCTGGGTCATGCGGTCGGTGATCGCCTTCTGCAGTCGATCGCACGTCGCCTGGTGGCCTGCGTCCGCAGCTCGGACACCGTCAGCCGACCAGGCGGTGACGAATTCGTGGTGCTGCTTTCGGAAGTGGCTTGCGCGGAAGATGCCCTTCGCACTGCAGACAAGATACTGGCGGCGATGGTCCCTCCGCAGCGGATCGACCAGCTGGATCTCCACGTCACAGTGAGCCTGGGTATCGGTCTGTACCCCGATGACGGTACGGACGCCGAGACGCTGTTGAAGAATGCGGACCTGGCCCTGTTGCGCGCCAAAGCGGATGGGCGCGCCAACTCCCGGCTCTTCGAGCCGGACATCGACGTCCTCGCCGCCAGCGGACGTGAGCGTGGCCGACGGTGCAAGCAGGCCGGCCATGCGGCTGACCGTACAGACAGGCCGGCACGCCGCTGACGTGGCGTCGGGCGGCCTGAGCGGTGCCGGGTCGCAGTTTCGCAGTTATTCGTGCGACGCGAATCCGTAGTCCGCAAGCTGAGCGCGAATAACTGCGCGACTGCGACCCGGCCCCGCTCAGGCCGAGCGCGGAGCGGCGCGCGACGGGATCGAGCAGCAGCTCGACCTTGTCGCGGAAGCTGCGGGAGAGCTTGATCTCCTGGCCCGATGCGAGCTTGAGGAAGCACTCGCCGTTCGAGTGCGGCCGCAGCGAGCGCACGCGCGCCAGGTTGACGATGGTCGAGCGGTGGACGCGCTGGAAGACGTCCGGATCGAGCATCTCCTCCAGCTCCTTCATGGTCGCGCGCAGCACGTGGGTCTGGCCCGCCGGCGTGCAGGCACATGTAGTCGCCCGCCGCGTCGATCCAGTCGATCGTGGCCACATCGAGCCGCACGGTTTCGCGCCCGACGCGGATCGGGATCATCGCCGCGTACCGGCGCGTCGCGGAGCCTGCAAGCGCGGCGAGCGCTCCCGTCTCGATCTCGCCCTTGCCGGTCAGGTCCGCGAGCAGCGCCATGAGCTGCTCGCGCTGCGCGAGCGCCTGCCGCTGGTGCCACTGACCGCGCACGCGGTCGAGGGCGCGGGCGAGCCGCTCCTCGTCGACGGGCTTCAGCAGGTAGTCGAGCGCACGGGCCTCGAACGCGTCGATCGCGAAGCGGTCGAAGGCGGTCACGAACACCACCATCGGCATGCTCTCCTGCGGCACGCTGGCGAGCACGTCGAGCCCCGAGAGCCCCGGCATCTGGATGTCGAGAAACATCAGGTCCGGCGCGTGCTCGGCGATCGCCGCGAGCGCCTGCCGCCCGTTAGCGCACTGCGCGACGATCTCGATGTCCGGCGCGTCCTGCAGCCGGATCTCGATGCCGCGCCGCGCGAGCTCCTCGTCGTCAACGATGATGGTGCGAATGCTCATGACCTGCTCGTCACCTTCTCATAACTGGGCCGCCCGCTCGTAGGGCAGCGTGATCTCGATCCGCAGCCCCGGCTGGACGTTGCGCATCGTCAGGCAGTTGTGGTCGCTGTACAGGACCGCCAGCCGCTCCCGCGTATTGCGCAATCCTACGCCCCTGCCGTTGCCCTGCTCCACGCCGGCCGCGAGCCCGGGCCCGTCGTCCTGCACGGCCAGCCCCAGCGTCTTGCCGCGCACGCAGCCCTCGATCCTGAGGTGCCCGCCCTCCTCCCTCGGCGCGACCGCGTACTTGAGCGCATTCTCGATCAGTGGCTGCAGGATGAGCGACGGCACCAGCCCCTGGTAGGCCGCATCCTCGATGTCGAAGGTGAGCTTCAACCGGTCACCGAACCGCAGCTTCTCGATGCCCGAGGTACAGGTTCAGCGCGTCGATCTCCTGCCGCAGCGAGACCCGCTTCATCGGGTCCTTGTCGAGCGTGTAGCGCAGGAAGTCCGACAGCCGCGTCACGGCGAGGTTGGCCACCTTGGCCTGGCCGTCGAGGATCAGGGTCGAGATCGCATTGAGGGTGTTGAAGAGGAAATGCGGATTGAGCTGGTAGCGCAGCATCTTGACCTGCGCCTCCTGCGCGAGCGCGGACGCCTTGAGCGCCGCCTCGCGCTGCTGCTGCAGCGCCTCGAAGTGCTTGATCCCGAAATAGAGACCCGACCACAGCAGGAGCAGGTAGGTCGACGGCAGCGCATAGCCGAAGATCGCGTACCACGGCTCCTTGTGGAGCCAGGATTCCATGTAGCGGTCCAGGGCCGTGTTGATGAACACCCGCCAGATGAGCGCCGTCACCCAGGCGGCGAGCGGAACGAAAAGCAGGATCGTGACCGGCTGCCGGGACCAGAGCCAGCGATAGAAGTAGCGCAGCGGGATGGTCAGGAGGAATCCCGAGAAACCTGCGATCAGCAGCACCTTGATGTAGGAGCCATGCTTGTCGTACAGCAGGGCGCCCACGTACTGGACGATGATGTAGGCGCTCCAGCCGAACGTCTGGAGCACCCAGAAGAGCAGATTTCGGTTGCGTCTGAGGTCGTCGAGCGTCATGTAGTGTCTTGCACGGGCACCAGACGCGGCCCGGCGTCGAACCGGTCCGCCCCTGCCCGGCGTCCGGCCGCAGTCACCCGAGCGAAGCTTAGCGGCTGATCGCCACC
Source organism: uncultured Gammaproteobacteria bacterium (assembly GCA_963756755.1). Classification (GTDB taxonomy): domain Bacteria; phylum Pseudomonadota; class Gammaproteobacteria; order Steroidobacterales; family Steroidobacteraceae; genus DATJKD01. Next base: position 14,681 of record CAVWOW010000017.1, read on the forward strand.
CCCGGAAACACCTCGTCGCACCCCCGCCACGCTTCGGCGCTGCCCGGAGTGGCGCATGCTTCTGTGACGAGGGTCGTGCAATATGTCCGCGCGCTCGGGTACCGTCACCCTCCGGGTCAACGGTGAAATCCGCTGGCGACCCAGGCTGCCGACCGACCTAACAACTGACCACGATCCTGGAGACCTCGAATGGCCAATTCGTATGATTCCCCCGCCGACCGCGCCTCGATTCTGGGCCCGACGCTGCGATTCAAGGGCGAGCTGGCGGCCGAAGAGGATCTGGTGATTCACGGCCAGGTCGAAGGCAGTGTCGGTCCGGCGCCCCGCGTCACCATCGGCCCCGAGGCCACCGTCAAGGCGATGGTGACGGCCGAGGTAATCGTCGTCGAGGGCAAGGTCGAGGGCGACCTGAAGGCCCAGGTGTCCGTCGCGGTGCGCCAGAAGGCGAACGTGCGCGGCAACATCGAGGCGCCGGCGATCAACATCGCCGAGGGTGCCTGCTTCAACGGCAGCATCAAGATGGACACCAGCCGCGCAGGCCAGGTGGAGAAACTTGCGCGCTCGCCGGGCAGCCGTGCGCACCGGCACGGGCGATTGATGGGCGAGGAGCACAGGAACATGTGGAAGCGAGAGCGATCTGAGCGCAGTGCGCTCGACGACATGATGGCCGAATCGGCCAAGTCCTATTCCCCGGCCTATACGCCGCCGGCCGCCCCTGCGGCCACGGTTGCACCGCCGCCGGCGGTACCAGCCGCGCCGCCGTCACCGGCGGCAGATCCGTCGCCGGCACGCTCCGCGGCCAGCGCCCCCCCGGGGGCCAAGGTCTCGGTGCTCGGCCCGTCGCTCCGGTTCAAGGGCGACCTCGTCGCCGACGAGGATCTGGTCGTACAGGGCCAGGTCGAAGGTTCGATCCTGCACACCCGCAGCCTGACGATCGGTGCTCAGGGCCGGATGCAGGGCGACATCAAGGCGCGCCGCATCACGGTCGAGGGCACGGTCGACGGCGACCTCTATGCGCTCGACAGCGTCGTGTTGCGCGCCGGCGCGATCGTCCGCGGCAACGTCTTCTCCAACAAGGTCTCGGTGGCCGAGGGTGCGCGCTTCAGCGGCCGGATCGACATGGACAACGCACCGACGGTGCCGAGCGTGACCGGCCGGCCGGCCGGCAGTGCGGAGGCAGCCGGCGAGCACAACGACCTGACCGACCAGCAGGTCGGCGAGCTGCTCGCCAAAGCCTGACCGTCGCAGGAGCGTGGGCTTGGTGCGGTGCCGTCGCAGCCGCAACGCGGCCCGTCGCGCTTCGTGCCACGGATAGACCCGTCAGCGTGGCGGCACCCAGTTGCGATGCTCGACGTGCGCTGGCAGCGCGGGCCGCTTCGTTTCGCGCTCTTGCAGCCGCTCGGCGAGCCACTGGAACCACTCCTCGATCGTGTCGCGCCCGGTTGCAGCCCGCTCGCCCATGACGTGCCCCTGGAGCTTGCGCCACGAAATCAGTATCGGACCGCTGAAGAAGTCCTCGACGAGATCGAGGTCGACCTCGCCCATGTGCACGAGAATTCCGAGGCTTTCCCAGGTCGTCATCAGCGAGTAGAGGATGTGAAATCGTCCCTCGAGTCGTGTCTCCAGTGCCTTCCGCGACAGGCCGTCAGGCAGGTTGTAGACGATGTTCAGCGCCTCGGCGAACACAGGCGTCTGGAACGAATGCAACAGCTCGATCGCAGCTGCACGTCGCCTATCGCGGCGGTATTGGCGCACCTGAACGATGGCGAACGCGACGCCCGTCGCTACCGCTGCAGTTTCTATCGCCTGCAGCACGACCTCTATCGACATCACCGTTCGCTCCCCTGCCCGACGACGAGCGTGCACCGATCGCGGGTGCCTCGCAATTGCGTCGCGGGCCACTCAGCGGATATCGGTCACCAAAACAAGCTGACCGACCAGCAGGTCGGAGAGCTGCTCGCCAAAGCCTGACCGTCGCAGGAGCGTGGGCTGGCGCGGTGCGTGCGCTCGGCGATCCCCGAGGCTCCGCAATCGTTCAGCCCATGAAGAAGACGTTGAACTTGTTGCCGTCCAGGTCGCGGAAGTACCCCGCGTAGAAGCCCTGCCCCCGCGGGCCCGGCGGTCCCTCGTCCTTTGCACCGAGTGACATCGCCTTGCGATGGACCCGGTCGACCATCTCGGTACTGCCGGCCGCGAGCGCCACCATCGTGCCGTTGCCGGACGTGGCAGCACGACCGTCGAAAGGCGTGATCACGCCCAGCGCCGGCAGATCCGGGCGGACGGCCCAGGCGACGAACTTCTCCGATTCCATGTAGCGCTTCGCGCCGACCTCGGCCAGCAGCGCGTCATAGAACGCGGCCGCCCGCTTGATGTCGTTGGTGCCCAGCGTGATATAGCCGATCACTGCCCTGCTCCGGCATGCCGCCCGGTGGAACGGCAGGCGAGTATACGGCAGCGACTCGACGGATCAGCGCGCGCCTCCGAGCACCCGGGCCGGAAGCATCACGATCGATTTCACGAGCGCGAGCAGCCCGCCAACCGCAATGCCGAGCAGCCGGAACGGCAGCAGGATCAGCCACACGACCGGGTACAGGAGCAGCGCGAGCACCGCCAGCGGCCAGCAGATCACGAGCAGGAGGAGCCACAGGAGGAAGCCGATCATCGTTGGTCACCAGGCGGTCAGGACCGGATGATTTTGCCTGCGGCGTCGGCCACGTGCGCGGCGTCGTCGCAGATGGACCACGCTCTGGCGCGAGACTTCAACGCCTTGCCTGGACGGCTCCAGAACGAGACTCGTGTCAGGACTGCCGGACGGTCTGGCTCGGCGTCGGAGCCGCCCAGCCGGACTCGCGGCAGACGCGAACGATGGCCTCGTTGGTGTCGAAGTACACCTGCCAGTAATGGTCGGTGTGCGTGTAGGGTCGCACCGCGATGACCGGCCCGACGAGGGTCATGTCGAGCAGGCTGACCTGCGGCTCGGGCGTGCTCGCGACGTTGGGAATCTTCGCTACCGCGGCGCGGAGCCGCGCGATGGCGTCGATCGGATCCACCGAACCTGCGAGCTGCGCCGTGCGATCGACACGCCTTACGGGCAGCGCCGAGAAGTTCTGGATCGTGTCGGCGAAGATCTTGCCGTTGCCGACCGTGGTCAGCACGTTGTCCGGCGTGACGATCGTCGTCCCAAACAGCCCCAGCTCCTGCACCGTACCGGCGACGCCACCGACGCTGACGAAATCACCCACCTTGAACGGCCGCAGCACCAGCATGAACGCGCCGGCGGCGAAGTTGCCGAGCATGCCGCTCCAGGCCATCCCGATAGCGACGCCGGCGCCCGCGAGCAGCGCAGCGAACGACGTGGTCTCGACGCCGAAGTAGCCGAGGATGCCAAGGACCAAGGCGATGTTGAGAACGACCGCGACGATCGAGCCCAGGTACTTCGTCAGTGTCGGATCGACGTTGTTGCGGCCCATCGCCGCACGAATCAACGCGATCACGCGGCCAATGAGCCAGCGCCCGATGAACCAGAACGCGAGCGCAGCCAGCACCTTGATGCCGAGGTCGATCGCGGTCGTGCTCAGAAACTGACGAATTGCGTCGCTGTCCATGCTGCGCCTCCCTTCCTGACGACAAATCTAGCGAATGTCCGCCGCCACGACCAGTTGATACGCGCGCTGCTCGATCCACCGGAACCCTTCGTCATCCTGGGCCGTCCAGGCGAATTCGTCGGTCAGGTTCGTCACCGACGCGCGCACGCTGACGGAAGCGTTGCCGATGCTGAATCCATAACGCAGGCCGAAATCGAGCGTGGTGTAGCCCGATACCTCGACGCTGTTGTCGGCCTTGGCCTCCGCCGGTCCCGTGGTCGCGGCCGACAGTCCCAGGCCGAATCCGCGCCAGCGCTCGGGCTCGTAGTCGATCTCGAGAATTCCGGAGTAGTCGGCGATGCCGACGGCCAGCGGGCCGACGCCCGCCGGTGCGTCGAGCATCCGCGGACGCTGCGCCAGGACACCCGCCACGACGCTCAATCCATCCGCCGGGCGCGAGACGACCGACAGCTCCACGCCTTCGTTTCGCACGAGACCCCGCAGCCCGAATCGGCCGTTTTCGGCGAGCGCCCGGCCGGGACGCTCCAGTCGGAATACCGAGGCGACCACGTCGGTCTTGCCGCCCAGCGGCCAACGCACGCCGGCGTCCCATTGCTCGGTGCGCGACGCCGGCAGGACCTCGCCCGCGTTCTCGGCAAAGTTCGGCGCCGTGCCGCTGTCCTCGAAGCCGCGCGCGTAGGCGACGTAGGCACGGAGGTCATCGAGGAGCGCAAACGATGCGGAGGCCGAGCCCATCCACGGCCGTTCCTCGATCTCGTTGGTGAGCCCGCTCACGCCGGACGACACTTCGCGTCGATAGTCGGCGCGCTGCACTCCAAGCCGCAGGGTCATGAGGTCCTGCCAGTCGAGCGCGGCCATCACGCCCGGCGTCAGCTGCCGGACCGACTCGCGATCGGGCGGACCGCCGCCGGGCACGGGTTCCGCCAAGGGAGGCGCGGGCTCGCCGACCTGGACGGGGCCCTCGACCGGTTCGGCCTCGGGCGAGGCGCGCACGTCGGAATCGCGTCCGCGCAGCGAGAAGTGCAGGCTCGCGCTCCAGTCGGCGGCGAGATCGAAGGCGCGCGTCGCCTGCAGCTCACCGGACCACGACGCATATTTGCGCTCCGGATAGAGGATCGCGCCAAAGACGCCGGCGCCATCCATCGTGATCGCGTCGACATACTGGAAGACCTCGCGCTCGCCCAGCCACTCCGAGTAAAAGACGCCAGCCTTCAGGTTCCAGTCCGCGAGCACAGCACGGTCGACGATCACTCCGTAGTTGCGCTCCTTCCCGGTGTCCCCCGCCCAGGGCTGGCCCAGGTACGGTCCGCGGTCAACGCGCGGCGGGCGCCAGGGGCCGGCCGTGTAGTGCGCGAGCTCACTCTCGTAGTCCTCGTAGCGTCCCTCGCTCGCGTACGCGGTCGCGCGCAGCCCGGAGTCGGCGACCCAGGTCGGGCTTGCGAACCACACGTGCCAGCGGCCGGTGCCGCCGTGCTTGTCGCGCTCGTCGGGATACACGCTGGCGCCCAATGCGAGCCCGAATCCGTCGTCGCCGCCGACCGTCCAGTCCACGTCGAGGAATGGAGAGCCGAAGGAGGCGACCCCGCCCGCGAGGCTGAGCAGCGACTCCCCTCCGGGCCGGCGCAGCGAGTAGTCCGCGATTCCGGACGGGGCCGGGAGCGGTATTTCGAGGGCGGTCGCGCCCACCCGGATGGCGACGTCCGCAAAGAGCCGCTCGCTGAATTCAGCCTGCCGGTCGATGTACAGACCGTCGAGACGCAGGTTGCCGGCGTTGACCGGGCTGAAACCGCGCACGAACTTGTCCGAGTAGAGCCCGATCGTCTCGCCCGCGACCGACAGTCCAAACGCATCGTCCGCCGCGGATGCGGCCGTCGTATCCGCGCGCTGCGCGGAGGCGACACTGGCCACGAGGGCGAGCGCGGCGAACGGTATCGAGGAGCGCTGCAATTCCTTTCCAGGAGCTGTCTTGTACGCGCTGGCGGCGGGCATCATCGCACAGGCAGCGGGAGGCGCCGGAGCGGTGCTGCGACCAATGCCGACTTGGAGCATCATCGGGCTAAGGGCACGGAGGACGTCGTCATGGGCAACGTCAAGGTGTTCGTGCTCCTCGCCGGAATGGTCGCGCTCTTCGGTGTCGTCGGCGGGATGATCGGCGGACAGGGTGGGATGCTACTCGCGCTCGCGATCGCCGATGGCGCCGTTCGCGGCGATGATCATCCAGTTCGCGATCAGCCGATCGCGCGAGTTCAAGGCGGACGCCACGGGCGCGGATATCAGCGGTAAGCCACTGGCGCTCGCGAGCGCGCTCGGCAAGCTGCAGTCGGCGGCGAGCCGAATCCCGATGCAGGTGGCACCGACGATGGCGCCTCTCGCGCAGGTGAATCCGTTGTCAGCCTATCGCGGCGGGATCGCGTCGCTCTTCTCGACGCACCCGTCGACCGAGGAGCGGATCGCGCGGCTGCAGGCCATCGCGCGCGGCGAGCGGCCCTGATCAGGGAAACTGGATTTTTCCCCGCGGCGGCAATCCGCCCTGCCCGATCGCGGCCGCGGCGCCCGCGTCCGGGATGACGATCGAGGATGCCTGCTGCCGGCGCATCTCCTGCAGCTCCTTGAGCGTTTCATCGAACGCCACCTTGGCGGCGTCGGCGAACCGGTCGCAGGCTTCCCTGAGACTGCTGGCCGGGATTTCGAAGCTCAAGGGCAGCAGACCGCCCGGCGTCATGATCTGCGCCTGCCCGACGTAGCTCGGCTGACGCAACGGATCCGGCGTACCGTCGGACTTCACGGGCGTCATGACACGAATCGTGCCGACCTTGCGATCGGAATAGACGTCCTCGCGGTACAGGTCCTGGGCGTCCATCCGTGGTTCTGGTGCGTTACTCGGGCCGGCCATCGGGGCGTGTCCTCGATCAGCAGTTTCAATTCCGGGGGCGGAACGTTACCGGAACGGGTTTGCCTGCGCCAGCGGCGCGCCCCGGCCGCAGGCTTGCCCTCATAATACCGCCATGCTGAGTCCACGACCGCGACTGTGGCACCCGGCCGCGCGAGCGGTCGGTGGCGCCGCCCTCATCGCGACTCTGACCGTGGTGGCCGGATGCAACGCGATCCGAGCCCGGATGCCCGCGGCTCGCGAGGCCGAGCGCATCCAGCTCGAGCTGCGGCAGCTGCAGGCCCGGAACATGCGCTTCGCGGACCAGTACGTCGGCCGGGTGATCGAGGAGACGGGACGTTTCCGCCGCACCCTGACCGACCCTGAGATGCGCTCGATCGTCTCGAACTGGAGGCTGGCGCAGGCAAATTCGGCCTACACAGCGGCGGCGGGCGAGACCCCCATCGTGAGCACGCTCGACCTGATGACGCTGGCCGCGCTGAGCCGGATGGTGATCGAGGACAGCGTCATGCCGCGGTTCGGGGAACAGGCCGCGCCCCTGCTTGCGGTTCACCGCGAGCTCGAAGGGCTGGCCTGGACGCTATCCGACGAGTTCCTGACCAAGGAACAGGAGGACGAAGTCCTCGCGATCATGGTGGAGTGGCGCAAGGCGCACCCCGAGGTCACCAGTGTTGCGTTCGTGAGCTTCCTCGACTACGCACGGCAGATCGGCCGCGGAACGCTCACCGACACGCAACGCCGGAGTGGCCTGTTCGCGGCGATCGGGATCGATCCGCTCTCGGGTATTGATCCAGCCGTACGCCAGATCCAGCAGACCCGTCTGCTCGCCGAGCGCACGATCTTCTACCTGCAACGGATTCCCTACATCGTGCCGCTGCAGATGGAGGTCGTGACCAGCGAGCTCCTGCTCCGTCCCGAGATGCGCGGTGCGCTCGAGGACTCCGACCGGATCAGCCGGTCGGCCGATCGACTGGCCGGCGTGGCCGAGGGGCTGCCCGCGGCCTTCGCGACCGAGCGCGCCGCCCTGGTCGACCAGCTCTCGAACGCGCTCTTGACCCAGCAGGCGACGCTGCATCCGATGCTGATCGAGTTGCGCCAGGCGCTCGAGGCCGCCGACACGACCGCGACCTCGGTCGATTCGGTCGTCCGGACGATCGACGCGATGATCACGCGGCCGCGGGCCGCCGCCGCGCCCGGCGCGGAACCGAGCCCGCCTTTCGACATCCGCGAGTACACGCGCGCCGCGGAGGAGATCACCCGCACGGCCAACGAGCTGAAGCTGCTGCTGACAGCGCTCGACGAGACGGCGCCGGCGCTGGCCGGCACCGTCGGAGACACCGTCGCTCGGGGGCAGTCGCTCGTCGATTATCTTGCGTTGCGGGTGGCGGCTGTTGATCGCGCTGCTCATCGGCGGCACGCTGGCGGCCGCACTCGCCTACCGGTTTCTCGCCATGCGGATGAAATCATGAACGACCGAGCTACGGGGCGTGATCCGCGCGCCGCGCGGCACGACCCTTTCCGCTCGCAGCTGGCTCACCGAGGCGCCGCTGCGGATGCTGATGAACAACCTGGACCCGGATGTGGCCGAGCGTCCCGGAGACCTGGTCGTCTACGGCGGCATCGGCCGCGCAGCCCGCAACTGGGAGTGCTACGACCGGATCGTCGCGGCGCTGCGCGCGCTGGGCGACGACGAAACGCTGCTCATCCAGTCGGGCAAGCCGGTGGGGGTCTTCCGCACGCATGCGGACGCGCCGCGGGTGCTGATCGCGAACTCGAACCTGGTCGGCCACTGGTCCACGTGGGAGCACTTCAACGAGCTCGATCGCAAGGGCCTGATGATGTACGGCCAGATGACGGCCGGCTCCTGGATCTACATCGGCAGCCAGGGCATCGTGCAGGGTACGTACGAGACTTTCGTCGAGATGGGCCGCCAGCACTACGGCGGCAGCCTCGCAGGCCGCTGGATCCTGACAGCGGGTCTGGGGGGCATGGGCGGCGCGCAGCCGCTCGCGGCGACGATGGCCGGCGCTTCGATGCTCGCAATCGAATGCCGGACGGAGCGCATCCAGAAGCGGCTCGATACGCGCTACCTCGATGTCAGCACGACGAAGCTCGACGAGGCGCTGGCGCTGATCGAGCGGTCGACGCGCGACCGGCAGCCGCTATCGGTCGGCCTGCTCGGCAACGCAGCGGAAATCGTTCCGGAGCTGCTGCGCCGCGGCGTGCGGCCCGACGCCGTCACCGACCAGACCTCCGCGCATGACCCGGTCAACGGCTACCTGCCCGAAGGCTGGTCGGTCGCGCAATGGGACCGGCTGCGCGAGTCGGATCCCGCGGCGGTCGCGGCGGCCTCGCGAAAGTCGATGGCAAAACACGTGCAGGCGATGCTTGGATTTCAGAAGCAAGGCATCCCCGTCTTCGACTACGGCAACAACATCCGCCAGGTCGCGTACGACGAAGGCGTCGACGACGCGTTCGCATTTCCCGGCTTCGTTCCCGCCTACGTCCGGCCGCTCTTCTGCCGTGGCGTCGGGCCCGTTCCGCTGGGCCGCGCTCTCCGGTGATCCGCAGGACATCGACCGCACCGACGCACGCGTCAAGGAGCTGATCCCCGACGACCCGCACCTCCACCGCTGGATCAACCTCGCGCGCGAGCGCATCCAGTACCAGGGGCTGCCGGCGCGCATCTGCTGGGTGGGCCTGGGTCAGCGCCAGCGGCTCGGTCTCGCATTCAACGAGATGGTCGCGAGCGGGGAGCTCAAGGCGCCGATCGTGATCGGGCGAGACCACCTGGATTCCGGCTCGGTCGCGAGCCCGAACCGGGAAACCGAGGCCATGCAGGACGGCTCGGACGCGGTCGCAGACTGGCCCATGCTCAACGCGCTGCTGAATACCGCGAGCGGTGCGACCTGGGTGTCGATCCACAACGGCGGCGGCGTCGGCATCGGCTACTCGCAGCACGCGGGGGTCGTGATCGTCTGCGACGGCACGCCCGCGGCGGCGAAGCGCATCGAGCGCGTGCTGTGGAACGACCCGGCCACCGGCGTCATGCGGCACGCGGACGCGGGCTACGCCGAAGCGATCGACTGCGCGCGCGAGCACGGACTCAATCTGCCGTTTCCTGGACTGAACGGGCGCTCACGCCGCCCCTGTATGCCCACGCTCTGGCGCAACGTTCACATCGCGAGCTGCGACGAGCAGGGACGCATCTATTCGCCGGGCGCGATGCTCACTGAGGCCGGGCGCATCGCCTGGGTCGGCGCCGATGGCGATCTGCCGGCCGGAGTACACCCGGATCGCACGATCGAGCTGGCCGGGCGCTGGATGACGCCCGGACTGATCGACTGCCACACGCACCTGGTGTTTGCCGGGCAGCGCGCGGCGGAGTTCGCGCAGCGCACCTCGGGCGCGAGCTACTCCGACATCGCGCGCGCTGGAGGCGGGATCCTCTCGACGGTCCGAGCGACGCGCGCCGCGAGCGATGTCGAGCTGCTCGAGACCGTGCGGCCACGGCTCGCCTCGCTGCTCGCGGAAGGCGTGACGTCGATCGAGATCAAGTCCGGCTATGGCCTTACCCTCGAGTCCGAGGCCCGCATGCTCCGCACCGGAAAATGGCTCGGAGCCAATTTTCCGGTGACGGTATCGTTGAGCTTCCTCGGCGCTCACGCGGTGCCGCCGGAATTCGCAGGCCGGGCCGACGAGTACATCGACACCGTCGCGGGCGAATGGCTCCCGGCGCTCGCGCGCGAAGGCCTGATCGACACGGTCGATGCGTGGTGTGAGGACATCGCCTTCACCGCGCCGCAGTGCGAGCGCCTGTTCGACGTCGCGGGCCGACTCGGTCTGCGCGTACGGCTGCACGCGGAGCAGCTCTCGAATGTCGGGGGCAGCGCGATGGCCGCGCGGCGCCGCGCGCTGTCCTGCGACCACCTCGAGTACACGACGGAGGAGGACGCCGCCGCGCTCGCCGACGCAGGCATCGTGGCCGTGATGCTGCCAATCGCCTACTACGCGCTTGCTGAAACCAGGCGGCCGCCCATCGACGCCTTCCGTCGCCTCGGCGTCCCGATGGCGGTCGCCTCCGACTGCAACCCCGGTTCCGCGCCTGGAGCATCGCTGCTGCTCGCGATGAACATGGCACGGCGGTTGTTCGGTCTCACGAGCGAGGAGGTCCTGCTCGGCACGACCCGGCACGCCGCGCGCGCGCTCGCGTTCGAGGCCGAACGCGGCTCGCTGACGCCCGGACGCGCAGCCGATTTCGCCGTCTGGTCGATCGACACCCCGGACGAGCTCGGCTACTGGGCGGGCTTCAACCCCTGCAGCATGGTCGTTCGCGCGGGCGAGATCGTGCTCGAACGATCGGTATAAGCCCCGACACGCGGGCGCCGGTGGTCCTACAGGCGCGACGGCCGGCGCCGTCTAGACTGGCTCCCGCAGAAGCTTGTCACCTTCGCAGGCATGGAAGCCGAATGCGTTATCTCGCCCTGGCCGCGGATTTCGATGGCACGCTGGCAACCGACGGCTGCGTTGGCTCGTCCACCGTAGAGGCGCTGAAGAGGCTTGCCGCCTCGGGACGGAAGCTGATCCTCGTCACCGGCCGCGAGCTCGAAGATCTGCGCCGGGTGTTCGGCTCGATAGATCTCTTCGATCGACTCGTCGTCGAGAACGGCGCGGTGCTCTACCGGCCGTCGACGGGTGAAACGCGCGTCCTCGGCGCTGCGCCGCCCCCGCGCTTCGTTGCGGAGCTGAAGCGGCGTGGCGTGGCGCCGCTCTCGACCGGCGCCTCCATCGTCGCGACGTGGCATCCCAACGAGCAAATCGTGCTCGAGGTGATCCGTGAGCTCGGGCTCGAGCTCCAGCTGATCTTCAACAAGGGCGCCGTGATGGTGCTGCCGGCCGGCACGAACAAGGCGGCGGGACTGACGGAGGCGCTGCAGGACCTCGGCCTGTCCGCGCACAACACCGTCGCGATCGGGGACGCGGAGAATGACCATGCGCTGCTCGAGGTCGCCGAGCTCGCCGCCGCAGTGGCGAACGCCGTGCCGATGCTCAAGGCGAAGGCCGACCTCGTCACGCGCGGCGATCACGGCACGGGGGTCGAGGAACTCATCGAGCGCCTGATCGACGACGATCTGCGAAGCGTAGCGGCGCGCCGCGAGGATCGTCTGCTGTTGCTCGGCGCACGTGCCGACGGTCAGCCGGTACGAATCGTGCCCGCTGGTCACAATATCCTGATCGCCGGCACGTCCGGCAGCGGCAAGTCCACCCTCGCGACCGGTCTGCTGGAGCAGCTGATCGCACGAGGCTACCAGTGCTGCGTGATTGATCCCGAAGGCGACTACGGCGAGCTCGGCGACGCAATCCTGTTCGGCAGTCCGCAGAATGCGCCCGACATCACCGCGATCTTGAAGGCGCTCGAGCAACCGCGCACGAGCACCGTGGTCAATCTTCTCGGGGTGAAGCTGGATGACCGGCCGGAGTTCTTCGTCAAGCTGCTGCTTCGACTGCACGAAAGCCGGGCCCGGACCGGACGGCCGCACTGGATCGTCGTCGACGAGGCACATCACCTGCTGCCCGCCGACTGGGAGCCGGGGCCGCAGGTGATGACCGACGGCATGACCTCGATGATCTTCATCACCGTGCACCCGGAACAGCTGTCGCGCTCGCTGCTCCCCCGGATGGACGTCGTGGCCGCAGTGGGCGATGCGCCGGAGACACGACTCGCGCCTGTTGCCGCGGCCTCGGATGCCGTCGCCCCATCGTCCACGGGCGTCACCCTCGAGAGCGGCGAAGCGCTGGTGTGGCTGCGGAGCACCGGTGAGCCGGCCTTCACGCTCAGGATCGCTGCCGGCGCGGGCGAGCGGCGGCGACATCTCCGCAAGTACGCCGAGGGCGAGCTGGGCGAGGACCGCAGCTTCTATTTCCGCGGACCGGAGACCCGGCTCAACCTGCGCGCGCAGAACCTCGTGCTCTTCATGCAGCTCGGGGACGGCGTGGACGACGGGACCTGGCAGCACCACCTGTCGCGGGGCGACTACTCGCGCTGGATCCGCGGCAGCATCAAGGACGACGAGCTGGCCGACGAGGTGCAGGCGGTGGAGGCCGAGGCCGGGCAGCTCGGACCGGACGCCAGCCGGGTCGCGGTTCGCCGCGCCATCGAGAAGCGCTACACGCTCCCGGCGACCGGCACGGCGCCTTCAGCGTAGAACCCAACGGTCGCCGGGCGGGCCGTTCGGCGATGCGACGATCGCCTGCGGCTCGGTGCCCACGTCGATCGTCCTGATGACTTCGAGAAGGCCAGGTCGACGACGCTCACGGTGCCGCTGACGCTGTTGGCGACGTACGCAAGGGCCTTGTTGAGCAACGTCGTCACCGAGCGCGGCTCGTCGCCTACTTTGAGCTCCTTCAGTCGGGCCAGGCGGCCGTTCTGCCGGACGCCGAATATGGTGACGCTGTCGGTATCCGTGTTGGCGCTCGTGCCGGCGGACAGGGCGACCGCGATCAGGGCAATCGGCAGAAGAGCGCGTGTAGTAGTCGCTGCGTCCATCGTCCCAGCTCCCTTGGTGAGCAGCTCCAGGTCGTAGGCTGCATCGGCGAGCGGCACACTACTCGTCTCCCGGCGCGCCGGTCCCCGCGGCAAGCGGCAGCGCGCGCGTGCCTCGTGGTTGGGCCGACACACTGACGAAAGTCAGTGACGCCAACCGACCAACCGCCGTACCGCCGTCGTCGCTGGCTCCGCAGACTTCGCGCGGTGTTTCCCCCATCGCGGCCCCGACGCACTGCGCCGCACCGCGAGACCCCCTCGGCCCGGGCGCCTATGGCCCGGGCCCCTTTGTATGAGGACCGGAAAACGATGCGACCCCGACTGGAAACGGAGCCGGCGACGGCTCCCGGGCCGATTCTCGGCGGCGCGGTGGCGTGGCCGATGGCTGCTGCAGAGCGCGTGCGCGCACGCACCCGCGTCGCCTCGATCGACCTGCTGCGGGGACTCGTGATCGTCCTGATGGCGCTCGATCACGTCCGCGACTACTTCACCGCCGCACGATTCAGCCCGCTCGATCTCGCGCAGACCGACCCGCCTCTCTTCCTCACGCGGTGGATCACGCACTTCTGCGCGCCGGTCTTCGTGCTGCTGGCCGGCGTGAGCGCGCGCCTCGTCGCGCAGCGCTGCACCACGGCCGAGCTGCGTCGCTTTCTGCTCACGCGCGGGTTGTGGCTCATCGTGCTCGAGTTCACCGTCGTGACCTTCGCGTGGACCTTCAACCTGCGCTACGAGTACGGTCTCGTGATGCAGGTGATCTGGGCGCTCGGCGTCTCGATGATCGTGCTCGCGGCGCTGGTCGGGCTGCCGGTGCGTACCGTTGCATTGGTCGGAGTCGTGCTCGTCGGCGGGCACAACCTGCTCGACGGCGTCACGCCCGCGCAGTTCGGCGCCTGGGCGCCGCTCTGGAACGTGCTGCACGTGCAGGGACCGACACCCGTTCGGCTTCGTGCTCTATCCACTGCTGCCCTGGATCGGGGTCATGGCGCTCGGGTTTGCGCTCGGCGGCGTGTACGCCTGGGACGCGCCGCGTCGCCGCCGCACGCTGATCGCCATCGGCGCCGCCGCCATCCTGGCCTTTGTCGTGCTGCGGCTCGCGAACGGGTACGGAGACCCGCAGCCTTGGACCGGGCAAGCGACCGCCACGTTCACCGTGCTGAGCTTCCTCAACGTCTCGAAGTACCCGCCGTCGCTGCTCTATCTGCTCGCGACGCTGGGCCCGGCCCTCGTCATGCTCGCGACGTTCGAATCGGTTCGCGGCCGGTTTGCGGCCGTGATCGAGGTATTCGGTCGCGTGCCGCTCTTCTTCTACGTGCTGCACATCGCGCTCGCCCACCTGGCCGCTGGGCTGATCGCGCTCTGGATGGGCTTCGGCACCGCGGTGCTCGCCGATATCTTCCTGAAGCTGCCTGATGGCTGGGGCTTTGGCCTGGCGGGCGTCTATCTCGCCTGGGCGGGCGTGCTCGCCACGCTGTATCCGGCCTGCCGCTGGTTCGCGGACCTCAAGCGCAGGCGTCGCGACTGGTGGCTCGCCTACCTCTGACGGGACGGTCAGCGCGCCCATGCGGGCACCGGGGGTCCGGGACTACCATGCGCGCATGCGGCCCACTGTCCGGGCGACGCACGAGGTTCCAGGGAAGGATCGATGAACGCACCTACCCGCGTGCTCCTGGTCGACGATCACGCGATCGTTCGCGAGGGACTGCGGGCGCTGCTCGACCAGAGCGCGGTCGCTGCAGATCGTCGGCGAGGCGGCGGATGCCAAGGAGGCGCTCGAGCAGACACGCGCGCTTGCGCCCGATGTCGTGCTGATGGACCTCAAGATGCCGGGGTTACCCGCCGCAGACGCGATCCGCACGATCCGCGCGCAGTATCCCGCGACGCAGGTTCTGGTGCTGACGAGCTACGCAGAGGACCGGCAGGTCGAGGACGTGCTGCGTGCGGGCGCGCTCGGCTACGTGCTGAAGAACATCGTTGCGGCGGACCTCATTCGCGCGATCGAGACCGTGGCGCGCGGCGAAGCCTGGCTGCACGCCGTGGCGCAGCGCTCGCTCGTCAACCGGATGCGCCGGCCCGCCGACCTGAGCCCCCTCGCGCTGCTCACCGACCGTGAGCGCTCGGTGCTGCGGTTGCTGGCGAAGGGCATGAGCAACCGCGCCATCGCACGCACCCTGCATCTCTCGGAAGGCACCGTTAAGGGCTACGTGAGCAACGTGCTGGCGAAGCTCAAGCTCGAGGATCGCACCCAGGCCGCGCTGCTCGCGGTACGGCTCGGCGTGGACGGCGGCGACGCATGACATTCGAGCGTCCACCGGCCCGCGACGGCCCCGATGTTCGCACCCAGCTGGAGCTGCTGTCGCAGATGGTCGAGGAGGTCTCCGGCGAGCTCGCGCTCGAGCCGCTGCTCGCGCGCCTGGTCGAACGGGCGTGCAAGCTGATCGGCGCGGACGACGGCGCGATCGGACTGTACGACGCGGAGCGGGACATCATCCGCACAGCCGCCAGCCACGCCATCCCGGAGGCGCAGCTGAACGCCGAGCTGCCCCGCGGCCACGGCCTGACCGGCCGCGTGCTGGAGCTGGGCGCACCGCTCCGGTGTCGATACGGCGATCTGCCCCATCCCAGCCGGACCGCCGCGCTCGAGATGAACATGATTGGCATGCCGATCCGCAGCCGGGGCGAGCTGATCGGCGTATTCGGCATCGGTGCCTGGCCGCCGAAGCAGCTCGGCGATGCGGAGCAGGAGCTGCTCGAGCACTTTGCCCGTCACGCCGCCGTCGCGATCGTCAACGCGCGGCGCTACAGCGACGAGCAGCGCCGCTCGGTGCGCTTCGCGATGATCGCGCGCGTCGCCGGAATCATCGCGAGCGAACCGGACCTCGACCCGCTGCTGCAGCGCGCCGCGGACGCGATCCACGAGCTGCTCGGCTTCGCCAGCGTCGACATCCCGCTGATCGAGCCGTCCGATCCGAATACGCTCGTGATCCGGATCCGCGGCGGCGAGTACAAGCAGCGCATCCATCACGTCGACCGGCTGCCGATCAGCCAGCGGCATCATGGGTGCCGCCGCGACGCACGCGCCGCGCCCAGCTCGTCAACGACGTCGCCCGCCGATCCGCGCTACGTGACGCCGCCCGGCGTATCGGAAGCGCCGTGCGGAGCTCGCGGTGCCGATGCTCTACGGCGACGAGCTGCTCGGCGTCGTCAACGTGGAGGGTGATCGGCCGTTCGACGAGCTCGATCGGCTGAGCCTCGGGATCGTGTCGGAGCATCTCGCAGTCGCGATCCACAACGCGCGGCTGGCGGAGCATTCGCAGCGCCTGGCCGTGCTGGAGGAGCGCCAGCGGCTGGCGCGAGAGCTGCATGACAACGTCACGCAGATCCTGTCGTCGATCAGCCTGATGGCGCAGTCGTTGAGCGCCGCCTGGCGCAAGGACCCGCGCGACGGCGAGCGCCGCGCCGCGCGCCTGGGCGAGCTCGCGCAGATGGGGTTCGGAGAGATGCGTGCGCTGCTCGAGGAGCTGACGCCGGGCGAGACGTCTTCCGGCAACGAGCGCAATCCCGCGCCGCTGCACGTGCTGGCGGGCGCGCTGCTCACGCAGCATGGGCTGGCGACAGCCGTTACGCGGCTGCTGCCACTGATGGTGCCGGGCAACCTCTCGCTGCACCTGGACTTCGACGGTTACGTGCCGCAGGTGGTCGGCCATGAGCGGGCCCTGCTTCGCGTCTGCCAGGAGGCCGTCTCGAACGTGATCCGGCACGCCAGCGCGGAACGCGTCAAGGTCACCGTGCGGGTCGATGGGAAGGGCGTACAGCTGCGCGTCGCCGATGACGGTTGCGGCATCGCTCCTGACGCGCCTCGCGGCCTCGGGCTCGCGAGCATGGAGCGCCGGCTGGAGGAGATCGGAGGCTCGCTGCACCCTCGAGCCGCGCGCGCCGCAGGGCACCGTGCTGGAGGCCACCATTCCCCGGCGCGACCGCGAAGCGACCGCCTACCCGGCGGGAAATTCGGCTCCGAGCTGACCTGGCGGAGATTTCCGGCCCCGGCCGATTTTCAGTCGGTGACGTCGGGCTCGATGAAGCACCAGCCGATCTCGGGGTAGCGCTCCTTGATCCTGCGCTCGAGGCGGTTGATGCAGTCAACCGCGGTATCGATCGACAGGCCGGGCTTCATGCGGATTTTGGCGGCGAGCATGACCTGCGGCCCGAACTGCATGGTGATCGTGTTGAGCAGCGTTTCGATCGCGTCGTCCTCGGCGATCATCTGGTCGAGCTTGCGCTCGAGCTCCGGTTCGGCCGAGCGCCCGACCAGGAGTCCCTTGATCCGCAGCGCGATGAAAACCGCGACGACGATCAGCACGACGCCGATCGCGATCGAGCCCGCGGCGTCCCAGCGCGTGTCGCCCGTCAGTCGGCGGCGAGCGAGACGAAGACGAACGCGATGCATCAGCCCGATCTCGGCAGCGATGTCCTCGCCGAGCACGACGACCAGCTCGGCGTTGCGCGTGTGCTTGAGCCAGTCGAGAAATGGCCGTCCGCGGCGGATCTTGCGGATCTCGTTCAGGCAGCCCAGCAGGCTCAGCGTTTCGAGCACGATCGCAATGCCGAGCACGGTGAGCGCAACCCATGCGCGGTTGAGTGGCTCGGGCTCGTGCAGCTTGTGCCAGCCTTCGTAGATGGAGAACAGGCCACCCATGCTGAAGAGCAGCAAGGCGACGATGAAGCTCCAGAAGTAGGTCGACCTTGCCGAAGCCAAGCGGATGCTCGTCCGTGGCCGGCTTCGCCGCCTGCTTCAGCCCGATGAAGAGCAGCACCTGGTTGGTCGCATCCGCGGCCGAATGGATGGCCTCGGCCAGCATGCTGCCCGAATTCGTGTAGACGGCCGCACACGCCCTTGGTGATCGCGATGCCCAGGTTGGCGAAGAAGGCGTACGCGATCGCCTTCGTCGAGGAGCCGTGGTCAGAGGACATGGGAACCCGTCCGGGTCGGGAGGGCGAGGACGATACCGGGCCGCCTCGACCGTTGCGCAATGCGCTCCGGCCCGCTAGCGTGGGCGGATGAGCACGTCCCTGATCGTCCAGTCTGCTGGCTGTCTCCTGCGCTGTTGCTCGCGCTCGCTGGTTGCGGCCGCAAGGCGCCCGCGCCGGAGGCCGCCGCACCCGTCGCCGCGAGCGGCCGACGCGGAGGAGCATCCCCTTCCCGAAGGCATCGACTGGTTCGACGGCGACCTCGAGGCCGCATTTGCCGCGGCCAAGGCTGCCGACAAGCTGTTGTTCCTGTACTGGGGCGCGGAGTGGTGTCCGCCCTGCTCGCAGATCAAGGCGACGATCTTCAACCAGCGCGAGTTCCAGGAACGCTCGCGACTGTTCGTGCCCGTCTACCTGGATGGCGACACGCCGAGCGCGCAGAAGCACGGCGAAGCCTTCGCGGTGAACGGTTACCCGACCATGATCCTGTTCCGCCCCGACGGCACCGAGATCACGCGCCTGCCCGGCGGTGTCGACGTGACGCGATACGCCACAATTCTCGACGTGGCGCTCGCCGATGCGCGACCGGTGACCGAGCTGCTCGAGGCCCAGCGCAAGGGCGAGATCCTGTCGCAGAACGACTGGCGCTTGCTCGCCTATCATTCCTGGGTCACCGACGTCGAGCACACCCTGCCGGAAGCGGAGCGCGTCGCTACCTTCCGCCAGCTGAGCGCGCGCTGCCCGGTTGAGCTCGAGGGCGACTGCGCGCGACTGTTCTTCGAGTACCTCTACGCCGCTGCCGCCGTGACCGAAGCCGGCGGGACGCCCTTTTCGGGCCTCGAGCGCGCCGAAGCCCGTGAGCGGCTGCTGGCGCTGCTTGGCAAGCCCTCGGTGCTGCAGGCCAACGTGCAGAACCTGTCCTATGGCGCCAACGCACACCATCGGCCTGCTGTCGGACCAGGGTTCCCCGGAACGCGGCGACCTGACGGCAGCGTGGACGAAGGCGCTCGACATGCTGGCCAGTGGTGAAGCCGGTACGGCGGTTTCGGCGCCCGAACGCCTCAACTTGATCCGCGCTCGCGTGCAGCTCGCGCGCCTCGACTCGCCCGCCGGTCCGCTGCCGCCGGAGCTGATCGCGCAGGCACGCGCCGAGGTCGCGAAGGTGGATGCGGAGATAAAGGACGGCTACGCACGGCAGGCGGCCATCAACGCCGCGGCGAACCTGTACTGGGAGGCGGGCCTCGATGAGGACGCGAACCGCCTGCTGACCACCGAGCTCACGCGAACGGCATCGCCTTACTACTTCATGCTGTCATTGGCCGACATCGCGCAGAAAGCCGGCCGCGAGGAGGAAGCCGTGCAGTGGCTCGCGCGTGCCTACGCCGACGCCAAGGGTCCGGCCACGCGTTTCCAGTGGGGAACAAACTACCTGCTCGGCCTGCTCGAGATGACGCCCGAGGACACGCAGCGCATCGAGCGCGCGGGGCTCGAAGTGATCGGCGAGCTCGACGACAGCCCCGACGCCTTCTACCAGCGGACGCGCATGCGCCTCGAGCAGCTCAACACGAAGCTGCTCGACTGGGGCCAGGGCGCCGAGCGCGAGCAGGTGCTCGAGAAACTGCGTGCGCGCACCGCCGAGATCTGCCGCGGGTTGCCGGAGGCTGACGCCGGGCGCCGCAACTGCGAGAGCTTCCTCAAGCCCGCGTCGCCAGCCACTGCGAGCGCGTGATCGAGTACTTGACCGCCGCGCAGTCCGCGGCGCTGCGCGCACCGATCATGTCCTCCGGGAATACGAAGGCCGCCTCGTAGCGCAGCCCGCACTTCTCCATCACCGCCCGCGAGCCGGCGTTGCCTACGAGCGCGCGCGCCGAGATCTTGTCGATGTCGACCCGCCGGAACCCGTGCTCGACGAGCGCCGCGGCGCCCTCGGTCGCGAGCCCGCGCCCCCAGCTCGCGCGTCGCAGCCGGTAGCCGAGCTCCTGCTCGCCGGCATCGATGCGGTCCGGTCGCAGGTGGAACCAGCCGTGGAATTCGCCGGTGGCGCGCTCCTCGGCTGCCCAGTAGCCGAGCAGCGGCGTCTCGCGGTAGATCGCGAACCAGCGCGGCAGGAAGACGTCGACGTACCGCTCGCGCGGCGTCGGTGCGCCGAAGGTAACGTAGCGCATCACCTCGCGGGTCGGAATCGAGCTCGACCAGCCGGTCGACGTCGTCGATCGTGAACTGGCGAAGCCTGAGCCGGCGGGTCTCTAGCAGGACCATCCCTCCTCCCGTACGCTCGCGTCATGGGCGAGACCATCTACGACTTCCGCAGCGACAACGTCGGCGGCGCGGCGCCCGAGCTGCTCGACGCCCTGGTCGCCGCCAACGCCGGCACCGCGGGCCCCTACGGCGACGACGACTGGACCCGGCGCATGGTCGAGCGCGCGGGCGCGGTATTCGAACGCCCGGTCCGCGCCTTCCCCCTCGCCTGCGGCACGGGCTCGAATTCTATCGCGCTCGCTGCGCTCGCCAATCCGTTCGGTGCCATCTATTGCCACGAGACGGCGCACATCAACGTCCACGAGTGCGGGGCGCCGGAGCTCTTCACCGGCGCCAAGCTGGTCGCGCTGTCCGGCCGCGACTACAAGCTGTCCGCGGCGGAACTCGACGAGAGGCTTGAGCTCGCCGGCCGCGGCAACCCCAACCGGGTCCAGCCATTTGCGCTCAACATCACCCAGCCCACCGACTTCGGCACGCTGTACCGACCGGCCGAGGTCGCGGCGCTGGCCGAAGTCGCGCACCGCCACGGCCTCAAGGTGCACATGGACGGCGCGCGCTTCGCGAACGCCGTCGCGGCGCTCGGCTGCACGCCCGCCGAGATCACCTGGCGTGCGGGTGTCGACCTGCTGTCACTCGGCGCGACCAAGAACGGCGCGATCAATGCCGAGGCACTGGTGGTCTTCGACGATGCGCTCGCGGCGCAGATGCCGTTCCTGATGAAGCGCGGCGGCCAGGTGCTGTCGAAGGCGCGCTTCGTGTCAGCGCAGATCGAGCGCTACCTCGCGGACGATCGCTGGCTCGAGCGCGGCGCGCGCCGCCAATGCGCATGCCGCGGAGCTTGCGCGTCGCCTGGCACCGCTGCCCGGCATCGAGATCGTCGCGCCGGTCGAGACGAACATGCTCTTCGTCCGCATGCCGGCCGCGCGCGGCTGCGGCGCTCGCACGCGGGCCGTTCCGCTTCTACACGCTCGGCCGCGAGCTGCGCTTCGTCTGCCGGGCGGACCAGGAGCCCGAGGGCATCGACGCACTGGTGCACTGCGTGTCGGAGGCGCTGCAACCCGCGCGCGCGCGAAGCTCGCAGATGATCCGCGGGGCACCTCCGTCAGCCTGGCGCCGTGCGCTCGCGGCGCTCGCCGTCGGCTGCTCGGCCTCGTAACCATCGCGCGCGCGCAGGAAATGCAGGTCATCGACCTCAACTCCCGAATGGCTCAGGACCTGATCCCGATCCTGCAGCCCCTGCTCGAGCCGGGCGGCGTGATCACCGGCACCGACGACGTGCTCTTCGTACGCACCGGCCCGGAGAACTTCGAGCAGATCCGCGCCGCGGTGGCGACGCTCGATCGCGCGCCGCGGCAGCTCCTGATCACCATCGGCCAGGGCACGGTGCGGGACCTGGACGCTGCGCGTGTCGAGGGTTCCGCGACGATCGGCGGCGGCGACGTGCAGGTCGGCGCGAACAGGCCGCCCGGCGCCGACACCGGCGCCGAGGTCACGGTGCGCCAGCGGCGCCAGCAGGCGGACCTGCACAACGTGTCGAGCGTGCGCGTCCTCGAGAACACCGAGACCTGGATCGGCGCGGGCCAGAGCGTGCCGCTCACCGAGACGACCGTGCAGCACCGCCCGGGCGGCGTCGTGCAGCAGACGACGACCTATCGCGACGTGAGCACCGGCTTCTATGCCACGGCGCGCGTCAGCGAGGATCGCGTGATCCTCGAGCTCTCCTCGCGTCAGCAGCAGTACCGGCCTTCGAGCGGGACGATCGACACGCAGGGCGCGACCACGACGGTCACCGGCCGACTCGGCGAGTGGTTCGAGCTCGGCGGCGTCCAGGAGTCCGGCACGTCCTCGACCAGCGGCCTGCTCGTGTGGGGTGAGCGCAGCCGGACGTCGCAATCCTCGGTGTGGGTGAAGGTCGAGGAGCTGTAGACGCATCAGCCAGGGGCTAGGACCCCGGGTTGCGCGCCCATCCCCTGCTTCGAGCTCGAGCGGTGGTCCAACGATCTCGACACCGTTGACGAAATAGTCCGTCTCGCCGAAGCAGTTCGTGGGCAGCCCCGGTGCTCGGTGTAGTGCAACCGCACCTGACGACCCACCGCCTTCGTCAACTCGGCCGCGGTCTGCCTCATCGCGTACGCTGAAGTTCCAGATCTGCGGCGCCACGCCGCCTACGACGTACATCGCGAGCTCGCCCTCGTAGGTCTTGCAGATCCAGCCGCGCTTCGAGAACTTCTGCAGCACGCCGGCGCGCTCGCCCTCGGAGTAGCTCCACCACAGCATGAAGAGCGTGTAGAGCGCGACGAGCACCGCCGCGCCGATCAGGAGCCACAGGAGCGTCGCAACGAAGCTGCGGCGCGGTTTCACCGGACGTTCGGTGGCGACGGGCGGAGGGACAGCGCTCATGCGTTCTTCTTGTCCGGGTTCGACCCGCGCATCATACGCAAGCCGGCGTGGAAGTCACCGCGCTCTAGAGCTGCGATTCGATCGGCAGCGACGCGGAGCAGGTTGACGCCCACCCGGCGCCCGACGCTCGCGTCGGGCTCGGTCGTCGAGCGACGATCCAACCCGTCCACGCGGTCGTACCAGACGAGCTTGTTGCCCTCGAGCTCGACCCGATAGCTGAGCTCGGGAGCGATGCTGCGCTCGAACTGCCGGCGCACCTGCTGCGCGAGGTCCGTGCTTTCGATCAGCACGCCCATCTCGGTGTTCAGGTTGGCGCGCGGATCGATGTTCATCGAACCGATGTACACCCAGCGGTCGTCGACGATCAGCGCCTTGGTGTGCAGGCTCGCACCCGAGGAGCCCGTCACGCTGATCCGCCGCCGCCCGGCATCGCTGTCGGCCGTTCGCTTGGTCTCGTAGACCTCCACACCCGCGCGCAGCAGGTCCTTCCGATAGCGCATGTAGCCGGTGTGCACGGCGGCGACATCGGTCGCCGCCAGCGAGTTGGTGTGCACGATTACGCGCACGCCGCGCTCCTCCAGCTCCGGCGAACCGGCGGGTGCCCTCCTCGCCAGGGACGAAATAGGCGGACACGATCACCACCTCGCGCTCGGCTTTCTGCATCGCCCGCTCGAGCCCGGCCAGTGCGCGCGAGGACTCGCCCTCCGCCAGCTCGACGCCGATCTTCGCCGGATCGTCGACCAGGAGTTCCACTTCCCGCACCTTGAGCGGCGGCGGTTGCGCGGCGAGCATGTCGGCGCGCTTCTGCTCGTCCTGCAGGGCGGCGATGTACGGGCTCTCGCCCGCCGTGCGGCGGTATTCCCGCGCGTCCGCGAGGAGCTTGGTCAGGGCCTCCGGCGGCGGCGGCTTGCGGGCGAACCGGTCCACCGGCACGGCGTTCGGGTTGTTCCAGTACTCGTCGAACGACGCGCTGATCTCATCGACGATCGGGTCCCGCGAGCACCAGGTCGAGATCGGCGAAGTTCGACAGGTCGGAGGCACCGAAGTACTCGTCGCCGATGTTGCGTCCGCCGACGATCGCGATCCGGTTGTCGACGATCCACGCCTTGTTGTGCATGCGCCGGTTCAAGCGGCGGCCGCGGATCAGCCATTCGGTCATCTGCCCGAACCAGCCCGAGCGGCTGTAGAACGGATTGAAGATCCGCACCTCGATGTTCGGGTGCAGGTCGGCGACCTCGAAGAGCTCGTGCTTCGCGCGGGCGTCGATGTCGTCCACGAGGATGCGCACCTTCACGCCGCGCTCCGCGGCACGCAACACTTCGGCAGCGATCAGCTTGCCGGTGAGATCGGCGTTCCAGATGTAGTACTGGATGTCGAGCGAGCGCTCGGCGCTGGTGGCCGTCGCCGCGCGATAGCCGAAAGCCATCGAATTGAGCTCGATCAGCCGTACGGCGCAGACCCCCGGCTCGTCGCCGAGCCCGGCGTCGATCACCCGATCGAGCAAGGTCGTGTCGCCCGGCGGAATGGCGTGCCCCGCAGGCACGTCGTCGAGCTTCGGCGCCGCGGCGCAGTGAGCGAGCAGCGGCAGCAGTGCCACGACGCCGAGCCGCGGCCCGCGGCCGACCCTCGCCGGCGCGTGCGGGCGCGCGGCGTGCCGCGTGTAGCCATCAACGTGCATCGTCGTCGCGGATTCCTCGACGGAGCGTCCACCGTCACCTCCTGTCCGGCGGAATGATACAGGGGGCGGGTTCAGCGGGCCTGCGCCGGCGCCGCGGCCGGCGATTCCGGCGCCGGCTCGTGCCCGACGAACGCGTGTACGCGCGCGGCCAGGTAGGGATAGAACGGATTGCTGCGCAGGCGCGTCAGCATCCACGTCGGAACGGCGAGCACGCCGTTCTCGCCGCGCGCCTCGAGCCGGCCGAGCTGGACGTGGGTCCGATCCCGGGGCGCGTCAAAACCGTAAAGCGGATCGTCCGGCGGAAACGGCAGCGCGACGTGCGACAGCGAGAACACCGTGCGCGGCCAGCTGTACCCGAGCGGGCGGGCGTCCAGCCGACCCGCGCCGGCGGCTGCGTGCAGCTCGTGCACGGTCGTGGTGTCGGGGCCCGCGTTCGCGATCACGGTCAGCTCGAACGGTCGCTTCGGCATGTCGAGCAGGCGCTGGGTCATCGGGCCACTGCCGCTCACCAGCAGCGCCTGCGCCTCCGCGAGCCGGTTGACGTCGAACAGCACCAGCTCGTGTCCGCCCGGCGCCAGGTGCATCAGCAGCGCATCGACGACGGCGTCGGCACGCACGGTCGAGTCCACCGCGGATACGAACGCGAGCACCGGCGGGAACCCCTCGATGGGACCACGCTCGGCGAGGCGCCGCACGCGTCGCGACACGCCGCGCGTGAGGCGGAAGGTCTCGCCGGCCGCGTGCAGGCTGAACGAGGAGTACTTGTAGGGGTCGACTTCCGGCGTGATGGTCTGCCAGGCCGCGCGCCCGAAGCCCGGGACGTACGAGAGCCCGGTGCGGAACCGACCGACGACCGCGAACGGCGACACGGCGATCGCCGGCGAGATCAGCACCAGCCCCGCGGGTCGCGGCGCGTCGGCCCCCTCGTGCGTGGCGAGCGCGTAGTCGACCGCGAGTGCCGCCCCGTTCGAATACCCGACCATGTAGATCGGCGTGTCGGGACCGAGACGCGCACGCAGGTCGCGCATCGCGAGCAGAACCGCGGCCTGCATGTCCTCCACCTCGAACCGCAGAAGCCCGACCGGAGCCGTGCCGTGCCCCGGGAGTCTCAGCGCGAGCACGTGCAGCCCCCGCTCCGCGAAATCCTCGGCCAGCGCGCGCAGGCTGTACGGCGAATCGGTGAGCCCGTGGAGGAGCAGGACGGCCGCGGGCGGTGCCGCCGGCGCGTGTTCCCAGCTTCGGTTCCAGTCGACGGGCCAGGTGGCGGGGTCGCTCCGGCTGCCGCGGAAGAAGCGGTTGTACGGCAATCGCTGCTCCGGGCGCGTCTTCGCATAGACCTCGCGGTCGAGCTCCGCGAAGAGCCGCGCCTCGAGCGCGCGGTAGTCGGCGATGGTGCGAACCTCGTCGGCCTGCTCGGCGGTGAACTCAGCCGCGAGGCGTGCGCGGTGCCAGGGCTCGAGCGGCGGGCCGCTGTGCAGGAAGCGCGCGTACCAGGCGAGCCCGATCACCAGCAAGCCGAACAGCGCGGAGGCGACCGCGAGACCGACCAGACGTGCGGCCCGTCGGATCATGGCGGCTCAGACGAACCAGGCGAAGGCGAAGACGCCCAGCATCGTGAAGATGAGCGCGAGCTTGGCGAGCGTGCCGAAGATGAGCCCGATCCAGGTTGCAAAGCCTGCACGCGTCGCCTTCTGCATCTCGCCATGCGTGAGCATCTCGCCTGCCACGGCACCAACGAACGGCCCGAAGATGAGCCCGGGGAGCCCGAGAACGAAGCCGGCGAGCGTGCCGATCATGGCACCCACGATCGCGAGTTTTGAGGCGCCGACGCGCTTCGCGCCGAGTGCCGTGGCGACAAAGTCGATCGAGAACGACATGGCCGTCAGCAGCCCCAGTACGACCAGCACGAACCAGCTCACATGCTGGAAGTCGTCCGCCCAGGCCGCGAGCAGGAGCCCGCCGAACACCAGCGGCACGCCGGGCAGCGCCGGCAATACCGAGCCTGCGAGTCCCGTGAGAACCAACAGGCCCGCGAGCACGAACATCCAGGTATCACCGGTCACTCGATTACTCCGCCCCCAACCGGAGCTGCCATCTTGCATGGCTTCGCGCGGCGCGTCATCCGTCGGTCGGTCAGTCGGTACACTGCCGTGCGTGAACGCCTCGCGACTCCCGGCCCTGCCCATCGTGGACGCGTTGCCGGCGCTGCTGACCGCACTCGAGGGACACCGCGCGGCCGTGCTCGAGGCGCCGCCGGGCGCCGGCAAGAGCACGGTCGTGCCGTTGGCGCTGCTCGAGGCCGGTTGGCTTGGTGATCAACGGATCGTCATGCTCGAGCCGCGGCGCGTGGCCGCGCGCGCGATCGCCGAGCGCATGGCGATGACGCTCGGCGAGGCCGCTGGCGGCACCGTCGGCTTCCGTACCCGCACCGACACGCGCATCGGCCCGCGCACCCGCATCGAAGTCGTGACCGAAGGCATCCTCACGCGGATGCTGCAGCGCGACCCGGCGCTCGAGGGGACGGGCTGCGTGATCTTCGACGAATTCCACGAGCGCAATCTGCAGGCCGATCTCGGGCTCGCGCTGGTGCTCGACGCCCGATTGCAACTGCGTGACGACCTGCGCCTCCTGGTCATGTCGGCAACACTCGATGGCGCGGCCGTTGCCCGGTTACTGGGCGATGCGCCCGTCGTGCGATCGCCCGGCCGGATGTTCGAGGTCCGCACGCTGTATGCGCCGCCACCGGCCGGCCGGCCGGAAGAGCGGCTCGAGCGGCGCATGGCGGCCGTCATCGGCCAGGCACTCACCGACCATGACGGCGACGTGCTCGCGTTTCTGCCCGGGGCGGGCGAGATACGTCGCACGACCGAGCTCCTCACCGCGACGGTGCCTGGGGACGCCGCGCGCATTCGTCCACTCTACGGCGAGCTGACCGCGGCGGCGCAGGACGCGGCGCTCCGGTCTGAGCCCGACGGCCGGCGCAAGATCGTGCTCGCCACCAACCTCGCCGAAACGAGCCTCACGATCGAGGGCGTGCGCATCGTCGTCGATGGCGGATACGAGCGGCGGCCGCGCTTCGATCCGACCTCGGGAATGAGCGGGCTGGAGTTACGCCGCATCTCGCAGGCATCCGCAGACCAGCGACGCGGCCGCGCGGGACGCACGGCGCCGGGCGTCTGCTTCCGTCTGTGGAGCGAATCGGCGCACGCGTCGCTCCGCACCCAGACACCGCCCGAGATCGCGGAGGCCGATCTCACCTCGATGGCGCTCGAGCTCGCTTGCTGGGGCGCGGTCGATGCCACTTCGCTGCGCTGGCTCGACCCGCCGCCCGAGGCAACGCTCGCTCAGGCACGCGCGCTGCTGCACGAGCTCGAAGCGATTGACGCCGCGGGTCGGGTCACACCGCTCGGGCGGCGCATGGCCCCGCTCGGTCTGCATCCACGGCTCGCACACATGGTCGTGCGAGCCGGGTCGCTGGGGCAGACGCGGCTCGCCGTGGAGCTCGCGGCCGTGCTGTCAGAGCGCGATCCGCTGCGCGGCGCGCCTCCCGCCCGCGACCCCGATATCCGCCACCGCATCGACGTGCTGCGCGGCGCGGCGCCACCGGCCGGGATGGACGTCGATCGCGGCGCGGTGCAGCGCATTCGACAGTCGGTTGAACGCCTCGAGCGGCAGCTCGCGCGACCGGGCGATGCATCCGGCGAAACGCGTGCGACCGGTCCCGGACACGACCTCGAGCTTCGGGACGCCGTCGCGCTGCTGCTCGCCTACGCCTATCCCGACCGGATCGGGCGCGCTCGCGAAGGCGGCGGTGGACGATATCTGCTCTCCGGCGGCCGCGGTGCGGCCTTCGGCAGCCCCACCGCGCTCGCCCGCAGTGAATACATCGTCGTGGCAGCGCTCGATCTGGGCTAGCGCGAAACGCGGATCGATCTCGCCGCGCCGCTCGAGCGTGCGGCTGCTCGAGTCGCACTTCGCCACGGCCATCGAGGAACGCGACACGGTCGCCTGGGATGCGCGAGCGGAGGCCGTGCTTGCGCGCCGCCAGAGACGGCTCGGCGCGCTGCTGCTTCGCGACGATCCGCTGCCGGGCCCGGATCCGGTCGCCGCCAGCGCCGCGGTACTCGAGGGCATCCGCGCGCTCGGGCTCGCTTCCCTGCCCTGGCGACCCGAGCTCGAGCAATGGCGGGCCCGCGTCGCCTTCGCTCGCGCGCAGGAACCGGACGGCGGGTGGCCTGACGTGACGGACGAAGCGTTGATCACATCACTCGAGACCTGGCTCGCACCCTGGGTCAACGGCGTGACACGCCGCGAGCACTTCGCACGCATCGACCTGCGTGGCGCCCTGCACGCGCTGCTCGACCACCGTCTGCGGCGGCGGCTGGACGAGTTCGCACCGACACACCTCATCGTGCCGAGCGGCTCGCGGATCGTGGTCGACTACGGCGGCGCGGCACCGACACTGGCCGTGCGGCTGCAGGAGGTATTCGGGCTCACCGAGTCGCCGCGGATCGCCGGCGGCCGCGTGCCCGTCACGCTGGAGCTTCTGTCGCCTGCGCGTCGTCCTGTGCAGGTGACTCGCGACCTCGCGAGCTTCTGGGCGCGCGGTTACACGGAGGTGCGCCGGGAACTGAAGGGTCGCTATCCGAAGCACTACTGGCCCGAGGATCCGCATCGGGCGGAGGCGACACGGAAGGTCAGACCTCGCTAATCCGTGGTTCGCGCCGTGTCGATCTCACGTCGCGCCGTTCGACTATCTGACGGCAGACATACCCACCGATCGTTCGCGAGAGAGGCAGCAAACATGATCAATTGCTACGCATTCGGCGCCGTGCCCCCGTTCGCGCAGGGTCTGGTCCGGGACCTGCGCGTCCGTTGGGCGCTCGAAGAGGCGGGTCTACCCTACCGCGTCAAACTGGTCGGCAGCGGCCCGGGCTCGATTGCACCCGGCGACTATCGCGCCATCCAGCCGTTCGGCCAGGTTCCGGCGATCGAAGACGGGTCGCTGACGCTGTTCGAGTCCGGGGCGATCGTTCTGTATGTCGCCGAGCGGAGCAGGAACCTGCTGCCTGCGGATCCGGGCGACCGCGCACATGCACTTCAGTGGATATTCGCCGCGCTCAACACGATCGAGATCCCCATTCAGCAACTCGCCGCAATCGATCTCTTCCATCCAAGCGAGCGCTGGGCCGAGGAACGTCGACCGGCCGTGGTGACGATGTTGCGCTCGCGGCTCGGGCCGCTCGCCGCGCGCCTCAACGGCAAGGATTTCCTGGTCGGCGCGTTTTCCGCGGCGGACATCCTCATGACCACGGTGCTGCGGATCCTCCGCCACACTGACCTGCTGCAGGAAGAACCCGTGCTGATCGCCTACAAGGAGCGGTGCGAGGCAAGACCCGCCTTCAAGAAGGCGCTGGCCGACCAGATGACGGTCTTCGCCAGCGCCGCATGAGGCGAGTTATTTCGCCGGCTCGACACTCAATGCGATGGCCTCGGTGAAACTCACGACGACATGGTCGCCGGGCTTGAGCTGCTTGATGAATTCCTGGCCTTGCGGGGTCCTGACGGTGATCGCGCGCACGAGACCGTCCTCGGCGAAGAAGCTGACCTGGTTGGTCCTGGTATCCACCGCGGTGATCGTCACCGGAACGTTGGTGGTCGCCGAGGCCCTGGCGCTCGGGCGCTGGCCCAGCCTGGCCCTGTCCGCTTCAACATCTACGGTCACGGCCTG
Source organism: uncultured Gammaproteobacteria bacterium (assembly GCA_963756755.1). GTDB lineage: Bacteria > Pseudomonadota > Gammaproteobacteria > Steroidobacterales > Steroidobacteraceae > DATJKD01. The sequence continues at coordinate 44,753 of CAVWOW010000017.1, forward strand.
GCCCGCGGCGCCCGTGCTGATCGTGGCACCGATCGCCTCGCGGTAACGCGCAACGACACGATCACCCGGTCTGATCTGTACCAGGTTCTGAACCGCCGGATCGACTTCGACCGTGACCACCTCGCCGGATTCCCTCTTGAGCGTCAGAAGTCGATTGAGAACGTCGACCTTCTCGACCGTGGCCGACACTTCGACGGTCTCCTCGATGGTTTCCATCGGCCTCGGAGTCGTCGGTGTCGACTCGCACGCCGCCAGGGCCATCGCCGCAAATGCCGCAACGGTGATTGAACGTCCAATTGTCTTCATGATGATTTTCCTTGTTGACGACCCGGGGAGCCCTTCGAATCCCGCCACATCATAAGTCGCGCGAGCGATACGTTCGAGCCCTGAGTTACCCGCCCACGTTCGCCGCCCGTGGGTCATCAATCCGTCATCCACCACGCCACGAATTCATCGAACTCGATCGCCCCGTCATGATCGGTGTCGATCTCGGCAAACCCCGTGCGGACGTCGTTGTTGTCCATGTCCGCCTCGAGGAACTCCAGCAGCTCCTTGAATTCCTCGTACTCGATCCGGCCATCGCCGTTCGCGTCGTTGAACTGGAAATCCTCGCGCAGCTCGTCGAGTTGTTCCTGGCTCAGGTCGATCACGGCGGTGCTCCTCGTTCGGAGCCCGATTGCAGCACTTCCGCGGCGCCTTCCGCAATCCGGACCTGGCTCCCCGGGGTTGGGCGCGAGGCGGCTGGCCTAGACTTGATCCATGCGAGGCGCACTGCTCATCATCGCGACGGTCGGGATCGCGGGCTGCGCCGCGCCGCCGCCCTTCCAGCGCGGGCTGCCGCAGCCTCCGGCGCCGCCCGCCGCCGTGCCCGACGCGACCGGGGCCGCGATCGCGCGCGGCGCGCAATCGTTGATCGGCGCGCCCGTACCGCTACGGCGGCGCCGGGCCGGACGCGTTCGACTGCAGCGGGCTCGTAAGCTACGTCCACCGGCAACTGGGCTACTTCACGCCGCGCACAGCCGCCCAGCAGTACGCGCAGGCGCGTCCGGTGCCGCGCGCGGAACTGCAGCCGGGTGACCTCGTGTTCTTCCGGCTGATCGGGCGGCGCGGTCAGTCACGTCGGCGTCTACATGGGTAACGACCGGTTCGTACATGCGCCGCAGTCGGGCGGACACGTGCGGGAGGCGGGGCTCGACGAGGAGTTCTTCCGGGACCGCTATGCGGGCGCCGGGCGGCTCTACCCGCTCAGGCGCGCCTCGCCGCCGGGCGCACCGCACTGAGCGGTGCGGGTTCGCCGTTGGTGACTGCTACGCGGCCGCGTAGCGGGCCTTCGCCTTCTGCACGATCTGCGCTGAAGCGCGGGTGTGTCCGCAGCGGATCGAGGTCCGTGTCATTGTCGAGCCAGACGAGCCAGCCCTGCGAGGCTTTGTCGATGACGCTGGACAGAAGGTCCAGCGCCGGCTCGATCTCCCTGAGGCGCGCGAGTGCGCAGACGAAGTTGAAGTGCAGGATGGTGTTGTGCGGATCGACCAGGGTGCCGCGCTCGATCCATTCCTTGGCGCGTTCCGGCTCACCCACGATGGCCAGCAGGCCCGCCCCGTATCCCAGCGCCCGCCCGTGGTCCGGTTCCGCCGCGATCACCTTCTCGATCCGCGCCAGCGCGCGCTTCGCCGCGGCAATCGAGCCTGCGCGGTCGCCCGCCGCCTCGTAGCACTGCGCCGCAAAGCTCGCGGCCGTAAACTCGGAATCGACCGCCGCCGCGGCGGCCTCGAAGTAGCGGATGGCGTCGTCGAAGCGGTGCAGCGCCATGCTGCACATGCCTGCGACACGGTTGCCCTCGTAGGAATCCGGATCGAGGCGCAGCGCCGCCTCGCAGGCCGTCAATCCGGCGTCGTAGTGTCCCTGCGCCCTGCTGCGCCGCGCCCAGCGCCGCGTGCGCGTCCGCCAGGCCCGGGTCCAGCCGGATGGCTTCGTTCGCCGCGGCCTGGCCATCCTCCGGGCTCGCACTGCGCCGATGCATGTCCCACTGCGCGACCGCCATGGTCGCCCACGGCGCGGCGTAGGACGGATCGAGCTCCACCGCGCGCTTGCACAGCCGGACGATGATCTCCTGGTGGCGCTCGTTGCCCATGACGCTGAACTGCCGCGCCATCAGGTAGAACTTGTAGGCCTTGACGTTGGTCGTCGCGCGCTGCTCGAGCGCGCGCTTCTCCTCCGGCAGCAGCGTGAGCTTGAGCGCCGACACGATCGCCTTCGAGATCTCGTCCTGCAGCGCGAAGATGTCGCTGAGATCCCGGTCGTAGCGCTCGCCCCAGACCTGCGCCTCGGTGGCCGCGTTGACGAGCTGCGCCGTGATGCGCACGCGCGTACCGGCCTTGCGCACGCTGCCGACCAGCACGTAGCCGGCCTTGGTCTGCCGGCCGATCTCGCCCACGCCGCCCTTCGCGCCCTTGAACGAGAAGGCCATGTTGCGCGAGACGATCGAGAGCGCGGAGACCTTGCCGAGGTCGGTGATGACGTCCTCGGTGATGCCGTCGGAGAAATATTCCTGCTCGGGGTCGCCACTCATGTTGGCGAACGGCAGGACGCAGATGCTGACCTCGGCGCGCTTTTCCTTGGCGGGCTCGGCCGCGGCGGCGGGGCGCTTCGGTCCGAGCTTGCCCTCGAGCGCCTTGCACAGGGCCCGGAATGCCGCGCCCTGCGCATTGCCGCCCCAGTCGTCGAGATCGATGGTGTGGACCGCGCGAAAATCGATCGGCAGCTTGGCCTTCTGCAACCGGACCGGCACGAGCGCGCCGCGGTCGGCAGCGTCACGCGCCTCGCCGCGCACCCAGCGCGAGTCGACGGAGGCTGGCGTCCATACGACGACGAGCGAGCGGGCGCGCTCGAGCTCGCGCGAGATCAGCGAATCGAACTCCTCGCCGGGGCTGATCTCCGGGTCCCACCAGACCGACCACCCTTCGGCTTCGAGCGAGGCCACCAGGGGCGCGACGAGCGCTTTGTCCTGACGCGAATAGGAAACGAAAATATCGGCCAAGCAGCCCCCGAAACGGCCCCGGGTCGGCGGAAATGACCTTAGCACATCCGGTGTTCCGGACGGCGCCGTATCCCTGGTGCAGGGCGCACCTGGGACTCAGCTCCAGGCCGCGGCGTCAGTCCGGGGCCCCGGTCGATGCGATGTTCGGCGAGCTCGAGGCCAGGCGACGGCGCTGCGCACAGCGCGGTAACACAGCCGCCGCCCCCGCTTGCGAGGAACGTCGACCGATCGGGTCAGGCGGCAGGCCGGATGTTCTGGTTCACCTCAAGAAAATGGCTCCGAGCCATTTTTTGGCTTAGGCGGCGGGCCGGATGTTCTGGTTGACCCTGAACAGGTTCCTCGGGTCGTACTTCTTCTTCACCGCAGCGAGCTTCGGATAGTTCGGTCCGTACGCCGCCTGCACCCGTCCGTCGACCTCGTCGTCCATCATGAAGTTGACGTACGCGCCGTCCAGGTTGAAGGGGTGGACCGCCTTCCAGTAGCCGCGTCCCCAGGTCTTGAGGGCCTCGGCCTGCTTCGGCTCGTTGCCGATCGCCGCGATCACCATCGACCAGGTCGCATCTCGCGCGCTCCACGCGGTTGCATCGCCGGCGACACGGCGCACGGCGCCGTCGATCGGGTAGAGGTGCATCAGCGCGATATCCGTGGGTGCCTTCAGGATCTGCGCGATGTGAGCGTCGATGGCCTCGTCGGGCAGCGACTTCACGTAGTCGCCCTTCCAGTACCACTGAAGTCCCTTGGGGAATAAGGGATCGAACAGCCCCTGCATTGCGGTGAACGGCATCGCGCCCATCCAGTTGAAGAGCGGCGCCGGCAAGCCCTTCAGCAGAGGAGCGATGGCCTTTTCGCCGTCCGCCGCACTGCCATTGAAGGTCCCGATCACGGCGCAGGCGCGCTTGCCCCAGTGCTCCCGCGGGAACGGGTCGGTCGAGGGCACGGTCTTCAGCCCCACGAATACGCCGAACTCCTCCGGTGCGGTCGGCAGGAAGTCACGGTAGGCGCGCATCACCGCCTTGGCATCCTTCGCGTCCCAGAAAATCGGGCCCGCGTACACCGTGCTCACGGGATGCGCCTGGAACAGGAAGCTCGTCACCACGCCGAAGTTGCCACCGCCGCCGCGCAGCGCCCAGAAGAGGTCTGGATGCTGTTCCTTGCTGGCGGTGACGAAGCTGCCGTCCGCGAGCACGACGTCCGCTTCGAGCAGGTTGTCGATCGTGAGACCGTATTTGCGCGTGAGGTACCCCGTGCCGCCGCCGAGCGTCAGCCCGGCGACGCCGGTGGAGGAGACGATGCCGAACGGGACCGCGAGCCCGAAGGCGTGGGTGGCGTGATCGACGTCGGCCGACGTACAACCGGGCTCGACCCGTACCGTCCGCTTCGCCGGATCGACGCGCACGCTCCTCATCGACGACAGGTCGATGACCAGGCCATCGTCGCAGCTTCCGAGACCGGGCCCGTTGTGTCCGCCGCCGCGGATGGCGATGAGCAGGCCCTGCTCGCGACCGAAGTTCACGGCCGCAATGACGTCTGCGACCCCGCGCAGCGCGCGATGATCCGCGGCCGCTTGTCGATCATTCCGTTGTAAAGCTTTCGTGCCTCCTCGTAGCCCGCATCTCCGGGCTGGATCACCGAGCCGCGGAAGGCGTGGGCGAAGGTGGTGATGGCATTGGTGTCGAGCATGGCCGTGGGCTCCTGGAATTCGAGCGCAATCGCGTCTCGAGTGGATTGGTCGGGCGCAATTCTAGATCGGGGGGTCACCGGCGCAATATGATCGGCCTGCGCCAACTCTTGCCCGGCCGTCCGGGCATCGGCCAGGGCGTGCGATTGGCAGGCCGAGTCGAGTAACCGAGGGACCAGGCAGGGTGGACGTGCTTTCCGATGTGCTGCGTGCGGTCCGGTTGACCGGGGCGGTCTACTTCGACATCACCGCGCGCCAACCCTGGGTCGCCGCCACGCCACCCGTACCCAGCATCCGCGGCAAAGTCATGCCCGACTTCGAGCACGTCATCGCCTTCCACATCATGATGGACGGGTGGTGCTGGGCGCAGCTCGCCGACGAGTCGCAGCCGGAAGTGCGGCTCGAGGAGGGCGATGCGGTGGTCTTCGTGCGCGGCGATGCGCATTACATGTCCACCGAGCCCGGCAAGCGTGCGCCGCCCGATTTCAGCATCTATCAGCGTCCGACGGATCGGCCGCTGCCGTTCATCTTCAACGAGTTCGGCGGGTCGGGTGAGAAATCACGGTTCGTCTGCGGCTATCTCGGCTGCGACGCCCGGCCGTTCAACCCGATCCTCGACGCCTTACCGCCGCTGCTGCACGTGAAACGCTCGAGTGTGGGCGGGCAGCTCACCCATGACCTGATCCGCATGGCTCTGCAGGAAAAGGAGTCGCCGCGCGCGGGCGGCGAGACGATCCTGGCGAAATTGAGCGAGCTCATGTTCCTGCAGGCCGTTCGCGAGTACATCGACAGCCTGCCGCCCGAATCCACCGGCTGGCTCGCGGCGCTGCGCGACCGGCATGTCGGCGCCGCGCTGCGATTGATGCACGGACGCCCCGCAGAAACGTGGACGCTCGACTCACTCGCACGCGAAGTGGGACTCTCGCGTTCCGTCTTCGCCGAGCGCTTCGCCGACGTCATGGGGACGCCGGCGATGCACTATCTCGGCAACTGGCGCCTGCAGCTCGCGGCCCGCCTGCTGGAGAGCAAGGGCGCAAGCATCGCCCAGGCCGCCGCCGAGGTGGGGTACGAGTCCGAGGCGGCCTTCAACCGCGCGTTCAAGAAGCAGGTCGGCATGCCGCCCGGCGCCTGGCGGCGGGCCCGGCTGCTTGCCCTCTCCGGCTGACACCCTGCCGGTGGCGCACGACATCGAAATTGCCGACCGAGGCCGAACTCATTTCATCGAATGCAGCCCGAACATGTTGCCTTCGCTGTCGAGGGCGAGCGCTATAAAACCGTATTGGCCGATCGAAAACTTGTCGCGGTGAATCTTGCCGCCGGCCGGGACGACACGCGACGCCTCTACGGCACAATCGTCGCACGCGAAGTACGCGATCGTGCTGTTGTCACCCGAGGGCATGCCCTGCATCTTCACCAGGGCGCCGGCGGCACCCGGCGCGTTGGTCGCCATCGGAAAGGCCCACAGCTCGGCCTCAGGGCTCTCCAGCCGCTCGAACGTGAACTTGCAGACCGTCTCGTAGAACTTCTTCGCCCGGGTCATGTCCTGCACATAGATCTCGACCCAGCGGAACGGATTGGTGCTCGCCATGGTGCTTCTCCTTGGCAGTGTCGGCGACACGTCCTGTCGCCCTGGACCCACCATGCTCCCGCTGAAAATCGAGCGGAAGCGGCGTTGTCGAACGCATCTTGTAGGTCACTTCCCGCAAATGGGGAAGTTCCACGTGCCGACGCCGATCACCCACGGCGCCGGGCTTCGTGAGGGCGTAACGTCATTCCGCGAGCACCCGGTGCACGAAGGAGACTGCGATCGATCCCTCCCCCACCGCGGATGCCACGCGCTTCACATTGCCTGCGCGCACGTCGCCGACCGCAAACACCCCAGGCAAGCTGGTCTCCAGCAGATACGGCGCGCGGGCGAGCGGCCACTTCGCGGCATTTAGGTCCTCCTGCGACAGGTCGCCGCCCGTACGGACGAAGCGGTTTGCGTCGAGGGCGAGGCAGCCATCGAGCCACTGGGTCGCCGGGATCGCGCCGGCCATGATGAACACGTGCCGGATATCGCTACTGTCGACCCGTTCGGATCGATTGTCGCGCCAGCGTACGTGCTGGAGATGCGTATCTCCTTCCAGCCCGACGAGCTCCGTATGAGTGTGCAACTCGATCGCGGGATGCTCCTCGATCCGCCGAATCAGGTAGCGCGACATCGTTTCCGCCAGGCCCGCCGAGCGCACTAACAAATGGACGCGCCGTGCGGTCTGCGCCAGGAACACCGCCGCCTGACCGGCCGAGTTGCCGCCACCGATGACGATGACTTCCTCGTCGGCACAGAGCTGCGCTTCCATGAAGGTCGCACCGTAGTACACGCCGACACCTTCAAACCGCGGCAGGCTCTCGAGAGGCGGCTTGCGGTACTCGGCGCCGGTGGCGATCACGATCGTGCGCCCGCGCACGGGTGAGCCGTCGCCAATCTCGATGCCATAAGGCGCGCTGTCGCAGTGAAGCCCGGCGGCGCCCTTGGCGATCAGGACGTGTGTGCCGAATTTCTGAGCCTGCGCATAAGCACGACCCGCCAGCGCCTGGCCCGAGATCCCGGTCGGAAAGCCGAGGTAGTTCTCGATCTTGGAGCTCGAGCCCGCCTGCCCGCCGGGCGCGTGCTCCTCGAGCACCAGCACGTCCAGGCCTTCCGAGGCCGCGTAGACGGCCGCGGCAAGTCCCGCGGGGCCTGCGCCCACGACGACCAGGTCGTGGACCTTTGATGCATCGAGCGTCTCGTTGAACCCCAGGCAGTCGGCGATCGCCCGGTTGCTCGGGCTGCGCAGCACGATCTCGCCGCGGCACACCACCACCGGCACGTCCGCGATCGTGACGCCGAACCGATCCAGCAAGCCCTGCACATCGGCATCGCGATCGAGGTCGATGTACGCGAAGGGATGGACGTTGCGGGTCAGGAACTCCTTGACGCGCAGCGTCCCGGCGCAGTGAGTCGAGCCGATGACGATCGCGTCGCCGAGCCCGTGCGCGATCAGCTCCACGCGGCGGAGAATGAAGGCGCGCATCAGGATCTCGCTGATCTCGGCGTCGGTCTGCACCAGCGACAGCAACCGGTCGCGATCCATCTCGATCACCTCGCCACGATCGCTCACCCGCGCCCGCAAGAGCGCGCGGCGGCCCGAGAGCATGTTCACCTCGCCCGTGAACTGCCCCGGCCCATGCACGGCGACGAGCTCGCTGCCGCCGCTCTCGGTCGGGCGCTCGACCTCGATCTGGCCGGCCGTGACGACGAAAAAGGGCGTGACCGGCTCACCTGCCTCAAAAAGCAGATCGCCGCGTTCGATCGGGCGCCGCCGCCCGTATGCCGCAATCCGCTCAACCTGCGCGGCCGTGAATTTCGGAAACATCCGCTCGGCGGTCGATTTCCCACCCGGAGCGATGGGCGTTGAGGTCGCAACCATGGTTCGTGCTCGATCGGAGCTCATCATCGGCAACCAAACCTGTCGCCGGGTCCAGCATACGCCACGTTCCAGTAAGCTAGATCTCGTTCCCGCCTCGCACGAGTTAGCCGACCACGGGGGGGTCTGCGTGGCAACGGAGGTTGTCGCGACACTGCTGGAGCGCGAGCACGAGCTCGCTCAACTCCGCAAGGCATTGACCGATGCTCGACAGGGCCGCGGCCGGCTGGTCGTGGTTGACGGCGCGGCCGGGCTCGGCAAAACCAGCCTCCTGCGGGCGGGATCGGCGATCGCCGCCGAGGCTGGTTTTAGCTGTCTCCGCGCGCGCGCCAGCGAGCTCGAGCGCGACTTTGCGTACGGCTGCGTCCGGCAACTGCTCGAGCCAGCGGTCGCGAAGGCCTCGGATGTCGAGCGTGAACGCCTGTTCGAAGGTGCGGCGGATCTCGCGAGGCCAGTGGTCTCAGGGAGCGGAAGCGCGCGAACTCCGTCCGCAACCGACAACACCTTTTCCATGCTTCACGGCCTGTACTGGCTGCTCAACAATCTCGCGGACGAGGGTCCGGTCGTTCTCTGCATCGACGACCTTCACTGGTCCGACACGGAATCGCTGCGATTCCTGAACTACGTTGCGCCGCGGCTCGACGGCCTTCCCGTCGCGGTCCTCACTTCCACTCGCGCGGGGAGCAAGGTTGCGCCGGACCTGGCCCGGCTGTCGGCTGCTCCGGAAACGACGGTGCTTCGGCTCGCACCGCTTGGCATCGAGGCCACCGCCACGCTCTGCGAGCAGACGCTCGGTGCACCCGTAGCACACGAGTTCGCCGTGGCGTGCCGGGACGCGACCGGGGGCAATCCCTTCTATCTCGAGGCATTGCTGCGCGAAGCAAAGGATCGGCGCATCTCCAGCGAAGCGCGCGAAGTCCCGCGCGTTCACCGGCTGGGGCCGGCAGCCGTGGCGCGCGCCGTGCTCGTACGCCTGGAGGGGGCACCGGCCGGCGCGACGGCCTTCGTGCGCGCGTCCTCGATCCTGGGTGACGGCGCGAGCGTCACCGTGGCGGCACGGCTCGCCGACGTCCCGGACGACGAAGCCGCATATCTGGCGGACCTGCTGAGCTCGCTCGGAATCCTGCGGCCCGCGGAGACCGTGGAGTTTGCGCATTCGATCTTGCGGGAGGCCGTGTATGCGGCCATCGGCCCGCAGCAACGCCTGCGGATGCATGCCCGCGCCGCGGGATTGCTCGCCGCCTGCGCGGCCTCCGACGAGCGGGTCGCGGCGCAGGTCGCTTCGGCGGAACCGGCCGGCGATCCCGGACGCGTGGAGTTGCTGCGCCGCGTGGCCGCGGCGGCACTCGCGCGTGGGGCGCCGGAGGCGGCCGTGGCGTGGCTCGAGCGTGCTCTCGCCGAGTCCCCGCCTCACGCGACCCGCGCCGAGGTGCTGCTCGAGCTCGGCACCGGCGAACTGCGTCTTGCCAGGCCGGAGGCCCTCGACCACCTCGCCGACGCGGTCGATGGGATCCGGCAACCGGCCCTGCTCGCACAAGCGGTGCGACAGCTTGCAAATGCCTTGAGCATGTCGGGACAGGCGGATCGCGCTGTCGATGTGCTCGAGTCAGCGATCCCGGTCGTCGAAGCGGCGGATCGCGAGCTCGCCCTGCTGCTCGAGGCGGAGATCGCCGCCAAGGCGCTGCAGGCCAGCCTCGAGAAGCGTGCGCCGGCGGCAAGGCGGCTGTCGCGCCACGGCGAGCTCGAGGGCGCCACGCCCGGTGAGCGACTCGTCCGCGCCAGCCTTGCGTTCGTGCGGGCCCGCGCAAGCGAGACCGCGAGCGACGCCGTAGCCCATATCGAGCGTGCGCTCGACGGTGGGCGATTGCTCCGCGACCTCGACCTCGACGTGGTCGGTCCCTTCTACGCGCTCATGATCGGGCTGCTCGACACCGACGCACTCGATCTCGCCGATCGCTGTCTGGAACAGGCGCTCACCGACGCGCACGCGCGGGCCTCGATCCCGGCCATCGCCTTCCTGAGCGCACATCGCGGATGGTTCGCGCTGCGACGCGGCAGCGTCGCCAAGGCCGAGGCCGATGCGCGAACCGCGCTCGAGCTGCTGACTGCACATGACATCCAACTCGGCGTACGGTTCGCGCTCGGGCTGCTGATCGAGTCGTTGATCGAGCGTGGCGAGATCGATGCGGCGGAGCAGGCGCTGGCCGACAGCGGCCTCGGCACGGTGATCCCGCCGGGACTCGCGAGCAATCAGCTCCTGCAGTCACGCGGCCTGCTGCGTCTGCAGCAGGGCCGGACGCATGCGGGGCTGGACGACCTGCTCGAGTTTGGCCGTCGCGACGAGCTGTGGGGAGCTGCGAACCCACTGGCGTCGCGGTGGCGGTCGCTCGCGGGCAACGCGTGCGCTGCCGTCGGCGACATGGATCGAGCCCGGCAGATGGCCGACCTCGACCTGGAGCACGCGCGACGCTGGGGAGCCGTGAGCGGCATCGGCGCGGCGCTCCGCGCGCGTGCCCTGATGGACAGTAGCGATGACAGCATTGAGAGGTTGCGAGAAGCGGTGGACGTGCTCGCGAGCTCGGCCGCTCGCCTCGAGCATGCGCGCGCGCTCGTCGACCTCGGCGCCGCGCTGCGGCGAGCCAATCGCCGCGCCGAGGCGCGCGGCGCGCTTCAGGACGGGCTCATCCTTGCCAGCCAGTGCGGCGCAGTCGCCCTCGCCGAGCGCGCCCGGATCGAAATGCGCGCCGCAGGAGGCCGATCGAGCGACCCGGCCGGCGCCGGTGTCCAGCGACTGACAGTGTCGGAACGGCGGGTTGCCGAGATGGCCGCAAAGGGACTCAGCAATCCCAGGATCGCCCAGTCCCTGTTCGTGACGCGCAAGACGGTCGAGACCCACCTCGGCCGCATCTACAGCAAGCTCGAGATCTCCGGGCGCGCGGAGCTCGCCCGCGCGCTGGCGGAAGAAACCCGCACCGTGATGCGCTGACTCGACCCGTCCGCGCGACGAGCCGAAATTCTGGGTAGCAAGATCAGGGAGCTCCCCGACGCCGGGAGCGTCACCCGTCCATACGATTTCCCCGACGGTCGATCAAGCCGACACGACCCCTTCGGAGAAATCCAGACGATGCTCAGTCCAAACTTGAATCGGCGAAAGCCGGTATTGGTGCTCGGCGGGACCGGCAAGACCGGACGCCGCGTGGTCGAGCGGCTCACGGCGCGGGGGATCCCGACGCGCGTCGGTTCGCGCTCCGGCGAGCCGCCTTTCGATTGGACGGACTGGGCAACGTGGGGGCCTGCGCTGCGTGGGACGCGATCCGTCTATGTCTCCTACTACCCGGACCTAGCGGCCCCCGGAGCCGTGGAGGCGGTCGGCTCGTTTGCCGACCTGGCAGTGGCGAGCGGGGTTCCGCGACTCGTGCTCCTGGCCGGACGTGGCGAGCCGGAAGCGGAGCTCGCCGAGCGGGCGGTGCGCGACTCCGGTGCGGCGCTCACGATCCTGCGCTCGACCTGGTTCAGCCAGAACTTCAGCGAAGACTACCTGCGCGATCACGTGCTGAGCGGGACCGTTGCGCTCCCGGCGGGCGACACGCCCGAGCCGTTCGTGGACGCCGACGACATCGCCGATGTCGCGGTGGCCGCGCTGACCAACGACCGGCACATTGGCGAACTGTACGAGCTGACCGGGCCGCGGTTGCTGACCTTCGCCGATGCGGTCGACGAGATTTCCCGGGCGACCGGCCGCGAGATCCGCTATCGGCCGGTGTCGATCCAGGAGCACGCCGCCGTTGCTGCCGACCACGGCGTGTCGGGCGAAGTCATCGACCTGCTGTCCTATCTCTTCGGCGAAATCCTGGACGGTCGCAATGCGCGGCTCGCGGACGGCGTCCATCGCGCCCTCGGGCGGGCACCCCGTGACTTTGCCGACTACGCGCGCGCCGCCGCCGCCACTGGAGTCTGGGACGTCCAATGGGAGCTCGTCTCGTGAGAAGGCTGATCATGTGGAACATGCTGACGCTCGACGGCCTCGTGCGCTGGACGGGCGACCGGGCCGTCCATCGACTGCCGCAGATCTGGGACGAGGACCTCCAGCGGCTTGCGCTTACCCAGTCGAAGTCCGCGGACGCACTCCTGTTCGGGCGCGTCACCTACGAAATGATGGCCGGATACTGGGCGTCCGCGACGGGCGAGGTCGCCGAGTTCATGAACGCGACACCAAAGGTCGTGTTCTCGCGAAGCTTGCGTCAAGCCGGCTGGAAGAACTCACGGCTCGTGACGGAACGCCCCGAATCGGAGGTGGCGAGCATGAAGCGCCGGCCGGGCAAGGAACTGTGGATCCTGGGCAGCAGCGCACTGTCGGATTTGCTCCTGCAGCATGGGCTGATCGACGAGTGGCGGCTCGCGGTGAGCCCGATCGTCCTGGGCTCGTGCAATCCGCCGCGCGAACCCGAGACAAAGCGCTCGAAGATGAGGCTGCTCGAGACGAGACGCCTGACGTCGGGTGGCCTCGTGCTCCGCTACGCGCGAATGGCGAGGTCCAGCCGGCTACCCGACGCGGCGAGCCTCCGAACGGCCGTGAGGCGCCGCCCGACCTCGACGACCGTGGTCGACGGACCGTTTGCTGAGACGAAAGAGTGGGCGTTGGCTTACGACGGGTCAGGTAGGTCGGAGTAGTCGTCGTGCCGATGACCGATGGCATGTTTGCGGAGGTGAAGGTGCTCAAGTAGGCGACGACACCGTCGACCGTCAAACCGATCGAGAACAAGGGTAGCGCGGCGCTCCCCTTGTTCGTCTGGCGCACTGATCAAGCGCTCGCCCACCAAACGGTAAACTCGTCGAACGAGATCTCGCCGTCATGATCGGTGTCGATCTCGGCGAAGGCCTTGCGGCAGTCCTGTTCGGTGAGGCTGGCCTGGAGCGACACCAGCAGCTTGGCGAACTCGGTGTAAACGATACGGCCGTCCTTGTTGCCGTCGAAGGAGTGGAAGGTCTCGCGCAGCTCCTCGAACTGCGGGGCCGTCATGCCGCGTACGAGCTGCTCGACCACCGACGGATCGGCGAGCGTCGACACGTCGCCCAACTGATCGTGCTCGTGCGCGGCGATCTTGCGCAGGATGCGGCGCATGATCTTGCCGGACCGGGTCTTGGGCAGGCCCGGTGCCCACTGGACGAAGTCGGGGGTCGCGATGGGGCCGATCTCGTGCCTCACCCACGCGATCAGCTCCTTGCGCAGCTCCTCGGTTGGCTCCGCATCCGCCACCAGTGTCACGTAAGCGTAGATGCCCTGTCCCTTGACCTCGTGCGGACAGCCGACGACCGCGGCCTCGGCAACCTTCGCGTGCGCGACGAGTGCGCTTTCGACCTCGGCCGTGCCGATGCGGTGACCGGCGACGTTGAGCACGTCGTCGACCCGCCCGGTGATCCAGTAATAGCCGTCCGCATCGCGCCGCGCGCCGTCGCCGGTGACGTAGCGACCTGGGTAGGTCTTGAAATATGTGTCGATGAAGCGCTGGTGGTCGCCATACACCGTGCGCATCTGCCCCGGCCAGCTGTCCTTGAGCACGAGGTTGCCTTCGCACGCACCTTCGAGCTCGCGGCCTTCGCCGTCGACGATCGCGGGCTGCACGCCGAAGAACGGCAGCGTCGCCGAGCCCGGCTTCTGATCGATCGCGCCCGGCAGCGGGCTGATCATGATTCCACCGGTCTCGGTCTGCCACCAGGTATCGACGATCGGGCAGCGACCGTCGCCAACGACGCGGTGATACCACTCCCAGGCTTCCGGGTTGATCGGTTCGCCGACGGTGCCGAGCAGCCGCAGCGACGACCGCGAAGTCGACTTCACCGGCGCCTCGCCGTCGCGCATCAGCGCGCGTATCGCGGTCGGCGCCGTATAGAAGAGACTCACCGAGTGCTTGTCGACCACGCGCCAGAAGCGGCTCACGTCCGGGTAATTGGGCACACCCTCGAACATCAGCGTGGTGGCGCCGTTCGCGAGCGGGCCGTAGACGACGTAGCTGTGACCGGTGACCCAGCCGATATCCGCGGTGCACCAGTACACGTCGTCCTCGCGCAGATCGAACACCGTCTCGTGCGTGAGCGAGGCGTAGACGAGATAGCCGCCGGTCGTGTGCAGCACGCCCTTCGGGAGGCCGGTGGAACCCGAGGTGTAGAGGATGAACAGCGGATCCTCGGCGTCCATCGTCGCGGGCTCGCAGACGTCGGACTCCGCCGCAAGCAGCTCGTCCCAGTCCAGGTCGCGCGGCTGCGTCGGCAGCTTCGCGCCCACGTGGCGCAGCACCAGGACATGCCTGACGGTGTTGGTAGCGGACGATGTGAGCGCCTGGTCGACGTTGGCCTTGAGCGGGATGCGTTTGCCGCCGCGGATGCCCTCGTCTGCGGTGATGACCACCGTCGAGCCGCAGTCCGCGATCCGGCCGGCGAGCGACTCGGGTGAGAACCCGCCGAAGACGACCGAGTGGATCGCGCCGATACGTGTGCAGGCGAGCATGGCGACCGCAGCGTCGGGAACCATCGGCATGTAGATCGTGACCCGGTCGCGCCTGCGGACCCCGAGCGTCTTGAGCGCATTGGCCGCGCGGCATACACGTGCGTGCAGCTCGCGATAGGTGATCGTCCGTGAGTTCCTGGGGTCGTCGCCCTCGAAGATGATCGCGGTCTTCTCCGCGCGTTCGCCTAGGTGCCGGTCCAGGCAGTTGACCGAGACGTTGAGCTGGCCGTCCGCATACCAGCGGACGTGGAAGTCGTCGAGCGCGAAGCTCGCGTCCTTGATGCGTGTGGGCGGGCGGATCCAGTCGATGCGCCGCGCCACGCGGCGCCAGAACCCATCGGGGTCGCTTATGGATTCGCGGTACAGGCGCCGATAGTCGTCCAGGCGAACGCGCGCAGCCGTGGCGAACTCGGGCGGCACCTTGTGCAGACTCGACATCGATCGTTCTCCTCGGTGGCCGTGCGGCGCCGTCAGTCGAGCGCGGCGCGGATGCGCGCCGCGTGCTCGGCGAGGAGCTTCGGATCCGCCATGTCGCGCGCATGGAAGCGCAGCTCGAGGCCTGCGTGGCGCGGCACGATGTGGAAATGCAGGTGGAAGACGCTCTGCCCGGCCGCGCGACCGTTCAACTGCGCGATGAGCATGCCCGGGGCATCGAAGGCCTTCTTCACCGCTCGCGCAACCCGCTGGGTGGTGAGCGCGAGCGCGGCGAGGGCCTCGGCGGGGATGTCGTAGATGTACTCGGCCTCGGCCTTGGGGATGACGAGCGTGTGGCCGTCGGCCTGCGGCATCACGTCCATGAACGCGAGCGTGAGGTCGTCCTCGTAGACGCGGTGCGACGGGATCTCACCGCGCAGGATGCGCGCGAAGACGTTGTTGCGGTCGTACGCCATGGTGCGGCCCAAACTTCGGTCGGGTAACTGAGTATAACGAGCCGGCCGCCGCAACCCGACCGCTACTGGGCGAACAGCCACTCGACGAGCGCCGCCTGTACGGCCTCGCCCGGGCCGTGCTCGACCCCCGGGTGATTGAGCATGATCACGGCGACGTAGGTGCGACCCGAGGCGGCGTGGACGTAGCCCGCGAGCGCGCTGACGTCGTCGAGGTTGCCGGTCTTCATCCTGAGTCGCCCCTGCAGCTGCGGCGAGCGGAATCGGCGCTTCAGGGTGCCGTCGGTCGCGGACAGCGGCAGCGATGCGGCGAATTCCGGCATGTACTGGCTCTGGTGCGCCGCGAGCAGGACGTCCGCCAGGCCGACCGCAGTGATGCGCTCGGTGCGCGACAGGCCCGAGCCGTTTTCGAGTACGAGCCCGGGAATGGAGATGCCCTTGGTGGCGAGCCAGTCGAGCACCGCGGCCTGGCCGCCGGACGTGGTCGCCGGCCGGCCGGATTTCTCCGCCGCGATCGTGAGCAGCAGCGTTCGCGCCATGACGTTGCTCGAGTGCTTGTTTACGAGCCGGATGATCTCGGCGAGCGTCAGCGATTCGAAGCTGTAGAGCAGCCGGGCGTCTGTGGGCACCGTGGCCTGTTTCATCCCGCCATCGAGCGTCCCGCCGGCTTCCCGCCACAAAGTCTTGAACGTACCGAATGCGAATTCCGGCGCGCGCATGACCGCGCGGGTGAGCGACAGCGGCCCGCAGCCGTCGGCATAGCGGCCCGCCAGCGTGATGCGGCTGCCGCTCGCCCCATCAGGCATCGCGACCACCACGCCGCCCGACCCGCGCCGGCAGGAACCCCTGTAGAGCTGCACGTCGTTGTCCACTACGAGGTTGGCGGGCGTCGGCTGCGTTGTGGCGCGGACGCGGCGGCTGGCGGGGTCGGGCACGATGCTGAGCGCGATGGTCTGGAAGTTGACCAGCAGCGCATCGGGCAGCACGTTGTAGGTCCGGAACGGCCGGTTGTCGAACGAGCCCCGATCCTCGCCCTGCGGAGCGAAAAGGGTATTGTCGATCGCGACGTCGCCGGTGATGCGCGTGATCCCGGTCTGTCGCAGGCTGTTCACGAAGCCCCACCAGCGTTCGCTGGTCATGAAGGGGTCGCCGCCGCCGACCAGCCAGAGATCTCCCTCGAGGACCTGACCGGACACCGGGCCGCCCGCATAGGCGCGTGTGCGCCAGGTATAGGCCGGACCGAGCAGCTCGAGCGCCGCGTAGGTCGTGAGCACCTTCATCGTCGAGGCCGGGTTCCGCGGCACCGCGGAGTTGAAGCTCACGATCGGCTCCTCGCGGCCGACCTCGCGCACGTAGGCGCTCAGGTGCGAGGCAGGTATTCGCCCGCGGGTCAGCGCTTGCGTGACCTCGGGGGGCAGGTAATTGCGATCCCGGGCCAGGCCCGGGGCGGCGATCGCGGACAGGACGATGGCGAGTGCGGCGGCTCGGCGTGCTTGTTTCCGCATTTCCTTGCGTAGGGATCCTGGCGGTTCTGCCGAAGCGCCGGATGATACGTGATTGGAAAAATTGGCTCGGAGCCGCTTTATCGGGAATATTCAGCTCGGAGCCGAATTGTCAGCCTAACTATCGGGGACGCCGATGCGCAGGATCTGGAACACGGTGCTGAAGGGGCTGGTGGCAATTCTGCCGATCGGCCTGACGCTGTACATCGTCTATTGGCTCGCCGTCACGGCGGAGCGACTCTTCTCGCGGGCGATGAAGCTCGTGCTGCCGGACGAGTACTACTGGCCTGGGCTTGGGCTCGCTGCGGGTCTGCTTCTTCTGTACATCGTCGGGCTGGCCGTCAACGCTTATGTCGTTCGGCGCGTGCTGCGGCTGGGTGACGATCTGCTGGCCCGCATCCCCGTCGTCAAGACCATCTACGTGGCGACTCGGGATTTCATGCGCTTCCTGCCGACTTCCGGCAAGGGCAGCGACTTGAAGCGCGTCGTGCTCGTGCCCTTCGGGCCGGGCAAGTTGATCGGCTTCGTCACCTCGGAATCCGGCAACGCGCTCGGCGCCGAGTACGCGGCGGAAGACACCGTCGCCGTCTACCTTCCGATGAGCTACATGGTGGGCGGCTACACCCTGTTCCTGCCACGCGAGGCACTCGAGCCGACCGCACTCAGCGTCGAGGCCGGTATGCGTCTCGCGCTGATGGGGGGCGTGCAGAGCAAGAAATAGGGACTTGCTCGATTTCCCCGATTGGCCCGGCGAGGCTGAACCTCGAGGACCGGAAATCGAGAATGGCCCTATTCCCGCTTGTCGGTCTTTCGGCGGCCGCGCTTCGGATTGACACGCTTGTCGCCGCCCTCATAGCGGTCGACCGAGATGCCCAGCTCGTTCGCGCGCCGCGGGCCCTTGCGACGGTCGGCGTGATGGACGTAGCAGCAGGTGCAGTTCCCCTGATCGCAGGCTTTGAGGGGCAACACCGGCGCCTCGCGCGACAGGTACCGTTTGCGCACCAGCTCGTGCGCCGCCTTGCACGCCGGCGAGCCCGGCACGATGCTTACAGCATGCCAGGGCCTGGCCTGGCGCTTCGGCTCCACCGGCTTGGGCGCGGCCGGCGGGCCAAGCAGGTCCTTCGCGCGCTTGAGTAGCCCCGTCATGGGGAAATTGATAAACGATCCGCGACGACCGGTCTGCGCGCCAGATCACGAACCCGGCGCAACGGGCCTCTAGTCCAGCTCCCGGCGCCCCGCGCTGGATCGCAGCCGCCGCTCCGGTCCGGAGTAGGGTGGCGCCGCAGGCGCATCGCGCCCGTCTACGATGCGGCGCGGCTGTGCGCGGCGGTCAACGTGATGGTCATAATGACAGTGACAATCGGGGCGGGTGCAGCCTGGCACCGGCAGCGTCGGTGCCTCACGGGACAGGTATCGATTACCGGCACGGGCTTTGGCGGCCTCGCAGGCCTGCGGGCCCGCGGCGATCGAGACGGCGTGATAGTGATTTGCCACGCGCACGCTTGTCCCGCGCGCGGTGAGCTCCCGGCGTCCAAGCCTCATGAACAGGCTCCTGACCCTGCCCCGCATCCCTGTCTCCCTGGCAGATTGAACATAAAGACTATGCCCGGCGCGGGGCGGACTCAACCGTCTCTTTGACCCCGAACTTGCCGAAGACGCGCGGCAGGACCGAAACTGCCCCTTCGGCCTGAACTTAAGGATTCGAATGGCCAATCCGAAACGCCGTGGCGGGGCTCGCGACTTCGATTCGATCTACGCCCACGGCTTCGTTCGAGTGGCGGTCGGCACACCACGGGTACGGGTCGCATCACCGGATTTCAACGCCGGGGAAACCGTCGTCCTGGCGAAGCGCGCGGCTGCGGACGGCGCCGTGCTCGCGCTTTTCCCCGAGCTGGGCATCTCGGCGTATTCCAACGAGGACCTGTTCCAGCAGGACGCCCTGCTCGATGCCTCCCTGACGGCGCTCGAGCGGCTGGCACGCGCTACTCGCGACCTGCCGACCCTTCTGGTCGTGGGCCTGCCGCTGCGCGCCGACGACAGGATGTTCAATTGTGCGCTCGTGCTGCAGCGCGGCCGAATCCTGGGCGCGGTACCGAAGACCTACCTGCCGAACTACCGCGAGTTCTACGAAAAGCGCCAGTTCGCGCCGGCCACTCAGGCCGTGTCGATGTCGGTGCGGATCGCCGGCCAGCAGGTGCCCTTTGGCAACGACCTGCTCTTCGCCGCGCGCAACCTCGACGGCTTCGTGCTGCATATCGAGATCTGCGAGGACCTGTGGGTGCCGCTGCCGCCCTCGACGCTGGCGGCGCTCGCCGGCGCCACACTGCTCGCCAACCTGTCGGCCAGCGACGTCACCGTTGGCAAAGCTGACTACCGCCGGCTGATCTGCGCCGCCCAGTCGGCCAAGTGCGTCGCCGCCTACCTGTACTCCGCGGCCGGACCGGGCGAATCGACCACCGACCTGGCCTGGGACGGCCAGGCACTGGTCTACGAGAACGGCGAGCGCCTCGCCGAATCGGAGCGTTTTCCGCTCGCCGGCAGTCTGATCACCGCCGACATCGACCTCGATCATCTCCGCCAGGAACGCGCCAGGCTCACGAGCTTCGGCGATTGCGTGCAGGCGCACGCCGCGCAGCTGCACCGTTTCCGGCGCACGGAATTCGATCTTGAATGGCCGAAGGGCCGCCTGCCGCTGCGTCGCCGCGTGGAACGCTTCCCGTACGTGCCGGCCGACCCCGCGCGCCGCGACGAGCGCTGCGCCGAGGTCTATGACATCCAGGTTGAAGGGCTGATGAAGCGACTCGAGTCGACCGGCCTCAAGAAGGTCGTCATCGGTATCTCGGGCGGTCTCGACTCGACACAGGCGGCGCTGGTCGCGGTGCGTGCCTTCGATCGGCTGAGCCTGCCACGCGGCAACGTGCTCGGCTACACGCTGCCGGGGTTCGGAACGACGCGGCGCACGTACGACAACGCACGCCGGCTGATGGCGGCGCTCGGCCTGACGGCCGGCGAGATCGACATCCGACCGGCGGCGACCCGCATGCTCAAGGAGATCGGTCATCCCTTCGGGCGTGGCAAGCGCACTTACGACGTGACCTTCGAGAACGTCCAGGCTGGTGAGCGCACCTCGCACCTTTTCCGGCTCGCGAACCTGCACGGCGGGCTGGTGTTGGGCACGGGTGACCTGTCCGAGCTTGCGCTCGGGTTCACGACCTATGGCGTGGGCGACCATATGTCGCATTACAACGTCAACGCGTCCGTGCCCAAGACGCTGATCCAGCATCTCATCCGCTGGCTGGTTCGTACACGTCAGTTCGACGACCCGACGCTGGCGGTGCTCGATCGCATCGTCTCGACGCGCATCTCGCCCGAGCTCGTTCCGGGCCGCTCCGACACCCCCGAGCAATCATCCGAGGACGTGGTCGGCCCGTACGAACTGCAGGATTTCAATCTCTACTACCTGAGCCGGTTCGGCTACCGTCCCAGCAAGGTCGCGTTCCTCGCCTGGAGCGCCTGGCGCGATCGCCGGGCGGGCGTGTGGCCCGACACCGTGCCCGCATCCGAGCAGCGCGAGTACGATCTCGCGACGCTCTGCCACTGGCTCGAGGTGTTCCTGCTGCGCTTCTTTGCAACCAGCCAGTTCAAGCGCTCGGCCATGCCCAACGGACCGAAAGTCGGCTCGGGCGGCTCGCTGTCGCCGCGCAGCGACTGGCGTGCGCCGAGTGACTCACCGGCCACGGTCTGGCTCGAGGAGCTGCGAGACAACGTGCCGTCCGGCGGGCGTCGCCGCCGGCGCCGCTGAGGCTTTCCGGCAACGTCCGGGCAGGTTGCAGGCGGCCCGCCAGCGTGTTCTGCTTGGCACACCCCATGGACGGTGCCTGGCCTGCCCTGCCATGACGACGAAAGACAAGTACGCGCGCCTTCGACGGCGATATCTCGCCGGTGCCGCGGCGGTGGGCGCTTGCGGCTGGGCGCTTGCGCAGCCCGCACCCGAGCCAGCTGACCCTGGGCCGCCGCCGAAGGTCGAAGCGGAGCACGAGATCACGCCCTCCGAGACGGAAGCGGTACGGTCAGCAGCGCCGGGGCAGGATGACACGCAAGCACCCCCGGTGACCGACGGCGCCGCAGAAGGTGCCGCGCAGGCGCCCGCGGTGACCGACACCGCCGCCGCACCCGCGGTGACAAGCGCGGCCGATGCTCAACCGTCGCGAAGCGTGGCGTACACGGAGTTTCGCCGCTTGTTCGACGACCGCCAGTTCGAGAAGGCGCTCGTGCCCGCGCAGCAGGTCGTCACGCTGACCGAGCAGGAGGGATCCGACGACGAGTTGCAGGTCGCGATCATGAATCTCGCCGCGACCCAGAGTCTCGCCGGCGACTTGAGCGGGGCCGAAGCGTCCTACCTGCGCGTCATCGAGCTCATAGAGGCCTCCGGCACCCGGGCGGGCTCGCGGCTTGCACGCGCCAATGCTGGCCTGGCGGTCGTCTATCACGATGCCAACCGACACGAGGTCGCGGTGGCGCGCTTCGAACGGGCACTCGCGCTCGCACGCCGTAACGAGGGCCTGTTCGACGAGGCGCAGCTGCCGTTGATCGACAAGTTCACCGACTCGCTGACGGTGATGAAACAGCTCGATGCGGCGCACGACGCGCAGAAGTACGGCTTGCGAATCGTCGAGCGGAAGTACGGGCGCAGTTCGCCCGAAATCGTGCCGCGGCTCGAGACGATTGCCCGCTGGTATACGCGTGTCGGCGCGTACGATGCGGCGCGCCTCACGCTCCGCCACGCGATCACGATCGTCGAGAACGGCGAGGGCGAGAACTCGCCTGCGCTGATCGGTCCGTTGACCGCGCTGGCGGAGAACTACCGCCGGCCGCTGCTGCAGCCCTCCGACCGGGGATTCGAGTCGGACCCGAACCCGAACCCGGCCAATGCCTTCAACACCATTCCCGGGGCAGCGGACGGGGCGACATGGCGGCTCCCCAACGCGCTCGCGACCGAGGGCGAACGGGCGCTCGAGCGCGCGCTCAAGATCGCGGAGAGTCAGCCAAAGCCCTCGCCCGCGAGCATCGCCGACGTGCGCACCCAGCTCGGCGACTGGTATCAGACGCGGCTGCAGCACGACCGGGCGATGCCGCACTACCAGGCGGCATGGAGCGCGGCGCGCGAGGTCAGGACCGGGGATTCCACGCTCGCGGAAATGCTGTTCGCCCGGCCGGTGCTGCTGCATTACATCCGCCCGTCGGAATGGGACCGCTTCGAGCGCCGTCCGCCCGAGGAAGTCTCGCCCCACACCGTCGAGATCGAGCTGACCGTGACAGCGGAGGGGCGTGTTCGTGACGCGGAGGTGGTTGCGAACGATGGCAGCCCGCGCATGGCCGAGGCGACGCTCGACGCGGCGGAAACGGCGCGTTACAGGCCGCGGCTCATCGAGGGCAAGCCGTCGGACACCGCGGACGTTCATTTTGCGCAGACTTACTTCGAGCCGACGCCCGAGCCGCAGCCCACGGAGAGCAAGGAGCAGACCGGCGGCGCTTGAGCCGCGCGGCTAGTAGGACATCGGCGTGACTTCGGCCGGCGATATCGCGCCTTCGGCCGGAATCAGCCCGCGCGCGATCGCAGCATCCTTGAATTCGGCCGCAAGCTTGGCCGCCGCATCCCGCATCGCGAGGGCCGTCGCTTCCTGCAACGGCTCGTTGCTGGGCGAGGGCAGCGTCGCCGCAGCCACGCTCCCGTATCCGGTGAAGCTCCACGACTCGAACATCTTGCCCGCCGGGTCATAACCGTTGATACGGTACTTCAGGCTCACCGCGAAGATGCGCGCGCCGGCGTCCCGCGGGGTGACGAAGGAATAGTCCTCGAGTATCGGCTCGAGCACCGCGCGGATCTGCGGGTCGGTGCGCGCGCCGGCATCGCTCGCAGTCACGTTCACGGTGCGCGTGAACATCGCCCCCATCAGGCGCTCGAAGCCCTCGGACTGCGGCTTCCCGAGGGCGACTTCGTACTTGGACCCGTCACGCTCCTCGGTGTGCACCGCCGTGCGGAACTCCGGCGACATGTAGATTCCGACCACCGCAGGGATGCGAACGACCAGCGGCACCGGAATGCTCGGCTCGGGCTCGAACCGCGTGGTCAGGCAGCCGCCGGCGAGCAGCGGAGCGCCGCGATGAGCCATGCGCCGAACGCGCTTCTGACTTGTCGATCCCCACGAAGGTACCGCCGTTGCGCTGGCACAGGATGCGCATCAGTGTAGCGAAGCGGATGCTGGTGTACTGCGGCGCATCCGGGCGCACCGGGAAACCGATCGCGTGTATGCGCACGCGTCGCTGGCCGGTCTTGTCCTCGCGGTTGATCATGTCCACTGCCTTCACCACCGAATCGATCGAACTGCCCGTGAATTCGTCGCCGAACACATAGAGGCTGATCTTGCGTTCCTTCGAATAATACGTGCGGATGGCCTCGACGATACCCTCCACGGGACTCGAATTGCTGAATGGCGTCCAGTTCCGCAGCCGGTCGACGACGGCCTTGCGCTGCACCGGCGAATCGGTCAGCCACTTGCCGCGGTAGCTCGGGAACATGTAGCCGCCCTCGTCGCTCATGACCTGGAAGCCCTTCACCTTCGGGTAGATGTTGAGCGTCTCCTCGATCTTCTTGAGCAACGTGGGCCACACGTAGTTGTACATGCTGCCCGAGGTATCGATGATGAAGATGACGTACTCGCTGTCGACCGGGATGCCGCCGATCGCGTCCGTCGTCGGGCGACGGTACTGCGAGCCGAGCAGGCGTTTCATCTCCTCGGTCAGCTCCTGCTGCGCGGATACGAGCTCGCCCTCGAGCTTGTTCTGGATCTCGGACTCCTGTTTCGAGGACTGGAACTGGCCGCGGAGCGCGCTCAGATCGCCGCGCAGCCGCGCGATCTTCAGCTGCTCCTCCGTGAGCTCGCCCCGGCTCGCGGCGACCTCGCGGGTCAGCACCTCGGTCGTGCCGCGGATCTCCTCGAGCTCCTCCTGCAGCTTGACCACCCGCCCCTCGAGTTCCTCGCGGGTCTGCTCGAAGACGATCGGCTCTCCGACCTCGGTCAGCACCAGCAGCAGGATGACCGCGCCGAAGCCGCAGCAGATCGCGTCCAGGAAGGACAGGCTGAATGTCTCGACGTCGCGGCGACCGAGCCGGGTCTTCATGGCCAGTCCCGCGCCGGGCTGAGGAAGACCCCGCCGGTGCGCCGGGTGAGCGCCCAGTAGGCGGTCGGCGCCATCGGGTCGCCTTCCATCGGCAGCAGGATCACGTTGACGGCGACGCCCCGCGGCAGCCGGGCGAGCGCCCTCTCGAACAGCTTGAGCCGTTGATCGCCGTCGACCGTCTTGCGAATGGCCGGCGGGCTGTCGCCTTGCGTCGGCAGCCCGTCGGTCACGATGATCACGCTGTCCGGCTGCGGAGAAAGCTGGCCGATGACGGCGAAGGCGTTCTCCAGGCTCGTGCCGTCCTGCGGCACGATCTTGCGCAGCTCGGCGATCGATCCGCTGAGCGCAGTCGGGTCACTGGCGTCGAGCCACTTGCCGGCGCTGCCGGGCACCAGCGGCTTCGCCTGGGTGTTGAAGCCGTAGATCTGGAACTTCGACTTCGGTGGCAGCTGCGCGGTGATCCAGTCGACGGTCGCGATCGCGCGACGCCACTTGTCTGCGGAGCGGCGGCGAGACTCGGGCATGTTGCGCAGGCGGATCACGTTGACCACCGTCTCGTCGAGCATGCTCGCCGAGACGTCGACGAGCACGAGGATCCGCTCGCCCTTGACGCTGAGGCCGATGAAGTACTTGCGGTCGCCCGTGCCCTCGAAGGCCTTGACGCGATCACCCGACCGGCCCTCGCTCGTCGTGCCCACCCTCGAGCCGGCGGCGTCCCTCTTCGAGAGACTTGAGATCCTGCTTCAGCTTCTCGATAGCCTCGCGCCGCGACAGGGTCTCGTTGTTCGAGAGCGCGAGCTGCTCCTTCAGGCGCTCCATCTCCTCGATCATGCGCGCCGCGGCGTCCGAGGCGGGCGTCTTCTCTTCCGTTTCGTCGAGCGAGTTGCGCAACACGACCAGGTTCTCGTAGCCCTCGAGGACCTGCTCCTCGAGCAGATCGACCTCCGCAAGGATGTCGTCGTTGCGCTCCTGCCGCTGCACGCCGGCCTGCGCGCTCAGGATCGTGTAGAAGAGCACGATCGCGCCGAACCCGCACGCGATCACGTCCAGGAAGGACAGGCTGAAGACCTCGATCTTACGGCGCGCCATCGTCGTCCACCGCGCGCACCAGCTCGCACTCGACGCCCGGGCTGCCGATACGCAGCCGGTCGCCCGCCCGCAGCTCGATGCGGCCGCTGATCCGTTCGTCGTTGAGAAAAGTCCCGTAGGTGCTGTGATCCTCGAGCCATACCGCGCCGCCGTCGATGTGACGAAGGCTGCAGTGCACGCGCGACACCCCGGGTCCGGCCTCGAGCGGCAGCACGCGCCGGTCGTGCGGCACGCCGCTACCGAGCGTGAGCGGCCGGCCGCGCAGGGCGTAGGCCCGGCTGCGGTGCACCAGATGTGTCGGGCGCAGCTCGACGGGAACGGTCGAGCGTCGCTCCGCCGCCGGCGCCGATTCACCGAGCGCGGCAACCGGGAGATGCTGCACGAGCGTGAGCTGCCGCGCGTCACGCCGGATGTCGCGCTTCGAAGGCGAGCGCGCCGAGTACGGCGGCCCCGCGCGGGAGCGTCGCGATCTCCACGTCACGCAGCTCGGCCAGCCGTTCGCGGAGCCCGGGCAGGGCCGCGCATCGGTGACTCAGCCTGAGGTGCAGCGTCCCGCCGGTCGGCCGCGCACGCTGCACCGCGCGGAGGTAATCGTCGTAATGATGCCGGGCGGCCGCCGCGAACTCCTCCGCCGGGATCTCGACGGAAAGCGGGCCATCCGCCGAGGTCAGCTCGATATTGACCACGCCGCCTTCCGCCGCCGTCGCCAGCCACCCCGGCAGCTCGTCGCACATGCGCTGTTCGCTGCCTGCCTCGTGCAGCGGATCGAAACGTGTACGGCGCACGAATGACGAGGCGATCATGTCCAGCCAGCCCTGCTGCAGGGCCAGCAATCCGCGCTGGGGCAGCAGCTCGTAGCGCGATCGTCGCAGATGTCCGGCGTGCTCGAGCACCGACAGCGTGGCCTGGTGCAGTCCGAGGTCGATATGGATGAGCTGTGCCGGCGCGGGCTCGCGCGCGACGGCCGCCAGGGCCGCGTCGACGAGGCCGGTCGGCTCGAAGCCCGCCTCCCGCGCAATGCCGAGCAGCAATGCGAGCTGATCGCGCGTGTATGCGGCCGGCACCGCGAGGAGCGTCGTGGCATCCCGACCGGACACGGCGCGCCTCAGGGCCGCGAGTTGTGCATAGGCGACCTCGGCGAGCGTCCGCGCCGCCGGCATCGGGCGAGCCAGAGGCGCATCCGCAAGGTCCTGCCAGTGACGGTACTCCGCAAACAGCGGCTTCAGACGCGCGCGCTTCGCCGCCTCGGCGCCGGTTTGCGGTTCGGCGCCGTCGAGCATCGCAATGCCGGGCTCCTCGGCGAGCAGCTCACCCTCGCTCGCGAGCACGAGGCCGGCATCGTTGATTTCGAGCGCCAGGGTCATCGGTCAGCGCACCTGCATGTGGCGGATGAGACGCTGATCCAGGTACGTCTCGCTGTCGAGCACCAGGCGCTCCTGCGCAAGCTGCAGCTGGTGAAGCAGAAACATGAGCACGATGCTGATGAGCAGCGCGATCAGCGTGGAGTTGAACGCCACGCCCAGTCCTTCCGTGACGCCCGAGACGTCGCCGGTCACCGCCTTGTGGGCCTCGCCGAGCGCGTCGCCGATGCCGCGGACCGTGCCGATGAACCCGATCGCCGGGATCGCCCACGCGATGTAGCGCAGCATCGAAAGCTCCGAGTCCAGCCGGTCCGCCTCGCCGGAGCACACTCCGCGTGCGGCATCCGACACGTCCTGTATGTTGCGTGTCGCGCCGAAGCGATACAGAGCGACGAGCAGCGCCCGCGGCAGCAGCCCGCTGGCCTCGGCCGGCGGCAACGCCTCGAGCTGGCGTGCGTACTCGCGGGTGTCCTCGGGCAGGATCCGCATTCCCTCCGGAACGTGCACCAGGTCGCGCTCGAGGAGCTGGCGCTCGGCCCGCGTGTGCCAGCTCTTGTAGCCGATGATCGCGAGCGCCCAGAGCGCGAGGATCACGCAGGACTCCTGCTCCCAGTCCTTCAGCACGACATAGAGCGATCGCTCGCGAGACGAAGTTGGGATCGTTCTTCATGCCCTCGCGCTGCGCCGCGATCACGATGGCGGCCCTCGGCCGCACGACGGTCACGTACACCGAATGGACCGCGATGATGGCGATGATCAGCGCGAAGAGACTGAAGACCAGCTCGCTCGGCGCGCGGGACATGACTCTGGCCATGGACTCTCCGGATCAGATGTCTACAGGGAAGGAAACGTCGAAGTCCGCCCGCACTTTCTCCGTCGGCTCGAAGCGACCGGGTGTCGGCCCGACGACGCCGGGCGTGCGCGGCGTGGCGTCTGGAGGCGGCTCTTCGTCGTCGGCCGGCTCTTGCTCGGCGGCTCCGGACGTGGGCGGCGGGGACGGCTGACTTGCGGGCTGCGCCGGCGGCGTGGCGCCAGGATCCGGCGCATCGGGGAAGTCGATCTTCTCCGGCTCGTCGGCTACGCCGGGTTCACCGGTCGCCGGCGCCTCGGCCGCGGGCGTCGCAGGGGGCGTCGTTTCCTGCGCGCGCAGCACGGTCAGGCCGGCCGCGCAGGCCAGCGCGAGCAGCAGAAGCAGCCGCAGATCGCGCCTACTGCGCGTAGCGGGCGATACGGAAGCCCGTGTCGTTGCGTTTGCCATTGCCATAGTCCCTGAATGCGAGCCGCAGTTCAGTCACCGAGGAATGCTTCCAGCTGGAGCCGCGCAGGACAAAGATAGATCCTTCACCGGTGGCAACCGGATCGACGGCCACCGCGCTCGCGGGCGGCTGCACAGTGTAGAGGTCGTGCGTCCACTCGGCGACGTTGCCGCCCAGGTCGAAGAAACCGAGCGAGTTCGGCGCAAAGCTCCCGACCGGCGCACTCACGACGAAGCCGTCATCGAAATCCACCAGCACCTGCGGAACGACCGGCTGTGCGCGCCGGTCGGCGAAGTTGCCTGCACCGGCCGGCACCGGGCAGGGACTCGCCCCAGGGATACTTGCGCAGGCGCCCGCCGCCCTCCCAGCGGGCGACGAACTCCCACTCCGCCTCGGTCGGAAGCCGGTAGCCGTTGGGCACGGGAACGACCGCGGCCAACCCGTCACCCCGCTTCTCGTAGGCGGGTGTCAGCCCGGCCTCCGCGGAAAGCCAGTTGCAGAACGCCGCGGCGTCCTGCCAATTCACATTGACCACCGGCTGACGCCCGAGTTCCAGCGTGTTCTGGCCGACGAACCCGGAGCGGTGCTCCGCACGGAACTTCTTGAAGTCTTCGTTCGTGACTTCGTGCGTCGAAACGTAGTAGCGACGCCGCAGGTCGACCGGCCGCTGCGCCTCGTTGGCGCGACGTCCGGCCTCTCGCCGCGGACTTCCCATGGTGAAGCTGGCTGCGGGCAGGAGCTTGAGCTCCTGCCCGGTGCGGGTTCGCAGCGTCGGGACGAGCGCGACCATGGCCGGCTGCGCCGCGGCACCGCTCGCAGGCTGAGCCTCGCCTGTCGCAGCGGTCGCCGCCGGTGCCGGCGCGGCGACGCCTTCGAGCAGGGTCGACTTCGAGGTTCTGCGGCAGACCCGAGCGCGGCGTGACCGTGGCTTTGTGGGTGACGTACCCCGGCTTGCGTATCTCGATTGCGTGCGCAGTCGCCGGCAGGCGCAGCGTCTGGTTTGCTGCCCCGCGCGAGCGTCCGTCTACGAAGAGCTCCGCGTCGGCGGGTGTCGCGCGGACGATCACGTCACCGAGGATCGGCTTCAGCGTCAGTTCGATCTGTTGCCGGGCGCCGGATGCGATCGTGACATCGCGGCCTGCGGACTCGTAGCCCTCGCGTGAGACGGAGACCGCCTGGACGACGTCGGGCCGGACATCGACGTCGAGCGGCGTGCGGCCGCGGAAGGCGCCACCGATGGTGACGTTCGCACCCGACGGCGAGCTGCGCACGGCAAGCCGTCCATCCGGGATTCCGAGCCGCACCGGCCCCACGACCATGGGCTCGTTCGCCTTGACCTGGATGTCGCTGACCCAGGTCTTGAACCCCGGTCGGCGCAGCTCGAGACGGTGGTTGCCGCCCATCAGCTCGAGCTCCACCGGTGTCGTCCCCCGCGGCTCACCACCCACCAGCGTTTCGGCGCCGGACGGTTCGCTCGAGATCGACACCTTGGCCCAGCCGGGCACCAGCTTCGGCGCCAGGGCCTGCAGCACGTCCTTGCCCTCGATCACGACGTCGGTTGCGAAATCGAGATATCGCTCGGTGTCGATCAGCACCTTGTGCGTGCCGGCGGCGAGCTTGAATTCCCCGGGCGCCTTGCCGGCCGGCTTGCCGTCGATGCTGATCTCACCCGGCGCCGGCAAATCGATGCGCAGCCGTCCCGGCAGCATTTTCAGGCTGAAGCGAAACTGCCGCTTGCCGTCCCGAGCCACCTCGAGCGGCACACGCAGAGTTTCGTAACCCTGGTGCTCGGCGACGAGGGTGTATTCACCCGGCCGCATCAGGCGGCTCGTGCCGATACCGGGCGCCGGCGAACCGCCCTCGAAGGACAGCCGTTCGGGAACCGGATCGATGTCGAGCTGAATCGGTACCGATGTGAACAGGTAGCCCGCCAGACCAGCGAGCAGCGCGAGCCCGGCGATAGATGCCGATTCGGCGCCAGGGCGGCGATGTCCGGGCTGCCACGACCTGGCCGGCTCGCCGGAATGCGACCGCCTCGATGGGCTGATCCTCGCCGCCCGCGCCCGCGACCGACGCGGTGTCGGCCACCTGCGGAGGCGCAGTGGCATTGTCCGCGGCGCCCGCGATCACCTCGAGCAGGCGCGTCTCGCCGTCCGCGCGGAGGCGCAGGCGACCACCGCCGACGTCCAGTACGTCACCGGTACGCAGCCACGTCGAACCGGAGATGCGCGCACCGTTGTGCAGCACGACGGCCTCCGCCGAGGCCGGCTGCAGGAAGAGCTGCCCGTCCTGGACGCCGATCCATGCCAGCGGCCCGGAGGCGGAGGCAGGCAGCACGATGTCGCTGCCGGCGCCGCCGATCGACACAGGCAATGCCCGGTCGGCCAGGAGCCGCTCGCCGAGTGGTTCGCGGATGATCAGCTGTGCGCTCAAATCGGCTCCTCGCATCGAATCGCCAGCGCTTGCGGCGGCGCCTGGCCGGGCAGAATCATCAGCTCCCGCCGGACATCTCGATAACCCGCGCGCGTCCCGACGATGGTGTAACGCCCGGGCAGCAGTTGCATATCCTTGCGCTCGAACGTGCCGATGCGCCCGATGCGGTAGATCGTAACGTCAGTCTGATTATCCGACGTCAACGCGATGTCGACGGGCACCTCCGCCGCCTTCACCAGCGCAGTCACCGTCTCGATCTGCCGCTGCAGCACGGGACCGGGACTGCCAACCGCCTCGGCCCGGCGAAGTGAATTGCGCGCGGCCGCGCGTACCTCGGTCGAGAACAATCGCTCGGGGCGTCCCGCGAAGCCGTTGAGCTCGCCCTCGAGCGCCGCGCGCGGCTCGGTGCGCGCCACGCCCTGCTGTGCCGCGAGCAGATTCGGGTCGATCGCAAGCGCACGGCGAAAGGCCTCCAAGGCCGCCTGCCAGCGCTCCTCGCGCTCGGCACGCTCTGCGTTCGACAGCTCGGTCGCTATGCCGGCATCGCCCCGGGCGCGCGCCACCTGCGCCAGCCCGTCCTGGACCTCCGGGGCGCCCGGTCGTATCCGTCCGGCGCGCTCGAAGGCTGCGCGCGCGCCGTCCAGATCGCCGCCGGCGAGCGCACCGAGCCCCTGCGACATCGCGCTCGCGAACTCGGCGCCTGATTGCGCAGCCTGGATCCCTGCCAGCGCCTGCTGCGCGGCGGTCGTATCGCGATCGAGCGAGAGCGCCTTCCGATACAGCGTCGCCGCCTCCTCCGTTCGGCCTTCCGCTTCGAGAGCTTGCGCGTCCGCGAGCAGGCGGCGCACTTCATCGAGGCTGCGTGCGCGCTCGAGACCGCGCGCGGCCTGTGGGTGGCCGGGCTGCAACTTGAGCGCCAGCGAGAACTGGCGTGTGGCATCCGCGGCCGAGCCGCTTTCGAGCGCCGCTCGACCGGCCTCGAGCGCCGATCGCAGCGCTCCGGCGGCGGCCGCCTCGGTAGTGGCGAGGTCCGGAACGACGCGCTTCAGTTCCGCCAGCGCGGCTTCGTAGTCGCGGTCCGCGGCTTTCTGCGTCGCAGAATCGAAGGTCCTGCGGGCGCGCACGAAGGGATCGCCGCCCCAGTCCCCGGCCGCTCTCGCCGCCAGCTTGTCGAGCCGATCGCGTACGCCGGGCAGCAGTTGCTCGTATTCCCTCTTGAGCGTCGCGAGGCGCTTGAGGTCGCGCTCGCGGCCTGCGCGCTCGGCCGCACGGGCCGCCTCCGCGGCCGCCGGATCCTCCGCAACGGGAGTCACCGCGGTGGGCGGCGGCTGAACCCAGCGCGGCAACGCGAAGATGACCAGTATCGCAGCGATCAGGAGCACGGCGAACGCGGACCACACGAGGCCGCGCCTGAGTCCCTGCCGGCCACGATCCGCGCCGCCTCCGCCAACGTCGGCAGTCCGGTGCCAGCGGGGCTGGATGGGAGCCGCCGCCCCGGCCGGTGGACTCAGAACGGCACGCGATTCGTTCGGCGCCGGATCCTCAAGGCTTTCGCGCGGCGGCAGCCGTGCAAGCGCGTCGCGGAGGTTCTGCATGTCGCGGGGTCGGTCGCCCGGCACACGAGCGAGGCAGGCCAGCACGAGCTGCTCGAGCGCCGCTGGAACCGCGACCCGCGAGCGAATCGTCGACGGAAGGCCCGCACCGGCCGCGGCCGCCGCAGCGTCGGGATAGTAGGGTGGATACCCGGACAGGAGCTCGTAGGCGAGCGCTCCAAAACCGTACACGTCGTCCGCCACGGACGGGGGCTCTGCCTGCAGCTGCTGCGGGCTTGCGCTGAACGGCGATCCGGGCGCCGGCGCGCCGGGCGCCCCGATACGGGCGGCCACCCCAAGGTCGGACAGTACCGCCTGGCCATGCTCGTCGAGCAGCACGTTTGCGGGCTTGAGATCCCGATGCACGTACCCCCGCGCATGCAGCACCGCCAGGCCTTGCGCGATTCGATCGAGCGCGGGCACCAGTTCGAACCACGGGCGGCCGCGCCAGGCACGGAGATCGCCGCCCGGCGCGTAGTCGAGGACCGCGAGGCACGGATCTGCGTCAACCACGTCCTCGCAGCGGAGCACGTGGTCATCCCCCAGGGCAGCCTGCAGCCGTGCGGTGTCGAGGAATCGCGCGCGTGACACCGGATCCCCGGCCAGCTCCGGCGTGAGGACTTTCAGCGCAATGTCACGGCCGCGCTCCTGGTCGCGGGCGAGCCAGACTTCGCCCCAGCGGCCTGCGCCGAGCCTGCGCAGCAGCAAGAACCGCGCAGCCAGAACCTGCCCGTTTTCGAGCATTCGTCACCCGGATTGAGAGTCAGGGCCGCGTGGCCCCTGGTGGTTCTTCGCCTGCTGCCGTTGCGCTGGTGGCCGCGGGCAGACCGGTTTCGTTTTCGTAGAGGTCCTTGAGCAGCCGCCGCCACTCGGCGTACTGCTCCTCGGCGGAGCCCTTGAGCTGCAGCGTGCGGCCCTCGATGTCGACGACCATCGGCTGCACCTCAGCCTGGAAGGAATCACCGAGCTGCTTCAGCGATTCACTGTGCAGCTTGATCTCGGCACGCTTGTCGAATCCGCTCTTGACGGCGTAGATGCCACCCAGCACCGCAGCCGTCGCGGCAGCGGAACCGGCGCTCGAGCTCGTCTCGGACTCTGCGATGATGCCGCCGATGACCGCCACGGCGCCCAGCACCTGCCGGGTCAGTGCCTGCCGCTTCGCGAGCGATTCGGCCTCGAGCTCTTCGTGGCTGTATTTTCGCCAGTTCGTGTACGAGTCCGACATTTTGACGCCGAAGGTCGTGTAGTACTCGTTCAGCGTATCGACCAGCGTGTAGTCACGCTCGCGCACGCGATCCATTCGCTCCGTCATCGGATCGCCCGGGGCCGGCAGGCGCACCACCTTGTAGACGCCCTTGCGGTCCTTTTCGAGGTAGCCGGTGAATGCGTAGGGCGCGAGATCACTGGCGAAGCGCAGGTGCGACACGTCGCGGATCTGGACGCGCTGCTCGGTGGTGAGCTTGCGTCGCGCCGCGAGCATGTCATTGGCGAGAGTGTTGTAGACGTTGTCGAACGGGTCCTTCGGCTTGGAGATCGTGTCCTTGTAGGCGCGCAGATCCGCTTCGGCCTCGTATACCTTGGAGAACCACTCGCGGCCGGTGGCGTCGCTGACCGTGATGTCGAGCTTGATGCCACGCCCGTCGGACTCGAGGATCTTCCCGTCGACGTACACGTCCATGCCCGTGCCGTCGGCGGGGAGCACGCGGGCCTGGCCCCAGTAACCCGTGTCCTCGAGCGTGTCGCGGATCAGGGTCGGGATGTAGCGGGACTCCGCCTGGCGCACGTCCGGGAAGACGCGCTTTTTCTCCTGCTCGGCCTCGTCCTCCGGGATGTTGGGATCGAACAGGCGTATGCCGACGTCGAGGAGCTCGTCCTCCGGAACCTCGGCGACCGCCTTCTCGGCATAGAGCCGCGTAATCGGCCGCTGCTGCTGCACGACGCAGCCCACGAGCATCACAACCGCGCAAAACGCGATCGTGCGCATCACGACGGAACGTTCAAACGTTCTGGCTGTCACGAGCTTCCCTTCTTGTACTGCCGATACTCTTCCCACAGACGCGCGCGAAGCTCGGGATCCTTCTCCTTCATCGCGGCCTCGCGCAACTGCCGGGCTACGATATCGTCGTCGCTGCCGTCCGGGATGTCAGCCGGGACGGCTGCCGGGCCGGCGCCGCCGCCAGATCCGCCGCCCACACCGCCACCGCCACCGCTCTGCTCACCCGCCTGCTCGCCCGCCTGCTCGCCGCGCCCGCCCGGTTCACCGCTACCACCTTCGTCCTCACCCGTACCGGTTGATTCGGCTTCACCCGTCTCGCCGCCCTCGCCCTGGCCACTCGCGGTGTCGCCGGCTTCGTCGCCCTCTTCCTCGCCGCCTGATCCTTCGCCTGCGCCGCCACCACTCGCCGCGCGCTCGCGAGAGAGCGTTTCCTGCTCCTTGCGCATGCGCTCGTCGAACACGGCGAAAGTCTCATCGAACCGACGGTCGATCTGCGCGCGCTTGTCCTCCGTGGTCATCGGACCGCCACCCGGACCCCCGGCGCCGCCGCTGGCTTCGGGGTACCCCCCTGCCCGGCCACCCGACGATCCCTCCTGTCCACCGGCGCTCGGGGAGCCGCCCTGTGCAGACGTGCCGGCGGAACCCTGACCGGATTGCTGCGAATCCTGGCCCGACTGGCCCGGATTGACCGGATTGGCCGGATTGGCCGGATTGGCCGGCGGGCTGATCGCCACCCGGGGCACCCGTGCCTCCGCCGGTCGGCGTTGGGGAACCTGGTGCACCTGGCGTGCCCGCTCCGGGCGAACCTGTGGGCAGGTCAATGCCCGGAAGACTGCCCGCTCCCGGTATTACTGGAACGACAGTAACGGTCGGGCCGCCGGGTGCGCCACCGCCTGCTGAGGGTGTACCGCCGCCCGCCGGCGCACCGCCAGGCTGCTGACCGGTCGACGGCGTGCCTCCCCCGCCTGACTGGCTGGTCTGACCACCACTTGTCTGGCCACCACCGTCTGGCTGCCGCTCGTCTGGCCGCCGCTCGTCTGGCCGCCGCTCGTCTGACCGCCACTCGTCTGGCCGCCACTCGTCTGGCCGCCGCTGGTCTGACCGCCGCTCGTCTGGCCGCCACTCGTCTGACCACCGCTCGTCTGGCCGCCGCTTGTCTGACCACCGCTGGTCTGACCGCCGCTTGTCTGACCACCGCTTGTCTGACCACCGCTTGTCTGGCCGCCGCTTGTCTGGCCGCCGCTTGTCTGGCCGCCGCTCGATTGACTCGAGGACTGGGATTCGCCGCCTGATGTGCTCGGGGGCTGTCCGCCCTGGGACTGCTCTCCACCCTGGGATGACTCCCCACCCTGCTGCCCGGAGGGCTGTGAGCTGCCAGGCTGCTGCTGCCCGCCCCCCGAGCTTCCGCCGCTCGAATTCGTCGAGGGCAGCGGGCTGTCGCTGCTCATCGGTCCGCCCTGCGGCTGCTGCGGGAACGGCGTCTCGGTGGTGCTGCCGCCACCACTCTGTTGCGGCTCGGACGAGCTTTCGCTACCCGAGCTCTGGCTCTCGGCCGGACTGGAGGTGCTCCCGCCGGACGACCCACTCTGCTCCTGCTCCTGCTCCGGGAACGGGTTTTCCTGACCCGAACTCCCCGACTCGCTCGATTCCGACGAGCTGGGTGTGCCCGGACTGCCGCTGGAGGTGCTCGGACTGCCCCCGGACGAGCTGGGTGAGGATGGCTGCGACGACGGCGACGACGGGGATGACGATGGGGATGACGACGGGGACGGCATGCTCGGCATGCCCGAGGTCTGGCTCTCCATCTTGCAACCGACGAGCGCGGCAAGGCCGGCGAGCAACCCCAGCAACCACAACCTTTTTCGCGTCATCATGAGGTAAGTCTCCCACGAGCGGCCCTGTCAGCCGGACGCCTGGTCCGATCGGCAACGCTCACAGCTTGGAACCCGCGCCGGGCCGCGGGTTCAATTTCAGCCGGTCGGGGCTGCGGCCGCCGGTGGGCCCGCAGCCGTCTCCGGGACGACGGCCATATCGTTGCCGAACAGGAACGACCGCAACTGTTCCGAGAGTTGGTCGCAGGCTTTGGCTCGCACCGGTGTAATGATGGGGATCGGCGCCACCGCGCCGATGATCATCGACGTTCCGCTGACGTCGGTGCTGACGGAACCGACTTCCGAGACGTTCTGAATATCCCAGACCGCCGCGACGTAGTCCGATTGCTTCTCCCACCACCCGAGACCGATGCAGGCCGCCACGCCGGGGCCCGCTGCACAGGTGATGCTGCCTCCGCCGTCCGTTTTCTTCGTGTTGCCATCGAGCCAGACGATATAGCGCACGCCGATCTGGTTCAGGCGATCCGAAACTCCGGGCCGCGCAAGCAGTGTCTTGAGTCCGGCGGCATTGCCGGGGGCCGTGCTCGGCTCGAACCAGGGGAACAGCGCGTCGGTGAACTCCTGTTCGCCGTAGATCCGGAAGGGCACGCCGTCTCCCATCCGCTCGGTACGGCGCGACTGGCCGTCCTCCGGGTGCATCAGCTTTCCGCCGAGCTTCTCCTGCACGCAATCGAGAAACTCCTCCTCCGTTCCGACGCCCTCGATCTGCGGCTTCTTCAGCAGCACGATCGCCTCGTTCGCCTGGATTGCCGTCGCGACCTGGCGCGTTTCCTCGATCTTCGACGTCATGCAGCCCGACGCCAGCCAGGCGAGAAGACCAGCGCCCGCCACAGGGCGCAAACGCATCAACCATCCGGCGGGTTGACGCGGATCTCCGTAGGAGAGGTTCATGGCCACCAACCTTCAGCCGGCTGACCCCGGCCGCAGCTGCGAAACGCGAAGACGCTTCGAGTATACGCCCAGTATCCGAGCGCAGATGCAGTCCGCGCGACACCGCGGAACGATCCAATCCATGCCGGCGGACTGCGGGTTTGCGTCTTCGATGGCGCACGCGCGATCAGCGCGAAGTCCCTCGGACAAATCATCCGAGCGCTGGATCGCGATGCGGACCTCGCGCGTGCGCGCAACGCAGCTCAGGCGGTGAATTGTTCGCGCGCGTACGGTGGCAGACCCATCGCTCGGTACTGTATATTTATACAGGCCATGACCGACCCACGAAACATTCGCAAGGGACGCGGTGCGCTCTCAAATCCAGAGGGTCGCTTCGAGTCGCTGCGCGTCGAGAAACTCGACCGATGACTCGAGCGACGACGAAGCCGATGCCGCCGAGCTGCCGCCGCTCGAGACGACCGTCACCGCGGAGCATGCCAGGAGCATCCTCACCCGGAACGATTCGCCCGATATCGGTTTCGACGTTTCGATCAACCCATATCGCGGATGCGAGCATGGCTGTGTCTACTGCATGTCTGGCGATACCGGAGTGCTTCTACCGGACGGAGGCTCCAAGGCACTGGCCGAGCTCGCGGTCGGCGACGAGATATGCGGAACGGTGCGTTCCGGCCACTACCGAAGCTTTGTCAGCACGCGCGTTCTTGCCCACTGGAAGACGTACAACCAGGCCTTTCGCATCACGCTCGCCGACAGCACGGTACTGGTCGCGAGCGCGGACCATCGTTTCCTGACCGAGCGCGGCTGGAAGTTCGTCGATCCTGGTGCAAACGGTGAGAGGCCACACCTGACGACCCACAACTCCCTGCTCGGAATCGGTGCCCCAGCAGGTGACGCCTCGCCCAGGCGGCGAGCGTCCGAGTCACGCGATTTTCGCAGGGGTTACTTGTCAGGAATCATCAGGGGCGACGCTTTGTTGAGGTCTTACGCCTGCGATCGTCGCGAGCGCGGCCCGGAAACCCAGTATCGCTTTCGCCTGGCGCTGGCCGACTTCGAGCCGCTCGACCGCGCCGCGGAGTATCTGTCGGGCTTCGGTATCGGAACACAGCGCGCCGTGTTCTGCGCAGCGAGGCCTGGCCGCAAGCGCATGGACCAGATCAGGACTTCGTCACGCACAAACTTCGAGTCGATCGAGCGCTTGATCGCATGGCCCGACGAGGTTCAG
This sequence comes from uncultured Gammaproteobacteria bacterium, assembly GCA_963756755.1. Lineage (GTDB taxonomy): Bacteria > Pseudomonadota > Gammaproteobacteria > Steroidobacterales > Steroidobacteraceae > DATJKD01. Next base: position 82,725 of record CAVWOW010000017.1, read on the forward strand.
GGCGAATGGGGCAACGGCTACCTCGCTGGTCTGTTCGATGCCGAGGGATCCTTCAGTGACGGCACCCTTCGCTTCGCCAACAGCGACTGCCGCATCCTGCAGGTCGCCCGGGACTGTCTCGGTCAAATGGGATTCGATACCGCCTTCGAGACGGCGTCGACGGCAAGGGCACGCCCGATGCACTACGTTCGCATCCGTGGTGGTCTGCGCGAGCATCTTCGCTTCTTCAGAGCATGCCAGCCGGCGATACCCCGCAAGCGCAGCATTGTCGATCAGCGGCTGAAGTCGGCCGCTGACCTCCGCGTCGTGAGCATCGAGGCACTGCAGGGGGTGCACGAGCTCTACGACATCACGACTGGAACCGGCGACTTCATCGCCAACGGGACGGTCTCGCATAACTGCTACGCCCGTCCCGGCCACGCGTACATGAACCTGTCGCCCGGTCTCGATTTCGAGACCAAGCTCTTCTACAAGAAGGACGCTGCCAGGTTGCTCGATGCAGAGCTGCGGCGACGCTCTTACGTCTGCAAACCCGTGAATCTCGGCGCGAGCACGGATCCCTACCAGCCCATCGAACGCAAGCTCCGGGTGACGCGCTCGCTGCTGGAAGTCCTGTGCCGTTTCCGCAATCCCGCGACCATCGTCACGAAGTCGATGCTCGTCGAGCGGGACATCGATCTGCTGACGGACCTGGCGCGGGACGACCTCGTCAACGTCTTCGTCAGCATCACCACGCTGGACGCCCGCCTCAAGCGCACACTGGAGCCCCGGGCGCCATCGCCGTCGGCGCGCCTGCACGCGGTGCGGGCATTGCGCGAAGCAGGGATACCGGTCGGCGTGCTGGTGGCTCCGATCATCCCCGCGGTCAATGACGCGGAGCTCGAGCAGATCATCGAAGCGTGCGCCAACGCCGGTGCGCTGACCTGCGGCTACGTGCTGCTGCGCCTGCCCTATGAAGTCAAGGACCTGTTCAGGGAATGGCTCGACGCCCACCTGCCGCTCCGCGCCGCGCACGTCATGTCGCTGATCAACTCGATGCGCGGCGGCAAGGACAACGATCCCCGCTTCGGGACGCGCATGAAGGGCGAGGGGCCGATCGCGGACCTGATCCGGACCCGTTTCAAGGCCGCGTGCCGTCGGCATGGTCTCGCGCCCGCGCGCGAGCTCACCTTGTCGACCGCGCATTTTCGGGTGCCGCCGCCCGAGACGCCCCAGTTGCCGCTGCTGTGAGAGGTGCCGGGCCCTGCGGCAGACGATCCATGCGCGCAAGCTCGGGGAAGAGGCGCGTCCAGAGCGCGGCCACGCCAAGGGTCGCAATACCACCGACGATCACTGCGGGGACCGTGCCGAACCAGGCGGCGGTGACGCCCGACTCGAATTCGCCGAGCTCGTTCGACGCGCCGATGAACACGGCGTTCACGGCGCTCACGCGTCCGCGGATCTCATCCGGTGTCTCGAGCTGCACGAGCAGGTGACGGATATAGACGCTCACCATGTCGCCCGCGCCCATCGCGACCAGTGCGACGAGAGACAGCCAGAAGCTGGTGGACAGTCCGAAGACGATCGTCGCCGCACCGAAGACGACCACGCCGCCGAACATGCCGCGGCCAACCCGGCGCGAGATCGGAGTCAGGCTCAACGCGATTCCGCAGATCGATGCTCCGATCGCCGGCGCCGTGCGCAGCCAGCCGAGGCCGTCGGGGCCGACGTGCAGCACGTCCGCGGCATAGACCGGCAGCAGCGCGGTCGCGCCGCCGAAGAGCACCGCGAACAGGTCGAGGGAGATCGCGCCCAGGACCACGCGACGGCGGTACACGAACCGCAGGCCCGAGAGCAGTGTCTCAAGGCTCGTCGGCTCACGCGGTCCGCCGCGGTCGCCACCCGCGCGGAGCATCAGCGTCAGCGTCACGGACATTGCGAAGAGCGCCGCGACGCTCGCGTAGACCACCGGCGCCCCGGCCAGGTAGACGATGCCGCCCAGCGCCGGCCCGGCGATGGTCGCGATCTGCCAGGTGGAAGAGTTGATCGCGACGGCGGTTCCAAACTGCTCGCGCGGCACGAGATTCGGCAGCAGCGCCTGGCCGGTCGGCATCTGGAACGCACGCGCCACACCGAACAGGACCATGACCGCAAAGACCGGCGCAGCCGCCGTCACGCCCCGCACCGCCACCGCAAGCAGCAGCAGGGCGCAGATACACTCGAGCGCATAGCAGAACGTGATGATGCGGCGGCGATCGCGGGTGTCGGCAATCTGACCGGCCGGCAGGATCAGCAGGACGAAAGGCAGGAACTGCGACAGCCCGATCAGGCCGAGGTCGAGCGGGTCGCGCGTGAGCTCGTACACCTGCCAGCCCACGGCGACGGTCTGCATCTGCACCGCCAGCGTGCCCAGAAGCCGCGCGACGAGATAGACGCTGAAATCCCGGTTGCGGAGAACGGCTAGCCGGTCTGCGCGCCGCGGGCTCATCACACGCGTTCAGTCGCGGTCGTTTCGGGGGGCAAACGGATAACTGCGCCGGATGACATCGAAGACATCCGCAGTGCGCGCCTTGACCTTGCGCAGCCACACCCGCGCCCAGGCGTACTCGAGACCGAGAATCGCAAGACCGAGGGGTATCACGACCAGCCCGGGACCGGGCAGTACGAGCATCGCGATGCCGATGAGCAGCACCGTACCGCCGACGACCGAGATCGCAATGCGCCGCGCCCATACGTAGGTGATCGGTTGTCGTTTCGGCAGGTGCAAGACACGTATTCCTTCAGGATCGGGCGACGCGTGACGACGCGCGCGGGGCTGCGAGCTCGGCGAGCTGTCGGTCGTGCAGGCGGGATAGCAGGAGCTGCGCCGACACGGCGCCGCAGAATGCCAGGAACATGTCCCATTGGGTGTCCCAGGGATCGCCCTGCGTGCCTAGAAACGAGTCGGCCGCTTCGCCGCCGGCGAGCGCCGCCCACCACTCGGTGAACTCGTAAAACGCACTTACACCGAGGACGCTGAGCGTGACGAGGACGAACAGCCACTTGCCGGGTACGAGCGGCGAGGTACGAAGCAGCAGCTCGCGCGCGATGATCGCCGGCGCGAACCCCTGCATGAGATGGCCGATCCGGTCGTAGTGGTTGCGCGCGAGATCAAACCAGTCCTGCATCCAGAACCCGAGCGGCACGCGCGCGTAAGTGTAGTGTCCACCCAGCACCAGGACGAGACAATGGATCGCGATCAGCACGTACGCAAGCGGCGTCAGCGGAAAGCGTCGCGCGGTGGCAAAGAGCAGCGGCAGGGCCACGAGCACCGGCAACACCTCGAGCCACCAGGTCAGCCGGTCGTAAGGGTGGACGGCCGACCAGGCGAGTGCCGCGATCACCACGGCCGCAAGCGCCAGAGGCGCCGTCATCGCGCGCGAACGCGCCACCTCAGCCGGTCCCCGGCGCGCGGGTGACGGCTACCAGCCGCGCGACCGCGCTCTCGAAGCGCGGATCGCCGTGCAGGCTCGCGAAATCGGGGTCCTCGCGGATCCAGTCGAAGCTGCCCTGCCCGATCTCACTGAACCCCTCGAGGATCGCGAGCGCCCGTTCTCTCTCACCCAGCAACGCGTACGCGCACGCCACGTTGTAGAGCGTCGCAAACTCCCTGGGCCGCAGTGTGAGTGCGCGCTCGCATACGGACAGCGCGCGTTCCCTCTGGCCAAGCCGCGCGTAGGCACCGGCCGCGAGATGCAGCGCGCGGGTGTCTTCCGGGTACAGCTCGAGCCGCCGCTCGATCAGGGCGATCGTCGCCTGGTCAGCCGCCAGCCCGCGCTTCTCGTCGCCGAGCTTGCGCAGGCTGCCTGACAGGAGTGACACGACCTGGTAGTCGTTCGGCTCGAGCTGCCGCGCCCGCTCGAAGAGTTCCGCCGACTTTTCGGTATGCCCGGAGCTGAAGGCATGCCGCGCGTACATGAGCAGCACCTCGAACGAATCCGGATGACCCTCGAGCGCCTTCTCGAACGCGCGGTCGGCTTCCGCAGGCCGTAGCGCCGCTGAAAGCAGGATGCCCTGCGCGAGCCAGGCTTCCGGCAGGTCCGGCGCGAGCTCCTCCGCACGCCGGGCGGCGCGGAGGCCATTGTCCATCGCGTCCGCGCTGACACCCATCCGCCAGAAGATCGCGGAGCCGAGTGCCATCGCGAGCCCTGCGTGGGCCTTGGCGAACTCCGGATCGGCCTGGATCGCGCGCTGGAACAGCCCGATCGCCTGCTTGATGGTCGTGTCGCTGTGCTCGTTGTGCAGCTGCTGCGCGCGCAGGTAATACTCGTAGGCCTGCGGATTGCGCGTTCCGCCGCGCTCGATCCGCTCTTCCTCCTCCTTCGTCAGGCTGGAGCGCAGCGCGCTCACGATGTTGCCCGCGATCTCGGTCTGGGTGGCGAAGATGTCCTCGAGTCGGCGATCGAAGCTTTCCGACCACAGGTGAAATCCGTCCGTGCTCGACACGAGCTGCGCGGTGATGCGCACGCGCTCGGCGGAGCGGCGCACGCTGCCCTCGAGCACCGCAGTAACACCGAGCGAGCGGCCGATTTCGCGGACGTCCGCGGCACGGGCCTTGAACTGGAAGGATGAGGTCCGCGACGCGACCTGCAGTCCACGCACACAGGTGAGCGCATTGATGATTTCCTCGGCGATGCCGTCGCAGAAATATTCCTGGTCGCGCGCCGCGCTCATATCCGCGAACGGGAGGATTGCGACCGATGGGTTCGCGGCCGGGATCGGGCCGGCCTCCGCGAGCGCCGGCTGCGGCGCGAGCCAGGCCGCCGCGCCCGGCCCGACGTCGCGCGTCGGTACCTCATGCCTCCTCGAGGTGCGCTCGATGCCGCGTGGCGTCACGTCGAAGGCCCAGGCGAGACCGCAGGCGAGCGGAAAGCCGAGCACAACCAGCACGATGACCAGCCTGTGTGCCCAGGTCGGCAGGCCGATCGGCTCGAAGGTCGCATCGGCCACCTGAATGAGGAGCCACGCGATCACGACGTAGACGACCGCGACCCGCACCACCTTGCGGCGGCGCAGCTCGGCGAACCAGCGGGTGGTGCTCGACGTGGAGTCGGTCATCGGTGCATCGGGAGGCAGAACCGCACGATTATAGGTGGGCCGACGCACCGGCGTATGAGGCCGATGCCGTTCGCCCGCGGCAACCGTTCAGCGCGGTGCGGCCGGGCGCTCGACCGGCGCGACGAAATGCTCGATGGCGGCGGCAAGCGCCTCGGGCCGCTCGTGATGGACCATGTGCCCGGAGTCCGGGATGCTGACTACGTGGCAGTGCGGAACGATTGCCCGCATGCGACCAATGGTGTCGTCGCCGGCGATGCGTGCAGCGAAGTCGGATTCCCCGGCGGCCACGAGCAGCAGCGGGGCGCGGATTGCTTCCCAGCACGCCTCAGCTTCCTCGCGGCGGTAGAGAACCGCGTTGACCCGCTTGTGACGCGGGTCGGCGCGCATCCGCACGCCTCCGTCCTCTGCTGTCTCGGCCCAGGCGCGGGCGATGAACGCGGCGCGCTCGAGCGGCAGCCGCGGACTGCGGCGGTGCAGATACTGCGCAAAGGCCTCGTACGACGGGAATCGGGCGAACGGCGACGACTCCTCGAGCTGCGCGAGCCAGTTTCGATAGCGTTCCGGCGCCTGTTCAGGCCGCGTTCGCGGCAGGCCGAAGGCGTCGATCGATACGACGGTACGAACCCGTTCCGGGCGGATGCCGGCGTACATCATCGCAATGTTGCCGCCCATGCTGTGACCGACGAGCGTCACGGGGGTATCGGGCGAAAGCTGCTCGAGCAGCGCGTCGAGGTCGGCGAAGTAGTCGGGAAACCAGTAACCGTCGCCGGGCCACGCGCTTTGGCCGAACCCGCGCCAGTCGGGTGCGACGAGCGTGCGTTCCTCCGGCAACGCATCCGCCAGGAACTGGAAGGTGGAGCCGGCGTCCGCCCAGCCGTGCAGCAGCAGCCATGGCGCCGGGTCGATCCCGGGCCAGCGTGTCAGGTGATGTTCGAGACCGCGCACGGCGCGCTCCTCGTGCAGAGGAACGCGCCGTGGTTGATAGACGGTCAGGTCAGGTTCTTGCAGGATGGGCAGCGAGCCTCTCGGTGGAGACCGGAGCGAGCTTCTCCGCTACCCAGCCGAGCGCTGCACCGCCGATCGGCAGGTAGATGAGCGCGTCGATCGTCCACCACGTCCAGAGCTTGTCGGGCAGGTTGAACACGCCCGAAAAGCCGATCACCACGGTGATCGTCAGGATCAGGACGATGACGCCGAACTTGACGCCACGCAGCCAGCCGGCGCCGGTCAGCGCAGGACGCACCCAGCTGTAGACCAGCGCCATCAGGAAAGCGCTGATCAGCCCGGTGACGATCCAGCGCGGCATCAGGGCGGCCATGTCCGGCGGTTCCTGCAACAGTTCCGGCCGCCAGAACGATGCGGTTGCCCGGTAGGTTTCCTGCAGGATGCCCTCGTGGATGACCGAGCCGTTCAGGAACGAGACGAGAAAGGTGGCGACGAACCACGTCAGACCACCGCCCAGGACCAGCTTCCAGTTCATGTCTCCCCCGATGCGCGGCCGTGGCCGCACTTGTTGTGGATGCGACTCGAACGCCGGCCGGCGACCGGCTCCCGAACGCGCGCATCATGCTACCGCTGGCCGCAGCGCCGCAAACCCGGGCTCAACCGCCGAGGAACATCCGGTAGGCGGGGTTCGCGGTCTCGTCGACGTACGGGTAGTGCAGCTCGCGCAGATGAAGCGCGAAGTCCTCGGCGTCCGCCGGCGGAACCTGCACACCCGCCAGCACGCGCCCGTGGTCGGAGCCGTGGTTGCGGTAATGGAACAGGCTGATGTTCCAGCGTGCACCGATCGCCTCGAGAAACCGCAGCAAGGCGCCCGGCCGCTCCGGAAACTCGAAGCGAAACAGCCGCTCGTGCGTAAGCGACGGCGCGTGCCCGCCCACCATGTACCGCACGTGGAGCTTCGCCATCTCGTCCTCGCTCATGTCGACGACCCGGTAGCCGGCCTCGCCAACCGCGCGCAGCAGCGCCTCCCTCTCGCGGCGGCCATCCGCGAGGGCGAGCCCGACGAAGATCCGCGCCTGCCCCGCGTCCGAATAGCGATAGTTGAACTCGGTGACGCTGCGCTGACCGATGACCTGGCAGAAGCGCAGGAAACTGCCCGGCTGCTCCGGGATCTCGACCGCGAACAGCGCCTCGCGCCCGGCGCCCAGGTCGGCGCGCTCGGCGACGTGACGCAGCCGGTCGAAGTTGATGTTCGCGCCGCTGTTGATCGCGATCAGTGTCTCGCCGGTGCGGCCTTCGCGAGCCACGTAGCGCTTGATCCCCGCAACTGCGAGCGCGCCGGCCGGTTCGGCGATGGTCCGGTTGTCCTCGAAGATGTCCTGGATCGCGGCGCAGATCTCGTCGGTGTTTACGAGCACGATCTCGTCGACGTAGCGCTGCGCCAGCCGGAAGGTTTCCTCGCCCGCGCGGCGCACTGCCACGCCGTCGGCAAAGATACCCACGCGGTCGAGCGTCACGCGCTGCCCGGCGGTGATCGATCGATGCATGCTCGCCGCGTCCTCGGGCTCGACTCCAACGATGCGGATCTTCGGATAGAGAGCCTTCACGTAGGCCGCGATGCCGCTGATCAGCCCGCCACCGCCGATCGGCACGAACAGGGCGTCGATCCGCCCGGAATGCTGGCGCAGGATCTCGACTCCGATCGTGCCTTGACCTGCGATCACGTCCGGATCGTCGAACGGATGGATGAAAGTGAGCGTGCGGCTGCGCTCGAGCCCGGTCGCGTGCTCGTAGGCCGCATCGAAGTCGTCGCCATGCAGGACGACCTCGCCGCCGAGGTCGAGCACCGACTGGACCTTGATGTCGGGCGTCGTGCGCGGCATCACCACCACTGCAGGAGATGCCGCGGCGGCGCGCCGCGAGCGCCACGCCCTGGGCATGGTTGCCGGCCGATGCGCAGATGACGCCGCGCGCCGCGACGGTGTCCGAGAGATGCGCAATGCGGTTGTATGCGCCGCGCAGCTTGAAGGAGAACACCGGCTGCAGGTCCTCGCGCTTGAACAGCACGCGGTTCCCGAGCCGCCGCGACAGGCGTGGCGCGTCCTCCAGAGGCGTTTCCACGGCGACTTCGTAGACGCGCGCCTTGAGGATTCGTTCGACGTAGCTTTCCTGCATGCGATTCATCCTGCCATACTGCGCCGCCGTGCGGCAGCGGCCACACCGGCCGGATTCACTGGACATCATGCAACATCATTCGCGCAGGTTCTTCCTCGGCGCGCTCGGCGCGAGTTCATTCGCCCCGGCGGTAGCCGCCGCAGCGAGCTTCTCGCCCGCCAACGTTCCCTACGTTTCGCGCGAGCTGTGGCAGTGGCTCAAGGCGCAGCTCGTGCTCGACCCGGCGCTCGCCTGGCTCGACACCGCGCGCTTCGGTCCGACCCTGCGCGCGGTCATGGCGCAGGAGTACCGCAGCCGCGAGCAGCAGAGCGCGGAGTTCCATCGATACCAGGATCAGGTGCTGGGCTTCGACAGCATGCGCGCGCGGCTGGGCGCGATCGCCGCCTTTCTCGGCACCGCGACCGAGGACCTCGCCTTCACCGGCGGGACGCAGGAAGCGCTGACTGTCGTCGCGCGCGGGCTCGACCTGCAGCCGGGCGACGAGATCCTGACGACGACCCACGATCACCCCGCCGCCGTCTATCCGTGGCTGCTCGAGGCGAAGCGCCGGGGCTACAAGGTGACGCAGCTGCCGCAGGACGGGGTGCCGGCGACACCTGAGTCGATCGTCGCGCGATTCGCCGGCGCGATCGGGCCGCAGACGAAGGTCATCCTCTTCTCGCACGTGCAGTACACCGACGGGACGGTGATGCCGGCACGGGAGCTGTGTGCGCTCGCACGCGCGAAGGGCGTGTTCAGTATCGTCGACGGCGCGCAGGCGCCGGGCCAGATCGACGTCCGCATCGCCGAGCTCGACTGCGACGCCTATGCGACCTGCTTCCACAAGTGGCTGAACGCGGGCGCCGGCACCGGCGCGCTCTACGTGCGGCGCGATACACGCCCGCGTCTCTGGCCACTCACCGTCGAGCGCTCGACGGGCTGGGACGGCGCCGACCGGTTCGGCACGGTTCCCCCGGTCATCGAGCTTCCCTACGCCGCGTGGCCCGAATCGCAGGCCAAGTACGGCCAGGGCGGCCGGTTGCGCGGCCCGGGTCTCGAGGGCGTCGGCATCGCGATCGAGCTGCAGCTGGCCGTGAATCGCGCCCGCATCAACGCCCGCATCCGCGAGCTCATGAACATACTGCGGCAGCGACTCACGGGTCTGCCCGGTCTCGTCATCCTGACACCCACGCATCCATCGCTCTGGGCAGGCATCATCTCGTTTGCCGTGCCGAACCGCGACCATGCAACGCTCGCCGCCGCGCTCGCGGCCGAGGACGGCGTCGTCCTGCGTCACGTCGTGCACCGCGGCGTGATCGATGGGCTGCGCGTAAGCCTGCACGCCTACTGCGATTACGCCGACGTCGATCGCCTGGTGCTCGCGCTGCAGCGCAAGATTTGAGCCGCGGCCGCCAACCGCTTCCCCGGACCCATGCCCCGCATCGAGCTCATGATGAGCGTGTTCGCCGGAGCCTGCGGTGGACTGGTGGGTGTGCTCTGGAACGGCCTCGTCTCCGGTGCGCTGCTGCGCGATCTCGGCCTCCCGCCTCCGCTCGCCGTCGATGGCGAGAGCCCGCAGGCTCTGCTCGCGGGCGCGGCGGGCCACGCGGCCGCGGGCGCAGTGCAGGGTCTCCTGTTCTGGTCGGGCTGGAGCCTGATCGCGCTGGTCCACCTGCCCTGGTATGTCGTCGGCGTGGCCTTCGGCCTGCTCTGCTGGGGTGGGGTTGCCCTGCCGGCGCTGATGTCGCTTCGGCTCCGGCTGCGCCTGCCGCCGCGCCTCGCGCTCGCCAATGCCGCCGAATGGCTCGTGAGCTGCGTGGCCGTCGGGCTCTTCTGCGCCTTCAGCTGGCAGCGGATCGTCTAGGGAAGCAAAGCATGCGGACGGTCTGGTTGCTCGCGGTGGCGCAGGCGCTCTCGGCCGCGGGGATGATGACGATGTTCGTCCTCGGCGTGATCGTGGGTAGCACGCTCGCGCCCTCGCCACAGCTCGCCACGCTGCCGCTGTCGCTGGTCATCGTCGGCCTGGCGCTCGCCACCGTTCCCGCCGCGCTCGCGATGCAGCGCTTCGGCCGGCGCCGGACCTTCATCGCAAGCGTCCTGCTCGCCGCCGCCGCGGCACTCGCCATCGCCTGGGCGATCGTGATCTCGAGCTTCGCGCTGCTTTGCGTGGCATCCCTCGTGCTCGGCGTGAACCTCGCCTCCCAGCAGCAGCAGCGCTTCGCCGCCGCCGAGAGCGTCCCCGCCGGTGAGGCGAGCCGCGCGATCTCCACCATCATGCTGGGCACGCTGGCCGCCGCGCTGGTCGGGCCGCAGCTCGCGCTGGCATTCAAGGGCCTCCTGCCGGGGCACGAGTACGCGGGCTCCTTCCTCCTGGTAGCGGGTCTGTGCCTCGCTTCAGCAGCCGTGCTGACGCGCTATCACGCGCCGCCGGCGCCCGCTTCCACGATCGGCGGCGAGGCGCGACCGCTCGGCGTCGTCGTGCGGCAACCGGCGTTCCTCATGGCGGTTGCCGCGTCGGTGATCGCGTACTCGGTGATGAGCTTCATCATGACCGCGACGCCGATCAGCATGCACGTCCACGACCATCACTCGGACACCCGCACCGCCTGGGTCATCCAGAGCCACGTCCTCGCGATGTACGCGCCCTCGCTCGTGAGTGGACGGCTGATCGCGCGGATCGGAATCCGGCCGGGCATGCTCGCCGGACTCGCACTGATGGCGGCCAGCGTGATCGTCGACAGCTCGGGTCGCGCGCTCGCCCACTACTGGTGGGGGCTGGTGCTGCTCGGGCTCGGCTGGAACCTGCTGTTCGTCGCCGGCACCACGCTGCTCACGACCTGCTACCGGCCAACGGAGCGCTACCGCGCGCAGGCGGTCAACGAGTTCACGGTCTTCGGCACGCAGGCGACCGCATCGCTGCTCGCCGGGCCCGCCGTCCATGGGCTCGGCTGGACCCTGCTCAACCTGGCGACCGTGCCGCTGATCGCGGCCTTCGGGCTGGCTCTCCTGCTGCGGCCACCCCGCGTCGCGGCCGAAGGCGTGCTCAGCGGTCGAGGAACGCGCTGACGTCGCGCGCGAGATCGCCGGAACGCGAGTCGAACAGGCTTCCGTCGCATTCCGGCATGTCGATGCGGCGCGCTTCCCGCAGCAGCGGCTCGGTGCGCGCGGTCATGTCCCAGAACTCGTCGTGCGGCCGCAGCACCAGGACCGGCTGACGCATCAGCGGCAGCCGTTCACCGGCCGAGTAGTGCGCGGCGGCAGCCGGACCCCAGGTGGCTTCGTCGCCCGCCCGCAGGCTGCAGCCGAGGTCGGCCGACAGGCGCGCGAGCGAAGCGCCCGGACCGCGTGCCTTGCGGATCCGCTGCCATTCCTCGATGAGGTGCGAGCCGTCCTCGCGCGGCCGCGCCGGCCACGGCCGGCTCGCGAACCCTTCGCGATCGCGGGCATCGAAAGCCGGCACGCCGACCAGCACGACGCGGCGCACCTGCTCGGGGCGTGCCACGGCCAGCTCGACCGCGGCGAGCGATCCCGACTGGTAGCCCAGCACGTCGACCTGGCGCAGTCGCAGCGAGTCGAGCAGGTCGCCGTACGCGAGCGCGTAATCGTGCACGGAGGGCGCCGCCTCCGGCGCATCCGATTCGCCGCAGCCCGGGGCGTCGGGCGCGTACACGCTGCGATCGCGCCCCATCTCGGCGAGGAACGACTTGAAGAGGCGACCGGACAGCGGCATCGGCGACAGGCACACGAGCGGCGTGAGCTCGTCGAAGCCGCCGCTGGAGGGAAACGATGAGTGCACGTGCAGCTGGCCGTAGCGGCAGTCGACGTACATCCGTCGCAGATGAACGGTCACGGCGGCGGCGTTCCTGCTCGGCAGGGCGGTGATGCGGGCGGCGGCACGGGAAGACTGACTCACGATGATGGGACCTCGGCGCACGTTTTCGCGCGGTCAAATTGTCCGCGCGCGCGCGCCGGGTCGCGGTGATTCAACTCTCACAACGATTGCAATCGGCTGTACTTAATCCGGACGGGCGCTGTGGGCGATTCCGATCGAATTATGTCCAGAGGGTTAGCTCTGCAGCGGAAGCGCCGGTAGGAGTTGGCGTGCGGCGCCCACACGGCCATGGCTCGCCGAGCGTCGCCTTGAGCCCGCCGATCGCGTGGCGCAGCAGCGGCGTACCGGCCGGCGTCTGCCGCTCGCAAAGAGATTGTGCCGGCGATCGATCGGCCAGGCTCGCGTGCAGGTGCATGCCGGAGCCGGCGCGCTCGGCGAAGGGCTTGGCCATGAACGAGGCGATGCGTCCGTGCCGCGCCGCCACGCCGCGCACGGCGCGCTTGAAGAGGATCGCCTCGTCGATCGCCCGCAGCGCGTCCGCCCGGTGCTCGAGCGTGATCTCGAACTGCCCGGGCGCGTACTCCGACATCAGCGTGCGCACCGGCAGCTCCTGGCGCGCGCCGCCGCATACAGCTCGTCGAACAAGGGCGACATGTCGTCGAGCCGTCCGAGCCCGTAGGCGTCGATCCGCGAGCGGTGTGCGCCGCTCCTGAGAGCTCCGCGCGCCGGCCGTCGGGCGCTTCCCGCGACTCCCGCTCGAGCAGGTAGAACTCGAGCTCGGCGGCGACGACGGGCACGTAGCCCAGCGCGCGGGCGCGCGCAACGACGCGCGCGAGCGCGTGACGCGGATCGGCAGCGGCGGGCTGGCCGTCGAGCTCGAACATCCTGGCCAGCACCTGCGCAGCGCGGTCGCGCGAGCCACGGCGCCCGGGACAGCGTGCCGGCGACCGGCCGGCAGAGCTGATCGGCATCGCCGACTTCCCAGACGAGCCCGGTCTCGACGACGTCCTCTCCGGTGATGTCGAGACCCAGGATCGAGCCCGCGACGTTGCGCCCGTTCGCGTAGAACGCCGCGAGCTCCTCGCGCGCGAGGTTCTTGCCGCGGGCCACGCCGTTGGCGTCGGTCGACGCACGAGCTGCACGTATTCGAGGTCGGGATGCCGGGCGAGGAAGGATACGCAGCTCTTCCGGCCCAGCGATGCGCGCGTCGTGTCGTAGGGCGGTCACGCGCGCAGGATGGTGACGGATCGGCGCGAAGGGTGGCAAGCTCGATCCATGAGCGCGGGGTACACGCTTGAGGCGGATGCGTCGCTGCGCGCGCTCAACACCTTCGGCGTCGAGGCCCGCGCCGCCGGCCTGCTCACGGTGCACGAGAGCGGGGCATTGCCGGCGGCGCTCGCGGATCCACGCATCGCCGGACGGCCGCTCATGTGCCTCGGTGAGGGCAGCAACCTGCTCCTGGTCGGTGACTACCCGGGCGTGATGCTGCGCCAGGCCGGCGGTCGCGGTCACGCGTGGTCGACGACACCGGCGCGACGCGTCCGGGTGCGTGCGGAGGCCGGTTGCGCCTGGGATGCGCTCGTCGACTGGACGCTCTCTCGCGGTCTCGCCGGGCTCGAGAACCTGGCGCTGATTCCCGGCCTCGTCGGCGCCGCGCCGATCCAGAACATCGGCGCCTACGGCACCGAGATCGACGAGTTCATCGCGACGGTCGAAGCCTGGGATCGTGCGTCCGGACGACTGGTGCGGCTGCCACGCGAGGATTGCGGCTTTACCTACCGCGACAGCCGCTTCAAGCACGAGATCGATCGCTGGATCGTCACGGCGCTCGAGCTGCGAGCTGCCACGCCGGCGTACGCCGCGGCTCGACTACCCCGGCGTGCGCGAGGAGGTCGGACCCTGCGACGGCGAGCCTTCACCCGCCACCGTCGCCGCCGCGGTGCGGCGCATCCGCCGCCGCAAGCTCCCGGACCCGGCCGTGATCGGCAACGCCGGCAGCTTCTTCAAGAATCCGGTCGTCGCGGCGGACCGCGCGCATGCGCTCGCGGCGGCGAACCCGGGCTTGCCGACGCTACCCGGCGGGCTCGCCGGAACACCGCAAGCTGTCGGCCGCCTGGATGATCGAGGCCTGCGGCTGGCGCGGTCATCGCGACGGAGATGCCGGCGTGTCGAGCCGGCACGCGCTGGTGCTCGTCAATCACGGCGAGGCCACCGGCGCGCAGATTCTCTCGCTCGCGCAGCGCATCGCCGCGTCCGTTCGGGAGCGATTCGGCGTCGAGCTCGTGCCCGAGCCGCGGATCGTCGGCGCAGGCTTTTCGGTGTGCTGAAGTCTCGCGGTGAGGCGCGGCTGCTTGCGGATCACCACTGGCCGACGTTCGGCATGCTGGCCCAGGGCTCGCGCGCGGCAGCGCGGCGGCCCTTCTGCAGCAGCTCGATCGAGATGGCGTCCGGTGAGCGCACGAAGGCCATGCGGCCATCCCGCGGCGGCCGGTTGATCGTCACGCCGTGGTCCATCAGCCGCTGGCAGGCCGCGTAGATATCGTCGACCGCGTAGGCGAGGTGCCCGAAGGCGCGGCCGATGCCGTAGGGCTCCGGATCCCAGTTGTACGTCAGCTCCACCTGCGCGTCGTCGTCGCCGGGCGCGGCCAGGAACACCAGCGTGTATCGGCCGCCTTTCGTCGTCGTGGCGCCGCAGTTCGCGCAGGCCGAGCGCATCGCAGTAGAACGCGAGCGACTGCGCGAGATCGCTGACGCGCACCATGGTGTGCAGGTACTTCATGCTACGTGTCATCCGACATCCGACCTCGGAACGCCCATGCTACTGCCCGCGCGGCGCCTCGTGTTCATCGCTGCTCAGCGGCCTCGCGGTCTCCTGCGCTCAGGCACCGGCGAGCGATCCGTCGCCTTCGCCCGCGGTGGCTCCGCCGGGGGCCGAGCCCGCGGCGACCGAGTTCAACACGCTCGGAGCAGCCGATGCGCCCGTCACGATCATCGAGTTCACCGACCTGCAGTGCCCCTACTGCGCCCGGTTCGCGCTGCAGACGTTTCCGCGGCTGAAGCAGGCGTACATCGACACGGGCAAGGTCCGCTATGCCTCGCGCGACCTGCCGCTGTCGATTCATCCGCATGCCGCGTCCGGCCGCGGTCGCGGCGCGGTGCGCCGGGGAACAGGGACGGTTCTGGCAATACCGCCATGCGGTGTTCGCAGCGCAGGACCGGCTCGCCACGCAGCCCTGGGACGAGCTCGCCGGGACGCTCGGTCTCGACGTCGGTCGCTTTGCCGCCTGCCGCGGTGACGGGCGGCAACGGCGCGAGGTACAGGCCGACGCGCAGCTCGCCGCCAGCTATGGCCTCAGCTCG
The DNA here is from genome assembly GCA_963756755.1 of uncultured Gammaproteobacteria bacterium. Classification (GTDB taxonomy): domain Bacteria; phylum Pseudomonadota; class Gammaproteobacteria; order Steroidobacterales; family Steroidobacteraceae; genus DATJKD01. The sequence continues at coordinate 98,092 of CAVWOW010000017.1, forward strand.
ACGCCCTCCTTCGTGGTCGGTCGTCTCGTGAACGGCGAGTTCATGGGCGAGATCTTCCCCGGCGCCAAGTCCTTCGACGTCTTCGCGACGAAGATCGACGCCCTGCTCGTCCAGTAATCCGGTCGGGAAAAGCCGGCTCAGAGAATTGGCTCGGAGCTACATTACGGAATCCGTAATCTGGCTCCGAGCCAATTTCTGAGCCGATTTCTGGCGTCAGAACATCTCCGACTCACCGGGCTCGCGCGGCTCGGCCCGGGTGCGCGACGGGATGTGATCGCCGGTGATCATTTCCTCGTAACTCTGGCCGGGGCCGACCATCGGGTAGACGCCGGCGTCCCGATCGATCACCACCTCGAGGAAGGCGGGCCCGTCGAATCCGATGAATTCCGCGATCACGCCGCGGCACGTCCTCGCGCCGCTCGAGACGCTCCGCCTAGCGGAAGCCGTCGGCGCGCGCGGCGGCGACGAAATCCTTCTTGTGCAGCGACTTGTCGCTCGCCGACATCCGGCCCTTGAAGAAGAGCTTCTGCCACTGGCGAACCATGCCGTCGCCGTAGTTGTTCATCACCAGGACCTTGATCGGCAGGTCGTAGGTGGTGACCGTCTCGAGCTCGCCCAGGTTCATCCGCACGCTCGCGTCGCCGTCGACGTCGATCACCAGCCGGTCGCGGCAGGCGAACTGCGCGCCGATCGCCGCCGGCAGGCCGAATCCCATCGTGCCCATGCTGCCCGAGGTGAGCCAGAGCCGCGGCTCCTTGAAGTCGAAGTACTGCGCGGCCCACATCTGGTGCTGGCCGACCCCCGTGGAGATGATCGCCTCGCCGCGCGTGTGGCGATTGATCTCCTCGATCACGTAATACGGCTGGATGAGCGTGCTCGCGCGGTCGTAGTTCATGGCATGCGTCTGCCTGAGCTCGGCCAGGTGACGATGCCATCCCGAACGGTCGCGGCGGAAGCCCGTGCGGCGGGCATGCGCACGAAGCGACTCGAGCGCCGCCGGCAGCAGGCCGACGTGGCTCCACTGCACGCGCTTGACCTTGCCGATCTCCGAGGCGTCGACGTCGAGATGCGCGATCCACTTCGCGTTGCCCGCAAAGCGCGCCGGCGCGCCGGCGACCCGGTCGTCGAACCGTGCGCCGACCGCGATCAGGAAATCGCAGTCGTCGACCGCGTAGTTCGCAAAGGCCGCGCCGTGCATGCCGAGCATCCGCATCGAGAGCGCATGCGTCGTATCGATGGCGCCGATACCCATCAGCGTCGTAACGACCGGCAGGTCCAGATCGGAGACGAGCCGGCGCAGCGCCTCGGCCGCGTTGCCGTGGATCACGCCGCCGCCTGCATAGACGAGCGGGCGCTCGGCCTCGCCCAGCATGTCGAAGAAAGCGCTTGCGGCCGCCTCGTCGAGCAGGCTGTCCTGGAGGTTCGCCATGCGTTGCCGGTAGCCGCGCACCGGGAGCTGCCCCGAGCCGCGGAACGGGCCCTGCCAGTTCTGCACGTCCTTCGGTACGTCGATGACGACCGGGCCGGGGCGGCCCGTGCGCGCGATCTCGAACGCGGTGCGCACGGTGGCCTCGAGGCGCTCGGGATCGGTGACCAGGAAGCAGTGCTTGGCGACCGCACCCATGATGTTCGTGACCGGGGCTTCCTGGAACGCGTCGGTGCCGATCGCCGCCGAGGGCACCTGGCCGCAGATCACGACGATCGGCACGGAATCCGCCGCGCAGTCCCGGACCGGCGTGACGGTGTTGGTCGCGCCGGGGCCCGAGGTGACCAGGCAGACGCCGACCCGGCCGCTCGCCCGCGCGTAACCCGCGGCCATGAAGCCCGCGCCCTGCTCGTTGGCCGGGACCACGAGCGGCATCGGGCGCAGCGTCGTCGCGGCCGACGCGCTCCTGGTTGTAGCGGAAGATGGCGTCGTAGGTCGGCAGGATCGCGCCGCCGCTGTAGCCGAAGACCACCTCCACGCCCTCGTCGGCCAGCACCTGGACGATGGTGTCGGCACCCGAGAGCACCTGCCCGGCGAGCGGGTGCGCTTTCGAGGTGGCGACGGCGTGCATGCGGTTCACGTGTGTCTCGCGGCGTTTCGCAGCCGGAAAGTCGTGCTGCGTTGCAACGAGACTAGCAGCGAATCGTGCCTGCTTTCCATTTTTCGACGCTGGAGCTCTGCCGAAGCCAGGGCCGACGCACGGGCTGTCGGAATGCAGTTGACGCCAGCGCCGCTGTGCGACTGGTCGCTGCCGAGTCGCTGCTGCTCGCGAAAAGGGCTTGATTCTCCGACGATTTCGGAGCACGGCATCGAACTTGCTTGTCATATCGCGCCACGCGAATCCCCCGGCGGCGCCGCCCTGTCGGCGGAGGCCGGGGTGCCCGTGCCTCAATTGCACAGCTCGCTCGCGGAGGACCCAGCCATGCGGCCATCACTTCCCGTACCTGCTGGCCGCGACCGCCGTCGCCTTCTTCCTGCCCTGGCGGGCGCGTCGCCGTACCGACGCTGCCGGACTTCGAGACGGCCGTCTTCGATCCGACGCAGCCGATCAACAACCCCTACTTCCCGATGACCGACATCTCGCACGTTCGTCTACAGCGGCCGGGACGCAGACGGCCCCGTCGACGAGCGCTTCGAGCACACCAACATCGGTCCGGGACCGGTGATCGCCGGTGTGCCAGACCTTCATCCAGCAGGACCGTGAATTCGAGGACGGGCTGCTGGTCGAGGAAACCTTCGACTACTTCGCCCAGGACACGCTTGGCAACGTCTGGTACCTCGGCGAGGACGTGACGAAATACGAGTACGACGAGGACGGCAACCAGATCGGCTCGACCACGGAGGGCGCCTGGCGTGCCGGCGTCGAACGACGCGGAACCCGGATTCATCATGCCCGCGGAACCGACCCTCGGCTTCAACTACTACCAGGAGCACGCGGAAGCGGACGAGGCACTCGACCAGGGCACGATCTACGCGTTCGTCGACGTTGCCGGTGCTCGACTTCGGCACCCTCGAGAACGTCCTTCAGGTCGTTCGAGACCACAGAGCTGGAAACCGATGCGCGGGAGTTCAAATACTATGCGCCGCGCATCGGCCTGATTCTCGTACGAGGAGGATCTCGACGACGAGCTCGCCGACCCCGAGGCTCGTGTTCACACTCGACGCAGATCCGCTCCGTGCCGCGAGCCAGGCACGGCCGGTCTGCTGCTGCTGAGCCTGGGCTTCGGCCGCCGGTGTTCGATTGCTCCGACAAGCACGCCCGCCGGCGCTGATCGACTGCGGAGACCGCGTTGCTGCCATGTCGGCGCTGCCGATGTGGCAGCCACGGAGCAGCCGCATTGTGTAAGCTCAATGCGTGCGACACATCATCTCCGTCACCATGCAGAACGAAGTCGGCGCCCTGAGCCGGGTGGCCGGGATGTTCTCCACCCGCGGCTACAACATCGAGTCGCTTTCGGTCGCCCCGACCGACGACCCGGCCGTGTCACGCCTGACGCTCGTGACCACGGGCAGCGATGCCGTGATCCAGCAGATCTCGAACCAGCTCCTGAAGCTGGTCGACGTCGTCGACGTCGAGGACGTTACCCGCGCCGAGCACTTCGAGCGCGAGCTGCTGCTCGTCAAGGTCAAGGGGCGACCCGCGCAGGTTGGCGCGCTGTGGTCGGCCACGCAGCGGGCCGGCGCGCGCGTCCTGTGGGACGCCACGGACAGCTTCACCATCGAGCTGACCAGCAGCGAGGCGGAGATCAACCGCTTCATCGCCGAGATCAGCAACGCGGGCGAGCTGCTCGAGGTCGTGCGCAGCGGCGCACTCGCGATCCAGAAGGGCCGGGAGACCCTCGAGTCATGACGTACCGGTTATACGACTACCTGCCCTCCGGCAACGGCTACAAGGTGCGGATGGTGCTGCGGGAGCTGCGCCTGCCTTTCGAGCTGGTCGAGCTCGACATCCTCCGCGGCGAGACGCGCACGCCCGCGTACCTTGCGAAGAACCCCAACGGGCGAATCCCTTTGCTCGAGATCCCGGGCCAGGGATACCTGTGGGAGAGCCACGCGATCATCAGCTACCTGGCCGAAGGAACGGCGCTGGTCCCGGCGGAACCGCTCGATCGCGCACGCATGTGGCAATGGCTGTGCTTTGAGCAGTACAACCTCGAGCCCAACGTGGCCACCGTGCGATTCTGGCTGCATTCGCAGCAGAAGACCGAGCAGGAGCTGGGCGAGAAGCTCACCGAGAAGCGCCGGCTCGGGTTCGCCGCGCTCGGCGTTCTCGAGCAGGGCCTCGTCGGCCGGCGAGTACCTGGTCGGCGAACCAGTACTCGCTCGCCGACATCGGGCTCTTTGCCTACACGCACGTCGCCGAAGAAGGCGGCTTTCCCCTCGATCGCTACCCGGCGATCCAGGCGTGGTGCGCGCGCATCGCGGCACGCCCGGGCCACCAACCCATCACCGCGGCGTAGCCGCGACCACCAGGTCATCCGCCATGGGTCACCCGCAGACGACAGCGGAAAGGAACAGCGCGGCGTACCAGGTCATGCTGGTCACACTGCTGAGCCTCAACTTCGGCATCGTCTTCTTCGATCGCAACGCGCTCAACTTCCTGATGCCGTTCGTGCAGCCGGAGCTAGGGCTGACGAACACGCAGGTCGGGATCCTGGCGAGCGCACTTTCGCTCACCTGGGCGTGCGCCGCCTTCGGTATCGGCTTCATCTCGGACCGGACCGGCAGCCGCAAGGGACTGCTGATCCTGGCGACGCTCGCCTTCTCGGCGTGCTCCTTCCTCTCCGGCCTGGCGGGCTCGTTCGTGGCCCTGCTCGGCGCGCGCCTGCTGATGGGCGCGGCCGAGGGCGGCATCATGCCGATCAGCCAGGCGATGATCGCCGCGGAGGTGGCGCCGGAGCGACGCGGGCTCGCAATGGGTGTCACGCAGAACTTCGGCTCCAACCTGCTCGGCTCGTTCGTTGCGCCCGTGCTGCTGGTGGCGTTCGCAACGGCGTTCGGCTGGCGCCATGCGTTCTTTCTCGCGGGCATCCCGGGACTGATCGCCGCGCTCCTGATGTGGAAGCTGATCCGCGTGGCGCCGGCGCAAAAGGAAACCACGGCCCACGCGGCGGCCGGACCGGTCATGACCTGGCGCCAGGCGTTCGGCGGAACGCAACGTGCTCATCTGCGCCGTCATGGGCGTTCTCCTGGTCTCGTACCTCGTCGTGTGCTGGGCGTTCATGCCGCTTTTCCTGACGCGCGTGCGCGGCTACGACGCGCAGACCATGGGTTGGCTGATGGGAACCCTTGGCATCTCGGCGACCGTCGGCGCGTTTCTCATCTCGGGGCTCTCGGACCGCATCGGCCGCCGGCCGCTGATGATCGCGATGCCGCTGATCGGGGTGATCCTGCCCCTGGGCGCGATGTACTTCGAGGGTTCGGTCTGGGTGCTGGCCGCGATCTTTTTCGTGGGCTGGGGCCTCACCGGCATCTTTCCGCTCTTCATGGCGACTGTGCCGTCGGAAAGCGTCGACCGCAGGCACATCGCCACCGTACTGGGCGTGTGCATGGGCACCGGCGAGGTCGTCGGGGGCGTGCTCTCGCCGTCGATTGCCGGCTACGCCGCCGATCTCGCCGGTCTGCAGGCGCCCCTCTGGATCATGCTCGGGCTCGCGGTCGCAGCCGGCCTGCTGGCGCTCGGCCTTCGGGAGACGGCGCCGCGGATCCTGATGCGACGGCAGTCGGCGTCTGTTCAGCCGGCGAGCGTGTAGGTATCGTTCATGGTTTCGGGCGACCCACTCGTGCCGGACAGGGAAACCTACAACGACTACGTCGTGCGCCTGTTCCTCATGGCGGCGGCCGTATGGGGCGTGGTCGGGATGGCGATCGGCGTGCTCGCCGCCGCGCAACTCGCCTGGCCGGCGCTCAATTTCGACGTGTCGTGGCTGACCTTCAGCCGCATCCGCTCGAACCACACCTTCGGCGTGATCTTCGCGTTTGGCGGCTCGGCGCTGATGGGTACCTGCTACTACGTCGTGCAGCGCACCGGCCACACGCGGCTCGCGCTCCCGAAACTTGCGAACTTCACGCTCTGGGGCTGGCAGCTCGCCTGCTTCCTCGCGATGGCAACGATGCCGTTCGGGATCACCCAGAGCAAGGAGTACGCCGAGCCGGAGTGGTTCATCGACCTGCTGATCGCGGTCGTGTGGGTGTCGTTCGGCGTGGTGTTCTTCGCGACCCTCGCCCGGCGGCGCATCCGGCATATCTACGTCGCAAACTGGTATTACGGCGCGTTCATCATCGCCGTCGCGCTGCTGCACGTCGTCAACAACATCGCCCTGCCGGTGTCGCCGCTCAAGTCCTACATCGTCTACTCCGGCGCCGTGGACGCCATGGTGCAGTGGTGGTACGGCCACAACGCGGTCGCGTTCTTCCTCACGGCCGGCTTCCTCGGGATGATGTACTACTTCGTACCGCGCCAGGCCGAGCAGCCGCTCTGGAGCTATCGCTTCTCGATCGTCAATTTCTGGGCGCTGATCTCGATCTACATGTGGGCCGGGCCGCATCACCTGCTCTACACCGCGCTGCCCGACTGGGTGCAGTCCCTCGGAATGGTGTTCTCGGTGATCCTGCTGATGCCGAGCCTCGGTTCCGCGGCGAACGGGCTGCTCACCTTCAACGGGTCCTGGGACAAGCTCCGGACCGACCCGGTGGTCAAGTTCATGGTGCTGGCGCTGGTGTTCTACGCCGCTTCCACCATCGAGGGCTCGACGCTTGCGATCCGGTCGGTCAACTCGCTTTCGCACTACACCGACTGGACGATCGCGCACGTGCACTCCGGCGCGATCGGCTGGGTGGCGATGATCACGATCGGCTCGCTGTATGCAATGGCGCCGCGGGCGCTCGGCCGCCCCGCGATGCATTCGAAGCGCGGGATGGAGCTGCACTTCTGGCTGCACCTCACGGGGCTCGCGCTCTACACCAGCTCGATGTGGGCCGCGGGCATCACCCAGGCAGTCATGTGGCGCGCCACAAATCCCGACGGCACGCTCGCGCACGGCTTCCTCGCCGGCTTGATTGCGACCCAGCCCTACTACGTCGTTCGCTTCCTGGGCGGCGTGCTGGTGTTCAGCGGCATGGTCGTGATGGCCTGGAACCTCTGGCACACCGCGTCCGACGCGCGCGAGCGCCTGATCAAGCCGATCATCGTGCCGATCCCGGAACCCGAGCCGGCGCAGGTGCCGGCGCCCTTGCCAGCGACGAGATAGGACGCACGCGGTGGCACTGCGATACGAGCATTTCGAGGCGATCGAGAAAAACGCCGCGAAGCTCGGCGGTGTTGATCGCGGTGATGATCGCCTTCGGCGGCCTGGCCGAGATCATCCCGCTGTTCGTCCAGGCGCACTCGATCGAGCCGGCGCCGGGTGTCCGGCCCTACGACGCGCTGCGGCTGGCGGGCAGGGACGTCTACGTGCGCGAAGCCTGCTACCAATGCCACTCGCAGATGATCCGCACACTGCGCTTCGAGGTCGAGCGGTACGGACCCTATTCCACCGCGGCCGAATCCGTCTACGATCGCCCGTTCCAGTGGGGCTCGAAGCGCACGGGCCCGGATCTCGCGCGCGTAGGCGGCAAGTACTCGGACGAATGGCATCGGCTGCACCTGCTGCGACCGCGCGATCTCGTGCCTGAAACCAACATGCCGAACTACCCCTGGCTCGCCGAGCGCGAGCTCGATGGCAAGGACATCCAGGCGCGCATGCGCGCGCTGCGCCAGCTCGGCGACCCGTACACCGATGCCGAGATAGAGGACGCGCGGGACGCGGTCAAAGACCGCACCGAGCTCGATGCGCTCGTCGCCTACCTGCAGGGCCTGGGCGCGCCCGTCGCGGCCGAGGACGGCGCCACGGGCGAGGACTCCGGGCCATGAACGCGGCGTGGGGCCAGCTTGCCGGCGTCGTCACCCTGGTCCTGATGCTCGTGTTCGTCGGCATCTGGATCTGGGCCTGGCGGCCGCGCCACCGGGCGGACTTCGACGCGATGGCGCGCCTGCCGATGGACGAGGCGAGCGAAGCCGCGACGCGGACGACGAGGACGACGTCGCGATGAGCGGCTTCTGGTCGGCGTGGGTGATGGTGCTCGTTACGCTCAACCTGAGCGTGGCGATCCTGCTGTTTCTCTGGGCGCAACGGATCGAGATCCCGGTGCAGCCCGACGGGACGACAGGCCACGTCTGGGCACACGGCGTCCTGCGCGAAGCCGTGCGCCGGCTGCCGAACTGGTGGGTGCTGATCTCGGCCGGGTTGTTTCTCTGGGGGCTCGCGTATTTCGTGCTGCTGCCGGGTTTCGGCGCCTTCCCGGGAAAGCTCGGCTGGACGTCCTCCGGCAAGCTCGAGCGCGACACGGCCGCGAACGCGGTCCGGCTCGATGCGACGCTGGCGCGCATGCGCGGCGTGCCGATCGAGACGCTCGCGAAGGACCCCTCGATCACCTCGTTCGGCGCAGTGCTCTTCGAGGACAACTGCGCGGCCTGCCATGGCCGCGACGGGCGCGGCAACGAGGCGCTCGGAGCGCCGAACCTGGTCGATGGCAACTCGCTCTATGGCAACGACGCGGACGCCGTACTCAGCAGCATCCTCGATGGCCGCCGCGGCGTGATGCCCGCGCTTGGCGGCGTGCTCGGGCACGAAGGCGCGAACGAGGCGGCCGCGTATGTGCTCACGCTCAACGGTTACCAGGCACCCGCTGACTGGGTCGCTGCCGGGAAAGTTCACTTCGAGACGCTGTGTGCCAGTTGCCACGGCGCCGACGGCCAGGGCAACCCGGCGATCGGCGCACCGGACCTGACCGACGATGTCTGGCTGTACGGCCGCGACTTCAACCGCATGACGGAGACGATCCGCGACGGCCGAAACGCCTACATGCCCGCCTGGCGAGAGCGGCTCGGCGAGGAGCGCTCACGGGCGATCGCGGCCTGGGTATTTGCGGCGGGGCAGCGTGAGCACGGAGCCACTCGCTGAGCCGGCGCGCGGCGGCGCGCCGTGGTACCGACAGCCGGTCGCCTGGCTGGCCGCGCTGATCCTGGTCGCCTCGTTTGCGCTCGTCGCGGTGACGATCGTCGTAGCGGAGCGCCACGCCGACGAGCCCCTGCCGGTGGCCGGCGTCCGCGTACTCAAGACCCCGGTGGCGCGACCACTCGGTTCCGCGACGCCCGAGAACCGGGAGCCCGCCGAGTGAGGCGCGCAACCGACACGTGCTGGCACTGCGGCGATCACCTGCCTGCCACCGGCGGCGTCGAGGCTCGCATCCACGGCGGTTTGCGCACGGTCTGCTGCGAGGGTTGTCGCGCCGCGGTGGAGTGGATCGAGCAGCTCGGTCTCGGCGACTATTACCGACTCCGCACCGAACCTGCGCCCAGGCCGGCCGTGGCTCTCGCGCTCGATGCGTGGCATCGACCGGAGATCGCCCGCCATGTCGTGCGCGAGCGCCCGGGCGGCCACAGCGAGACGATGCTGCTCATCGAGGGTGTGCGCTGCACCGGGTGCGTCTGGCTGATCGAGCGTGCGCTCGCCGCGCTGCCGGGCGTCGTCGAGGCGACGGTCAACCCCGTGGCCCGGCGCGCGCGAGTGGTCTGGCGATCGGCCGAGACCTCGCTGCCGGCAGTGCTCGAGGCGACGTCGCGAGCGGGATACCGCGCGCTGCCGCTCGACGCGCGCACGCTCGACGACACGCGGCGCCGTGAATCGCGCGGCGCGCTCAAGCGTCTGCTCGTGGCGGGGTTCGGCGCGATGCAGGGCATGATGTTCGCCGGGGCGCTGTACCTGGGCGCGGTCGACTCGACGGATGGCGCGACGCACGAGCTTTTCCGCTGGCTCGGCTTCCTGGTCGCCACACCCGTCGTCTTCTACTCGGCCCAGCCGTTCTTCACGGGCGCGAGGCGATCGCTTGCCGCGCGGCGGCTGGGCATGGACGTCCCGGTCGCGATCGCGATTGCCGCGATCTACGCGGCGAGCCTCCTGGAGGCCGTGCGTGGCGGCGGCCACGTCTATTTCGACTCCGTGTCGATGTTCGTGTTCTTTCTGCTCGCCGGACGGCATCTCGAAATGCGGGCACGGCATCGCGCAGGCGACTTGACGGATGCCCTGGCACGACTCGCACCGCCGTACGCACGTCGCCGTTTGGACGACGGCACGCTCGAGACGGTCGGGTTGCACGAACTCGTGGTCGGCGACCGAGTGCAGGTCGCCGATGGTGGGGTGGTGCCGGCCGACGGCGTCCTCGAAACCGCTTTGTGCCGGATCGACGAGTCGCTGCTGACCGGTGAATCGGCCCCCGTTCCCCGCAGGCGCGGCGATCGGCTGGTGGCTGGAAGCCTCGTCTCCTCAGGACCGGTCGAGCTCACGGTCGATCGCGTCGGCGCTGACTCGACGCTGGCAGGCGTCGCGGCCCTGGTCGACCGGGCGCAGGCCGCGCGCCCGCGCCTCGCAAGTGCCGGCGAGCGAGCGGCGGCGCGGTTCGTCGCGCGCGTGCTCGCACTCACCGTGCTGACGGTCGCCGCGTGGAGCGTCATCGATCCGTCGCGCGCGTTCAGCGCGGCACTCGCGGTGCTGGTCGTGTCCTGTCCCTGCGCGTTCGCGCTGGCTGTGCCCGCGGCGATCACGCGTGCGCTCGCCTGGCTCGCGAGCCGAGGCGTGCTCGTCGTGCGGCCCGATGCGATCGAGGCGCTGGCCGGGGCGACGCATGTCGTCTTCGACAAGACCGGGACTCTGACTGAACCCGTGCTCGCAGTCGCCCGCATCGAGGCCTCCCAGGGCCTCTCCTCCGCCGACGCGCTCGCGCTCGCCGCAGCACTCGCGCGGGAAAGTCGCCATCCCGTCGCACACGCGATCGCGGCGGCAGACATGGTTCGCGACGGCGGCGTTGCGGTCGACGTGCAGAGCCACGCGGGCCTCGGGCTCGAAGGCACCGTCGCGGGCCGCCGCCTGCGGCTGGGACGAGGCGACTTCGCCATCACCGGCCGTGTCGCTTCGGTCGGCGATGACGATTCCGTCGTGCTCGCGGACGATAGCGGCGTGCTCGCGGTCTTCGTGATGGACGAGCGGCTGCGGCCAGGTGCGCGCGAGGTCGTCGACGCATTGCGTTCACAGGGTCTCGCCGTGCTGATCTCGAGCGGCGATGCGCCACGCAAGGTCGAAGCAGTCGCGCGCCAGCTCGGGATCCGCGAATGGCGCGCCCGGCAGCTTCCCGACGAGAAGCTGGCCTGGCTTGCCGACCTGCGCAGCGGCGGCGCCCGCGTTGTCGCCGTGGGCGACGGAGTCAACGACGCGCCGGTGCTCGCAGGCGCGGACGTCTCGGTCGCGCTCGCCGGCGGCGCAGAGCTCGCGCAGTCGGCGAGCGACATCGTGCTGGCCGGCGAACGGCTCGCAGCGCTGGCAGAGGCGCGCGCTGTTGCCTGCGAGACGCTTGCGACGCTGCGCCAGAACCATCGCTGGGCGCTCGTCTACAACCTGGCCGCGATGCCGCTCGCCGCGCTCGGGTTGGTGCACCCCTGGGTTGCGGCAGCCGGCATGTCGGCGAGTTCGATCGCGGTCGTGCTGAACTCGCTGCGGATCGGCCGCCGCCGTGACACGACACCGCGACCGGCCACGCATCCTGCCGGCGCGCCGCGACCGGTTGGCGCGGCATGAACGCGCTCCTGGTGATGATCCCGCTGTCCCTCGCGCTCGTCGCAGGTGCGATCTGGGCTTTCTTCTGGGCGGTCGATCACGACCAGTTCGACGATCTCGAGACACCCGGCCTGCTGCCGCTGGACGACGCGCAGCCGGAGGAACCCGACGCGTGACGACGTCCCTTACCGTCGGTGCGGCCCTGCTGCTCGGACTCGCCGCGAGCGGGCACTGCCTGGTCATGTGCGGGGGCATCACGGCCGCGCTTGGACTTGCAACCGCGAAGGACGCCAGCGGGCGACCGCGCAAGATGCTTCTCGCCGCCTACCAGCTCGGCCGCATCGCGTCGTACGCGCTCGCGGGCCTCCTGTTCGGCGGGCTGCTCGGCGCCCTGGTCGCGCTGCTCGATGTCGAAACAGCGTGGCGAGCGCTGCGCGTGCTACCAGCGGCGGCGATGCTGCTCGGCGCGCTGATCGTTCTCGGCCACATGCGCGATCCCGGCGCGCGGATCGGCGGGCGGCTCTGGACGCGGCTTGCGCCGCTCGGCCGGCAGCTGTTGCCGGTCACAACCGTCCCCCGGGCGTTCGCGTTCGGCGCCGTCTGGGGATGGATGCCCTGCGGCTTCGTCTACACCGTTCTAGTGATCGCAACGCTGCAGGCGGATGCGGCGCGCAGCGCGTTGACGATGGCGGCCTTCGGCCTGGGGACGGTCCCAGCCATGCTCGCGACCGCGCTCGGTGCCGGTCGCGTGGCCGCCCTTGCGTCGCGTCCCGCGGCCCGCCGCATCGCCGGTGCCGCGCTGCTCGCAAGTGCGCTCCTGACCGTGGCCGCGCCATGGATGATGCCGGCGGAGCACGGGCTGCACGTCTGGCTCGACGCCGCACATTCTGAGTAACGGAATCTGCGCTCCGCGGCACGCAGGGCGACATGAACAGACCGACGTCCATCCTCGTGCTCGCCATGGTGGTCTGCGTGGCCGCCTCGTACGGGTTGTGGCTCGAGCTGCGCGCCGAGCGGAGTCGCTCGCACGACATGCGGGCCCACATGCTCGAGCTGGAGCGGATGCAGGCCGCAGCAACGCCTGGTGGGTCGGCGGCGGCTCCGGCGGACTTGCCCCCAGACGCCGCAACCGCCGCGGCTCCGGTTCCGAAAGACAAACCCATCGCGCCGCTCGAGCCGGCCAGCTCGAAACCGTCCTCGTCCGCATATTTCGAGTACGAAGCGCGCTTGCTCCTCAATCCGCAGTACCGCGAAGCGCGACGGGCGCACCGGCGGCTCGAACTGGCCGCGGGCCACATCGACCTCGCTGAATCGTTGCAGATCACGCAGGAAAGAGCGGACAGGCTGATCGACCTGCTCGTAGATCAGGAACTGAGCTACGCGTCCAGCCCGTTGCGACATGCCGACAACGAGGAGGAGGCGCGGCAACGTCAGCTCTGGCTGGCCGAACGGCAACGCGAGGATGACGCCGCGGTCGCCGCGTTATTGGGCGAGGGGAAGTTGGCGAAGTGGAAGGAATATCAGGCCAGTCTTCCCACCCGGCACCAGGTCCAGCAGCTGCGCACAACACTGTCCGCGGGTCCCGAGCCGCTGCGTGAGGACCAGATTCAGCCGCTGGTTGAGGCCATGTACGCAGAGCAGAAGCGAGTCAAGGAGGAGCTGTCAGACTACACCGGCACCCTCAAGTGGTCGGGCGGGATGGAGGGAAAGTCGCACTCCCGACGCAACGAAAGACATGCACAGCTCGCCGCCGCCGCCAACGAGCGCATTCGGGACGCGGCTGCCTCGATCCTCTCGCCGCCGCAGCTCGAAACCCTCGATGAGATGCTCCAGCGCCAGCTCGAAATGCAGAACGCCCAGAACGAAATGATGCGTGCCGTGGACGGCATGCACGCGCGCGGAAAGCTGGACGTGGCCAAGGCCGATTGAACCTCGCGAGTCTCGCGGGGCCGTATGCAGGCGTTCGTCCCTCGGGCAGGAGACATGTCCTCGCCGTAGAACGACGGGAACGCCACGCCGTCGCGCCGCAGATCCGCCGCCGTCATGATCCTGTCCGGCTGCAAATCCTCGCCGAGCACGCGAATCAGCGTGCTCATCTGGGCTCGTCGACCGACCAGACCGTATCCGGCACACCCGCGCGCTTGACGATCGCCCTGAATCGCGGATTTTCGCGCAACGCCGCCAGCGCCGGGTCCACGGCAATCGCCTGCATCGTCGCACGCTCCTCCACCGCCTTTTCGAGCCAGGCCAGTGCCGCTTCCTCGTCACCGACCGCCGCGTGCGCGATGCCTATATCGTAGGCGGGCACGTAGCGCTGCCGCGAAAATGCGAGCAGCCCGTCGAGTTCCTGCCGTGCCTCCTCGAGATGGCCTGCTGCGGCCAGCGTCACCACCACGTCGCTATAGCTCCCCGGACCAGGAGCCTTGCGGCTTCGGAAGGTCTCGAGCGCCTCGTCGTAGTGACGTTGCTCCCGCAATGCGCGCCCGAGCACGCTGCGTGAGTGCGCGAAGTTCGGATCGATCTCGATCGCCCGCCTCGCTTCGGCCTCGCCTTCGGTGTACCGCCCAGCGAGCACCAGCAACCACGCGTAGTTGGCCGCTGCTGGCGCCCAGAGTGGCTCGAGCTGACGCGCCGCCTGCATCTCGGCCAACGCCTCATCGAACCGGCCGCTGAACCCGTACAGGAGCGCGAGCCGGTAATGGGCAGTGGCATTCCGCGCGTCGAGCGCGATCGCGCGCTGATGCCCCTGCTCCGCGCCAGCCCAGTCGAGGTCGAATCGCTGTCTGAGGTGTGCCAGTGTGGCGTGGGCGTCCGACAGGTCGGGATCGAGCGCTAGCGCCCGCATGGCCGCATCGCGCGCGCGTGCGAAGAGCGGGATGGGCATCTCGTCCCCAAACGCGGACTTGATCGTGTAGCAGTCTGCGAGTGCCGCGTGCAACAGAGCGTAGGCCGGGTCGAGCGCGACGGCCTGCTCGAGATAGGAGATGCCGCGATCGAGGTTCTCCGCGCGCCGTGAGATGCAGAGGCCGCGGCCCAGGACGTAAAGATGGTTGGCCTCGGCATTGCTGCTGCGGTAGCGCTCCATCCGGCGGCGGTCGGAGTCCGTCAGGCGCAGGGCCAGCGCGCCGATCACCCGGCCCGAAATCGAGTCCTGCACCGCGAACACGTCGTCCTGCGGCTCGTCGAACTGCGCCGACCAGAGCTGGCGGCCGTCCGCCACGTTCAGCAACCGCACGGTGACCCGCAGGCGATCGCCCATCCGCTGGATGCTGCCATCGAGCACCGACGCCACCTCGAGCTCGCGCCCGGCCGCGAGCGCGTCCTGCTCGAGCCCGCCGTAGCGGCGCACCGAGCTCAGGGGCCGGACCGTCACCTCCTCGATGCTGCTCAGGCGTGCGATCAGCGTATCGGTCATGCCAAGCTCGAGCGCCTCATCGCGGGTTTCAGCGAGCAGCGGCTTGAAGGGCAGTACCGCAAGGGTCGCGGCTCGCGACCGGCGCGGCGGGCCTCCGATCCGGACTCGACTTCCGCCAGTCCCAGGTCACCGCCAGGTAACCGAGCAGTGCGAGGACGAGCGCCGCGATGACGATATCGAGCTTGCGACGCGTGCGCAGCCGGATGGCGGACGAAGCGCCGGTTCCTTCGGCGACCAGGCCCGCGGGCGTCAGCTCGAAGAACCACGCGAGCACCAGCACCAGTGGGAAGCCGAGCATCAGCGCGGCGAGCAGCGCGCGTATTACCCAGCCCGGCCATTGATACGCGTCGGCGAGCAGCTGGCTGCCCTGCGCCAGCAGCCAGCCGGCGCCGACATAGGCGAGGGCCGCGCGATCGACGTTGCGCGTCCGCAGTTCCTTGAGAAATGCCCTCATGCGCTCGGGACCCGGCAGGACTTGACCACAAGCTATCGCGTGCGGGACACGCGGTACCCGCATCACGGGTGAGTATAGTTCGGACCGCCGTTCAGGCCGCGAGGGTGAATGCGTCGGCGGCCGGGTTCATCTCGAAGTGACCGTCGGCGACCGCACGCAGCCACCGGGCGGTGGCGAGCGAGCCGCCGAACGAGTAGAAGTGCGCGCCCGTGATTTGCGTCGTCTCGCCGCCCGCATAGCGGGCGACGCTCGTGAGCATCTGGTCCGGCGAGGTGGCGAGCCCGGCGACATTGCGCATCGCGGCCATGCTCTGCATCGCCCCCCGTAGCGAGGCGCCGACCCCGCATTGCATCGCGTACGCGATCAACTGCGGCCACGACGTGCGGACAGGCGCTGAAACCCGCGGCCTGAACTGCAAGAGCGGTCCGCACCACGTCTTCGAGCGTCGCCTTCGGCGTGTGCGCCACGTATACGACGGTGCCGGGCTGCAGATGCGGCGCGAGCTCCGGCACGAGAGCTGCATCGCCGGCGGTCACCTCGACCGAGGCATCGCGCGCAAGCTCGATGATCCGCCGCCGCAGCTCGTCCTCGGTCATCGGCGTGCGCACGCGCAGCCGCTCCGGCATCACGGGCGGCGATTCACGACGACGAACATCTCGTCGTTGAACCACAGCCCGCCGTGTTTCTGCAGCACCTCCTGCGTCGCCTCGAGGTAGGCGTTGCTTGAGACCACCGAGTCGAGCCGCTCGTCTTCGATCTGGTTGACGTAGATCGCCGCGTTCCATGCGGCGAACAGCGTCGACGTGCCGATACGGTCGCTGATCTCAGACGGCAGCGTGTGCATCTGGTAGCGGAAGATGGCCTTGTCGTCCGGGCGCGCTGTGAGCGTGTAGTTGCGGGCGTCGCGGCCGAGTTCGCTCTTGAGCGCGGCGAGGAGCTGGTGGCGGTCGACCTTGAACGGGTTCTCGTCGGGCCAGAGCCGCTGCACGATCTCGAGCCCGGGATCCTGGCCGTGCGACTGTATGGCGAGCAGCCGCCCGCCCGGCGCGAGGCTGCGGGTCAGCGGCGCGAGGACCTTCTGCGCCTTGAACTCCGCCGACATGCGCGCCCGCCAGGGCTGCGAGGCGACGATGAGGTCGTAGCATTCGAAGCTGCGTCCGGGGCGCGGTATCACGTCGTCGAGCAGGAAGCGGTGGTCCTCGCGGTAGAGCACCAGCACGGACGGGCGCACATATACCGGGTTGCCGGTCTTCGGGCTCGACTTGGTCTGCCAACCGTGTGCGAGCGCCGGCGCGATCTCCTCGATCTGCTCGGCGTATTCGTCGGAGGTCAGCCCGGTGAGTGCGACCTCCTGCCAGTTGAGCGCCGCCGCGTCGTGCACGTCGCGCGGCATCAGGCGCGGCGCCTCCGAATAGTTCAGGTTGGTCACGACGAACACGCTCGCCGGGTGTTCCTGCAGGCGGTCCGGTACGCGGCCGAGCCCGAGACGCACGTCCTCGAGGCTGATCTCCTTGGCGACGGCGAGCACGGGCACGTTGGGATGCAAGCGATGCATCGCTCGCAGGAGACCCGACAGGACCGTGCCGTCGCCCATGCCCGCATCGAAGACGCGCAACGCGGGTGGCGTCGGCTTGATGTGGACCAGCTCGTCGGCCGCGCGCCGCACGATCGCGGATTTCTCGTTGCACGTATTGACGAAGGCGAGGTACTTCTGCCGGTTGTCGTAGAACCGGAACGGGGTCGGTTGGCCCGGACTCGCGGCCGGCGCCACGGTCACAACGCTCATGACGCTCGCCCCGGCGACGTATTGCGATCCCGGAACTCGCGTATCACGTCCGGAATCGCAGCGTCATTGAGCGGTGCCATGATGTGTGCCCCGGAAACCCCGGGAATCGTCGCCAGCTCGCACAGGACCTCCACGCAGATCAGCCTTCCCTCGCGCTTCGGATCCGGCGCGGATTCCAGCCGCCGCAGGATCGAATCGGGGATGATAGAGCCAAACAGCTGCTCGCGAATCCACCGCGCCGACTTTGCCGACGCCAGCGGCGCGACACCGACCAGGAGATGGAGGTCCCGGCCAAGCGCGACGCCGTGTTCCCTCAGTCGCGCTACATACCGGCGCAGCAAGTCCATATCCATGCAGAATTGTGTCTGCACGAACTGCGCACCGGCGGCGATCTTGCGTTGCAGCGCCTCTGGTGCCCAGCCGGGCTTCGGGTCGACAGGCACGTCCGAACATCCGATCAGGAACGAGGCCTGCCCGCCGACCGCTCGTCCGTGTGGCAACTCGCCCTTGTCGCGGATCGAGGCCGCAGTTCGCATCAGCGCGCTGGAATCGAGATCGAACACGGGCTTCGCATCCGGCTGATCGCCCGCCTTCGGATCGTCGCCGGTGAGCATCAATACGTTGCGGATGCCCATCGCCGCAGCCCCGACGAGCTCGCTCTGCAGCGCGATGCGGTTGCGATCCCGACAGGTCATCTGCAGCACGGGATCGATTCCGTACCCCTTCAGTATGGTCGCGGCCACGAGCGCATCGAGGTGCGCGCGCGCGCTCGCCCCGTCCGTCACGTTGACTGCATCGGCCACTCCGGCCAGCGGCGCGGCCTTCGCAAGCAGGTCCGCGGGGTCGCAGGACAACGGAGGTGTCACCTCGGCCGTGATCGAGAACCGTCCGTCCGCGAGTGCCGCGTGCAGCGAGCGGGTAGTCATATCAGGATCCTTGTGCGCTACGCGAATTGTCGGCGAAGGATCCCGGCCGAGGGAATGGTCGTCAGCCAGGGTTGCATCGCAACTGAAAGGCGCTTACTCCACATTCGATTCGCTTGCACCCGCCTTGGACACGCCCGGCACCGATTTGACGGTACTCTGGCGCGAGCAGCCCGACTCTGCCAGCGCATCTGGAGCGCCAGGGCAAGGGTCGAGGTCAGCGCGATCGTGGCGCCTGAAGAGTACGCAGAAGTCGTCCGAGCAGAGTATCGAGAATCCTGAGTCAGCACTGGTTGCCTGCAACCCTTGATGTTGTCGACTTCATATGCGCTCCTCCGCCCTGCTCTTTTCCGGTTGGACCCGGAGCGCGCCCATCGAATCGCGCTGGCTGCGCTCAAGGTCACGGGCCATTTGCCGGGGCCGCGACGGCTCGCGCCTGCCATCGAGCTGATGGGGCTGGCCTTTGCGAACCGAGTCGGCCTGGCCGCCGGGTTCGACAAGAATGGCGAGGCGGTGAATGGGCTCGGCCGGCTGGGATTCGGATTTCTGGAGATCGGGACCGTGACACCTCGGCCGCAGCCCGGGCAGCCAGGCCCCCGGCTCTTCCGCGTGCCGCAGAGTCAGGCACTGATCAATCGCCTCGGCTTTCCGAGTGAAGGTGCGGCCGTGGTAGCCGACCGTCTGCGGGGGCGTCGATACGGCGGAATCGTCGGCGTAAACATCGGCAAGAACGCCGACACGCCACTCGACCGAGCGGTCGATGACTACATCAGCTGCCTGCGCGCGCTTCATTCCGTCGCCGACTACGTGGCCGTAAACATCTCGTCGCCGAATACCGCGGCCTTGCGAGAGCTGCACGCGCCCGAACGCCTCGGGGCGCTGCTGGCGGCGCTCTCGAGCGAGCGAGACGCGCTCGCTCGTGGCGCGACCCGTCGGCTCCCTCTCCTGCTCAAGGTTTCACCGGACCTCGATCCGACGTCGCTCGACGGGGTCGCCAACGTGGCTCGCGATACCTCGCTCGACGGGATTATCGCGACCAACTCGACCGTGCGGCGCAAGGGAAACATTCCGGATGCCAGCTCGCACCCGGGCGGTGTGAGCGGACCACCGCTCCACGGGTTTGCGCTGGACACGGTGACGAGGCTGCGGCATCGACTCGGTCCCGGGTTTCCGATCATCGGCGTAGGTGGCATCGACTCGCCCGAGGCGGCGCACGCGATGCGCTCCGCGGGAGCGGATCTGATCCAGCTCTACACGGGGCTTATCTATCATGGTCCGGCGCTGATCGGCCGATGCATTCGCGCGCTCGGCACTGAGGCATAGCGAGCGACGGGATCTTCTGCCGGTCGCACCATCGACCGTTCCGCGGGCCGACGGCGCCCATGGGCGTCAGGCCGGCTTCGACTGCACGTGCCACCACTCGCGAAACGTCCGGCACTGTCCGGGGCTGACGAATTCCGTAATGAAGACGCCGTCCAGCTCGACGGCCCCACCCTCGGGGACCGAGGTGAAACGCGTGTGCCAGCGCGCGATACCGCTGGCGCCGGTCACCGCCACGACGGAGTACTCGAACCTGACGTCCTTCTGATTGGCGACCGCGGCCTCCCACGCTCCAGCGATTCCGGGCCGGCCCGTGTGTGGCGGGTCGAACGGAGTCCAGTAGTACTCCGCGTCGGACGTAAATAGCGCGGCTGCGGCTGCGGGATCCCGCCTCTCCCATGCGTCCTTGTAGCCGCGCAGCCAGGTGTCGAAATCGTTGACGCGCAGTTCGAACATACCGCTCTCCTCTTCAGGCCTGCGGCTGCAGGCGCGTCGCGATCCTCGCCACGTGCTCGCCCTGGTACCGGCACAGCGTGAGCTCGAGCGCCGTGGGCATGCGGTTCTCGCCGGGCGGCCCGGTGACGCAGCTCGCGCCGTAGGGCGAGCCGCCGGTGATCTCGCGCATGGTGGTGAGCTCGGGATAAGTGTACGGCAGGCCGACGATGATCATGCCGTGGTGCAGCAGCGTCAGGTGGAAGGAGGTGATGGTCGTCTCCTGGCCGCCGTGCTGGCTCGCCGTGCTGCAGAAGACGCTGCCGATCTTGCCCACGAGCGCGCCTCGTACCCACATCGGCCCCGTCTGGTCGAGGAAGTTGCGCATCTGCGCCGCCATGTTCCCGAAGCGGGTCGGCGTGCCAAAGATGATCGCGTCGTAGTCGGGCAGCTCCTCGACCTCGGCGATCGGCGCCGGCTGGTCCAGGCGCATGCCAGCGGCGCGGGCGACGGCCTCCGGCACCAGCTCCGTCACACGCTTCACGACAACCTGCATTCCCGGCACGCTCGCGACGCCTTCGGCCTGCGCGTACGCCATCGCCTCGATGTGCCCGTAGCTGCTGTAGTAGAGAACCAGGACCTTACGCATGAGTCTCTCCACGCGGACCGGGTGTGTCGGTGTGCCGCTCGATGAACGAGAGGACCTGCCGGTTGTATTCGGCGGGGTTGTCCAGGTTGGGCAGGTGCCCGGCATCGGTGATCAGCGCGCGCTCGGCCCGAGGCAGCGCCCGGCGGAGCTCATCGCCCATTGCGCGGCGGCGCGGCGTGTCACCGTCGCCGTTCAGCACCAGCGTGGGAATATCGATCGCGACGGTAGTCGGCGTCCCGACGTCACGGGGTTGCGGCCGCGACAGCAGGTCGTTCGCGGGATAGCGGGCGGTGATCCGGGACAGCAACTCCTGGGCGGTGCGGTCCCGCGTCTGCAGCGTCGCAAGCGGGTGGCGGCGCCACTCGCTGAGGACAGCGTCAATGCCCGACGTGCGCGCAAGCTCGCGGTAGTGATCGAGCGGCACCTCGGGTTCGCCGAAATCGCTGCCGTCGAAAGGCGCACCGTCGAGGATCAGGCACGCGATCCGCTCACGCAGAGGGCCTGCCGCAGCACGCATCGCGCCACGCGCCCCCTGCGACATACCGAGGAGCGCTACCTGCCGCAGGTTCAGCCGCCGGAGCAACGACTCGATGTCGCGCCCGTCGGCCGCCGGCGACGGCACACCGGAGGACAAGCCGAAGCCGCGCCGGTCGAACCGGATCACGCGCAGCCGGGTGGACCAGCCCGCGACCTGCGGTTGCCACATGTCGAGGTCGAGCGCCCAGCCGTGGACGAGCAGAACCGGGAACCCCTGCCCTTCGTCGCGCAGCCGCAGCCGTCCGCCATCGACCTCGATGAAGCCGTCCGCAGCCGGCGCGCCAGATTCGCGCATGTGATCGATGTTTCGCATAGCGAAATGATTTTCGCATAGAGGCTACGGAGTGCCCGCGACTGCGTCAAGCCGCGCACGGGTCGGCGATTCGCGACCTTTCCCGTTCAGCGCTGCGCGCTGAGCGACAACCCCGGGACGCCACGCAGCTCGCGAGAGATCCGTCGGCTCACTTCCTGCAGCATCTTCAGCCGTTCGCGCACGAGCTTCGACCTGCTGATGCGCTTGGAGTGTCCGGAGCTGTTGAGCGCGGCCACTACCGTGCCCGCCTGGTCGAACACCGGCACCGCCACGGCGACCACGCCATAGGCGAGCTCGTCCTCGACCGCCGAGTATCCGTCGGCCCGGCAGTCGTCTATCAGTCGCCTGAGCCGGGCGGGATCGGTGACCGTGCGATCGGTAAGGGGCAGGAAGCTGGCCCGGGTGAAGTATCGCGCGAGGTGCTCCTTGCTCAGGCCCGCAAGCAGCACCCGGCCCGTCGACGTGGGATAGGCGGGAAGCCGGCTGCCGACGTGCGCCTCCAGCCGCAGCAGCGTGCGCACCGATGCGCGAGCGACGTAGACGATCTCCGTGTCGTCGAGCACGGTCAGCGCCGCGGAGTCGCCGGTCTGGCTTGCGAGATCCTCGAGGTAGGTCTTCGTCAGCGCCTCGATGTTCATCGACTCGAGGTAGGCGGCGCCGAGCTCGAGCACCTTCGGGCGCAGCACGAAGCTGCGGTCGCTGCGCATCACGTAGCCAAGGTCCTCGAGCGTATGCAGGCACCGCCGCGCCGTGGCGGCAGGAAGCCCGGCTGCGTCCGCCACTTCCGACAGCGTCAGCGTTGCCCGGTCGCGCGTGAACGCGCGTATGACGTCGAGTCCCTTGGCGAGCCCACCCATCACCTCGCGCCGGGGAGCAGCTCGCTTTGTCGCTGGCATACCGTGAGTGTATTTCGGTATCCGAAAGAAACGGCAGTCATCGCCCGCGCAGCACCTTGACAGCGCGCGCCGGACGGCAGCAGCATGTTCGCATGTCGAAGCCGATTTCGGTATCCGAAATATGAAGATCGGCGCACAGGACCGACGCAGCACGGCGATCAGCACGTCGAACGCCGAGACGATCCTGGTTCGCGGCCACGACCTGTGCGGCGAGCTGATCGGCCGGGTGAGCTTCACCGACCACGTGTGGCTGCTGGTCACCGGGGAACTGCCCACCGCGGCGCAGCGACGCGTGCTCGACTCGACGCTGGTCGCCATCGCCGAGCACGGGCTCGTGCCCTCCGTGCAGGCCAGCCGCCTGACGCTGGCGGCGGCGCCCGAGGCGCTGCAGGGTGCGGTCGCGGCGGGCATCCTGGGCTGCGGCTCCGTCGTGCTCGGATCGTCCGAGGCGGCCGGGCGGCTGCTCCACGACGTGCTCGAACGGGCTTCCAGCGCCGGCCTCGAACCGGCGGCGCGCACGACCGTCCAGGAGCTCGTCGCGGCGCGGCGTGCGATTCCGGGGTACGGACACCCTCTGCACAACGCCTACGATCCGCGCGCACGCCGCCTGCTCGAGATTGCCGCCGAGGCGGGAGTCGCGGGCCGGTACGTGGAGACCGCCACGCTGATCGACCGACTGCTGCCCGAGCTCACCGGCAAGCGGCTCGCGATGAACGTGACGGGCGCGATTCCCGCCGTACTGCTGGATGCCGGCTACCCGCTGCTTGCCCTGAAGGGCGTGCCGCTGCTGGCGCGCACGGCAAGCCTGATCGCGCACCTGCTCGAGGAGCAGCAGCGGCCGATCGGGTTCGTGCTGTCGCACGCGGGCGCCTCGGCGATCGAGTACGACGGCAAGGCCCCGGAAGGCTTCGTCCGCAGCGACCAATGACCGAGCCCGTACCCAGGTCGCCGGTGCTTCGCGGGATCCGCGTCGTCGAGCAGGGCACGTTCATCACCGGGCCCTGCGCCGGGATGATGCTCGCGGACCTGGGTGCAGACGTGATCAAGATCGAGCGGCCGGAAGGCGATCCGTATCGCAGCTACCAGGCCGGCCATTTCTCGCCGCACTTCCAGGCCTACAACCGCAACAAGCGCAGTCTCGCGCTCGATCTCGGCGGCGCCGCGGACCGCGAGATCTTCGACCGGCTGATCCGCAAGGCCGATGTCTACATCCAGAACTTCCGCCCCGGTACCGCGGATCGGCTGGGCGCCGGCGTCGAGCGCCTGCACTCGCTCAACCCAGGTCTCGTCTACTGCTCGATCAGCGGCTTCGGCAGCAGTGGCCCGTACGCGGATCGACCGAGCTACGACTCCGTCGCGCAGGCGCTGAGCGGCTTCCTGAGCGTCGTCGTCGACGCCGAGCGGCCGCGCTTTCTCGGCCCCGCGCTCGCCGATGCGATCACCGGGATCTACGCAGCGTACGGGGTTCTCGGCGCATTGCTCGAGCGCAGCCGGTCGGGCACCGGTCGGCTCGTCGAGATTTCCATGCTCGAGGCGATGACTCACTTTGCAGTCGAGCCCTTCGCCGCATTCTTCGCGCTCGGCGAGCGGCCGACCTCGAGCGACCGCCCAAGGCTCGCCCAGGCTTACATCCTGCGCACCGCGGACGCGCGTCTCATCGCGATACACCTTTCATCGCTGGACAAGTTCTGGCAGGGGCTCACGGCTGCGATCGGATCCGAGCGCCTGGCCGCAGATCCGCGCTTCGGCAAACGGCAGGCGCGCATCGAGAACTACGAGGCGCTCGGCAAGGAGCTCGATGCGCATTTTGCCGAACAGCCGCTGTCGCACTGGGTCGAGCGGCTCGGCGCGAACGACGTGCCCTTCGCGCCGATCAATCCCATCGACAAGGTCGTCGACGACCCGCAGGTACGCCATCTCGGCATCGTGGTGCCCGTGCAGCAGGCGCACGGCGGCAAGGCCGCGGTGCGCCCGCCCATCCAGTTCGACGGCGAGCGCGCGACCTCGGTCCGCACCGCGCCATTGCTCGACGAGCACGGCGCGGCCATCCGCGCCGCGCTCGGTCGCGCGGCCAGCAGTGGCCGGAGGAGTACGCCGGTGCTGTTTCCCACCATGCTCGTCGGCAGCTACCCGCAGCCGGAGTGGCTGATCGACCGCGCGCGGCTCGCAGGGCGCTTCCCGCCGCGCGTGCGTGCGCGCGAGCTCTGGAGGATCCCGGAGCCGCTGCTCGCCGAGGCGCAGGACGATGCGACCCTGCTCGCCATACGTGCGCAGGAGGCCGCCGGCCTCGACATCATCACCGACGGCGAGATCCGCCGCGAGAGCTACTCGAACCGGTTCGCGACCGCGCTCGACGGCGTCGACATCGACAATCCCGGTAACGGCGCTCGATCGCAGCGGACATCCGAACCCGGTGCCGCGGGTCGTCGGCCCGATCCGACGCCGGCACGCAGTCGAGGTCGACGATCTCCGCTTCCTGCGCCGGCACACCGACCACACCGTGAAGATGACCGTGCCCGGCCCGTTCACGATGTCCCAGCAGGCGCAGGTCGAGCACTACGGCGGCAGCCGCGAGCTCGCGGCGATGGACTATGCCGCGGCGGTCAACGAGGAGATTCGAGATCTCTTCGCCGCCGGCGCCGACATCGTGCAGATCGACGAGCCGTACATGCAGGCGCGCCCCGAGGAGGCCCGCGCCTGGGGTCTGCGCGCCTCAACCGCGCGCTCGAGGGCGTCACGGGCACGACCGCCGTGCACATCTGCTTCGGCTACGCCGCGATCATCCACGAGCGGCCGTCGGGCTATTCGTTCCTGCCGGAGCTCGCGGACTGCCGCTGCGCGCAGGTGTCGATCGAGACCGCGCAGTCGAAGCTCGATTGCGCCGTGCTGTCCGGTCTCAAGGGCAAGAAGGTCATCCTCGGTGTCATCGATCTGTCGGACAGACGGTCGAGACGCCGGAAATCGTCGCCGCGCGCATGCGCGCGCCCTGCCGTACGTCGCGGCCGAGGACGTCATCGTCGCGCCCGACTGCGGCATGAAGTACCTGCCACGCGACGTCGCCTTCGGAAAGATGCAGGCGATGGTCGCAGGAGCCCGCATCGCGCGCCAACAGTTCGAAGCCTGAGGGGGAATTTCCATGCGTACCCGTGAATCGTCCCGGCTGCTCACTGCAGCGATCGCCGCCGCCCTGTTGCCGCTCGCGCCAACGCGGCGTCCTGGGTCAGTCGACCTCGGTGACGGCCGAGGGGCTCGAGGAGATCCTCGTGACCGCGCGCAAGCGCGACGAGCGGCTGCTCGACGTGCCGGTCGCGATCAATGCCTTCAACGACGAGGAGATCCGCTCCGCCGGCATCCGGCGGCCGCAGGACTTCATCGCGCTGACGCCAAACATGACGATGGTGCAGACCCAGAACCAGGGTACGTCCTTCATCGTCGTGCGCGGCATCTCCCAGGCGCGCAACAGCGAGCCCTCCGTGGCGGTGCTGATCGACGGCGTGCTGATGGCCAACCCCTCGCAGTTCAACCAGGAGCTCTTCGACATCGAGAGCATCCAGGTGCTGAAGGGCCCGCAGGGCGCCCTCTACGGGCGCAACGCCATCGGCGGCGCGGTGATCATCGAGACCCGCGAGCCCGCCGACGAGATCGAGGGCAGCGTCATGGCGGGCTACGAGTCGGGGCCGGGCTATGCCGTGCGCGGCGGCGTCGGCGGCCCGATCGGCAGCTCCGATGCCTGGAAGTTCCAGGTTCTCGGGCTCCTACTTCGATACCGACGGGCACATCGACAACCCGTTCCTCGGCGAGGAGGCCGACCCGTTCGAGGATCTCTCGGGCCGGCGCGAAGCTTCTCTGGGAGCCGAACGACTCGATGATCCGCCGACCTCCGGGTCTACGTGTCGCAGGTCGACACCCAGGCGCTCTATTTCAACATCACGGAGCAGGTCGACGACACGAGCCTGCCGGTGCGGGTCAACAACCGCGGCGTCAACGAGCGCGACATGTGCCGGCGCCTCGCTCAAGCTCGACTTCGACCTCGGCGGCGGCACGCTCACCTCGATCACGGCCTACGACGAGATCGAGGAGCTGCTGACCGGCGACCAGTTCGACTTCCTGCCGATCGATCGGAATCGGTGCTGTTCCAGTTCTTCGGCGTCCGGACCAGGCCCAGCACCAGTGGCTGGACGTCGAGGCGGTGAGCCAGGAGATCCGCTACACCTCGCCCGCGGAGGACCGGCTGCGCTGGATCCTGGGCGCCTACGTCATCGCGACCGACCGCTTCATCTCCACGGGCAACGTGTTCGACTTCGGCACCGGCGTGGTGCCCGAGGTCAAGACGCAGCCGCTGCCGCTGTTCGACCCGCAGTTCACCTTCCTCGCTGACTCGCAGGACAACCTGGCCTGGGCGGCGTTCGGCGAGATGAGCTACGACGTCACCGACCGGCTCGAGGCCTCCGTCGCGCTGCGCTACGACCGCGACGAGCGCGAGAACACGACCGAGACGCCGCAGGAGTTCCTCCCGGGTCCGATCAACTGCAACACCGGTCCCGCAGCCGGACCCCTGCGCGTTCACGGGCCAGGTGCGCGAGGAGACCTGGGACGACTGGCAGCCCAAGGTGACGCTTGCGCTACAAGCCAAACGACGACCTGATGACGTACCTGAGCTACAGCCGCGGCTTCCGCAGCGGCGGGTTCAACCAGACCGGCGTCGGCTCGGCAGGCATCGCCGGCATCGACGACCTGTTCGACCAGGAGACGGCGGACACCTTCGAGGCCGGCGTCAAGGCGCAGTTCGCGAACAGCCGGGTGAGCACCAGCGCCAGCGTCTTCTACACGGAAGCCAAGGGCACGTACTTCTTCGTCTTCGACCCGAACACGAGCACGCAGAACCTCGGCAACCTGGACGAGGTCGAGTACCTGGGGTTCGAGGCCGAGCTGCAGGCGCAGGTCACCGACGGGCTCGACGTCTACCTGCGCGGCGGCTACACGGACAGCGAGATCAAGGCTTCGCAGCGCTCGCCGGACGACGTCGGCAACCAGGCGCCGCTCGTCTCCGAGTACACGATCAACCTCGGCGCGCAGTGGCGGGTGCCGCTCGGGGCCTCCGACTGGGACTTCTTCATCCGCCCCGATTTCCAGATCATCGGCCCCACCTGGTGGTATCCGGACAACTTCACCGAGCGGGACACCGTCAATCTCCTCAACCTGCGCGCCGGGATCGAGAGCGACAGCTGGTCGCTGGTCGCCTGGTCGAGGAACCTGACCGACGAGGAATACAATGCCGAGTGGTCGCCCGGGCCGAACTTTGCCCGTTCCCGTTCCCGAACCCGGGCTACACCAACAATTTCGTGTTCAAGGCGCAGCCGCGGGTCTGGGGCGTGGACCTCACGTACCGCTTCTGAGCCGCAGGCGACGGAGTAGAGCGACAATGACGACATCAGCACGACTGCCCACGCGGCTGCACCACACGGCATACGTCTCGCGGGACCTCGAGGCGACGCGGAAGTTCTACGAGGACGTGATCGGACTGCCATTGCTCGCGACGTGGTGCGAGAAGGACGTGCTGTTCGGCGCCGAGCGCGTCTACTGTCACCTGTTCTTCGGTCTCGCCGACGGCGGCGCCCTGGCCTTCTTCCAGTTCGCCAATCCGGAGGACCAGGAGCAGTTCGGGCCGAAGATGCCGTTCACGCCGTTTCACCACATCGCGCTGCACGTGGACAAGGAAACGCAGGACGGCATCGAGCGACGGCTGAAGGACGCCGGTTTCAAGGAGCCGCAGTCCTTCGTTCTCGATCACGGCTATTGCCGGTCGGTGTACGCGACCGATCCCAACGGGATGATCGTCGAGTTCACGCTCGATCATCCCGACGTCGCGAAGATCAACGCGGCGCAGCGCGGGCGGGCCCACGCCGAGCTCAAGCGCTGGCTGGCCGGGGACCACACCTCGAACAACACCTATCGATAGGCGCGCCGTGCGCTCGAGCGCCGACCGGATCCTGACGACGCACGTCGGCAGCCTGCCGCGCTCGCAGGCGGTCACGGACGTCCTGTTCGCGCGTGACCAGGGAGCGGCGCATGACGGCGCCGGCGGCGCGCGCACGATCCGCGACGCGGTCGCCGACGTCGTGCGCCGCCAGGTCGAGGTCGGCATCGACGTCGTCAGCGACGGCGAGATGAGCAAGATCAGCTACGCGACCTACATCAAGGACCGCGTCACCGGCTTCGATGGCGACACCCCGCGCGAGCCCGGCCAGGACCTGGTCGAATTCCCCCGGCTGCTCAGGAAGCTCGCCGACACGGGCGCGACCGCGAAATACCGCCGGCCACGCTGCGTCGGCGAGATCCGCGTCAAGAGCCTCGAACCGGTGAAGACCGACATCGCGAATCTCCAGGCCGCCGCTGCGGCGGCGGCGCCGACCGAGGCGTTCATGAACGCTGCATCGCCGGGCGTGATCGCGCTCTTTCAGCCGAACGACCATTACCCGCTCGCAGGACGCCTATCTCGAGGCGGTGGCGGACGCGATGCGCGCCGAGTACGAGGCGATCGCCGCCTCGGGCGTGCTGCTGCAGATCGACGCGCCCGACCTGGCGATGGGCCGCCACACGATGTACCGCAACCGCAGCGTCGAGGAGTTCCTGGGCCTCGCCGCACAGCACATCGAGGTGCTCAACGCACGCGCTTCGCAATGTGCCGGCAGAGCGGGTGCGCATGCACGTCTGCTGGGGCAACTACGAGGGCCCGCATCACCACGACGTGCCGATGGAGCTCCTGTGGCCGGTGATCGCGCGGGCGAAGGTGCAGGGACTGCTCTTCGAGGGCGCCAATCCCCGACACGCGCACGAGTGGACGGTCTTCCGGGACCACGAGGTTCCCGATGACAAGATTCTCATCCCGGGCGTGATTGGCTCCACCTCGAACTACGTGGAGCATCCGCAGCTCGTCGCCGAGCGGATCTGCCGCTACGCCGACCTCGTGGGCCGCGAGCGCGTGATCGCCGGGAGCGATTGCGGCTTCAGCACCTTTGCGGGATTCGGGCCCGTGGATCCCGACATCGCGTATCCTCAAGCTCCGCTCGCTGGTCGAGGGCGCCGAGCTCGCGAGCCGGAAGCTGTGGGGTAGGAACGCTACCCTTTTCCAATTCGGAAAAGGGTAGCGTCCCCTCAGAACCGCGCCTTGGTTTTCACGAGCAGCTGCACGCTATCGATGTCGTCGTCCCCGTCGAACGGGAACGCCAGATCGATGTGGATGACGTTGCCGAAGGAGGAGCGGCTCGATCCCAGCCGAAGTCCGATCCCGGCGTCGCGCAGCCAGCCCAGGCTCTCGGCACCCGTAACGTCGGTGCCCCAGGTGCGGCCCATGTCGAAGAACACCG
This sequence comes from uncultured Gammaproteobacteria bacterium, assembly GCA_963756755.1. Classification (GTDB taxonomy): domain Bacteria; phylum Pseudomonadota; class Gammaproteobacteria; order Steroidobacterales; family Steroidobacteraceae; genus DATJKD01. The sequence continues at coordinate 127,818 of CAVWOW010000017.1, forward strand.
CTGCGCCGACGTAGAAGAGGTGAAATGGATACCAGTCGGTGTAATAGCGCTGCTCCACCGTGAACAACGCGCGCGAGGTCCCGGCCTGGTAACGCAGCGGATAGCCGCGCAAGCCGTTGTCGCCTCCGAGCAGCAGCTGCCGTTCGGCATCCAGGTCTTCCGCGATCGCGCCCGACACGTCGACGTAGAACTTGCTCTTCTCCGTGGTCTGCCAGTAGTAGCGCGCCTCGGCCTCGACCACGCCGTTGGTGAGCGAGCCGTCCTCGAGCCGCCCGGAGCCCGCGAACAGTCCGAACAGCGAGTGCCCTGGCCGCAGGTCGACGCCGTTCTGAGCCCAGACCCGTGCGATCCAGGCATCGCGATCCGAGCCCATCGACTCGGAGGCGTATCCCAGTCGTGCCCCCAGCTGCCAGCCGACCAGCACGTCCTCGGTGCGGCGGATCTGGTCCTGGTTACTGCGCTCCTCGTAGCTGTCCTCGATGAGATCGAAGCCGAACCACGGATACAGCAGCTCGCGATCCTCGGGCAGCGGCCCGCCGGGGTCGACGTCCGGCAGGAGCGCGAACTTGTCGCGCTCGTAGGTGATGCCGGCCGTATAGCGGCGCACCCAGCGCCCGGTCAGCCCGCCCGACACGCCGAACTCGAGCTGGTAGTGCTCCTGCCGGTGCTCGAACTCGCCGATCTCGTCACCCAGCACGTAGCGCGGCCGATTGAGGCGCCCGTCGAGCAGGCTGACACCGCCTGCCCGTCGTGTGTCGAACGAGTAGAACGGGCGATTCAGCCGAAACGCCGTCGTCTCGCCGTCGCTCGCATCGGCATACATGAGCCCGAGACGTGTAAACCCGTCCACGGAAATGCGGATCGAAGAAATTGACCTCGATCTCCTCGCGATCGACGTCGTCGCCCCAGGCGATGCCGATCTGCTGGCCGGTCCCGAGCAGGTTCTTCTCCTCGATCTGCGCACCGACCTCGTTCTCGCCGCCGGCGCGGCTGTAGCTGACGCCGGGGTTGAGCGTCCAGACGTCGCGCGTACGCACTTCGAGATCGACCACGCCGTCGTTGTAGGCGACGGGCACCACCTGCGCGCTGTACAGGTAGTCGTTGGCGCGCAGCAGCCGTTCGGTCTCGTCGACCAGGCGCCTTCGAAACGGCTCACCCGTCCTGAACAGGAGCTGGTCGCGGATCGTGTCTTCGCGGGTCTCGATGTGCAGCTTGTTGGCGGCCCGGTACAGCCAGCCGCGCTCGCCGCGAATGCGGGTGTCGAAGATGTCTCCGATGGCGATCCGGATCTCGCCGATCACCGCACCGTCGGCCTCGAGCTGATCCGCGCTGGGAAGCGACTCGTCCGGTGTCTCCGGCAAGGGCGCCATCGTGTCGGGCGTCGACTCACCCGTGGCTGGCACCTGCGCGACGCCGACCGTCGCCCATGCCAGCGCCAGCGTGCCGATCAGCGTCCGATGCCGATGCGCGGTCCGTGCAGCGAAGCCCATGACGGCAGGATAACCAAGCCCGGGCTGAGACCCGTGTCACAGGTCGCAATCCTACGACGTCATGCGACCGGGTCCTACGAAGCAACCAAAAAAACAACAAATCAGGGCAACAGAACCGTGGATCCGACGGTGCGTCGCGCCTCGAGATCGCCATGCGCCAGCGCCGCGTCCTGCAGCGCGTAGTTCCCGCCGATCTCGATTCGAATCGTGCCGGCGCCGATGAGATCGAACAGCTCGCGCGCCGCCGCCTCGAGCTCGATCCGTCGGGCGATGTAATCGAAGAGCGTCGGACGCGTGAGGTAGAGCGAGCCGCGTCGCGACAGCTCCAGCGGCGCGAACGGTGGCACGGGCCCGGAGGAATTGCCGAAGCTCACCATCAACCCGCGAGGCCGCAGGCAGTCGAGCGAGGCGCTCCAGGTGTCACGGCCGACGGAATCGTAGACGACGTGGGCGCCCGCGCCGCCGGACAGCTCGCGGACACGCGGCGCAAGCTCATCCTGCCCGAGGATCAGCACGTGCTTGCATCCGTAGCCGCGCACGACTGCCGCCTTGGCTTCGCTGCCGACCACGCCGATCACGCAGGGCGCCCAGGCTCAACGCCCATTGCACGGCAATCGACCCCACGCCGCCGGCGGCCGCGTGGATGACGAGCACCTGTCCGCGCTTGACCCGCCAGACGCGCCTCAGCAGGCACTGCGCAGTCATCCCCTTGAGCATCGCCGCCGCGGCCAGCCGGTCGCCGACCCCCTGCGGGATGCGCACCAGCCGGTCTGCGGGCATCACGCGCTGCTGTGCATAGGCGCCGGGCTTCGAATGGGCGTAGGCGACGCGATCGCCGGGTGCGAGGCTCCGCACGCCGCGTCCGATTTCCTCCACTACTCCGGCCGCCTCGCGCCCGGGCACCGACGGCAAGGCGACCTTGTAGAGCCCGGTGCGCTCGTAGACGTCGATGAAGTTGAGCCCGACCGCTGTGTGGCGGATCAGCACCTCGCCGCGGCCGGGCACGCCGGGGTCGACTTCCTCCCAGCGGAGCACCTCGGGCCCGCCATGTGTGTGGATGCGGATGGCATGGGACATTACGTCCCCTCGCAACCCTCGGTGAGCGGCGCATCCGCGATGAGCAGGTCGGTCACCGGCTCACCGCCGATCAGGTGCTGCTGGATGATGCGCTCGAGGTTGGCGGGCGTGCAGTCGCGATACCAGGTGCCTTCGGGGTAGATCACCATGATCGGACCGCCCGTGCAGACGCGCAGGCAATCGGCCTTCGTGCGCAGCAGCGGACCGACGAGTCCCATGCTCTTGAGCTCGCGCAGCCGCGTTTTCAGGAACTCCCAGCTCGCGAGACCGCTCTCGGGCGGCGCGCATCTGCCGCCGACGCAGAGAAAGACGTGACGCCTGTTGCGTCCAAGCTCGAGCTTCGCGACTGCTGCGACCAGTGCTTCGTCCACGCGGCTGATTCTGCCACGGGGGACTGTCCCCGCAGGGGACTGTTCCCTTCAAAGGCCGATGAGATTCAAAGCGCCTGGTCGTCGGCCTCGCCGGTGCGGATGCGGATGGCGCGCTCCAGGTCCGAGATGAAGATCTTGCCGTCGCCCACCTTGCCGGTGCGCGCGGCGCCGACGATGGCCTCGACCACCTGGTCGACCAGCCCGTCCTGTACCGCGACCTCGATCCGCGTCTTCGGCACGAAGTCCACCACGTACTCCGCCCCTCGATAGAGCTCGGTGTGGCCGCGTTGCCGGCCGAAGCCCTTCACTTCGGTCACCGTCATGCCGGAGACGCCGATCTCCGACAGGGCGGCGCGTACGTCGTCCAGCTTGAAGGGCTTGATGATTGCGCTGATCAGCTTCATGGGGCTTTGGCTCCTCGAGTACTTAGCCCGCCTCGGCCGGCCGAGACGCCCACGTCCACTATGCAGAAACCGTGCCGGGTCATTGTCATCGTCTCAAGGCCCGCTTTCCATCCTTCTCCGACTCCCCCGCACCACGCTGGGGCGCGCGACTCCCAGTCGTGCCCGACCCTGGTGCGGCAGATCCGGCTACCCCAACCACGGCACCGCGAGCGTCGCCACGAGCACGACCACGGCGACCGCAAGGATATCGACCAGCAGCCCGGCCCGCATCATGTCCCGCAGGTCCATCCGGCCCGACCCGTACACGATCGCGTTGGGCGCGGTCCCGACCGGAAGCATGAACCCGCAGGATGCGGCGATCGCCGCAGGCATGACGAGCTGCAGCACGGGGATGCCGGTCGTTGCGGCCATCGCCGCCAGCACCGGCATGAACGTGGCTGCGGTCGCGACATTGCTGCAGAGCTCGGTCCAGAACACGATCGTCAGGACGACGACCGCGGTGAGCGCGATCGCCGGCCATCCCGCGAAGTGCGCCAGCAGCTCTCCGATGTTGCGCGACAGTCCGGATGCTTCAATCAGGGCGGCGAGCGCAAGCCCACCGCCGAACAGGAACAGCGTGTCCCAGGGCACGCGTCGGAAATCGGGCCCGGAGAGCAGCTGGCCGGCGTGACCGCCGCCCGCGGGCATGAGGTAGAGCGCGAGCGCAGCGAGCATCGCTATGCCCATGTCCGACACGCCGGCGAGGCCCGGCAGCACGCGGAGCCAGGGCGAGGCGATCCACGCCGCTGCGGCCGCTACACCGATGAGCGCAACCCGCCTCTCGGGCGCCGACCATGGCCCGAGCGCGGCATGCTCCGCGCGCAGCAGATTTCGGGCCGTGGCGATGTCGGGGATCTCGAAGCGATGCGTGATCCGAACCAGCACCCACCAGGCGGCCGGCAACAGGAGCAGAACGCACGGCATGCCGAACATGAGCCATTCGGCGAAGCCGATCCGGATCTCCAGGCTCTGCCACAGGAAAGCCGCCGCCAGCGCATTCGTCGGCGTGCCGATCAGCGTACCGAGCCCGCCGATGGTCGCGGCGTAGGCGACTCCGAGCACGATGGCGGTCGAGAAGCCTCGTCGGTCCGGCGGCGCACGGTCGTGATCCGGCACCACCAAGGCCGCAATCGAGGCCGCGACCGGGAGCATCATCAGGGTCGTGGACGTATTCGACACCCACATGCTCACGAAGGCGGTGGCCGTCATCACGGCGAGCACGAGGCCCCGGGCGCTCGAGCCAGCGCGGTTCATGATCCCGTAGGCGATGCGACGGTGAAGGTTCCAGCGTTCGAGCGCGAGTGCGAGAAAGCAGCCGCCCAGGATCAGGAAAATCGTCGAGCTGCCGTAGGCGTGCCCCGCGGTCTCGGCGTCCGCAATCCCGAGCAGGGGTCCGGCCGCGAGCGGCAGCATCGAGGTCGCGGGGATGGGAAGTGCTTCGGTCGCCCACCAGATCGCCATCAGCGCGGCGATCGCGGCGGCGCGCCACGCGGGTAGCTCGAACCCCTCCGGCGCCGGCAGCCACAGGAGGAGCGCGAACACCGAAGCGCCGATCCACAAACCCGCCCGTTGCGCGGTGCTGCGCCCGGCCTGCGTGCCCACGTCCCCCGCCCTCCCAGGACCTCAGGCGAGCGCAAAGGCTGCGCAAGCCACGAACACGGGGCATCATGCCACACGGCCCAGGCGGGCCCGGAGCCTATGCCATGTCCCTGCGCAACCGGACGCTCTTCATCACCGGCGCGAGCCGCGGCATCGGGCTTGCCATCGCGCTGCGCGCGGCGCGCGATGGCGCCAACGTGGTCGTGGCCGCGAAAACCGTCGAGCCGCACCCGAAGCTGCCCGGCACCATCCACACGGCCGCCCGAGCCATCGAGGAGGCCGGCGGACGCGCGCTGCCGCTCGTCGTGGACATACGCGACGAGGGCGAAGTCGTCGCAGCGGTCGAGAAGGCCGTCGCCGCCTTCGGCGGGATCGATATCCTGGTCAACAACGCGAGCGCAATCAGCCTGACCGGCACGCTCGCGACGCCGGTGCGGATCTACGACCGCATGATGACGGTCAACGCGCGGGGCACCTTCGTCTGCAGCCAGGCCTGCCTGCCGCATCTGAAGCGCTCGACCAACCCGCACATCCTCAACCTCTCGCCGCCCCTCAACATGGATGCACGCTGGTTCGCCCCGCACGTCGCCTACACCATGGCCAAGTACGGCATGAGCCTGTGCGTGCTCGGCATGGCGCGCGAGTTCGAGGCCGACGGCATCGCCGTCAACGCGCTCTGGCCACGTACGGCGATCGCGACCGCGGCCATCGAGTTCGCGGTCGGCGACGAGGCGATGCTCAAGTTCTGCCGCAAGCCCGAGATCGTGGCGGATGCGGCACATGCGATCCTCACCAGCCGGGAGCCGCGAGCGGACCGGCCAGTTCCTGATCGACGACGAGGTGCTGGCGGCCACCGGCGTCACTGATTTCGATCGCTACCAGGTGGTGCCGGGCGCCCCGCTCGTGCTCGACTTCTTCCTCGATGAGCAGGGTCCGTATATAAAGCGCGTGGTCAAGCTGCCGGGCTCCGGCCACGGCTGAGCAACAAGGGAAGGGAATGACGGGCACCATCGTGGTGGTGGGCGCAAGCCACGCGGCCGTACAGGCGATCGATACGCTGCATCGCGAGGGCCACCGGGACCCGATCGTCCTCGTGGGCGATGAGCGCGAGCCTCCATACAACCGGCCACCGCTTTCGAAGAAGTACTTCACCGGCGAGCTCGCGCCCGAGCGCCTGCAGCTTCGGAGCCCCCAGTTCTACGAGCAGGCGGGCGTCGCATCCCGGCTCGGCGTGCGGGTGACCGCAATCGACCGCGCGGCGCAGCGGCTGCGGCTCTCCGACGGCGAGGAACTCGGCTACGACAGGTTGCTGCTCTGCGTCGGCAGCCGCCCGCGCCGTCTCGGCGTGCCCGGCGAGGAACTCGGCGGCATTCACTATCTGCGCACGATGGCGGACGTGAACAGAATCCGCGCCGAGCTCGCGGGCGCGCGCAACCTCGTCGTGATCGGCGCCGGCTACATCGGGCTCGAGGCGGCCGCCTCGGCGCGCCATCTCGGGCTCGAGGTCACCGTGCTCGAGGCGGCCGACCGGCCGATGCAGCGGGTCACCTGCCCGCAGCTATCTGCGTTCTACCAGGCGCGGCACGCGCGCGAGGGCGTGCGCATCCATTGCAACGTCGCGGTGACCGGCTTCACCGGTGACACCCGGGTGCGCAGCGTCGTCTGCGGTGACCGCGAATTCGCCGCGGACGTCGTGATCGCGGGCGTGGGCATCGCCCCGGACGTGACGCTCGCGGCTGCGGCCGGGCTCAGGTGCGACAACGGCATCTGGGTCGACGAGACCTGCCGCACCTCGGATCCCAGAATCTTCGCGGCCGGGGACTGCACCAATCACCCGAGCATCCACTATGGGCGCCGCGTGCGGCTCGAATCCGTCGACAACGCGGTCGAGCAGGGCCGGGTGGCGGGAGCCGCGATCTGCGGCAAGGATGCACGCCATGACCACGTGCCCTGGTTCTGGTCGGACCAGTACGACGTGAAGCTGCAGATCGCCGGACTCTCGCAGGGTCACGACTGCAGCGTCGTGCGCGGCGATCCGGCCGGTGGGCACTTCGCGATCTACTACCTGGCGCAAGGCGAAGTGCTGGCTGTTGACGCCGTCAACAGCCCGAAAGACTTCATGAGCGGGCGTCGCTGGATCGCCGAGCGGCGGCGTCCCGATACGGACAAGCTCGCCGACCCTGCCGTCGACCTGAAGACCCTGTGACGTGAACTGGAATGAAGCGCCAAGGGAGAGACCTGTCCCTCAAGTCCGTGGCGCACGCAGGCCGAGCTTTCGCGCCAGTTGTCGCCCGACGTCGAGGAGGGCCTGGTCGCCGAGTCGCCATTCGTTGGTCAGGTAGACGACGCTGCCCGATGCCCGACCCAGCCACAGATTGCGGAAGTCGGCTGGCAGTGTGTATGCCGTGATGAACTGCTCACCGTAGACCAGCGCCGCCGCGAAGGCGAGGTCCCAGTCGTCCCCGGCACCCTGCGGCTCGAAGCGGAGATAGGTCGGAGTGCGGTTGAGATTGTCGGAGCCGAGCGGCAACCCCTGCCGTGGATCGTTGCGGTCCGCGTTCTTCACGCGCATCTGTGGCACTGTAAGGTCCGGCTCGTTTGGCGCGGCGCCCAGGATGTATTCGCGCCAGGAATGCTTCTCGTAGTCGTCAGCCGTCGAGTCCAGACGGAACTCCCGTCCCCCGAGCCCAAGGTAGACCCTGCCGTCGGTACCGGCCCCGTCGACGTTTCCGGTGATGATCTGACACAAGATGCCGGAGATCCTGCTCATTGGGTGTCTCCTCTCGCCTGCACGCGGTCACTGCCTCGGCGATGTGCATACCCACCCCGAGTTTATCAACGCTCCGGGGCAGCGGGCGGCGGTGAGGCGGCGGAGAAAGCGAGATCGTCGTCCTTCGTCTCGCGCGCGGCTGCCAGACCGACCAGACTCAGGAGAGCCGCACCGGTGAGGTAGTAGCCGACGTACTGCAGACCGTGGTTCGTCGCGAGCCAGGTGGCGATGTACGGCGCGAGCGAGGCGCCGAAGATGCCCGCAAGATTGAAGGCGAGCGAGCTGCCGGTATAGCGGACGGAAGTCGGAAACAGCTCCGACAGGACTGTGCCGAGCGGGCCGTAGACCAACCCCGTCAGCGACATGCCCAGGAGCATCGCGATCACCGTGCCAGCGAGTGCCCGACTCGAACAGCGGCGCCAGCGCCAGCCCGAAGGCGCCGATGAGCGATCACGACCGCGATGAGCATGCGGCGCCGCCCGCGCTCGGCGATCCTGGCGGCGATCGGAATCGTGACACGCGAAGTGCGATGACACCGAGCTGCTGTATCAGCAGGAACTGCTCGCGCGGGTAGCCCAGCGTGCTCGTGCCCCAGGAGAGCGCGAACACGGTCATGAGATAGAAGAGCACGAAAGCGACGAGCGACGTCAGCGTGCCCACGACGAATGTGCGCGGGATGATCGCGAAGCACCGTGAGCATCGGCACACGTACGCGCTCCTCGCCGGCGGATTGCCTGGCGGAATACGGGCGTCTCGGTCGATCGAGAGTCGAACGTACAGACCCACCAGCACGAGCAGCGCGCTCGCCAGGAACGGGATGCGCCACCCGAAGGAGAAGAACTGCTCCTCCGTGAGCGATTCGGACAGCACGATGAATACGCCGGCCGAGAGGAAGAACCCGATGGGCGCGCCAAGCTGCGGGAACATGCCGTACCAGGCGCGTTTTCCCGGCGGTGCGTTCTCGACCGCCAGGATCACGGCGCCTCCCCACTCGCCGCCGAGACCGATGCCCTGGCCGAAGCGGCAGATCGCGAGCAGCAGCGGTGCGGCAAAGCCGATCGTCTCGAATGTCGGCAACGCGCCGATCACGACGGTCGATACACCCATCGTGAGGAGCGCCGCGACGAGAGTCGTCTTGCGGCCGACTCGATCGCCGAAGTGGCCGAACAGGGCCGAGCCGATCGGCCGCGCGAGAAAGGCGATGCCGAACGTGGCGAGCGAAGCGAGCGTAGCGGCCGCCGGCTCGGACGCCGGAAAGAACAGGCGGGGAAAGACCAGAACCGCCGCGGTCGCGTAGATGTAGAAGTCGAAGAACTCGATGGTCGTGCCGACGAGGCTGGCGAACAGCACCTGTCCCGGACGGTTCACGGGCCGGACGACTCCACTCGCCGGCGGCGGGGATGACACGATGCACGACTCCGATTCCAGGCGTCCCCGGACCGATCTCGCCCTGCAGGATACAAAGAAAGGCCCCGCCGGATCGCTCCGCGCCCGGCGCAAGCACTCCTCCAACGTCGAGCGCACCGTACCGATGACGGCGGCCCGGCATGCCGTGAAATCCTGCTGGATCCGGTCGCACTCCGGTCGACCTTGTCCGTACCTGCTCCCCGGCTATACTCATAAGTTGAATTTTGCACTGCGAAAGACACGGGGGGGCGCCATGCAACACTCGGACGCCGGACGGTCTTCCGTCGAACAGAAGCGCGTCACGCGCCGCCGGCAAGGGCACGGACGACGTGACGCGGCGCGCACTCGCGATGGTGGCGAACCTGACCGGCGGGATCTCGCCACAGGCCTTCGCGGGCGCCTGGTTCACGGTGCTCGGGCGTCTCGCGACCTCGCCAGGCCGACAGGCCCAACTCGCGCGGCAGGTGCTCACGAAGTCCGTCGCCATGGCGCAGTTCGCCGGCGGTGCGCTCGGCGGCCGCGCGCCCGAGGCCGAGGGCACGCCCTACGCGGCGCGCTTCGGCGGCCCGGAATGGAGCAAGTTTCCGTTCAACCTGCTCGCGCAATCCTTTCTGACCGTGTCGGGGGTGGCGCGCGAAGCCGTGAGCGAGGTGCCGGGCATGGATCCCGCAGCCGAGGGACGCGTCGGGTTCACGCTGCGCGAGGGCCTCGAGCTGCTCGCGCCCGACAACTACCTGCCGACCAACCCGAAGCTCGTCGAACAGACCGTGCAGGAGCACGGCCGCAACCTGCTGCGCGGCGTGACGAATCTCGCGCAGGACGTGACGCGCACGTTCAAGGGCGACGGTCCACCCGGCGTCGAGCAGTACCAGGTCGGCGAGCACGTCGCCGTGATCGCCGGGCAAGGTGATCCTGAAGAACCGGCTGATGGAGCTGATCCAGTATTCGCCGCAGACCGGGAAAGTGCACGCTGAGCCGGTGCTGATCGTCCCGGCCTGGATCATGAAGTACTACATCCTCGACCTGTCGCCGAAGAACTCGCTGGTCAATTACCTGACGGGGCTCGGCCACACGGTATTCATGATCTCGTGGAAGAACCCCGACGCCACCGACCGCGACCTGGCGATGGACGACTACCTGTCGCACGGCGTGCTCGCGGCGCTCGACGCGGTCAACGCCGTCGTCCCGAAGCGCAAGGTGCACGCGACCGGCTACTGCATCGGTGGCACGCTGCTCGCGATCGCGGCCGCGCTACTCGCCGCGCGCGGCGACGACCGCCTCGCCAGCATGACGCTCTTTGCCGCGCAGACGGATTTCAGCGAGCCGGGCGAGCTCGGCGTCTTCATCAGTCCCGCGCAGATCGCGATGCTCGAAGCGCAGATGTGGAAGCAAGGCGTGCTCGAGAGCCAGCAGATGGGCGCCGCCTTCCAGCTGCTGCGCACCTACGACCTGCTCTGGTCGCCCGCGGTCGCGACCTACGTGCAAGGGCGAGCGCGCGGGCCTCAACGACCTGATGGCGTGGAACGCCGACGGCACGCGCATGGCCTGGCGCATGCATTCCGACTACCTGCAGGCAGCTCTATCTGCAACAACGACCTCGCCGAGGGCCGCTACGTCGCGCTCGGCGAAGAGCTCGACCTCGCGGACGATCACCGTGCCGACGTTCGTCGTCGGCACCGAGACCGACCACGTCGCGCCGTGGCGTTCCGTCTACAAGGTCGGCAAGCTCCTGCGCTCCACCGACTACACGTTCTGTCTCACGAGCGGCGGACACAACGCCGGCATCATCAGCGGGCCGCAGCATCCGAAGCGCCGGCACCGCGTGCGCACGACGCGAGGCGGGCGGCCGCATCCTGTAGCGCGGACAAGTTCCTGGAGCGCGTCGAGCCCGCGCAGGGCTCGTGGTGGCCGGTCTGGGCGGATGGCTCGAGGACCGTTCGGCGGCGAAGACAGGTCCCGCCGCCGCCGATGGGCGCGGCAAAGAAGGGCTACAAGCCGGTCGCGGATGCACCGGGGAGCTACGTGCTGCAGAAGTAGCCCGCGGTCACTTGCGGGGATCGGCTCGTGCCGCGTCTTCGACGATGCGACAAGCCAATTCGATCGAGTTCTGGATACGGGCCGTATCGCCGACGTAGCCTCGCAGCGCCTCCTGCGCACGCCGGCGCAGCGGCCCCGCGGTGATGAGCCTGTTTCGAGCCAGCGAGGCGATGTCGTCGCGGTCCTGTCCCGAGAATCGACCGATCTTGCTGCCGGCCAGGTCGAGCGGAGTAAGCAGTCGTACGTCGAGGATCGACGAGTCGATGCCCTCGAGCGCGAGGTGCTCGGCGTCCTCGTATGCATCTTCGTGCAGCAAAGCAAGCGTGTCGCTGTATTGGTGGTCGAAATACAGCAGGCGCGCCGCTCCGTCCGCATCGCGATACGAAACCTCGAAGATTCTGCGGGAGCGCAATCCGATGAAGAAACCTGCGTCGATGTCCCGGGAGACGCGCTCGCCGGTGAAGAAATGCAGAGCGGCGCCCCCGGCGACGTACATCCGGATCGGGCGGGCCCTGCGAGGCAGCGGCGCCACCGCCTCCGCGATGCGGGCGACGATGTCGCGGAACGCCGCCTCGAATTCCGGCCGGGCGCGGCCGCTACGCCGCACGGCCCGAACCGACCCGGACCAGCGGGAGAAACTGGCGCCGGCCGAACTGGGCTGTCTTCGAGCGAGCGCGCGAACACGGCCGGTTCGCTGGCGCCCGGATGCAAACGCTCCGCGAGCGCCAGCAAGTCACGCCGATCGAAACCGGGCGAGCTCGCCAGCATGACGGCGAGACCCGCCATGAAGAACGGCGGGCCCAGGCTGGCCCAATGCGCCGGTTCGAGGATGCCCGAGGTGCACAACCCCACGAGCCGCTCTTCGTACATCCGGTCCACGCTGTCGGGGAAGTGAGCGCCTGGCGCAGTGCCCGGCGCGGTAGCGATGCCGAGCTGCGCCCCGACGGCGCCCGCCAGGCCGTGCAGGGTCGCGAAATCACAGGTCCGGCGCCGACGAAGACGCGAGAGCGTTTCCTTGCGGAGACCGGCGCGGGCCGACCACTGGGTATCGGTCAGCCCCAGTCCGCGCGCTTCGCGCGTCAGGCGCGTCAGGAGATCATTAAGGTCGTCTGTTGACTGAGGCATCAACAGATTGTGCCGATCGTTGACTTGCAAGTCAACGACATCCGGCGACCCTGCTCCTCTCAGCGCCTGTCCCGCCGGCCGCGGCGCTTGCTGGCGACTCAGTCCAGCCGCTTGCGGAACCTGAGCGTCGCGATCACGAGCGCCACCGTGAGGAAGACGCCGAGCTTCGCGGCCTGCGTACCCAGATCCGTGATCGGCGCGCCCCGCAGGATGATGCCGCGGATCATCTCGACGAAGTGCGTGAGCGGCAGGACCTGCGCGAGCCACTGCGCGAATTTTGGCATGCCGTCGAACGGGAACATGAACCCCGACAGCAGGATCGACGGCAGCATCGTGAAGAAGGCGAGCTGGAAAGCCTGGAATTGCGTCTTCGTGACCGTCGAGATCAGGAGCCCCAGCGTCAGTGTCGCCGCGATGAAGAGCCCCGCGGCAGCGTAGAGGTCGAGCAGCCCGCCGTTGACGGGCACGTCGAACACGAACGCGCCGAGCACGAGCACGAGCGTCGTCTGCAGCAGCCCGATGAAGATGTACGGCACGATCTTGCCCGCCATCAGCTCGGCGGGCCGGATAGGGGTCGTGATCAGGAGCTCGAAGTTGCCGCGCTCGCGCTCGCGCACGATCGCCGCGGCGGTGAATATCACCATCGTCATGTTGAGGATGACGCCGATCAGCGCGGGCACGATCTGCACCGCCGTGCGCCGCTCCGGGTTGTACTCGGTGCGGATCTCGAACGGGGTCGACCGGGGCGCAACCGTGCCGCGCCGCTGCGGCAGCGGCACCGACGCGAGCCCGCGCGCGACGCTGTCGATCATGGGCTCGCTGCCGTCGACCAGCAGCTGCGCCGCCGCGCGATCGGATTGCAGCCTGCGTCGCTCGAAGTCCGCGGGGATGTAGACGCCGACACTGATCTCGCCGGCGTTGATCCGCCGCCGCAGGTCGCCGACGCTCGCGGACGGCTCGAGGAAGCGCACGACGCCGGTGGCGCCCAGCTCGGCGATGAGCGCCCGCGAGTGACTCGTGTCGGCCTCGTCCACGACCGCGGCGCGGATGCCGCGGACGTCGAAGTTGATCGCGTAGCCGAACAGGAGCATCTGCATCAGCGGGATGCCGACGATCATCCCGAAGCTGAATCGATCCCGCGACAACTGCCGCAGCTCCTTGACGGCGACCGCGAGGATCCGCCCGAACACGGTCAGGCCTCCGCGGCCGCCGGGCGCGCGTCGCGGCGAAAGCCGGTGGCCGCCACGAACACGTCCTCGAGGCTCGCACGAACCGTCTCGACCTGCGCCGTCACCCCGGCCGATCTGAGCAGGCGATCGACGCGGGCGGCCGCATCCGGCGTCCGCGGATCGATCAGCGCATGGAGCCGCGTGCCGAGCTGCGCAACGCTCTTCACGGCCGGCTCCTGATGCAAGGCACGGCGCGCGCGCCGTTGACGTCCTCCGCCTCGATCTCGACCACGATGGCCGGTATGCCGGACATCAGCTCCTTGGGCGCACCCTCGGCGACGAGCCGCCCGCGGTCGAGGATCGCGAGCCGGTGGCAGCGCTCGGCCTCGTCCATGTAGTGAGTGGAGACGAGAATGGTCGTGCCGCGGCCGACCAGCACGAACAGGCTCTCCCAGAAATCGCGCCGGCTGCGCGGGTCGACCGCGCTGGTCGGCTCGTCGAGGAGCAGCAGCTCCGGGCGGTGCAGCGTCGCTGCGGCGAGCGCGAGCCGCTGCCTCTGGCCGCCGCTCATCGTTCCCGCGCGCTGGCCGAGCAGCGCATCGAGCTCGAACTCGGTGGCGAGTTCCGCGATCCGCGCCTCGCGCGCCGCGTTCGTGAGACCGTGAATCTGCGCCATGAACTGCAGGTTCTCGCGCACGGTCAGGTCGTCCCAGAGCGAGAACTTCTGCGTCATGTAGCCGAGCTTGGCGCGCATCTGCTCGGCCTCGCGCGGCATCTCGTGGCCGAGCACCCGCACGCTGCCGGAGGTGGGCTCGAGCAGCCCGCACAACATGCGGATGGTGGTCGACTTGCCCGAGCCGTTCGGGCCCAGGAAGCCGTAGATTCCGGCGCGCGGGATCGACAGGTCGACGTGGTCGACCGCGACGAGCGTCCCGAAGCGCCGCGTGAGCCCGCGCGCCTCGATCGCCGGCGAATCGGCCCTGCCGGGCGTCTCAGCGGCCATCGGCCAGCCGGACCTGCACCGGTACGCCGGCCGGCAGAGCCGCCGCCGCATCGCCCTCGAGCGTGATCTCCGCCAGGAAGGCCAGCCGGCTGCGATCCTTCTGCGTCAGCGAGTTGTACGGCGTGAACGAGGCCTGCGCGGAGACGTACCGGACCGTTCCCGGCAACGGTTCGGCGACGCCGTCGATGCTGACGAGCACGGACGCGCCGGCGGCGTACGCCACGCGCAGCGGTTCCGGCACGTGCACGCGCGCATAGGGCGCGCCGTCGGCGAGCAGGATCACGAGCGGCGCACCGACCGGCGGACGCTCGCCGATCTCATAGGGGAGCGCCTCGACCAGACCGGGACGCGGCGCACGGATCGAGTAGCGCTCTGCCACGAGCTCGAGTTCTGCGAGTGCGGCGCGCTCGCGGTCGACGGCCGCGCGGGCCTGCTCGATCTGCTCGGTGCGCGTGCCCTCCTGCATCAGCCGAAGCCGTGCGCGCGCCTCGTCCCGCGTCGCCTGCGCGACATCCCGTCGTGCGCGGGCCTGATCCAGATCGGACGCTGAAAGGAGCTTTCGCTCGACGAGGTCGTTGACGCGCTCATATTCACGCCGCTCCGTGGCGAGCCTGCTCTCTGCACCTGTGAGCGACGCCCGGGCCTCGTCGACTTCCCGTGCGCGGGGACCCTCGATCAGCTCGCCGAGTCGGCGCTCCGCTTCCGCCAGACTTGCGCGGCCCTGCGCGAGACGTGGCTCCATCGTCCCCGCTTCCTGTCGGGCGAGCAGCGCGCCCGCAGCCACGCGATCGCCCTCCTGTACCGCAAGCTCGACCAGCCGTTCGTCGGATTCGGCGGTGAGCTCGAGGCGATCGCGCTCGAGCGTGCCGAGCACCTCGAGCCGGTCGTCGCGGCCGGCGCATCCGGCCAGCGCCAGCGCCAGCACGAGCCACGAGCGCGCTGCGATCATCATGACGAGGCGCCTCCCGATCGCAGTCCCTCGAGGAACAACCGGCTCGTGTGTGCGACGAGCCGATCGAGCGCCTCGCCTTCGATCGAAAGACCGAGCACGCGGCTCGTGATCGGCAGCGAGACGAAAGGGAAGACGCAAAGGCTGATCAGCGAGACGGTGGCCAGCCGCGGGTCGAAGTCGCTGCGCAGCCGGCCGGCCGACTGCTCGCGCTCGAGAACCTGCATCAGGACCGGGGCCATGCGCCCGGCGAAATGCTCGATGAACTGGTCGCGAAAGCGGCCACCCTCGGCGAGCACCTCCTGGACGATCAGCGAGGGCAGCCAGGGGTTCCGGGCCAGCAACCGCATGTACAGGTGCATCAGGCGCGCGATGTCCGCCTCGGTGAGCGAGGCCTGCTTCTGCATCTCCTGCAGGACTTCGCGGAACGGGCCGGTCGCCTCGTCGAGCATCGCCCGATAGAGGCCGAGCTTGTCCCCGAAGTAGTAGCGAATCATCGCTGGCGTGGCGCCTGCCGCGGCGGCGATCTCCCGGATCGAGACCCCGGCGAACCCACGCGCCAGGAACAGCTGCCGCGAAGCCTCGAGCAGTGCGCGCCGAACCTCGAGCTCACCGCCTGTGGGCCGACCTGGGGAGCGTGGCCGCTGCGAGGACTTCACTGTCCGGATGCGATTGTCGGTGCCCATCGACCTCATATTAATCGAATGATTAATTATGCGCAATGCCAGGGACCTACGGCCGCGGGCCTCGGGGGCCGCGGCGACTATCCGGCGAGCAGGTCGGAAACGGTCACGGCGCCGAGCTCTTCGAGCGGAGCTGGCAGGCCGACGGCGAATCCCTGGGCATAGTCGACGCCGATCTCCCGCAGCTTCGCGAGCACGGGCTCGGTCTCGACCGATTCGGCGATGACCTTCTTGCCCATCACGTGGCCGATGTCCTTGATCGAGCGGACCATCGCGTAGTCGACCTTGTCCTGGGAGATGTTGCCGACGAACATGCCGTCGATCTTGAGGTAGTCGGCGCCGAGCGCCTTCAGGTAGGCGAACGAGGACACGCCGCTGCCGAAGTCATCCAGCCCGAAAGCACAGCCCAGCTTGCGGAGTTCCGCGATCAACAGATTCACGCGCGAGAGGTTGCCGATCGCAATGCTCTCGGCGACCTCGAAGCCGAAGCGCCGCGGGTCGACGCCGGCCTGCGTGAATGCCTGTCGCACGTATGGCGCCGTCTCCGGATCGATGACCGAATCGCGGGACAGGTTGATGAACAGCCGGGACGCGGGGGCGATGACGCCACCCTTCCTCTTGAGCCATTGCACGGCGGTGTTGAAGACCCAGCGATCGTAGCGCACGGACAGGTTGTAGCGCTCGACGGCCGGCAGGAACGCGCCCGGCGGTACCGAGCGGCCCGACTCGTCGCGCATGCGGACCAGCAGCTCGTAGTGCGGCACTTCGTTACCCGTCCCGAGCGGGATGATCTTCTGCACGTCGAGGTACAGGCGGTTCTCCGTCAGCGCGCGCTTGGCGCGCGTCATCCACTCCAGCTCGCCGTCGCGCCGGGCGACCAGCGTCGCGTCCTCCTGGTAGACATACAGGCGTCCGCGCCCGGCATCCTTGGCGGCGTAACAGGCCGTGTCCGCCGCGTTCATCACGTGCGAGATACGCTTGAAGCCGTTGTTGATCGCGACCAGCCCGATGCTGGCGCCAACGCCGAAGGTGTTGGCTCCCCAGATGAACTGGTGCTGATCGACCGCCTTCAGCAGGTTGTTCGCGACCTGGATCGCGTCGTTCGATCCGCAGTTGTGCAGCAACAGGCCGAACTCGTCGCCGCCCAGGCGCGCGACCACGTCGTTGGCGCGGACCTTCTGCTGCAGCAGCTGGCCGAGCTGCCGAAGCAACTCGTCGCCCGCCACGTGCCCGGCGGTGTCGTTGATCGTCTTGAAGCGGTCGAAATCGAGGAAACACACCGCGTGCGTCGCGCCGGTCGCCTGCGACATCTCGAGCGCGCGCTGCAGCCGCAGCTCGAACTCGCGCCGGTTGACGAGGCCCGTGAGCGGGTCATGCGACGCGTCATACGAGAGCTGCTGGGAGAGCTCGTGCGCGGCCGTGATATCGGTGAGCGTTCCTTCGTAGAAGAGCAGGCGCCCTTCCTCGTCACGGACCGAGCGCGAATTCTCCAGCACCACGATCTTCGTGCCGTCCTTGCGCTTCAGCAGAAGCTCGGCGTTGCGGACCTCGCCGCCGTCGGCCATCGTCCGCACCCAGGTGTCCCGGTGCTCGGGGTCCATGTAGATGTCGCGCGATACGTCGAGGGCGAGCAGCTCGTCCTCGGAGTCGTAGCCCAGCATCCGCACCAGCGCCGGGTTGGCCGCCATGAACTTGCCGTCGGGCGTGGTCTGGAAGACGCCTGCCGTGACGTTCTGGAACAGCTCACGGTAGCGCTGCTCGGACGCCTTGAGCGCGAGCAGCGTGTGCGTGCGTTCGGTCGCGTAGCGCAGCACCTTGTCGATCAGGTGGCCCGATACCTGGTCCTTGCGCAGGAAATCGAGCGCGCCGCGCTTGAGCACGTCGTTGCCGATGTCCTCGTCGTTGTCGCCGACGAGAGCCACGATCGGGATGTTGGTGGCCTTGGGCTGGATGCGGAGGAAGGATGTCGCACCCTGGCTGTCGGGGAGATCGAGATCGAGCAGGATCGCATCGAGCCGCCCCTGCTTCAGCCGCGTGAGCCCGTCCGCGAGACTCGCCACGACTTCGAGGCGGTACGGCCGGCCGTGAACGGATTCCAGCGCAGCCCGAACCTCCGCCTGTTCGCGGGGCGCAGCACTGATCAGCAGAACGGTGGCAGCCGTCATTGGCCCCGAGTATAGGTAACCGGGCTGTCATAAAACGTGAGACAAGGATGCGGGCCCGCACGGGGAATGTGACGTAGATCACACGAGGCGTCGGCGCCATCGTGGCCCGGTTTCCCCTGGTCCACGGGCTGCCGGGGCACTGGCGGCTACGCGCCGTCAGTCGACGGCTTCACGACTAGAATGTCGCTGGCGATGCGGTCGAGCACGCGCTCCGCTGTGCTGCCCACGAGCATTTCCCGGATCCGCCCGCGCGCGATCGCGCCCAGCACCACGATGTCGGCTGGCAGAGCTTCGGCCACATCGCACAGCACTTCCACCGCCGAGCCCTGGCGGAGCTGGATGCGATCGGTGGCTAGTCCGTGCTCACCGGCCAGCGCTGCCAGCACCTGGCTGACCCGTGCGCGTTCCTGATCCAGCAGCTCGACGATCGTGCCGCCGTCGATCGCCGGCACGGCGGCCATCGTCGCGGCCGAGGCGATCAGCTCCGCCGGAAAGAACGCATGCACGATGTGCAGTTCGCCGGCGAGACTCGAGGCGAGCGATGCGCCGAGGTTCAGCAATTCGCGATCGAGCGCAGCGGGTGCGTCGCCCTCGTGCCCCGGGTCGACCGCCGCCAGGATCCGCGGCGGCCGCCGCCACTCGCCGGCCTTGGCCAGCAGCAGCGGCGCCGGGCAGCTGCGGATCAGGTTCCAGTCGGTATTCGTCAGGACGGTGCGGCGGATCGGTCCGTGATAGTGCGTGTCCTTGACGACCAGGTCCGGGGCGGTCTCGAGCACGCGCGCCACGATGCCCTGGTGTATGGGCGTATCCCACCGCACTGTGGTCGTGACCGTGAGGCCCAGCTTCTGCAGTCCGGTGGCGTGCCAATCGAGCGTCGCCTGCCGGCTCGACAAGAGCTCCTTGCGCAGCCCCTCGAGTCGCCCGGACGAAAAGAAGCGCGGGTCCGTGAGCGCTGGCTCGTAGTCGCAGACGAAAAGCTCGAGCGCGGCGCCCGAGCTCGCCGCGAGCCGCGCCGCCTTCGCCAGCGCCGGCTGCTCCTGCGCGGTGGGATCGAGCACCGAGAGTATCCGGGCGACTCGCTTCATCGTTCGGCCTCCTGTCGGTGTCATGCGCCGCAAACTCCAATCTTGCGCGCATCGACGCGATTCGCAACCTCGCGACGGAGCTGGCGGCACTGCGAAGGCTTCGCATTCCCAATCGCAACGGCCAGTTCGCAGCCCGGCTGCGCGACAATGCAGCGATGCGCGTACACAACGGGCGGGAGATGCGATGAGCGGCGAGGACAGCTGGCGCGAGGAGAAGCAGTCCGCGTGGCTGTACCGCGAGCTCGCCGAGTGCGAACCGGACGCGCGGATTGCCGCGCTCTATCGCGCGCTGGCCGCGGCCGCGGATGGGCAGGCCCGTCGCTGGCAGACCTCGACCCCGGCGCTCGCGTTCTCGCCGTCGCTGCGCGCACGGATCACGGCGGCACTGGCGCGCCGTTTCGGTCCGCGTCGACTGCGGCCGGTGCTCGCGGCCATGAAGGTGCGAGGCCTGTCCGCATACGATTCGCGCACGCGCATACCCGGCCACCTGATGCCGACCTCGGTGGCCGAGGTCGGCGCGCGTCATCGCGGGCTGGGCAGCGGCAACCTGCGCGCGGCTGTGTTCGGCGTCAACGACGGCCTCGTGTCGAACGCGAGCCTGATCATGGGGGTCGCCGGCGCCGGAGCGACCGCGGAGTTCGTCCTTACGGCCGGCGTTGCGGGTTTGCTCGCGGGCGCGTTATCGATGGCGGCGGGCGAGTACGTCTCGGTCCGCTCGCAGCGGGAGATGTACGAATACCAGATCGGCCTGGAGCGCGACGAGCTGGACGAATACCCGGAGGAGGAGGCCGAGGAGCTCGCGCTTATCTACGAGGTGCGCGGCATGAATCTCGAGCAGGCGCGCGCGATCACTCGTGAGCTCGTCAAGCAACCGGATGCCGCGCTCGATGCGCTCGCCCGCGAGGAACTCGGGCTCAATCCGGACGATCTCGGGTCGCCGCTCGGAGCGGCGGTCGCCTCGTTCCTGTCGTTCGCGGGCGGCGCGGTGCTGCCGCTGCTCCCGTTCCTGCTGGACCCGTCGCCTGTCCCGCCCGCAGCCGCGGCCGCAATGATCGCGGCACTCGCGCTTTTTGGCGTAGGCGCAGCGCTGAGCCTCTTCACTGGGCGCAATGCCACTCGGGGCGGCCTGCGGATGCTGCTGATCGGCGGGTGCGCGGGCGCGCTGACGTGGCTGATCGGCCGGCTGATCGGCTCGACTCTCGGTTGATCAATCCTGGGCGCCGCCGCC
Source organism: uncultured Gammaproteobacteria bacterium (assembly GCA_963756755.1). Lineage (GTDB taxonomy): Bacteria > Pseudomonadota > Gammaproteobacteria > Steroidobacterales > Steroidobacteraceae > DATJKD01. Next base: position 148,419 of record CAVWOW010000017.1, read on the forward strand.
CAGGGCGCTGCGCGGATCGAACGGCAGCTCGCGCTTCATCTGTTCGAAGAGCTCGCGCGCCTTCGGGCTGTCCGGCGGCAGCACGATTCTGAGCGAAACGTACTGGTCGCCGGGCGTCGGGCCCGGCAGCCCGCGCCCGCGCAGGCGCAGCTTCTGTCCGGCGCGAGCGCCGGCGGGAAGCTTCATGTCCACCGGGCCGCCGAGGGTCGGGACGGATACGTGCTCCCCGAGTGCCGCCTCCCAGGGAGCCACAGGCAGCTCGAGAGTGACGTCGCGTCCGTTCAGCGCGTAGAGCGCGTGCGGGCGGACGCTGATCTCGAGGTAGATATCGCCCGACGGGCCGCCGCCGATCCCCGGGCTCCCCTGGCCCGCGAGACGGATCTGCTGGCCTTCGGTAATTCCCGGCGGAATGCTGACCCGCAGCGTTCGTGGCTTCACCCGCAGCTGTCCGTCGGGCGCAAGCTCAGGCGCGCGCAGCTCGATCGTGCGCGTCCCGCCGCGATAGGCATCCTCGAGATCGATCTCGACGCGGGCCATGTGGTCCTGGCCCGCCGCTGAGAACTGCGGGCCACCCGACGAACGGGCACGACCGAATGGGCTGCGGGCGCCGAAGAGCTCGGAGAAGAAGTCGCTGAACTCGGCTCCACCCTCGTCCCGTGGGCCGCGCCCGGGGCGCCCACGCGAGAACTCGAAGCCCTTTCCCCAGTCCGGCGGAGGACGGAAATCCTGACCCGCGCGCCAGTTCTCGCCCAGCTGGTTGTACGCGGCGCGCTTCTCGGGATCCTTGAGGACCTCGTAGGCTTCCTGCAGCTGCTTGAACTTCGCTTCGGCGTCGGCTTCCTTGCTGACATCGGGGTGGTACTTGCGCGCAAGACGGCGATAGGCCTTCTTGATGGCCTCCTGTGAGGCATCGCGCGCGACACCCATGACCTCGTAGTAGTCCCGGAATTTCATGCTTACCGGTGATCCTCGCCCAAACTCCAGATCATGGCGCCAGGCAGGCGCGAATCAAGAATCCCGCGCCCGCCGCCGCGGCGACTCCCATCGTCCAGAGGCCTGCGAACCAGAGCAATCTGCGCCACAGAGGGCCCGGCGAGTCCGTCGGACGCGTCATCTAGTGATACCCCTCGACCCCGACCTTGCCGCGGAACACCCAGTATGCGTGCCCCGTGTAGGCCAGGATGATGGGTAGCAGCACTGCGGCGCCGAACAGCATGAATCGAAGGCTGCTGTCCGGCGCCGCGGCGTCCCAGATCGTAACCTCGTTGGGCACGAGGTGAGGATAAACGCTGATCATCAGTCCGGCGTAGGTGAGGAGAAACAGCGTCAGGGCGAGCAGAAAGGGCGCGAGCTCACGCTTCATCGCGAGGCTGCGGAAGAACAGTGCGGACGTCACGAGCACCAGCAGCGGCACCAGCGCGGTGTACAGGACGTTCGGCCAGGCGAACCAGCGCTCGTAGTAGGCGCCCGGGAGAAAAAGAGTCGCGAGGCTCACCGCCGCGATACACGCGACGAGACCGGCCCCTAGCCGACGCGAACGGCGATAGGCCCTCGCCTGCAGCTCGCCATCTGTTTTCCAGATGAGCCAGCACGAACCGAGCAGGGCAAAACCAATCAGGACACTCGCGGCTGTTAGCAAGCTGAAGGGCGTTAGCCAGTCCCACCAGCCACCCCCATAGCTGCGGCCTTCCACGGTGATCCCTTGCAGCACTGCCCCCAGCGCGATGCCCTGTGCGAGCGAAGCCACGACCGACCCGGATGCAAAGGCAAGATCCCAGGCCGGCCGGTGCCCGGGATCGCGCCATCGGAACTCCAGGGCCACTCCGCGAAAGATGAGTGCGAGCAACATGGCCGTGATCGGGGCGTACAGCGCGGGGAGCAGAATCGCAAACGCAAGCGGGAACGCCGCCATGAGGCCGGCGGCTCCGAGCACGAGCCAGGTCTCGTTGCCGTCCCACACCGGAGCGATCGAGTTCATTGCGATGTCGCGCTCGGTGCCCGGCTTCAACGTAAGGAACAGGATGCCGATGCCGAGATCGAACCCATCCATCACGACGTAGGCGAACACACCGAAGGCGATGATGCAGGCCCAGACGATCGCGAGGTCCGGATTCGCGCCCACTCAGCGCCTCCCGCGGGGTTCGGCGCTCATCCGCCACGGATCGACGGCCGGGCCGGGCGTAATGCCGGCGGTACGCGTCGGCTTGCCCGGTCCGGATTGCGGTCCGTCCTCACCGCGCTGCGGCGCGTGCGCCATCAGTCTCAGCAGGTACCAGATCCCGACGCCGAACACCGCCACGTAGACCAGCACGAACGCGAGCAGCGAGCCGGCGACCGCCGGCGAGTCGAGGGGCGCCACTGATTCCGCGGTCCGTAGCAGGCCGTACACGGTGTAGGGTTGCCGCCCGACCTCGGTCGTGACCCATCCGGCCAGGACTGCGACGAATCCCGCCGGTCCCATGGCAAGCGCGAAGCGGTGAAGCCAGCCTGAGTCGTAGAGTCGCCCGCGCGCGCGCGCCACGAGCGAGCACGCGCCGAGCGCCACCATCAGGACGCCCAGCCCCACCATCACGCGGAAGGACCAGAAGACGATCGGAACGGCCGGCCAGTCCCGGCGCGGCACGGTATCGAGACCATCGAGCGGCGCGTCGGCATCGTGCTTCAGGATCAGCGACGACGCGCGCGGAATCGTGACGGCGTAGCGAACGACGCCAGCCGCCTCGTCCGGCAGCCCGACGAGGATCAAGGGCGCGCCCGCCCGATGGCTGGTGAAATGGCCCTCCATCGCCATGACCTTCGCCGCCTGATGCTCGAGCGTGTTGAGCCCGTGCAGGTCACCGGCCACGATCTGGACAGGCGCGACGAGCGCTGCCATCCACATAGCCATCGAGAACATCGTTCGCGCGCCTTCATTGCCCGCGTGCCGTCGGAGATGGAACGCGCCGACCGCACCGACCACCAGCGCCGTCGTCAGGTAGGCGCCGAGCACCGTGTGAACCAGGCGATACGGCAGCGACGGGTTGAAGATGATCGCGAGCCAGTCGTCGGGCACGAACTGCCCGGCGGCGTTGAGCCCGTAGCCGGCCGGCGTGTGCATCCAGCTGTTCGCGGACAGGATCCAGAACGCCGACATCAACGTGCCCGCTGCAACGGCGAGCGTCGCCGTGAAGTGCAGGCGACGCCCGACGCGTTTCAACCCGAAGAGCATCACCCCCAGGAAGCCGGCCTCGAGGAAGAAGGCCGTGAGCACTTCGTAGGCCATCAGGGGTCCGATCACCGGCCCGGTTCGGTCCGAGAACACCGACCAGTTGGTGCCGAACTGGTAGGACATCACGATCCCCGAGACCACGCCCATGGCGAAGGTGATGGCAAAGATCTTGAGCCAGTACAGGAAGAGATCGAGGTAGATCTCCCGGCCCGTGCGCAACCAGAGCGCCTCCAGGACAGCGAGGTAGCTCGCCAGGCCGATCGAAAACGCCGGGAACACGAAATGAAACGAAACGGTGAACGCGAACTGAATTCGCGCAAGGGTCAGGGCGTCCAGGCCATCCACCATGCATCCATCTCCGCACGGCCGATGCCAATTGTAGTGTCTGGACCCCGATGGCGTTCCGCGACTGGCGGACTTGGATTTCGGCTTCGACGCCCCCACGATCGGAGGATTGCGAGTCCCGAGGACCGACGATGTCGAATCCAATCCAGATCGTCTGCAAGAGCTGCGACAGCCTCGTACGCGTGCCGGGCGAGCGGCTCGGCGATTCGCCGCGTTGCCCGAAGTGCCATGCGCCGCTGTTCGACGGCCAGCCGATCACGCTGACCGCCGCCAACTTCGACCGCCATGTCTCGCGAAACGGATTGCCGCTCGTCGTCGACTTCTGGGCGCCGTGGTGCGCGCCCTGCCGCGCGATGGCGCCCGTGTTCGAACAGGCCGCCGCGCGATTCGAGCCCGCCGCGCGCCTCGCCAAGCTCAACACCGAGGACGCCGGCGCCATCGCGGCGCGCCACGGTATCCGCAGCATCCCGACGCTGGTCGTCTTCAAGGGCGGCGGCGAGGTCGCCCGTCAGTCGGGCGCCCTCGACGGGGAGGCGCTCGACCGCTGGCTCGTCACCCACCTCCAGTAGAAAAATGGCTCGGAGCCATTTTCCGAGGCGCCGCTCGGGCGTCGAGAAAATGGCTCCGAGCCAATTTCTAGTCGAGGACGAGGAGGAGGTCCTTGGCGTCGACCTGCTCGCCGGGACGCACCATGACTTCGGCGACACGCCCGTCGCGCTCGGCGCGCACTGCCGTTTCCATCTTCATCGCCTCGAGGGTGAGCAGTACCTCGCCGCGAACGACGGCGTGACCTGCGCTCACCGCCACCGTCGCGACCGTGCCCGGCATGGGCGCAGCGACGTGACGCGGCTGACCGGGCTCGGCCTGTCGTCGCGGCGGGCGCTTTGCGACCTGGCTCCGATCGACGACGCGAACAGGGCGCGGCTGCCCGTTCAGCTCGAAGAACACGCTGCGCGTGCCGTCGTCGTGCACGTCACTCACGGTGACCAGGCGGATGATGAGCTGCTTCCCGCGCTCGAGCTCCACGGTGATTTCCTCACCCGGCGCGAGCCCGTAGAAGAACGTACGAGTCGGCAGGACGCTGACGTCCCCGTACCGGACCCGATCCGCGACGTAGTCGGTGTACACCTTCGGGTACATCAGCCACGAGGCTAAATCGTAATCGGTCAGCGGACGCGGGATACGCGCCTGCAGCTCCTGCCGGGCGCGGTCGAGATCCACGGCGGGCAGCGTCAAGCCCGGACGCGTGGTGAGCGGTGAGGCGCCTTTCAGGACCTTCCGTTGCAGTGCCTCCGGAAAGCCACCATGCGGCTGCCCGAGCTCGCCGCGGAAGAACGACACGACGGACTCAGGGAACGCGACTTCGACGTCCGGATCGAGCACCTGGCCGGGGTCGAGACCGCTGGTCACCATCAGGAGCGCCATGTCGCCCACCACCTTCGACGAAGGTGTCACCTTGACGATATCGCCGAACATTCCGTTGACCTGGGCGTAGGCACGCGCAACCTCGTGCCAGCGCGTATCGTCGATGCCGAGCGAGCGGGCCTGCTCGCGCAGGTTGGTGTACTGCCCGCCCGGCATGCCGTGCACGTAGACCTCGGAGGCGCCGGCGCGCATCTCCGATTCGAACGCGGCGTAGCCCTTGCGCACCTGCTCGAAGTAATTCGACAGCGTTCGCAGCTTGTCCGGGTCCAGCCCCGGGTCGCGCGGTCCGTGGCGCAGCGCCTCGACGAGCGATCCCAGGTTCGGTTGCGAGGTCATCCCGCTCATCGAGTCGAGCGCGCCGTCCACTGCGTCGACACCCGCGTCGATCGCCATGAGCACGCTCGCGGCCGCGATCCCGCTCGTGTCGTGGGTGTGAAAATGGATCGGCAGCCCGATCTCTTCCTTGAGCGCCTTGACCAGGCGATAGGCGGAGCGCGGCCGGCAGAGTCCCGCCATGTCCTTGATGCCGAGCACGTGCGCCCCCGCGCGCTCGAGGTCCTTTGCGAGCCGAACGTAATAGCCCAGGTCGTACTTGGTCTCGCGCGGGTCGTCGAGATTGCCCGTGTAACAGATCGCGGCCTCGCACAGCCGGCCGCTTTCGCCCACGGCGTCGATCGCGACCCGCATGTTCTCGACCCAGTTGAGCGAATCGAACACGCGGAACAGGTCGACGCCGTGCGCCGCCGCCTGCGCCACGAAGTAGCGCACGACGTTGTCCGGGTAGTTGGTGTAGCCCACGCCGTTCGCGGAGCGCAGCAGCATCTGCAGCAGCAGGTTCGGCATCGCTGAACGGAAGGAGATCAGCCGCTCCCAGGGGCATTCCTTGAGAAAGCGCAGCGCCACGTCGAAAGTGGCCCCGCCCCAGCACTCGACCGAGAAGAGTCGCGGCAGCAGGCGCGCATAGTGCGGCGCGATGGCCAACATGTCGCGCGTGCGAAAGCGGGTCGCGAGCAGCGACTGGTGCGCATCGCGCAGCGTAGTGTCCGTAATCAGAACCGGCTGCTGCTCGAGCATCCAGTGCGCAAACTTCGCGGGCCCCAGCTCGGCGAGCCGCTGGCGCGCACCGGGCGGCGGCTCGCCGGGCAGCAGCCGCGGCGCGCGTGGCTCCTGCGTCGATGACGGCAGCACGCGCCCCTTGACCTCCGGATGGCCGTTGACGATCACCTCGCCGATGAACCGCAGCAGCCGCGTTGCGCGGTCGCGCTTGCGCGGGTAGCGGAAGAGCTCGGGCGTCTCGTCGATGAACCGGGTCGTGTACTCCGCCCGTTCGAAGCGCGGATGCATGATGGCCTGGTCGAGAAAGCGCAGGTTGGTCACCACGCCCCGGATGCGGAACTCCCACAGCGCGCGGTGCATGCGCGCGATGGTCTCCGCAGCAGTCGGCGCCCAGGCTGTCACCTTGACCAGCAGCGAGTCGTAGGACCGGGTGATGAAGGCGCCGGAGTACGCCGTCCCCGCATCGAGCCGGATGCCGAACCCGGCCGGGCTGCGATACGCCGTGATCGCGCCGTAATCCGGGATGAAATTGTTCTCCGGGTCCTCGGTCGTGACGCGGCACTGCATCGCGTGACCGGAGACGCGGATCTCGTCCTGCGGCGGCACGCCGCTCTCGGGCGTGCCGATCACGGCACCCTCGGCGATGCGGATCTGCGCCTTGACGAGGTCGACGCCGGTGACCATCTCGGTCACCGTATGCTCTACCTGGATGCGCGGATTGACCTCGATGAAGTAGCACTGCCCGCTGTCCGCATCCTGCAGGAACTCGACCGTGCCCGCGTTGACGTAGCCCACTGCCCGCCCGATCGCGAGCGCATACCCGCAAAGCACGCGGCGGCCGGCCTCGTCGAGGAACACCGCCGGCGCGCGCTCGACAACCTTCTGGTTGCGCCGCTGCACGGTGCAGTCGCGCTCGAAGAGATGCACGAGGTTGCCTTGGGTGTCGCCGAGGATCTGTACCTCGACGTGGCGCGCACGGTGGACGAGCTTCTCGAGGTACACCTCGTCGTTGCCGAAGGCTGCGGCCGCCTCGCGGCGCGCGGCCGCAACCAGGGTAGTGAGCTGCGTCTCGTCCTCGACCACCCGCATGCCGCGGCCGCCGCCGCCCCAGCTCGCCTTGAGCATGACCGGGTACCCGATCGTCGCCGCGATCCGCGCGGCTTCCTCCGGATCCGCAGGCAGCGGCGGGGTCGCGGGCATGACCGGCACGCCCGCCGCGACCGCGAGCTCTCGCGCGGTCACCTTGTTGCCGAGCCGCCGCATGATCACCGCCGGCGGGCCGACGAACGCGAGCCCCGCGGCTGCGCAGGCCTCGGCGAAGGCCGGATTCTCCGACAGGAAGCCGTAACCGGGGTGCACCGCCTCGGCGCGGGTTTCGAGCGCGATGCGGATGATGTCGTCGATGTCGAGATAGGCGTCGACCGGGGCCTTGCCCTCGCCCACGAGGTAGCTCTCGTCCGCTTTCATCCGGTGCAGCGAGAAACGATCCTCCTGCGAATAGATCGATACCGTGCGCATGCCCAGCTCGCTCGCGGCCCGCATCACGCGAATGGCGATCTCGCCGCGGTTCGCGACGAGGAGGCTCCTGAAGGGGCAGATCTCACGCATGCGTGGGCTCTGGAGACGCGGCCGCAGGAAGGCGGCCGTCGAATGATAATTCGGCTCAGAGCCAGATTAGTCGGGGATAATCTGGCTCCGAGCTAATTATCGGGGTTGCCGATGCTGGCGATCGCAGTCCACGGCGGAGCGGGGGTGTTGCCGCGGGCCGAGCTCACGGAAGCGAAGGAGCAGGCTTTCCGCGCTGGCCTGGAGGCTGCGCTTCGCGCCGGGTACGGTCTGCTCGAGCGGCGGGCCAGCAGCCTCGACGCGGTCGTCGCGGCGGTGCGCGTCCTCGAGGACGATCCTCTATTCAATGCGGGGCGCGGCGCGGTTTATGCCGCGAACGGCACGCTCGAGCTCGACGCCTCGCTGATGGATGGCGCGACACTGCGTGCGGGCGCTGTGGCCGGCGTACGCCACGTCCGCAGTCCGATCGAGCTGGCGCGCCGCGTGCTCGAGCATTCGCCGCACGTGATGCTCGCCGGACAAGGTGCCGAGGAGTTCGCACTGGAGCAAGGTATGCCGCCGGTGCCAAACAGCTTCTTCGCGACCGCGCACCGGCGTCTCGAACTCGAGCGCATCCTGCACGGAGAGCCGGCCGGACCGGAATCGCTGACAGGAACGGTGGGGGCGGTCGCCCTCGATGACCGCGGCAACCTCGCCGCGGCGACGTCCACGGGCGGCCTGACGGGCAAACGATGGGGCCGGGTTGGGGACTCGCCGATCATCGGCGCTGGAACCTACGCGGCGAACGACGCCTGCGCGGTGTCTGCGACCGGTCATGGCGAGTACTTCATCCGCCTGGCCGCCGCACACGAGATTGCCGCATTGATGCGCCACTGCGGCCTCGGCGTCAGCGAAGCCGCCGACACCGTGCTTCGCCAGATCGGCGAGCTGGGAGGTTACGGTGGCGTTATCGCGATCGGCCGCGACGGGGCGATCGCGCTGTCTTTCAACTCGGACGGAATGCTGCGCGGCGCGATGGACTCGCGCGGGCGCTTCGAGATCGGGTTGCTGAGGGAGGGCGCGTGATGCGCCGGTCGCTCAGGACGAGCCGAACGGCCCGTACCGTCGATCGCGCGGCTGTTTGACCCGGGTGAGCCACACCTCGTAGGGATCCCAGGCGCCCGTGGCGGATGGATCACGTCGTACCGTCGATGCAGCCGATTCAACACCGCCTGCCTTGGTCCGAGCGGCCACCTTGGCCTGGGCGTCGTCCCGCGACAACCCGAGATCAAACTTCCTGTTCATATTCCTTTCTTTTCCTTTTCCCTCGTCTTTTCGTTTCACCTGCATCGTGTGCTCGCACATCCAGGCGAGACACCGATGCTAGGGTCGACGTTGCACCTGAGTGACAAACCGGTGACGCGTCAACTCGCGAAGTATCGCCCAAGATACTGGTCGAAATCCAAACGATCTTCATTTTCGATACGGGTCTGCTCAGCCAGCGAGGCCCCCGCCTGAAGCGAGAACTCGGTCTGCCTCGATTCATTCGGAGAATACAATTCCAGAAAATAGGCCTTATGTTGCGTCGACATTCGTAAGGCAAAGTTGAAAAACGACTCGCCGGCGGTATGCAATTCCTGCAGGGTCCGGGCCGCCGGCGTCCTGGCGGGATCACGCACCTTGGCTTCCTGCATCTCGAGCGCGGTCGAATAGGGCCGATCCGGGTCGCCCTGATCCAACAGCTCGCACACGCCACGCATCGAATCGAGAATCTCGAGCGCCCAGTCCATGAGTGCGACGTTGCGTCCGTCGTGTCGCAATGCGAGCCCCGGCTCGCGTCCGCGCCGCGCCACGAGCGCGTGGTTGCCGTCCAGCTCCGCCTGTTCGGCGGGCTCGATCGACGGGCTGTCACGCAACACGCAGAACGCAGCAAAGGCCTCGAGAAACCGCAGCTTGATCTGGTTGACGCCAACGGGATCGAAGGCGCTGACGTCGAGGGACCGCATCTCGACGTACTGCACGCCGGCGCGCTGCAGGGCGCGTGTCGGCCGCTCTCCGGAGCGCGCGACCCGCTTCGGACGGATGAAGCTGTAGTACTCGTTCTCGATCTGCAGCCAGTTCGCGTTGAGTTGCCGGTAATCGCCGTCGACTTTCACGCCGATCTTTTCGTAGTCCGGATGCGGAGTCGTGATCGCCCGGGTCAGGTCGCGCACGTAGTGCTCGAGGCTGTTGACCGACACGCTGACGCCCGCCTGGTTCTTGTTGCGATAGCCCAGATCGCTCATGCGCAGGGAAGTCGCGTGGGGCGCGTAAAGGGTTCCCGGCATCAGTTCCTGGAGCCCCTCGACGCTGCGTCCGCCGAGGAAAGACTCGCAGACCGCCGGCGAATTGCCGAACAGGTACAGCACGATCCAGCCATGGCGCCGGTAATTGCGGAGCAGCGCGAAATAGGCGTCCGAGCGGAAGGACTGGCCAGCGTCCCGGCTCTTTACCAGCCCGGCCAGCACCGGCCAGAACTCCTCGGGGAAGGAGTAGTTGAAATGCACGCCCGAGATCGCCTGCATCACGCGGCCGTACCGGTGAGCGAGGCCGACCCGGTAGACGTGCTTCATTCGCCCTACGTTGGACGTGCCGTAGCGCGCGATCGGGATGCTGGCATCGCCTCGGACGGCGCAGGGCATGCTGGTCGCCCAGAGGAGCTCGTCGCCGATGTGCCGGTAGACGAACTGGTGCAGGTCGCAGAGGTACTGAACCAGCTCCCACGTCTGGTGGAAGGGCGGCGTGACGAGTTCGATCAGCGCCTCGGAGTAGTCCGTCGTTATGCTTTCGTTGGTAAGCGCCGAGCCCAGGGCCCGAGGATGCGGTTCCTGCGAGATCCTCCCATCCGGACCGACCCGCAGGGACTCCTTTTCGACGCCCTTGAGTCCTCCATGCAAGGCGCCGGCTGACCGTCCATTCGTCAGACCGGCCAGGCGTTTTTCGTAGATACGGTCGAGGGGCATAGAGGGACAGGGTCTTTGGGGGTCGCCGCCTGGGATGCCCGCGGAAAGGGCCGTTAGCGTAGCAGGAAGCCCCGTACGTCAACGCCTGGCACCTCCGGGGCGTTCTTCCGTGTGCAGGTCCCGCCGGTGGGACGCGAGGTCAACGCGGGGCCGTCCGTGAGCTATCCTCGGCACATGAAACGGCTGACGCCGTGGCTGGGGTTGGCGGTCGGCCTGCTCGCGATGCAGGCTGCCCTGGGAGAGGATTCCTTGCGTTGCGGCAGTCGCCTCGTGAGCACGGGCGACTCCAAGTTCAAGGTCCGCCAGATCTGCGGCGAGCCGGCCGACGTCAGCGTCATCGGGACCATGCGTCAACCGCGGATGTGGATGCACGATTTCGAGTGGTTCTGGCTCGACCCGCCCTGGGCGTACGTGACGGTCGAGGTCTGGACGTACAACTACGGCTCCAACAAGCTGATGCGCGAGTTGCGCTTCGAAGGCGAAGAGCTCGTCGACATCCGTAGCACGAGCTATGGCTTCTGACTTGATCCGCGTGGCGACGATGGCGGTTGCGGTCATGCTGCTGCTGGGCGCCCCGCCCGCGCGTTCGGAATCCCTGCGCTGCGGCAGCCGGCTCGTCACCGAGGGGGACTCGATCGAGAGAGTCTTTCATCACTGCGGCGAGCCCACATTCAAGCGGCGCACGTGGATCGTCCGCCAGCCGCGCTTCGAGCTGGGTAACAACGAGATCCCATTCCCGGGACGGGAGGACGTCCCGGTCGACTACTGGACCTACGATCTCGGGCCCAATCAGCTGATGCGCCGCCTGCGCTTCGTCGGCGGCGAGCTCCAGACCATCGAAACCCTCGGTTACGGCAGCCGCTGAGGGTTTGGTGCCGGGCCGCAGTTTCGCAGTTATTCTTGCGAAGTTCCGCAGTTGTCCGTAGTCGCAGGAATAACTGCGAAACTGCGGCCCGGCACCAAACCCTCGGCACCAAACCCTTAGCGGCGCTGTTCCTCGATCCAGCGATCGATCCGCGTCTCGAGCACCGGCAGCGGCAGCGAGCCGCCTGCGAGAACCTGCGCATGGAACCGCCGAACGTCGAAGCGCTCCCCGAGCGCACGCTCCGCCTTGCGACGAAGGGCGCGGATGCGGATTTCGCCCACCTTGTAGGCCAGCGCCTGACCGGGCCGCGCGATGTAGCGCTCGACCTCGGCGACGATGTCGGCGCGGCCGATCGCCGTGTTGGCGCGCATGTACTCGATCGCCTGCTCGCGCGTCCAGCCCTGCGAGTGCAGCCCCGTGTCGACCACGAGTCGTGCGGCCCGCCAGATTTCCGTCATGAGCGCACCCAGTTCGCTGTACGGGTCGCCGTAGAGACCGAGATCGTGCCCGAGCGATTCGGCGTAGAGTGCCCAGCCTTCGTCGTAGGCCGTGAATCCCGCATGCCGCCGGAACCGCGGCAGCTCCCTCGTCTCCTGCGCCAGTGAGACCTGGAAGTGATGCCCCGGCACGGCTTCGTGCAGGTAGATGGCCTGCATCAGGTAGGTCGGTCGCGAGGGCAGATCCCAGGTGTTGACGTAGAAGATTCCGGGTCGACTACCGTCGGGGCTGCCGGGTCGATACGCGGCCGAGGGCGCCGACTGCTCGCGGAACGACTCGAAGGCGCGGATCTCGAAATCCGCCTTGGGGGCAATGGCGAACTGGCGCGGCATGGCCGCGGCGACCCGGTCCTTTAGATCACGGTAGCCGCCGAGCAGCGCCTCGGCATCGCTCGCCACGAATCGCGGGTCGCCGCGCAGCTGCTCGAAGAAGCTGCGAAGGTCGCCCGCGTGACCGAGCTGCGTCCTGCTCCGTTCGAGCGCCGCTCGGAGACGCGCGACCTCGGACAGGCCGAGCTCGTGCACCTGTTGTGGCGTGAGACCCGTGGACGTGTGTAGCCGCACGCAGTACGCGTACCAGGCCGCGCCATTCGGCAACTCCGACATCGCGACCGTCGGCCGCGTGTGCGGCAGATAGTCGGTGCCCAGATAATTGTGCAGGCGCCCGATCGCCGGCAGAACCGAGTCGCCGAGCTTGCGCTCCCACGCGCCGACGATCCGTCGGCGATCCGCGACCGACAGGCCGGCCGGCAGCTTGACGATCGGGCGCCAGAGCACACTTTGCTTCGGATCGTTGGCGGCGAGCGCCTCGAGCTGTGGAATCGTCCGCTCGATCACCACACGCGGCTGCACGACACCCTTGACGGCGCCCGCGCGCAGGTTGTGGATCGCCTGCTCGACCCAGGCCACGAATCCATCCATGCGCGACAGGAAGTTGTCGTAGTCCTGCGCGGTCGCGAAAGGATGGATGTCGCCACCGGAGCCGATCACCGCGAACTGCGTCGGCCGGTTGAAGAGCTGGTCGATCGGCAGCAGCTCGGCGGGATACCGGTAGCCTTCGATCGCGATCTCGCGTCCGTACTTGAACGCGTCGTAGGTGATGCGGTCGGAATCGCTCAAGCCCGCCGGGTCCACCTCGCGCAGGTCCTCGAGCGAGTCCTGCTCGTTGGCGAGCGAATCGGCGAGCCACGTCGGGCTCAGGTAGTCACCGAACTCGGCGTCGTGGCGATGATCGCCCTGCTCGCTCGCAGTCAGCGGATTGAGCTCGAGCCAGCGTTCGTACCAACGGTCGACGACCGCGGCGAGTCGCTGGGCATCCGGGCTCGCCTCGCCGGATGCTGCCCGTCCGCCGCCTTCTCCGTCGCCGCCGCAGCCGCTGGCGCCGACCGTGATCAGCCCGGCGAGTAACAGTCGCGGCCAGGCAACCCGCATGGGCTCAGCGCCGCGATTCGATCCAGCGGTCGACTTTGCGTTCGAGGATCTCCAGCGGCACAGCGCCGTCGGAGAGCACCTCGCGATGGAAGTCGCGGATGTCGAACCTCGGACCAAGTTCCGCTTCCGCCCTGTGGCGCAGCGCCTGGATGCGCAGGTCGCCCACCTTGTACCCGAGCGCCTGCCCCGGCCAGACTATGTAGCGCTCGACCTCGGATTCGACGTCCGACGGCGCAAGCGTCGAGTTCTCGATCATGTACGCGATCGCCTGCTCGCGGGTCCAGCCCTTTGCGTGCAGACCCGTGTCGACGACCAGCCGCATTGCGCGCAGCTGCTCGTCGTTCAGGCGCCCGAAGTACTGATACGGGTCCGTGAAGAGACCGAGCTCGGGACCGAGATACTCCGCGTAGAGCGCCCAGCCCTCGACATATGCCGTGTAATCGCCGCCGAAGCGCCGGAAGCGCGGCAGGCCGGTCAGCTCCTGCCGGATCGCTACCTGGAAGTGGTGGCCGGGCGCGGCTTCATGCAGCGACAGAGTTTCCATGCCGAAGCGCGGCTGCGCCTTCAGGTCGTAGGTGTTGACGTAGAAGATGCCGGGCCGCGATCCGTCAGCGGACGGTGGCTGGTAGTAGGCGGCCGGCGCCGACCTGGCGCGGAAGGATTCTACCTCGCGCACCTCGTAGTCGGCCTTCGGGAAGACCGAGAAGAGCCGCGGCAGCTCGGCGTCGATCCGTTTCTTCACGTCCATGTAGCCCGCGACGAGGTCCTCGCCATGCGTGTAGTAGAACTTCGGGTCTTTGCGCAGGAAGGCGAAGAACGCAGGCAGATCGCCCTCGAAGCCCACTTTCTGCCGCACCTTGTCCATCTCGCCAAGGATGCGCGCGACCTCGCGGAGACCCAGCTCGTGGATCTCCTCCGGCGTCATCGAGGTCGTCGTGTGCTTGGCGACGAAGAACTCGTACCAGGCGGCACCGTCCGGCAGCGCGGTCCAGGCGACGCTGGTCCGGGCGCGAGGCAGGTACTCATCGCGCACGAAGTCGGCCATCCTGCGGTACGCCGGCACGAGCTCGTCGCGGATGGTGCTCGTGTAGGCTGCGGTGAGCCGCTCGCGATCGGCCGGCGTGAAGCTCGCCGGAAAATTGCGGATCGGGCCGTAGTAGTCGCTTCGTGTCGGGTCATCGACGATCATCACGTCGAGCAGCGGAATGACCTTCTCCATCACGGGCCTCGGCTGAACGACACCCTTCGCGATGCCTTCGCGCATGTTTGCGATGGCCTGGTCCATCCAGACGACGAATCCGTCGAGACGCGCGAGCCAGTCGTCGTAGTCCTTCACCGTCGCGAAGGGCTGCGCATTCGTGCCCGACCCCAGGGCCGGCATCAGCGCCATCAGGGGGGGCATCGGCGTCAGCTGCGCACTGGTCGGGTTGATCGGCAGCAGATGATTGGGGAAGCGCTCGGCCGCGAGCTCTTGCTCCCGTTCGCGCAGGAAGATCTCGAGCGAGATGCGATCGAGGCCTTCGAGAGCATCGGCGTCGATCTTCCGGGCCGCAGCCAGGTAGCGTTCGTTCAGCTCACGGTGCCGCGCGCGCTCCTCGGGGCCGAGACTGTTCGGCAGGCGGTCGTTGTACCGGTTGTCTCCGATGTAGGTCGCCATGATCGGAATGAGCGCGAGCAACTCCTCGAAATACGCCTCGACGAGCGCATTGAGCTCGGCACCCGCGCTCGTCACGGCAGGGGCTTCGGCGGTCGCCGCGCGCGACCCGAATGCCGGCGAAAGCGACTCGGTAGCACAGGCGGCCATCAACGCGAGCGTGGTCATGACAACGATGCGTAGTGCCATGTCGGAACGTTCTGATCGGGCGGGCTGCCGAGTATAGCGGGCGCACCGTCACCGAGCCGTTGCATGCGCTACAGGAGCTTCAGCGTTCGAGGATCGCGGTCACCCCCATGCCGCCCGCGGTGCAGATCGAGATCAGGCCGCGCCCGTGGCCGCGCTGCGCAAGCTGCTTCGCGAGCGTGGCGACTATCCTCGCGCCCGTCGCCGCGAAAGGATGGCCGAACGCCAGGCTGCTGCCGTTGACGTTGAGACGAGCGCGGTCGATCACCCCCAGCGGGGCGTCGAGGCCGAGCCGATCGCGGCAGAACTCCGGCGATTCCCAGGCCTTGAGCGTGCAGAGCACCTGCGCCGCGAAGGCCTCGTGGATCTCATAGAAGTCGAAGTCCGCGAGCGAAAGCCGGGCGTCGGCGAGCATTCGCGGCACGCCATAGGCGGGCGCCATCAGCAGTCCCTCGCCGTGGACGAAATCGACGGCTGCGACCTTGGCGTAGGTGAGCCAGGCCAGCACCGGCAGGCCGCGGGCGCGTGCGAAGTCTTCGCTCGCCAGAAGCACCGCGGCCGCGCCGTCGGTCATCGGAGTCGAGTTACCCGCGGTCAGCGTCCCGCTGCCCTGCATCGGGAATGCGGGCTTCAACTTGGCGAGCTTCTCGAGGCTGCTGTCGCGGCGCAGGTTGTTGTCGACCGAGAGCTGCTGGAACGGGACCATGAGGTCCGCAAAGAAGCCCGCGTCGTAGGCGGCCGTCGCGCGACGATGGCTCTCGAGCGCGAACGCATCCTGCGCCTCGCGCGCGATCTGCCAGGTGCGCGCCATCAGCTCCGTGCTCTGGCCCATCGACAAGCCGGTCCGCGCCTCGACCACGGCGGGGAGGCTCGGCTTGAGATGGCCGGGGCGCAACCCGAGCCAGGGCTTGAGCCGCTCACCGGCCGATCGTCCACGGGAGCTGCGCAACAGGATCCGGCGCAGCCCCTCGCTCACCCCGATCGGCACGTCGCTTGCCGTGTCGACGCCACCCGCGATCCCGCTGTCGATCTGCCCGAGCGCGATCTTCATCCCGATCAGGATCGCGGCCTCGAGGCTCGTGCCGCAGGCCCGCTGCAGGTCCATGCCCGGCGTCTCGGCCGACAGCCCGCTCGACAGCACGCTCTCGCGCACGAGGTTGTAGTCGCGCGAATGCTTGAGCACCGCGCCCGCAGCGACATCGCCCAGGCGTTCGCCCGCGAGTGAGAACCGCTCCACGAGTGCGCGCAGCGTTGCGACCAGCATGTCCTGGTTGCTGCACTCGGCATAGGCGCCCATCGAGCGCGCGAACGGGATGCGTATGCCGCCGAGGATGCCGACGCGCCTGACCTGCGATCCGACCAGCATGATCGACTCCGGCTGTGTGGACCAATCGATTATAGGGACACCGAGTAGAGTGATACCTTCCCGCGACCACAAAGAGCGAGGCATTGAATGTCGAACTTCAACTCGGTGATCGGCGCGATCAACGACTTCATCTGGGCGGACTGGACGCTTTACGTCCTGCTGTTCACCGGGCTCGCATTCACGGTCTGGAGCCGCTTTTCCCAGATCCGGGCACTGACCCACGGCACGGAGCTGCTGCTCGGCAGGTACGACGACCGCACGGGTCCGGGCGCGCTGCGCCACTTCCAGACGCTCTCGGCGGCACTCTCGGGCACGGTCGGGCTCGGCAACATCGGTGGTGTCGCGATTGCGGTGGCGCTCGGCGGCCCCGGCGCTGTGTTCTGGCTGTGGGTCGTCGGATTCATCGGCATGGCGCTGAAGTTCACTGAAGTGACGCTGACCATGCTCTACCGCAACATCGACGACCCCGCGAACCCCCACGGCGGGCCGATGTGGGTGGCGCGCAAGGGCTTCGCCACCTGGGGCCCCGTCTGGCAGCCGGTCGGCCGGGTCCTCGCTGTGCTCTTCTGCCTCACCCTGATCCTCTCGACCATCACGGGGATCAGCTTCTTCCAGATGTGGAACGTCGCGAACATCACCGAGAGCTACTTCGGCGTGCCAGGCGTCGTGAGCTCGATCGTGATGGCGCTCCTCGTGGCCGCGGTCGTCGTCGGTGGCATCCGTCGACTCGGCACCGTCGCCGGCTGGCTGGTGCCGTTCATGATCCTGCTGTACATCGGTGGGGGGCTGGTGCTGCTGTTCCTGAACGTCGATCAGCTTCCCGCGGTGTTCGCGTCGATCTTCCGCTCGGCGTTTGCGCCGCACGAAGCGACCGGCGCCTTCATCGGCGGCACGGCCGGGTATGCCTTCCTCTTCGGCATGAAGCGCGCGCTCTACTCGAACGAGGCAGGACAGGGCTCCTCGCCGATCGTGCACGCGGCCGCCCGCACTCGCGAGCCTGTTCGCGAGGGCATCGTCGCCGGGCTCGAGCCCTTTATCGATACGCTGATCGTCTGCACCTTCTCCGCGCTCGTCATCCTCGTGAGCGGAGTCTGGAACCGCGCACCGGACGCACAGTTCCTGAGCGAGCCCCGGGCGGAACGGGCCGCGGCATCGGGCCAGTGGACCTTCGCGGATTCGGCCGCGCCGGCGTCGGCGGTTGGCACGCTGGCCGATGGCCAGCGTGTATACGTGATCGCGCACGGGGACCCGAACCCGCGCTCCGGCAACGACCTGCACCGTGTGCACGGCACGGCGCGGCTGCAGGACAGCGGTGCCGTCACGATCGCCTGGGATCCCCTCGCGAGCACCGCGCCACCCAGGCTCGCGCAGAACGGCCTCTGGCTCGACTACGTAGGTGCCACGCTCACGGCGCGCGCCTTCGACTCAGCCTGGGACGGGTTCGGCAAGTGGCTCGTGACCATCGCCTGCTGGCTCTTTGCCTACTCGACCATGATCTCGTGGATCTATTACGGCGAGCAGGGGGTCGTCTACCTGTTCGGGTCGCGCTGGGTCATGGCCTTCCGCATCCTGATCTGCGCGCTGATGATTCTCGCCGGCACGCGGTTCGTCGAGACCGCCACCGAGGTCGACGCGCTCACGACGCTCGGCACCGGCGTCATGCTGTGGGCCAATATCCCGCTCACGATCCTGCTCGCGAGCCAGGCCATGCGGGCCTACCGGGGCTACCTCAGCCGCCTCGATCGCGGCGACTTTGCGGCCGAACGCCGCAAGTGATTGAATCGCGTTCTTGAGTCCTGGAGGCAACCCATGGGAATGCTGCAGCTTCGAGCAAAGGACGGTCACACCCTGTCGGCGTACATGGTGGCGCCGGAGGGCAAGCCACGCGGCGGCGTAGTCGTGATCCAGGAGATCTTCGGCCTCAACTCGCACGTCAAGCGGGTGACCGAGCAATACGCGGGCCTGGGCTACCTCGCGATCGCCCCGGCGCTCTTCGATCGGACCAAGCGCAACGTCGAGCTCCCGTACACGGACCTGCAGCCGGGCATCGACCTGATGATGAAGACAACCAACGAAGGCGTGCTCGCGGACGTCAACGCCGCGGTCGACGCCGTCGCCCATGCCGGGCGCACCGGGATGGTGGGTTACTGCTGGGGCGGCCGGGTGACGTACCTTTCTGCCTGCCGCATCAACATCGCCGCTGCCGTGGCGTACTACGGCGGCGGCATTGCGCAACTCCTGGACGAAGCCCCGAAGTGTCCGATCATGTTCCACTTTGGTGAGCGCGACGCCTTCATCCCGGCCTCGGACGTGGAGAAGATCCGTGCGGCGGTGCCGCAGGGCATCTTTCACCTGTACCCGGCCAATCACGGCTTCAATTGCAGCGATCGCGCCGACTACGACCCCCCGAGCGCGCGGCTTGCCTTCGAGCGCTCGAGCGAATTCTTCCGCAAGCACATCGGCTGACAAGGTCGGGCCCCCGCCCGCGCGGCCAGGACGGTAATCACATGACCTTCAAGCTCAAGGACGCGGCGCTGCTCCGCGAGCAGTGCTATATCGACGGTGAATGGTGCGACGCCGACCAGGGCGGCAAGCACGATGTCCACAATCCCGCGACCGGCGAGACGCTCGGCACGGTGCCGCAATTCGGCGCCTCCGAGACCCGGCGCGCCATCACCGCCGCGCGCGCCGCATTCCCGGCCTGGGCGGCCCGCACCGCGAAGGACCGCGCGGGTCTCCTCCGACGCTGGCACGACCTGATGCTCGCGAACGTCGACGACCTGGCCACGCTCATGACCGCCGAGCAGGGAAAGCCGCTCGCGGAGTCGAAGGGCGAGATCGCCTACGCGGCGTCGTTCATCGAGTGGTTCGCCGAGGAAGGCAAACGGCTCTATGGAGACGTCATTCCCGGCCACCAGCCCGACAAGCGCATCGTCGTGCTGCGCCAGCCGGTGGGCGTCGTCGCGGCGATCACACCGTGGAACTTCCCCGCCGCGATGATCACGCGGAAGTCCGGGCCCGCCCTGGCCGCCGGCTGCACCTTCGTCTGCAAGCCGGCCGGGCAGACGCCCTACTCCGCACTCGCGATGGCCGAGCTCGCGCACCGCGCTGGTATCCCGCGCGGGGTCTTCAACGTGATCACCGGGTCGGCGGCCGCCATCGGCGGCGAGATGACCTCCAACCCCGACGTGCGCAAGCTCACCTTCACGGGCTCCACCGAGATCGGCAAGAAGCTGATGGTGCAGTGCGCGGGGACGCTCAAGAAGCTCTCGCTCGAGCTCGGCGGCAACGCGCCTTTCATCGTGTTCGACGACGCCGATCTCGACGCCGCCGTCGCGGGCACCATCGCGAGCAAGTACCGCAACACCGGCCAGACCTGCGTCTGCGCCAACCGCATCCTGGTGCAGGACGGCGTCTACGACGCCTTCGTCGGCAAGCTGGTCGAGGCCGTGCGCAAGCTGCGCGTGGGCGACGGTCTCAAGGGTGCGACCGACCAGGGCCCGCTCATCGACACCCGGGCGGTGGCCAAGGTTGAGGAGCACATCGCGGATGCGCTCGCCAAGGGCGGCAAGGTCGCGTACGGCGGCAAGCGCCACGCGCTTGGCGGCACCTTCTTCGAGCCGACCGTGATCACGCAGGTCAAGCCCGACATGCTGGTCGCACGCGAGGAAACCTTCGGACCGGTGGCGCCCATCTTCGGGTTCAAGGATGAGAAGGACGCGATCCGCATGGCAAACGACACCGAGTTCGGCCTCGCATCCTATTTCTACACGCGGGATCTCGCGCGCGCCTGGCGCGTCGCCGAGGCGCTCGAATACGGCATCGTCGGGCTCAATACCGGAATCATCTCGACCGAGGTGGCGCCCTTCGGCGGCGTCAAGGAATCCGGGATCGGCCGCGAGGGATCGAAGTACGGCATCCTCGATTACACCGAGCTCAAGTACCTCTGCATCGGCGGCATCGAGGCTTGAGCCCGGCCGACCCAGGCCAACCCCGAGCGATCGCCTCGCGCGACTCGGACACCGACCGCGGTCTGATGCTGCTGCTTGCGGCGATCTCGGCGCTGGGTCCGGTGTCGACCAACCTCTACCTGCCGGCACTGCCGGACGTGCGCGCCGACTTTGCCGCGAGCGTTGCCTCGGTGCAGACGACGTTCTCGATCGCACTGGTCACCTTCGCGACCGGCCTGCTGGTATGGGGACCCATATCCGATCGGTTTGGCCGGCGCAGGGCGGTGATGTCCGGTCTCGCGATCATGGTCGCCGGCGCGATCCTCAATCTTCTCGCGCCCACGCTCGGCTGGCTGGTCGTGGGACGCGGCATCCAGGCCTTCGGAACGGCCTCCGGGCTGGTCGTGGCCCGCGCAATCGTGACCGACCGCTTTCCGGCCCACCGCATCGCGCCGACCCTGGCCGCCCTGACGATGGCCTCCGTGCTCGGCAACTCGCTGGCCCCGACCGCCGGCGGCTACCTGGTCGCGGCCTTGGGCTGGCGCGCGGTGTTTGCCGTGCTTTCGGTCGTCGCGATCATCGTCGCCATCGTCGCGTGGCGCGGACTGCCCGAGAGCCCTCCGTCCGGCGCCCATGCGCCCCGGGCCCACGAAATGCTGGCCACGGCGCGGCGCCTGATGCGCAACCCGCTCTTCGTCCACTGCATCGTGCAGAGCACGGTCGTCTACGCGATTTTCTTCGTGTCCATGTCGCTGATGCCGTACCTGATGGTCGACGCGCTCGGTCGACGCAGCACCGAGTTCGGGCCGTACTATGTCCTGATCGCAACCGGATACTTTCTCGGCAACGGGTCCGTCGGCCGGTTCGCTTCGCGTCGTGGCCAGCACTGGATGATCTCCGTCGGCCTGACGATCCAGCTCGCCGCCGCGGTGACCGGGCTCGCGCTCGTCCTTGCGCATGTTGACCACCCGCTGGCCTTGTTCCTGCCGCTCGGCGTACTGGCCTACGGCCAGGGACTCATGCTCCCAGGCGTGACCGCGATCGCGGTGAGCCAGACGCGGGAGCACGTTGGAGTCGCCTCGAGCATCATCGGCTTCCTGCCGCAGTTCATCGGCGCTCTGGCGCTGCAGGGCATGGGACTCTTTCCCACGAACACGGCGTTGCCGATGATGGCGTATTGCGCGGTGGTCGGCGTCGCCGGTTACCTCATGCTGCGGCTGATGCCGAGGATGGAGATAGCCACGGTGCGCTGACGGCGCGCCGTGGAGCCACGGACCGCGGCCTCATCTTGCGCTGCTCAGGTGCGGCCTGAAGAACGCAACCGCCTCCTCCGCCTGCTTGCGCCAGTTCGCCGGGTTCCAGTCCGTGTGTCCCTCGCCCTCGAAGGTGATCAGCCGCACGCTCTTGCCGGCCGCCTCGAGCGCCTCGTTCATGGCCTGCGACTGTCCTATGGGCACCACGTCGTCGGCGCTGCCGTGCATCAGCAGGATCGGGATGCGGATATCCGCCGCATGCTGCCGCGGCGAGGCCGCTTTGATCGCGGCGGCATCCGATTCCGGATCGCCGATCCGCTTGATCCAGTGCTCGTACTGCTCGGAATCCACGCCGCCCCTGCGGCGCGTGAACTTGAGGAAGGCGTCGAGATCGCTCAGTCCGGCGAGCGACGCGGCTGCGCGGTAGAGATCGGGCGTCACTACCGCGCCCGCGAGTGCGGCGTAGCCGCCGTAGCTCGCGCCGTAGATCACGATGCGCCTTCGGTCGGCAACGCCCTGCTGAACGAGATCGTTCACCGCATCGGTCAGGTCGTCCTGCATTCGCTTCGACCATTGCCGGTGGCCGGCCTCCGCAAATCGCCGGCCATAGCCCGCTGACCCGCGGAAGTTCGGCTGCAGCACGGCCCAACCCTGCGCCGCGAATGCCTGCGCCATGGGGTCGAAATCGATTCTGTCGCGGATCTCCGGTCCCCCGTGCGGCATCACGACGAGCGGCAGCGGTCCGGCCGGCGCATCGTTCGGCCGCGTGAGATAGCTCGTGACGGTGGTGCCGTCGCGGGTCTTCGAGCGACGCACTTCGACGCCGGCGAGGCGGGCGGGCTCGAGCCATTCTCGCGCCGAGATGATGAAACCCAGGTGGGCGCGGCCAACGTCGTACAGATAGTAGTCGCCAGGCGCCCGCGGCCCGACCACCTCGAGCAGCAACCGCTTCGCGGCGCGATCGACCCCGGCCACGAAGACGTTGGCCTCCCCCTTGAAGTAGCGCTGCACGCCTTCGAGGTGTTTCTGCAGAGTGCGGTCGCCCAGCGAGTAGGTGAGCGTGTCCGCGAAATAGCTCACGCCGGCGAACGCATCGTCGACCGAGACCACCCCGTGCAGGTCGTAGTTCCGCACGTCGCTGACCGGCGACCCGAGCGACTTCGTCTGCATGTCGAAGGGGTAGATGTTCGCGGTGTCGGCGACGTCCTTGCGCGTCCGGACGAAGATCTTCCCGAGGCCAGGCGCATCGGCGGCGTAGTTCCAGTCGAGCACGTCACCGTCCACCCGACCGTACTTTGCGATCAGCGACCACTGCTCGTCGTCCGAGCCCGAATGACCGAACACGCGGACGGTTGTGCCGCTTTCGTTCTGGTCGTAGCGCAGCGCCGGCCGGCCGTCGTCGGCCGCCCACGCGAACGTGCCGGTGCGGCCGCGGGCAATCTGCGTCGCGGCCCCGGAGTCGATGTTGACCCGGTACAGGTTGTAGCTGTGGCCGGTCCAGGCTGGCATGAGCACCTGCGACGTCGAGCCAGGCACCTTGCCGACGACGCGGTCGAGACCGATGGCGCGGCGCAGCAGCCCGGCCTGGTTCTCGAACAGCATCCGCGGGTTTGTTCCATCCGCATCGATGGCCATGATGCGGTGGCTCGGTATGGTGTTGTCGCCGCCGTCGTCGACCGTGACGCCCACGAGGAGGCGCGTGGGGTTTGCCCAGCTGACCCAGTTGACCGAGACCCGTTCGCGCGCGCCGAGCGAGAACTTCAGCGGTTCCGCACGCTGGTTCGGGTCACCGATCCCGACGATCGTGAGCACGTCGCCCAGGGCCAGGTCGTCGGCCCTCCGCGCCAGCGCGATTCTTGTGCCATCCGGCGACAGCGCCACGTCTCGCACCCGGCTGGGCCGGAGCAATTCCTCGACCGTGTGCGGGGCGGCGGCCGTCGTGGCCGCGCCGAGCGTTCCGAGTATGAGCGTCAGGCCGGACCTGAACCGCAAAGAACGTTTCCTCTCTTCAGCCCGGCGCCGCCAGCTCTGCAAGCTCGCGCAGGCTTGCTGCCCAGACCTTCTTCAGCTTGTGTGCGTGAGCCTGCGAGGCGAGCTTTTCCTGCTGCACGGTGACCTGCGCCTTGCCCGGACCCTTCGCGTAGAAATAAAAGCTGATGCTCTTGCTGCCGTCGCTGGCGGTGGCGCGCATCGATTTCGCGCGCGTCGCTTTGTGCACGACGACGCCGGCGGGCAGCCATTTCCGCTGCCGCTTCGCGTCGGCAGCCGTGTCGTACAGGCGGTCGAGCCCTGCCGCGACGGTCAGGCTGCCGCTCGCAGCAAAGCCACCGGCGTTCTGCAGGTTTGCCCGCTTGCCGGTCAGGCGCTCATATCCCACGGTCACCGACTGCGCCCACCAGTCGCCCACCCCGAAGCGACCGTGCACCAGCTCGGCGATCTCGGTATGAGAGAGCTTCCGCGCGCCGGCCCGGTCGAGCGCGACCACCCACTCGTCCCAGCTGCGGCCGGTCTTCGCGGCGATCGCCGCATCGCTCACGGGCGCAGACGCCGCGGCCGGCGTCGCGCGCTTCTTCGTCGCCATCCGTCCCCCCGTCGACCTGTCGAGGCCGGTCGATAGCTTACTCCCGGTCGGAAGCATTTTTGCCGGCCCGTGGTTCCGGTATCGTTGCGCACTCTCCTTGCGCGGTGTCCCGATGCCCGCTTACACCGGAACGCCGGATTTCACGCACGGCACGCCGCCGAGACTGGGCGTGCTGCTCGTGAACCTGGGCACCCCGGATGCGCCGACGGCGCCGGCCGTGCGGCGCTATCTCGCCGAGTTCCTGTCCGACCCGCGTGTGATCGAGGCGCCTCGCATCCTGTGGTGGCTCGCGCTGCATGGCCTGATTCTCCGTGTGCGGCCGCGTCGCACCGCAGAGGCGTACGCCAGGATCTGGACGCCGCAAGGGTCGCCGCTCCTGGTCCATTCGCAGGCGCTGACACAGGCGCTGCAGCGCCGGCTGGCGGTGCGCTTCGGCGACCGGGTGCTGGTCGGGCTCGCCATGAGCTACGGGTCGCCGTCGATCAGCGCCGCGCTCGAGCACCTGCGCCGCCAGGAAGTGCGCCGCCTGCTGGTGTTGCCGCTCTATCCGCAGTTCTCGTCCACGACCACCGGCTCGATCTTTTCGCGCGTGACGGCCGAGCTCGCGCGCTGGCGCTGGATGCCGGAGCTGCGCTTCGTGAACGACTATCACGACGACGAGGCCTACGTCGGCGCGATTGCCGACAGCGTGGCCGCTCACTGGCGTGTGCACGGCCGCAAGCACCTGCTGTTTTCCTTCCACTCCATCCCCAAGCGGTACTTCCTTGCGGGTGATCCGTATCACTGCCAGTGCCATGCGACGGCACGCGCCGTCGCCGCGCGCCTTGACCTGGCCGCCTGGGAATGGTCCGTCGCCTTCCAGTCACGCTTCGGCCGCGAGCCCTGGCTTACGCCTTATACGGATGTGCTTCTGCACCAGTACGCCCAGTCGGGACCGAAGCAACTGACCGTCGTCTGCCCGGGGTTCGCGGTCGACTGCCTCGAGACGCTCGAGGAAGTTGACATGCGCTACCGTGCAGCCTTCCTGGGTCGGGGGGGCGAAGCCCTCGACTACGTACCCTGCCTCAATTCGAGCGAGCCTCAATGCCGGCTGCTCGAACACCTGCTGTTCCACCATGCCCAGGGCTGGCCCCAGATCGAAGGGCGCACTGACCTGGGGGAGTTCGCAACCGCCCGCGATCGGGCGCGTGCGATGGGCGCTCCGCGTTAACGCGCAGGCGCAGCCTGCCCTCCCGCTGACATAAGGCGCCGCTGCAGCCTGTGTGGCGCCACGACCGTCCGTCCGCCCGTAACCACCGTCCGGCGCCGCGGCAGCGAAGCGTTGGGGGTCTTTAGTAAACTGCCCATCATCATGCTCGGGCGTTTCCTCGAGATCAGCGTGCATACGCCCGACGTCCGGGCCTCGCTGGCGTTCTACGAATCGATCGGATTCGTCCAGGCGACCGTGGGCGAAATCTGGACTCACCCCTACGCCGTCGTCACGGACGGGCATCTCTATATCGGGCTGCATGGCGCGGGCATTCCGTCGCCCTCGCTCACCTGGGTGTGGCCGAACCTGGCAGGACATGCGCCGGAACTCGAAGCGCTTGGCATCGAGTTCAATTTCGTGCGCTTTGGCGAAGAGGCGTTTCACGAGCTCGGGTTCGGCGATCCATCCGGGCACACGATCACGCTGCTCGAGGCACGAACGTTCTCGCCGCTCGCGATCGGGCATGCGCCGACGACGGCCATCGGCTATTTCGAGGAGTTCGGCCTGCCGACGCTCGACTTCGCCGCCGCGACGACGTTCTGGGACAAACTCGGCCTCGTCGCATTCGAACCGATCGAGAAGCCGTTCCCCAAGGTCGTGCTGGCCGGCTCGGACATCAACGTCGGCCTTTACGGTCTCGAGTTGCGCGCGCCGGTGCTCACCTTCTCCGACCCGCAGATGGACGAGCGAATCGCAGCCCTGCGCGAGAAGGGGCTGCGGTTCTCACCGCGCCTGCCGCGTGGCCTCGATGCGCGGGGCAACGCGATCCTCGAGGCGCCCGAAGGAACTCCCCTGCTGCTGACGACCGCTTCGGACTAGAGCGCCTTCGCGACGATCTCGAAGCGGATCTCGAGCTCGTCGGCGACCGCAACGGCTCCGCCCGCGATGCTGAACGGCTTGATGCCAAGCTCGCTCTGCAGGATGCGGAAGTCGCCACCAGCGGTGACCGTATCTCCCGCGATCTGCGCTGTGACCGGCACCTCGCGCTCGAGCACCGCGTCGCGGACCACCATGCGGACCTTCACGATCGACGGCGAGCTCGCGAGAGGGCCGATGGAATCCACCACGACTTCCGGATAGCGCTCGGCATCCAGCACGTCCGGCCCGAGCATGTTGCGCCGGGTGCCGGCGCGAGCGTCCTCAGGGACCGTAGCGGCAAACTCGGCGCCGGCTGCGGCGCGTGCGGCCGGATCGTCCACGACGAATTCGCGTACCGGCAGACGGACCTCGAACCCGGACAGATCGGGCGTTGCGCCGAACCAGACGCGGCCCGTCTCGTTGGCGGAGGTCACGACGTGCACGTGACCGAAGCCAGACAGCTTGCCCCCGCGCCGGACGAGCATCGTGACGACGCTGGCATCCGGGTCGACCTCGTATTCGCGTGCTCCGCTCGGGATCGCGGCTCGCGGCGCGGTCGTCGCGGGGCCCGGTGCCGGCGTCTCAGGCCGGCGGGGCGCGCAGGCCGCAATTGCGAGACAGGCCAGTCCGGTGAGTAAGAATTTCCATCGTCGGCGCCGTGGCCGCCGACCACACCCGACGCGCCAACTCCGGGCATCGGGCTGCGTTAGTATTTCAGGGTCGCCGGAATCCAAGGGTCCCTCCCGGATGTCGCTGCGCAATACGCCATCGACCTATGGCTCGATCGCCAAGCTCCTGCACTGGAGCATCGTGATCCTGATCATTGCACAACTGGCCCTGGCAATCTCGGCACACGACCTGCCGAACGGACTCCGCAAGCTCGAGCTCCTCGCGTGGCACAAGTCGACCGGGATGCTGATCTTCATGCTGGCCCTGGTGAGGCTCGCCTGGCGCTTTACCAGTCCGCCACCCGCACCGCCGGCCGACATGCCGCGCTGGCAACGACTGGCCGCGCTCGGTACACACCGCCTGCTCTATGCGTTGATCCTGGTGCAGCCGCTGACCGGGTGGCTGATGTCATCCTTCAAGAACTATCCCGTCAGCTTTTTCGGTCTCTTTCAGTGGCCGGACCTGGTCGCACCGAACGAGGAGATGCACGAGCTCTTCGAGGATATACACGAGTGGCTGGCGCGCCTGCTCGTGACGGTTGCGATCGTCCACGTGAGCGCCGCGCTCTATCACCACTTCCTGCGCAAGGACAACGTGCTGCGACGCATGTTGCCGTTCACCGCCGTCATGCTGCTGCTTTTCGTATCCGCAGTCGCGCAGGCGGCCACGGCCTGGCGTACGGACCCGGCATCGAGCCAGCTCGTCTTCCGCGCCATGCAGGCCGGCGCCGAGTTCGAGGGCCGGTTCACCCGTTTCTCGCCGCAGATCCACTTCGACCCCGGCGATCTTGCCGGGAGCCGATTCGTGGTCGACATCGACACGCGTTCGGCCGACACGCAGGACCGCGATCGAGACTCGGCGCTGGCGAGCGCCGATTTCTTCGCCACCAATCGCTGGCCCAGGGCGCATTTCGAGACGACCGCCTTCGCCTCCAGGGGGAACGGCAAGTACGAGGCGCGCGGCCGGCTGACGATCCGCGACGTCACGCGCGACGTGCTGCTGCCGTTCGACTTCACGACGGCGGCGGATGGCCGGCACGCAACCCTCGCGGGCGGTACGACCATACGCAGGCTCGACTTCGGTGTCGGCCAGGGCGAGTGGACCGACACGACCTGGGTCGGCAACGAGGTAAAGATCCACTTCACGCTCAAGCTGGCCCCTGCCTCGAACACGCGCTGATCCTGGCATAGAATGCTCGGGCTGCCGGAGCAGCATCGATCTCCCGACACAACCGTTCGAACGCTGGGGGTCCACATGTCATCCCGGTTTACGGCGCCGCATCGACGCCTGTTCCTGCCCATCGCTGTCGTCCTCGCGATCACCGCCTGCCAGAAGAAGCCCGAACCTGCCGGGGAGACGCCGTCGGCCACAGTCGGGGCCGCAACCGATGCGCTCGAGGGACAGGTCGACATTGTCGCCTGGCCCGGCTACATCGAGCGCGGTGACACCGACAAGAACTTCGACTGGGTGTCCGCGTTCGAGCAGGAGACCGCCTGCAAGGTCAACGTCAAGACGGCCGGCACCTCCGACGAGATGGTGTCGCTGATGACGCA
Source organism: uncultured Gammaproteobacteria bacterium (assembly GCA_963756755.1). Taxonomy (GTDB): domain Bacteria; phylum Pseudomonadota; class Gammaproteobacteria; order Steroidobacterales; family Steroidobacteraceae; genus DATJKD01. The sequence goes on from CAVWOW010000017.1 coordinate 177,112, forward strand.
GGGCGGATACGACCTCGTCACGGCGTCCGGGGACGCGTCGCTGCGCCTGATCCGCGGTGGGACCGTGCAGCCGGTCGACATCGGTCGCATTCCGAGCTTCGCGAACGTCGACGAGCGCCTGAAGGAAGCTCCCTGGCACTACGTCGACGGCAAGCACTACGGCACGCCGTATCAGTGGGGACCGAACGTCCTCATGTACAACACCAAGGTCTTCAAGACGGCGCCGACCTCGTGGTCGGTCGTGTTCGAGTCGAAGAAACTGCCGGACGGCGAGGCCAGCAAGGGACGGATCCAGGCCTACGACGGGCCGATCCACGTCGCGGATGCGGCGATGTATCTCATGGCAAAACGCCCGGAGCTCGGCATCAAGAGCCCGTACGAGCTCAACGAGGAGCAGTACGCGGCATCGCTCGAACTGCTGCGCAAGCAGCACCCGCTGGTGCACCGTTACTGGCACGATGCCAACGTCCAGGTGCAGGACTTCACCAACGAGGGCGTGGTTGCTTCCGGGTCCTGGCCCTTCCAGGTCAACACGCTGGTCGCGAACAAGCAGCCGATCGCAAGCACCGTCCCGGTCGAGGGCGCGACCGGATGGGCGGACACCACGATGCTCGCCACCGACGCGAAGCATCCCAACTGCGCCTATCGCTGGATGGAGTGGTCGCTCAATGCCAAGGTCCAGGGCGATCTCGCCGCCTGGTTCGGCTCGGTGCCGGCGGTGCCCGCCGCCTGCGAAGGCAACGCACTGCTCGGACCAGATGGCTGCAAGACCAACGGCTTCGAGAACTTCGACCGCATCTGGTTCTGGCGCACCCCGGAAGCGACCTGCTCGCAGGGCACCTGCGTGCCCTACAGCCGCTGGGCGACCGATTACGTGGCGGTGATGGGCGGCCGCTAGTCGCCCGTGGCGGCGATCGAACTGCGCGACGCGTGCCGGGCCTTCGGTCCGGTCGTCGCGCTCGACCGCGTCTCGCTCGCGATCGCACCGGGGGAGTTCTTCGCGCTGCTCGGGCCGTCGGGCTCGGGCAAGACCACCTGCCTGCGGCTGATCGCGGGCTTTGACCATCCGGACAGCGGCCAGGTGCTGCTCGACGGGGTGGACGTCACCGGTGTACCGCCGTTCGAGCGCAACGTGAACACCGTGTTCCAGGACTACGCGCTCTTCCCGCACATGAGCGTCGCGGAGAATGTCGCGTACAGCCTGCGCGTGCGGGGCGTGTCAGCGGCGGAACGTCGCAAGCGCGCGCTCGAGATGCTCGATCTCGTTCAGCTCGAATCCTTCGGCGACCGCAGGCCGACGCAGCTCTCGGGAGGACAGAAACAGCGCGTCGCGCTCGCACGCGCCTTGATCAACCAGCCGAAGGTCCTGCTGCTCGATGAGCCGCTGGGCGCGCTCGATCTCAAGCTGCGCGAGGAGATGCAGACCGAGCTCAAGGGGCTGCAGCAGCGGCTCGGTATCACCTTCGTGTTCGTCACGCACGACCAGGGCGAGGCGCTGTCCATGGCGGACCGCGTCGCCGTGTTCAACGCCGGGCGCATCGAGCAGCTCGACACGCCGCGCGAGCTCTATGTGCGGCCGAAGACGGCCTTCGTCGCCGGCTTCGTCGGAAGCGCGAACGTCGTTGAGTCCGAGCTCGCCGAGCGCCTGACCGGGCGCGCGCAGGCGTTCGCGATCCGGGCCGAGCTGATCCGGATCCTTAACGATGACGCCGCGCCCGCGGACCACGTGTCCACCGAAGGCGTGCTTGAGGACATCCTCTATCACGGCGCCAGCAGCCGTTGCCGCGTGCGCATCGACGGCGGCGTGCTGCTCGCCGTCGCGCAGGCCGAATCCGGCGGCGCGACGTCGCTGCCGGCGCCCGGCACACGCGTTCGGCTCGCGTGGCCGCAGGCGAGCGCCGTGCCGCTCGAATGACCCGGAAGATCTTCAGTGGCATGGAATGCAGCAATCATCCTGTCTCTTTGCGTCGCAATCGGCGCTACCGCGGTCGTTCCTGACTCCGATGCCATTTCCGCTCTGTACATTGCGCGAGTGGTCTCGGTCAGTCCCGCGGCACGCGACGCGTACGTGGACTGCCTTAGGACGACCGAACTTCCGGATCGGCGCGCGCTGCCATCCGTTCAATTCATCGTCGAATACATCGCGGTGCAGAATTCGCCAGACGCGTTGGCCGAGGACCGCGAGACGATGCGGACGAGCATTGGTCCGGCAGCTGGACAACTCGTCCGTGATGGATATCTCCACGAGCTACGTGCTCTCGAAACCGCTTCCGTCGAGTATGCGCAGGCTGGAATGCCGCGGTGGAATCAGATTCACGTGCGAGGTTTCTTCCCCGACAAGGGACCAACTCCGGCGGCGATGGACGAGGCGATGAAGCAGGTGAATCCGCAGCGTGGCGGATTTGCGCAGGTCTTTGGACGCCTCGACGCGATTCGCTCGAAGCCTAGAGAAGACGTTGCACGACAGCTCTACGAGCTCGATTTACGGTGACCATGCGCGGGTTTCCCGGGAGTCCAGGCGCGGAACAATGATCGGCCGAAGCATCTCGCGGTTTCTCCACGGCCACCGAGGCTTCTACCTCGCGCTGCTGCTTGCGCCGCCGCTCCTGTGGCTGGGGACTGTCTACCTCGCGTCGCTGCTGACACTGCTTGCGCAGAGCTTCTACGCGATCGACGAGTTCACCGCACGGATCGTGCCGGAGCTCACGCTCAAGACCTGGCGTCAGCTCGTCGAGCACCCCGCCAATATCGACATCATCCTGCGCACGGTCGTGATGGCGGTGGCAGTGACTGTGGCCTCCGCCGTGATCGCTTTCCCGGTCGCTAACTACATGGCGCGCTACGCCGGACCCAAGATGAAGGCGCTCTTCTACGTCGGCGTGATGCTGCCGATGTGGACCAGCTACCTGGTCAAGGTCTACGCATGGCGACTTCTGCTCGCCAAAGAGGGCATCGTCTCCTGGGCGCTCACCGGGCTCGGGCTGCATGGACCGCTCGATCAGCTGCTCGCCGTGCCCGTCGTGGGCGGGCCCTCGCTCGCCTCGAGCTACATCGGCATGTTCATCGTATTCGTCTACATGTGGCTGCCGTTCATGATCCTGCCGCTGGCCGCCGCGCTCGAACGCGTGCCGCAGTCGCTGCTCCAGGCGTCCGCCGATCTCGGCGCCCGACCGGGACAGACCTTCCGCACAGTTGTGCTGCCGCTCGCGCTGCCCGGCCTCGCGGCGGGCTCGATCTTCACGTTCTCGCTCACGCTCGGCGACTACATTATCCCGACGGTCGTCGGCGCCCCCGGCTACTTCATCGGCATGATGGTCTACCAGCAGCAGGGCACGGCGGGGAACATGCCGCTTGCCGCGGCCTTCTCGATTGTGCCGATCGTGCTGATCGCGATCTACCTCGCGCTCGCAAAGCGAATGGGGGCATTCGATGCGCTCTAGCCCACGCTGGGGTGGCGCCTCGATTGGGCTCAAGATCGCCGCGGCGGCCGGGCTCGTATTCCTGCACCTGCCGGTGTGGGTGATCGTGCTCTACGCTTTCACCACCGAGGATCGCACCTATGTGTTTCCGCCGCCCGGGCTTACCCTGCGCTGGTTCGCGGTGGCCTTCGCGCGCGACGATATCTGGGTGGCGATGCGGCTGTCGCTCACGGTGGCGAGCGTCGCGACCCTTGCCGCGCTGGTGCTCGGAACGCTCGCGGCCTTCGCGCTCGCGCGCAGCAACTTCCGCGCAAAGGAGTCGATCACGCTGCTCTTCGTCCTGCCGATCGCGCTGCCCGGCATCATCACAGGGCTCGCGCTCCTGGCCGGAATCAAATCCGTGGGGCTCACGCCCGGGTTCTGGACCATCGTCGCGGGCCACGCGACCTTCTGCCTCGTGATCGTGCACAACAACGTGATCGCGCGCCTGCGCCGGATTCCGACCAGTTGGGTCGAAGCCTCGATGGATCTCGGCGCCGACGGCTGGCAGACCTTCCGCTACGTGCTGCTGCCGCAGATCGCGACCGCGCTGCTCGCTGGCGGGATGCTGGCGTTCGCACTGTCCTTCGACGAGATCATCGTCACGCTATTCACCGCCGGGCACGAGCGGACGCTGCCGATCTGGTTCTACAACGAGCTGTTCCGGCCCCGCGATCGGCCGATCACCAACGTCGTGGCCGTGATCGTGATCCTCGTGACCCTCGGGCCCATACTGCTTGCCTATTTTCTGACCCGGCCGGACGAGCACGCATCCGGCAGCTGACGCCCGCACGGGCATCGAGGCACATATGCAGACCAAACTGCTGATCAACGGGAAGCTCGTCGCTGGTGCGGGCAAGGTCGATGACGTGCTGAACCCGGCAACGGGGAAAGTGCTGGCGAAAGTGGCCGAGGCCTCGCGCGAGCAGGTCAACGCCGCCGTGGGGGCGGCGGACGCGGCCTTCGACGGTTGGGCGCGCACGCCGCCCAAAGACCGTGCGACGCTGCTGCTCAAGCTCGCCGACCGGATCGAGGCCGACGGCGCCGGGTTCGCAAAAGTCGAGTCGCAGAACTGCGGCAAGCCCTATGCCGCAGCGCTCGCCGACGAGATCCCGGCCATCGCGGATGTGTTCCGCTTCTTCGCCGGCGCCTGCCGCAACCTGACGGGCGCGGTGTCGGGTGAGTACCTCGCCGGGTTCACCAGCATGATCCGCCGCGACCCGGTGGGCGTCGTTGCCTCGATCGCGCCCTGGAACTACCCGCTCATGATGGCGGCGTGGAAGCTCGGACCGGCGCTGGCCGCCGGCAACACCTGCGTCCTGAAGCCCTCGGAACAGACGCCCCTCACGGCGCTCAGGCTGGGGGAGCTGCTGGCGGAGCTCTTCCCCGCGGGGGTGGTCAACGTGATCGCGGGTGGCGGGACCTCCGTCGGCGCCCCGCTCACCCGTCACCCGAAGGTGCGGATGATCTCGATCACGGGCGACGTCGCGACGGGCTCGAAGATCCTCGAGGCGGCCGCGGACAACATCAAGCGGACTCACCTCGAGCTCGGCGGCAAGGCACCGGTGATCGTGTTCGACGACGCGGACCTCGAGGCCGTCGTCTCCGGAGTGCGCACGTTCGGCTATTACAACGCGGGGCAGGACTGCACGGCTGCCTGCCGTCTGTACGCGGGTTCGAAGATCTACGAGCGGCTCGTGGCAGATCTCACGACCGCCGTCGGTTCGATCAACGTCGGTCTGCAGACGGCGAAGAACGTCGAGATGGGCCCGCTCATCAGCACCGAGCAGCGCACGCGCGTGGCCGGTTTCGTCGATCGGGCAAGGAAGCAGAAGCACATCGAGGTCACGACCGGCGGCAAGGCCGGTTCGGGTGGCGGGTTCTTCTACGAGCCCACTGTCGTGGCGGGCGCGCGCCAGTCGGACGAGATCGTGCAGCGCGAGGTGTTCGGGCCGGTGGTATCGGTCACGCGGTTCAAGGACCCCGAACAGGCCATTGCCTGGGCAAACGACTCGGACTACGGCCTGGCCTCGTCGGTGTGGACGCAGGACGTCGGCAAGGCACTGACCGTCGCCTCACGGCTGCAGTACGGCTGCACCTGGATCAACACGCACTTCATGCTGGTGAGCGAGATGCCGCACGGGGGCTTGAAGCGCTCGGGCTATGGCAAGGACCTGTCGATGTACGCGCTCGAGGACTACAGCGTCGTGCGGCATGTCATGGCCAAGCTCTGAGGAGGAGCACCGGAGCGACAACATGAAAGGTCTTTCCAGGGAGGTTCGCGGCATGCGTTTCGGCAGGCTCGCCCCGACGCTATCGGTCGCGAATGTTTCGGCGGCGGAGCAGTTCTACGTCGGCCTGCTCGGATTTGAAAAGGAATTTGAGAACGGCGAGCCCGTGCGGTTCATGATCCTGAGAAAGGACGACGCAGAGCTGCATATCACGCTGAACCCGTCCCACCAGGCAACGGCTCACAACGTGGCCCACTTGATGGTCGACGACGCGGCAGCTCTCTACGAGCACTGCACAAGCAGCGGCGTCAGGGTCATCAAGGGATTGCGAGACGCGGAATACGGAATGCGCGGATTCGTATTCGCGGACCCTGACGGGAATCGGATAGATGTAGGGCAGGTTCTGTGATCCGCGGTATGGCCATGTGTCACGCCGCCGGTTGGTTGCAATGTTGCTCCTGCTGAAGAACCTGCTCTTCACGATCCTGGTTCCAGGAACTGTCGCTGTCCTTGTTCCGCTGTACTTCTTCTCCCACGCGGATTTCGAAGTTTCTCTGCGCTCTCTCCTTGCTGGGATGCTGCTGCTACTGGGCGCTTCGATCTATGCGTGGTGTTTATGGGACTTCGCCATTACGGGTCGAGGGACACCCGCCCCCCTTGATCCGCCGAAGGCGCTCCTGGTGCGTGGCCTGTACCGGTACACGCGCAATCCCATGTACGTGGGAGTTCTGACGGTCATCGGTGGTTGGGCGTTGCTCTTCGGCTCCACCAGCCTGGCCATCTACGGTTTCTGCGTGGCCACGATCTTTCACCTGTTCGTGCTGCTCTACGAAGAGCCTCATCTTCGGGATGTATTTGGCGCCAGTTATGAGCAATATTGTGCTCAGGTAAATCGGTGGCTGCCCCTCGGCAGGAGGCGGCCGGCAGCCTGATACGGCGTCGCATGAAACCCAGGATCACGGTTCTAACAATCGGCGTCGATGACCTCGATCGAGCGCTTCGGTTCTACCGGGACGGTCTCGGTCTCAGCACCGAAGGGGTGATCGGCGAAGAGTTGGAGTTTGGAGCCGTGGCCTTCTTTGATCTCCAGTCCGGACTAAGGCTCGCGCTCTGGCCGCGCGCGAGTATCTCTCGCGATACGGGCATTCAAGCAGGTGCTCCATCGGCTACCGAGTTTACGATCGGCCACAACGTCTCCTCGAAGGAGGAGGTCGATGCTGTGATGCGGCAGGCGAAGGACGCCGGCGCGGACATAGTCAAAGCGGCGCAAGATACGTTCTGGGGTGGCTATGCGGGGTACTTTCAGGACCCGGATCGTCACCTCTGGGAGATCGTGTGGAATCCGCAGTTGATTCCCGCCGATTGACAGATGCGTCTCTGGTCGTTGCACCCCAGGCATCTTGACCCTCAGGGACTGGTCGCTGTCTGGCGGGAAGCCCTGCTGGCCAAGGCAGTGCTGCGGGGTGGAACGCGTGGGTACACGCATCATCCCCAGCTTGAGCGCTTTCGCGCACACCCGTCCCCCAGGTTTGCGATCAATGCCTATCTCGCGGCTCTTCATTCCGAGGCCGGCTTGCGCGGATATAGCTTTGACCGGAGCAAGATCGGCCCCGTGCGCACGGTCGAGCTCATTGTCGTGAGTCTCGGTCAGCTCGGATACGAATGGGACCACTTGCTCGGTAAGCTGTCCGTACGCAGTCCGCGCCTTTTTGCCCGCCTGCGAGCCCAGGGCAATCCGGCGTGCCATCCGCTGTTTCTTCCGCGGCCCGGTCCGGTGGCATCATGGGAACGGCGCGGCCGAACTGCTGGCGGGAGGAATGGATGACCAAACCTCGCATCTTTCTGGGCTCGTCAGGAAAGCAGGAGAAGCTGCTGCAGGCGCTGACACGTGGTCTCGAAGACGTGGCGCACGTAGAGCCGTGGACGACATCCTTCAATCCCGGAACCACGACACTGGAACGCCTGCTCGAGCTGACCGGTGAAGTCGACTTCGCCGCATTCGTGTTTGCTCAGGACGACTGGACGACGAACAGCCCGCTGCCATCGACTCCGCCGGGATCCGGTCAGGCTTCACCGCGGGACAATGTCGTCTTCGAAGCCGGCCTTTTCGGTGGTGTCCTCGGCATGCGCCGGACCTTCATCCTCCATGCGAGCGGCTCCAAGCTTCCAAGCGACCTCCTTGGCCTCACCTCCATACGGTACGGCGAGAAGACCACCCCGGCCGAGATGAGAGACGTCAACCAGAAGCTCCGGAAGGCGATCGAGAACGAGGGCCGAGCTGCCCGCATAGAAGGCTTCTGGTGGCAGTTTTCCCTGACGGAGCGCACCGCGCGCGAGCCTTCCGCCGTGAGCCTGCTGAGGATTTCGCGAGAGCGCAACGGCGCGCTGGAGCTGGCCGGTCGTTCGTGGCGAGAGGACGGCAGCCTGTCGGCAAGATACTGGAGCGAAGCCGTGAAGGAGAGGAAGGAGCCTCCGGGCCTCTTCTACTACGCGAGGGGAGAACGACCGCTGGACCCGAACGCGCCGCAGTTCGACGGGACGGGCGAGATCCGGGTCGAGTCGGCCGAGCGTGCGTCCGGGTACTTTACGACTCATATGGATACGGACCCGGGAGGGAGCGCGCGGACGGCCGGTGTCTACTGGCGCGCCGATCCGGGGGACCTGAACATCCTCGACGGAGGCGACGATCAGAAACGCGCGGAGCTGATCGCAGAGCGGCTGAGGCAGTGGAAGTCGATCAAGACCTCCTGAGATCGCCCGACTACGTCGGGCGCGGAGACCAGGCAGGGTATTCGCGTTACACTCCCGTCGCCTGAGTACAACAAGCGCGAGACGGGGGGCCGATGGCTGATGTGCCGACCAACGGGGGCGCGGCATGAGCGCCGTAATGCCTGCGCAGCAGGACTTCGATGAGGACGCCTGGGACGACCTCCTCAACTACATCGAAGAGCGCCGTGTCATCCCGATCATCGGTCCCGACCTGCTGAGGGTGCAGACGGACCGCGGACTGCGGCCGCTCTACGAATGGCTGGCTGAGAAACTGGCCGGGCGGCTGCAGGTCAACACCGCCGGCCTGCCCCAGCCCCTGTGCCTCAACGACGTCGTGTGCAGCTACCTCGGGCAGCGCGGCCGGCGCGAGGAGGCCTACACGCGGCTGCGCTCGATCATGCGGGAGGTCGAGTTCGAACCGCCCCCAGCGCTGCGAAAGCTCGCGCAGATCACCGACTTCGATCTCTTCGTGACCACGACCTTCGACCCGTTGCTGGAGCGGGCGGTCAATCTCGAGCGGTACGGCGGCCAGCCGACGGCCGAGGTCATCGCCTATGCGCCGAACCGCGTGGCCGACCTGCCCGTCGAGCGCAGCGCGCTTCCGCGCGCGGTCGTGTATCACATGCTTGGCCGACTCTCGGCGTCGCCGACCTATGTCGTCTCCGACGAGGACATGCTGGAGTTCATCTGCGCGTTGCAGTCGGAGCACCTGACGCCGGAGAAGCTGTTCCACGAGCTCGAACACAATCACCTGCTGTTGATCGGCAGCGACTTCTCCAACTGGCTGGCGCGGCTCTTCCTCCGCATGGCAAAGCGCAAGCGGCTCTCCGACCCGCGTGACGTAAGCGAGGTGCTTGCGGACGACCACACGATGAAGGACGAGCGGCTCGTTGCGTTCCTGCAGCAGGTAAGCGTGCGCACACGCGTCTACGCGGGCGCGGAGGCGTTCGTGGCCGAGCTGCACGCGCGCTGGACCAAGCGGCGGGCGCCGCAGGCCGGCTCATCGGGCAGCGCCGGCGCACCGCAGCGCTTTCTGCCGCCGTCGCGCGAGATGCCGGACAACGCCATCTTCATCAGCTACGCACGCGAGGACCTGCCGGCCGTGCAGCGGCTCAAGGCGGCGTTGGATGCTGCCGGCCTCGCCACATGGTTCGACCTCGACCGGCTCGAAAGCGGCGACGACTACGATCGAAAGATTCACGCGAACATCGCGCGCTGCAGCTTCTTCGTGCCCATCATCTCCGCAACGACCCAGCGGCGCCACGAGGGCTACTTCCGGCGCGAGTGGAGCTATGCGGTCGACCGCTCGCGCAACATTGCCGAGGGCGCGGTATTCATCCTGCCCGTATGCATCGACGACACGCCCGAGGCCGAAGCCCTTGTGCCGGAGAAATTCCGGACGCTGCACATCGCACGCACACCGGGCGGTGAGCCGGGGCCTGAGTTCCTGCGTCGGTTGCAGGATCTTTGCAGTGGGCGCCGCTCATGAATGACTTGAGCTCGAAGCCCGCCGACTCGGCGAGCATCGATCCCCAGAACCCGTGGCTGGGCCTGTCCTCCTATACCGAGGAAAGCCGCGCCTATTTCCACGGGCGGGACGAGGAAGCCGCGGAGCTCGCGCGTCGCGTGCAACGCAAGCTCCTGACGGTCCTGTTCGGCCAGTCGGGGCTCGGCAAGACTTCGCTGCTGCGCGCAGGGCTCGTGCCTCGGCTGCGCGGCGAGGGCTATTGCCCGGTCTACGTGCGGGTGGACTACTCACCCGATTCGCCGGCGCCGTCCGAGCAGATCAAGCAGGCGATCTTCCGCGCGACCGAGGCCGCGGGGCACTGGTCCCGGCCCGGCTCGGCCGTCGAAGGCGAGTCGCTCTGGGAGTTCCTGCACCATCGCGGCGACCTGCTGCGGGACGCGAGCGGCAGCACGCTGCTGCCGCTCCTGATCTTCGACCAGTTCGAGGAGATCTTCACGCTGGCCCAGGCGGATGACGCGGGTCGCCTGCGCGCGAAGCGCTTCCTCGACGACCTGGCCGACCTCGTCGAGAACCGGCCGCCCGCGGAGCTGGAGCGACGTCTGGAAGAGGATGAGGCCGTTGCCGAGGACTACGACTTTGCCCGCGCCGATTACCGCATCCTGATCGCGCTGCGCGAGGACTACCTCGCCCACCTCGAGAGCGTGAAAGGCGCAATGCCGTCGATCACGCAGAATCGCATGCGGCTCGCGCGCATGACGGGCGCGCAGGCCCTGAGTGCGGTCGTCAATCCGGGCGGCCGGCTGGTCTCCCGGGAGGTCGCCGAGTCGATCGTGCGGTTCGTGGCCGGCGGCGCCGAGCTCGCCAACGCCGAAGTCGAGCCGTCACTCCTCTCCCTGATCTGCCGCGAGCTCAACACCGTGCGGCTCGCGCAGGGCCGCGCGGAGATCTCCGCCGACCTGCTCGCGGGCTCGCGCGATTCGATCCTCACGGAGTTCTACGAGCGGGCGCTGGCGGACCAGCCGCCCGGCATCCGTCGCGTGATCGAGGATGAGCTCCTCACCGAGTCCGGTTACCGCGAGAGCCTGGCGGAGGAGCGGGTCAGCAGGGCCCTCGCCGCGGCCGGCGCGGCGCCGGGTGCACTCGCGACTCTGGTCGATCGCAGGTTGCTCCGCATCGAGGAGCGGCTCGACATGCGCCGCGTCGAGCTGACGCACGACGTGCTCTGCGGCGTGGTCCGATCGAGCCGCAACCTCAGGCACGAGCGCGAGGCGCGCGACGAGGCGGAGCGGCGCCTTGCTGCGCAGAAGGAACGCGAGGCGCAGACGCATCGCATGCTGGTGCGCACACGGATGGTGGCCAGCGTCTGCGCGGTGCTCATGCTGGTCGCGCTCGCGGGTGCGGCGTTCGGCTGGATCAATTACCGCCGCGCGCGCGCCGCGGACGTCGCCGCACAGCAGGCACGCGCCGATGCGGAGAAGCTGGTCGGGTTCCTGATCGAGGATTTCTACGCCGAGCTGCAGCCCACTGGCCGCGTCGAGACGATGGGCAAGCTCGCGCGCATGGCTGTGAACTACTACGACGGCCTGCCGCCCGAGCTGCTGACGCGACAGACCCAGGTGTACCGCGGCATGGCGCTCGTGCGCGCAGGCGGCGCCGCGCTGGCGGGCGACGACGTCGAGGGCGGAGAGAGGAATTTTGCGGACGCGCGCGCGCTGTTCGAGAAGCTTCGCGCGGAGGGTGACACCAGCGAGCCGGTTGCGCTTGGCCTCGCATGGTCGCTTTTCGGGCCGTATTCGGCCTTCGGTCCGCAGGGTGGTCCCATGTCGAAGCGGACCGACCTGCCCGAGGCAGCCGATTTGCTCCGGCCTTACGTCGGCAAGCCCGAAAGCTCACGCCAGACCCGGCTCGTCTACGCGGACATCCTCAATCACCTGAGCCACAGTCAGCCGGAGGAGACAGGTATCGCCTCCTGCGAAGAGGCACGCGGCATCCTTGCCGGAATCGGCGCGCTCGACCTGACCGACCTGGGTGCGACTTCGGTCTACGCGGACACCGCCGACTCGCAGGCCCGCCACGCCCTCACCCTTGGCCGTATCGATGACGCAGCGCGCCTCGAGCAGGAGGTATACGAGCTCGCTGAAAAGGTCCTGCAGCGGCGGCCTGGCGACTTGCGATCCATGGCGAACCGTGCCTTGTCGGCGGGCCTGTTGGGACAACTCGCCTTCCGTCGCTTCGACTACGCGACGGCAATGGACTACGCCGTGAAGTCCGAGCAGGCGGGCGAGGACTACGTGGCGTTCGACCCGTCGGACGCCAATCCCTGGGTGTACTGGATCCGTGGAAAGGCGCAGGTTGCCGAGACCCTGCTCGAGCAAGGCCATGTGCAGGATGCCATGGACAAGATGCGCTCGGCGATGGCGCTGCAGCAGGACGAGCGCGCGCACCCCAGTCTCGGTGCGTCGCTTTTCTTCACGGCGGCCCGCCTCGCCGCGCTATCGATGCGACTGGGACCGCCCGCGACCGCCGAACGTGACGTGCAGGCTGCGTTGCAAATGGGGGCGCAGTTCGTCGAATTCACGCCCAAGGAGAGCGTCAATAGAAAGTTGTCGCCCTTCGCGGAGGACGCATGGCGCGCGCGACTCAGGGGATGGCGTGGCGAGCACGCTGCGGCGCTCGAGGAGGCGACGCAGGTCGCCGCGCAGATCCGGCGGATCGATGTCCCGCCCGACAACCTGAACAGCCTTGATATCCGGGCGAACTTCATGCGCAACCTCCTGATGACCGCGACTCGCGCGGCCATCAAGTCAGAGCGGTACGCCGAAGCCGAAACCGCGGCTCGCGAGCTGCTTACGCTGCCGCCCGACGCGATCTCCTTTGGTGACCCGTCGGACGACAGCACCCGCGCTCGCGCGCTGCTCGCCCATGCCATTGCCCGACAGAACCGCGCCGCCGAAGCGCGCGAGACCCTGCGGCCTGCCCTCGAGCACTGCCAGCGCGCGCAGAAGGCCGGCGCGACCGGCCTCACGTACCGGCGCGACTGCGCACATGCCCTTTACGTGAGCTCGCTCACCGAGCCCGATGACGCGGCCGGACGGGCGAGACGGGATGCGGCGTTGTCGCAAGCAGCTGCCCTGATCGAGGGCGCATCGCCCGAGGCACTCCGGCTGGCCGACGTGCGTGACGTGAGCAACCTGATCGCCGCGGCGCACGACCACCGGTAATTCGGCTCGGAGCCAATTACGAGGTCGTAATCCGGCTGCGAGCCGAATTACTTCAGGCAGACGACGAGCTTGGCGGAGTGGCTGCGCCAGTTGATCGGGATGACGAAGGGCCGGCAGCCGGCGGGCGGCTGAAGGTCCTTCCCGGCGCCGGAAACGACCTCGGGCGGCGAGATCGTGAACTCCTTGCCGAAGTCGCGACGAGCGTTGCCCGATATCGTGTTCGCGACCTCCCCGACCAGGTCACACAGGTTGTCGTGTGACACGTCGCTCTCGTTCATCTTCATCAGCATGACGATCAGCATGCCACGCGGCGCCGTGAAGTAGACGATGCCGTTTCGGCGTCCGGTGATGTTGATGATGCCGGTGTACTCCGCCACTTCGGGTGCGCCATGGGTCACGAGGTACGGCGAGCCCACGGTGGCAGGCTGCTGCGCGGCCACCTCGAAGTACCGGGTCGTCCCGTAGACGAACGTGCGTATTTCGTGCTCGTCGAACATCGCGGTCATGCGCTGCCGAGCAGCTCTTCCAGCGCGTCATTGAGCTGACGGTCCGAGAACGGCTTGTTGAGAAAGCCGTTCGCTCCCTTTTCCATCGCTTCGACCGCCGTCGCCTTGTCCGCGAGCGCCGAAATCACCAGGATCAGAATGTCGGGCTTGATGGCTACGATCCGCTCGACGCACTCGATGCCGTCCATGTGCGGCATCGTGATGTCCATGGTCACGACATCCGGGTCGGTCTTGCAGAAGAGCTCGAGCGCATCGATGCCGTTCGCGGCGGAGCCAACGACCTCGAGCTGCGGAATGTTCTGACAGCGTTCGATGCGCCGACGCATGATGTTCGAATCGTCGACGATGAGCATCCTGAGCGGCTTCGTGCGGGGTACTGCTGACATGGTCTGGGTTCGTCCGGGCGATCAGGCGACGGCGCCCTGCTGGACCATCTCGGCCGGCAGCTGGATCTTGAAGCGGGTGAACTTCCCCGGCGAACTGGCAACCGAGATCCTGCCGCCCAGCCCGCGCACGGTCTTCCAGACGACGTCGAGGCCGACGCCGCGCCCGGCATCCTTCGTTTCCTGCTCCTGCGTCGAGAAACCCGGCCGGAAAATGAGTCCGATCACCGCCTTGCCGTCGAGCGATCGGGCCTCGTCTGCCGTGATCGTGCCGCGACGGACGGCGGCCTCCCGGATCTGGTCGGCGACGAGGCCTGCGCCGTCGTCCTGGAACACCATCTCGAAGCCATCCCGGACCTTGATGAATTCGACCTGCAGCGTCCCCACCTCCGGCTTGCCGCCGGCCCGGCGCTGGGCGGCATCCTCGATGCCATGCACCACGGCGTTGCGGACGAACTGGATCGCCACCGCCCGAACCGTCCGCAGGTAATCGCTCGGCACCTGCTCGAAGCCGCGAACTTCGAAGCGGACCTTCTTGCCGTAGTCGCCCGCGATGCGCTGCGCCAGCGACTCGAGCCCTACGGCAACGTCCTGCGCGGGGCGCTGCGACAGCTGCTTCGCATCCATCGACGGCACGACCATGGTCGTGCCGCTGGAAACCGCGCTCACCTGCGCCGCGGCCCTGAGACCGTCGAGCTGGTCGATGAGCTCCCGCACCGACTTGAAGTGCGCGAAGAGATCGTCGAGGCGCACGAGCAGCGGCAGGAAGTCGTTGCCGCTGAGCTCGTTGCGGTCGCGCAGCTCCTTCAGCATGTCCTCGAACGCGTGCGCCCGGTTCTCCACGGTGACGAGACCCAGCGCCGCCGCCTCGCCCTTCAGCTTGTGCATCTCGCGGAACATCTGATCGATCTTCTGCCGGAAGCCGGCGTCGTCGCGCGCCGGCACCTTGAGCACTGTGTTGACGAGCTTCAGCGTCGCGTCGCTGTCGGAGAGGAACCCGACGAGCTGGCGCGACTCGATGCGCAGGATGCCGAGCAGCATGTCCATCTGCACCGAGTTGCTCGACTGCGATTCCTTCAGCTCTCGAGCGAGCAGCACACGCGAGGTCACGTCGTTGACCGACACGAGCACCTGCCGGGCGCCGCCGTCGCCCTTGACGCGGTGGAAGTCGAACTCCAGGTAACGAATGTCCCGCCCGCCGTGGCTGCGGTCGAAGTTGATCTCGACTTCGGCCAGCGGATTGATGCTCTTGATCAGATTCTCGTTGACCCGCTCGCCCCACAGCAGCTTGATGAACTTCGTGGCCGTGTCGAGGGTTTTCTCGGGCACGAGCTGGCAGAGCAGGTCCTCGAAGGTCATGCCGTCGAATTTTTCGCGGCGCAGCAGCGCGGAAAGCGCCGCAGAGTGAGCCTTGCCGATGCGGAAATCGCTGTCGATCAGGAACAGACCCTCCTTCACGGTGCCGAGGATGTCCCGGGTCTGGTTCTGGGCCTCGCGAGCGGCGCGCTCGTGGCGCGACTTGAGCAACTGAACGTAGAGCAGCAGGGCGACGAGCACGCTGGCGAACACCACGCCCGTGATCATCAGCTTGCGCAGCGTCGCAGCCCCGTCCGCCACGTCCCGCTCGAGCCGCACGCCGATCGCGGTCAGCTGCTCGGTGAGCTGGGGTGTGGCGTCGCGCCCGACGTTGATCGCGTTGCGCGCGTCCTCGAGCAGCTCGCGGCCCGCCGCGTTGATCCGCGTCCCGGCCGTATCGGAGTCGCTGTACGGGATGCCCGCGAATTTTGCGATCGGCGCGAGCTGCGCGTAGTACGCCGCCCAGATCTGCCTGGTCTCGGTGAACTGGGACACCTGCCGCGCCGCGGTGCCGTCGAGCTGTGTCAGCGCCGCGTCGTACCCCTTGACTGCGGCGCCCAGGTCCTTGAGCGACCGGCCGACGTAGGCGCCGTCGCGCAGCTGATCGCGCAACGCCGTCAACAGGCGCGTCATCACTTCCGGCTGCCCGCGCTGCTCGCTGACGAGCTTGAGGGCCGCGCTGTTGGCGGACAGGTCGTTGGCCAGTCGGTATCCCGGCACCAGCACCGTACCGATGAACGCGACGAGCAGGATGAGAAACCCTGCCATCGTCGCGGTGTCACGGTATCGTGCGAACAGGTCGCGCATGTTGAGTCGATCTCCCCGTGAGCCGCGAAGCGCGTCGCTCAGCGCTCTGCGCTGTCGTCGGGCTTAAAGACCATGACCGTGCCCGCGACGGCCTCGACCGGCCGACCGTCCACCTCGTGAGCTTTGAAGCGCCAGCGGCGCACCGCGGCGATCGCCACCTCATCGAACACGCCGGGTGGATTCGATGCGGTCACCTCCGCGTTCTTGACCCGCCCGTCCGTGCCGACGGTGTAGCGGACGCGGACGTCGCCTCGCAGCGACTTGGCGAGCGCCTGCCGCGGGTACTCCGGCGCGACGTAGCGCGTGCGCTTCAGCTGGTCGGGGCTCACCTGGACCGGGCCGGCCGTCACGGGCGGCCGGGCAGCGATCACACTCTCGCCGAGCGCGTCGATCTCGGGCAGGTTGATGCCGAGCTGCCGCGCCGCATCGAGGTGCCGCTGTGCATCGTCGAGCCTGCCGGCCGCGAGCGAGCCGCGGCTGCGCTCGATCAGCCGCGCGGAAAGCACACCTGTGGCCGCGGCCGCGGCCGCCGGATCCGAGGCGCGGAGCGCGTTCCAATGGAAGACTGCGCTGTCCTGCGCTGGGTCGAGCAGCCGGCCGTCGTCGATGCGCGCCTGCACGAGGCGGACGTTGGGGTCGACACCGGACGCAGCGGGCGGCTTCGCGACGGCCGCGGCACGAATCTCGCGCTGGACCGCGGAGATCCGCGCCTGGCTCACGCCCATCAAGCGGGCCTCCCCCAGCCAGCGCTCGACTTCCGCCGTCTGTTTCGCCGCGCCGGCTTCTCGCGCGCGCTGCAGGAAGGCCTTCTCGAGCTCGCGCTCGGCGGCGGCTGTGCGCCTCGAATCTTCCGCCACCGTGCGCAGCTGCGCGAGATGGAACTTGGCGCTGTCGTTCGCGGGCTCGACGAGCCGGTCATCACGGATGCGGGCCGACACGACCTCAGCCAGCCTCTGTGCACGCGCGTCCGCCTGCCTGCGCTCGACGTCCTCCCGGAGGCGCGCGGTGCGCTCCGGCGGCAGAGCGCCCGACCGCGACGCCTGGCGCAGCAGGGCCGCTGCCCGCTCGACGTCTTTGCTCTCGATGGCGGCGGCGATCCGCACCTCGGCGAGCTTGCCTTCGGTCGCCGTCAGCCGCGCATCGCCCGGATTGATCAGCTTGCGATGCGCGAGCGTCGTTGCAGCTTCCTCGTAGC
Source organism: uncultured Gammaproteobacteria bacterium (assembly GCA_963756755.1). Classification (GTDB taxonomy): domain Bacteria; phylum Pseudomonadota; class Gammaproteobacteria; order Steroidobacterales; family Steroidobacteraceae; genus DATJKD01. Next base: position 194,506 of record CAVWOW010000017.1, read on the forward strand.
GCCGCTCGTTCATCGCCGTCTGCAGCCGGCTGTCGAGGACACCGGCGATACGCGTCAGGCCTTCGAGCGCTTCGCCGTTGTCGGCCTCCTGCGCCAGCACCGAGCGGTAGTAGAGCAGCGCGTTGTCTTTCTCCGGATCCGTGTAGCGGCGCTGCTGGAACGCGATCTGCGCCTTCTCGAGCAGTTCGTCGATCGCACCCGGCACCACGGCCTGCGGATTGGCCGCCGCGACCGGTGCGGTCTTCGCAAGGTCGGGCGTGCTCTCGACGATCGTCGTGGACGCCGCGGGATCCTCGGTCGAATCGACGACGGGCTCCTCGACGGACGAAGCGGCGGGCGCCGGGGCCGGATCATCGCCTCCGCGCAGGACGAACCACGCGCCCGCGGCGGCCACCAGTGCGCCGGCGGCGATGGCGCCGAAAACGAGGGCGCGCGGAGGGCCGCTGCGCGTTGAGGCGCCGGCGTGGACCCGCAAAGCGTCCATGCCGGCCCGGGACGCCGTCCGCGGCGCGCGCTCCGCGGGCATGGGCGCCTGTGCGGGCGCGGCATGGCGCGCCGGCGGCAGCGACCGTGGCGCTTCCTGCGGCTCGGCGGCAACGTTGCGCCTGGCCAAGGCCTCCTCGCGCGCACCCTCGAGCACCGCCGCGGTCTTGGCGATCTCGATCGGGACCGGCAGCACGGCGAACGTCGAGGAGCGCTTGATTGCCTGAGCCACGTTGTTCGTCTGATCGGCGGGGGCGAATACGACGATCACGCTGAGGCCGTTGGCCGGCTGCAGCAGCTCGAGAACCTTGCCGAGCTCCGGATGCTCCCGGGCATCGAGCATGACGACGCAGGGTTGCGCCGCCTGGATGAGCTCGCGAGCGGCTGCCACCGTATCCGCATGGCGGATCGCAGAGTCGCCATCGAGCGCCTGGCCGACCTGCTCGAGCAACTCGTCGCTCTGCGTGACCGCGATAAACTCGACCCTCGGCGCCTCTGCCCGGGCGCTCGTGGTGGACGCCTGATTCGAAACCGCGCGAGCTTGCGCCGGCAACGCTGGCAAGGAAGTCTCCTTAGATCTATCGGGGGACAGGCGCTATTCGCCGCCCGGGGCCAAACTTCCGGACGAGTGTAGATAAGTCACATTCCGCGACCTTGAGTGAGGTCACAGAATGCGAAGAGCTGCGCACTGTTGCGGATCGGGACCTGGAGCGCCGATGTGAGGTCGCTCACAGAACGGCCGTTGGCGGCCCTCGTGCGCGCCACCGCGGCCAGAGTTTCCCTCCGGATCAAGCAGATGCGCCAGGCATCTCCCGACAACCACACGACCCGCAACGACTTGTTCATGCAAGTGTCATGCGCTGGCCAATTGCTGCCTGCAATCTTGCGGTGCCCTGGAACACCATCCCCCCGGAGCCAGGGCCGACCGGGCAGCAGGCGCGTCAGCCGATAGAAGGCAGCATGGATGGACGCGCGGGCCCGCCAGTCGCTCCGCCGGGGCAGGGAACCCCCGCCCTGCTCCGGCTTACTTTTTTCCGCGATCTTGCAACCTCGCTGGCGTGCCGTGCATCCAACGCCCTGTCGACCCTATTGCCGAAGGGATCAATGTCCATGCTCACCTCACGCCCGATGCGCCTGGCCCTGCCCTTTGCGCTGTTCCTGGCCGGCCCGGCCGCAGCCTGGGACGACTGCCGCTTCACCGCTCAGCGGAGCGCGAGCGTGGACACCGACGGCGCCGCGCGCATCGAGATCGCCGCGCGCGCCGGCGATCTCGCGCTGAAGCCTTCCACGACGAAGGTGCTCGCTGCGCACGGGCGCGCCTGTGCCTCGAGCGAGGAGATCCTCTCGCAGGTCAATGTCCAGGCGCGCCGCAACGGCGACGTCATCCGCGTGTACGTCGAGGTCCCGGACCCGATCGAGGGTCCGGGCAACACCTACGCCTGGCTCGACCTCGGGGTCGCGGTGCCGGCCGGCATCCCGGTGTCACTCATCGACAGCAGCGGCGATATGACCATCGATGAGGTGCGGGTGGTGAAGATCACCGACAGCTCCGGGGACATCGTGGCGCGCAAGCTCCCGGCCGACGTCGAGATTGGCGACAGCTCGGGAGACGTGCGCGTGGAGGACGCGGCGGGCCGCGTGCAGGTCACCGACAGCTCGGGCGACATCGTCGTGCGCGGTGCGCGCGAAGTCGTGATCCCGACCGACAGCTCGGGCTCGATCGAGATATCACGGGTCACGGGTGATGTCCGGATCGACAACGATTCATCCGGGGACGTGTCGGTCGCCGACATAGGCGGGGGCTTCGAGCTGGTCACCGACTCGAGCGGCGAAGTGTCGGTATCCGATGTGAAGGGTGTAGTGAACCTTCCGCCGGAAGACTGAGCCAGCCGCAGAATTCCCGTTCCGTGGCGGCAGACGCCGCTCAGTGACCGAGCTCTCCCAGGAGACGTTCGATCATCGCTCCGGCCTGCGGGGCATAACCGCCCCCGAACAGGTTGAAGTGGTTCAGCACGTGGTACAGGTCGTAGAGCGTTCGGCGAGTGCCCGCCGCCGGATCGAGCGGCCAGGCTGACTGGTACGCCGAATAGAACGTGGGACCGAATCCCCCGAAGAGCCGGGTCATTGCGATGTCGACTTCGCGGTCGCCGAAGTAGACCGCGGGATCAAAGACGACAGGCTCGCCCGCGGCATCGGTCGCCCAGTTGCCACCCCACAGGTCCCCGTGCAGGAGCGAAGGCACGGGCCGATAGCTCGAGAACAGCGCCCCTGCCAGCTCGCAGAGCCGCCGGCCCCGGTCGATCACATGGGCCGACGCCCCGTTCGCCTCCGCGAGGCCGAGCTGCAACGTGAGCCGGCGACTGACGAAGAATCGCACCCAGTCGTCGTCCCAGGCGTTGCGCTGAGGCGTGGCGCCGATCGTGTTGTCGCGGTGCCAGCCGAAGCACGGCGCGGCCACGCGGTGCAGGGTCGCGAGACGCTCGCCCAGGGATGCCTCGCTGTGACGGCTGCTCGCACCGAAGTTGATCCAGCGCAGCGCGAGCCATGCTCGCGTCCCGGCCGCGCCGACTGAGAGCACTTCCGGCACCCGTATCGCATCCGCACCGGCCAGCTCGCGCAGCCCGATCGCTTCCGCCTCGAACATGTCGATTCGCTCCGCCGCGGCGAGCTTGACGAAAACATTCGCCTCCGCCCCTCCAGCGGACGCACTCGTTGATGCTGCCACCGGCGACACGGGCCAGGGGAGCCGGGTCGAGCGGAAATCCGATTGCGGCCTGCAGCGCCCGGCGTACCGTTTCCATTGCGTCGTCCGGACGCACGACGACCCGAACTAGGCCGGCATGCGCGCCGCGATGCGTCGTGCCTGCTCGCGCAGCATGCGGCCGAAGCCCTGCGAGTCGCAGAAGCTTCCCATGCCCGCGAGATCGGGTGGGCGCCGCCCGAGGTCCTCGAGCGCCGCATCGATCGGCATGTCGCAGGCAATGCCGGTGAGCCGTCGCGACAGGAACGCAGATTCGCGATGCTCGCGCAGGCTCTGTGCGACGAAGCTCGCCCCCCGGAAGCGGAGCTGCGACACGCCGTCGAGATTCTCGAACACGCCCGGCAGCGTGTCGTAATGCTTCAGCAGCTGCGCGGCCGTCTTGCGCCCGACGCCCGGCACGCCCGGGATGTTGTCGACGCTGTCACCCATCAGCGCCAGGAAGTCCGCCATGCGCTCCGGGCGCACGCCGAATCGGGCCTCGATGTCGTCGTAGCCATAGCGAACGTCGGCGATCGCGTCCCAGTAGGTGTCGGCGGTGGTGAGGAGCTGCGTGAGGTCCTTGTCGCGGCTGGCGATGGTCACCGCGCAACCCGCATCGCGGGCGCGGGTGGCGAGCGTCCCGATGATGTCGTCGGCTTCGTAGCGCGGACTTGCGAACTCGGCGACGCCCAGCATGCGGCAGAACTCGCGGCACAATGCAAACTGGCGTTGAAGCTCGGCAGGTGCCGGCTCGCGGTTGGCCTTGTAGGCCGGATAGATCTCGCTACGAAACGACTTCGACAGGCCCTGGTCGAACGCGACGGCCATGCGCACCGGAAGATGCTTCTCGATGAGATCGCCCAGGAATCGTGCAAAACCGTGCAGGGCATTGACGGGGTTCCCGTCCGGGTCGGCGATTTCTATCGGTACCGAATAGTAGGCCCGGAAGACGAAAACGCTGGCGTCGACGAGGTAGAGCACGGGCGCGACGATACAGAAATGCAGCCTCCCGGCCTAGCCGCGCGCGGAACGCAGGCAGGAGGTGGCGCCGCGGGTGTAGCATCCGGTTGCATGCTGCGGCCGGCGGGCCCGGCGTACGAAGATTGGGGCGAAGCATGCTCGATCTGAACCTGCTCGGAGCAGCCGTCGCGGCGCTGGCGACCTTCCTGATCGGCGGTCCCTGGTACTCGAATGCGCTCTTCGGAGATCGCTGGCGAAAGGCCATGGGCGTTTCGGATGCGAAGGCGGGACACCCGGCCAAGGTGTTCGGCTTCGCCTATCTCTTCAGCCTGATTGCAGCAGGGTTTCTGTCCACGCTGATTACGCCCGGTTCCGGCGCGTTGTCGGGGTTGCAGACCGGCGTCATCGTCGGGCTGTGCCTGGTCGCAACCAGCTTTGGCGTCAACTACATGTTCGCCAACCGGCCCGCGGCGGCGCTGCTGATCGACGGTGGCTACCATGTGGCCCAGTTCGCCGCATTCGGACTGATCCTCGGCCTGTGGCCGGCTTGACCGATCGCAGGTAAGCACCCTCGATCAGGCAGGGCTGATCGCGCGCGGTGCGCCATGCACCCCGCGGGCACCGCAATAGTGCGGAGACGCCTCGCCTTCTCGATGACGAAAACGCGAAAACCTCGCGCCACCCGCAGAAAACGGCTAGCGACCCGATTGGCACGCTAGTTGCTGCCAGATCTACGGGTGGCTTCAATGTCAGCAGGTTGGCCGATCAGGACGCCGCCCTTGCGGCTGTTGCGCGCGTTCTACTTCGCGGGGAAGCACTCGAGCTTCAAGGCTGCGGCGGAGCGCCTTGCGCTCACCCCGTCCGCCGTCAGCCACCAGGTCAAGGAGCTCGAGGAGCAGCTTGGCGTGTCGCTGTTCCAGCGACGCACCCGGGCCATCACCCTCACCGCGACCGGGCGCCAGCTGCTCGAGGACCTCGAGCCTGCGCTCGCGGCGCTGCAGGCCGCGGTGGTGCGTGCCTCGCGCTCGAACGCGCGGCGCCAGCTGCAGGTCGTGATGCCACCGTTCTTCGCGAGCGAGCTCTTCGCGCCGCGGCTGCACGATTTCCACGACCGCTACCCGAGCATCGACATCCAGGTCGACACACGGGATCCGCGCCCGGACCAGCATCCGGTGCACAGCGACGTATCGGTGCTCCTGTCGAGCCGTGATCCCAACGACGGCGTGGAGGCCGTGCGCCTGTTTCCGCTGCGTCTCGTCGCAGCCTGCTCGCGCGAGCTGTCCGCGGCACTGGGTCGCCTCGATCACGATCTCCTGCGCGACCACGCGCTCATCATGCATCGCACGCGGCCCGACGCCTGGGAACGCTGGGCCGAGCAGGTCGGCTTCGACATAACGGACGCCCGCAACATCGTCGAGTTCGACAGCATGTTCGCCGTCGCGCGCGCCGCGGAGCGCGGCGCCGGCATCGCGCTCGTGCCGGCGGTGCTCTGCCAGCCCTGGTTCGACAGCGGCGCGCTGGTTCGCATCGAGGCGCTCGAGCTCGAAACCGACGACGCGTACTACCTCGTTGCGCGACGCGACGATCTTGCGCGGCCCGAGGTACGAGCGCTCACCTCGTGGACGCTCGAGCAGTTCCAGGAGAGCGCATGACGCGCGATCACGTATCGCGTGACGACACTTCGTTTGTCACGCACACGGCGCGCGCATAACGTCGATCGCGGGTCAACGAGGAGGCCTGAGTGATGAAACACCGAATTCACGCAGCGACGGCATCCGTCCTGGTCGCTGCCAGCACAGCCGCGGTGCCGCAGGCAATCGCCGAAGCCGGAGATCCAGTCATGATCGTGCAACACGACCCGGCAGTCAGCGACCGTATCAAGCGCAGCACCGCTTCGTGCGTCGAGCTGGCCAGGGTCGGACGCTTCGAGGACGCAATGCCATTCTGCAATCTCGCGATCCGCCAGTCGGAGTCGGGGTCGGCCGGTGCGTCGGTCGACACGTCGCTGCAGGCGGCGGTGGCGCGCTCGAATCGCGCCGTTGTCAGCTGGCTGATGCGCCGCGACGAGCGGGCCGCCGCCGACATGGCGGTGGCAGCCGCGCAGTCGCCGGGCGCGAGCTTCGTGCAGAGGAATCTCGCGGTAATGGGCCTGGAACCGCCGGCCTCGACGCTGGCTGGAGGTGCCGTGGACTGATCGTCAATCGAGCCGGCGAGGCGGGTCGTAGCCAATCCCCCCTGGCGCGCACCCGCCTCGGCGGCCCGTCAGTCCGCCGCGGAGGCTTGAATCGTCACCCGGCGAGTCAGGGGTTGATCCGCGTTCTGAGCAGGATCACGCGGTACGGATCCCACGTCGACGCATTCCAGATCACGTCGACTCCCGCACCGGCGGTCTGCGTCCACTGCTCGATGATGTTGACGCCGTACAACCAGCCGTAGTCATCCCTGGGCAGCTGGGACGACGGCGTTTGGCATTTCTCTCCGGTGCACGCCGGGTGATAGAGGACCCCGCCGGATGCGTACTGGTCGCTGACGGGTCGCGCATCGGCATCGCCGCCGACGATCACATCCTGCGGCGGAGTCCACGGACCCCAGGGATCATCCGCGGTGCGCATTCGGACGGCGCCGTTGCCGACGACCACGTTCCTGCATTCCGTGCGCGCGAAGATCTCGAGCACCCCGCAGTTCGGCGCTATCGACGGGATCGGATGCCTGGTGACGCCGCCGCCGTAAAGCATCACCCACTTCTGCAGCCGCTCGATCCACACGATGCTCATGTGCTGGACGATGTCGTGGATTTCCTGCGCCTGCACGCCCTCGAGCGTGGAATCGAGGTCCACGGCCACGGCGTCGCGTTCGTCCGCGCTGAAACGGACAGTACCGTCCGCGCCGGTTCCGGCGTAGTAGCGCACGCTCCAGGAAAAATCGGGCGCCGCGGGCATGTCCGCGTACGCAAAGTACAGTCCGAGCGTGGCGCCGCGGGCGTTCACGCCGACGAAATGTGGCCGCCCCCACAGGAACACGCGCTCGTTGCCCTTGGACCCGGTCGCCGCCCGGTAATCCTGGCTGGCGCGCGACGCGCGCTCCGGCACGAAGTCCGCGACGGTTCGCGTCGCGACGTTGATGAACTTGTTCGTCAACCAGCGGCGGGTATGGTCGTATGTACCGGCGTCCGGTGCGGTGCGGACGCCGAAAATATGCTTCATGCCGACGGCCGCAACGCGCCCGAAATCGGTGCTGGACGACAACGTACTCGTGCGGTCGCTGCAGAAGCCGCTGCGCGCATCGAGCCGGGACTGCGAGTCGGGGATCGTGCCGGCGGTGCACCCGGGCCAGGATCGCGCGCAGGCAAACGTCAGACCCTCTTCCTTCTGTGCGGCCACGCCGACGAAGCCCAGCTCCGTGTCGCAGGTGAGCCCGTTCGAGCAATCGGCATCGGTCCGACAGGCCTCGGGCTTCGCGGTGATGAACAATGCAAACTCCCGCGAGCCGTTGCTGAATCCGGCGACGGGGGTCTTGAGACCTTCCATCGGATGGCCGGGATCGAGCCCCGCCAACTCCGCGGTCCCCTCCTTCTGCACGAGACGAATCGTCGGCACGCTGCCCGGGCCGATCCGCGCGGAATCCGGCCACTCGGCGAGAGCGATGCTTCCGAAGGCATCGTCATGCGTGCGGCTGATGGGTTCGCCCGCGACCCGGTGCGTGTCGCCGAACAGAAACTGGATCCGGCCGCCGTGCTCGTAAGTCCAACCCAGATCGGTGCCGTAGTACACGACGGGCCGCGGGGTCGCATTGTCCGGATGCAGTGGCGCGAAGTGGCCGGTAAACGGCCCGAGAATCGTGGTCCCGCCGGGGCTCGGCTCAGCGAGAGCGGAACACGCGAAGCCGAGCGACGACGCGGCCATCGCGGTGATCATCTTCGTCAGTCTGGTCACACGGATCACCCGCAGGGCGTGTCGACGCAGGAATGTTATTCTGACATGTCAGTTGAAGTCCACGCACTGGCCCAGGCGGCATGAAATCCAGCGACGTGCCCGTACTGATCGTCGGAGGTGGCGCGGCCGGAACGATGCTCACGGTCGAGCTCGCCCGGCGCGGCGTGTCGTCGCGCACGATCGACCGCCTGCCAGGGCCGGCCGACACATCGCGCGCGATCTCGGTCCATGCGCGCACGGCCGAGATTCTCGAGCGTATCGACAAGGATCTCGTCGCGCGCTTCCTCGAGCGTGGCATCGCCAACAAGGGCTACGTGCTGCACTTCGTCGACGCCGCTGGCCGGCGCAGCGAGGTGCGTCCCGGCATCGACTTCACCGCGCTCGCTTCGCGCTATCCCTTCATCCTGATACACCGGCAGAACGAGACGGAGCGATTCCTGCGCGAGTACGCGGAATCACACTTCGGTCTCTCGACGGAATGGGGCACGGAGTGCATCGCCGTGACGCAGGACCCGGATGGCGTGACCGCCACCGTCGTGCACGCGGCCGATGGTGCACAGGAGCTCGTTCGCTGCCGATATCTCATCGCCTGCGACGGCCCCGGGTCGCGCGTTCGGCGCCTGCTCGGGCTCGAGCAGCAGGAGAGCGATTACACCGGCACGATGCTGCAGAACCTCGATGCGTTCCTGCACGGCTTCCCGGACGTCGACGACTACGTGCACTATTGCGCCGGCACGGACCACTTCATCATGATCGTGAAGCTGCCGGGGGGCTTCTACCGGCTGCTCCTCAGCGACCGGGGCGAGGCGGCGGCGGCCGACGTCACGCCGGAACAGGCCTTCATGCGCCTGGTGAACCGGCATTTCGACGGCGTAACGCTCGGCGACGTCGTGTGGCACTCGAAGTGGCAGAGCGCCGTTCGCCTCGCGCAGACCTATCGCAAGGGCCGCGTGTTCCTGGCCGGCGATTCAGCCCATGTGCACTCGACCACCGGCGGCCAGGGGATGAACTGCTGCATGCAGGATGCATACAACCTGGGCTGGAAGCTCGCGCTCGTCGTGCAGGGGAACGCGGGCGCGCAGCTGCTCGATACCTACGAGGCCGAGCGGCGGCCGATTGCCGAGCAGGTGATCTGGGCCGCCTCCTCGCTGCACGAGATCTTCATGGGCCACGGCAAGGACATCGCTGAGCGCGCCGAGAAGATCCGCGACCGCGGGTTTCTTGATGCGGTCGTCGGTCGCTGCTCCGGCATCTCGTACACCTATCGCGACTACGTCCCGAAGAGCGCAGGGCTCGTGGACCTCGAAGGCCCGGCGCCCGGCGACCGCGCACCGGACGTCGATCTGGGTGGAGGCCGCACGCTCTTCGATCTGACGCGACATCCGCGCTTCACGCTGCTCGCGCTGGCGGCCGGCGATACCTCGTCGGCCGGCCTCGAGGCCGTGATGCGCTCCCTTACCGGGCGCTTCGGCACAGTTCTCGAGACCCACACCGTGCCGCCGACTTCAGCGCTCGCGAAGCGCTACGGGACGAGTGAGCATGATCGACTGTACCTGCTTCGGCCCGACGGCTACGTCGGCTTTCGCTGCCTCGCGAGCGAAGCGGATCGGCTCGAAACGCATCTCGCCGACCTGGTGGGTGGTGGGCATAGGAGGAACCAGGCATGAAGGTCTCGGAGCTGTTCGATGTCAGCGGATATGGGGTGATCGTCACCGGCGGCGCGAGCGGCATCGGGCTGGGATACGTCGAGGCACTCGCCGGGAATGGCGCGCGCGTGACCCTGCTGGACCGCGACGCCGGCCGCGTCGCCGACGAGTCCCGGCGACTGCGTGCGGCGGGCCTCGATGTCCACGGCCAGGTCGTCGACGTGACCGATCACCCGGCGCTCGATACGGCCTTCGACGAAGCAGCCGCCCGCTACGGTCGCCTCGATGTCGTCTTTGCCAATGCCGGCATCGATTCCGGTCCCGGCTTCCTCGGCGCCTGGTTCGGAACGGATCGCGGCCGTCCCGCCGAAGGCGCGCTCGAGAACTACAGCGACGAACGGTGGAACCGAACCATCGACGTCAACCTCAACGGCGTGTTCGCCACGGTGCGTGCGGCGGTGCGCCACATGAAGCCGCGCAGGAGCGGCCGGATCATCGTCACGACCTCTGTAGCCGCCCTTCGCGTCGAGCCTGCGGTCGGAATGGCCTACATGGCGGCCAAGGCGGCCTGTCAGCACCTGGTGCACAACGTCGCGATGGAACTCGCGATGCACAACATCACCGTGAACGCCATCGCGCCAGGGCTATTCGTCACCAACATCGGCGGTGGGCACCTGAAGAACCCGGAGATGCAGAAGGTGTTCGCGAGCGCCGTCCCCATGCATCGCGTGGGCTTCCCGGAGGACATGCATGGTCTGGCCCTGTTCCTCGCCTCCCCCGCCTCGGCATACGTCACCGGCCAGCAGATCGCCATCGACGGCGGCTACGCGCTTGGCTCGGCGGATTGAGGTGCCGGGTCGCAGTTTCGCAGTTATTTGCGCCGGTCTCGCTCGAGCAGCCGGACTGCGGCCCTATGAATAACTGCGAAACTGCGACCCGGCACCTTTGAACAGCCGCTGGTGCAGCGGGCTCGAGCGCGGGAAATGCGCGCGCAGGTACTCCATCTGGTCGGCGAGCACGCGCCGCCCCTTGAGATAGATGTACTCGGCGTAGCTCGGCGTGAACGGGATCGCGATCAGCTGCAGCCGTGCCTGCTCCGGCGTCCGCCAGGCCTTCATGTTGTTGCAGCGGCGGCAGGCGGCCACGACATTGCTCCAGGCATCGCGGCCGCCGCGCGACAGCGGCGTGACGTGGTCCCGCGACAGCTGGCTCGACGGGAAGCGCTGCCCGCAGTACATGCAGAGGTGGCCGTCGCGGCGGAACAGGGTCTCGTTGTTGAGCGGCGGCACGTAGCCGCTCATCAGGTTGCCCGGGTTGTGCGAATGCCCCAGGGTCGCGACGATCGAGTTGACCTCGACCATCGTGCGGCGCCCGCTGCGCGCGTTCACCCCGCCGCGCAGCTGGAAAATCGGCTGCCCGCAGGCGTAGGCGATCTGGCCCATGAAATGGAGGCGGACGGCGTCCCGGTAATCGATCCACTCCAGTGGCATCCCCGAGACGTCGGTACGAAGGACCTCCTGAGACAAGCTATACACAACCACCCTCATCGGTACCGTCCTGTGGCCGGTTGGCTGCCGGGGGCAGGACGGGTGCGCTCACGATACGTTACCCGTATGCGATAATTCAAATTCAGCCAGAGCTCACGAAATGCGAGAAATCCCGGCGTGGCGGCGCGAGCGACGCCTGACCGGGATGACCGGGAGGGTCCGTTCTGATGCCGATCACGATAGGCGTGCTTCGCGAGGTCACGCCGGGGGAGACTCGGGTTGCGCTCGTCCCGGAAGTCGCGGGCAAGTTCCGGTCGGCCGGCGCCCGCGTGCTGGTGGAGCGCGGGGCCGGTACCCTGGCACAGTTTCCGGACGCGCTCTGGAAGGACATCGAGTTCGCCGACACGGCGGCCGCCGTACTCGCGGCAGCCGATGTTCTGGTCAAGGTTCAGCCGCCAACGGCCGAAGAGATTGCCGCCCTGAAATCCGGCGCGGCAACGCTCAGTTTCGTCTACGGCCACCAGCGGCCGGAGCTCGTCCGCGCGATGCGTGATCGCAGGGTCACGGCGTTTGCGATGGAGCTGGTGCCGCGCATCTCCCGCGCCCAGTCGATGGACGCGCTGTCCTCGCAGGCCTCCACCGCGGGCTACCAGGCGGCGCTGATCGCGGCGCTCACGCTCGACCGGTTTCTGCCGATGCTGACCACCGCCGCGGGTACGATCCGCCCGGCGCAGATCCTCGTGATCGGCGCCGGCGTGGCCGGACTGCAGGCGATCGCGACCGCGAAGCGGCTCGGTGCGATCGTCGAGGCCTACGACGTTCGATCGGTCACCCGCGACCAGGTCAAGTCCCTGGGCGGCCGCTTCATCGAGACCGGCGTCAGTGCCGAGGGTGAGGGCGGTTACGCCCGCGAGCTCACCTCGGAGGAAAAGGCCAAGCAGCAGGAGGTCCTGGAGAAACACATCGCGCTTGCCGACGCCGTGATCGCGACAGCCGCGGTACCGGGCCGCAAGGCGCCGCGCATCATCCGCAAGGAGGCGGTGGCGCGCATGAAGCCCGGCGCCGTGATCGTCGACATCGCCGCGGAGACGGGCGGCAACTGCGAGCTCACGCGTCCCGGCGAAACCGTCACGGTCGATGGCGTGCGCATCGTCGGTCCAGTCAACCTTCCGGCGCAGCTCCCGTATCACGCGAGCGAGATGTACGCACGCAACGTCTACAATTTCCTCAAGCCCGCGATCGACAAGGACGGGGCGCTCGCGATCGACTGGAACGACGAAGTTTTCGCGGAGTCCGCGCTCACTCACGACGGGCAGATCCGCCACGAGGCAACCGCCCGGCTCATCCGAGGGTCCCCGTGATGGAAGGCATCATCGCTCTCTATATCTTCATGCTCGCGGCCTTCACGGGTTACGAGGTCATCGCGCGCGTGCCCGTGATTCTGCACACGCCGCTCATGTCCGGCTCGAATTTCGTCCACGGCATCGTGCTGGTGGGCGCGATGGTCGCGCTCGGTCACGCTGACTCGACGCTCGGCAAGGTAATCGGCTTCGTGGGTGTTGTGCTCGCGGCCGGCAACGCGGTCGGCGGTTACGTGGTCACCGAGCGCATGCTCGAGATGTTCAAGTCCAGCGGCCAGCGGCGGCCGCCGAAGGGTTCGCACTGATGGAGCTCAACGGCAACGCCGCGCGGCTGATGATCGACGCGAGCTACCTGCTCGTCGCCTTTCTGTTCATCTTCGGGCTGAAGCAGATGAGCTCGCCGGTGACCGCGCGCCGCGGCATCGTCTGGGCCGGGGCCGGCATGCTGATCGCGACGGTCGTGAGCTTCGCCTACCCGGGCATGCACAACTACCCGCTGATCCTGGCCGGCATCGGCGTGGGCTCGGTCGTCGCGTGGTGGAGCGGCAAGCGGGTCGCGATGACCGACATGCCGCAGATGATCGCGCTCTACAACGGCATGGGCGGCGGCGCCGCGGCGGCGATCGGCGCCGTCGAGCTCTTCGGCCGCAACGCGCACGGCATCGTCATGCTCGCGCTCGCGGTGATCGGCGGCATCATCGGCGCGGTGTCCTTCTCCGGGTCGCTGATCGCCTTCGGCAAGCTGCAGGGCCTGATCAAGCGCTCCTGGCGTTTCGTCGGCCAGCAGGCGCTCAACGTCGCGATCCTGATCGTGATGCTGGTCTTCGGAGCCTGGGTCGTGCTGAGCGGCAACAATATCCCGACGGCGGTAGTCGTGTTCTTCCTTCTCGCGCTCGCGCTCGGCGTCATGATGACACTGCCGATCGGCGGCGCGGACATGCCGGTGGTGATTTCGCTCTACAACGCACTCACCGGGCTGGCCGTGGCCTTCGAGGGTTTCGTGCTCGGGAACGCGGCGATGATCATCGCCGGCACGGTGGTCGGCTCGGCAGGCACGCTGCTCACGCAGCTCATGGCGAGGGCGATGAACCGCTCGCTCGGCAACGTGCTGTTCAGCGGTTTTGGAGAAACGGCCGCTGCGGGTGGCGCAGTGACCGGTGCGATGAAGCCGATCGAGGCCACCGACGTCGGCGTGATGATGGCCTTCGCGCAGAAAGTGATCATCATCCCCGGCTACGGCATGGCGGTCGCCCAGGCCCAGCACAAGGTCTGGGAGCTGACGCAGCTGCTGCAGGACCGCGGCGTGATCGCCAAGTTTGCGATCCACCCGGTCGCGGGCCGCATGCCCGGGCACATGAACGTACTGCTGGCGGAAGCCGGCGTGCCCTATGACATCATCGCCGACCTCGACGAGATCAACGGCGAGTTCGACACGGCAGACGTCGCACTGGTGATCGGCGCGAACGACGTCGTGAACCCGGTAGCGCGCACGGACAAGTCGAGTCCGATCTACGGGATGCCGATCCTGAACGCCGACAAGGCGAAGAACGTGGTCGTGATCAAGCGCGGCCAGGGCGCAGGCTTCTCGGGCATCGAGAACGCGCTCTTCTTCCTCGACAACACACGCATGCTGTACGGCGACGGCCAGAAGGCCGTCTCGGAGCTGATCGCGGCGGTCAAGGCGGTCTGAGCGCCGGGATCTCGCGTCGCCGGCCCGCGGTCTTATTGCAGCGGCGCGCCGGCGAGCCAGCTGATCGCGCCGAGGCTCGCCACACAAACGGCGAGCGCAACCGCGCAGGCCGCGGCGAACGCGCGCCACCCGAGCGTGCGCACCTCGCGCAGCGACACGCCGAGCCCGACCGCGGTCATGCCGCAGACCAGCAGCAGGTCGGACGCCATGAGCCCGATCGAGACGAGGCCGGACCACGCCTGCTCGTAGCCGCCGCCGGCGACAATCGCGTCGCCGGCAGTGCGCAGCACCGCGAGCAGAACGAAGACGACCAGGAAGCCCGGCAGCGCCTGGCGCAGGGGCATCCGGGCCGTTCCGGGAGAATCGCCACCCGAATTGCGCGCCCAGACCGCGGCCAGCGGAATGAGCACGAGCATCGACAGGTTGCGCAGCAGTTTTGTGAAGCCCGCGACGGCGACGACGTCGGGTGCGCCGAACTGCTGCGAGTAGATCATCGCCGCGCCCATGACCTGCGAAGTGTCATGGATCGCGGTGCCGAGGAACATGCCGGCCGCCGCGGTAGTTGCCGTGAAATAGCGCGTCAGCGAGCCAGGGATACAACAGCATCCCGGTGCTGCCCAGCACAACGACACAGGTCAGCGCGAGCCCGATTTCGGCCGGCCGCGCCCGCAACACCGGTGCCGCAGCCGCGACCGCCGTGCAGCCGCAAACCGCTGTCCCGAGCGCGAGCAGCTGCGCGAAGCCGCGCGGCAGGCCGAGCAGCCGACCGACCAGGAGCGCCATGACGAGCGCAGTGACGAGACAGCCCACGGCGACGGTCACCGCGACCGGTCCGATGGCCGCCATCCCGGCGAGCGTGAGGCGCAAGCCGACAAGCGCAATACCGATGCGCAGCACGCGCTGCGCGACGAGCTCGACGCCCGGCTGCAGCCGCGTGCTCACTCCCACGGTGTTGCGCCAGGCGATGCCGAGAAGCACGGCGAGCACGATGGCGCTCACCGGGATGCCGCCGCCCTGGGCCAGGACGGAGAGAGCGGCGGCGCCGAGCTTGGCGGCCGCTGCAAGCGCGACGGCGAGCGCGATGCCCGCGACGGGCACCCGGCGCCAGGTCGTCGGGAAGACGGAGGCGAAGGCCATCGAGGTCGGTATCAGCGCGTTGCTGCGCGCCCGAAATGGCGGGTCGCGATGGGCGCGGATGCCTGCGGCTTACGCTGCCGCGCCACCATCCGCTGGTGCAGGTCCGTGACGAAATTGCTGCCCGTTCGCTGGAACAGGAACGGCAGCACCGCATGGACCAGGCACGCCAGCCCGCCCAGGATCATGCGCAGACCGAAGACACCGGCCACGGCAAGATGCTGGGTATAGGACTCCCCGACGGAGCCGGGGTGATCCGTGAAAAGGTGGTGCAGGCTCATGGCGCACAGACTAGTCCCGGAGCCGCGCAACGCGATTGCGAATTTCGAGATGGATATCGATAATTGAGCAATTCTGTTGCTCATATTGGCGAATTAGAGCAATAATATTCCATGGATCGACTGGATCACAAAATTCTCGAGCTTCTCCAGAAGGACGCCTCGCTGCCGGCAGCCGAGATCGCGGATAAGGTCGGCCTGTCCAAGGCCCCCTGCTGGCGGCGTATCCGCCGCCTGCACGACGACGGCGTGATCCGGCGCATCGTCGCGGTGCTCGACGCCAAGGCGGTCAACGTGGGCACGACAGTGTTCGTGACGGTCAAGGCGGCCAGCCACAGCTCGGCCTGGTTCGACCGCTTCGCAAAGGCCGTCCGGGAGATCCCGGAAATCGTCGAGCTCTACCGCCTGAGCGGCAACGTCGACTACCTGATGCGGATCTGCGTCCCGGGCATCGATGCCTACGACGAGGTCTACAAGAAGCTGATCGCGAACTGCGACTTCCTCGACGTGAGCGCGAGCTTCTCGCTCGAGACGATCAAGTCGACCACGGCTCTGCCGCTGACTTATCTCGAAGCGGAATGAGCACCGCCGCGACGGCGCGAGACTCGATTTCAACCTCGCCTACGGTCGCATCATCGGGACTCTGACGCGCTCTAGTCTGAGTCGTCGTCGTGTCTGCACCCGCGACCCGCCATTGGCTCCAGTACGGCTGAGTCCCGTTAGACTCAGCCCGTGAGGGAGCACGGAAGTGACCGACACGCCGACCGAGGGTGGGGGTGAGGGCACCTGGGCCAAGCTGCGCCGCCGCAAGGTGGTGCAGTGGGGCATCGCTTATGCCGCTGGTGCGTGGGGCCTTCTGCAAGGCCTGCGTACGTCAGCGATACATTCGACTGGCCCGCCAGATCCAGCAATTCGGCACGCTCGCGCCTGCTGATCGGTCTCCCCATCGCACTCGTGATCGCCTGGTACCACGGCGATCGCGGCCGGCAGCGTCTGTCGCGCCCCTGAGCTCGCCATCCTCACGCTGATATTCCTGGCGGGCGGCGGCATCTTCTGGTTGTACCAACGGGCGGAGACACGCTCACAACTGCGACGCAGCCGGCCATAGCGCCAACCCTGCGGCCGCGACTGACTCCCGCCCTTCGATCGCCGTCATGCCGTTCGAGAACCGCAGCAAGCTCGAGGACGATGCATTCTTCGTCGACGGCATCCACGACGACATCCTGACGCAGCTCACGAAGATCAGCGCGCTCAAGGTGATCTCGCGCACCTCGGTCGAGCGTTTTCGCGAGGACGGACCTGAGCGCCAGAGCAAATCGCGCGAGCAGCTCGGCGTGACGAAGCATTCTCGAAGGCGGCGTGCAGCGCGCCGGAGATCGCGTGAGAGTCACCGTCCAGCTCGTCGACGCAACGACCGACGCACACCTCTGGGCGGAGTCCTACGACCGGGAGCTCACCGCCGCCAACATCTTCGCGATCCAGAGCGAGGTCGCGGCGGCAATCGCCGATGCACTGAAAGCCACACTGACCCCGGCGGAGCAGGCGCGGGCGAAGGCGGTGCCGACGCAGAATCTGCAGGCGTGGGAGGCCTACCAGCTCGGCAAGCAACGCATGGCGAAGCGCACCAGCGCGGATCTTGCCGACGCCGAGCAGTTTTTCCGCGAGGCCATCGATCTCGATCCGAAGTTCGCGCTCGCGTACGTTGGCTTGGCGGACACTCTGAACGCTGCAGGTCAGTACAGCGGCGCACCCAAGGAATCCGCCCTCAGCAACGCCGAGAAGGCGGTGGCAAAGGCCCTCGAGTTGGACCCGAAACTGGCCGAAGCGTGGGCTTCCTCGGGCCTGATTGCGCAGGACAGGTGGCAATACGAGCGCGCCGAATCCATGTTCCGACGTGCAATCGAGCTCAATCCGAACTACGCACCTGCGCGTCACTGGTACAGCATCGATGCTAGGCAGCCGTCGGCCGACTGGACGAGGCGCTCGCGCAAACACAGCGAGCCGTAGAACTCGATCCCTTGTCTGCCGTGATCAAAATGAATCTCGGCAGCACGTCTGGCGGTCAAGGCCGCTTTCGCGAAGCAGAAGCTCCCTACCGGAGGGCCATCACGATCGATCCGTCGAGACCCGGTCCGTACTTGTCCCTCGCGCTTCTGAATGCATATGCCCTCGACCGCTTCACGGACGCCGTGCCGTTGGCCCAGAAAGCGATGGAACTGGATCCCGGCAGCCCGAGGCTCTCTTTCGCATCCTGGCGCGTCTGTACTTCGATCTTGGCGATGACAGCAAGATTCATCGAAACGACTGCGCAGGCTGCGAAGCGTTGGCCCGATGACCCTTTCATTCAGCTACAGTCGGCCATGGTCAACCTGATCCGGCTGGATGCCGCCGGAGCGGTGCGGCACGCCCAGCGCGTATTTGACCTGGACCCGCGAGGGCTCCAGGCGCCTGCGGCATTGGCGATCCTTCGCAACGCAGACTTGCAGAATGGTCGTTACGACGCCGCGCTCGCGCGCTACGAGAAGGCGTACCCGGAGCTCTTCGTGCAGGGTGCGCCACGTATCGACAGGTCGAACTACCGGGTAGCAATTGATCTCGCGCTGGTCTTCCAGAAGCGGGGCGAAAGCGAAAGAGCTAATGTCTTACTGGATGGCGCCGCTCGTGTTATTCGGACGATTCCGCGATTGGGCGTCTTCGGTTATTGGGATCACGGACGTGCAGATCCATGCCCTGCGCGGCGAAAAGGCCCAAGCCCTCGCGGCCCTTCGGGAGGCCGAGCGGGCCGGCTGGCGGGCCCGGGCTGGCGCTATTACCGCGACTTCGATCCAAACCTCGCGCCGATCCGCAACGAACCTGAATTCAAGGCCATCTTCGCCGACATCGAACGCGACATGGCGCAGCAGCGCGCGCACCTTGCCACACGCCCGAAGGACGCACCGCTCAATCTCACGCCTGTTCAATGAGCCGCTGGCTCGATTGACCGTTGTCAAAACGCCCGCCCGAAAGCAATGGGATGGAACCTCTACCGGCAGGGGCTGTGGAACAGAGAGCGCGACGACATCGTCGGCGGAATGATCATTCCCGCCCTGAGTCGCGAAGCTAAATGATCGAATTGAGCTGACGGGACGCGGCCGTCGCATCATTCGCAGCACGTCATGCCGAATGCCCGCGGCCATCAGCGAAATGAAGACCTACGGCGTCTACCCAGATCGGCGACGTGATAGGCGCGCTCCTACTGCGTGATCTCGTCGCTTCATTCGGCTCTCACAAGTGCAAGCACATGTCCTGTTGGCGGGCTTGTCCGCAGCATCGTCCGGCCCCTGGAATTACAGACATGGCAGCACGGCCCAGCATTTTCGCGAGTATCCTCTGCGGGGACCGTTAAGACGTACGGGACTGTTGAATCGCTTTCAAAAACGTGGAAGGGAATCCGCCGTGCGCCGAACATCGTCCGAGCAACCGGCTAAAGGGCAAGCCCAAGCCGCTATCTCCGACCAGGACATCAGCGACGCGTACCTGTACCTGCTAAGCCGGCTTCTCGTGCTGCGCCAGGAGCAGCTTGACTTCCAGAAGGAAGGATTCAAGTGGAACGAGATCATCCACCGTGAGGTCGGGGGCGTAGCATGGGCCAACCCGAACCTGGACGTGGCGTACAGCGAGGCCTGGGTCGCAGTCGACGAGAATAGCTGTACGGTCTTCAGCGTCCCTAAGATCGAAGGACGCTACTACACCGTGCAGTTCCTCAACGGCTGGGGTGAGACCGTCGCCAACATCAACGAGCGCAACTACCCGCAGCATCCGTCGGGCGCCTTCGCGATGTGTCTGAAGGGCGCCGACGTGCAGGTCCCGGCCGGCGCGCAGCGCATCGACCTCCCCGGCAAGACGTCGCGCGTGCTGGCCCGCGTCGAACTGGGCGCCGATCCGAAGCAGGGAATTGCGTTGCAGCACCGGATCACGGTCAAGACCACCGGCACGCCGAAGATCGATCCGATTCCGGCGACGCCCGATTTTCACCAACGACAAGTTCCCGGGCGCCGAGGCTTTCGACTCGGCGGCGCTCGCACTGGACAGCGAGCCCGACATCAACCCGGGCATGGACGCGCTGCAGGCCAAGGTGCGTGCAGTCGCCGAGGCGATCAAGGAACCGGCCGAGCGCGAACGCGTCGAGAAAGTGATCCGCGAACAGGCGCTGCCCAGGTTCCAGCAGTCGTTCACCAGCGCTGGCACGAACAAGAACGGCTGGAATCGGCCGTCGACGATCGGCAAGTACGGCGACGATTTCAAGACCCGAACGCTGATCGATCTGGCCGGTATCTGGGCGAACAGCACCGACGAGGTCGTCTACTTCAAGACCGACAGCGATGGCAGCGGCACCAAGCTCGATGGCGGCAATACTTACACCATCACCTTTGCAAAGGGCGACATGCCCGCGGATCACGTCAAGTACTTCTGGTCGGTGATCGCCGTGGACTCGAAGGAGTTCCACGTCATCCCCAATGCGAAGAACCGGTTCCTGATCAACAAGCAATCCAAGCTCGACTATGGCAAGGACGGCTCGCTGACTCTGTACTTCGCTCCAGACAAACCCAAGGATGCGCCGGACGGCAATTGGCTGCCGACGCCGAAGGGCCAGAACTACAACCTCACCTTCCGCACCTACGGCCCAGACCAGGCCGATCCTGTCGGGCGCCTGGTATCCCGCGCCGCTGGTCAAGCAGATCTGATTTCACCTGGAGGAGACCGAATGACGCACCGACTCTCTGCGGCGCCATTGCTGGCCGCCGCGCCGTACAGGCTGCCTCCCGCTGACCTCGGGCCCGGGAGTCGAAGGGCACGCGCATCACCGAGGCATATGCGCGAATGGTCGCACGCGAAGCTTATTTCTGGGCCTGGCCGATGATCAACATTTACAACCGCCGGCTCGCGTTTAAGGACCTGCCCGAAGCCGGGCCTGATGGGCGGCATCGTGCCCGTGCGCGCCGCTCAACCGCCTGAGCATGCTGCAGCGACTACATCGACCCGGCGGAGCGAATGGTCGCGTGTCCGAACCAGGACGTCGTCTACGGTGCCGGCAGCATCGGCACTCGACGTCGAGCCGGTGGTGTTCCAGGTGCCGGATTTCGGCGACCGCTTCTGGGTCTACCAGGTCGTCGATCTGCGACCGACAGCTTCGCCGACATCGGCAAGATGTACGGCACCAAGCCCGGGCTTCTATCTGCTGGTCGGCCCGCGACTGGAAGGGCGAAGTGCCGAAGGGAATCACCCAGGTCTTCCGTGCCAGCGACCGAACACCGGCGTTCGTCATCCCGCGCGTCTTCCATGGACGACACCGCCGAGGACGCGCAGGCGGTGCAAGCCGCTGATCACGAGGATCGACATGTACCCGCTGTCGAGTACGACGGCACAGATGAAGCAGCGCGACTGGGCGAAGCAGACCGAAGTTCCCGTCGCAGGACGCCGGCAGCGGCGCGGAAACGCAGTGGGTCTGCCGGAGACGTTCTTCGACAAGTTGCCGCTGGTGCTCGACGACGCGCCGCCGCTGCCGGGCGAGGAGGCGCGCTACGCCGAGGTGCTGGCGGTGCTCGACGCCGCCAAGAACGATCCGAAGCTGAAGGCGGCGATGGTCGACGAGGCGCCAAAGGCCGAGCGGGAGCTGATCAATCCGCTACTTGCAGTTCCGCAACTACGGCGCTACCGCTGCCGCACCACTGGACGCACGCATCGCCAATGGCGCCGTGTTCGGGACCGACTATTTCACCCGCACGGCGGTCGCAAAATCCAACATCTTCGTCAACAAGCCGAACGAGACGAAGTATTTCTACCAGGACCTCGACGCAGCATGGCGCTCGCCTCCACGGCAGCCAACCGATATACGCGTGACATTCGCCAAGGACCAGCTGCCGCCGGTGAAGGGCTTCTGGTCGCTGACGCTGTACAACCAGCACCACTTCTTCGCGCCCAACGAGATCAAGCGCTATTCGGTCGGGACCAAGAACAAGGATCTGAAGTACGAATGCCGACGGCTCACTGACGATCTACGTGCAGGCCGACGGCGCCGAGCGATCCGACGCAGCGTGCCAACTGGCTGCCGGCACCGAAGGGCGGCGATTTCTCGCTCTATATCCGCGCCTACTGGCCCGAGGCCGCAATCACCGAGCGGCGCAATGGACGCCGCCGGCGGTCGCTATGGGGCAGTGATGATCACGACTCCGCAGGCAAGAGTATCTAGTTGCGCGACCGGAAGGATCCGTTGTAATCAATCGTCGTCGCGTTCGCGCTTGTTCTCGTCGTCGCGCTTGTGGTCGTTGTCGCGGCGCTCGGCGCGTTCCTCGGGCGCCATGTTCTTCCAGCGCTCGCGCATCTGCTCGCGCTGTTCCGGTGTCATCTGCTGCCACCGCTCCTTGAGCTCGCGACGCTTCTCCGGCGACATGTCCTGGAAACGCTTGACGCCCTGTCGCAGCCGCTCCTGCTCATCGGGCGGCAGCGACTTGAAGCGGTCATAGCGCTCCTTCATCCGCTCGCGTTCCTCCGGCGGCAGATTCTTCCAGCGCTCGGCGCCGCGCGTCAGTGCCTGCTGACGATCCGGCGGCAACTCGTCCCAGTTCTCGCGCAGTGGCTCGAGCATGTCCTGCTGGGCGGGGGTGAGCTGCTGCCATTCGATGGGGCGGTCCGGTCCCTTCGACTGGCCCTCGCGTCCCTCGTCTGCACGCAACGACCAGCGGTACCGCGAAAATCGCGGCGCCGGCCATCACTGCAGTCCAGCGCTTCATGTGTGACATCCGCACGTCGAGCCGGCGTCTCATCCGACGCCATTTTCCCCGGCGCCTGACTGATCCGCCACCCAGTTGTAGAACTCCGGGTCCTCGACCATCAGCTCGAAGGCCTCGCCCTCGGCGGCGAGCTCGACGAGCTCGATCGGCGCCTCGCCGTTGATCTTGACCTGCGGTGCATCGTCCGTGCCGGGCGGGCGCCACAGTACCGCGGCGACCAGCGCCGCCGCCACCACGCCCGCCGGCGCCCAGGCGCGCCAGACCGGCGGACGCGCCGGCTCGCGGCCTGCGAGCGCGGTGTGTCGCGCACGGTTGAGACGCGAGCGGGTTTCCGCGTCCAGATTCTCGACGCTCGCGTCGAAGGCTTCGCGGGCCTTACGCTCGAACTTCGTCATCTGATCGTTCATGTCGCTCACCATACATCACGCAAGCTGCGCACGCAGCGTACCGAGGGCACGGAAATAATGCGTCTTGACGCTGCCCTCGGAACAACCCATCGCGGCGGCCGTTTCCGCCACGTCCATTCCCTCGAGGCAGCGCAGCGTGAACGCCTCGCGCTGGCGCGCCGGCAGGGCCCCAAGGGCCCGTTCCAGCCGCTGCATCGCCTCCGACGCCATCAGCCGCTCGCTCGGATCCGGTCGCGCCATCCGAGACGTGCTCGAACGGGTCGTCGGGCCCGTCCTCGTCGGCGCGCAGGTTGCCCGGCCACAGAGAGAAAATCCGCGACCGGACGTTACTGCGCCGCTGCGAATCGCGGATCCCGTTATAGAGGATCCGGTAGAAGAGCGGCTTCCACTCCTCGGCGGGTCGCCGTCCATAGCTCTGCGCGAGCCGCAGCATCGCACCCTGGACGATATCGAGCGCGTCGTCTGCGTTGCGCACTGACATCTGCGCGATCCGGAAGGCACGTTTCTCCACGCTGGCCAGAAACCGATCGAGCGCTTGCGAATGCTCCAGGCGGACATCCTCCTGCCCGACCGGCTCCGCGTCGAGGAGCCTCGCCGCGGCACCGAAATCGAGAGTACCAGAGCGTTTCATGCGCGTAGACTCATCCGGTGGCGGCTGCATCATTCCGGCTCCTGTGGGGCCAAAACGCCAGTCGCGCCAATCGGTTGACGGGTTTTTCAAGCCGGGTTGTGCACTGCGGCCCAATCGGCCGGCCCGCCGTCGCGGGGCGTTCCGGTCGGGCTGGACCCGGCGGCCAACGACCGCGTCAATTGAAGGCTAAGTGATTGATTTCTATGACCCGGGCCAACGCAGGTCGAAAACTCCGCAGATCGGAATACTTGCTGCTGCCATCGGCACTTGGTCGCACTCTGCGCAGGCCGTCCACAGACTTTTCCACCGCCTTTGTGGACAAATCCGGCTGAGCGGCTCGACCCTTGCATGCCGCCGATTCTCGCCGTCGCCATCGACGCGCCGCTGCGCAGGCTGTTCGACTACCGGCCGCCCCCCGGATTGCCGGCGGAAGCCCTGGTAGCCGGGCCAGCGATTCTGGGTGCCCTTTGGTCGTCGGCGTGCGGTCGGCGTGCTCGTCGCGGTGCGTGGAAGCACGGACGTTCCCGCGGGCAAGCTCCGCACGGCCATCGCGAGAATTGGCTCCGAGCCAGTATTTGACCGGGAGCTGCTCGAGCTCCTGGCTTGGGCCGCGGACTACTATCGGCACCCGATCGGCGAGGTAATCGCTGCCGCCCTGCCCGCACCCCTGCGCGCCGGTGCAAACGCCGAAGCCACGACGGTCCGCTGGGCATTGAGCGTGGCAGCGCGCACCGGCGGCCTCGCGCCACTGCATGCGCGCGCCTTCCGCCTGCGCGAGGTGGTCGACGCGCTCGAGCGACGCCGGGACGCGAGCGAAGCCGAGCTCGCCGCTCTCTCACCGCGCTGGCGCGAACACCTGCGTGAGCTCGAGCGGCGCGGCTGGGCCGTGCAGCTCAACGTCGATGAGCCGCCGGCGCTGGCCCCGACCGTGCTCATCGCGCGTGGACCGGTCTTGAGCACACCACAGCAGGACGCCGTGGCCGCGATCGGCGAGGCGGGCGGGCGGTTCCGGCAGTTCTTGCTGCATGGCGTCACCGGCAGCGGCAAGACCGAGGTCTATCTTCGATCGATCGAGCGGGTGGTCGAGCAGGGATTGCAGGCGCTCGTCCTCGTGCCCGAGATCGCGTTGACGCCACAGCTCGTGGCGCGGTTCGCCGAGCGGTTCCAGGCGCCGCTCGCCGTCCTGCACTCCTCGCGAACCGACCAGGAACGGCTCCATGCGTGGCGAGCCGCGCGCAGCGGCGAGGCTCCCGTGGTGATCGGCACACGCTCGGCCGTGTTCGCGCCGCTCGCGCGGCCCGGGCTGATCGTCGTCGACGAGGAGCACGATGCCTCCTACAAGCAGCAGGAGGGTTTCCGTTACTCGGCGCGAGACCTGGCGCTGATCCGGGCGCAGCGCCTGGCGGTGCCGGTGGTGCTCGGCTCGGCGACGCCGTCGCTCGAGAGCCTCGAGCGCGTGCGTGCCGGACGCGCCGACCTGCTCGTGCTCCCGGAACGCGCGGGCGGTGCACGGCCACCCGCCGTGTCGCTGATCGACCTGCGCCAGCACGCGGCGACGCAGGGCATCGCCACACCGACCGTGCTGGCCATCAAGCGGCATCTCGAGGCGGGCGGCCAGGTCCTGCTGTATCTCAACCGGCGCGGGTACGCGCCAACGCTCTTTTGTCCGGCCTGCGGCTGGGTCGCACCCTGCCCGCGCTGCGACGCCCGGCTGACGGTGCACCGACGCGAGCATGAGCTGGTGTGCCACCACTGCGGAACCGAGCGGCCGATGCCGCAAGCCTGTGCGCAGTGCGGCGAGCCCGTCCATCCCGTGGGCCAGGGCACGGAGCGGATCGAGGAAACGATCGGGCAACTCTTTCCGGACGTGCCGCTCGCCCGCATCGATCGCGACGCCGTGCGGCGCCGCGGCGCGCTCGAGGACACGCTGGCGCGCGTCACCCGCGGCGAGGTGCGCCTGCTGGTCGGCACGCAGATGCTGACGAAGGGGCACCACTTTCCGGGCGTCACGCTGGTGGTGGTGCTCAATGCAGATCAGGGCCTGTTCGGCATCGACTTCCGCTCGAGCGAGCGGCTGGCGCAGAGCATCGTGCAGGTGGCCGGGCGGGCCGGCCGCGCCGAGCAGCCGGGCGAGGTGCTGATCCAGACCGAGTATCCCGAGCACCCCCTGCTCGAGCGGCTCACGACGGGTGGCTACGACGCGTTTGCCGCCGCCGCGCTCGAGGAGCGGCGCGAGGCGGGGTGGCCGCCCTATGCCCGCATCGCGGTGCTGCGCGCCGAGGCACCGCGGCGCGAGCCGGCGCATCGCTTTCTCGAACAGGCGCGGGCACAGGCGACGTCGGCTGCGGAAACGAAGGTGGAAATCCTCGGTCCGGCGTCCGCGCCGATGGAGCGTCGAGCCGGGCATCACCGCGCCCAGCTCCTGTTGCGTGCGACTGGTCACGCCGCGCTGCAGCGCCTGCTGGCCGCGTGGCTGCCCGAGATCGAGGCGCTGCCCGAGGCGCGGCGGGTCCGCTGGTCGATCGACGTCGACCCGCTCGAGCTCTTCTAGGAAGAGGCGACCGTCGCCCTGTCGAGGGGATAGTTGGCGTCGCGCCACGCCTGCATGCCGCCATCGAGCGCGACCGCGCGCAGGTAGCCGAGGTCACGGAGCGTCGCCGCGGCCAGGGTCGAGATCTTGCCGAACTCGCAGACCGTAACGATCCGAAGCGTCGGATCCGGCAGCTCCTCGTTGACGCGCAGCTCGAGCTGCCCGCGCGGCAGGTGGCGCGCGCCCGGGACGTGTCCGCCCTGGAAGGCGTCGCGCTCGCGCACATCGAGCACGACCAGCGATTCCCTGCGCTGGACGCGCGTGCGCAGCTCGGCGAGCGACATGAAGGGCGTGCGTGCGGCGGCCTCCGCGAGGAGCTGTGCGACCGTCTTCCCACCGCTCATGTTGGTGCGCAGCGCCTCGGTGATGTGCGTGGGCGCCGACAGGTTGAGCTCGCGCATCATCCGGCAGAACTCCTCGCGGTCCCGGACCTTGAGGCGCGGGTTCTCGGCGATCTCGCGGCCGATCGTGCTCGAGCCCACGCCCTTGTAGTCGTGCGCCGGGAAGACCTTGAGCGCGTGATCCAGTTTCAGCAGGCGGTTGAACAGGCTGTCGTGCAGCGCCTCGGGATCGCCGGTCGGCAGGTCGGTGCGCCCGGTACCGCCGATCAGCAGCGTGTCGCCGGTGAACACCCGGTCTTCGACCTGCAGGCACATCGAATCGCGGGTGTGGCCCGGCGTGTGGATCGCGGTCAGGCGCAGGTTGCCGACCACGAGGATGTCGCCGTCGTCGAGCTTGAGGTCGGCAAACGGCGCCGGGCTGTCGCGATGCATGACGACCGGGATGCCGGCCGTGCGGCCGAAGTGGTGCGCCGCCGAGAAGTGATCGGCGTGGGTGTGCGTGTCGATCACGTAGCGGATGCGCAGCCCGTCGCGCGACGCGTGCGCGTGATACCGGTCGAGCTGGCGGATCTCGGGATCAATCAGGACCGCGGCGCAGCTCGCTTCGCAGCCGACGAGGTAGGACTGACAGCCGCCGGTGGCGATCTGCTCGAACAGCATGGCAGGAAGCCGGGCTCGGGTGTTCCGGTTACGGTGCGACACGATAACCGAAATGCCCGCGACCCGGCATCCGCCGGGCGGCGTCAGCGGTGGCGGAGGGACTTGATCTCGTCCGGCGTGACCCTGCCGTCGTTGTCCGTGTCGGCCGTCGAGAACTTCTCGGCCAGCCAGGGCATGCCCGTCTGCGCCTCGGCAAGATCGATTCCACCGTCGCTGTTGGCATCGGCGCCTTTGAAGCGCTCGAGCGGCATGGACCCGCATCTGCTCGTGGCCGTTCCTGCGCGCGGCGCTCATCTCCTCGCGCGTGAGCTGGCCATCGCCGTTCGCATCGAGCTTGTCGAATCGACCGGCGGCCCACGACGACGAAGCCGTCACCTCGGCGAGCGAGAGGCTGCCGTCACCGTCCGTGTCCGAGGCCTTCCAGCGTTCCTCGCCCCGCGCCTTGACCTCCGCGTGGTGCGCCTCGCGCTGAGCGGCGAGCTCGTCCTTGGCGAGGCTGCCGTCCTTGTTCGTATCGACGGCATCGAACTTTTCGGCGAGCCACTGGTGCGACTTGGCTTCGTCGCGGGTGAGAACACCGTCGCCATCGGCGTCCACCGCCGGCCATCGCCTGGCGTTGACACTCGGCGCCACCGGCCTGCGCGGAAGCGGCGACGAACAGGGAGATCAGGGCAATCAAGGGTCGCATGGTCGGCGTGCTCCGATTCGATCTGGGAGTACGGTCCAACGCCCGGACGGCGTCGGCGTTGACGCTCGCCGGGGTCGGATCCAGGCGGACTCGCCGAGCCCGTCGGACTTCCCGTAGACTTGCGCCCCTCGCGGGCCCCCGCTGACGGCAAGACCTTGAAATACCTGATCGAACGGCTGGTGCAGGACGCGCTCGCCGCCCTGCCCCCTGAGCTTGCGTGACGCCGGCCCGGCCGTGGCGCCGGTCATCGAGCGCACCCGCGATGCGTCGCACGGCGACTTCGCGACCAACGTGGCGCTGCAGCTCGCCAAGGCGGCGCGGCGCAAGCCGCGCGAGCTCGCGCAGGCGATCGTCGCTGCGCTCCCGGCGAACGACCTCGTGTCGAAGGTCGAGATCGCGGGCCCCGGCTTCGTCAATTTCTTCCTCTCGCCCTCGGCGTATCACGCCGAGCTGCAGCGGATCGCGGACGCAGGTGCGGCCTACGGGCGCAGCCAGGTCGGCGGCGGCCGGCGCGTGCTCGTCGAGTACGTGTCGGCCAACCCGACCGGACCGCTCCACGTCGGCCACGGGCGACTCGCCGCCTACGGCGCGACCGTCGCCAACCTGCTCGACGCGACGGGCCACGCCGTGCACCGCGAGTACTACATCAACGATTTCGGCCGCCAGATGAACATCCTCGCGGTCAGCGTCTGGCTGCGCTATCTCGAGCGCTGCGGCGAGCGATTCGAGTTCCCGAGCAACGGCTACCGGGGCGACTACCTGCTGCCGATCGCGGACCAGCTCCTCGAGCGCGAGGGGCGCGCACTGCTGCGGCCCGCCGACGACCTGTTCCGGGCGCTGCCGCCGGATGCGCCGGCGGGCGACAAGGACGTGTACATCGACGCCGTGATCGACCGCGCGCGCGAGATGCTGGGGGCCGATGCCTGGGCTCGCGTGTTCGACCTCGGCCTGACGGACATCCTCGCCGACATCCGCGACGACCTCGCGGAATTCGGCGTTCGCTACGACCGCTGGTTCTCCGAACGCAGCCTGTCCGACGACGGCGCGATCGACCACGCGCTCGACCTGCTGCGGCAGAACAAGGTGGTCTACGAGAAGGACGGCGCCGAGTGGTTCCGCGCGACCGATTTCGGCGACGAGAAGGACCGGGTCGTCGTGCGGACGAACGGCGCGCGGACCTATTTCGCCTCCGACATCGCCTACCACCTCAACAAGCGCGAGCGCGGCTTCGAGGACCTGCTCGACATCCTGGGCGCCGATCACCACGGCTATCTCGCACGCGTGCGTGCCGGCCTCGTCGCGATGGGGCAGCCGCGGCGACTGCCTCGAGGTCAAGCTCGTGCAGTTCGTGACGCTGTATCGCGGCGGCGAGAAGGCGCAGATGTCGACGCGATCGGGCGAGTTCGTGACCTTGCGCGAGCTGCGCCACGAGGTCGGGAACGACGCCGCGCGCTTCTTCTACGTGATGCGCAGCCACGACCAGCACCTCGACTTCGACCTGGAGCTGGCCAAGTCGCGCTCGAACGACAACCCGGTCTACTACATCCAGTACGCGCACGCGCGCGTGTGCAGCGTGATGCGGCAGCTGGGCGAGAAGGGGCACGCCTACGACGCCGCGCTGGGACGTGCCTCGCTTGCACGGCTGGTGGAGCCGCACGAGATCGCGCTGCTGACGCACGTTGAGCCGGTATCCGGAGGTCATCGAGCTGGCGGCGCTCTCGCGCGCGCCGCATACTCTGGTGCACTATCTGCGCGATCTCGCCAACGACTTCCACACCTATTACAACGCGCACACGTTCATCGTCGAGGACGCGCCATTGCGCGATGCGCGATTGACGCTGGTCCTCGGCCTCCGGCAGGTGATCGCCAACGGCCTCGGGTTGCTCGGCGTGTCGGCCCCGGAGAGCATGTAGAGTGACGCCGAGCCGCACGCTGAGCCGCGATTACAAGCACGTTCGGCGCAATACCACCGGGGCGCCGGCGTTCACGGGGTGGATGGGCCTGCTGATCGGGCTGTCGATCGGGCTCGCGGTCGCGCTGGGCGTATATCTTCACTACCGCAACCCGGCGCCGGAGCAGCCGACGCCCGAGGCGACCGTGGCACCGGCCTCGGCACAGGCGAGCGAGCCCGCGGCGCCCGCGCCGGCCGACCCCGCGACCGAGTACGAGTTCTACAAGATGCTGCCCGAGCAGGAAGTCGAGGTGCCCAAGGAAGCCCGGTCGGCACCGACCGCTGCGCTTCCTGCGGGCCTGCGTGGCGATGTGACGCTGCAGGCCGGCTCGTTCCGGGGGCAGGACCAGGCCGAAAAGATGCAGGCGCGCCTTGCGCTGCACGGCATCGAGTCGCGGATCCAGCGCTTCACGCGTGACGACGAGACCTGGTATCGCGTGCGGATCGGACCGATCGCGACCGTCGAAGAGCTCGACGCGATGCGCGCGAAGCTCGCGGAGGCCGAGGTCGAAGTGGCGCCCGTTTCAACCGCGGTCGTCGAGATGCCGCCGCCCTGAAACAGGAAGGACGGCAGCAAGCGCAGGCGTCCCTGTCCACGCATGCTGCCGTCCTTGTTCGACCTTCCGGTGCTGCGCAGTGCCGCGGTCCAAAGGCCTGCCAACACTTCGAAGCACCTCTGATTGCCCGTCTATCGCCGTTGGCCCAAAGTCCCGAGACGATTCGTAGCCAATCAAATCCGTCGTCGGAGGTAATTCTGCGACGAGCGGCCATTTGAAAATGCCGGTCGGCCACCAAAGCGCCTGTCGGTGCAGTCCGACAACCCGTTAGACTGATTCCACGTACTACTCCGCGCGCAGAGACGGAGACTTCAATGAACGTACGCGCGAACGAAACGTCACTCGATCCGGCTGACTGGGCCGCGATGCGCGCGCTTGCGCACCGCGCGGTCGACGACGCGCTCGATTATCTCGCGACCGTGCGCGATCGGCCCGTGTGGCAACCGACGCCGGA
Source organism: uncultured Gammaproteobacteria bacterium (assembly GCA_963756755.1). Lineage (GTDB taxonomy): Bacteria > Pseudomonadota > Gammaproteobacteria > Steroidobacterales > Steroidobacteraceae > DATJKD01. The sequence goes on from CAVWOW010000017.1 coordinate 225,266, forward strand.
GTCGGTGATCGAGAAGCTCCACGCGCCGCTGCCGCGCGAGCCGCAGGGCGCCGAGCAGGCGTATGCGGATTTCCGCGAGTGGGTGATGCCGTACCAGATGGGCAACACGCATCCGCGGTTCTGGTCCTGGTACATGGGCGGTGGCACCGCCTTCGGCGCCCTCGCCGATTTTCTCGCCGCCACCGTCAACCCGAACTTGGGCGGCGGCAATCACGTCGCGAACCATGTCGAGGCGCAGGTCGTCGACTGGTGCAAGGACATCGTGGGGCTGCCGCGCGAGGCGGGCGGGCTGCTGGTGAGCGGCGGATCGATGGCGAATTTCGTCGGGCTCGCGGTGGCGAGAAATGCCATGGCCGGCGTCGACGTGCGGGCCGAGGGCGTGGCGGCGATCCCGCAACCGCTCGTGTTCTACGCCTCGACCGAGGTGCACAGCTGCGCCCAGAAGGCGATCGAGCTGCTCGGGCTCGGCAGCGCCGCACTGCGGAAGATCCCGGCCGATGCAAGCTATCGGTTCGACCTGCCCGCGCTCGAACGGGCGATCGCAGATGATCGTGCCAGCGGGCGGAAACCTGCCTGCGTGATCGGCACCGCCGCCACGATCAACACCGGCTCGGTCGACGACCTGAACGGTCTCGCGGACATCTGCCAGCGCGAGAAGCTCTGGTTCCACGTCGACGGCGCGATCGGCGGGGTGCTGCCGTTGTCACCGACGCATCGTGCGCTCGTCGCCGGAATGGAGCGCGCGGATTCCGTCGCCGTCGACCTCCACAAGTGGCTGCAGGTGCCGTTCGAGGCCGGCTGCGCGATCGTGCGCGACCGCAACCTGCATCGCGGTACGTTTGCGCTCACGCCGGAGTACCTCGAGCACACCGAGCGCGGGCTCGCGAGCGGGCCACTGTGGTTCAGCGAGTACGGCCTGCAGCTGTCTCGCGGATTTCGCGCGCTCAAGGTCTGGCTGTCGTTCAAGGAGCACGGGGTCGATCGATATGGACGGTTGATCGACCAGAGCATCGAGCAGGCGCATCACCTGGCGGCGCTAGTCGAGGCTGCGCCGGAGCTGGAGCTGATGGCGCCGGTCGTCGTCAACATCGTCTGCTTCCGCTACAACCCCGGCGGACTGGACACAGAGCAGCTCAACGCGCTCAACGAAGAACTGCTGATTCGGCTGCACGAGAGTGGCGATTGCGGCTCCGTCGTACACGACGCTGAACGGGCAGTACTGCCTGCGTGCGGCGTTGTCGAATCACCGGACGACGCGGGATGATCTGGCGGTTGCGGTGGCCGCAGTCAAGTTGGGAGGAAGTAACGGTGTCTCGGAGTAGCGCGAGGCGAAAACGCAAAGTACATCAAAGAGCGACGCGCTGTCGAAATTCCTCCACGTGGACCGCTGCGATCCATGCGGATCGGGAGATCGCCTTCTCTTAGATGGGCCAATGCTAGGTCGTGCTTGTGAGTCGAGTTGAGTACGGTCAAGCATCACGAGCGCTGGGCTGATCGTAGAGGCCCGTAATGATGCGGTCAACCTTCTGCAGCTCGTAAGGCGCACCTGGCGCTCTGCTCGATGCTAGGCGCGCTCTCAAGCTTCTTAAGTGCTGGGTTGCGTTTGTGACCTTAAATTCGTCGATTAACGCCAGTGCATCGAAGCGGACCGCTTCGTCGTCAGATAAGGCCCATTCAGCGAGCACCTGATCCGCCATCGCTCGTTCTGCTGAATCGAATTGTCGATAAAGAGTGTGAAGCCTGTCGAGCGCCAGGTATGAGTCCCGAAGCGCCTTGGCCTCTTCATCGACAGAGCGCCTAAACGAGACCATTTCATTACGAAATTGCTCGAGCTTCATGGAAGCACCATGATGAACTCCGGAGGAATCGCATAGGGAACTGCATCTCGATCCCACCACCCGGCATTCTGAAGGTCCTTCCAACTTGCGCGGCTTCGGGAATGTGGTATCCGGCTTGGCGCAAGCCTGCAAGGTCGATACGGATGAGCGCGTCTGGCAAACCTCGGTTGACAGGAAGGGCAAGGTCAATGTGAGCCTGCAGCGGACTCAGCGCCCCGTTAGGCGTGGCGTAAGTGCCAGGCCGAAGGCCATTGGCTTCGAATCGACGCCACCGCTCCTCGGAACGTGTAGTGGAAGGCTTCACTCGCAGCCGATGCGCCCTTTGCGGCACCCGCGATTGTAGTACCAAGGCGCATCGGCCAGAAAACCGTCATGGCGCCCTGCGCGGCGGCCTCGGCTGCGTCCCGGCCGGTACATGAGGCTGCGTCGAAAGCGCAGATGACGAGCGGTAACGGTGTCGAGGTTCTCACCGAACCAAGTCGAGTGCCGTATCCAACGTCTCCGCGAGATCAATGGAGGCTCCGAAATCCTCCGCCCGCTGCGCCTCCCCGAGGTGAGGCATGAAGTTGAGGTCCCCGCGTTGGCGCGGATGCGGCGCTGGCGCATGGCCAGGGTCTGTGCCTCGGTGAGATCTTCGAGCGGTGCAGGTCGCGAAGCCGGGCGTTGGCCAGGCGCCGATCCCGGCGAAGCAACGCTGGTAGAAGCCAGCGCCCATGCAGCAGGTAATTGAAGTCCCCGCCCGGTGCGCGCTTCGGGCGGCGCAGTCGGCCCCGCTTGGCACGCCCAGTAGCCGCTCGGATCGGCGTAGGAGAGCGGGTTGTTGCCGACGTAGCTGTAGCGGTTCCAGCCCTGGGTGTTCGTGACGCCATCGATGAAGGGGTCGGCGGAGACGAACCGCGCGATCGTCGGGTCGTAGACCCGACCGTTCATGTGGATCAGGCCGGTGCTGTCGAGGTGCTCGTGGTCGGTGAAGCCGCGGCGGGTGATCTCGCGCAGCGCGGTCACGTCGGCCGAGGGGATGAGGCCGTTCCAGTCGGGCTCGCGCCGCTGGCCGAAGGGGCCGAAAGCTCGTCTGCAGCTCGATCGCCCCGGTGCTCGTGGTGATCACGTCGAGCGAGCCCAGGTGATCGCGCAGCAGATAGCGCAGCGTATTGGTGCCGGTCGACTTCCGTGAGTAGAGCGCCACCGGCACGCCGTTGGCGTGGATGGTGTGGCGGAAGTCGTCGATCGCACCCTTGGTGACGATCTCGAGGAGCCCGCCGAGGTTGACGTGGGTGTAGATCGTGCCGCCCGCGTTGTACTTGTGATACCAGCGCTGCCCGTCGGGGCCGTACTGGAACTCGCTCGAGTTGACTGGCACTGCCCGGGGTCTTGCGGATGCGCTTCGGGCGGTTGTCGGCGAACCACAGGAGCTCCGTGCCGTTGCGGCTCGTCATGTTGCCGTTGGCGTCGTAGCCGAAGCTCTGCGTGGCGCCGCCCGGCTTGGCGATCGAGGTCACGGCGTGCAGCTTGAGCGGGTCGTAGGTGTAGGTGCCGATGTTTGACTTGCTCAGGATGTTGCCGTTGACGTCGTAGCTGAGAGCGAGCCTCTCGACGCCATTGACGGTCTACCCGGGTCAGGCGATGCAGGTCGTCGTACTCGAAGGCCTCGGTAAGCGACTGGTTGTGATCGTGGCGGCTCGTGAGGTTGCCGGCCCGGTCCCAGACGTACTCGAGGTCCTGCCGGGCATCGAGGGCGGACGCACGGTCCGCTCGCAATCGCTCTCGAGCAGCCCGGTGCGCGGCTCGGCGCCGCGAATGGTCCTCAGCCCATTGCCCAGCGTCTCGTCGATGATCTGGCCGTAGGCGTCCATCGTGGTCGCCTCCCAGAACACCGTCGCCGGCGCATTGAAGTCCTTGACGCGCTTCAGCAGCCCCTTGTCGTACTCGTACTTGAGCTTCAGCCGATAGCCGCGCGGTGCTTTCCGGATAGGTGAGCGAGTCGACGAGCCCTGTCGTCGCGTCATAGGCAAGGTTGACGACGCCGATGCGTGCTCGCCTGTCCTGGAAGTACTCCGTCTGCGACCGGGCGGCCCTTGGCGTCATAGCGTGAGAGCTCCCGGTAGGTCGTGACGCCGGTGCCCTCGACCTTCGATTCCTTGAGCCGGCCGATGTCCTTGGCCGTTGCAGCTCGTCCCCCAGATCCAGCTGCGAGTGATCGTGCCGGCGCCTTCCGGCATCACCCGCGTGAGCGGCCGCCCGAGCGCGTCCCAGGTGTAGCTCGTGGTCTTGCCGTTCGCATCGGTGTGCGAGGTCGGCTCGCCGAAGGCGTTGTAGGCGTACTGCCAGGCACCGAGATCGGCGTCGGTCGCGCGTCGTCGCGCAGCCCGCGGACGTTGTACGTCGCGCTCTGCAGCATCTTGCCCGCGCTGTCGGTTACCCGCACCGGGTTGCCAAAGGCATCGAAGTCGAAGGTCTGCGCAGTACCCGTTGTCGATCCGCCGACGCGCACGAGCCGGCCGCGGCCGTCCTCGATGCGCACCGAGAGCTTGCCGAGCGGGTCAGTGATCGTCGTCGTGAGCCCCGCGTAGGCGATCTGCGTCGTCTGTGTCGAATCGACGTGAACGGCCGGCTGATCTGTGTGGGGCGGCCGAGCAGGTCGTAGCCGAGCGCGGTCCAGTAGAGCGGAGATGGACACGCCGCCCTCGGTGCAGGGCGCGCTCTCCGCGACGAGGCGGCCGAGGTCGTCGTACTGGCGCTCGACGCGGCTGTAGCCGCCGCCCAGGAGCTGCGTGCGGGTAAGAATCGGGCGATCGAATGTGTCGAGATGGACGTTGTCGGTGCGAATCGTGCCGCCGGTCGTGCTCTTCTGCGTCGCCGTGACGATGAGCCGGTTCTGACCGCAGCTGCTGCGCGCATTCCGTGTACGTCCAGTCGGTCCGCGTCTGGTCCGGGCGGGTTTCGCGCGTGCGCCGCCCGAAGCCATCGTAGACCCAGGTCGTCGTCAGGCCGTTCGGGTCCGTTTCCGTCGCGGGCTGCCGAAGCGTGCATCGAACGTGCGCTGCGTCGTCTGATTGAGCGGGTTCCGTGGCCTCCGTCGGGAAGCGACCGTCGGCGCTCCAAGTCGATCTCGCCAGACCCGTCTGCGACCGCCCGCGCGTCGCCGACGGTCCGTGCCTGCGACGTTGCCGAAGCTGTCGTAGGCGAGATCCGATCTGCAGGCGCCACTGCGTGACGGTCGGGCTCGAGCACCTGCTGGGTCGGGCGGCAGTGTGTCGCGTCCCAGTTACGTCGCGAGCGTGCGCGTTTGCTGCGTGCCGTACGGCAGCGAATGGCTGTTGACCTGCTGCGTGCGTTGCGGCCGGCCGACGCACCAGTTCGTGCCGGACGTGCTGGTCGAGAAGCTGCGAGTGAACCGTTCGCTCGGTCCAGGTCGCGCCGCCCGGATGCCGTTCGCACCGGCCGCTTCGGTGGTCGTGACCTTGACCTCGGTGGGCGTACCGGTCGCGGCATCCATCGTGGTGTCGGTCACTGACGGTGCGCAGCAACGTGCCGTTGAACGTCGGGCCGACGCCATAGGTCTTGTGCGTGAGCTTGCTGGCAAAAGGCAGCGTGCGGCTCTCGATGCCGCCGGTAGGCGTGACGCGCTCCAGGACGACGTCGGTGGACTCGACAGCGTGTCGTTCGCACTGGCGGACCTCGGTCAGATCGGGCTGCCCGGTGTAGCGGAAAGGGCTGCACGAAGTACTCGTGCGTCCGCACGCCATTGCGATCGTCGACTGGGTGTGCCGGTGAGAAGCCTTCGAATCCGCGGCCCTGCCGGTGCTGCCGTGCGCCTTCATAGGTGTGATCGACCGAATAGGTGCCGCCGATGCCGTCGGAGGCGGTGTGCTCGGTGACGACCGTCAGCGCGCCCTGCCATTCCTGCTCCGGGAAGCCGGCGCCCGTTGTCTTCGTGTGCACACCGCTCGCGGTGAGGGGCGCGTAAGTCACTGGATCGTGTTGCCGTAGCCGTCGGTGACCTGAGTGAGCAGGTCCGGCGTGACGCCCGCGTGCTTGCGGTAGCGCCAGGTGCCGCCTCGAGGTACGCGAGGTCGTGCAGTCCGTCGCCGTCGATGTCCGTGACGAGTGATCTGCGAGGCATCCGGTGCCGTGAGCCCACCGCTGTGCCAGGCGCCGAAGCCCAGGCCGGTGGCGCGCAGCAGCCGCCACTCGCCGAGGCGCGGTGCCGTAGCCCGCGAGCACGTCGTCATTGCCGTCGGCGTCCCAGTCGAAGATGACCCAGCGCAAGCGTGAAAGGGACGTTGAGGCTGGCGCCCTGAACGGATCGCGAAACGAGGTGCCGCGACTCAACGCGTGCCACCAGGTCGCGCTGTTCGGCGAGCGTCGACCTGGCCGCTGTAGTAGAAGAGATCGGTCAGCCCATCGCCGTTGAAATCCCCGAAAGCTGAGCGGGCCGGCGCCGCCGTTCAGGTTCTGCGAGAAGCTGCAACCACCGCCGACGCACAGCGCCTTGACGGTGCGCGTGTAGTCCCAGCTGCCGAGTTCCTCGTTCCAGATGCGTTTCGTCGTGCCGATAGGCGATATCGCCGCGCCCGTCGCCGTTGAAATCCGGCATGCGGCCCGGCTGTTTCTGCGACCAGCCGCCGAAGACGCCGTTCTCGATCCGATTGTCCGGATGGCTGCGCACCGACGAATGAGGTCACCGTCGGCTCAGAATCCGTTTCCGAGTGTGTTGCGCAGCCGATAGCTGATCGCATCGCCCGGCCAACCGAGTCGCGAAATGTCCGCCCACACGAGATCGTCGCGGCCGTCGCCGTTGATATCGAGTCCGCGGGCATTGCGCGCCGCGGCCATCGGCGTCGCCGGCGCACCCGTGTTGGTCAGCGGCCCGAGGCCGCTCGCGGACCCCAGCATCACCTGCCAAGTGGTGTTGTCCGTCCGGGACGAGCACGTCGCCCATCCCATCGTGGTTGTAGTCGAATCGGGATCGCGCCCGTGTAGTTCGGTTCGACTGCAGGCTGTCGTCGGCGTGCCGTAGCCGCCCGAAGTATTCGCGAGCATCACTCGCCACGTGCCCGAGCCCGAGAGTGGCGCTCGATACAAACACGAGGTCCTCGCGGCCGTCGCCATTGACGTCGAGCGGCAGGGCGCCGGCCGGCAGGGCCTGGCCGGTGTTCGACTTCGCCCTGCAGGCCGGCAGTGCCGTCCTGATAGTCGAACGTCGTCGGGTCGCGGCAGACCGAAGCCGGCGCATTCCTGCATCGAGGCGAGGCGGCTGCGGCTGGTGGCCGAGAGCGGCCCTTCGTAGGTCAGGTCGTAGCGGCGCAGGACCGCGCCGCCCTGCTGCACTTCGATCGCCTGCAGCCGGTGGATCTCGCGCACCTGGCTGCCCGTGACGAAGCCGCTCCGGACCTCACCGCCCGGCTTGCTCTCCCACTGAAAGACGATCGTGTTGTCCGCGTAATCGATGTAGTCGATGCGGTAGCTGCCGTTGACCGTGTCGTCATGCCAGGTGAAGGTGATCTCGTTTCCGGAGCGGTCGCTGATCCGGCTCAGCGCCCAGGCCCGCGCCTCGTCCTGGCCCAGCGAGAGGATCTGCGAGTCCGCTGTCGTGCCGTACTCATAGATCAGACCGTTCTTGAGCTCCACCTTGAACGCGCCCGGGCCGTTGCCTGCCGCCGGACCCAAGCGCGGTGATGCGCGAGTACGTCTCGACCTCGGTGCGATAGGTCGAGCCCGGCTGTCCGTAGATGCCCGAGAAGCGCCGGAGCTGCATTCCGTCCAGGCAATAGCGGTCGTCGAGCGCGTTCTGCGGCGCGGCCGCTACCCCGTTCTGCGCCCAGGTCTTCTCGCAACGGTGGATCGCGGACAGCCCCGAGACGCCCCAGCCGACACCGGCCAGCGTTCCCTCGTGGCGGTGGCCGTAGGTGAGCGCGAGCTCCGGCGCGAGGCCGTTGACGCCCGGCGGCGCGAAGATCGGGATCGAGTACTGTGCTTCGCCGGTCGACGAGACCGCGAAGCTGCCCGGCGTGCGCCCGTCGCGCGAGCGCGGCCTGCAAGCAGCGAACAGAGATCGAGCCCACGAGCCACGACCGCCAACGCATGCGCTGCGTCCGACGGAGTGAAGCCCGCACCGCGCCGCCTGTCGTCTGGCGCGCGCTGGACCGGAGTCCACGCGTACGCCGCGAGTGTGCGGCCTTCCGGAATAGCAACGCGCCCCAGCGCATCCCTGCGACCCTGCTCATGGTCAACCATCCCTGGTTGCGGCCCGCACGACGCGGGCTTCACGGCGTCATTGATACGCCAGGCGTCGGTCGCGTCGCCGCGACAAATTCACGCGATCGAATTCAAATCGAGCGCCGGGTCGAACTCGCGGCAGTAGCAACACCACCGAAGGCGTACTGACCAAGGGACTATGGCGGCTACGCGCTATTCCCTGGGAAATAGCGGACACCTTTGACGTGCTCAAAGTCAGCGTCCTGCGTCCAGAGCGTTGCATCGTGGGCGAATGCGGTGGCCAAGAATGATGCTGTCGGCCATGGGGAGACGGTGCTCGACGGATAGTCGCGCTGCATCGAGCGCGAGGACGTCATCGAGCGGCACCACCCTACCCTGCCGCATCAGGGTGACGGCCTCGAGCGCCACGTCCTCCCCGCGCTGTGTCATGACGCGCTTGAACACTTCGAAGAGTGACAGCGAAGGGACGATCAGCGAGTTCGTCGCCTGGATGGGCTTCGCGAACGCGTGGCGTTCGGGCCAGCGGCGAAGTACTCGAGCCAGCCTGACGAATCCACGACGTTCATGGTCAGTCAGGTTCGCGCGGGATATCCGTGTCGATGCCCTTAGAAACCCGCGCCAGCGCCAAGCGCGGCGCTCAGTGCGCGAGACTTCTGCCAGCCTTGTAGCTGATGTAGTCGATCCTTGTCCTGGGCGCGCTTCGATGTTTTCTGGCGCGCAGCCTTCGTATCTTCTAAGCTGCGACACCCACAAGCCAGCTGGAATGCGTTCTTGATTTTCTCTCTTCATCAAGAGCACGATCTGTAAGTTTACATGACACGTCGACACTCACCGCTCTCCACGCTGCGCGTTGGCGGCCTCAGGCGACAGGCCGTCGTCGTGCTCGCCGCGACGTCGCCGCTCGTCGCGATCGCGTGCGGCGCGAGCGTCCCCACGAAACCAGAAGCTGCCGCGGCGTTGTCCAGGGCCATCGAGTCGACGCTCACCAGGACGCTGCCGTCATCGACGTACTGCATGACGGCGAATCCGGATTTTTCCTTCGCGAACATGGGCCAGGTGGATTTCGTCGAGACGTTTCAGAACCTGAAAGACAAGCGCCCGCTCTACGACGCGGCGACCGCCGGCGTCGTCCGCATCGAGCTCAGGGAGTTTCGCTTCGATCCAGCCGGGCGCTCACCGGATCCGTCGTGTGATGCGCTGCACGCTCAGTCCAGGCAGAACGGCTACACGAGCCGTCAGGTGCGCCTCGCGGTGGTGCGGACCACGCTGACGCCGAAAGCAACGGCCTCGGGCGTGCAGCTGGACAAACCGATCGACGTCGCCACGCGTGAGTTGGTGGACGTGACCGACGTCCGGCCCGAGCGCGGCGGGGCCGCGGCGGTGAAATACACCTGGCGATGGAAGCCGACGAAGATGGCCGAGGCGATCGGCTACACACCGGCCGCGCCGCAGGAAGCCACGGCGCGCCTCCGCCGATCGGACGGCGGCTGGGTCGTGAATGACGCGGGAGTGAAGTAGCTCGCGAGCGCAGTGAGAATCTGGCCGTGCGGTTCTCAAGGGTCCACCTTCGCCAAAGCGCTCGCTTCGCTCGCGGCTGCGGTGGACAAACTTCGCGAGAACGTGCCAGAGACTCGGCTTGCCAACCGAAGCCGCGAACGTAGTGAGCGTTTGGCGAAGGTTGGCTCCTCGGGCTGGATTCGAACCAGCAACCCTCCGGTTAACAGCCGGATGCTCTACCATTGAGCTACCGAGGAACAGATGCGCGTGACGCCCTACCGCCGTCACGGCTCACAGCAGGAACAGTAATTCTAACCAAAACCTGCCCCTGATGCCTACTGTGGCACAAGACTCGGCGCCAGGCGTCTGCCAAAACCACCGTGGCGC
>CAVWOW010000018.1:0-90293 GCA_963756755.1 uncultured Gammaproteobacteria bacterium
GAATTCGCTCGTCAACCGTGCGAGCAGCGTCTCGATCCGTAACCGAGTCCAGGCGACCGGAAAGCCCGCACGTGCAGCTCGAGCATCCACCTTGACATACGCTGCAGATCGCTCCTATACGGACACGCGTTCGGCCCGATATCACACGCACTACAACGAGGTCCCGCCATGAATTCCCGTGCGGCTGTTCTAGCGGTTGCGCTGCTGATGAGCAGCGTCGGCCTTGCCGATGAGACCTGCAATTCCCCCTACATGACCGGCCTGATCAAGGGGCAGGAAGATTTCATCCACGTCTGGACACTGGGGATCGACGGCGTCGGCGACGGCTCGGACAAGCTGGTCACGATCGACGTCAATCCGAAGTCGGCCTCATACGGCAAGCCGATCCACAGCGTCTCGGTCGGTGAGCGAGGCGAAGCCCACCACATGGGATTCACCGACGATCGCAAGCACCTGTGGGCCGGCGCGCTCGACAGCAACCAGATCTACGTCTTCGACGTCGGGACCGACCCGTCGAAGCCGCGGCTCGTCAAGACGATCACCGACCTTGGAGCGCGTACCGGCTATCTCGGGCCGCACACCTTCTACGCGCTGCCGGGCCGGATGCTGATCGGCAATATCTCGAACATCGCCAAGAAAGACGGCGTGACGGGCATGGCGCTCTACAACAACCACGGCGACTTCGTGGCGAAGTTCCCGATGCCCGTCGGATAGCTCGGCGGCGGCACGGGCGACGGATACGGCTACGACATCGCGATCAACCCGGCGCGGAACGCGATCCTGACGTCGAGCTTCACTGGCTGGAACAACTACATGCGCGATCTCGGCGAGGTCGTCGGCGATCCTGCAGCGATGAAGCAGTTCGGCAACACGATGGCGATGTGGGACCTGAAGGCGATGCGGCCGCGCCACGTCTTCGAGGTGCCGGGCGCGCCGCTCGAGATCCGCTGGTCGCTGCGCGAGGGTGACAACTGGGCGATCACCGCGACGGCGCTCACGTCGAAACTGTGGCTGATCCGGCAGGACAAGGCCGGGGAGTGGCAGGCGAAGGAAGTCGGCAACCATCGGCGATCCGGCGAAGATCCCGCTGCCGGTCGACATCTCGATTTCCGCGGACGCGAAGGGCCTCTGGGTCAATACGTTCATGGACGGCACGACGCGTTATTTCGATCTGTCGGACCCCGAGCACCCGGTGCAGACGTACGCGAAGCAGACCGGCAAGCAGGTCAACATGGTCTCGCAGAGCTGGGACGGCAAGCGGGTCTACATCACCTCCAGCCTGCTCGCAAAATGGGACAAGAAGGGCGCCGACGACGAGCAGTTCCTGCGCGCGTTCAACTGGGACGGCAAGGAGCTCACCCTGGCGTTCGAGACGGACTTCAGGGCGGCGAAGCTCGGCCGGCCCCATCACATGAAGTTCACCGCGCGTCCGGCGGTCGCCGCGTCCACCGCCGCGCGCTGATGCGCCTGCGTGCGCTCACCGTCGCCGTGGCCATGTGCGCGGCGGCGTCGAATGCCGGGGCAGCCGCGGATCCCGGCCGGCCGCAGGAGCCGCGCATGGAGTTCGTGCCACCCGCTGCCGGGATCGTACGAGCTGCAGCGCATCCAGCGTGCGCCCGACGCCGCGCTGCTCGACGCGGAGTCGCGCATCCAGCGCCTCGCCGGCCTCACGAGCGGCAAGATCACGCTGCTCACGTTCTTCTACACGTACTGCGTCGACCCCTGGGGCTGTCCGTACGCCTACTGGACGCTGAACGGGCTGCGCGACCGCCTGCTCGCCGACCCGCAGCTCGCAGGCCAGGTGCGCTTCGTCAGCGTGAGCTTCGACCCGACGAACGACACGCCGGACGCGCTCCGGCGCTACGGCGCGAAATTCATGAACGATCCGCGCCTCGAATGGCGGTTTCTCACGGCACGATCCGTCGCCGAACTGCTGCCGCTGCTCGACGGATTCGGCCAGGACGTACGTGTCGAACGCGACGCGAACGGCGAGCCGACGCGCACGATCAATCACATGCTCAAGATGTTCCTGATCGATGGGGACGGCATGGTCCGCGAGATCTACAGCCTCGCGTACCTGCAGCAGGCAGTGATGCTGAACGACATGCGGACGCTCGCGCTCGAGAAGCGCTCGACCGCCGCGCGATCCCGGTAGCCGGGCCTGGCGGGTTCACGCCGCGATCACGATCCGCGCGAAGCGCCGCTTGCCGACCTGCACGACGTGAACCGCACCGGCAGCGAGGCGCGCCGCCACGTCCTCGACGCGCTCGCCGTCGACGCGCACCGCACCCTGGCGGATCTGGCGCACGGCTTCGCTGGTGCTCGCGACGAGCCCGGCGCCCTTCAGCGCCTGGGCGAGCCCGACGTATCCGTCGGTTGCATGCACGGTCACCTCGGGCATCGACTCCGGCATTGCCCCCTGCTGGAAGCGCGCGATGAACTCGTCACGCGCACGCGCGCCGCTGCCGGCATCATGGAATCGATCGACGATCTCGACGGCGAGCTCGAATTTCGCGTCGCGCGGGTTGCGCCCGGAATCGACATCCGCCTTGCGCTGCGCGATTGCCGCGATTGGCAGGAACGACAGCAGCTCGTAGTAGCGCCACATCAGGTCGTCGGAAATCGACATCAGCTTGCCGAACATCTCGCCGGGCGGGTCGGTGATCCCGACGTAATTGCCGAGCGACTTCGACATCTTGTTGACCCCGTCGAGCCCCTCGAGCAGAGGCGTCGTGAGCACGACCTGCGGCTCCTGGCCGTAGGTCTCCTGGAGCTGCCGCCCCACCAGGAGGTTGAACTTCTGGTCCGAGCCGCCGAGCTCGACGTCGGCCTTGAGGGCGACCGAGTCGTAGCCCTGCACGAGCGGATAGAGAAACTCGTGTATGGCGATCGGCTGACCGCCGCGGTAGCGGTTGGAGAAGTCGTCACGCTCGAGCATCCGCGCCACGGTGTGCCGCGCGGCGAGCTGGATCAGGCCCGAGGCGCTCATCGGGCCCATCCATTTCGAATTGAATTCCACGCGCGTCCGCTCGCGATCGAGAATCTTGAAGATCTGCGCCTCGTAGGTCCGCGCGTTCTCGCGGATCGCCTCCGAGGTGAGCGGCGGGCGCGTCGCATTTCGGCCGGTCGGATCCCCGATCAGGCCGGTGAAATCGCCGATCAGGAACACGACGTCGTGGCCAAACTGCTGGAACTGCCGCATCTTGTTGATGAGCACCGTGTGCCCGAGATGCAGGTCGGGCGCAGTCGGATCGAAGCCCGTCTTGACCACCAGGGGTCGGCCGCGCCCGAGCTTGCGCTTGAGATCGGCCTCGAGCAGCAGGTCGGTGGCGCCGCGGCGCAGTTCCAGCAGTTGTTCCGCGACAGACGGCATCGACGCTTTTTCCCGGGCGGACCGCGCGTGCGGCGAAAGCGCGCGACTCTAGGCGCTCTGCCGCGGGCAGGCAAATTGCCTCGGATTGCGACTCCCGGCAGCCGCTCTGCGGCCTGCGCCGCCCAGCGGGTTTCATGGCCGGGCCCGGGAGCGCCCCGGATTCCTGTGGACCCCGTCACAAACTCTAGATGAGCGGCGCAAGCGACTGTGCGTGTTCAGGAATTCGCCGGTTTTTTCTGTTGACGCACCCGGCGGGGGCCACTAACTTACGAACACGATTTGCCGGGGGTCGATCTTGAGCTCATCCGATACGCAGGCGCCGTCGCAGCTGCTTATGACAGCGCTGAGCCGCTTTCGCACCCGCGGCTGGCTGGTGGCCGGCCTTACTTTTCCGCTGGTTGCCGCCGCAGTGGCTTTCCAGGCGGCCCGTCCGACCGCTGCGTCCGCGCCGCTGCCGCTCGACCTCACGGCGCTTGCAGCTGTCGCGGAATCGACCCCGACGTCGCCGGCCGAGGACGGCCCAGTCAACATCGAAGTCACCGTGCAGCGCAACGACACGCTCGACCGGATATTCCGCACGGCGAGCCTGGACCTCGGCACGCTTGCAGAGCTTCGCAGGCGGCCCGAGGTGCGCAAGGCCCTCGACCTGCTGCGACCCGGCGAGGCCATCACGCTCACGCATCAACACGGCGCTCTGCTGTCGCTCAATCGCCAGATCAGCGACACGCTGACTCTGTCGATCGCGCGCGACGGCGACGGGTTCGCCGTCAACTACCTCGAGAATCCGCTCGAGACCGAGACGATCGGGCACCGCGCGCGCGTCGTTTCGTCGCTTTTCGAGGCGGGGCAGCAGGCGGGCATCTCGGCGCCCGTCATCATGACGCTCGCCAACGACATCTTCGGTTGGGACATCGACTTCGCGCTCGACATCCGCGCGGGAGACGAGTTCAGCGTGCTCTACGAGCAGCGCTTCCAGGACGGCAGGTACGTCGGCGACGGCAGGGTGCTGGCCGCCGAGTTCATCAACGCCGGCAAGAAACACCGCGCGGTCTGGTTCGAGTCGGCCGACGGCAAGGTCTTCGGTTACTTCACGCCGGACGGCAGCGGGATGCGCAAGGCGTTCCTGCGAGCGCCGCTCGACTTCTCGCGCATCAGCTCGCACTTCAACCCGCGCCGCAAGCACCCGATCAGCGGGCGGATCCGCGCCCACAAGGGCGTCGACTACAAGGCGCCGACCGGCACGCCGATCAAGGCATCGGGCAACGGCCGCGTGCAGTTCGCCGGCCGCAAGGGGGGGTACGGCAACGCGGTCGTGATCGATCACGGCAACGGCATCACGACGCTCTACGCCCATATGTCGCGGTTCAGCCGCAACGCGCGCAGCGGTCACAAGGTGGCCCAGGGCGAAGTAATCGGCTACGTCGGCAGCACCGGTGCGTCGACCGGGCCGCACCTGCACTACGAGTATCGCGTGCGCGGCGTGTACAAGAACCCGGCCAAGGTCGTCCTGCCGCGTGCCGAGCTGCCTCCCGCCTACCTCGCGGAATTCCGCACGCAGGCCGACACGCTGATCGCGCAGATGAACCTGGTGGCCCGCCCCGCCGACGTCCAGGTTCGCCGCGAACTGACCTCCCGGTGCCGGGCCGGGAAAGCGGGATAGCCCGGATCCAGAGTTTTCCCGCTTTCCCGGCCCGGCACCGCCGCGGTCACGGCGGAGTCATGTGGCCGTAGTATTGTCGCTACTTTGTGTCCGACGATCCGGCCTTGACCAACGTCGACCTCAAGTCGCCTCAGCTCTTCATCAACCGCGAGCTGTCCTTTCTCGAGTTCAACCGCCGCGTCCTGGCGCAGGCACAGGACGCGACCGTACCCCTGCTCGAGCGGGTCAAGTTCCTGGCGATCTCCTGCAGCAATCTCGACGAGTTCTTCGAGATCCGCGTGGCGGGGCTCAAGCAGCGGCGCGAGCTCGGATCGCTGGGCCCCGGACCGGACGGGATGGACGTCGACGACCAGCTGCAGGCCATCCGCCGGCGCGCGGTGGAGCTGGTCGACACGCAGTATGCGCTGCTCAACTACGCGATCCTCCCGGCGCTCGAGTCGGCGGGGATCCGCGTGCTGCGCCCCGCCGACTGGAGCGAGGAGCAGCGTGACTGGGTCGCCGGCTACTTCGCCAGGGAAGTCGAGCCCGTCCTCACGCCGCTCGGCCTCGACCCGGCGCGTCCGTTCCCGCGCATCCAGAACAAGAGCCTGAACTTCATCGTGGAGCTCGCGGGGACGGACGCCTTCGGCCGGATGGCGACGCTCGCGATCGTGCAGGTGCCGCGCTCGCTGCCGCGGATCATGCGGCTGCCCTCCGGGGAGGGGGGGTGGATCGACCTGGTCTACCTGTCGCAGGTGATCCAGTACTCCGTCGAGCAGCTCTTCACGGGCATGGAAGTGCAGGGTTGCCACCAGTTCCGCGTGACGCGCAATGCGGAACTCTTCGTCGACGACGAAGAGACCGAGGACCTGATGCGCGCCGTACAGGGCGAGCTGGCCTCGCGCCGCTACGGCGACGCGGTGCGGCTCGAGACCCTGGTGGACTGCCCGGCCCACGTCCGTGACTTCCTTCTCGATCGCTTCGAGCTCCTGTCTGAGGACCACTATGCGGTCGACGGCCCGGTCAATCTCAATCGCCTGATGTCGATCCCCGACCTGGTCGATCGCCAGGACCTCAAGTACACGCCATTCGCACCTTCCGTCCCACGCCGACTGCTCGGCCGCCCGGACCTGTTCGAGGCCATCCGCGAAAAGGACGTGCTCTTGCACCATCCCTTCCATGGCTTCGCGCCGGTGATCGACTTCCTGAACCAGGCCGCCGCCGACCCGCAGGTGCTCGCGATGAAGCAGACCCTGTACCGCGCGGGCGCCGACTCCCCGGTCGTCGATGCGCTGGTGGCAGCCGCGCGCGCCGGCAAGGAGGTCACCGTCGTGATCGAGCTGATGGCGCGGTTCGACGAGGCGGCAAACATCGACCTCGCCGCGCGCCTCCAGGAGGCCGGCGCACAGGTCATGTACGGCGTCGTCGGCTTCAAGACACATGCGAAGCTGATCATGGTCGTGCGCCGTGAGCTGGACCGGCTGCGGCGCTACTGCCACCTGGGCACCGGCAACTACCACCCGAGGACAACCCGCCAGTACACGGACTACGGCCTCTTCACCTGCGACGAGGCGATCGGCGAGGATCTGCACGAGCTCTTCCTGCAGCTCACCAGTCCGACACGCGTGGCCCAGATGCGCAAGGTCCTGCAATCGCCGTTCACGCTGCACGAGGCGATGCTCGAACGCACGCGCCGCGAGATCGAGCACGCGCGTGCCGGGCGACCGGCGCGCATCGTGGCCAAGATGAACGCGCTCATCGAGCCGCAGATCATCCAGAGCCTCTACGCCGCGTCGGCGGCCGGCGTGAAGGTGGATCTGATCGTGCGCGGCATCTGCTCGCTGCGGCCCGGCGTCCCGGGCGTTTCCGACAACATCACCGTGCGCTCGATCATCGGGCGCTTCCTCGAGCACTCGCGCATCTTCTACTTCGAGAATGACGGCGATCCGGAGGTCTACTGCGCGAGCGCCGACTGGATGGAGCGCAACTTCTTCCGTCGTATCGAGGTCGCCTTTCCCGTGCAGCGACGTCACCATCGCAGGCAGCTCTTCGAGGATCTGGAGCTCTACCTCGCTGACAACTGCCAGGCCTGGGTGCTGCAGCCGGACGGCAATTACCTGCGCGAGCAGCCGGCGAACCGCGAGCCGATCGCCGCGCAGGCAAAGCTCCTGCAGACGCTGGCCGGGCTGACACCGGCACGCTGTCGGCCGGCCCGGTTGGCCCGGGTGATCAGCGCCGCCGGGCCTGGACGACCGAGTAGTAGCCGTAGCTCGGCTGTACGCTCACGTCCTCGAAGCCCGCCGAACCCAGCAGCTTCGCCAGCTCCGCATACGTGAACTGCCGGCCCTGTGTGCCGAGGAGCATCACCAGGCTGAACGTGCTCGTCGGCAGCGGACCGATGCCGGAGTCATCGAGCAGTGCTTCGTGGATGAAGACGCGCCCGCCCGCTAGCCAGCGCAGCATGGGCGCTCGCAAGCAGCTTCGCGCAGGTTGCAAAGTCCCAGTCGTGCAGGATGTTCGAGAAGAACATCGCGTCGTAGTCGCGCGGCCATTCCTGGCGGAACATGTCGACCGCGCGCATGTCAATGCGCTGCCGCGAGACCCGCCGCGTCGACGTATTCCTTCGCAACCTCGCACATCGCGGGCAGCTCCATGATCGTGCAGCGCAGCTGCGGATATCGTTGCGCCAGTGCGATACAGAAGCAGCCCGACCCGCCGCCCACGTCGAGCAGGCTGCGGATCCCCGAGAGGTCGACGTTGCGTGCCATGCCCAGCGCGGCCGCGATCGAATGGCTGTGCATGATGCCCGCGATCACGCGCGCCTGCTCGATCTCGACATGCCCGGCGGCCCATCCATCGCTCGGCCGGTCGCCGGGTGCGCCGGTCACCGATGCGACCTCACCCTTGAGCGCCTTCCTGACAGCCGCATGATGCGGTGACGATGGACCCATGCGGCTGAGCAGGCCGCCCCAGTAGTACGGGCTCCCGCGCAGCAGGTAGAGGCGCGCGACGTCGGTCAGCTGATAGCGGCCGTCATGCCGGCGCAGCAGTCCAAGCGATGCAAAGAGCGGCAACACGATTTCGGTACCGCGCTCGCTCAGGCGCAGCTTGCGCGCCAACTCCTCGTGCGAGACCGGCCCGGCCGCAAGAGCTTCGAACACGTCGAGCTCGATTGCGGCCGTTACGGCCGGCAACCAGTACATCGACAACCACAGGTTCCACACCGGCCGATCGTCGGTGCTGGGTAATTCGATTGTCATGTGAAGCGCTGCCTCGTTGCTCCGGATGTCGAAAGCGTTCGTGTTAGACCACCCGCAGACGGAACCCGCTCGTCTGGAGGTGGCGGACCTCCTGCTGGAGATCCACCTCGGTGAGTGGCTGGTCGGCGAGCCAGTCCTTTGGGAAAGCGATCTCCAGCGATCCGCCCTTCGCCTTCAGGGCGATCTCGGGCAGAGAACGCGGACCGCGGCCGCGATGCAGCAGCACCGCAAGGCGCAGCAGCACGATGAGGAACTCCGACTTGAGATGCCAGGGCGGCACCAGCTCCTCGGTCCGCGACAGGTCCAGCTTGCGGCGGTGCCCGCCGACCAGCGCCGCCAGGAGTTGCTGTTCCTCGCGCGGAAACCCCGGCATGTCGGCGTGCTGCAGCAGGTATGCGCCGTGATGGTGGTAATGCGAATGCGAGATATCGAGCCCGATCTCGTGCAGCCGCGCCGCCCAGCGCAGGATCAGCTCCGCCAGCGGTTCCTGCAGCCCCCAGTCCTCGCGCACCTGCTGCAGGAAAGCGACCGCGGTGGCCTCGACGCGATCCGCCTGCGCCGTGTCGACGTGGTAGCGCGCCTCCATGGCGCGCACACTTCGGGCCCGCGCGTCCTCGTCGGTAAGGCGGCCGAGCAGGTCGTAGAGCAGGCCCTCGCGCAGCGCGCCGTCCGCGACCCGCATCGACTCGATGTCGAGCATGTCGAACACCTCGACGAGGATCGCGACACCGGCCGGCAGGATTTCGGCCCGATCCGCCGCGAGACCGGGCAACCTGAGCCGCGAGGTGTCTCCCGCGCGCAGGCACTCCTCGATGATCCACTTGATCCCGGGACGGTCGATCACGCCGTTCGGCGCCCCGCGCTCCACGATGATCTCGGAGACGGCCCGCGTCGTTCCAGATGCGCCGAAGGCCGCGTCCCAGCCGTACTTTCGGAAGCGCGCGGCCACCGGCTCGAGCTCGAGTTGCGCTGCAGTGCGCGCGCGCTTCATGCGCTTGTCGCTGACCGTCCCGTCGGAGAAGTGCTCGACGGTCAGGCTGACACAGCCCATGTAGAGGCTCTCGAGGCGCTTCGTGGCCAGGCCCTCGCCGATGATGAGCTCCGTACTGCCGCCGCCGATATCCACGACGAGCCGGCGCCCCGCGTCGCTCGGTGTCGTGTGCGCCACGCCGAGATAGATGAGCCGCGCCTCCTCGGCGCCCGAGATGATCTCGATCGGATGACCCAGTGCCTCACGCGCCCGCTCGAGGAACGCGCCCTTCCGCCGGGCCTTGCGCAGCGTGTTCGTGCCGACCACCCGCACGCTTTCCGCGCGCATGTCGCGCAGCCGCTGCCCGAAGCGCTCGAGGCAGGCGAGCGCACGTGACACGGATTCGCGATTCAGGCGGTCGTGATCGTCCAGCCCGGCCGCAAGGCGGACCATCTCCCGAAGCCGGTCGACGATGATGAGCTGCCCGTGCGTGTAACGGGCCACCACCATGTGGAAGCTGTTTGATCCGAGATCGACGGCCGCGAGGACGTCGGGGAGCTTATTGGCCTGTCGGGCCACGCCCGCCCGTCAGGCGGAGAAGGAGGAGCCGCAGCCGCAGGTCGTGGTCGCGTTCGGGTTGCGAATCACGAACTGCGCACCCTCAAGATCTTCCTTGTAGTCGATTTCGGCGCCCATCAGGTACTGGATGCTCGTCGGATCGACCAGCAGCTTGACGCCGTGGTTCTCGATGCAGGTGTCACCTTCTTCCTCGTTCTCGTCGAAGGTGAAGCCATACTGGAATCCGGAGCACCCGCCGCCGGACACGAACACCCTGAGCTTCAGGAGCGCATTGCCCTCCTCGCGGATGAGCTCGCCCACCTTGCGCGCGGCCGCATCGCTGAAGAGCAGCGGCGGCGGCGCCTGCGCCTGTCCAATGGCCGAATCGTGTGTACCGGTGTCCATGTCCTTCTCCGTCCCCCAGTCTAGCGACCGGCTGCCGCACACGTCAAAGTGGGGGCGGCGGCCCCAGTTTCCAGGGAAAACTCTGCCGGACCGGGATCTTGAGCTTGCCGGAGCGGACCTCGATCTCGACCTCCAGCGGTTCGAAATCCGCGGGAAGCGTCACATTCTGCTCGATCGTCTGGAAGTATCGGAAGGAAAATGGCAGCTGAGCGCGCGGACGACCGAGCAGCTCACCAACCGTATGACGGGCGGGTCGGTTGGCGGTCAGGCCGGAGAGCGCGATCTGCACCAGGCCTGAAGCGAGGCTCTCATGACGCATCGCCTGGATCAGCGTCAGCGCAAGCTTGTACTCGCGTGGACCGGCGGCGGGTGAGAGCTCGAAGCGATGGATGCGCAGGCCCTGGATCCCGTCGGCCGGCGACACGATGCTGCGATAGAAGGCCAGGTCTCCGCCCTGCGTCGAGAGCTGCGATTGCAGCTCCGCAAGGGTGGTTTCGATCTGGCCATAGGCCTCACGGTCGAGCTGGCGGGCCATCTCGAGCTCCGCCACGCGCGCATTGAGCCGGGAGTTCTCAGCCTGCAGGAGCTCGAGTTTCGAGCGCGCCTCCCGGCGATCCACGTCGACCGCAGCGCTGTCGTAACCCCCACTCAGCCGACCGCGCTGCCACGCGAACCATGCGACGAGCGCAAGCGCGGCTGCGACAGCCGCGATCGCGGCCCACTGCGCCGGTGACGGCCGCCATTCCCAGAACCGCGCTGCACGCTCGCTGGGCATCAGTCGTCCGTCCACCATTCCGGCCGGGCAGGCACGCCGTCCGGAAACGCGTGAGTTCCCAGCTCCTCGAGCGCGCGCGCGTAAACGCCACGCTTGAAGTGGATCACCTCGCGCACCGGCGACCAGTAGTCGACCCACTTCCAGCGGTCGAACTCAGGTGCGTCGGTGACGTCGAACCGCAGCCGATCCTCGTCGCGCAGGAAACGCAGCAGGAACCAGAGCTGCTTCTGCCCGATGCACAGCGGCCGCGAGCGCCGCCGCACGTACTGCTGCGGAAGGCGGTAGCGGAGCCAGTCGCGCGTGCGTGCCAGCACTTCGACGTCGTCTGGCTGCAGACCGACTTCCTCGCGTAGCTCCCGGTAGAGCGCCTCTTCCGGAGACTCCTCACGCAGCATCCCACCTTGCGGAAACTGCCAGCCGCGTCCGTCGCTACGACCACCGAGAAATACCTCGCCGCCGTCGCGCATCAGCACGATGCCGACGTTGGCGCGAAAGCCCTCCTCGTCGATGAAATCCGTCATAGGGAGTCCGGTGCGGCGGTTCCATATTTTAGGGGACGCTTCCCTGATTTCGCGAAAAAAGGCCAGCGTCCCCGCTTCCGCGACGGCCGGGCGAGCAGTACCCTGCCGTCGCATGAGCGAGAATCGACCGGGCGCGGCCCGCAACTGGCAGCCGCCCCAGCGGCCGGAGTGGCTGGCGTCCTTTCTCGAGGACACGCGGGCGTGGAATGCGCGCAGCGTCGCCCCGCTCCAAGCGGACGAGCTCATCGCAACCGCGATCCGCAACACCGATCTCGAGGACTTCGGGCCCGACGACTGGCGCGAGCCCTTCGACGTACTGCTGAATGCCATCGAGCGGGAAGCCGATCTAAATCTGTACGGCCGGCTCTGGACGCGGCAGGACCTGCTGCTCTTTCTCGAGACTCGCCTGCGGATCGAGGCCGCGTACCGCGAGCATCCCGAGATCGACGACGAGGTGATCGACCGGCCGGTATTCGTGACCGGCCTGCCACGCTCGGGTACCTCGATCCTGTTCGAGCTGCTGGCCCAGGATCCGCAGTTCATGGCCCCGGCGAACTGGGAATTCGTGCTGCCCTGCCCGCCGCCGGAGGTCGCGACCTATCGCGACGACCCCCGGGTGCCGCGCGCTCACGAGCTCATCACCCAGCCTGGCCGCGTCGCGCCGACCTTCCGGTCCATGCACGAGCTCGGCGCCTGGATTCCGAACGAATGCGGCGTCGCCTTCCGCATGAGCTTCCGCTCGCAGCACCTCGCCGCAACCTTCCAGGTGCCGAGCTATTCGGCATGGCTCTTTGCGGCGGACCAGCGCCCGGCGTACGCGTATTACCGGCGACTGCTCAAGCTCCTGCAATGGCGCAACCCGCGCGGCCACTGGCTGCTCAAGTCGCCGGAACACCAGTCGTACCTGCCGACGCTGTTCGATGTGTTCCCCGACGCGCGCGTGATCGTCACTCATCGCGATCCGCTGCGCGCGCAGGGGTCGGTCACCAACGTGCTGGGCACGTTCTACTGGATGCGCAGCGACCAGCCGTTCGATGCCCAGGCCTTCGAGGAGCTGCTGACGCCCGAAGGCACCGCCGCGCGGCTCACGGCAATGATCGACTGGATCGAGGCGGGCCGCATCCCCCGCGGGCAACTCACGCACTCGCGCTACGCCGACCTGATGGATGACCCATTCGCCGCGCTCGAACGGCTCTATGCGGCGATGGGGGCACAGTTCAGCACCGAGGCCCGCGACGCCGTCGAGCGCTACCTCGCGCACAAGCCGCAGGGCAAGTTCGGTACCCATCGCTATCCCGTCGACCGTGACGACCGGGTCCGCCGCTTGTTCGCGCGCTACCAGTCCTATTTCGACGTGCCAAGCGAGGAATAGCAGGTGGATCTCGGTCTGGGCGGGAAGACCGTCGTAATCACCGGCGGCAGCGGCGGCATCGGCCACGGGCTCGTCATCGGGTTCGCGCGCGAGGGCGCTCAGGTCGTGTCCGCGTCGCGCGACGTCGCAACGGGTCAGAAGCTCGCCGCCCGTGCGCGCGCGCTCGGCTGCGCGGGCGGCGTACTGCCCGTCGCCACCGATGTCACGAACCGTGCGAGTGTCGACGCGATGCTCGCGCAGGCGCGGGAGCGCTTCGGCCCGGTGGACGTGCTCGTCAACAACGCGGGCGGCGTCGCGCGTCATTGCGCCTTCGAAGATCTCGACGAGGCGACCCGTAGCTGGGAGATCGCGCTCAACGTCGACGGTGTAGTCAACTGCACGCTCGCCGTGGCGCCGGACATGCTGTCCCGCGGATCGGGCAGCGTCGTCAACATCTCGTCGAACTCGTCGCTGCTCGGCGAGGCCGCGCACAACATCGTGCACTACGGGGCGGTCAAGGGTTTCGTCAACAGCTTCACCAAGTCGCTTGCCTGGGAGTGGGGCCCGAAGGGCGTGCGTGTGAATACGATCGCGCCGGGCTGGATCGTTCCGCACCGCAACGACGAGATCGCCGCCGGGAGCTTCTGGAACCGCCTGGAGTTCGTCGGCACGCCCGAGGGCATGCAGGCGGCGCTCGAGGCCGGCACGCTGCCAAACATGAGCCACCTGCCGATCAAGCGGCTCGGGCGGCCGGAGGATATCGCGAATCTCGCTATGTTCCTCGCTTCCGACGCGTCGGGCTACATCACGGGGCAGTTGATCTCGGTGAGCGGCGGCGTGTACATGCCATAGACCCGTCCGGTCGCAAGGAGTAGAGAGTGAGCGATCACGACACGGCGCTTCGCGAGGCGTGGTACCGGTTCTGCGACGAGCTCAAGGCTGCGGGTGACCTCGCGTTCCGTTCGTCCGCGCCCCGCGGTGCCGTCGACCGCGCAGCGGGCGTGAGGCTGGTTTCGCGCAACATCGCGCTCGCGCTCGCGTTCGAGCTCGAGAATCGGGATCCCCTGCACCCGGAGCTGCTGCACTACTTCGATCCCCTGCGCAAGCAGGGCGGCGACAACACCGACGCGCTCTATGTGGGCGCGCCGATCAACGGCACCGACACCTACCGCGTGTCCGGCCGGCGTGGCACGGCTCGCTACTTCGGCGTGACCGTCGTCGAGCGCGGCACGACGCCGTGGGGTGGCGGCGTGGCCGGCGTGCTCTTCGGCGAGCAGATCCGCACCGAGCCGGACGGAAGCTTCGAGCTGTATCTCAGTCCCGAGCCGCAGCCCGGCAACTGGATCCGAACGACGCCGGAGACTTTCCGCGTCACCTTCCGGCAGTTCTTCGCCGACTGGGAGAACGAGCAGCCGATGGAGGCGCGGATCGACCGGCTGACCGGCGACGGCGCGCCGCCGTCGCTCGCGCCGGAGCGGGTCATCGAGGGACTGGGCGGCGCCTCGCACTGGGTGAACTGGTCGCTCACCTACTGGGCGGACATGATCGAGAAGTGGAAGGCGCAGCCGAACCGGTTCCTGTCGTATCGGCAGCTCGACGACAATCGTATCGACGCGACACCGGGCGGCGAGCCGCTGATCGCGTACTGGATGCTCCCGCCCGATGAGGCGCTCGTCATCCGTGTGCATCCGCCACGGGCGCAGTACTGGTCGGTCGAGTTCGGCAACTACTGGTGGGAGACGATGGACTATCGCTATCGCCTGGCGAGCACGAACTGTCATCACGCCGTGCTCGAGGACGACGGCGAGCTCATCGTAGTCGTGAGCCACGACGATCCGGGGCTGCCGAACTGGCTCGACCCGTCGGGCCACGCCGAAGGCTACGTCACCTATCGATGGATGCTCGCGGACCATCACCCCGTGCCGCGGTGCACGCAGGTGCCGCGTGCCGCGCTCGTCGAGCACCTGCCGGCCGGCGTACGACGCATCACTCCCGAGGCGAGGCGCGCACAGCTCGCCGCGCGGCGCCGCGGCGTGCAGCAGCGATTCAAGTGGTGACAGTCCTGCCGTTCAGCGCGCGATGACACGGGTTCCCGCTGTCGCCGCGTTGCTCGCGCTCGCAGCCGCCGCCATCGCGGTGCTCGTGCTGTCGCTCATGACAGGCAGCGTCGCGATACCCCCACAGGACGTGTTCGAGGCGCTGCTCGGCAGGGAGTCATCGCTCGCTTCCGACGTAGTACTCAAGCTGCGGCTGCCGCGGGCGATGTCTGGGTTCGCGATCGGCGGCCTGCTGGCGGTCACCGGCACCTTGCTGCAGGCGCTGCTGAGAAATCCGCTCGCGGACCCGTACGTGCTCGGCGTCTCGGGCGGGGCATCGGTCGCGGCACTCGTCGCGATCATGCTGGGGCTGCCGGCCCTCGGCGTAGACGGCGCCGCAGCCGTGGGTGCGCTCGCGACCAGCCTGCTCGTCTTCGCGCTCGCGCAGGGCGGCGGCACCTGGACGCCCGCGCGACTGTTGCTCACGGGCATCGTCGTCGCCGCCGGAGCAGGAGCTCTGGTAAGCCTGCTGCTTGCGCTCGGCGACGAGCAGCGTCTGCGAGGGATGATCTTCTGGCTGCTCGGTGATCTCACGCGATCCGAGCGATGGCAGTGGCTGCTGGCACTGCTGACCGTCGTCGCCGTCGGTGGTCTCGCGATCGGCCGCCACCTGAACGTGCTCGCGCGCGGCGAGACGCTGGCGGCGACGCTGGGTCTGCCCGTGCGCCGATTCCAGATGCTGCTCTTCGTGCTGACGGCGCTCCTCACCGGCTGCGCCGTGAGTGCTGCGGGCAGCATCGGCTTCGTGGGCCTCGTCACGCCGCATCTCGTGCGCCTGGCGCTCGGCTCAGATCATCGGATCGTACTGCCGGCCTCGGCGCTGGCGGGCGGCGTGCTGCTGATGATCGCCGACCTCGTCTCTCGCGTTGCGCTTGCCCCGCGTCAGCTTCCGGTCGGAGCGCTCACGGCGCTGGTCGGCGTGCCGCTGTTCCTGCTCCTGATGCGTCGCCAGCGCGGCTGATGCCGCTCGCCGACGCTCGGCCGCGGTTCCCTGGGGGTCAGCTCGCCGGCGAGTAACCACGCGAATTCAGACCAGCTCACGTGTCGCTCAGGGAGT
Source organism: uncultured Gammaproteobacteria bacterium (assembly GCA_963756755.1). Classification (GTDB taxonomy): domain Bacteria; phylum Pseudomonadota; class Gammaproteobacteria; order Steroidobacterales; family Steroidobacteraceae; genus DATJKD01. The sequence goes on from CAVWOW010000018.1 coordinate 16,006, forward strand.
AGCTGTTTCCGCCCTTCGTCTTGGCGAAGTGCAGCGCCGACTCGGCCTTCGCAAGCAGATGATCCGACAGCGATTTCTTGTTTCCATCGGGACCTGCGGTCACGCCTGCGAGACCGATCGACACGCTCATCGGCAGGAGGAGTCCAGGCCCCGCCTCGACTGGCTCGGAGCGGACCGCGTCGAGGATGCGTTCCGCCAGCGGCAGCGCGGACTCCACCCGCGTGTCCGGCAGCAAAACGACGAACTGGTCCTCGTCGACATGTGCCGCCGCATCGCTCGCCCGCAGCTGCCCTTCGATCCGGGCTGCGATCTCGTGCAGCGCCCGGTCGCCTGCGAGCTGGCCATAGGCGTCGTTGACCGCCTTGAGCCCGTCGACATCGATCAGCACGCAGCTCACGTCGCCGCCGTGTCTCTGGCAACGCGCGATCGCTTCCTTGAGGCGCGCCTGGAGATAACGACGCGTGTGCCAGCCGGTCAGCGGATTGGTCATGCCGCCGCGACGCAGCCGCATCGCATCGAGTTGCCGCTCGAGTGCGGCACTCATCACGTCGCCCACGTGCCCGAGCAGCCACGGCTCTGCTGTCGCCGGGGACACGGACCCGACCGGTCGCCCCGAGATTCAGGCAACCCACTACCGCGCCAGTCGCGCGCAAGGGAAAGATCAGCACTCGTTCGAGACCCGCCGCATCCGGAAAAAGGAGCCCGTGATCGGCGGCGCGGAAGGCTCCCTGCCAGGGTTCGGTGAGCGACGCGAGCTGCGGGGCCATCCCTACGAGGCTGTCGGTGAAGAGAAGACCCGACGGCGCCGGCGAGCGCCCACCACCCAGCAGCAGGTGGCGCAACTCGTGTGTCGGATCGACGAGCAGCAGCGTCACCGAGAGCGGCGCGGCGGCACCGACCGGAACGGCCGCTGCCGCGAGCAGGTCGGGCAGCGTCGTTGCCCCGAGGATGGCCCGCTCCCAGTCGAACAGGTCACGCAGCGCATCATCGCCGGCCGTGCGCCCCGTGGCGTCTCCCGTGCCATGCGTGTTGGGATCTCCGCTCATCCGTCCGCCTCCAGCGCCGCACGGCGCCCCTGCAGATAGTCGTGACCGCGTCTCATCATGGCGACGAAGCCCTCGGCGTCGCCCTCGTGGACCGAGCGGCACAGACGTTCCACCGCCGCGCGCAACGCGACGAGCGGCTCCTCGCCATAGGCGTTGAGGCTCTGGATCTCGAAATAGAGATCGGGATTCTCGTCAGCGACGCGGCTCGCCACATCGAGCTGGGCGTCGAACGTCGTGCTCGACATCCGGGCGAGCCGGGGCGCCGCCTCGCCGCTTTCGGCCAGCGCCGTGAAGAACGCGATGTTGAGCGCGTGCGACAGTCCGAGCACGAAGGCGATCAGCCGGTCGTGCTCATCGAGCTCCATCACGACCAGCTCGGCCATCGTCGAGGCGAAGAGACTTCGCGCCTGCGCCAGCGCCGCGGCATCTCCCAGGTCGATGAAGATGACGTGTCGCCCGGACAGAAGCTCGGTGTCCGGCCCGAACATCGGATGCACCGACGTCACCTTGCACCCGGCGCTCCTGAGCGCGGCGAGACCTGCGCGCAGAGGCGTCTTGAGCGAGCCCAGGTCGAAGACGACGCCTCGGGGTCGACGCTCTGCCAACGCGACGAGCACTTCGTTCGCGGTCTTGAGGGGTGTTGCGACGACGATCAGGTCCTGATCCAGCGCCGAACCGCTCCAGTCCGCGAGCCACTCGTAGCCCGGCACCGAACCCGCCGGATCGGCGATCGTCACGCGGAATCCCTGCGAGGCGAGGAAGTCGGCCATCCAGCGCCCCATCTTGCCGCGACCGCCGATGACGAGCGCGCGAAACCCGGTGCCGGCGCCCTGCGCTGCGACGCGCGCCTGCTCCTGAGTGGTCAGCGAGCCTCGAATGAGCGACCTCAGCAGCGACTCGGCCAGCGCCGGCGCGATGCCGAGCGCATGCGCATCGGCCCGGGCGCGCAGCAACACCTCGCGCTCGCGTGCGAAGTCGCGCGTCGACTGCCCGGTCTCGCGCTTGACGGCGGCGATCTCGGCGGCAAGCGACTGCCGCTCCGCGACCAGCTCGAGCAGCCGCCGGTCGAGCGCATCCAGCCGCGTGCGCAGTTCTTCGAGGGATTTCATTGCGGTTCTGTGAAGGTGACGCGGTGTTTTACCAAAGGAGATGGGGTCATATCTAATTTCCTGCCCAAAATGGGGCCAACTCAGTGCATTCCGGGCAGCGAGTCGAAGAAGGATGAAAATAGATCCGGGCCCTTTTTCCTGTCGGGCATAATTCGAGGCCCGCACGTCGCAAGCACTCCGTGTCGCGCCAGGATCCGCTGCCGAGCCAGTTGCCGACGGACCCGATGCCGCTTTTCTCGCAGTGGTTCGACGCCGCGCGCGAGCGCCAGACGCAACCGAACCCGGACGCTATGGTGCTCGCGACCGCGACCGCCGACGGCCGGCCATCGGCTCGCGTGGTGTTGTTGAAGGCACTCGTCGTCGACCCGGGTTACGTCGTGTTCTATACCAACTACGACAGCCGGAAGGGCCGTGACATCGAGTCGAATCCGCGCGCGGCGGCTGTGGTGCACTGGGATGCGCTTCATCGCCAGGTAAGGCTCGAGGGCCCGGTGCGTGCCTCGCCGGCGGACGAGAGCGACGCGTACTTCCGCTCGCGACCGCTCGACAGTCGCATCGGCGCCTGGGCGAGCCTGCAGAGCCAGCCACTCGAAACCCGCGCGACGCTGCTCGGACGCGTCGCCCTGCACGCGGCAAAGTTCGGCACCGTGGTACCGCGCCCGCCGCGATGGGGTGGCTACCGGTTGTGGCCGGAGGCCGTCGAGCTCTGGACCGAAGGTGCATTCCGCATACACGACCGTGCGCGCTGGACACGCAGTCTCGAGCCGGATTCACCGGCCGGATTCCGCACGGGGCCGTGGCAGGCGACCCGCCTGTACCCTTGAACGGTTCCAAGGGATCCTCGAATGGCACGGCGCAGCTTTCTCGGCAACCTGAGGCTCGCGCTGCTCCTGGGGGTGCTGCTGTTCGTCGCCGTCGGCGCCTGGCTCGACCGCAGCCGCAGCCGCGACTGGGATGCGCCGCTGCGCGTCACCGTTTATCTGCTGCCGGCGGCAGATGACGCGCAGCTTCGCTCGTACCTCGGCGGGCTCGAGGACGCTTCCTTTGATGCGGTTGAGGACTTCGTCGCGACGCAGGCGCGCCTCTACGGCGTGGCGCTGACCGAGCCGATGCGCATTCGCGTGTCGCGTGCGGCGCGCGATCTGCCGCCCGATCCAGGCGCGAGACCCGGTCCGCTGACCATCGCGCTCTGGAGCCTGAAAATGCGCTGGTGGGCCTGGCGGGTAGCGGCCCGCGATCCACTCCCCCCGCCCGACATCCAGCTCTTCGCGATCTACCACCCGGCCGTCGAGGGTCAACCCTTGCCGGATTCGCTGGGCCTCAGCAAGGGACTCGTCGCGGTCGCGCGGCTCTTCGCAGCCGGGAACGTCGAGAGCGCCAATCAGGTCGTGGTCGTGCACGAGCTCCTGCATACCCTGGGCGCCAGCGACAAGTACGACCGCCGGAGCGGCCACCCGTTGGTGCCCGATGGACTGGGCGATCCGCTCAAGGATCCCAGGTATCCGCAGACGCAGGGCGAGATCATGGCCGGCCGCATCGCCGTCGCTCCCACCCACGCCGAGGCTCCCGCCGATCTTGCGCAGATGGTCGTTGGGCCGATCACGGCGCGCGAGATCGGATGGTCGCAATGACGACTGGTCTCGCGTGCCAGGCACTGACGGTGCGCGTGCCCGGCCGCACGCTCGTCGATTCGCTGTCAGTACACATCCGGCCCGGGTCGGTGGTCGCTGTGCTCGGGCGCAACGGCGCGGGCAAGAGCTCGACGCTGCATGCGTTCGCCGGACAGCACGCCGCGGCGACCGGTGAGGTTCGGATCGACGGGCGACGGCTGCCGGACTGGCCCCGTCGCGCGCTCGCTCGCCGCCTGGGATTACTCACCCAGGCCGTTGAGGATCCGTTTCCCGGTACGGTGCTCGATGCGGTCCTCGTCGGTCGTCATCCGCACATCGACTTCTGGCAATGGGAAACTGCCGCCGATCGGGACATCGCGCGGGGCGCACTCGATGCCGTCGATCTTGCGGGCCTCGATGCGCGCGACATCGGCAGCCTCTCGGGCGGCGAGCGGAGGCGGCTGGCGGTGGCCGCCGTGCTCGCGCAGGATCCCGATATCTTCCTGCTCGACGAGCCGATTCAGCAGCTCGACCCGCGTCACCAGGTCATCGTGCTCGACGTATTCCGCAGACTCGCGGACGCCGGCCGCTCCGTCGTAATGAGCCTGCATGACGCCGGCCTCGCGATACGCTATGCAGACGAGGCCCTGCTGCTCTTCGGCGACGGCCGCTGGCTGCACGGCTCCGGACACGAAGTGCTGCGCGCACCTCAGATCGAGGCACTCTACGGGCTCGCCGTACGCGAGCTCGCCTGGGATGGCGGACGAACTTTCGTGCCGGCCTAGGCGATCACACCGCAGGCGATCCGCCCGCCACCCCCACCGAGCGGCGCCGGGTGATCGGCATGATTGTCGCCGCCGGCATGCACCATCAGGCTGCGGCCCGCGAGGTCCTTGCGCGAAAGGCGCGGCGCGAGTACGGGATAGCTCGCCGTTCCGTCCGCACCGACGTAGATCGCAGGCAGATCGCCCAGGTGTCCGTCACCCCATGGCAGGCCATGATGGCCCGATCTCTGCGGGTCGTAATGCGCACCCGCGCCTTGTGCGGCAACCATCGCGCCGTCCTTCTCGGCCGGAGCGCAGCTCGCGTGCTCATGCACGTGGAACCCATGCAGACCGGGCGGCAGCCCCTGGAGCCGCGGCGTGAAGACGAGCCCGTGGCGGGATTCACTCACCACGACCTCGCCGACCGACGCGCCTGAGCCTTTGGCATCGACGAGGGTCATTGGCACGACGATGTCGCCCGGGCTCGCAATGGCCGCGCCGAGCGCCGCGACCGCGGGCAGCGCCGGCAGCCAGAACCGGAGTCTGTGCATGTATCCTCCTTCCCGAACATCAGGTTTGATGATGCGACGAAGCCTACATCAGCCGGGCGGGCGGCGGACCTTGGCGACGGTGAGAACGCGTTGATGGACCGCACGCGCACCGCGGCTCCCCGCACCCCGGATCCGTCCACGCCTGCGGCGAAGTCGTCGCCGTCGGCGCAGTTCGCCGGACCCGGGCTGCAGACGGCCGCGGTGGCCGGCACCGACAACGTGATCCGTGGACGCTACCGGCTGGAAGTACTGCTCGGCTCGGGCGCGATGGGCCAGGTGTGGAAGGCGAAGGACCTTCTGCTCGAGCAGGCGCGGGATCCGCATCCTTACCTCGCCATCAAGCTGCTGAGCCGCGACATGCAGCGCCAGCAGGATGCCTGGGTGGCGCTCCAGCGCGAAGCGGGCAAGGCGAGCGCGCTCGCGCACCCGAACATCGCCACCGTCTATACCTTCGATGTGGATCCGGGCAGCGGCCAGGCTTTCATCGCGATGGAGCTTCTCGATGGCACGCCGCTCGATGCGCTCATACGCGCGGAGCCTCGCGGCCTGGCGCGCGAGCGCGCGGTGGGCCTCATCCGCGGTCTCGCCGCGGGACTCGCCTATGCGCACGAGCGCGGCATCGTTCACTGCGACTTCAAGCCCGGCAATGCGTTCGCCACCCGCGAGGGCGTGGCGAAGATCCTCGACTTCGGCATCGCACGGCTCGCAAGCGAGACCGATCGTGCGGCGGACGCGTTCGACGCTGGACGACTGTCGGCGCTCACTCCCCGGTACGCGAGCCGAGAGATGCTCCGCGGCGGCCAGCCCGACCCCGCCGACGATGTGTATGCGCTCGGGCTCGTGGCCTATGAGCTGCTCTGCGGTGAGCATCCCTACGCAGGTCGAACCGCCGACGATGCGACCGCCCGCGGGCTGCGCCCGGCGCCGTTGAAGGACATAAGTCGACGCCGGTGGCGGGCGATCGAGCACGCGCTGGTCCTGGATCGCAGCCGGCGCTGGCCACACGCCCGGGCCTTTCTCGACGCCTTCGACGGAGTGGCGCCCTGGGTCCCGGCACTCGCGACGCTGGCAGCCACACTCGCGGTTGCCGCCGGGTACGCGGCTTATGTGGGCTATGCGAAGTCGCGGCCCGACGTGCCGTTTGCCGAGCTGCCCGCGGACGTGCAGGCACAGTTTCGCGGTGCGATGGACCTCGGCGACTACGCGCTCAACAACGCGGGCACGAAGTCGCTCGGTGGCTCGGAGGCACTCGCGCTGCTCTACGACGCCGTGACGCAGTATGGGGACGCCTACGTGCTGCATCCTCGCAATCCGGAAGCCGCTCAGGCGCTGGGCCGGGCTCTAGAGGCCTTCGGCGGGCAGCTCGAGAGCGCGAGCACCGAGGTTCGGACCGGGGCGCGCGAGTGGCTCGAGTCCATGCGCGAACGTCACCCGGCGCTCGCGCAGTACGCACCGTTGACCGAGCTCATCGACGACCTGGGCTCCTGAGCCACGCGCGGGCGCAGGCGGCTGCGAACCCGCATCGCGCCCACCTCATCTTGACAAGCCCCGGCCCCGCACATAGCGTCCCCCCGCCACGATAACGCCGGCCGGCTGACGATGCAGGACGCATTGCGCACACTCAATGGATGGCTCTTCATTCTGCTGCCAGCCGCGATGCTCGCCGTGCCAGCGCGGGCCGAGCTGACCGACCCGCGGATCCTGGCGCAGCTGAACGCGCTCGAAACTGCTTCGGCGCGCGCCAACCAGGCAAGCTACGACGCCCTGCTGGGAGCATGTGAGGCGGGGCCGAGTCCGGCCTGCCCGGATGACGTGTTCGGCGTCTTCGAAGAAACGCGCGAGCTCGTTCAAACCGCGAACGAGATCTTGGGGCTGGGCGACACCACCTTCAGCCTCGGTCTCGACATCGACGGCCTGGGATTCGCGCTGCGCTGGACCGCGGCCGAGGAGATCGCGGCGCAGGGTTCGATGACGACCGAGTTCGCCGCGAGCCAGCTCTCCGCGCTCTCGGCGCGCATGGCGGCGCTGCGCTGGGGCATCAGCGGTCCACGGGTGACGTCCGCCCAGGAGGCCGACGGCTCGATCCGTGTCGCGAGCTCGGGCGCGCTGCCGCTGGGCGGTGGCGCGAGCGCAGATGCGGAGCCGATCGGCACCCGCTGGAGCTGGTTCGTAGACGGCGCGTTCGGCTACGGGGACAAGGATCCGACCGACCTCGAGCCGGCCTTCGACTTCGACGGGCAGGAAGTCACGGTCGGTGTCGACTATCGCTTTTCGCCCCTGCTGGCCGCGGGCGCGATGCTCGGTTACTCGAACAAGGAGGTCGATTTCGATTCCTCGCGCAGCGTCGTCGATGGCCGCATCAAGACGGACGGCTACAGCGCGATCGTCTACGGGTTGCTCGAAGGCGAACGTGCTTATCTCAATGGATCGCTGGGCTACCAGAGCCTGACTCACGACACGCGTCGGCGCATCACCTACCCGTCGCAGAACCCGCTTATTCCGGCGGTCGACAGCCTCGCGACGGCGTCGACGGACAGCAGCACCCTGCTCGCGACCCTGGGTGCCGGCTACGCGTTCCGCTGGGGGAGTTTCTCGGTCGAGCCTTCGCTCGGGCTCGACTACGTCGATGCGAGCGTCGAGGGCTTTCGGGAAAGCAGCGTGGACAACACCGCGAACGCGAGCCCGGACGACCCCTTCGACCTGCAGATCGGCGACCAGGACATCGACTCGCTGGACGGCAGCGCGGGCCTGCAGCTCCAATACGTATTCACGCCCCGCTTCGGCGTGCTGGTACCGTATCTCAGCGCGCGCTATCACCACGAGCTGCTGGACGACGTGCGTCGCGTATCCGCGCTGTACGCGGACGCGCTCAGCCGCCTCATCCAGGTCATCGACGCCGACTTCAATGTGCCCACGGATCCGCCCGACGACGACTACTACACCGCGGCCGCCGGCGTGACGGTCGTGCTGGCGGGCGGCCTCATGGGTTTCGTGCAGTACATGCAGGTGCTGGACCTCGATGATTATTCCGACGCGGTGATCACCGGCGGAATGCGCTACGAGTTCGGGCGGTGATCCGCATGCGACTCTTCTGCGGGATCGTCCTCACCTCGGCCCTGCTGCTGGGCTGCAGCGGCGCGAGCGACGTCGGCGACCCAGATCAGCAGGCGCCCATCGCGGTGGCGAAGGTGCTCAACCATCCGTTCACGGCACAGGCCGGCGACGCCACGGTCAGGGTGCGCAGCGGCTCCGAAGTGAGGTTGAGCGGCAAGGACAGCCGGGGGCGCGGCGTGCCGGTGCTCACCTGGACCTGGGGCGCGGCAAACCCGGCCGCCGAAGCGGTGGTGCTCGTCAAGCGCAACGAGAATACCGTGAACTTCACGGTGCCCGCCGCGGCGGGCGAGCTTCGATTCCTGCTCACGGTCGCGGACGGCAACGGCGCCACTGACGATGCCCTCGTCACGGTGATCGTCGAGGAAGCTGTCGATCCGGATGCGTTTCTCACCTACGCGGGGGACGCAAGCTACACCATCGTGGCGGTGACCGACGCGGCCGCGCCGCTCACCGCCGACCTGCCATTCACGCTCACGATCGAGCAGTTTCTCGATTACACGGACCTCGCGGGTGCGTTGCACACGGATTTTCCCCTCGCGACGAAGACCATGACGCTCGAGGGACACTGGTCACAGGCGATGGGCACCGGGGGTCCGGACTGCTCGGACGTGCGCAACCCGAGATTCGCCCTGCCGCTGCCGTCACTGATCATGGATGACGTACTGAGAAACGTCGGTCAGGATCAGCCTGAGCTTGCGGTCGACCCCGCGCGGATCGATGACGCCGTGCTTCACCTGCGCCTCACGCTGACTCCGTCAGGGACGCTCCCCTCGGGCGCGACGACGACCGGCCTCTGCGTGCTGGACGTGGATGACCGGAAAGCGAATTCGGCCGCCGCCGACGCGCAGGGCGCGTTTGAACTTGCGTCGGACGGCGTATCGAGCGGGGCGACGGTACGTCTCGACGAGCTGCAGGGTGCGCCGACGCGGGTGCGCGATACCCGCGTCTCGGCACTCGCGTACTACGGCAGCATCGATGACGCGGAGGGCGAGGCCGCGAAGCGGCTCTTCTCAGGCTGGCTCGCGCGGGCCGGGTTCGCGGACGGCACCGACTGGGAGGCGCTGCGTGCCTCGATCAGCGCCTCGGCGACCGGGGCGCATGCCGTGTACCTCAACAACTTCGACCTGGGATTCGGACGCGACATGTACCTGCGTCTCGGCGCCTGCGACAACGGCACGCCAGCGAGTCTCGCCGAGGCAACCCGCGGAGCCTGCGACGTGTACGGAGTCGTCATCAACTACGGCAGTCTCGAGGCGGCGGCGCGAAATCTGCAGCCGATCGTCGCCGTGGCGATGGAATACACGCGCTCTCCTTCGAGTGGCGCCGGGCGGATTACGAAGTTCTACACCTACGCACCCAATCGCCGAGGCGATTACGAGCGCGTGCTCTCCATCGACCTCGATGGCCGGGGCGAGAAGTACATGCCCGGCGCCTGCACCGTCTGCCACGGCGGAACGCCACGCGGGCTCGATGCGCGCAACCCCGAGCTCTACGGCAACGGCGGCGACGTCGACGCAGCCTTCCTCCCCTGGGACCTGGACTCGCTGCTCTACAGCGACACCGACCCGGCGTTCTCGCACGCGGGCGACCCGGATTTCTCGCCGTCCGAGCAGGCACTCGCCGCCGCGTACGCGCGCGCGCCGCAGGAGGAGATGTTCAAGCGCCTGAACCATCTTGCGTGGCTCACCTGGGGCAACGACCGCCGATTTCCGCTCGCCCGCGATCTCGTCGAGGGCTGGTACGGCGGTGCCGGGTTTCCCAGCTCGGCCTTCAACGGCGGTTACGTTCCCGCGGGCTGGCAGCCTGCGACGGTGGGCAACCCGCCTGATTCGGCGGCGATCTATCTCGACGTGTTCGCTCGCAACTGCCGCTCCTGCCACGTGATGCACGTCCCGGGGCCGCGCGGCACCGGGCAGCTCGCGATTGCGAGCTATGCGGATTTCGCCGGCGCGGTGAGCCTGCCGGCGCAGCTCGAGATCGGCCGGATGCCGCTCGCGCGGCTGACGATGGACCGCTTCTGGTTGCCACAGCCTGGCGCGGCGGATGGACACTCGGCGGCGCAGCGCCTGTCGGAGCATTTTCGCGACGATGCGAGCGAAGCGACCCGCCCCTTCGAGCGGCCTGGCCCGGTGGCCCGCATGGAGGGCCTCGGTGCGGCGACGGATCCGCTGGTCCGTGGCGCGAGCTATGCGCTCGACGGGAGAGGCAGCACGCTGGCCGTCTCAGGCTCCCATGCCTGGCGGCTCGAGGCGCCCCCGGGGAGCAAGGCGCGTCTCAACTTCACCGACTCACCGCAACCGACGCTGGTCGGCGTCGACGTCAAGGGCGACTACCGTGTGAGTCTGTCAGTCGCAGGCAGTGGCCCTGTCGACTGCGACACGGCGCTCGTGGACGGTTCCGCCGCAACGGCCTGCGAGACGCGTACCCGCCGGGACAGTGTCCCGATCGCTGATTCGATTCGAGGGCAGACGCTGTCCGTGCCGGTCGCCCTCGATGCGGGTCGGACCACACGACTTCCGCTCGGTGTGCGCTGGGACAGCGCGGGCGACGGTCCCCTCGCATTGCGCTCCGCGGTCGCCGCGTCGAACCCTGCGGGCATCGCGGCCGCACCGTGCACCGACGGTCTCGCGGTGTGCGTGAGCGTCCCGGCATCGGCCGTCACCACCGAGCCGGTGCGCATCGGTGTGGTGATCGAGGACGAGGATGGCGACGTGGATGCCGCGGCGGCGGGCTTCGATGTTTTCGTGCCGACCGAGCTCACCATCGCACCCTGTGTCAGGGAGGTACCGATGCGGCCAAATGACGGCAGCGACTACCCTGCCCGCTCCGTGGACATTAACGATTGCGTTGCCGGAGCGGGCGCGCGGGGTGTGCGGTTCTTCGACGCCTCGGGCGCGGAGATTCAGGGCGGGCGCCTCGCGTACGTGCCTCCGGCCGGCCGGATGAGCATTTTCGTCTCGGCCGCGCCCGAGTCGATGCGCAGGCCCGTGTCGCCGGACTCGGAAGCGGATCTCCTTCCGTGCCGCCTACGCCGATGGCGGGCCCGAGCCTGCTCGTGACGGGACGGTCGACATCCGCTTTGTCGCCACGGACGATGCGGACTGGTCCGACCCGGCCAGGCCGGGTGATGCAGTTTCGTTCGCCCGGGCGTACGCAGCGATCGCGCTCCCGACCGCGTGTGGCGGTTGTCACGGACGCCCGGACAGCCCGATCGGCTTTCTGGGCGTTGACGCCCGCGACGGGTACACCCGTATGCGTTGCGGCTTCGATGGTCTCGATCCGCTCGCAACGCCCTACGTGCTTACGGACAACCCGCAGCAAGCGCACTGAACGTTAAGCCGCGGGGTGAGCTCAACCACGGCGGTCGCGCGCTCGATCTCACGGGTGACCCGGTCCTCCGCGCGAGCGTGCTCCCCGGCCTCCTGCAGTGGATACAACAGGGGGCGTACGACACCGAGCACGCAGACCTGTCAGGTTGCCCATGAGGGGCCGCAAGCACGCTCCCCGCACGGAGTACGACACGATGTCCGAATCCGGATTTTCTGGTTGGCTGCGTCGCCGCCCGGCGCCGCCGCTTGCGCTCATCGTGATCGTGCTCTCGCCGACGGTCGGCGCCGCCCAGTCCCCGCCCTCGATGCAGCGGCAGGACGTAGAGATCGTCGACTGCCTGCTGCCGCCGCAGATCCGGCAGGTGGGCGGCCGCAGCTTCGCCACGCCGCGTCGCCCGACACGGACGACCTTGAGCGAATGCCGCGTGCGAGGCGGCGAGTGGGTAGCGTACGACCGCGCGAGCCTCGAGACCGCGCTTGCGATCTGGCTCGCGTCGGCGGAATCCGGCGACGCCGAGGCTGAGACCGTCGTGGGCGAAATCTACGAGAAGGGACTCGGAACCACACCGGACTTCGCAAAGGCCGCGAGCTGGTATCGCAAGGCGGCCGATCAGGGTCACGCGCGCGCGCAGTTCAATCTCGGCACGCTCTATGAGCAGGGCCTGGGCGTCGAGAAGGACGCACTCCAGGCGCTCAACCTGTATCGCTCCGCCGGCGGACTCGAGGGTGACGTCGGGTACGAGGAAGCGTATCGGCAGGAGCTCGAACGACAGCGTACCGAGCTCGAGAAGGCAATACATGAGCGCGACTCCCAGATCGAAGCGCTCAGGCAGCAGGTCGAGGAGCTCGAGGGCAAGTCGGAGGCGCAGGGGGCTACCTCCGCCGAACAGGCGGCCCGGATCGCGTCCCTCAACACGTTGCTCGCGCAGCTCCGTCAGGAACGCGAGGGGAGCCAGGCCCGGCTGACGTCGTTGCCGCCGCCGGCACGAACCCGCGAACCTTCTGCAGGTCGCACTCCGGGTGCAACGCCCGCGCCCGCCTCGGCCGCCACGCCGCGCCAGCTCGCCGGGCTCGGGCTCGGCCGCTACTACGCCCTCGTGATCGGCAACCAGAATTACCGGCGGATCGAGCCGCTCGCCACACCCCTCAACGATGCCCGCCGCGCAGCACGTGTACTGAAGGACGTCTATGGCTTCAGCGTCACCGTGATCGACGATGCCGACGACATCGCGATGCTGCGCGCGCTCAACGACCTGAACGGTGTGCTTAAAGCTGAGGACAACCTGCTGATCTACTACGCCGGCCACGGCACGCGGTTGCGTACCGGGGATCGGGAGGCAGGCTACTGGCTGCCGGTCAATGCCGATCCGCCGCCCGTCGACACGTTCTGGGTCGCGAACGAGCAGGTCACCGGCCACCTTGCCCGGCTTCCGGCGCGACGGGTACTGGTGGTCGCCGACTCGTGCTACGCGGGCCTGTTGTCGGACGATCCCAGCTTCCTCATGCGGCAGGATCCGTCGCGTGTGTCGCTGGACTATGTCCGCATTCGCCTGCCGAAACGCGCGCGCCTGCTGATCGCCTCCGGTGGCGACCAGCCCGTGCTGGACGAGGGCGGGCAGGGAAACTCGGTGTTCGCGCAAGCCTTCCTCGACGCGCTCGAGGCAAACCGCGAGGTGCTGTCCGCGCCGGCGCTCTTCGCGCAGCTCAAGAACCGGGTCAAGACCACGGCGGCCCGCACGGGTTTCCACCAGGTCCCCGAATTCAAGGCCATCAAGGGGGCCGGTCACGAGATCGGCGACTTCTTCTTCGTGCCCGTCGGAGCACGGCCGTGACCTCGCCGCCGGGCTCTGTGTTAGCGTGCGCCCGGGCCGACAGCCGCGGGCAACCTGGACGATGCGAGCACTGGCGAGACGAATCCGATCGCTGTTGAGCGAGATTCGACGGCGAGGCGTTTTCAGGATCGTCGCTGCCTATGCCGTCGTAGCCTGGGGAGCGTCGCTCGCGGCCACCTCCCTGCTGCCCACCTTTGGAGCGCCACCGTGGGCTGCGCGGGCGTTCATCATCTGTGCCTTTCTCGGTCTGCCAATTGCCGCGCTGCTTGCCTGGGTCTACGAGGTCACCACCGGTGGCATCGTTCGCGATACGGGCGCATTGGCGGACCCGGCCGCCGGGAGCCCTGCCGGCGGCAGCAACACGACGCTCCTCTTTGGCACGACGGATAGCGTCCGCGTCCGCTGGCAGGATGTCGACGGCAGCCACGAGCGCGTGTTCTTCGACGTGTTTCGAATCGGCCGGGACGAGGCCTGCGAAATACGGCTCGACGACCCGCTCATCAGCCGGCGCCATGCAGAGATCCGTTTCGAACACGGTCGCTGGTGGGTGATCGACCTGGCAAGCCGCAACGGCACGCGACTCGACGGACGCGTAGTCGAGCGGGCACCACTTCCTCCGGTCTGTGCGGTGCAGCTCTACGAGGCCGCGCCGGCGATCGGCCTGGAGTTGGGTGGGCCATCGGTCGCAGGCGTCACCGTCGCATCGCTTCCCGGCGTGCATCCGGTGGATGGACTTGCCGGCACACCAGAAAAAATTGGCTCAGAGCCAAATTAATCGTTAGTAATCTGGCTCTGAGCCGAATCAGCGACTGCCTGCCTCGGTCGCGCGCGGCGGATCGAGCTGCCACTCCCAGATACGTCCGTCTTCGGGATGGTCGAGCTCCGAGGAAAACCGGAAGCCGGCCTTCTCGAGCACGCGCGTCGACGCGTTGCGCTCGGGCAGCGTCTGCGCGGTGATGACGAGGCCCGGCTGCGCGCTGCGCGCGAGCGCCACAAGCTCGCGGCACATCCGCGTCGCGAGCCCGCGTCCTTCGTGGCCCGGGAAGGTGAAATAGGCGAGCTCGACGCGTCCGTCGCAGGGCGCGCACTTGAACGCGCAGGTGCCGATGCAGGCTCCCGCCTCGAGAGCCAGGTAGCCTATCCAGGGCGGCTCGAAGCCCGTTTCCCGGTAAAGCATCGCCGTGCCCGCGAGCGCTTCGCGCGCCGCATCCGGCAGCTCCGACACGGTCCGTGCCGGCGCGCCGCTGATCGTGATGGGAACGAGATCCACGCCCAGGCCGTATGTCTTGAGCTCAGCGACGGTCGACGACGCGCGTTGCCTTGCCAATCGATCGCTCGATCGCGCCGGGCTCGTGTGTCTGAACCGCCGCGGTGACACCGATCCGGCCCTTGATCTGCCGCGCAAGCTCCGCGCTGAGCGCGGCGCTCCTCGACGCATCGCCTTCGGGCACGCGTTCGACATGCACGGTCAGCGCATCGAGAGGGCCCTCGCGCGTGAGCTCCAGCTGGTAGTGCGGCGCGAGACCCGCCAGCGCGAGTATCAGCTCCTCGACCTGGCTCGGAAACAGGTTGACGCCGCGGATGATCAGCATGTCGTCGGTGCGGCCGCTGATCCGTCCCATCCGCCGCATCGAGCGCGCGGTCGGCGGCAGGAGACGGGTACGATCGCGCGTGCGATAGCGGATCACCGGCAGGGCCTCCTTGGTGAGCGAGGTGAAGACGAGCTCGCCCTCCTCCCCGTCCGGCAGAACCCGGCCGGTCTCGGGGTCGATGACCTCGGGGTAGAAATGGTCCTCCCAGATCACCGGGCCATCCTTGGTCTCGACGCATTCGCTTGCGACTCCGGGCCCGAGCACCTCGGACAGCCCATAGATGTCGACGGCGTCGAGTCCCATGCGCCGCTCGATCTCGCTTCGCATCGCGTCGGTCCACGGCTCCGCGCCGAAGATGCCGGCGCGCAGCGAGCAACCAGCCGCGTCCAGTCCCTGGCGCGCGAACCCCTCGGCGATCGCGAGCATGTAGGACGGTGTCACCATGATGATGTCCGGCCGGAAGTCCATGATGAGCTGAACCTGCCGCTCGGTCTGGCCGCCGGACATCGGGATCACCGTGCAGCCGAGCCGTTCCGCGCCGTAATGCGCGCCCAGACCACCGGTAAATAGCCCGTAGCCGTAGGCGATGTGGACGATGTCGCCGGCGCGGCCGCCGGCGGCGCGGATCGAGCGTGCTACCAGGTCCGCCCAGGTGTCGAGGTCGCGGCGCGTGTAACCCACGACGGTGGGCTTGCCGGTCGTCCCCGAGGACGCATGGATGCGCAGCACCTGCTCGCGCGGCATCGCGAACAGGCCGAACGGATAGTGCTCGCGGAAATCGCCCTTGGTCAGGAATGGAAATCGCGACAGGTCGGCGAGCTCGTTCAGGTCCTCCGGGCGCACGCCCGCGGCGTCGAAGCTTGCGCGGTAGTGCGGGACGTTGCGATACGCGTGCCCGAGCGACCACTTGAGCCGCGTGAGCTGCAGCGCCGTGAGCTCGTCGCGCGAGGCGCGCTCGATGGGCTCGAGCGTCGCGTCGCGCGCCGCGGGGGTCGGCGTCATCACGGCTCCGTCGCGATCGCGGGTGGTGCGGACGCCGGGGCGGCATCGGGCACCGCGTGCTCGCTCACCATCGTCAGCACGTCGTAGGCGGCGACGGTTTCTCCGTGCTGGTTCGTGATCTCGGTGTCCCAGCGCACCTCGCCCCAGCCGGCGCCGAGCCGCAGGGACTTCTGCTTGCAGGTGAGGCGCACCCGGATCCGGTCGCCGGGCTTGACGGGCTTGACGAAGCGCAGCGCGTCGAGACCGTAGTTGCCGAGCACGGGGCCGTAGGGCGGGTCGACGAAGAGCCCCGCTGCCGCGGAAATCAGGAAATAGCCGTGTGCCACGCGGCCGCCAAAGAGCGGGTTGCGCGCGGCTTCGCTGTCGCTCATGTGCGCGTAGTACCGGTCGCCGGAGAGCTCGGCGAATCGCTCGATGTCCTCCACGCAGACTTCGCGCTCAGCGGACACGAGTGTGTCGCCGACGCGTAACTCGTGGAAGGGCTTGCGGAACGGATGCACGCCGGGATCGCGTTGCGTGCCGCCGCGGATCCAGCGCCCGCCTACGCCCGTGAGCGTGTCGGGCGAGCCCTGAAGGGCCGTCCGCTGCATGTAGTGCAGTACGCCGCGCAGCCCGCCCATCTCCTCGCCGCCGCCCGCTCGGCCGGGTCCGCCGTGGATCAGGTGCGGCAGCGGCGAGCCGTGACCGGTCGACTCCTTTGCGCAATGCCGGTTCAGGATCAGCAGGCGGCCGTGCCAGGGCGCCATGCCCAGGGCGAGCTCCGTCGCTACGCCATCGTCGGCCGTCACGATCGACCCGACAAGGCTGCCTTCGCCACGACGGGCGAGCACAATCGCCTCACGCGCATCCCGATATGGGAGCACGGTCGCGACCGGCCCGAAGGCTTCGACGTGATGCACGGCGCTCGCCGACATCGCGTCGCGACACAGGAGCAGCAGCGGTGGCACGAAGGCGCCGCGGCGACGATCCGCGCCGCTCACATCGAAGTGCTCCGGATCCCCATGCACGACGCTCGCGTCGGAGGCGAGTTCGCGCACGCGCGCGAGCACCTCGTCGCGCTGCGCGCCGCTCGCGACCGGACCCATGCGCACGCCCTCGTGCCGCGGGTCGCCGACGACCACCTTGGCGAGCGCCGCCGAGAGCGCCTCGACCACGGCGCCCGACAAGGTCGCGGGAACGATCGCCTTGCGGATCGCGGTGCACTTCTGCCCGGCCTTGGCCGTCATCTCGCGGACGACTTCCTTGACGTACAGATCGAACTCCGGCGTCCCCGGGCCGGCGTCGGCCCCGAGCACCGAGGAATTGAGCGAATCGGTCTCTGCCACGAAACGCACCGAGTTGCGTATGACGGTCGGGTGCGCGCGAAGCCGGGCCGCCGTCGACGCGGAGCCTGTGAAGGAGACGACGTCCTGGCAACCGAGGTGCTCGAACAGGTCACCCGCGCCACCGCAGATGAGCTGCAGCGCGCCCTCGGGCAGGAGCCCCGAGGCGACGATCGACCGTACGACCCGCTCGGTGAGATACGCGGTCGACGTCGCCGGCTTGACGATCGCCGGCATCCCCGCGAGCAGCGCCGGCGCGAGCTTCTCGAGCATCCCCCAGACCGGGAAATTGAAGGCGTTGATGTGGATCGCCGCGCCCTCGAGCGGCAGGCAGATATGCTGGCCGACGAAACTTCCGGTCTTCGACAAGGCCTCGACGCCGCCGTCGAGATAGACATGGCCGTTCGGCAGCTCGCGCCGCCCGCGGCTCGCATAGGCGAAGAGCGTGCCGATGCCGCCGTCGATGTCGATCCACGAATCGTTGCGCGTGGCGCCGGTGGCGTAGGAGAGCTCGTAGAACGATTCCTTGTGCGCACCGAGGTGCTGTGCAAGCGCCTTGAGCAGGGCCGCCCGCTCGTGAAAGCTCAAGCGCCTGATCGCCGGGCCGCCTGCGTTGCGCGCATGCTCGAGCGCGCCGCGGAAATCGATGCCGTCCGAGGACGCGTAGGCGACCGGATCACCGGTGGTCGCATCCCTGAGCATGACTGCCGTACCCGTGCCCGACTGCCAGCGACCCTGTACGTAGCTCTCGAGATTCATTGCTGTGCCTCGACGATTCGGCCGCCTACGCGCTGGCTTCGCCCGCGGAAGAGCGCGACAGTTTCGCCGTGCTGGTTGGCGACGACGATCTCGTAGAGCCCGCTGCGGCCGCCTCGCCAGAGCTCCCGCGCCGTCGCCGTCAGCGTATCGCCCTCGCGGCCGGCGGCCAGGAAGTCGATCGACGCCGCGGCAGCCACCGTGCTGTCGCCGTAGGAATTGCAGGCGAACGCGAATGCGCTGTCGGCCAGGGCAAAGATCAATCCGCCGTGGCAGATGCGGTGACCGTTCGTCATGTCGGGCCGCACGGGCATCGTGACCGCGGCCTCGCCCACGCCCACGCGCACGATGCGCATGCCGAGCGCCTGCGAGGCGCGGTCCTGCTCATAGAGCGTCCGGGCCGCAAGCTCTGCCGTCCGTTGCTCGGCGGTCGAGCCACTGTTCGCGCCGGTGGTGGGGACCATCGCTCAGCGCCCGCTGAAGACGGGTGTGCGCCTGGCCTTGAACGCCGACACACCCTCGGAGTAGTCGGCCGACCAGCCGAGCTCACGCTGCATGTCCCGCTCGACGTCCAGCTGCTCGGTGAGCGTGCGCGACCAGCTGCCGTAGATTGCCTGCTTGGTGCGCGCGAGACCGAGCGTCGGCGCCGTCGCCAGGCCCTGCGCGAGCCGGTCCACGGTTGGCGCAAGCTCGGCATCGTCGACGCATTGCCAGATGAGTCCCCAGGCCGCCGCCTGCTCCGCCGACAGCTTCTCGCCGAGCATCGCGAGGCCGATTGCGCGTGCGTTGCCGACGACGCGTGGCAGGAACCAGGTACCGCCGCTGTCCGGGATCAGCCCCAGCCGGCAGAACGCCTGCACGAAGGATGCGGAGTGCGCCGCGACTACGATGTCGCAGGCGAGCGCGATGTTCGCCCCGGCCCCGGCTGCGACACCGTTGACCGCGGCGATCACCGGCATCGGCAACGCGCGCAGGCCCAGCACCAGCGGCTTGTAGTTCTCCTCGATCGAGGCACCCAGGTCGACACCCTTCTCGCCCGGGGCCACGGCCCGGTCGCCCAGGTCCTGGCCCGCGCAGAAACCCCGGCCCGCACCCGTGAGCACCAGCGCTCGCGCGCCGTCCGGAACGAGGCGCGCGAGCGCCTCGCGAACCTCGGCGTGCATTCCACCATTGAAGCTATTGAGCTTGTCCGGCCGGTTGAGCGTGATCCGCCCGACACCCGCCTCGACCGAATACAGGATCGTCTCGTACTGCATCGCCGCTCCAGGAGTTGCGCGGTCGTGGGCGACCGCGTCACTCGTCGTAGGTGATCTCGAGCTCCGGGCTCGTCGGCCGGGCCTGGCAGCACAGGATGTACCCGGCCTCGAGTTCCCAGTCCTCGAGCGCGACATTGTTATCCAGGGTCACCGTGCCGCGCACCAGCTTTGCACGGCAGGTCGAGCACACACCGGCGCGGCAGGAAAACGGCAGGTCTAGACCTGCGCGCCCGGCCGCGTCGAGGACGAATTCGTCGGCCGCCGTGACGTCGAATGCGCGGCGCCGCCCGTCCATCACGACGGTGACGGTCGCGAGGTGCTCGGCGCCTCCTGGCGGTGCCGATGCCCTCACAGGGGTCGCTGATGCGTGCTCGGAGGGCGCGGCACCTGTGGCCGGCGTCGTCGTCGCGTCGCTGAGCGGCGTGAAGTGCTCGACGTGGATGCGGCCGCGCGCCCCGAGCCGGCCGAGCTCGCCGCGGATGTCCTCGATCATCGTGCCCGGACCGCAGAGAAAATACTCATCGACGGCTTCCGGGTCGAACGCGCCCTGCGCCAGCTCGCGGACCTTCGCCGCGTCGAGCCGGCCATTGAACACGTCGAGCTCCTGCGGCTCGCGGCTCAGGACGAAATGCACGGAGAACCGCTCGAGGTAGCGGTCCTTGAGTCCCATGATCTCCTCGAGAAACATCGTGCGCCCGATGCCGGTGTTGCCGTAGAAGAGCTGGAAGCGGCTTCGCGGCTCGCTCGCGAGCACGGAAGCCGCGATGCCGAGCACCGGGCTGATGCCGCTCCCGGCTGCGAAAGCGACGCAGTGCCGCCGGGGTGCGGGGCGGTCCGCCGCCATGCTCGCCGGGTGGAAGCTCCCGTTTGGCGTCAGCACCTCGATCGGATCGCCGATGTGCAGACGCTGCGCCAGGAACTGCGACATCGCTCCGCCCGGCTGTATGCGCACGCCGAGCTCGAGCTCGGGCGCGCCGGGCAGGCTCACGATCGAGTACGTTCGGCGCTGCTCCTGCCCGTCGAGCACGGCCCTGAGCGCCACATGCTGGCCGGGCGCGTGGCTGAAGTCCTGGCGAAGCTCCGCCGGGATGGCGAACGTGAGCCGTACGGCGTCTTCGGCTGCCGCCGTACGACTCGTGAGCCTGAGTGGGTGAAATCTCAGCATGCGAGAACAATAAATGGCTCAGAGCCAATTCCCTCAGAGACACATTTCTCTAGTGGCACTTGAACCGGTCGAAGGGCTCGAGGCAGCTCTCGCAGCGATAGAGCGCCTTGCAGGGCGTCGAGCCGAACTCGCTCAGGCGGCGCGTCGCCTTCGATCCACAGCGAGGACAGGCGAGTTCACGGTCGGCCCCGGGCGGCGCAATGCCGTACTCGCGGAGCTTCCGATGCCCTTCGGCGCTGATCCAGTCACTGCTCCAGGGCGGCGAGAGCTGGTCGTAGGCCGATGCGCCTTCGAAGCCTGCGGCGCGTAACGCCGCAATGATGTCCCGGCGGATCACCGCGGTCGCCGGACAGCCCGAATACGTCGGCGACACGGCGACCTGGACGCGCCCGTTGTCGTCCAGCTCGATCGCGCGGACCACGCCCAGGTCGAGCACGCTCAGCACCGGGATCTCGGGATCCGCAACACGCGCCAGCACGGCGCGGACACGCGCGTCTATCGCCGACGGCGCAGCGACGAACCTCAAATGCTCGCGGATCGCGTCCAACCGCGCACCTACCAGCTTGCGCCCGGATGAGCGCGCGGCAGATGCTGCATCTCGGCCAGCAGGTAGCCGAGATGCTCGCTGTGCCGGCCGTGCTTCCCATACCAGCGGAAGTCCGCCGGCGCCGGTCGCGTGAGCGTCGCATCGCGAAGCACCGCGTCGATCCGCGCCGACCAGGCCGTGGACATCGGCGCAATGGGCGGCGCGATGCCCGCCGCGATCATCTCGCGGTCGAGCTCGTCCGCATCGATGAGCTCGTTGGTGTACGGCCAGAGCGCATCGAGCGCACGTTGCATGCGGGCGTGGCTCTCCTCCGTGCCGTCGCCCAGGCGGACGACCCAGCCCGAGCTGTACGAGACGTGATATCGCGTCTCCTTCAGTGCCTTGGCGGCAATCGCGGCGAGGCGCGCATCGGCAGAGGACGCGAGGCCTCCGTAGAGCTCGTGCTGCCAGGCGTCAACGAGGAACTGCCGCACGATCGTATGGGCGAAGTCGCCGTTCGGCTGCTCGACCAGCGTCGGATTCAGGAACTCGCGTTCCTCGCGCAGGAACGCAAGCGCATCCTCGTCGCGCCCCCGGGCCTCGAGCTCACCTGCATAGGCCAGGAGCAGACGCGCCTGGCCCATCAGGTCGAGCGCCGTGTTCGCGAGGCCGAGGTCCTCTTCCAGCGCCGGCGCGTGGCCGATCCACTCACCGAGCCGCTGGGCGAGGATGAGACTCGCATCCGCCAGGCGCAGCACGTAGCGCACTCGCGGCGCCGCGTCCGCGCCGGTCGACACCGGTGTTGGTGCCGCAATCGCGCTCACAGCGTCTTTACCTCGTCGGGGATGTCGTAAAAGGTCGGGTGCCGGTACACCTTGTCGCGCGCCGGCTCGAAAAGCGCATCCGCGTCGGCCGGATCGGAGGCCAGGATGTCGGAGGAGCGCACGACCCAGATACTGACGCCCTCCTGGCGGCGTGTGTACACGTCGCGCGCGTGCTCGAGCGCCATCCTCGCGTCGGTCGCATGAACGCTGCCGACGTGCTTGTGGTCGAGCCCCGAGCGCGCGCGGATGAAGATCTCGTAGAGCGGCCAGCCGTCGGCTCGCTCGTCGGGTGTGGCCATGTCGTGCTCCTCGACCGCCCTATGCGGCCGCGCGTGTCGCCGACGCTCGCCTGGCCGCATGCGCGACGGCCGCTTCGCGCACCCAGCGACCGTCCTCATGCGCCTGGCGCCGCGCGGCCAGGCGCTCGCGGTTACAGGGGCCATGGCCCTTGAGCACCGCCTCGAACTCGCGCCAGTCGATGTCGCCGAACCGGTAGTGCCCGGCGGCCTCGTCCCAGGCCAGCTCGCGATCCGGGACCGTAAGCCCAAGGAAATCCGCCTGCGGCACGGTGTAGTCCACGAACTTCTGCCGCAGCTCGTCGTTCGAGAAGCGCTTGATCTTCCAGCGCATCGATTGCGCGCTGTGCGTCGAGGCGGCATCGGACGGCCCGAACATCATGAGCGATGGCCACCACCAGCGATCGAGCGCGTCCTGCGCCATCCGGCGCTGAAGCTCGCTGCCGCGCGCGAGCTTGAGCATGATCTCGTAGCCCTGTCTCTGGTGAAAACTCTCCTCCTTGCAGATCCGCACCATCGCGCGCGCATACGGGCCGTAGGAACAGCGGCAGAGCGGGATCTGGTTCATGATCGCCGCGCCGTCCACCAGCCAGCCGATCGCGCCGATGTCCGCCCAGGTGAGCGTCGGGTAGTTGAAGATACTCGAGTACTTGGCCCGGCCGTCGAGCAACTGGTCCACGAGTTCTTCGCGCGACACGCCGAGCGTCTCGGCCGCGGCGTAGAGGTAGGCCCCGTGGCCGCCTTCGTCCTGGACCTTCGCCATCAGGATCGTCTTCCGAAGCAGGCTGGGCGCGCGGGTGATCCAGTTGCCCTCGGGCAACATGCCCACGATCTCGGAATGCGCGTGCTGCGCGATCTGCCGGATGAGCGTGCGCCGATAGGCCTCGGGCATCCAGTCCTTGGGCTCGATCTTCTCCTCGGCGTCGATGCGCGCCTGGAAGCGCGCCTCGCGCTCTGCATCGTCGGCCGCGTCCGGCGGCGCAGGCTCGCGTCCTGCCGAGTCAAGACCTTGTGTGTACATCGCGTCTCCTGCACTCCGGGAGCGCCGGGAACTGTGACACATGTTTTTTAGCTGTGCAATAATTTCCGTGTCATATTGAGTCTGCCAGGAGGACCCGTTCGCGATGACCCGACGCGCCCCTGCGGCCGCAGCCGCCCTGGTGAGCCGCTTCCGGCGCCAGCGGCCGCTCCGTGCCGGATCGCTGCTGGTGACGATCTTCGGCGACTCGATCATGCCGCTGGGCGGCGTCGTGACCCTCGTGAGCCTGATCCGCCTCGCCGCGCCCTTCGGCGTCAACGAGCGGCTGGTGCGAACCTCGGTGGCCCGGCTGGCGCAGGACGGCTGGCTCGCGAACCGGCGCGACGGCCGTCTGAGCGAGTACCGCCTCACCGAGTCGGGTCGTCAGCGGTTTGCGGATGCGACCCGCCGGATCTATGCCTCCAACCCTCAGACCTGGACTGGTACGTGGACGCTGGTGCTGTTGCCGGCGGCTTCGGCCGCACGTCGTGGCGAGCTGAGGCGCCAGCTCCAGTGGCTCGGCTTCGGCCAGCTCGACCCGGGCGTGCTCGCGCACGCAACGCTCGCGGTGACCGAGACCAGGCAGGCCTGCGCGCGCCTGCCGGACGGCGACCGCGTCATGGTGTTTGCCGCGAATGGCCAGGACCCGTACGCCGACCGGCGGATCGCGGCGGACGGCTGGGAGCTCAAGACGCTCGCGATCCGCTACAGGCGATTTATCGCCGCGTTCGAGCCGGTGAGCACGTCGCTCGCCGGGTCACCGGCGCTCGATCCGGAATCCGCATTCGTCGTGCGCACGCTGCTGCTGCACGAGTTCCGCAAGGTCCATCTGCGCGACCCGCTGCTGCCGGCGCCGTTGCTGCCGGCTGACTGGGCCGGGTTCGCAGCCTACGAGCTTTGCCGCGAGCTGTACGCCCGCGTGTTCGACCTGGCCGAGACGCACCTCGCCGCGCACGCGCGCCGCCTTCGGGGCCCGATGCCGCCGATCGACCCTGCGACCTACGCGCGGTTCGGCGGTCTCGCCCGGTCCGTTCAGAGCACGAGCGTCCAGTAGCCGACGTCGATCCAGCGGTCGAGCTTCCGTCCGACCTGGGGCAACGTGCCCGAAGCGACGAAACCCAGCGCCTCGTGGAGCGCGATGCTCGCCGGGTTTGGCAGCGCGATGCCGGCGACGACCGCGTGCACGCCGCGGCTGCGCAATTCGCCGAGGAGCGCCGCGTAGAGACGGCGGCCGTGACCGCGCCGCTGAAAACGCGGGTCAACATACACACTGGTCTCGACGGTGTGCCGGTACGATGCGCGAGTCTTCCAGGGCGAGGCGCTCGCGTAGCCCGCGACTGCGCCGCCCTCCTCGATCACGAGCCAGGGCAGCGTGGCCGCACGGATCCGATCTGCCATTTCGGAGGCCGTGATGGCCGTCTCTTCGAACGTCACCACCGAGCCGGTGACGTGATGGTTGTAGATCGAGCAGATCGGCGCTCATCGTCCGGCCGCACTGCACGGATCACGCACGACATGGCGTCAGCGTTCATGGCGGCTGTCAGCAGGCATCGCGACGAATTCACCGGTGAAGGCGCCGGCCCGCGCGCCGTCGAATCGCAGCGTCGCCTGCATCTCGATGCGGGCGGGCCGACCGCGTGCGACCGCCGCGCTGAAACGGCGCCAGCGTTCGTCGTCCGGTGGATCCGCAACCGCCTCGAATGCACCGGCGATCGGCTCCTCGAAATCCATCGCGCTGCGCCGAATGACCAGGCGGCCGCCGTAACCCTCCGCCGCGAGACGCAGATGCAGGAGCGCCCAGGCCGCGAGCGTGGCGAGCGCCGCGGCGCTTCCGCCAAACACGGTGCCGCGATGGTTGATGTTGGGCGCGAGCGGTGCGGCGAGCCGTACACGCTCGCGCGTGGCCTCGAGCACGTCGACGCCCATCGCCGCCGACAACGGGATGTGCTGGTGCAGGTACAGGCGGAGCGCGTTCTGTTGCTTCGCTATGTAACATGTTAGTCTTGCTACAAACCTTCAAAATCAGCGCCGATCAGTCCGGTTGCGTGCTGAACTAATATATTAGAGGCACCGGACGTTTACTCCCCTGTTACCCGCACAGCGAGCGCGACCTGGCCATGTACGTGCCGCAGACATATCACGCCGCCTTGATCCTGATGCTCACCTCCATGGTGTGCTGGGGCTCGTGGCCCAACTTCCTCAAGAAGCTGCCGACGTGGAGGCTCGAATACTTCTATTTTGACTTCACGCTGGGCTTCCTGCTCACGTCGGTGATCTTCGGCGTCACGCTGGGCCCCGACGCCCCGGGCACCGGCGGCTTCATTGCCCATCTGCTCCAGGTCGGATCGCGCGAAGCGTCGTTTGCGATCGTCGGCGGGTTCATCTGGAACATCGGGAACATCCTGCTCTTGAACAGCATCATGATCGCGGGGCTGGCAGTCGCCTTCCCGATCGCGGCCATCCCGGCCATCGTCCTCGGCATCGGCGCGAGCTACTGGCTGCAGCCGGTGGGCAACCCATGGTTGCTGCCACCAGTGTCGTGGTCCTGCTCGTGGCTGCGCAGATGACCGCCGCCGCTTACAAGCGCCTCGGCGGTGCCGCTGGCGCGGGCAAATCCAAGGGAATCGTAACGGCGCTCGTGTCGGGGTTCCTGATCGGATTCTTCCCGCCCTTCGTGACCGCCGCCATCACCGGCCCGGCCGCCCTCGATGCCTACAGCGTATCCACGCTCTTCATGGTCGGCGCCTTCCTCGCAACCGTGATCGCGCTGCCGATCCTGATCCGGCGTCCGCTCGTCGGCGAGGCCGGTACGCTCCGCGGGTATTTCAGCGGCCGAGTTGGCTGGCATGTACTCGGACTGCTCGCCGGCGCGATGTGGAGCAGCGGCACGGTCTTCAACTTCATCGCCGCGGGCATGGTCGGTGTCGCGATCAGCGTCGGCATCGGGAGCGGCGCACCGATGATCGGTGCGCTCTGGGGCGTCTTCGTGTGGCGGCGAGTTCGCCAGCGGCCCACCCAGCTCGAAGGCATTCATTGCGGCCGCCCTGCTGTTCTATGCCGTGGGCGTCGCAGTGATGGCCGTCGCCTACACGATGTAGCTCTTCACTCGCCGCCTCAGCCTGCCAGCGCGGCCAGGATCGGCGCGTGCATCCGGCCGTTCGTGGCCAGCACGCTCGAGCTTTCGAGCGTCAGCGGCTGGCCTGCGAGATCCGTGAAGCGGCCGCCCGCAGCTTCCACGATGACGGCACAGGCGCCCACATCGAGGATATTCACGTCCGATTCGATCACGGCGTCGATGCGGCCCGCGGCGAGCAGGTGATAGTGGAGAAAATCACCGTAGCCCCGGATGCGCGACAGCCGGCCGATCATGCGTCCGACGGCGGGCCAGCGCGGGCCGGTCGCAAGCGTCTTCAGGTTGCCCGTCGAGAGCGCCGCGGACTCGAGCGTGTCGATGTTGCTGACCGCGATCGGCGCTTCGTTGAGCCAGGCGCCGACGCCGATCTCCGCGTACGCCAGTTCGCCGTACGCCGGCGCCGAGGAAACGCCGACGATCAGGCGCCCCTTGTGCATCAGCGCGATCTGCGTGGAGAACATCGGGTATTCGCGCACGAAGGCCTTCGTACCGTCGATCGGGTCGACGATCCAGACGTAGTCGGCGTCCATCGCGCTCGTACCGGTTTCCTCACCGTAGAAACCGTGATCGGGAAAGCGCGCGGTCACGATGCCGCGGATGACCTTTTCCGCCTCGACATCGGCCTCGGTCACCGGTGACTTGTCGGCCTTGATCGTGATCTTGAGGTTGCGCTGGTAGTAGCGGCGGATGACGTCGGCAGCCGCGGCTGCGGCTTCGAGTGCAGTTGAGAGGAATGGTGACTTCGACATGTTGGTCTGCGGTACTCGGCTCAAGGTGCATCCAGGAGGGAGCTAGTGTGCATCACCCCGGGTTCGACGACGGGCTGAACGCCTTGAGCACCTCCCGCGCGAGATCCCAGCGGTCGAATCCCTGCCGGCCGAAGTCGAGCCCGCGTCGCACGATCACGAGCCTGTGCGAGGGTACGACGATGACGTACTGCCCGCGGTTGCCGGCCGTGGCGTAGGCATCCTTCGGCACGTCGCGCGATCATCCGGTACGAGCCACCATTGCCCGCCGTACTGATGTCCGGTGCCAGCCGTCGCCGGCGCGGGCGTGCGCACGAAGTCGATCCACTTCTCCGAGATCAACCGCTCGCCGTTCCAGGTACCGCCGTTCAGGTACAGCAGGCCGAAGCGCGCCAGGTCGCGCGCGTTCGAATACACCTGGCTGCTCAACACGAAATCTCCGAAGCGGTCGGTGCCGAGCAGCGTATTGCGCATTCCGATGCGATCGAGCAGCGCGCGGCGCGGGAATTCCAGGTAGGTCCGCTCGTCTCCGAGCGCGCGCCTCATCGCATAGACGGCAAGCAGCGTGTCGTAGTTCTCGTAGTTCCAGGCCGTGCCGGGCTCGCGGGCGAGCGGCCGGCCGCGCGCCGCGACGGTAGAGCTGGCCCCCGCCCAGTACGAAAGCCCGGAGCCGGTCGCGTACTCGAGCCCGCCGTCATCGACGGGCTCGAGGCCGCTCGACATGTTGAGCACCTGGCGCAGCGTGATGCGCCGACGCGGGTCGGTGTCGGCAGAGCCGCCCGCCGGCAGCCAATCGACGGCGAGTGGCGCGTCGAGCGAGAGCTTCCCCTGGTCGACCAGCATGCCGATGAGCGTGGCGGCAATGCTCTTCGCGGTCGACCAGGTGCGCGTCCGCGTCGTGACGTCGACGCCCGGAGCGTAGCGCTCGTGCACGATCCGGCCGTCGTGGACGACCAGCAGGCTCAACGTCACCTGCTCCTTCGACTCGCGATCGAACGCCCAGTCGGAGGCGGCCTCGAGCGCGGCGGCGTCGATTCCCGGTGACAGGGGCACATCCTCGACGAGGTCGCCATCGGGCCACGGAATGCGCGCCGGATCGCCGGGCGGCGGGGGCAGGTCGAGCTTCGGCAGTTGATCGACCGTCGCGAAGCTCTGATCGGGCGCAAGCACGACGCAGCCGAGCCCTTCGCGAAATGCTGCGCGCATCACAGGCGTTGCACCTGACGCCGCGCCGACCGCAACCGTCCGGCGCCCGCGGTCGATCTCGTAGTCACCGCCCGTGGGACTGCCGACCGGCTGCGGCAGGAAGGCGAGTTCCTGCGCAAAGATCTGCTCGAGCGTGCGGTGACTCGTGAAGAGCCCATTGCACATAAAAAGGGCCTGCTGGCCCCGGCGGATCATCTCCCGCTGCGGCTGCCAGTAGTCATAAGTCTCGGCCTGCTCGGCCGCGCGCACCGCTGGCACGAGCAGCACGGACGCAAGCAGCAGTGCAGACGGGCGGACCATGGCTGCGGCATGATATCGAAGCGAAGCGAGGTATCGGATCTCATGCGTGTCAAAGGCCATCGAAGTTTGACCTGCGGGGTGGCAGTTTCGCTGGGACTGATGCTCGCGGGATGCGATGAAGCGAGGTTCACCGTGGATCTCGGGACCGATCCACCCGCCGATACCCAGATCACCGCCGTGCAGGTCAACCTGCTCGGGGTGGAATTGCGCAAGGCCGAAGGCACGATGTCAAACCTCGAATTCGGAGCGGGCGAGCTCGTCGACCTGCTGGTTCTGCGGGCAGGGCGATCCGATGCGCCTGTTCACGAACGAGGAGCTGCCCGCCGGCACGTACACCGGCATCCGGCTGCTTTTCGACCTGGACCAGGGCGCGAGCTCGGTCACGACGGGCGACGGGGAATTTCCGTTGCTGCTCGCGGACGGTGACTTCGCCGCCGTCGACTTCACCGTCGAGGACGGCGAGGAGAGCAGCGAGACGCTGACGCTTGCGCTCGATCTGCGGCAGTCCCTGGTCTTCGACGACATCGACGGGGACTACACGCTGACGCCGCAGCTGCGCGCCGTTCGCACCGACAACGCGGCGCAGATCGAAGGGAACGTCGCCGTCGTCTGTCCGCAGGACACGTCGTTGGCGACGGGCGGCGCCGTGTACCTGTTCCCAGGCGCGGACGTGCCGCCGGACGATCTCGATGGCGCCGGCGTCGAGCCCGTGGCCACGGCGGGCGTCGTGCTCGATTCGGCCACCTCACTCTTCCGTTACACGGCGCGCTTCCTGTCGGCCGGCGACTACACGCTGGCGCTGACCTGCAGGGGCAACGAAGACTTCCCGGCCGCTGATGACGAACTGGAGTTCGTCAATGTCCAGGATGTCCAGGTCGACGAAGGCGAGATCCTGCAGCTCAATCTGA
Organism: uncultured Gammaproteobacteria bacterium; assembly: GCA_963756755.1. Classification (GTDB taxonomy): domain Bacteria; phylum Pseudomonadota; class Gammaproteobacteria; order Steroidobacterales; family Steroidobacteraceae; genus DATJKD01. The sequence continues at coordinate 45,411 of CAVWOW010000018.1, forward strand.
CCCCGAGCGCACCTTGACAGCCCCTGCACGCTTCCCTAGTTTGCGCGTACCGTCAGGTGATCCCGCGCGCGAGCGTCGGGATAAACGGGAAGCCGGTGCGAAGCCGGCGCTGCCCCCGCAACGGTAGTCGAGTCAAGCATGCATCGGCCGGGTCGTCCGGCACCCACTGCGCTCCATGCAGCGCGGGAAGGGGATGCACGCCGGGTCGCAGGACCCGCTCGAGAGCCCGGAGACCGGCCTGACGCTACGAGACCAGCCACGCGGCGGGCGGGCGGCGGGTGCGTGCCCTCGGGTCGCACCCCTCCTCCACCTCCCAGGCCGGATGCAAATCACCTCGCGGGAGAGCTTGGGGGTTCACGATGTCCGTTTCATTCCAGCTTCGTTTTCCATGGTTGTATGCGCTCGCGCCGCTCGCCTGCGCGCCGCCGGCGCTCGCGCAGGATGCGGTCCCGGCCGAACGTCGCGTCGTCGTCACGGCGACACGCACGCCGACGCCTGTCGAGGAGGTGCTCGCTTCGACCATCGTCATCGATCGCGAGCAGATCGACCGGAGCCTGGCGGGCGATGCTGCGGACCTGCTGCGCTTTCACGCCGGCCTCGACATCGCACGCAACGGCGGGCCCGGCCAGGCGACTTCCCTCTTCATCCGGGGAGCGGACAGCAACCACACGCTGGTGATGATCGACGGCGTGCGGATCAACCCGGGCACGATCGGATTGCCCGCGCTGCAGAACCTGGCGCCCCAGCTCATCGAGCGGATCGAGGTCGTCAAGGGCCCGCGCTCCGCGCTCTACGGCACGGACGCGATCGGCGGCGTGGTCAACATCATCACGCGGCGCGGCTCGCGCGACGGATGGTCGGCGGAGGTTGGTTACGGCGACTACGACACGACCGAGGCAAGCGTAAGCGGCGGTGTTGCCGGTGATGCGGGGTCGCTCGACCTCGGGCTGTCCTGGATCGACAGTGCCGGGTTCCCGACGCGCAGCGATGATTCCGTGGACCGCGGATTCGACAATCTGAGCATGAACCTGGGCGGCAACACCGATGTCGGCGCGGTCGAGCTGACGGCGCGCGTCTGGCATGCCGAGGGCAACTCAGAGTATTCCGATTTCTTCCTGGCACCGGTGGACCAGGATTTCGACAATTCTGCGGCCTCGCTGAGCGGCGCGGTGGCGACCGGCGACCGGGGTCGCCTTGCCGTGACTGCGGGTTACATGCTGGACGAGACCCGGCAGAACCAGTCGCCGGATTTCCTCGAGACGCGCCGCCTGACGCTCGACGTGCAGCAGGACTGGCGGATGAGCGAGCAGCACGCGCTTTCAGCGGGCGTGCAGTACTCGGACGAAGATGCCGAGTCCGAATCCTTCGGCCTCGCATTCGACGAGACCACCGAGGTCTGGAATCTGTTCGTGCAGGACCAGATCGACTGGCGGAATTTTCGCGCAGTGCTCGCAGCGGGATACACCGATCACGAGACCGCCGGCAGCGAAGTCACGTGGAATGGAGAGTTTGCCTACGCCTTTACCGGCACCACCGAGCTCGTCGTGTCCGGAGGCACGGGTTTCCGCGCACCGGACGCCACCGACCGATTCGGTTTCGGAGGCAACCCTGCGCTCGAGCCGGAGCAGTCGCAGAGTCTCGCGGCGGAGCTCCGACACCGTGTCGGCGAGCGCCACGCGTTTCGCCTCGGCGCCTACGAGAACGAGATCGAGGACCTGATCGAGTTCGTCGTCCTTTCGTTTGATCCCTTCCTCGGCGAGAACCGCAACGTCGAGGAGGCGCGCATCCAGGGCCTGGAGGCCGGATATTCGTATGCTGGCGAGCGCTGGACGCTCGATGCGGAGCTCGCGCTCAGCGACCCCGAGAATCGCACCACCGGCGAACAGTTGCTGCGGCGCCCCAAGGAGAGCTTCACGCTCGCCGTCCAGCGGCGCTTCGAGCGATTCGACCTCGGCGTCAACCTGCTTGCGGCGGGCGAGCGCATGGACGTCGGCTTCCCCGACCCGGTCGAGCTCGACAGCTACGTGCTGGTCGACCTGACGGCGGGCTGGGCCATCACGGAGCGTCTGTCGCTGCGCGCACGCGTGGAGAACCTGCTCGACGAGGACTACGAGCTCGCCGACGGCTTCAACACGCCGGAACGCGGCGTCTACCTTTCGCTGCGCTACGGTCAGCCGAGATAGCGAGCGCGATCACCCGGCGCTAAGCTGCCACGCTCATCAAGGAGGTACCCACCATGGCAACCAGGAAGTCGGCAAAGCGCACCCGTCGGCGGGTCAAGAGAACGCTCAAGTCCACGGCGCGAAAGGCCCGCAGGACCGTCCGGCGGGCAACGGCAGGGAGAAAGGTCGCGCGCCGAAAGGTGGCGGTGCGGCGCAAGGTCGCAGTCCGCAGGGCCAAGGTGGCGGTCCGCCGGGCGGTAAAGCGCAAGGATGGCCGGCCTGCGGACTGGCCCGCGCTCACGCCCTACATGACGGTGCACGACGCCGGTGCGAGCCTCAGGTTCTACGAGAATGCGTTCGGCTTCAAGGTCACGGGCGAGATCATGCGCAACGAGGCCGGTGTCGTCATGCACGCCGGCATGCGTCTCGGCGATTGCGCGATCATGTTCGCGCCGCAGGGCATGTCGAGCGAGATGCAGGCGCCCGCCTCGAGCGGAGCCACGGACAGCCTGTCTCTGTATGTCTACGTCGCGGACGTCGATGCGCTGGCCACCCGGGCCGAGCGTGCGGGGGCGCGGGTGATCCAGCGCCCGGCCGACCAGTTCTGGGGCGATCGCATCGCGGTCTTCAAGGACCCGGACGGCTATCACTGGACCTTCGCGACGAACGTGGGAGCGTTCGACGCCAGCAAGGCGCCGCAGGCTTAGCGACGGCGGCGATGGGCAACCGGCTGAGCAGGATCTACACGCGAACCGGCGACGACGGCACGACGGGCCTCGGCGACGGCACGCGCGTGCCCAAGGAGCATCTGCGGGTCGAGGCCTACGGATCCGTGGACGAGTCGAACAGTGCGATCGGACTCGTGCTCGCGGTGCCCAACCTGCCCCCGGCGGTTACGGCGTGTCTGGTCGAGGTCCAGCACGAGCTGTTCGACCTCGGCGGGGAGCTCTGCATCCCGGGGCACCACGCGATCACCGACGCCCACGTGACGCGACTCGAGCAGGCGCTGGACGGTTTCAACGACCCGCTGCCGCCCCTCAAGGACTTCATCCTGCCGGGCGGCGGACCGGCGGCGGCGGCCTGTCATCTCGCACGAACGATCACCCGGCGAGCTGAGCGACGTGTGTGGGCGCTCGCGCGCGTCGAAACGGTCGCGCCGCAGGTCGCGCAGTACCTGAATCGACTCTCCGACCTGCTGTTCGTGGTCGCGCGCGTCCTGGCCCGGCACGAAAACGGCAGCGAGGTCCTCTGGCGACACGAACGGTAATGAGGGTGCCGGGCCGCAGTTTCGCAGTTATTGGCCGAGATCTTGCAGCGCGGCCCGCTGAAACGAATCCGTGCCAATAACTGCGAAACTGCGGCCCGGCACCTTGTCCCTTTTTCCGGGCGTCGTCGAGGGCGGCGCAGGTGGCACGGGTCCCGGCCGCGAGTCGGGGAGTGGCGCGCGCCATGGTGTCGGCGGGCAGCGAATAGACCGCGCCGGCACGGACCGCGCGCACGCCCGTCCAGCGTCGCCACATCTCGAGCGGGTCGGCGATCGTGTCATCGGTGCTCACGATCACCTCCGGGTCGGCGGCAATAACCGCCTCGAGGGTCACGGGGGGCGCGAGCTGTGGCAGTGCGGCAAACACGTTGCGACCGCCACAGAGCTCGACCACCTCGCTGATGATGTGCCGGCCATTGACCGTGTAGACCGGCTGGTCGTCGAGCTGAATGAAGACGCTGAGCGGCTGCGCGCCCGCGTGGGCACGCCTGAGATCGGCAATCTCACCCTCGAAATGCTTCGCCGCCACTTCGGCCGCGCCGGCGGTCCCGGCGATTGTCGCCGATCGTGCGCAGCGCCGCGCTCACGTCGGCGAGACGAAACGTCGCGATTTCCCGGTGGTCGAGCCCCAGTGCCTCGAGGCGCTCGATCACGCTTTCGGGTGTCCCGGACGCCCAGGTCAGTACGACGTTGGGCTCGAGGAGCAGGACCCGCTCCATGTCGACCTGCCAGGCGTCGCCGACGCGGGGCAGCGTTCGCGCGGCGTCGGGGTAGTCGCTGTATTCGACGACGCCGACCAGCAGGTCGCCCGCCCCCGCCGCGTACACGAGCTCAACGAGATGAGGCGCGAGAGCCACGATGCGTGGTCGCTGCCGCGGGGACGCGTCCGCGGCGACGCCCGCGAGCAGCATGGCGACGACCAGCGCGGCAGCGCCAGGCTTCACGCGCCTGCCAGCTCCGACTCGAACCGCAGCAGCGCGCGCAGCAGCGGCCACTCGAAGGCCGGCCCGGGGTCCGACTTGCGTCCTGGCGCGACGTCGCTGTGCCCGACGACGCGGTCGATCGATACTCCCGGGTAGACCCCGGCGAGCGCCGCGATCAAGCCGCGCGAGCCGGACATACTGGATGGACTCGTAGACGCTCGCGTCAGTACCTTCGATCTCGATACCGATCGAGAAGTCGTTGCAGCCGACGCGGCCCTGCCATTGAGACTGGCCGGCGTGCCAGGCGCGGCGATGAAAGGGCACGTACTGGACGATCTCGCCGTCGCGCCGGATGAGCGCATGGGCCGAGACGCGCAATTGCGCCACGCCCGCAAAGTGCGGATGCGCATCCGCGGCGAGCCGGTTGGTGAAGAGCGCGTCGATCCAGGGCCCGCCGAACTCGCCGGGCGGCAGGCTGATGCCGTGCACGACCACGAGATCGACGACCGTTCCCGCGGGACGATCGTCGCAGTTCGGTGATTCGACCTGTCGCGCGCCAGTGAGCAGCCCGGTCGCGGTATCGATATCGAGACCGGCCGTGCTGCCGGTCGCCCGGGTGTCTCGCCGCATCCCCGCATGATGCCCGTCGCCCCGGCGAGCCGCCAGCCAGCCGACCCCGGCGCGGTGAAGCGACTAGAATTCCGCGGAGCCACACTCCGGGACTCGGATGGAATCAAGCATCGACCTCGTCCGGCGCGACCTCGACGTCGTCTGGCACCCGTGCACCCAGATGAAGGACCACGAGTGGCTGCCAATGATCCCGATCGCGCGCGGCGAGGGGCCGTGGCTCTACGACCACGACGGCCGTCGGTATCTCGACGCGATCAGCTCGTGGTGGGTGAACCTGTTCGGCCACGCCAACCCGCGCATCAACGCGGCCCTGTCGGCGCAGCTCGGTCGGCTCGAGCATGTGCTGCTGGCGGGCTTCACGCACGAGCCGGCCGTGAAACTCGCCGAACGGCTGACGGCGATCGCACCGCGCGGGCTCACCCGCTGCTTCTTTGCAGACAACGGTTCGAGCGCGATCGAGGTCGCGCTCAAGATGAGCTTTCATTACTGGCGCAATCGCGACCAGCCGCGAAAGCGCCGCTTCGTCACGCTTTCCGGGAGCTACCACGGCGAGACGCTGGGTGCGCTGGCCGTGGGAAACGTCGAGCTCTACCGGGAGATCTACCAGCCGCTCCTCATGGACGTGCTCACGGCGCCTTCCCCCGATGCCTATCTCCGGGAAGAAGGCGAATCGTGGGAGGCGTACGGCCGCCGCAGCTTCGCGGCGATGGACGCCCTCCTCGCCCGCCATCAGGATGAGGTCTGCGCAGTCATCGTCGAACCCCTGGTGCAGTGTGCGGCCGGCATGCGCATGCACGATCCGGTCTACCTGCGTCTGCTCCGCGAGGCCTGCGACCGTTACGGCGTGCACCTGATCGCGGACGAGATCGCGGTCGGATTCGGGCGGACCGGGACCATGTTCGCCTGCGAGCAGGCGGACGTCGCGCCCGACTTCCTCTGCCTGTCCAAGGGGCTGACCGGCGGTTACCTGCCGTTGTCGGTGGTGCTGACCGGCGAAGGCGTCTTCGACGCGTTCTACGACGAGTACTCGAGCCAGCGCGCGTTCCTGCACTCACACAGCTACACCGGCAATCCGCTCGCCTGCACCGCCGCACTCGCGACGCTCGAGATCTTCGCGGAGGATCGCGTGATCGAGCACAATCGCGAGCTCGTGCGGCACCTGGGAAGCCGCACGGCCGGGTTGGCGGAGCTGCCCTGCGTCGCCGAGGTCCGCCAGACGGGGATGATCGTCGCGGTCGAGATGGCGCCGGGCGGCGATCGGCGGGCGTCCTACGACTGGCGCGAGCGCCGCGGACTCACCGTCTATCGTCACGGGCTCGAGCACGAGGCGCTGCTGCGGCCGATCGGCAACGTCGTGTACTTCATGCCGCCCTACGTCGTCGAGCCCGCGCAGATCGACGCCCTGGTCGCAACCGCACGCGCCGGTATCGAGCTCGCCACGTGCGGCTGACCCGGGTGCACTGCGCAGGGCCTCTCACCGCGGGCGCTGAAGCCGCGCTGACCGACGCCGCGGCGTATCACGCCATGCGCGTCCTGCGGCTGCGCAAGGGCGACCCGCTCGTCGTCTTCGACGGGAGCGGTGACGATTTCCGTGCCGAGATCATGTCGATCGGAGGTGGCGCGATGCGCGTCAGGCTGCTCGAGCGCATTGCGGGCCGCCCGGAGTCGACGCTCTCAATCACGCTGGTGCAGGCGATCTCCCGCGGCGAGCGCATGGACTGGACGCTGCAGAAGGCCACCGAGCTCGGCGTGCACACAATCGCGCCCGTCCTCGCGGCGCGCAGCATCGTGCGCCTTGATGCGGAACAGTCCGAGGCCAAGCTCCGGCATTGGCAGGCGATCGTCGTTTCCGCCTGCGAGCAGTCCGGTCGCAGCCGGCTGCCCGAGCTGCGGCCGCCGGAGGCGCTGCGGGCTCACCTGGCGCGACCCGCGGGCCCGGGCCTCCGAGTGGTGCTCGATCCGGAAGCGACGAAGGAGCTCGCAGCGTTGCCACCACCCGGCGCCACCGTGCACCTGCTGATCGGGCCCGAAGGTGGCCTCGATGGGGCCGAGCTCGATGCCGCGCGCGCGGTGGGCTACCAACCGGCGCGCCTGGGGCCGCGGGTGCTGCGCACCGAAACCGCAGCCGTCGTCGCGCTCGCGGTGCTGCAGTCGCGCTGGGGCGACCTGGCGGCGACGCCTTGAGAGAACTCGGCTCTGAGCCAGATTACCGCGAGGAAACATGGCTCTGAGCCAGTTTGTCTCCGCTAGAATCGTGAGTGCGCCCGACACGGGAACGGCCATGGATGTGCGCACCGGCTTTGCAGGTACCGTCGGCAACACGCCGCTGATCCGCCTCGACACCTTCAGTCGAGACACCGGCTGCGAGATCTTCGGCAAGGCGGAGTTCATGAATCCCGGCGGCTCGGTAAAGGACCGCGCCGCGCTCGGCATCCTCGAGGACGCCGAGCGCCGGGGTCGTCTCCCGCCCGGCGGGATCATCGTCGAGGGCACGGCCGGCAATACCGGCATCGGGTTCCTGCACCTCGCCAATGCACGCGGCTATCACTGCGTGATCGTCATGCCGGACAACCAGGCGCCCGAAAAGGCAAGCTTGCTTCGCGCGCTGGGCGCCGAGGTCCGGATCGTCGCGACCGTGCCCTACAGCGATCCGAATCACTACCAGAAAGTCGCCGCACGAGTCGCTGCCGAGTTGCCCAACGCGATCTGGGGCAACCAGTTCGACAACACCGCGAACCGCGATGCGCATTTCGCGACGACGGGTCCCGAGATCTGGCGGCAGACCGGCGGACGCGTGGACGCCTTCGTCTGCGCGACGGGCACCGGCGGCACGCTTGGCGGCGTGTCGCGCGCGCTCAAGGCCGCCGACCCACGCGTGCGCTGTGTGCTTGCCGACCCGATGGGCAGCGCGCTCTACCACTGGGTCCGCACCGGGCAGCTCAAGTCAGAGGGCACGAGTACCGTCACCGAGGGGATCGGCATCGGCCGGGTAACGGCCAACCTCGAGGGTTCGCCAATCGACGACGCGGTGCGCGTCGAGGACCCGGAGGTCGTGGCGACCTGCTACCGGCTGCTCCATGCGGAGGGCCTGTTCCTGGGCGGGACGAGCGGCGTGAACGTCGCCGCCGCGGTACGAGTCGCCCGCCAGCTCGGGCCCGGTCACGTGATCGTGACCGTGCTCTGCGACGTCGGCGCGCGCTACCTGTCGCGTCTCTACGATCGCGGCTGGCTGGCGGCGAAAGGCCTCGCCGAGGCGGCCGCCGCGAGGTAGCCCCAGCCTTCCAGCGGTGCTAGAGTTTTCGGCCCCTTAAAACGCACGAGTTCGAGCGGGAGGTGACCATGTCCCTGCGCATCGGTGATCGGGCACCGGATTTCACGGCCGAAACGACCACGGGCCCGGTCCGCTTCCACGAGTGGATCGGCGATTCCTGGTGCCTGCTGTTTTCTCATCCAAAGGACTTCACGCCGGTCTGCACGACCGAGCTCGGGTATCTCGCCAGGCTCGAGCCGGAGTTTCAGCGGCGCAACTGCAAGGTGATCGGCCTGTCGGTCGATCCGGTCACCGATCACGAGCGCTGGCTCGCCGACATCAAGACCGCAACCGGTGGCGTGGTCCGCTATCCGCTGATCGGCGACCGCGACCTGGCGGTGGCGAAGCTCTACGACATGCTGCCGGCCGATGCGGGCACGACTGCCGAAGGCCGCACGGCCGTCAACAATCAGACCGTGCGCACGGTCTACCTGATCGGGCCCGACAAGCTGGTCAAGGCAATGCTTGTCTACCCGATGAGCTCGGGTCGCAACTTCGACGAGGTGCTGCGGCTCCTCGATTCCTGCCAGCTCACGGCGCGGTTCAAGGTCGCGACACCGGTGAACTGGAAGCAGGGCGAGGACGTCATCATCGTGCCGTCGGTGCCGGATGCGGAAGCGCGCGAGCGATTCCCGGACGGTTGGAAGGCCGTGACGCCGTACATGCGGGTCGTGCCACAGCGAGCCCGAAGGAACTCTACGCATACCGCCGGGTCTCACTGGGCGGCGCCTTCAGGCCGCCCGTGTCTCCTCGGCAATCATCGCCTCGATGCGCTCGAAGTCGGGCACGAGCGGGTATTCGTTCATCATCCTGAGCTGACAGATCACCGGGCTGCGCGGCCCGAAATTCCGCGACTCGTCCGCGTGCACGATGTCCGGGCTCACGCGCACGAGTTGCGGGAACCCCTGCGTCAACACCGCGAAATGACCGCAGTCAAGCGCCGAGCCGATCGCCTGCATGACGACGATGCGCGTTCGCCCGCTCGCGCGCGGCGCCATGCGGCCACAGGCGGCCTCGAAGGACAGCAGCGGGACGCGGCGTCCACCCCAGGCGATCGACCCCAGGTACCAGGCCGGTGCCCCTTCCATCGGCGTCGGCGCCTGGTAGTTGATCACCTCGCTGATGCAGCCGCGCGGCACCAGGAGTCGATCCTCGCTCAATGGGACAAGCAGGCAGTAGAGTTCGTCGCCGGGCTGGGTCACGGTCATCTCAATACGCCTGCTGACGCCGCGCGAGCACCAGCGGCTCGATCGCATCGAGAAGCTGGCTCTCCTGGTAGGGCTTGCCAAGATAATCGTCGACGCCGAGCTCGATCGCACGCGCCCGATGTTTGTCGCCCACGCGAGAGGTGATCATGATGATCGGCACTTCGCTGAGCCGGGGGTCGTTGCGCACCAGCGATGCGACTTCGTAACCGTCCATCCGCGGCATCTCGATGTCGAGCAGCAGCACATCCGGCACGTGCTCCTGCAGCAGCGCCATCGCGTCGACGCCGTCCTTGGCGGTCACCACGCGCATGCCGTTGCGCTCGAGCAGACGCTGGGTGACGCGGCGCACGGTGATCGAGTCGTCGACCACCATCGCGAAGATTCGATCGTCGCGCGCGGGGCGAACCGCCTCATCGAGCGGACGCGAGCGCCATTCGGAGCGCACCAGCGCCCCCATGTCGAGGATGACCACGATCCGGCCGTCGCCCAGGATGGTCGCGCCGGCGATGCCGCGGATACCGGCGATCTGCGGCCCCAGCGCCTTGACGACGATCTCGCGGCTGCCGACCAGCTCGTCGGTGACGAGCGCGGCCGAGTGCTCACCCGCGCGTACCAGGATCACGGGTACAGCCAGGTCGTTGTCCGGCAGCACGGACGCACCGCTGCCGACAAAGGCGCCCAGATACTGGAACCGGTACACCTGGCCGCCGTACTCGAAGCTCGGAGTCTCCTCGGTCAGGTGCTGGGTGATCTCCGTGCGCTGCAGCCGCGCCACGCCTTCCACGGTCGCGACCGGCAGGGCGAAGTACTCGTCGTGGACGCGCACGATGAGGGCCTGCGTAATCGCGAGTGTGAACGGCAGGCGGATCGTGAAACGCGCCCCGCGGCCCGGGTGCGATTCGATGAAGAGTCCGCCGCCGAGCTTCTTGACCTCGCTCGCGACGACATCCATGCCGACCCCTCGTCCCGCCTGCTGAGTCAGGCGTTCGGCAGTACTGAAGCCGGGCTCGAGGATGAGCTGCAGCGTCTCCTCGTCGGTGATCGACTGGTCGGGCCGCAGCAGGCCGAGGCTCCGTGCCTTGGCCCGGATGGCGGAGACGTCGAGCCCCGCCCCGTCGTCCTCGACGACGATCACGACCTCAGCGCCCTCGCGCTGCAGGCGCACCGAGATGGTCCCGGTCTCGGGCTTGCCGCGGGCCACCCGGTCCGGCGGCAACTCGATGCCGTGGACGATGGAGTTGCGAAGCATGTGCTCGAAGGGCGGCAGCATCCGCTCGAGCACCTGGCGGTCCAGCTCCCCGGAGCCACCCTCGACCACGAGCTCGACCTTCTTGCGTGTCTCGATCGCCGTCTGCCGCACCACTCGCGTCAGGCGCTGCAGGTGCCGCTGGAACGGCACCATGCGCGTCTTCATCAAGCCGTTCTGCAGCTCGGTCACGATACGGCCCTGCTGCAGCAGCAGGTTCTGGCCTTCTCGCGTGAGATTGCCAAGCAGCCCTTCGATGCTCGCCACATCGCTCACCGACTCCGCCAGCGCCCGCGAGAGCTGCTGGATGGTCGAGTAGCGGTCGAGCTCGAGCGGATCGAAATCGGTCCGCCGCTCCCCGTCGTCCTGGTGGCGGTGGAGAATCATTGCCTCGGTCTCGAGCTCGAGCTTGCGCAGCTGCTCGCGGAGCCGGGTCACCGTGCGTTCGAGCTCGGCCAGGTTGAACTCGACCGAGGTCATCTGCTGCTCGACGCGAGCGCGGAAGATGCTCACCTCACCCGCGTTGTTGAGCATCTCGTCGAGGAGCTCCGCATCGACGCGCGCGAGCTCCTGTCGCTCCGCGGCGGTGGCCGGTTCACGGCCGGGCAGCGCCGGCGCCATCGCGCGGATCTCCGCGGCCTCGTCAAGCTCGGCGGCCCGCTCCCAGACGGCCGGTTCGACGGGCTGCATGGGCGGAGCCACGGGTACGACCTCCACGCGCGGCGGCGTCACCACCACAGGCGGCGGAGCAGAAACAGCCGGCGGCTTGGCCGCGGCGGCGGGCGGCGGCGGTGCGACGGTCGGCCGGGCGGGCCCCGGCGTCGCCGGGCGCGGCGCGGCGGCGCCGATCGCGCGGACGCGTTCGATCAGCTCGGCGGGCGGAGTGAATGCCTGGCCGCTGCTCGCCGCATCGCGCATGTGATGCAGCGCGTCGAGCGCGGCCTGCAGCGTGGCGATCGCCTGCGCGTTGGCCGGGACCGCGCCGCTCTCGAGCAGATCGAGCACCGACTCCATCTCGTGGCTGAGATCGCCCATGGCCCGCAGTCCGGCCATCCGGGCGCCGCCCTTGAGCGTGTGCAGTACGCGCTTCAGTTCGATCACGGAGCTGCCGTCAGCACGATCCGCAGACCAGCGCCCGAGTACGGCATCCGCCTGCTCGAGCAGCTCGTTGGCCTCCTCGCTGAAGATGCCCGCGATGTCGGCGTCGAACTCGACGTCCGGCGCAGCCGCCTCGACGCCCCCGTGACCATCCACGTCCGGCGGGACGCTCAGGACGGGTGTCTGAACCGTTTCGTCCCGCGCCTCGGCGGCCGCCGCATCGAACTCGCCGGAGCCGGGCGGAATGGACGGGGACTCCGCGGAGGCGCTCAGGCGCGCGAGCTCGCCGTCGAGCGAGCGCTCGAGCGCATGCCAGCCGACGATCAGGCGGCGGTGATCCGGAAAGAAGCCGGTGTCCTCGTCGAAGTGATCGACGACGTTTTCGAGCGCGCGCAGCGTGTCCTTGAGAAGCTTCAGGCCCTCGGCCGGCAGTCCGTGGCCGACGTCGTGCAGCTTGCGAACGTAGTGTTCCATCGGCTCGGCGACCTTGATGCCCTGTCGCACTCCGGCGGTCTTTGCGATCCCGCTCAGCGTGTGGCAGGCGCGATAGAGGCCTTCGGTCACCGGGTGGGGCGCCGTATCCTGCGCGCGCCGCTCGATGTACTCGCGCACCGCCGCGACGTGACCCGCGGTTTCCTTGCGGAAGATCTCTTCGAGCACCGGATCGACATCCACCCGCGGCGCCGGCGCCGGCTCCGCCGGCTCCATCGCAGCTTCGACCGGCCGCGGCTGGATCGGCGCCGGCGGTCGCGCCGTCGCCGCCTCCGGCAGGCCGCCTGCCTCGCGCCCCGAGATCGCATCCGCGCGCGCCGCAATACCGTCGGCCGCGTTCCCTGCAGGCGAGCCGAATTCCAGCTCGTCGACCAGCACCGGCAGCACCGCGACTGCCTCGCGCAGCACGGCCACGATCTCCGGCGAGCGCGCCAGCGTCTGGCTCAGCACGCGATTGAGCAGGTTCTCGATACTCCAGGCGAATTCCCCGAGGCGCAGTGCGCCGACCATCCGTCCGCTGCCCTTCAGCGTGTGAAACGCGCGGCGGACGTCGCGCAGCGCCTCGATCTCGAGCGGGTTCTGGTCCCACTGGGGGAAGAGCGTAGCGATCTGCGCGACGTTCTCGCGCGCCTCTTCCACGAACAGGTGCACGAACTCGGATTCGCCGCTGACCGCGCCTTTGACCGCAGGCGCAGGGCGGTACTCAGTCGAGGCGACGGCCTCCCGCACGCTCTCGATCACCGACGGCAGCGGTGGGGTCGCCTGGGGCACCTCGCCCGGCCGGCTGCGGAGGGCCACGACTTTGCCCTGCGTCTGGTCGAGCGACGTGAGGCAGGACTCCGCGCTTTCCAGCATGTTGAAGTGATCCGGCCGGCCAGCCTGGAGCATTTCCATGTAGTACTCGACCGCGACGATCGCGTCGGCCATGCGCTCGAGTCGATGAGGCGTGAGCGCATCGGGCTCGGGTCGCATGATGGTGCCCAGCGCCTGGCCGATGCCTTCCATGACCTCGACGGCGCGCTGCCGGCCGAGCATGAGGAGACCCGCCGTAATGCCGCGCACGAGCTGCGGCACCTGGTCGAGCCCCTGCGCCTCGGCCGGCGCACCCAGCGCCTGGCTGACGGCCTCCTTGATCCGCGCCATGTTGACGATGCATTCGCGGAGCACCGCGTCCTGCACCTGACGGAACTCCTCGTCCTGGGGCGGGGCATCCGCCTTCGGCCCGGCTTCGGGCAGGATCAGCCGGACAAGCTGCCCATCGAGGCTGTCCTCGACTTCGATCAGCGCCGAGGCGATGCCGAGCAGAGACGCATCGTCGGGCGGCGACTGCCGGTCGACGATGGCACGCAGCGACTCGATCTCCCCCTGTACCCGGTCGCGCAGCGCGCCGAGACCCAGGACGCCGAGCGTGTCGCTGATCTTGCGGAGCATCTCGAGCTGCGGAACGAGATCCTCGACCTGGTTGGCGCCCTTACGGACGAAGATGTCCAGCACGTCCTTGACCCGGGTCAGGTCCTCGCGAATGGCCGCCGCGACCGTCCGCATCAGCCGGACCGAAGGCGCCGAGAGCGTTTCGCGGGCTTCGTCGATGCGTTCGTCGACGGGGAGCAGCTCGTCGAGACGGAACGACCGGCGCACACCTGTCACCCGCGGCCCCTGGGTCGTGGCGCGGGCCACGTAGAAAAGCAGGTTGTTCAGCAGTTCGAGCGGCGGCTCCTGCGAATAGCGCTCCTCGCCGTTCCCCTGCAGGCGGCGCAGCTCCCGATCGACCTGGCCCAGGAGCCGCTTGACCGATACGCTGCCGTCGAGACCGCGCTGTCGCAGCGCCTCGATCACGGATCCCACGACCCACCAGAGCTGGAACACCGGCTGGCTCGCCGAGGCCGTCTCGAACTGCTCGGCGATCTCCGACATTGCGACCAGCTGCTGCTCGACGTTGTCCCCGCGTATCCAGCCGAGCAGCGCCCGCTGGAATCGCGGCCGCAACCGCTTCGCCATCTCGGCCACGTCGCCCGCCGGCCCGGTCGCGATCGGTCGCGCGGGCTCGTCCGAGCGCAGGTTGAGCATGAGGAGCGTGCCCTCGGACAGCAGCGCGCCGCCGCGAACGGCCCTCAGGTCGTTGAGCAGCGGCAGAAGCGCCAGCGGCACGTCGCGGCCGCCGGACGCCACGCGATCGAGGTAGGCGGGCAGCTGCTCCACGGCGCGCATCAGGGCGTCGAGGCCGTCGGCGTCGGCCTTGCCCTGGCTCGAATGCCGGGCGACGTACTGCGCCACCTGCTCCATCTCTTCCGCCAGGAGTGCGGCGCCGTACACCTCGGCGATGCGCAGCGCGCCGCGACCCAGGTGCAGGTGCCCGGCGAACCGGTCGAGGAGCCCGTGATCCTCCGGACGCTCCGCGTACGCCTCGAGCACGAGCCTCGCTTCGTTCAGTTCGGCCGCGATCTCGGTTGCAACGAGCTGCAGCGAGGCATTCGTCTCGTCGGCCGGCCCCAGGTACATCGGCGCGCTGCTCATCGAGCCCACCCGCGCACCGTCAACCGACCAGCCCGCCGACCCGGAGCGGCCGACCCGTCGCCGTCGCCGAGGCGTCGTCGGCGGGCAGCACCGGATATTCACCGCTCGTCACGCTGACCGCCCCTTCGGGCAGGCGGAAGCCGGCCACGGACTGCCGCAGCTGCGCGGCGAGCTCGGCGAGCTTGCCGATCGACGCGGAGGTGGCAGTCGTGCTCTCGGCGGTCTGCGAGCTGATCTCGCGCAGCACCTGCATGTTGCGCGAGATGCTCTGCGACACGCCGGCCTGCTGGCGCGAACTCGCCGAGATGTTCTGCACCAGGCTCGCGATCTGGTTCGAGACCTGCTCGATCTCCTCGAGCGCAGCACCGGCGTTCTCGGCGAGCAGTGCGCCGCCCACCACGTCGGTCGTGGTGCGCTCCATCGACACGACCGCCTCGTTCGTGTCGGCCTGGATGGTTCGCACCAGCACCTCGATCTGTCGGGTCGAGTTCGCCGCACGCTCGGCAAGTCGCTGGACTTCGTCCGCGACCACCGCGAAGCCGCGGCCGGCCTCCCCGGCCATCGAGGCCTGGATCGAGGCGTTGAGCGCCAGGATGTTGGTCTGCTCGGCGATGTCGTTGATGAGCTCGACGATGTTGCCGATCTCCTGCGAGCTCTCCCCGAGGCGCTTGATGCGCTTGGAGGTCTCCTGGATGTTCTCGCGGATCGCGTTCATCCCGTCGATCGTGCGGCGCACGGCGTCGCCGCCCTTGTGGGCGATGTCGACCGAATGGCGCGCGACGTCGGAGGACCGCTCGGCGTTGCCGGAGACCTCCCCGGTCGACGCCGCCATCGCGCTGATCGACTCCGACGCGGCGGCGATCTGCTTCGACTGCGCCGCGGAGGCCTTTGCAAGATGGTTGGACAGCGCCTGCGTCTGGCGGGTGGCGCCATCGAGCTTGATCGCGGAGGCGTGGATCGTGGTCACCAGCTCGCGCAGCGCCTCCACCGCAAAATTGATCGAGTCGGCGATCGCGCCCGTGATGTCCTCGGTCACCGTCGCCTGCACCGTGAGGTCGCCGTCCGCGAGGCTCGAGAGCTCGTCGAGCAGCCGCAGGATTGCCTGCTGGTTTCGCTCGTTCTGGCGGGTCTGCTGGTCGGCGGCCCGTCGCAGGTTCGCGAGCGAGCGCTGCAGCAGCGCAGCGAAACCGAGCGCCAGCAGCGTGATGACGAGGAAGCAGAGCGGCAGCCACGGACTCGCGAGCCAGCCCGCGATCCCGGCGCCGCCCGAGGCGGACTCGGCAAGCCCGGCATAGAGCGCGGCGCCGCTCTCCGCCAGCGCATTGCGCGCCGACTGCATCTGCTCGAGCTGGTCCCCGAGCGCGATCACCCCGCGTACCTGTCCCTGCTCGTTCTGGAACACGGTCGACAGCAGCCGCACGGCGCCGGAGGCGGACGACGGCGCCGGTTCGATGCCGAACGCGGCTCGCTCCCCCGTGAGCGCGGCTACGACCCGGCCCATGTATTCGAGGCTGTCGGTCAGGCGGCGCGACGCGGCCTCGACCGGAGTCGTACCGTCGGCCAGCGCGGAGAGATCCTGATCGACCGCCTGCGCACGCAGCTCGAAGCGTTCGAGCTGTGGCGAGGACTCGGGACGTGGCGGATCGATCGCCTTGATGGTGTTTGCGAGCGCGGTGAGCAGCTGCGGCGTGAGCTCGCGCACTGCGGCCGCGGCCTGCTGCGCCTTGAGCGCGGCTTCGCGTCCATCGAGCACCGACTGCGATTGCTCGAGCATGGCCGCCCAGCCCACCGCCTCGTCGCTTCCGCCGTCGGCGAGCCCGCTGTCCTCGAGCACGCTCGTGAGCCGCAGCCGCGACTCGGCCAGCGCATCGAATGCGGGCGCCGAGCCGCGAACGGCCGCGCCCGCCTGCAAGGGCATGTTCTGCGAGAGCGACGTGAGCTCGGCCTGCTGCACGCGCTTGCGCGCCAGGGCGCCACCGGTTTGCGCGGACAGCAGCAGCGCGAGCGCCGCGAGCAGTGCCGAGCCGAGCGCCGCGGCCATCGCGATGGGCAGCAGCCGCGCGGCGTCCATACGATTGGTCATTTCCGTCACCCGATGGGACTCAAGCGCGCGCCCCTAGGACGCCGCCGCCTGCAGGAACTGCTGGCTTTCCAGCAGGCTCCTCAGGCTGAAGACCGGCCACACCTCCGCACCGCGGCGGAAGGCCCCCGCCAGGAAGCGCTCGCAGCGCAACAGCGTCGGCGGCAGGTCCGCGGTGAACTCCGTCTCCGCGAACCGCCGGAAACCCATCACCTCGTCGACCAGGAGCCCGGCCGGGATCTCGCGGTGGTTGGCGATCAGCACGCGCGTCGATCGCGACGCACTGGTGCTGGCCGAGCTAAGGAAGGCGCGCAGGTCGATCACCGGCAGGAGCTGTCCGCGCACGTTCGACAGGCCGCGGATCCAGCTCCGCGCGCCCGGCACGCGGGTCACCCCGGACGGATAGCTCATCACCTCGCGGGTCTCCTCGCGCGCGAGCAGGAACGCCTCGCCGCCCAGCCGGAACGCGATGCCCACCCATTCGGGACCGGTCACCGCGACTTCCTGCGCGCCCTGTGCGGCCAGGCGCGCGCGGGCGTCGAGTTCGCGCAGCAATTCGAACGGGCGGTCGCGCAGCGACCGCAGCTCGACCGGTTTGTCCATGTCAGCTTGCAATGGCCGCCTGGGCCTTCTGGACGAGCTTCTCCGCGGCAACCGGCTTGACGATGTAGTCCACGGCCCCCTGTCTCAGGCCCCAGACGCGGTCCGACTCCTGCGACTTCGAAGTGACCATGATCACCGGGATGGTACGCGTCTCCGGGTCGTTGGCGAGCTGGCGCGTTGCCTGAAAGCCGTTGAGACCGGGCATCACGATGTCCATCAGGATCAGGTCGGGGTGCAGCTCGCGCGCCTTGCGTATCGCCTCCGTGCCGTCGGCCGCGGAAGCAGTGCGGAATCCGTGCTCCTCGAGAGCCTTCTGCATCACGTGAACCTCGGTCGGTGAGTCGTCCACGATCAGTACGAGTGCCACGGAGTTCTCCTCCTCGGGATGAACGTCAGCGATGTACGTGCGACTCGATCGCACTCAGGAGTTCCTCTCGCGTAAACGGCTTCGTCAGGTAGTGCTCGGAGCCCACGATCCGGCCGCGCGCGCGGTCGAACAGTCCGTCCTTGCTCGACAGCATGATCACCGGGATCGAGCGGAAGACCTTGTTGTGCTTGATCAGGGAACAGGTCTGGTAACCGTCGAGCCGCGGCATCATGATGTCGACGAAGACGATGTCCGGCTGGTGATCCGCAATCTTCGACAGTGCGTCGAACCCGTCGACCGCCGTGTACACCTCGCACCCTTCCCGGGCCAGCAGCGTTTCCGCCGTTCTGCGAATCGTCTTGCTGTCATCGATGACCAGCACCTTCAAACCGGCCAGCCGCGGTCGGCTGTTGCTGGCTGCCGTGGTTTCCATTCAATCTGACTCCCGGAACGAGCGTGGCGAGCACGACGCTAAAGCGAGAGGACGTGCTCGCGACGCGTTTTTAACATATTGGTTGCAGCCCCGCCATCACGTGGTTTCGATACCATGACGCGCGTCACACGCGGTGCGCGGCCGCAGACGACGGAGCAAAGCATGCAGAGCGGTCAGGTTCGTTTGGCTGTCGTGATGGATCCGATCGGCGCGATCAAGCCGGCGAAGGACACGACGCTCGCGATGCTGCTCGCCGCAGAGCGGCGCGGCTGGCGGGTCGAGTATCTGGAGCTCAAGGACCTCTGGCTGCGCGACGGCGTGGCCTGGGGCCGCTCGCGACCCGTCGCCGTGCGCGACGACAACGCGGACTGGTACACGCTTGGCGGCGCTGCCGATTGCCGGCTGGCAGACTTCGACGCGATACTGATGCGGAAGGACCCGCCCTTCGACACCGAGTACATCTACGCGACCTACATCCTCGAACGCGCGGAGATCGGCGGAGCCCTCGTCGTGAACCGTCCCCAGGGCCTGCGCGACATGAACGAGAAGGTCTACACGGCCTGGTTCCCGGAGTGCTGCGCGCCGACGCTCATCACGCGGGACATGCCCGCGATGCATGCCTTCCTGCGCGAGCACGGACGGATCGTATGCAAGCCGCTGCACGGCATGGGCGGCAAGTCGATCTTCGTCGTCGAGACGGCGGACAAGAATGCCGGTGTGATCTTCGAGACCTTGACCGCCTATGGAACGCAGTTCGCGATCGTGCAGCGCTATATCCCGGAGATCGTCCGGACCGGAGATTCCCGGGTGATCCTGGTGGATGGTGAACCCGTGCCCTACGCGCTCGCCCGAATACCCACGGCGTCCGATCATCGCGGCAACCTCGCCGCGGGGGCGAAGGGTGTCGGCCGGCCGCTCGAGGAGCGCGACCGCTGGCTCGCCTCCCGCATCGGCCCTGCGCTGCGCGAGCGCGGGATGCTGTTCGTCGGGCTCGACGTCATCGGCGGGTACGTCACCGAGATCAACGTAACGAGCCCCACCGGCGTGCGCGAGATCGACCGCGAGTTCGGTACCGACATCGCGGGTCTCCTGATGGACGCGATCGCCCGACGGCTCGCCGCGGCGGCTTGAATGCAGCTCGTCGAGCGATTCACCTCCGACCAGGACCGCCTCGTCACGGCGCTCTTCCTCGCCGCGCTGCTGCACGGTCTCGTCATCCTCGGCATCCGTTTCGCGAGCCCGCCTGCGGACCCCAAGGCCCTGCCGACGCTCGAGGTGCTGCTCGTGGCCGATGCGCCCGAGCAGGAGGCGAACCTGGATGCGAGTTATATCGCCCAGCGCAACCAGCGCGGCTCGGGAACCACGACGGACCGCGCACGCCCCTCGTTGCCCGAGCCGTCCCCGGGTCTCAACCTGGACGGCCGCGCCGAAGGGGGCGAGCTGCCCGCGCCGGATCCGGTCGACGCTGTCCGGGGCCAGTCGCAGGCCCTGGCTGCCCGGACCGCCGGCGCCCAGCGGGCGCTCGCGGGCAGCGACCGGCAGGAAGCCCGTTCCGCGCAGGCGCCGCTTGCGCTGCAATCGCTGCCGCAGGTGGCGCGAGATGCAAGGCCTGCCCTGCCCGAACTGGTGTTGCGCGGTGACACGGTCAGCCGGCGCCGAGC
The DNA here is from genome assembly GCA_963756755.1 of uncultured Gammaproteobacteria bacterium. Classification (GTDB taxonomy): domain Bacteria; phylum Pseudomonadota; class Gammaproteobacteria; order Steroidobacterales; family Steroidobacteraceae; genus DATJKD01. The sequence continues at coordinate 65,402 of CAVWOW010000018.1, forward strand.
TCCTGGCCGACACCCGCGCCTCGCAGATCGCGCGCTACCTGCACGGCTGGAAGTTGCGCATCGAGCAGGTGGGTACCCTCAACTTCCCGAACGAGGCGCGGCGCCGCTCGTTGTCGGGCAACCCGGTGCTCGAGGTGGCGATCGCCGCCGACGGGCAGCTCGACCAGGTCGTCGTGCGCCGCTCGAGTGGGCACCCGGAGCTCGACCAGGCCGCGGTCAACATCGTGCGCCTGGCCTCGCCGTTCGATCCGTTCCCCACCGCCATGCGCAAGAGCTATCCGGTGCTGCGCTTTGCCTACGAATGGCAGTTCCTCGAGGGTCGCCTCGGCGGCGGCGCCGTCAGCACGGGACGGCCCTGATCCGGCCGCAACCGCGCTTGTGAGGGTCGCCACCGCGGCCGGATACTAGGAGCCTGCGAGGTTCCCTGCGCGATGTCGGCGACCTACTTCACCAACCAGTTCCTGATCGCCATGCCGGGCATGGCCGATCCGAATTTCGCCCAGTCGGTGACGCTCATCTGCGAGCACAACGCCGCGGGCGCGCTCGGGATCGTGATCAACAAGCCGCTCAAGATGGATCTCGGCGACGTGTTCGAGCAGCTCGGGCTCGACTCCGCGGACGAGCGGCTGGTCCGCCGCCCGGTGCTGCGTGGCGGCCCGGTGCAGACCGACCGCGGCTTCGTGCTGCACTCCGCCGGCACGACCTGGGACTCGACGCTGCCATTCTCGGAGCGCGTGCACCTGACGACCTCGCGCGACATCCTCGATGCGATGGCCGGTGGACGGGGACCGGAGCAGGCCATCGTTGCGCTGGGCTATGCAGGCTGGGAAGCCGGCCAGCTCGAGGACGAGATGGCGCAGAACGCCTGGCTGTCGGTGGCGGCGGACGACCGCCTGATGTTCGAAACGCCGCTCGAAGAACGCTGGCACGAGGCCGGCCGCCTGCTCGGCGTCAACCTGCTGCACCTGAGCCACGATGCCGGTCGCGCCTGACGCGCCCGTGACCCGGACTGCCGAGCTGATACTCGCCTTTGACTACGGGCTGCGCCGGATCGGCGTAGCGGTCGGCAACACCGGCACGCGAACCGCGACGGCCGTCGGTGTGCTCGCGGCGCGCGGCGCGGCCGACTGGGAGGCCGTGACTCGCTGCGTCCGGCAGTGGTCACCGAGCCCGCGCCGTGGTCGGCCTGCCCTATAATATGGACGGTTCCGAAACCGTACTGACGGCTGCCTGCCGCGAATTTGCGACGGAGCTGTCGAAGCGGTACCAGCTGCCCGTCGAACTCGTGGACGAGCGCCTGACCTCGTCGGCCGCCCAGGCGGACCTGCGCGAGGCGCGGCGCTCGGGCGCGCGCAGGCGGCGGGTGCGGCGCGAGGACATCGACGCCAACGCGGCGCGACTGATCCTCGAGACCTGGCTGCAGGCAACGATCCGACCCAGCGGGGGCACGCCTTGACCATCGACAGCGGCCGCGAAGAGCAGCGCGACGCGACAGGACGGCTGCGCCATCTGCTGACGCTCGATGGCATCGACCGCGAGGAGATGCAGTCGCTGCTCGACCTGGCGCAGCGCTACGTCCGTCGGCCGGGCGAGCGGCCCGCATACGATGCGACCCTCGCGGGGCGCACGGTCGCGAACCTCTTTTTCGAACCGAGCACCCGCACGCGCGTGTCCTTCGAGCTCGCCGCCGCGCGCCTGGGCGCCACGGTCGTGAACCTGGAGATGCAGTCTTCCTCGCGCGTGAAGGGTGAGACGGTGCTGGACACGATCTACACGCTGCAGGCCATGGCGGTCGACGTGTTCGTGCTGCGCGACGCCGAGCCGGGCCTGCCGGCCTGGATCGCGCGCCACACCGCGCCGCATGTCAGCGTGCTGAATGCCGGCGAGGCGCATCTGTCGCATCCGACGCAGGGGCTGCTCGATGCGCTCACGATCCGCCAGCGCCTCGGGGATACCGCGCGGCTGGTGGTCGCGGTGGTCGGCGACGTGCGTCACTCGCGCGTCGCCCGATCGGCCTGGCAGGCGCTCCACACGCTCGGGGTCCGGGAGTTCCGCCTCGTCGGCCCGCCGGAACTGTTGCCAGAGCCCGCCGAGTTCGGCGGTGCCCGCCGCTGCACCACGCTTGCCGAGGGTCTGCCGGGCGCCGACGTGGTGATGGCGCTGCGCATCCAGCGCGAGCGCATGACCGAGGCGCGCATCCCGGACGCGGCAACGTACCACCGCGAGTACGGCATCACGGCCGGCAGTCTCGCGCTCGCGCGTCCAGACGCGCTGGTCATGCATCCCGGCCCGATGAATCGCGGCGTCGAGATCAGCGAGGAGGTGGCCGACGGCCCGCAGTCCGCCATCCAGCAGCAGGTGGCGAACGGCGTCGCGGTGCGCATGGCGGTCCTCGCGACCATCGCGCGCCCCGAACGTCGTACGCAGACGGAGCGACGGATGACGAGCCGCGCCGCACCGCGGCACGATCTTCGTAGAGGACGCGGAGGTGCTCGCCCAGCAGGCGTTCCCCGGACGCCAGTACGTGATCCGGCTGAAAGCGCCACGCTGCGCGGCCGCGGCCACGCCCGGCAGCTTTGCGCACCTGTCCTGCGACGTGGAGCTGCCGATGCGCCGGCCGCTGTCGATCATGCTGGCCGATGCCGCCGCAGGGACGATCGACATCCTCTACAAGGTCGTCGGCCCCGGGCTCGAGAAGCTGTCGCGGCAACCGGCGGGTGCGCGCCTGAGCCTGCTCGGGCCGATCGGCCGGGGCTTCACAGCCTCGCCCTGCGCGCCCGCGCGCGCTCCTCATCGGCGGTGGCGTGGGTATCCCGCCGATGATCTTCCTCGCCGACGCGCTGCGGCGGCGCGGCGACGCGCGCTGGCGGCCGCTGGTCCTGATGGGATCGGAGATCCCGTTTCCCTTCCGCGCACGACCGTCGACGCTGCTGATCCCGGGCATGCCCGCAGGTGTCATCGCCGGCATGCCGCTGCTCGAGGACTGGGGCGTGCCGAGCCGGCTCGCGAGCCTGGCGGGGTTCCCGGGCTGCTACGAGGGCTATGTGACCGCGCTGGCCGAGCACTGGCTCGCGACGCTCGATGCCGACGCACTCGGCGAGGTCGCGATCTACGCCTGCGGCCCCACCCCGATGCTCAAGGCGGTGGCGGACGTCGCGCGTCGCTTCGCTGTCCCCGCCGAGGTGTCGCTCGAGGAATTCATGGCCTGCGCGGTCGGCGGCTGCGCGGGTTGCGCGGTGCCGGTCGTGGTCGACGGCGAGCTCGCGATGAAGCGGGTCTGCGTCGATGGGCCGGTGTTCGACGCGAACGCCGTCTTCCCCGAAAAGCGTACCGCTTCATAGGGCCGCTTGGCCGGGTCTATCGCGGCGTGGACCGGTGTCGAGCCGACACGCTGACGCGCAGGTCGACGTCGCGGATCAGCCGACGACCATATCTGGAGAGCGGGCCGGGCCGAACTGTCACCGCGGGCTAGCCGAAGTTGATCTTGGCCTCGAGGTTCGTGCGCGAGTCGGCGTTGGTGAGCGCGTCTTCGAGCGTCACCTTGCCGTCGAGGTAGAGCTGGTAGAGCGACACGTCGAAGCTCTGCATGCCCTTCTCGTTGCTGCGCACCAGCGCTTCCTTGACCCCGACCACGTCGCCCTTCTTGATCAGCTCCTGGACATGCGGCGTGTTGAGCAGAACCTCGGTCGCCGGGTACCGGCGGCCGTCCTTGCCCATCACCAGCCGCTGCGACAGGATCCCCTTCAGGTACTGCGACAGGTCCAGGAAGATCTGCGAGTGCTGGTCGCGGGGGAACATGTTGATGATCCGGTCCATCGTCTCCGCCGCGTTGTTCGCGTGAAGCGTCGCGAGGCACAGGTGGCCGGTGCCAGCAAAGGTGATCGCGTACTCCATCGATTCGCGGTCGCGGATTTCGCCGATCAGGATCACGTCTGGCGCGGCTCGCATCGCGCTGCGGAGCGCGCGGTGAAATGACTTGGTGTCGAGTCCCACCTCGCGCTGGTTGATGATCGACTTCTTGTTCTGGTGCAGGAACTCGATGGGGTCCTCGATCGTGAGGACGTGGTCGGAGGAGTTCTCGTTGCGGTAGTTGATCATCGCCGCGAGCGAGGTCGACTTGCCGGAGCCGGTCGCCCCGACCATCAGCACCAGCCCGCGCTTGAGCATCACCAGGTCCTTGAGGATCTCCGGCAGGCCCAGGTCCTCGATCTTGGGCATCTCCGCGGTGATGTAGCGCAGCACCATCGCCGGGTTGCCGCGCTGGTGGAACACGGCGACGCGGAACCGTCCCAGCCCGGGCTCCGAGACCGCGAAATCGATCTCGAGCTCCTGGAGGAAGTAATCGAGCTGCTCCTGATTCATCAGGCCGTAGGCGGCCTGCCGCACCTGTTCTGCCGAGAGGACCTGCTTGTTGATCGGCTTGATCTGCCCTTCGATCTTGATCTTGATCGGGGCGTTCGACGTGAAGAAGAGATCGGACGCCTTCTTCTCCACCATGAGCTTGAAGAGCGGCTTCGTGTTGAGCACGAAGCTGCGCGCCGCGCCCGACTCGACCAGCGTCTGCTGGCTGTCGGTCGTCGAGCCTTCGGTTTCGCCGGTCGTGGTGGTCATGATCCGAACTGCTTCCCCTTGTCCTCTTCTTCGATGATCTTCAGGTGGCCGGTCTCGTCGAGATAGGACTTGTCGGGCCGCTTGCTCTCGAGCTTGATCCGCAAGCGGATCTCGTTCTTGGAATCGGCGTTGCGCAGGGCCTCTTCGTAGGAAATCGTGCCCGTCTCGAACAGGTCATACAAGGCCTGGTCGAAGGTCTTCATCCCCAGCCGGTTCGACTTCGCCATGATCTCCTTGATCGAGGCGACTTCGCCGCGGAAGATCAGGTCGGCGATCAGCGGGGTGTTGAGCATGATCTCCATGGCCGCGACGCGCCCCTTGATGCCGTCGCGCGGGATCAGCCGCTGCGAGACCATCGCGCGGATGTTGAGCGACAGGTCCATGAGGAGCTGCTCGCGCCGGTCCTCGGGGAAGAAGTTGATGATGCGGTCGAGCGCCTGGTTGGCGCTGTTGGCGTGCAGGGTCGCGAGCACGAGGTGCCCGGTCTCGGCGAACTGGATGCCGTACTCCATCGTGTCGCGGTCGCGGATTTCGCCGATCAGGATCACGTCGGGCGCCTGGCGCAGCGTGTTCTTGAGCGCCATGTGCCAGCTCTCGGTGTCGACGCCGACTTCACGCTGCGTGATGACGCAGTTCCTGTGCGTGTGCACGTACTCGATCGGGTCCTCGATCGTGATGATGTGGCCCCGGGTCTTGTCGTTGCGGTAGTCGAGCATCGCGGCGAGCGAGGTCGACTTGCCCGAGCCGGTCGCGCCGACGACGATGCACAGACCGCGCTTCGACAGCACGATCTCCTTGAGGATCGGCGGCAGCTCGAGCTCCTCGATCGTCGGCACCTTGACGTTGATCGTGCGCAGCACCGCGCCGGTGAGCCCCATCTGCACGAAGGCGCTGACGCGGAAGCGGCCGATGCCCGGCGGCGCGATCGCGAAGTTGCATTCCTTGGTGGCGTCGAATTCCTTGGTCTGCCGGTCGTTCATGATCGCCCGCACCAGCAGCGCGCTCTGCTCGGGCGTGAGCGGCTGGTTGGTCTGCGCGCGGATTTCGCCGTCGACCTTGATGGCGGGCGCGAAGCCCGCGGTGATGAACAAGTCCGACCCGTTCTTCTCCACCATGCGGCGGAGCAGGTCCTGCATGAGCTTGATGCCCGTGTTCGCGATCCATTTTTCCCCCAGCGTCGCCGGAGCCCGGCGGTGGCTAGAATTCCTCCTTGTTCTGCGCCTTGTGGCGCGCCTCTTCCTTCGTGATGACGCCCTTCTGCAGCAGCTCCTTCAAGCACTGGTCGAGCGTCTGCATGCCAGCCGCCTGGCCGGTCTGAATCGAGGAATACATCTGCGCGATCTTGCCTTCGCGGATCAGGTTACGGATGGCCGGCGTGCCGATCATGATCTCGTGAGCCGCGATGCGCCCGCCGCCGACGCGCTTCAGCAGCGACTGCGAGATCACCGCGCGCAGCGATTCGGACAGCATCGCGCGGACCATCTCCTTCTCGGCCGCGGGAAACACGTCCACCACGCGGTCGATGGTCTTGGCGGCCGAGCTCGTGTGCAGGGTGCCGAACACCAGGTGGCCGGTTTCGGCGCCGGTGAGCGCGAGGCGGATGGTCTCGAGGTCGCGCATCTCGCCCACCAGGATCACGTCCGGGTCCTCGCGCAGCGCCGAGCGCAGCGCCTCGCTGAAGCCCAGCGTGTCGCGATGCACCTCGCGCTGGTTGATCAGGCAGCGCTTGCTCTCGTGGACGAACTCGATCGGGTCCTCGATCGTGATGATGTGATCAGGGCCGCTCGTCGTTGACGTAGTTGATCATCGCCGCGAGCGTGGTCGACTTGCCCGAGCCGGTCGGGCCGGTCACCAGCACGAGCCCGCGCGGGTGCATGGCGACGTCCTTGAAGATCTTCGGCGCATTCAAGTCGTCGAGCGACAGCACGACCGAGGGGATGTTGCGGAACACCGCCGCCGCACCGCGGTTCTGGTTGAACGCGTTGACGCGGAACCGCGCGAGCTTCGGGATCTCGAACGAAAAGTCGGTCTCGTAGAATTCCTCGTACGCCTTCCTTTGCTTGTCATTCATGATGTCGTACACCATGCTGTGCACTTCCTTGTGCGTCAGCGCCGGCATGTTGATCCGCTTCATGTCGCCATCGACGCGGATCATGGGGGGAACCCCCGCCGAGAGGTGCAGGTCGGAGGCGTTGTTCTTGACGGCAAACGCCAGCAACTGGGCGATGTCGACGGCCATCTGTATTCCTCGTGCCCGCGCGACGGGGACAGGAGCGGCAAAGCCCGCGCGAGCGGCCGCAGTATAAATCAGGGCCTCGGACCCCAATATGTTAACCGCTCCGCAGTTCTCACCCGCCGGCCTCGATTCCGTGCACAGGAGGATCGCTGCGGCGGCCCGGCTCGCGGCGCGGGACCCGGCCGAGATCCGCCTGCTCGCCGTCAGCAAGCAGCAGACGGCGGCCACGATACGCGCCGCCTGCGGCGGCCGGTCAGCGCGATTTCGGCGAGAACTACCTGCAGGAGGCGCTGCCCAAGCTCGAGGCGCTGCGCGGCCTGCCGATCACCTGGCACTTCATCGGCCGGCTGCAGGCGAACAAGACTCGCGACGTGGCCGCGCATTTCGACTGGGTGCACAGCGTCGATCGCGAGCGGATCGCGCAGCGGCTCGACGAGCAGCGACCGCATCACGCCGCGCCGCTCAAGGTCCTGCTGCAGGTGCGGGACGGCATCGATCCGGCCCGCGGCGGTATCGACGCCGACGGCGCTGCCGGCGCTTGCTGCGTCGGTGGCCCGCTTACCGCGCCTCGAGCTGAAGGGCCTGATGTGCATGCCCGAACCGGCAGCCGATGCGACGGCGCAACGCGCCCCTTTCCGGCGGCTGCGGGAGCTGCTCGCCGATCTCAACCGGCGTGGGCATGCGCTCGACACGCTGTCCATGGGGATGAGCGCCGACCTCGAGGCGGCGATCGCCGAGGGCGCGACGATCGTGCGGATCGGCACGGCCATATTCGGACCGCGGTCCTGACGGGGCTCGACGATGCGGATAGCCTTCATCGGCGGCGGGCACATGGCGGAGAGCCTGATCGGCGCGCTGCGCGCGCGCGGCGTGGCCGCCGACGCGATCACGGTCGCAGAGCCGCTCACGGCGCGCCGGGCTGCGCTGGCGCGGCGAATACTCGGTGCGCACGACGGACGACAATGCAGCCGCGGCGGCACGCGGCCGACACCATCGTGCTCGCGGTCAAGCCACAGGACGTGCGTGACGTCAGCGTCCGGCATCGCCGCGGCGATCGCCGATCGGCGCCGGCTCGTGGTGTCGATCGCCGCGGGCAGTCCGCCTTCGCGGACCTTGCGCGCTGGCTCGGCACCGGCGTCGCGCTGGTTCGCGCCATGCCGAACCGGCCGGCGCTCATCGGCCGGGGCATCACCGCGCTCTACGCGCCGCCGGGCGTGACTCGCGGAGGAGCGCGCGCGCGCGGAGAGCATCCTTGCGGCCTGCGGCGACACGCTCTGGATCGATTCCGAGCCGCTGCTCGACGTCGTGACGGCAGTCTCCGGGCAGCGGTCCCGCCTATTTCTTCCTGCTGATGGAAGCCCTGGAGGACGCCGGTCGCGCGCTCGGGCTTCCGGCCGACGTCGCGCGTCGGCTCGCAATCGTCACCGCCGCAGGGGCCGGCGAGATGGCGGCGGCAGGGCACGAGCGCGCCGGAGGAGCTGCGCGCGCAGGTGACTTCAAAGGGTGGAACGACGGCGGCCGCCCTCGCTGTGCTCGACGCTGCGGACGTGCGTGCTATTTTCTCCGCCGCGGTCGCCGCCGCGACCCGTCGCGCAGCGGAACTGGCGGCGCAGGCCGGCGAGCGATGACCCGCGGAGGGCAATCCAGGACCCGACCATGCAGGCACTGATCTTCGTCCTCGACGCCCTGATCACCTTGATCGTGATCGCCTTTCTGCTGCGCGCGCTGTTTCCGCTGGTGCGCGCCGATTTCCGCAACCCGATCGGCCAGGCGGTGCTGCGCGTCACCGATCCGCTGGTGCTGCCGCTGCGCAAGCTCATGCGTCCGGCTGGCCGGGTCGACGTCGCGGCCATCGTGGCCCTGCTGATCGTGCAGGTCGCGGGCACCGCGCTCATCTTCGGCGTCGCCGGCGCGCCGATGACCTCGCCGCTCGCCGATCGCTGTCGGTGGCGCTGCGCGACCTCGCGCGCACCGTGCTGCAGTTCTACTTCTTCGCCGTCCTGCTGCACGTCGTGCTCAGCTGGGTGGCGCCCGGCGCACGCAGTCCGGCAGCAGCGATCCTCGAGCGCCTGTGCGGGCCGCTGCTCGGGCCGCTGCGCCGCGTCATCCCGCCGATCGGCGGCCTCGACTTCTCGCCGATCTTCGTGCTGATCGGCCTGCAGGCGCTGCAAATCCTGTTGCGCTGAAAGCGCCTTCCACTATAGTTGCGCACTGGTCGATCGCGGGAAATCCCCGGGAGATCCGCCGATGTCGGTTCGCGACCTGCGATCCGGGACACTGCCGCTGCTCGCGTTGTCGGCCCTCGCCGTCGCTTCCTGCGGCTCGCCGTCCGGACCCGAGATGGCGCCCCAGGTCGCCGCACCGAGCGAGCCCACTCACCAGGACTTCGGCGATTTCGAGCTGCATTACAACGCGGTGCGCACCGATCTGCTGACGCCCGAAGTCGCGCGCGCCTACGGCATCGAGCGCAGCGCCAACCGCGTCCTGCTCAACGTGTCGCTGCTCAGGAAATCGGCCGACGGTCGCAGCACGCCTGTCGACGGCACCGTGACGGCTACGGCGCGCAACCTGAACGGCCAGCTCAAGAATCTGCAGGTGCGGCGGATCACCGAGGGCCAGTCGATCTACTTCATCGGCGAGGTCGGAATCAGCGGCAACGAGATCCTGGTTTTCGACATCGACGCGTCGCCCGCCGAACAGGCGGGGCCGTTTTCGGTGCAGTTCAAGCGGGAGTTCTTCGCCGACTGATCGTCCGGAGACTGGAAAAAAAGCCTCCGGAGCGCTTAAACACGCCGCGATCTTGTGTTATTTTCCCGCGCGCTTCGATTTTCTCGGGGCCAGCGGCCCGCGAACCATCCACAGGAGACGATACATGGCAAAGAAGAGTTCAGCGCCCACCAAGTCCGACATCCTCGCTGCGATCTCGAAGGACACGGGTCTTTCCAAGAAGCAGGTGGGCTCGGTCTTCGATTCCCTCGGAACGGTGATCAAGCGCAGCCTGAAGGGCTCGGGCCTGTTCACGCTGCCGGGCCTCGCGAAGATGAAGGTCGTCAAGAAGCCCGCCACGAAGACGCGTGAAGGCGTGAACCCCTTCACCGGCGAGAAGATGGTTTTCAAGGCGAAGCCGGCCAGCAAGAAGGTCCGGATCATGCCGCTGAAGAACCTCAAGGGCATGGTGAACTGAGCCGAACGGATTTCAGGCCGGGGCGGCGCGCGCCGCCCCGGCGATTGGCTCCAACCCTGCCTCTGACCTGCGATCTGCCGCCGGCCGGCGCGTTCAGCCCGAGCATCGGTCCGCGCAGAAAGCCCATGACCACCTCACGCAACTCGGCCAGCCGGCCGTGAAAGAAATGCTCCGCGCCCGCGAGCATCGCGAGCTCGGGCCGGGGCTCATACGCCGCGGCCCAGCGCGCGACGTCTGTCGGCGCGGACCAGCTCGTCGGCGTCTCCCTGCACGATCAACCAGTCGGCATCGGGCCGCGGCGGCATCGCCTCGAGACCGAGACGCGCCACCGGCGGCGCGACGGTGATCAGCCGCTCCGGGCTGAGCCGCGGCGCCGCCTGGAGCGCGACCGCGGCGCCGAACGAGAACCCCGCGAGCCACAGGCGCTCGCAGCGCCAGCGCTGCCGCGCCCAGTCGGCGACGCCACGGCGTCATCGATCTCGCCCACCCCGTCGTCGTGCGTACCGGCGCTGCCCCCCACGCCGCGGAAATTGAATCGCACGGTCGGCGCGCCGAGTTCCTGCATCGCGCGAGCAAGCGTGTGCACCACCTTGTTCTGCATGGTGCCGCCGTACAGGGGGTGCGGGTGACAGACGACGCCCGCGACATCGGGCGCGCTCCCGGGCGACGGATCCTCGGCCCGCGCCTCGATCCTCCCGACCGGGCCGTCGATGACGACCGCTTCGGGGATCGGCGGGCGGAACGGCGACACGCTCAGCCGGCGCCGGCTCGCACGTCCAGCAACTCGACGTCGAACACCAGCGCGGCCCCGGGAGGGATCACGCCGCCGGCTCCACGCTGGCCATAGCCCAGCGACGAGGGAATGACGAGCCGGCGCTGACCGCCGACCTTCATCCCGACGACGCCTTCGTCCCAGCCGCGGATCACGTTCCCGGCGCCGAGCCAGAACTGGAAGGGCCGACCGCCCGCGTCACGCGAGCTGTCGAACTTCGCGCCCTTGCTCTCCGATGCGTTCGGATCATAGAGCCAGCCCGTGTAGTGCACGGTGACGAGGCTGCCCGGCAGCGCCTCGGCGCCGCTGCCGGCTTCGAGATCCGACACGACGAGCCCGGGTACATCCGGCGGACCGGGTGCGACGGGATTGCGGCGGGCGGCGACCGGTGCGGTGGCCTCCGGCGAGGCCACCGATCCGCAGGCGGCCAGCGCGCAGGTGAAGCAGCAGTGCGACGCACCGGCCCGCGGGCCGGCTCGCGGGGAAATCGATCCATCATTTCTTCTCCTGACCGCCGCGCTTGAAGTCGAGCGAGGCCGAATTGATGCAGTATCGCAGCCCGGAGGGCTGCGGGCCGTCCTCGAAGACGTGCCCCAGGTGCGCGCCACAGTTCGCGCAGGTGACTTCCTGCCGCACCATCCCGTGGCTGCGGTCGACGTGCGTCGCCACGCGGTCGCCGGCCAGCGGCAGCCAGAACGACGGCCAGCCGGAGCCCGAGTCGTACTTCGTCTTCGATTCGAAAAGCTCGCTGCCGCAGACGACGCAGGCGTAGACCCCGGTTTCCTTGTTGTGCAGCAGCGGCCCGCTGAATGCGCGTTCCGTGCCCTTTTCCTGCGTGACTCGGTACTGCTCCTCCGTGAGCCGCGCGCGCAGCTCGGCGTCGTCCGGCCTGCGCGGGCCGCTCATCGGTCGCCCTCAGGGCGCGGCGAGCAGGTCGGGCGGCCCGAAGACGAAGACGATGCCGACGGAAGTGACGAAGGCGACCAGCAGCAGCGCGGTCGTGACGACTTGCGGGGAGTGGTGCCAAACGAGGGCACAGAGATCATCGAGATCATCGAGCCACTTGAGCCAGCGTTCCATTGAACCTGCCTTCGCGTGTTATACCGAGGTATCGCCCGCGAACGCCGGGCAATGATAGCGCGCAGCGCGCTCAGCCGTCCTTGTCGAAGGCATCCTTCGCCTTGTCCGCCCAGCTCTTGTAGCTGGAAACGCTGTAGAGGGCCTTGGCGATGACAGCCTGCCGCGACGTCGGCCCGCCCTGCTGACGGACGCGGTCGAGCCAGCTGTTGTAGGCCTCCCAGCCGTCGGCGGCGGCGCCGAACTTTGACCGGCGGCCGTTTGCCTCGGCGGGCTTGCCGTCGTCCGTCCTGGACGGGCCGGCCGGCCACGTTTTTGCGGTCGCTCATGGATACACCGTTCGCCTGCAGCGGAAGCTACGGGCCAGCCGCGGGGCTGTCCGGAATTGCGTCACAGATAAGCTCCTCGCGTCCGGGCGACGTCGGAAGCGGCTCGGTCAGGCGACGAGGCGGTAGCAGGGGCGGTACTCGCCGGCGATCTTCATCCGCCGGTCGCGGACGAAGGCCTCGAGCAGGCCGTCGAGAGGCCGCAGCAGCTCCGGGTCGCCGTGCAGCTCGAACGGCCCGTGCTGCTCGATCAGCCGCACGCCCTGCTCCTTGACGTTGCCCGAGACGATGCCCGAGAAGGCACGTCGCAGCTCCGCGGCGAGCAGGTGCGGCGGCGTGTCGCGGCGGAGCCTGAGCGCCGCCATGCGCGCGTGGCTCGGCTCGAAGGGCTGCTGCAGGTCGAACGGGATGCGCAGCAGCCAGTTGAAGTTGTAGGCATCGGACTTGCGGCGGCGGAAATCGCGCACGGCGTCCATCCCGCGCAGCATTTCGCGGGCGACCTCGGGCGGATCCCCGAGGATGATGCGATAACACTGCCGCACCGTCGGGCCGAGGGTCGCGGCGAGGAAGGCGTCGATCTGGTCGAAATACCCTGCCGCGGAAGCCGGCCCGGTGAACACCACCGGGAAGGGCTGCTCGGCGTTCGCCGGGTCGAGCAGAATGCCCAGCAGGTAGAGGATCTCCTCGGCCGTGCCCACGCCGCCGGGGAAGACGAGGATGCCGTGCCCGACGCGCACGAAGGCCTCGAGGCGCTTCTCGATGTCGGGCAGGATCACGAGCTGGTTGACGATCGGGTTCGGCGGCTCCGCGGCGACGATGCCCGGCTCGGTGAGGCCGAGATAACGGCCGTCGCGGATCCGCTGCTTGGAGTGGCCGATGGTGGCGCCCTTCATCGGGCCCTTCATCGCGCCCGGCCCGCAACCGGTGCAGACGTTGAGCGCGCGCAGCCCGAGCTCGTAGCCGACCTTCTTGGTGTACTCGTACTCCTCGCGGCTGATCGAGTGCCCGCCCCAGCAGACGACGAGGTCCGGGCGCATGCGCGGCGGCAGGATCCCGGCGTTGCGCAGCAGCCGGTAGACCGCGTTGGTGATCTGCTCGGGCTCCTTGAGCTCGATCGCGCCGTGCTCGAGCACTTCGCGCGTGCAGGTAGAGGATGTCGCGCAGCACCGCGAAGAGGTGCTCCTGGATGCCGCGGATCATCCGGCCATCGACGAAGGCGGAGGACGGCGCGTTCCGGAGCTGCAGCTTCACGCCCCAGGCCTGGCGAACGATGCTGATGTCGAAGTCCGCGTAGCGCTCGAAGATCGCCCGCGCGTCGTCGGTCTCGCCGCCGCTGTTCAGCACCGCGAGCGAGCAGCGCCGGTACAGCGGGTAGAGACCGCCGCGCGAGGTGTCGAGCAGCCGGTCGACCTCGTCCTGGGAGAGGTTCTCGAGGCTGCCGGTCGGTGCGACGCGCGCGTCGACCGAATCGACCTCCTCGAAGGCCGGGACGACGGCTTCGGCCTTGCGCATCATGGACGGATGTCGATCGGCAGGCCGACCTTCGTGCGCAGCCAGATGTCGACCATGTCGGAATTGCTGACCGCGATGCAGCCGTCGGTCCAGTCGTTGCGCGCGTAGTAGTCGGCGGGCTTGCGCGGCACGTTGGGCTGGCCGTGGATCATGATCGAGCCGCCCGGCGCCTTGCCGTTCCCGCGTGCGCGGCGCCGGTCCGCGTCGTTGGGATAGGACACCCCGATCGACAGGAAGAACTCGCTGCGCGGATTGCGCCGCGAGAGGTAGTAGTGACCCTCGGGCGTGCGGAAGTCGCCCTCGTGCAGCTTGTGACCCGCGGGATTGAGGCCGAGGCGGATCGGGTACTCGGCGATCACCGCGCCGGCCTTCAGCAGCTCGAGGCGGCGCTTCGACTTGTGCACGACCAGCCGGTCGGCCTCGGCGAATCCCGACGCGGCGGCCGGATCGGGGTCGTGGCCGCGCTGCCCGAGGCTGAAGCGGCGACGGTTGCAGCGACGGCCGCTGCGGCGACGGATTGCATCGGCGGCAACGCGGCAACGGCGGGTGGCTGGCTGCGACCGCAGCGGGTGCCGCCACCGGCGCGACGGAGACGGCGGCCGCCGCGGCTTCGGGCACGGCCTCCTCCGCTCGCAGGCGGCGGGCAGGCCGAACGCCAGGACCACGAGGACGATGGTTGAAAGACGGTCGGTCGCGCGCATGTCGAGCGAAGTATACCGGGGCCGCCGCGCCCGACCGTGCATCGCGGCACAGAAGGCGGGACGCCGGCGAGGCGTGCCAAAAGAAAGGGCCCTTGCGGGCCCTTTCTCTGGCGAGACGCGGCTGCCGCGCCGCGGCATCGCGCTCGGCGACGGCAGGTCTGGAAGATCGGCAACCATCGTCTGCTGTGAGAGGTCCTGATGTTCACGGCGCGATACAGGTGCTCCCCGTTGTAGTTCTCGTACCGGCGAGTACGCTGGTAGTTGGGCTCCGACGTCTTCAGGAAGATCCGGACTTGAACAGCGCGTTCGCGTAGTTGCCGCGGTTGTGATCGATGATCGCGGCATCGACCTGGCATTCGAGCGCTTGCCAGTCGGATGCCCTTCGAGGCGCCGGCTTTTCGATTCGACGACGGCAAGCCTCAGCAGCGTCAGGCTTGTAGCTCGCTGCAGGGCCTGCTGAGCGACGCTGGGTCGGCACCATCGTGCAGGGGGCCGGATCGATGCGCAGGCCGACGCCATACCAGGAGCCCTTGCCACCGCCGCGCGGCGGGTTGATGCAGCCGAAGGTGACTCTCGTTCAGCTGCCATCGAACGTGGATCCTCGCATTGCCACGGACGAAATCGTTCTCGAGCGTGTCCGCCCTGTCGTTCGTCTGGTAGGTCGCGACATCCTGGTCCGTCGGGCGCCGAGGCATGGCACGCTTGGAAACGGGTCATTGCAGCCAAATCTGTCGCGCCCTGCAGCTTCTCGCATCGGCGATGAACTCGACGATACCCTTGGTGATGACTACGTCGGGTGCTCGGACTTGAACATCACGAACTGACCGGATGACGCGCACAGGTAAGGCGGAACGATGACTCGTGGACGACCTCGCCGGGCGCCTGGGCAGGAGATCCAGGGGCAGTGGGTCTTTCCGCATCTCCCGGTCGCGAAGCGCGGGTCGGTGATCGCCAGGTAGCTGCGCCGTGATAGTTGCCTTCGACGGTGTTGCTCGAGCCAGCGGGAACTTGACGTTCAGAACGCCCGTCGGGTTGCATCCCCCGGGGATTCCGGCCGACCGCGAGCGCAGGCGTCGGCGGGGACGGGGGCCAGCTTGTCGCCGAATTCGACGACGTAAGCCCCAGAACATTGCTGAGGCCAGTCTCGTCGTTCCAGCCGAAGTTGCCCACCATGGTTGACCGTGAGATGCTTCTCGTCGCCGCCGTGTGTCATTGGGCTCGCCTACGCCCGTCATCGCTGCCAGTTCGTGTAGGGCACGGCTGTGTGTTGAGCCGGCGCAATGGTCTCGCCATTGATCCATTTCCAGCCGCATCCCGGCTCCCGGGTTCTGCGTGCACGCCACCTGATCTGCGCCGACCCAGGCCGCCTTGCCTCTGGAGTGCTCCTGGCAGAGACCAGGCCATGAACGTACTCGTCTTCTCCGGCCGAATTGATGGTCGCGAGATGGCCCTGCACGCCTCTCATGCGTCTTCGGACTTCGGCGGCCGCTCTTGGCAGCCGTCCCAGGTGATTCCGCTGGCGCGAGCCGACCACCTCGTAGAAGCGGCCGTCGAAATTTCCCTCGTGGAGAACGTGGCGATCGGCGCTTGCGTTCGCGACCGTCGAAATCGCAGCAAGCACGAGCGCCACCAGCGCTCCATAGCCAACCTTTACTGACATGTGTGCTTCCTCTGCCTGAAATCTGAATCAGGAATTGCAGCCGCGCGCCCGCCGATCGCCGATGCCGCGCGCTATTCTCGGATCTGCCCTTCCCCAGTCCGCTTCTGCGAACTGGACGTCGACTTCTCGTCGTTTTGTTCTGTCGAACGCGCCGCCCTCGTTCCGGGACAAGCACGCACTCACGGGTAGGATGCGCGCGAATGGTTCCGGCGGCAACACTGCCGCGCCGGATACGCAAGCATTATGTCAATCCGACAGCCGGCGGCCGCTCGCTCCCGACCGGTCGTCGAACCGCGCGCGGCCTGGCCGTCAGCCGTGCCGGCCCACGCGGTACCTGTCCGCCTTGGCGGGCTGGCCCATCGCCTGGTAGAGCTTCGCGAGCCAGCGGCTCGAACCCGTCACGTAGATATGCAGGGCGCTCTTGTCTTTGTGCAGCACCTTGTAGCTCGCAAGCAGGAGCTTCTCCGCCTCGTCGAACCGCTTGAGCCCGGCGAGCGCTCCGCCTTCGGCGGCCGCGGCGCTGGCCGTCCGCCAGTGATCCGCCGCCAGCGCCTTGAGCAGGATTCCCTTGGCGCCGGTGGCCAGCGTCAGCGCTTCCTCATAGCGCCCGGTTTCGATCAGAAAGACCGCCAGCAGGGTCATGGTGCTCGCGACGTCCGCATGGTCCGCGCCCAGCAGCTTTTTCCGCATCTCGAGCGACTCGCGCAGCAGCGGCTCGGCCGACGCAAGGTCGCCGTCTTCGAGCAGCCACATCGCCAGGGTGCTCATGCCCTTCGCGACCGAAGGATGCTCGCTCGCCCACCGTGCGCCGGTACATCTCGAGGGATTCCCGCGACAACTTCTCGGCCTTGTTCAGGTCGCCCTTGTCATGAGCGATGTAGGCGAGGTTGTTGAGCGCCAGCGCGACGTCCGGGTGGTCGTTGCCCAGGAGCTTGCGCTGCATTTCGAGCGCCTCGCGGTACAGGGCTTCGGCCTCGTCATACTTGCGCTGCTCCTGCAGCAGCGAGCGCCACGTTGTTGAGCCCGATGGCGATGTACGGGTGGGCCTCGCCCAGCAGGACCCGCTGCATCTCGAGCGCCTGCCGGTAGAGCTGCTCGGCCTCCTCGAACTGGCCCAGTTCGCCGAGCACCCACCCCAGGTTGTTCAGGGCATCCGCGAGGCTCGGGATGCGGCCCGTCGTGCAGCTCGCGCTGCATCGCGACGGCCTCGCGCATGAGCTTGACGGACTCCTCGTAAGTTGCCCTGGTCGAACAGGTTGAGAGCCACGCCCTCGATGCTTTGCGCGACTTCCGGGCTCTTCGTCGCCGGTCAGCTTGCGCCGCAGCGCCAGCGCTTCCCGGAAGAGCGGGTCGGCCGCGGCATAATCGCCCATCCGGCTCAGCAGCTCGGCGAGCTCGTACACGCTGCGCGCCGTGTCGATGTGCTCGTTGCCGAGCATCTTGCGCCGCAGTGCCAGCGCCTCGCGGTACATCGGGAGCGCCTGGTCATGATCGGCCTTGAGCTTCAGGACCTCGCCGAGGCGATCCAGCGACTGGGCGACTTCCAGGTGTTTCTCGCCGTAAAGCGCCTTGCGCTTGTCGAGCGCGCTCTGCAGGAGCGGGACCGCCTGGTCGTACAGACCGAGGCTCGTATAGACCGTGCCCATCGTCTCCATGAGGGTCGCCTGGATGCGGGGCTGCGCCTCGAGCTCCTATTCGATCCGCTTGGCGCCCTGGTCCATGATCTCGCGTGGCCGTGATCGTATTGCCGCGCGCCTCGCTCGGATCGGACACCTCGAACAGCCGGACCATGAAGCTGGTGGTCTCCTTGGCGGTCTCCGCTTCGATCACGGCGTTCGCGCGGGCCTCGTTCGCCCGGATGCGTTGAGCGAATGGCGAGAAATGCCGAGCACCAATGCCACGACGCCCAGGATCGCGACCGTGGCAACGACACCGACCTTGAGCCGCTGGATGCGCCTGGCGCGGGCGATCGACGCCTGGATGAAGGCGGCCTCGTCCTGGTGCAGCTCGATGCCGTGCTCGAGCAGCGATTCCGCTTCGATGAGCGGCTTGCCGGCCGGCAACAACAGGTCCGGCGGCCGGTTCTCGGCCTCCCAGCGCTGCGCGGCGGCCGCGATGCGGCCGCGGATGCGCAGGCTCTCGCGATTCTGCGCGACCCAGTCCGTGACGCGGGGCCAGTGCCAGAGCAGGGCCTCGTGCGCCACCGTGACCACGGCGCTGCCGTCATCGGCGAGCTCGGTGACGAACAGACGGTTGTCGACGAAGGTGTCGACCAGCTCGCGACTCTTGCCCGTGGACACGTCGGACCAGGGCGCTCGTTTTCGACCGATCGCCGCCTGGCCGTCCTGCCCGATGCTCACCAGCGCGTTCAGCACCTTCGGCAGCTCGACTTCGACGTCGTCGGGGAGCTGCTTGAATACGGTCTCCGCTCGTTGCGCGAGCGAGCCCTCGACACCGCCGAGCTCGCGGTACGCCGCCAGGGTGAGCATGCCGTCCTCGGTACGGCGCTGGTAGAGCTCCTCGAGAGTGAACTGCAGCAGTGGCAGGATTTCCCGGTGACCGGCGGCCGCATCGCGCAGCATGTCGTCCAGGCGCTCGCTGCTCGCCGGATCCTCCTCGAACCGCAGGCCTGCCGCGCTCGCCGGCAGGCGGATCATCTGACCGATCTCGCTCGCGTTCGGCGGCATCAGGTCGTACTGCCCCGCGCCTTCCTTCAGAGCGGCGAGCTTCGGGTGGTTGGCAAGCCGCGGATAGAAGTCGCTGCGCAGGGTGCAGATGACCCAGACCCGCCCGCTTCGCGCCAGCGCATCGATGACCTCGAAGAACGACTGCCGATGCCCGGACGGGATCTCCTCCTGCGTGTACATCTCCTCCATCTGATCGACGACCAGCGCGAGGCGGGCGTTGGGCTTGCCCTCCGTCTGCTCCTCGCGAGTCAAGGCATTGCGTATCAGCGACGTCGCCGCCGATGGCGATTCCCGCAATATCTTCGCAAGCTCGTCGGGTCCCTTGCCGTCCGCGTCAAGCGAGGGCAGTGCATGCTCGCGCAGGAGTGCCTTCGCCAGCCCGGTAAATAGATCGCCTCGAACGTCCGTCGGCCTGAACACCGCGCGCCGCCAGAGCCCGACGCCCTCGATGACGCCCGACTTCGTCAGCATCGGCAGAACGCCGGCGCGGACGACCGACGACTTGCCGCCACCGCTCATGCCGAGGATCAGCACGAACGCGCGACCCTCGGCGGCCTGCTCACGCAACGCCTTCAGGACATCGGAAACGGCTCTTGTCCGACCGAAGAACACCGGTGCGTGCTCGAACTCGAACGCCTCCAGTCCGCGGAACGGCGAGCCTTTCTTCCAGACCGCGCGCGCCTCCGAGGACGAGGCGACACTCCGCGGGAGATGTCGATCGATCAGCTTGTGGAGGTGGTTCTCGAGCAGAATCTCGAAGTCACTCGGCGACTCGAAGGGATGGAACGCGGCGGTGAGGGTGCCTTCGGCCTTGTCGTGAAACCACTTGTCGATGAACTGATCGAGCTTCTTTTTCTGCCCTAGCCGCTCCATCAGATCCTTCTCGTCGTCGAGCCGGACGGACGGCGGGGCGGTCTTGCGATAGACGAGGAGATCCGGCTTGCCGTTCCTGCGAAATCCCTCGATCGCTTCCTCGAATTCGTACTCGGTGCCGGATTCGTATCGCGATCCGTCCTCGCGTCTGAACTGCTCGGGCAGCTTCGTCCCTAGACGCGACCAGAGAATCGAAACGACGACGTCGGTGTCGGACGGTTTGACGATCTGATGCTGGAAGGTCGAGGTGGCAACGAGCGGTTCGTGCTCCCAGAGGACGGGTTCCAGCACGACCCTTCCGATGAACTCGCCCTGCAGCCGTTCGATGACCCGGCTGGCCAGCGCGCGCTCTTCAAAGACGTCGCCGGGCGAGGAAATGAAGAAACGCAGCGTTTTCAAAGGTCCGTCTCTTCGCGCTCAGGATCGATCCATGCACGGCAAGCAAGATAGCAAATCGCTCAGCGCGCCGCGCCGCGCCGCAACCGCTCGAGGTAACGGTCGCGCAGCTCGGTCTGCCGTGAACGCATCGGAATCGCCTGCCCGCCGACGAAGACGCGCTCGGCGAGCGAGGTGACCTCGAGACGGATCCCCGCTCCAGAGGACGAGATCCGCCGGCCGGCCGACTTCGAGCGTTCCCGGTCCGATCGGCCACGCCGAAGATCTCGGCGGGGTTGCGCGTCATCGCCGCAAGCGCAGCTTCCGGCGGCAGCCCGTGCGCGACCGCGTTGCCTGCGGCCTGGCGGATCTTGCGAACGTTGTGCGCCTGCGGGTCGCGGAAGCTGAACGCGATCGTCACGCCCGCCTTCTGCAGGCGCGCCGCGTTCTCGAGCGTCGCGCCGACCTTGTCGAAACTCGCCGGCAGGTTGTCGAGCGGATCCAGGATCACCGGCACGCCCGCGGCTTCGAGCTCCCCTGCGACCAGCCACGCTTCCGCGCCGCCGGCGATGACGGCGCGGAGCTTCTCTCGACGCGCGAACTCGACGACCTGGCGGATATCCGCCGCGCGGTCGACGTCGAACACGAACGGCGAGCCGCGCTCGAGGAACTCCGAGAGCGTCTGCCGGCCGAGCGGCGTCAGCAGCCGCTCGTCGCTCGCCTGCAGTCGCTCCGGCGATCGCGCCTCGAACAACGCCTGCTTGAGCAGCATGAACTGCGCCGCGCGGCTTCCGCCCGACAGCCCGTTCGCATCGCCGCCGAGATTGACGAACAGTGCACGCCCGGCGGGCGAGACGTTGCCATCGAGCGTCACGACCGCGCCCTGGCCGGCAATGATCGTGCCCCCGGCGTTGATCGCCCGAACCCGCCTCCGCCGTGGGCGCGAGCACCGCGAAGGTCACGCCGCCCACGCGGTTGACCCGATCGCAGCGGAATTCGGATTGAAGGCGAGCGTCACGTCGAACTCCGGGCGCATCTCGCCGAGCGCAAGCGCGTAGTCGCCCTCGCTCGGCTCGATCCCGATCTCCTCGACGCCGAGGTGACCGACACCGCCGAAGAGCCCGGGCGTCACGACGCGGCCCGCCGCATCGATGATCTCTGCGCCCGGTGGCGCGGCCAGGTTGCTGCCGATGGCCGCGATCCGGCCGTCGGTGATCAGCAGGTCGCCGGCGACGACGCCATCCGCACCCATCGTGTGGATGGTGGCGTTGCGGATGAGCACGCTCGCCGCCGAAGCCGGTGTCGACCGCGAGCGGAGACTGCGCGAGCGCCGCCAGGACAGCCGCAATCGCGATCGGCGATGCGGAACCTCATGGCCGTGCTCCCACCGCCGTGGCGGCTTGACCGAGGCTGAAATCCGAATCGGGCGCCGCCGGCGGATGCGTGCGGTCGTAACGCAATGCGCCGTCGATGTAGACCAGGTCGGCGAGCGCGTACACGCTGAACGGATTCGCGTTCCACAGCACCACGTCCGCCATCTTTCCCGGCTCGAGCGTTCCCGTGCGCTCGAGGATCCCGAGCGCCTTCGCCGGGTTGGCCGTGATCCAGGTGATCGCCCGCTCCGGCGCAATCGCGAACCCGACGTTCACGCCGTGCGCCATCGCCTTGCCGGCCTCCTGGTTGAGGCGCTGTATGCCCTCCTCCGAATCGGAGTGCACGATTGCGCACCCGCCGGGTGCCGCGTCGACCATCGCGATGTTCTCCTCGATGCCGTCGTACGACTCCATCTTGAAGCCCCACCAGTCCGCCCACATCGCGCCACATACGCCCCGCTCGGCGAGGAGGTTCGCGATCTTGTAGGCCTCGGCCGCGTGATGGAACGCGGCCACGCGGTAGCCGAATTCGTCCGCCATGTCGAGCACGGTCGCCATCTCGTCGGCGCGGTAGCAGTGCTGGTGGACGATGATCTCGCCCTTGAGCGCGCCCGCGAGCGTGTCGAGACGCAGATCGCGCTTGACGGGCTCCGCGTCCTCGTCGCCCTCGGCCACCTTCTTCTCGTACTCGCGCCTGGTCGCGGATGTACTCCTGCGCTTCCATCCACTGCGCGCGATAGCCGGCGACGTTTCCCATGCGCGTGGAGGGAAACTCGTCCTCTCCGCCGTAGACGCGCTTCGGGTTCTCGCCGCAGGCCATCTTCAGGCCCTGCGGCGCGCCCGGGAATTTCATTGCCTGGTACGTCACTGCTGCGACGTTCTTGAGCACCACCGAGCGGCCCCCGATCAGGTTCGCCGACCCGGGGAGGATCTGCAGCGTCGTGATACCGCCCGCGAGCGCCGCCGCGAAACCCGGATCCTGCGGCCACACGGAGTGCTCCGCCCAGACGTTGGCGGTCACGGGGCCGGTCGACTCGTTGCCATCGTCGTGCGCTTCGACGCCGGGGCTCGGATAGACGCCCAGATGGGAGTGAACGTCGATCAGGCCCGGTGTCACCCAGCGGCCACGCGCCTCGATCACCTGCGCGCCCGCGGGCACCGCGAGACCCGAGCCGACCGCGCTGATCCGGCCGTCGACGATCAGGACGTCGGCCGCATCGAGGCGTGTCCCGGTTCCGGTCAGCACGGTTGCCGAGCGAATCAGGACCGGCGGGCCGTGCGGGGCACGGTAGGTCGAGGGATACGGGTGCGATCACGGCCGCCACGGCCGGTTGCGCGTCGGGCTTCTCGGGCTCTGGCTCTGCGCACGCGGTCAACGCGCACGCCAGGGCCAGCATGCAGGGGAGCAGCTCTCACGGGAATTACTCCAGGCCGTCGGGAACGCGAATTCTAGATCTGACGCGCGGCGGTCAGGCTGCCTCGATCCGGACTGCAGATAAAACGAGGCGGCCTTGCGGCCGCCTCGGAAGTACGCGCTGCGCCCGGTCAGAGGCGCTCCTGGGTCATCAGGTGGCCGGCGGGAATTCCAGCCATAGCGCGTGGGGAACCGTGTGCACCATCAACCGCATTTCGAGTCGCCGCAGCTCAGGCAGGTCATGCAGCCGTCCATCATCACCACCGCCGCGGTGCTGCACTTCGAGCAAAGCTGCGCGCCCTGCGGGTAGTGACTGTTCGCGAAGGCGTCCTGCTGCTTCTGCCGCGCCTCGTATTCGGTGCGCTTCTCCTCGATCAGCTTGCGGCGGCCCTCGTCGAGCTCCGGCGCGCGCAGCAGGCCGATGGTCTGCAGGTGCTTCTCGATCACGTAACCAAGCTCGGCAATGATCGACGGCATGAACTTGCCGCCCGTCTGCCAGTAGCCGCCGCGCGGATCGAACACCGCCTTGAGCTCCTCGACCAGGAAGGTCACGTCGCCGCCCTTTCGGAACACCGCGGAGATGATCCGCGTCAGCGCGACGATCCACTGGAAATGATCGAGGTTCTTCGAATTGATGAAGATCTCGAACGGCCGGCGCTGCTCGTGCTCGGTGCCCTCGTTCAGCACGATGTCGTTGATCGTCACGTACATCGCGTGGTCGGACACCGGCGTCTTGATCTTGTAGGTCGACCCGATCAGGACTTCGGGACGCTCGAGCTTCTCGTGCATCCAGATGACCTTCGAGTCGCGCGATTCCTCGCGCGCCCGCGCGGCCGACGCCGCATCCGCCGCCTTCGCTTCCGGCTTCTCGCCCGGTTTCACCACCCGGTACTTGACGATCTTCGTATCGATCCTGTGGCCACTCATCGTCGTCACTCCGGCGCCGCCGCGCGGCGCCCTAGAACTTGCCGTAATACCCTTCTTTCAGCGCGTCGAAGAGATTGGCGGCGGTGTGCATTTCGCCGTCGTACTCCACCATCTCGTCGCCCTTCAAGCGCGAGCTCGCTGCCGTCCTCGAGCGTGAACACGTAGGTCGTGTTCTTGAGGTCGTCCTCCTTGACGAGCACGCCCTGGAAGGCATCCGGGTTGAAACGGAAGGTCGTGCAGCCCTTGAGCCCCTGCTCGTGCGCGTAGAGATAGATGTCCTTGAAATCCTCGTAGCGGTAGTCGGTCGGCACGTTGGCCGTCTTCGAGATCGAGGAATCGACCCATTTCTGCGCCGCCGCCTGGATGTCGACGTGCTGCCGCGGCGTCACGTCGTCGGTGGTCGAGAAATACTCGGGCAGCCGCTCGCCCGCGGCGGTCGCGCCCGGCATCGCGGCAGCGTTCACGAGCTCCCGATAGGCCAGCAGCTCGAAGGAGAACACATCGATGCGCTCCTTGCTCTTGCGTCCCTCGCGGATCACGTTGCGGAAATAGTGATGCGCGAAGGTGGGCTCGATGCCGTTCGAGGCGTTGTTGGCGAGCGAGAGCGAGATCGTGCCGGTAGGCGCGATCGAGCTGTGGTGCGTGAATCGCGCGCCCACTTCCGCCAGCCGGTCGACGAGACCGGGGGCGGCCTCGGCCACGCGCTGCATGTAGCGGCTGTAACGCGCGTGCAGCAGGCGCCCGGGCAGGCGGTCGCCGGCGCGGATCCCGTCGCGCACGAGCTCGGGGCGCTTGCGCAGCATCTCGGGCGTGATCGTGAACTCCTCGCTCATGATCGGCGCCGGGCCCTTCTCGCGCGCGAGCTCGAGCGCCTCTTCCCAGCCGGCGAGCGCAAGCTCCTTCGAGACGCGCTCGGCGAAGGCCACTGCCTCGGGCGAGCCGTATTTCATCCTGAGCATCGTGATGGTGGAGCCCAGGCCGAGGAAGCCCATGCCGTGGCGTCGCTTGCGGCGGATCTCGTCCTGCTGCTGCTCGAGCGGCAGGCCGTTGACCTCGACCACGTTGTCGAGCATGCGGGTGAATACCTTCACGACCTCGTGGTACTCGTCCCAGTCGAAGTGCGCGTCCTCGCCGAACGGGTCGCGCACGAAGCTCGTGAGGTTG
>CAVWOW010000019.1:0-145138 GCA_963756755.1 uncultured Gammaproteobacteria bacterium
TGACCGCCCAGGATCGACGCCTCAGCGACTGCACCGACCCGCGGAGCTTGCGCGACGGCACGCGGCGACGTTGGTGGGGAACTATCGAAAGGGGGTAATCTCAATGAAGATCGTCATAATGAGCTGCCTTGCTATGGGAATGGTCACCGCTGGATCACGCATGCTCGTTCACGCCGCATACACCGCGCAATACGCCGATCCAATCGCCTTTCGCGCTGGTGAGACGGTCGAGGTCGGCCACGCCGATTCAGAATTCCCCGAATGGTTTTGGTGCCGTGGGCCGGATGCGAAAGAGGGTTGGGTTCATTCCAGTTTCCTCTCTCGCACCACGGGTCGAGCCACAGGTGTTCGGGATTACTCGGCGAAAGAACTCACCGTTGAGGCTGGAGCGACCGGGCGCGTCATTCACCTTCTGGGAGGATGGGCATATCTTCAGCTCGACGACGAGCGATGCGGGTGGGTACCCGCGAAGGTGATCGATGCTGCCGTCTAACAACGCGTGTATGGACTCTCCCTGCAAGTAGCACGGTTCGTTTTTTCTGAACCCAAGTATTCGTCCTGTTGATGGGCTGGTGAGTGTGAGCTCTGGACAGCATCGCTGAAGCTGTTGACGATCATTTGTTGCCGGCCGCGATCTGGCGTATGAGATTGACGATCACGAGCAAGATCATCGCGCCACTGAACGAGACCACAAGATTCACCCCGGTAAGGCCCTCTTGATTGGCGGTATCTCCAGCGATCATGGGAGACAGCAACCACCCACCCCCCAACGCGCCGACGATGCCAACCACGACGTTGAGCACCAATGCCTGCCGGCCATCGTTCCTCAGGATGCGGTTGGCCAGCCCGCCAATTGTGCCGCCAACGATCAGCCAGGTGATCACGTTCAACGTCGTCCTCACTTCGAAGGGCGCGATGACGCCTTTAGCTTGCGATCGAGCCGCCGAGGTCGTGCGGTTCGCTCGAATTGGCGCCAGTCACGTTGAAAACGCTTGTTCGCCTCGGTGGCTTGGTCGGTCTGCGATCGAATCAGCTCGGTGAGCGCGCGTCGATAAGGCGCGAGTTCTTCCGATGCGTCGGAGGCATCGTGAAAATGACGCAGACGCTCGATCGCGACGGTGGCGTCCTGGTATCGCCCCAGTGTGTCCTGCAGCCGCTTCACAGCTTTGACTGCCGAGTGCAGACCAGTCCCGCAAACAGGCTCGAACGATTCGAGCTGATAGCGCAGTCGTTTGCAGCGAATGCGAAAGTTGTGGAGTTCTTCCGGCTTGGCAGTGGCGTCGATCCGACGACCGAGCTTGCGCAGTTTCCTGATACCACGCACAGCCAGTTGCGTGGCGCCGTCGCGCGCGGTGTATCCGAGCGACCGACGGAGAGCGGCGTCTGGAGGGCCGCGATCGAGAAAGTCGGTGAAGTGTCCCAGGAGACGGCTGAAGCGCTCGGTCACCAGCGCCCCGACCAGGGTCGCTCGAGCCTGCGCGCGTTCCACATCGACAACGCGGAGGTAGCTCTCGATGTCGGCGGCCAAGGGCTCACCGCGCTCTGCCACGAGCTGCTTCATGGCCGACCGGTGCACGTCGAGATCGCGTACCCGGCCGAGCACGTCCGCGAGCCAGGCCATTTCCGTCGCCAGATCGGTCGCCGGACGAACCGGCAATATCGCGCGAAAGGCCTTGAGGGTGCCGCGGATCCGCCGGGTAGCGTTGCGTGCCCGATGCACCAGATCGGCCGAATCGCTGGCATCAAGTTTCGGCAGAGCCGCTAGCAGGGCATCAACTGCCGATCGAGGTCGTGATAGGCCAGCACGAGCATCGGATCGTCCGGGCCGCATGGGCGGACGCCGCGTAACAAGGCGATGGACGGGCGTAGCCTTGCAGCGTCGGCGGCTGCCGTCGCTATCTGCGGGTACGGGTAGGGGAGACCGGCGTCCCCGGTATCGGCGGTACTGACCTTCATTGCTCCGGCGCTATTCTTCCCGCCGGACGACCGGCGGGCGCCAGTGTGTTTTTGGTGCATGGCACGGTACGCGGTCCGGTGGTGCGCGTCAAAGGGCGTGGGCACCAAAATGGTCATATTTATCAGTAATCTGAGCCCGTTCAGATACCTGCCTTGGTGCGCATGACCGATGGAAGTCATCGCGGTCTCGAACATGAAGGGTGGCGTGGGTAAGACTACAACCGCCGTGGCTCGCGGACTTCATCACCAGGCGCGCGTGGGCGGATCTGATGCTGCTGCCCTTCTTTTCGATGGTCGACCGACGTCGCCAACTCCACCAGGACGCCATCGTGGAGGCCCGGCAGCGGTTCCCCCAGTTGCTGGCAACCGAGGTGCCCTACTGGAGCGAAATCGAGCGCATGACGGCTAGGCGGGCGCCGTTACCCGCGTTCTCGCCGCGAAGTCCGGCCGCCATGCTTTACGCGCAACTCTGGGCCGAGGTGGACGAGCGTCTGCAGCTCGCGCGCCGGTGATTTTTTAGCGCCGCCACTTGCTCATTTGATGACCAATCCAGGTACTACGGCCAGAATCCACGTATTCTGGGAAAATCAAGGGGCGGTTATTCACAGGTCTTCCACCGCGGCAGTTAATAAACCACCGAGGCCAGCGTTATGAAGCGCAAGAAGAACCAGCCGAAGCTGTACGACCAACGTGAGCTCGCACGCATCGCGCAACGCGCAAGGCGATTTGCCGAGGAAGCGCGGACCAAGGCTAACCTTGCGAAAGCAGCCTGGAAAAAAGCTCGCGATGCCGTCGGGGAAGCCAAGAGGGCCGCCAAGCGCGCCAGAAGAGCTGCCAAGGTTGCTGAGGCCTCCTTCAAGCGCGCCATAATCACCAAGAAAAAGAAGAAGAGGAATAAGAGGTAGAACCCGAACTTAGCTCGCCCGCCGTAGGGGCGCTCCCACGCTGTGCCCGCGGCGGCTTGCTAGCTCCGAATAAAGGCGAGCAGATCCGCATTGATCGTGTCCGCCTCAGTTGTTGCCATGCCGTGCGGGAAACCTTTGTAGGTCTTTAGCGTCCCGTTCTTCAACAGCTTGATTGCGAGAAGCGCGGAAGTCGCTATCGGCACAACTTGATCGTCTTCGCCATGCATCACCAGCACGGGAACGGCGATCTTCTTCAGGTCCTCGGTAAAGTCAGTTTCCGAGAAGGCCTTGATGCAATCGTAGTGTGCATTCGCGGCGCCCATCATGCCTTGACGCCACCAGTTGTTAATGACGCCTTGCAGGACCTTCGCGCCTGGACGATTGAATCCGTAAAACGGACCTGATGGCACATCGAGAAAGAACTGCGCGCGATTCCCTGCGGTCCGTTCCCGGAACTCATCGAACACTGCAATTGGCGTTCCGCCCGGATTGCCGTCACTCTTCACCATGATTGGTGGCACCGCACCAATGAGCACGGCCTTCGCGACCCGGTCGTTGATAACGCGCGACATAGCGCGCCACTTCGCCGCCGCCCGTGGAATGGCCGACGTGAATCGCGTTCTTCAGGCCCAGATGCGCGGTGACCGCTGCGAGGTCCTCGACGTAGTGGTCCATGTCATGACCATCGCTGGGCTGCGTTGAGCGACCATGGCCGCGGCGGTCATGCGCAACCACGCGATAGCCGTGATGCAGAAAGAACCGCATTTGCGCATCCCAGTCATCCGCGGACAACGGCCATCCGTGACTGAACACGATCGGCTGACCCGCTCCCCAGTCCTTGTAATAAATGTGCGCACCGTCCTTCGTCGTCACATAACTGGCGATGACATGGTTTCCATTGCCGGGTTGAACCTGAGCTGCGCGGGTGTCGTCGCCAAGACACCCGACGACGCGGTCGCCGCCGCCAGGCCCACACCGCCGGCAAGATTGGCGCGACGAGATGTGGAAGAAAGGCTGCTGTTAGTCATTTTCAGATTCCTCTTCTTGAGGGTTGAGTGTTGTCGGTACTCACACACAGCGCCGTGCCGCGTCCTCATTTGGGGGAGATTGGTGCATCGGGAGCCCAGCCGCCGTGGAAGCCGAACGGGACGCGAACAGGTAGACGAATCGTGGCGATCGGCTCCCCGGCGAAGTCCTGTGCATCCAGGATAACGACGTCGCTGAGGTCGCTTGCCGGGTCGTAGACATAGGACATGATCCAGCCTTCGTCCTCGGTGGTGGCGCCCGGCTTCCGCACGAAGACCGGCTCCGATGTCATCCGGCGCGGACCATAGTCATGGACCTCGGTCGTCTCGCGCTGCAGGTCGTGCTTCATCGCCGGGCCGAATTCCACGTCGTCGCCCCAGTACGCGGTGTAGATGTAACGATAGGGTTGCCCGCCGCGACGCCCATTGATCCGCGGGAATTCGTTGCCGCGGTCGTCCAGCACCGTTTCGGTCAATCGACCGGACGGCCGATGGAGCTTCCACCGTACGAGGATCGGCGCGCCTTCATTGGGCCCGTTCTGATCCGTGAGAAACATGCGCCGATGCTGAGGCAGGTCAATGATGGTTAGATCACCGTCGTCGTAGGCATTGGCGAAATGAAAGGCGAAGCAGCGCGGCGCTTCGAACCACTGGATGCGAGACACATCGCCGCTTCGCGGCAGGAGCCCGATGCGGGAGTCCCGCCGCTCGTCCCAGAGCCACGGGAAGGTCGTGTGGGAATGCTCCGGCTGAAAGGTCACCGGGAAGTCGGGGACGATGATGAAGGACTCCGTGAACGCCATGTCGTGAATGAGCGGAATGTGCGGCAAGTGGATCCGCGCCTTGGTCGTGGCGCGCCCGTCGCGGTCGACCGAGATATAACGGACCGGCTGGAACGGTTCATATGCCAAGGCGTGCTGCTCACCCGTGATCGGATCGAACTTCGGGTGCCCGGTAAACCCGGCTTCGAGCGTGCCGTTGAAATCGGTCCGACGGACGCTTTCCAGTTCGTAGTTGAGTTCGACCGGTATGCTGCCGGCCTCGACGACGGCGCACAGCGCCCCGCCAACGTTCATGAGGCTGGTATTGACGTTGCCGTCGCGCTTACCCTGGCCCGGCCCCGGGATCGGTTGGCGGCTCAGAGTCTTGGCGGCGTCCCTATCGAGGACGAAGCGACTGCGGAACCAGTCCGCCTTGCCACCGCGCAACCGCAGGCCATGTGCCATACCGGTACCCGCGAACCAGTGATAGCGCACCAGGCGCACCAGGTCCGGCTCATCGACCGGATTCGGGCCTATGCGGAGAAAGCGACCGGTCAGTTCCTCTGGCACACGGCCGATCACCTCCAAGTCGAATGCGGTGACCTCACTCTTGAGGGGCCCAAAGTTCCCCGCGACATACGGCGCGCCGGTGCTGTTCGCCGAAGGGATTTCTCGCGCTGCCAGTTCCATGAGCATCTCCTGTTTGATGGAGAAAAGCTCGCATAGTCCCGAACAGGACGCGAGTTAACATTTGCAAAGATTTGTAAGGAGACGCTAAAGGCCTTCGAGTTCGGCCAGGAGATGCGCTGCTGTTTTCAGATCGGAGGTCTCGAAGCCCTCGGCATATTGTCGATAGACGGCCTGCAGCATGTCGCGAGCATCGCCCGCACGTCCTCGCCTGGCCCAGAGACGCGCGAGCGTCGTGGCCGTACGTAGCTCCCAACCTAGCGCCGAGTGCGCACGTGCCCGTTCATGCGAGCGCAGCAACCATTCCTCGGCGGCGGCGGGGTCCGGCTCGGGCATTGCCAGGAGCACTTCCGCCTTCACACGCAGCACTTCCGGGAAAGGATACGTCTCACAACCCTCTCCCATCAGGTGCAAGGCGTTGGTGATCGCAGCATCCGCCTCATCAGGCTGCCCACACCGGAGCAAGCCCCCCGCCAGCGTTGTCGAGAGTAAGGTCGCGGTGATGTTGTGTCGGTCTGCCTGAAGCGTCGCCAGGGCGCGACGCAGCAACTCCACGCCTGGCGCGGCACTTCCTTTGGCGATCAGGAGTGCTCCCTTGATCCCATGGCTGACAGCGTCAAAGTGACGTAGCGAGTACTTGGTTGCGTGCGCGATCGCCCGCTCGATGCGCTCTTCGGCAACGTCAAGATCGCCGGCCAGGAGGAGAACCAAAGTGGAGTAGGTCAGGGCAATGGCGACGTCGACAGGCCCGTGGCTCGTTGCTTCGTCGACTGCCTGTTGTGCAGTCGTGACGGCGCGCAACGGCTGTCCGCGTAGCCAAAGCGCCAGTGCGAGCGAAATGAGCCCTCGGGTGCGCTGGTCGTAACCGAAGAATTTCAGCTCGGTGCGGCCCGATACTGTCGAGAGGGCGAGGGCACGTTCGCAATGATGCTGAGCCGATGCCTGGTTTCCCGCCAGGAAATGCGCAGAACCAAGCAACCACTTGGCCATGACAGCCGTTGCAGGGTCTCCGAACTCATCGGCAATGGCGGCGCAGCGCTCGGCCGCCGCGAGAGCAGCACGGGTATCGCCGAAGCCGGTGAGGCAGATGCTCAGGCCGGCATGCAAGTGCAGTTGGCGCTCCAGGTCCCCCAGCGCTTCCGCCTGCTCCAGGCCTCGCTCGATCGCTGCCCGCACCTCATTGGTGTTCGCATCAGTGAACGTGGAGGCAATGGCGAACCCTTGCTGAAGCATCAGCTCGCGTTTGGTACCACGGTCGTCCTGCGGGAGTGCTGCCAACGCGCGTGTGCACCAGCCTAGGCACTCGCCAAGGAGCGACAGGCCGAGGAACAAGGGCGCCGATCGTGCGGCAAGCTCGGCTCCGACGGCAGCGTCACCGGTCCCGGAAAAACACCACTCGAGCGCTGCGCGTATGTTGCCCAGGTGAGGTTCGGATGCAGACAGCTCACGGCGTTCAGGCATCATGACTGCTGGGACAGTCATTTCGAGAAGACCGGCAAAGTGGATCGCGTGACGCTTGAGGACGACGTCCATCTCGCCGCTGTCGGCCAGTTTGGCAGCTGCATAGATGCGCGCAGTGTCTGGAAGGCGATAGTAGGCCGATCCGTCCCAGTCCGATATCCAGACGAGCGACTTATCGACGAGACTGGCAACGGCGGCCGCCACCCAGGATTCATCTGCTCCGCCATCACTTCCGACCACAAGGGCGCTGTCGAGCATGAAGTGTCCGACGAATACCGACAGCCTGCGCAGGACAGTCTGCTCGTAGTCCGACAGCAGGTCGTAGCTCCAGTCGAGCATTGCCTGCAGCGTCTTGTGACGTGGCAGCGCGCTGCGTCGGCCTTGCCAGATGAGTTTGAAGCGGTTGTCCAGCAAATCGGCCGTGCCGCGGAGCCCGTAGACGCCGGCCCGGCTGGCAACGACTTCAATCGCCAGGGCAATCCCGTCGAGCCGATGGCACATCGTGGCGACGATCGGCGCGTCGGCGTCCGTCAGCTCGAACCGATGGCCGCTTGCGGCAGCCCTTTCCATGAACAACTGCACGGCGGGAGAGGCAAGCGCCTGCTCGGCGGTCAATTCATCCTCCAACCGTGGGGTCTCCAGCGGCGTCAGGAGGTGCACGTTCTCGCCTTCGATACGTAGCGCCTCGCGGCTGGTTGCGAGCACGTGAAGGAACGATGCTTCGCGGATCAGGCGCTCGGTGAGCTCTGCGACGGCCTCGATCAGGTGCTCGCAATTATCAAGGAGGAGAAGTATCTGCTTGTCGGCAAGGAACGCCAGTAAGCCCGGTACCGGATCCTGCATGTGAACGGGACAGCCGAGAGCCGAACTCACGGTACTGGCAACCAGTGCGGGATCATTCAGCGCGCCCAGATCGACGAAGCAGACCTGGTCACTGAATTGCCCGATCAGTGCGTGGCCAACTGCCACGGCGACGGTCGTCTTGCCGATCCCTCCGGGCCCGACGATGCTGACGAAACGTCTCGCCTTTACAAGCGAACACAGAGCCTGGATGGTCTCGTCCCGGCCAACCATCCGCGTAAGCAGCGCAGGCAGGCTCCGAGGCTTGGTGGAAGTGACGGGAACGGCGGTTGGCGGAGGAAAATCTGGCGTCGCATGACGGACCAACGGCGCGACGAAGCAATAGCCCCGACAATGAACATTGGAGATGTAGCGGGCTCCGTCGCGGCCATCCCCAGGATCTTGCGCAGTGCAGCGATGTGAATTCGAAGACTGGCTTCCTCGACGATGACGTCGGGCCAGACACGTGCAATGAGTTCGCGCTTGCCGATGACCTGCCCGGCTTGCCCCACCAGAGCGATCAGAATATCAAGCGCGCGCGCGCCGATCGGGACGGGTTCATCGTCCTTCTCGAGCAACCTTTCGGCCGGTTTCAAACAGAACGGGCCGAAGGCAATTTCGTTTGTTCTCAAGTCGTCGCCGGCGACCATGACAAGAGGCCAATGGCGGGCAATCAAACCTACATTACGGCCTGTTTACGTTCATTGCGAGGGGCATAGCCGGGTAAGGCATACCTGATCCAAGGTCTCCATTCTGGCGGTCGCCTTGGCCTGGCTGACTTTGCGGAACGGGCCATGATATCCACGCGGATCAGTGACATGCCGACAGCCTCGTGTGCCCACGTCCGTAGAGTCGGCACATTCGTTAACTAGAATGCGCCAACGCGGGCACACGCAGAGTAGTTCCACTGCGCCGTAGCACGCAACTACTGGAGACTCGAATACATCGACGAGTGGGATCTTCTTCAGCTCGTCGCACTTCAACGTTAACGCTCTCAGTCGAGCTGGCTCAGAGCCTGTGAATATTCCCATCTGGACCTCGGAGTAAGCTGGCGCATAATCCGGCGGATCGCTGCGTCCGCTGCTGTTCGCCTTTCCTTTTCAGAAGGGAGTATAGCCATGAGTGATAAGACCGCTCTTCGTCCGTTTCAAGTGGAGTTTCCGGAAGCGGAGCTCACCGAATTGCGCAGGCGCGTCAACGCGACCCGGTGGCCTGAACGGGAAACGGTCGCGGATGCATCGCAAGGCGTTCAGCTGGCGACGATTCAGAAGCTCGCGCGCTATTGGGGGACGGAATATAACTGGCGCCCGTGCGAGAAGAGGCTGAACGCCCTGCCCAATTTCATCACGGAGATCGATGGGCTGGACATCCATTTCATTCACGTCCGTTCGAAGCACGAGAACGCCCTGCCGCTGATCGTCACGCACGGATGGCCCGGCTCGATCACCGAACAGATGAAGATCATCGATCCTCTGACCAACCCGACGGCGCATGGCGGCAGCGCATCGGATGCGTTCCATGTGGTGATTCCGTCGATACCGGGCTACGGGTTTTCGGGCAAGCCGACCACGACCGGCTGGGACCCCGACCACATCGCGCGTGCCTGGACCGTGCTGATGAAGCGCCTGGGCTACACGAAGTTCGTGGCCCAAGGCGGCGATTGGGGCGCGGTCATCGTCGACATGATGGGGGTACAGGCGCCTCCGGAATTGCTCGGAATCCACACCAACATGCCCGGCATCTTTCCAGCCGACATTGACGGGGCGGCCTTTTCAGGGGCGCCGGCGCCATCGGGTCTATCAGCCGACGAGAAACTCGCTTACGAGCGTTTGCAGTTCGTATATCAAAAGGGTATCGGATACGGTTACCAGATGGGATTGCGCCCGCAGACGTTGTACGGAATCGTGGATTCACCGGTCGGCCTGGCGGCTTATTTCCTTGATCACGACGCGCGCAGCTATGAGCTCATCGCGCGCGTCTTTGACGGACAGTCTGAGGGCCTCACGCGCGACGACATCCTCGACAACATCACGATCACCTGGTTGACGAACACGGCCCTTTCTGGCGCCCGTCTCTACTGGGAATATTGGGGCAAAGGGTATTTCAGTGCCAAAGGCGTCTCCATCCCGGTTGCCGTGAGCGTCTTCCCTGACGAACTCTATCCAGCCCCGCGGAGCTGGGCAGAGCGGGCGTATCCCAAACTGATCCATTACAACAAGGTGGAGAAAGGCGGCCACTTTGCGGCCTGGGAACAGCCGAAGGTCTTTTCAGAGGAGGTTCGCGCCGGCTTCCGATCACTGCGTAAATAGCGGAGAAGGATGTTCTGAGCCCGCAGACATTGTCTGCGGGCTTCCTTTTTTGCGCCCCGCGAGGCGACATGACGGCGACATAGTCGCCGTCTTTCAGAAGGAAGCCTCGCCATGAGTGATAAGACCGCTCTTCGTCCGTTTCAAGTGGAGTTTCCGGAGGCTGACCTCACCGAACTGCGCCGCCGCATCAAGGCGACGCGGTTGCCTGAGAAAGAACCGGTCGCGGACAAGTCGCAGGGAGTGCCGCTCGCGACGATCGAGAAGCTCGCGCGCTATTGGGCAAACGAGTACGACTGGCGCAAGGTCGAAGCGAGGATCAATGCCGTCCCGAATTTCATCACCGAGATCGACGGTTTGGACATCCACTTCATCCATGCGCGCTCGAAGCACGAGGATGCGTTGCCGATCATCGTCACGCACGGCTGGCCCGGCTCGGTCGTCTGGCATCTGAAGATCATCGAGCCGCTGACCAATCCGACGGCACACGGCGGCACTGCATCCGACGCCTTCCACGTGGTGATCCCGGACATGCCGGGCTATGGATTCTCAGGAAAGCCAACCTCGACCGGCTGGGGTCCCGACCGCATTGCGCGTGCCTGGGACGTGCTGATGACGCGCCTGGGGTACACGCGCTACGTGGCGCAAGGCGGCGATTGGGGCGGCATCATCACCGATTTGATGGGAGCGCAGGCCCCGTCGGGATTGATCGGCATTCACACGAACATGCCCGGCGTCGTGCCGCCCGAGATTGACAAGCTCCTCTGGGCCGGGAGTCCGCTGCCTCCAGGTCTCTCTGCCGACGAAAAGCTCGCGTGCGACATGCTGGGGGTCACGTACAAGAACGTTCAATACGCCTTCTACATGGCATCGCGCCCGCAAACGCTGTACGCAATCGCGGATTCACCGGTCGGCCTGGCCGCCTGGCTGATCGACCCCCTCTTCAGCCTCGACCTGGTTGCGCGGTCGTTTGACGGTGTGCCGGAGGGCCTGATGCGCGACGACGTTCTCGACAACTGCACCCTCTTCTGGCTGACGAACACGGGCGTCTCCGCCTCTCGCCTCTACCGGGAGAACACGTTCAATTACTTCTCCCCCAAGGGCGTCAACATCCCGGTGGCCGTGAGCGTCTTCCCGGACGAGCTCTACCGAGCGCCGCGGAGCTGGGCGGAGAAGGCGTATCCCAAGCTCGTCCACTTCAATAAGGTCGCCAAGGGCGGTCATTTTGCGCCATGGGAACAGCCCAAGATCTTCACGGAAGAACTGCGCGCGGGCTTCCGATCACTGCGCACGTAATGGAGGAGGATCTTCTGTGCCCGCAGACATTGTTTGCGGGCTTCGCGCCGCTCGGCGCGCTTCGGCCCCGCTACAAACTCAGCTAAGATCCAAGGAATTCGTAGAAGGGATTTCCGACATCCGAGGCGGCAGGAGGTGCGGTGATGTCACTAGCGTGGTTGTGGAGCATCCTTCTCGTCGGGGCGACGGTGTTGTTCGCGGCCGCGGGCACCTTGTTGGCACGGCGCTGGGTCAGCGTGGAGATTCTCAAGCTCAACAACGAGGTGGCTGGCTTCATCTATGCCGTCATCGGGGTTCTGTACGCCGTATTACTTGGTTTCACGGCCATCATCGTCTGGGAGCAGTTCGATAAGGCACAGGCCGGCGTCGACCAGGAAGCGAACGAGCTTGCCGACCTGTACCGCGATGCCCAAGCCTTTCCCGACGACACGCGGCGAGCGTTGGAAACTCAGCTCCGCGCCTACGCCAAGCTCGTGGTGGAGAAGGAATGGCCGGCCATGGCCGAACGGACGTCAAATTCTGAAACCTGGGAAATGTACAGTCCTGAAACCTGGGAAATGTACAACCAGCTGTGGCGGACCTACCAGCAGTTCCAGCCGCAGAATGATCACGAAAGGATCTGGTATGCGCAGTCGCTCACTAGACTGAACCAGCTGGGCGATCAGCGCCGGCTGCGCCTTCTGAGCAGCCGATCGGAGGGAATACCCGCCGTGATGTGGGTCGCGCTACTTGGCGCCGGCGGCGTCACGATTGGCTTCAGCTTCCTCTTCGGCACGAGAAGCGCCGTGGCCCAGGTCTTGATGACCTCAGCCCTCGCGATGACAATCGCGGTCGTGCTGCTCTCGATCGTGGCGCTGGAGGAGCCGTTTCGGGGGATCACCCGCGTGGACCCTCGTGCGTTCGATCAAGTTGCGTACATCTTAGACGTCTGGAGCCGGTCTGGGGTCGATCAGTCCCGCTAGCGGTTGCGCGCTTGAGGTCTTGACATGTTGCGAGACGCGACTTCTATGGTCGTCTCGTATTCGGCCTTGGAGCTGAATTCAAGGACCTCGGTGTCCTCCTCAAAAACAGGAACGTGGCCGGGCTCGAGGGTAGTACACGTCGCCCGTTCGCAACAACACCTCGTCGCGACAGGAAAACCGTACGCGCAACGTCTCGTAGGAGACGATCATGCCGCCCCGGCGGCGACGAAGACATCCGTCCGGGCGCTCGCTGCGGGAGGCTGCGGACGCAGGAGCAGAGGGAAAGAAACCGAGGCGGCTCTCATCGACCGCCTCGGCCATCAGGCAGCGCTTCGCTTACTGCTGCGTCTTGAAGGCGGCGCTGAACTCTTCCGGCGACAGGCTCCCGTCACCATTGGCATCAGCAGTCGAGAAGTGCTGCGCAACCGTCGGGTGCGCCTCCGCTTCCTGCTGCGCGATGCTGCCGCTCTTATCCGCGTCCAGCGCATCGAAGATCGACCCGGACTGCGGAGAAGCCGCCGGAGGCGTCGTAGACGGCTGCGGCGGAGGGGTCGTTTCGGTCTGACCCAGCGCCGCAGTCGAGAGCAGAGCTGCGGCCGCGAATGTTACAAGACCTTTCATGATGGGAACCTCCTTGATTCCATGGAACGACGGAACGACGGACTGTGACGCTCCATGGTACGCATCAGGTGCGCTCGCAGTGCCCGCGTCCTGTCGGGAGGTGACGACAAGTCGCGCAGATTCCCCACCAACATGCTTAGCGCGCTGGCGCGTCAGCGTTGAAAAAAAAAAAATATTATAAAAGTGTAAGAGATGAGAGAAAAGCAGGCATTGGAAGCTAGCAGATGGAAGAAGGAAGTGTAGCTATTGAGGGCATCGCTTTTAGCCAAGTTACATTTGGGCTCAGAGCAGCCTCTAGGAGCGCAACAAGCAACAGTAGCTAGAGTGGTTAGTGCTAGGGGTGAAAAAAAAAAAAAAAAAAAAAAAAAAAAAAAAAAAAAAAAAAAAAAAAAAAAAAAAAAAAAAAAAAAAAAAAAAAAAAAAAAAAAAAAAAAAAAAAAAAAAAAAAAAAAAAAAAAAAAAAAAAAAAAAAAAAAAAAAAAAAAAAAAAAAAAAAAAAAAAAAAAAAAAAAAAAAAAAAAAAAAAAAAAAAAAAAAAAAAAAAAAAAAAAAAAAAAAAAAAAAAAAAAAAAAAAAAAAAAAAAAAAAAAAAAAAAAAAAAAAAAAAAAAAAAAAAAAAAAAAAAAAAAAAAAAAAAAAAAAAAAAAAAAAAAAAAAAAAAAAAAAAAAAAAAAAAAAAAAAAAAAAAAAAAAAAAAAAAAAAAAAAAAAAAAAAAAAAAAAAAAAAAAAAAAAAAAAAAAAAAAAAAAAAAAAAAAAAAAAAAAAAAAAAAAAAAAAAAAAAAAAAAAAAAAAAAAAAAAAAAAAAAAAAAAAAAAAAAAAAAAAAAAAAAAAAAAAAAAAAAAAAAAAAAAAAAAAAAAAAAAAAAAAAAAAAAAAAAAAAAAAAAAAAAAAAAAAAAAAAAAAAAAAAAAAAAAAAAAAAAAAAAAAAAAAAAATAATTCACCTGCGAGGGATTGTTCGTCGCGCTGCGGGAGGTGGCCGGCAGGGACGTAGCGTGGTTTGCGCTGATGCCGATCGGTGTCGGGATCGCGCTTCTGATCGGCGTTGAGCCGCGATCAGGCTGTAATCGTCAGTGTGATCGTTGCGCAGCCCCCGCGTCGCACCTGGGCAGTCATACAGGTGGACGCGGGAAAGACGACGTCAGACGTCAGCCGCGCGTCTTTCGCCCGCCTACCAGGCCGAGGGCGAGCAGACCGAGTCCCATCAGGACCAGCGTGCCAGGCTCAGGCACCTTAGGCGGGGTCACCTCGGTTTCAACGAGAAAGAACGATTCAGCTCCCGCGACGTCGCCGCTCCATACGGCGTTGAATAAAACCTCCGCGCCGCTCGCGAACTCCGAGAGGTCCACCGATTGCAGTACCCAGTCGGCAAAGCCGTTGCCAGCGTTGGAGGCGTCACCGATCGGTGCAGGGCCCGTGAACGTGTAGATCTCCGCGCCATCGACGAACACGCTGAAACTGTCCAGCGACTCGCTCGCAGCGTTGTTCGTGTTCACGTCGATCGCGATGTCGAAAGTCAGGAACGGAAAATCGCTGACCGTGTAGAGCGGGCTGTTCTCGTCGAAATTGCTGGGAGGTTGGCCGCCCTGCACGAAGTCCGTGAAATCGAACCCGTCTGGGTTCTGGCACATCGTGCCGGCGATGATGCACGGCGCGCTGGCGCTCTGTGGCCCGAGCGTCCCGGCTCGGCCGCTACCAGCGTCAAGGGTATTGCGTTCGCGACGCTCACGCCCGCCAGCAGCGTCACCGCCCCGATGATCAGCTTGAAACGTAAAAATGCCATGGCTGACTGCCCTCCTTGCCAAATGTGCCACCTCGACGTCTTCCCTGACGACGACGCGGGATATGTAAAAGGGAGCAAGTCTCATGCCAGTCAGCCCAGGGACACCTTAGATCAGTACCTTGAGGCCACCTGCTAAGTCATGTCGAACGTTCCCGATGCCTCTTTCGTAAAGGAATCCGACGATTTGCGCCTCAATCGTGTCGGACCCTCCTTACAGGTTCCGTAGGACATCGACTGACAACGGTAGCTGCGCAGCGGTGCGAACTCTAACCGCGAAACTGCTCCGCGTGCTGCTTGCCTGCATCTCCGATTTCGTCCCAGACAGCCTTCGAGCCCACCCACATGTGGTGGACGACCCTGAGCGCGTCACCTCCTTGGGTAAGGGAACCTGCTGGCACGAACATTCTTGTTGGGTCGTTCCGGCCGGGCACCGGAGAGCCGCAGACCCTGCAGAACCAGGTCTGCCAATCTGAATTCGGCTTGCTCCACATCACGATGTGATCTTCACCCTGAACCCACCGGAGTCTGTCGTTCGGAACGACCACCACCGCGATGCCATTGCTCCCCGTGGATCTGCGACAAATCGAGCAGTGGCACACGAAGACATCAGAAAGATCCGCGTCGATCTCAAATTGAACCACACCGCAATTGCACTCGCCTTTGGCCATGGCATCTTCCTCCGCACCAACCAACCCGACGCTTCTGACTCAAACCTTCGGAAGTATTTCACTACCGGAGGGGAACAGCACAGATCGCGGCCCAACTCTTGTAACTCAGCAATAGGTGGCAATGCTGCTGCCTCCCCCATGGCTCATCTCCCCACGTCGAAGTCACCTGTTACCATCGGTCCTCAAGGCAGGTCTCGCAGCGCCCGCTCAGCTCCTGATGAGTTTTCCGAAAGGAGGTACTCATGTCCGTAACAACTGGCGCGGCGCCGAACAACGTCGTTCTCGTCCACGGTGCGTTCGTGGACGGCTCGGGTTGGGAGGCCGTTTACCGGGTCCTCCGCAACGACGGATTCGCGGTAAGCATTGTGCAGAACCCGACGATCTCGCTGGCCGACGATGTCAAGGCGACCAGACGCGTTGTGACCGCGCAGAACGGCCCCGTGGTGCTCGTTGGGCACTCGTACGGCGGAGCAGTGATAACCGAGGCTGGCAATGACCCGAACGTCGTCGCTCTCGTCTACATCAACGCCTTCGCTCCGGACAACGGCGAATCCGTTTCCACTCTGACTAAGGATCTGCCACCCGACGCCCCGGTCGCACCTGTCCTACCGCCTCGGGACGGCTATCTCCTCCTCGACAAGGGGAAGTTCCCCGCCTCCTTTGCGGCTGACGTCGACCCGGCGCGAGCGGCCTTCATGGCCGACGCCCAGGTTCCCTGGGGTGTCGAGGCGGTCGCTGGGACAATTAGTCAGGCGGCATGGCGGTCCAAGCCAAGCTGGTACTTGATCGCCACCGGTGACCGAATGATTCCGCCCTCAGCCCAGCGTCTTATGGCTCAGCGAGCCGGGGCCACCGTCATCGAGGTAGCGGGGAGTCATGCGATCTACGTTTCCCAGCCCGCCGCCGTGGCCGGGATCATTGCCACGGCCTCCAAGGGCGCGATGGCTATGGCTCGCAGCTGAAGCGAGATTCGTTCAGCGTCTGCTTTCGGGGGTTGTTCCAATCGATCGACGCAACGCCTTCCGTTAGATTTTCCCGCTCGTCGCCGTCGGTTCAATCGCCCCCGCCTGGAATGAACTCGAGCAGATCGCCCGGCTGGCAATCCAGCTCGCGGCACAGAGCTTCCAGCGTCGTGAAGCGGATGGCGCGCGCCTTGTTCGTCTTGAGCACGGAAAGATTGGCGAGCGTGATGCCGATGCGATCCGCCAGTTCGGTAAGGCTGATCTGGCGCTTCGACATCACTCGGTCGAGATTGAGCTTGATGGGCATCGGATGCGCTCAGACCGTAAGGTCGCTTTCGCGTTGCAGAGCCAGTCCCTGGCGGAACACTTCCGCCAGCGCCAGGACCAGAAGCCCGCTCAAAAAAACCGGACTGCCGAAAGGAAGGCGAGCGATCAACTGCGTGTTCTCGGCGGGCGGCAGGTGGACGGACGTTCCGGAAATGGCGATCTGCATGTGCTCGGTCAGATAGGCGTACACCGCGTGCGCGAACCAGCTCTCGCCGACGGCGGAGATGAGCGAGAAGACAATCAGGGCTCCGCCGACGATCTGAACCAGCCGCACGCTTTGCGGCTTAAAGCTGTCGCCGCGTCCGACGTTGCGGAACAGCCGGCGCAGCAGTTCGAATAGCGCGGCGAAAAAAACGGCATAGATGAGCAAGAGCGGCAGGCCGTACCTCTTGAGCAGCTCGATGGCGCCGGACGCCTTGTCGACGGTCATGGTTACGCTGCCATTGAAAGCGCGCGCGCGGAGGGCTGGCTCGCCCTGACCGCTTGCATCCGGCTGAAGAGCGAGCGTCGCCGGCTGTCCCAGGACTTCGCCGTGGACGGGCCCGAAGCGCGCGTCGGGCGGCAACGTGGGATCGATCAGGATGACTGCGATGAGACCGACGGCGGCGAGCGCCGTGAGGGCGGCAAGGCCGGTGAAAACCCAGCGGAACAGCTTGGGCAAAAAGTGGCTCACAAAGCGTCTCCTTTGATTTATCGCTAAACGATATATCGTTTATCGATAAGAAGCAAGGGGCGCAGCGCGCATCGCACGCTGGAACGAATCCGCGTCCAGGGCGACCTTGTCCCCCGGCTCGAGGCCGAGCACGGACCGATTCGCAGGCCGCTCCAGGCCGGCGCTACGGGACCCAGCCGGGTAGCTTCGATGCCTGCCTAACCCAACTCGCCACGAGCTCCTCGTCGAGCTGGTCGTTCTCGTGGATGTCGAGGTAGCGCGTGTCCTTGTTCTTGGACTCGCCGGGGGGGAGTGGACGCAGCGACATGCCGCGGAAGAAAGCCACCTTGACGTACTTCGTGAAGCAATGGAAGTTGAGGAACCAGCCTTGGCCATCGATGCCATAGAAGGGCGAGTTCCACCTCACGGCCTTGCGCACGTTGGGCACGGTGCTCACGATG
This sequence comes from uncultured Gammaproteobacteria bacterium, assembly GCA_963756755.1. Taxonomy (GTDB): domain Bacteria; phylum Pseudomonadota; class Gammaproteobacteria; order Steroidobacterales; family Steroidobacteraceae; genus DATJKD01. The sequence goes on from CAVWOW010000019.1 coordinate 17,675, forward strand.
AGCGCGTCGAGGCGGCGCCCGACGTCGCGTTTCCAGCCCGGCATGGCCTCGATGTAGGCCAGCACGGGGGCGTCGCCGTCGGCCTTCGCGATCTGAGGGTTGCCGCCTGCGAGCAGGGTCGGCGTCGCGGCCGCCTTCGCAGCGACCCGCTTGGCGGCGGCCTTCTTTGCGATCTTCGCCGACTTCTTGGACGTCGTGCCGCTCATGGTGTTCACTCCAACTGCGTGCGGATCAGGAACGGCCGCCCCTCGGGCGCGTGCCCATGCGCCCAGCCTGCGCGATTCTATGCAGCCCGGCGCGGGGTCGGGTGGCGGGGCCTACGTATATAGACGCCGTTGGCTTCTTGCCGGCTCACGCAGCCCGCCGCTGGCGCGGCGTCAGACTATTCCTGAACAAATTGCTCCTATTGCCTATGGATGTCCTCTTCCAAGGTGGCCCACCGTGCAATCGTCCACAGGGAGTTGCCGTGAACGACGAATTCATTGCTTTCGAAATTGACGGGTACGGGTGCGGACAGTTGAAGTCTGAACTGCCGCTGGACCTTACCGCGGCAGAGATTGAATACATAAAGAGCCTGGTACCGCGCGCCGAGTCGGGGATGCTCGAACTCCTCGATCCGAACACCGGCGAGGTGGTGTTCACTTGCACCCCTACGCTTGTGCTCTGATTCCGCGCTTGGCTAAATCAAAGCGCGAAACTAGCTAACGCGCGAGGGTGGCGGCGCATCTAAGCGCGTCGCCGCGACGGGCTGAAATCGGCTCGACGTACGCTCGAAACAAAGTTCACGGAGGAGCCGGACATGAGCGAACCACGGTATCCAAACGAAAGCGGACAGTATCGAGATGCGCGCGACTCGTTGCTCAAGGACGAACAAGAGCTGATCGACAAAGCAAAATCTGTGGCGAAGAGACGCCGCAATCTTCCTCCCGGCGGGCAGTTGAAAGAGGACTATGTCTTCCAATGGGCAAACGACGGGAAAGTAGGGAAGCCCGTGAAATTCTCCGAGCTATTCGCTGACAAAGAGACCCTGCTGATTTACTCATTCATGTACGGTCCGAACTGGGACAACCCCTGTCCTTCCTGTACGTCGCTGATCGATGGGTTTGATCGATCCTCGTATCAGGTCACCCGACACGCGGCGTTTGTTGCAATTGCCAAAGCGCCGGCCGATCGAATCAATGCGTGGGCCAAACGACGTGGATGGTCGCAGATCGCGCTGGTTTCCGGATCGGATGCTACGTATCAGTTCGATTACAAATGCCAGGGAGACTCTGACGACATGCAATGCCCAGTGATGCATGTATTCAAGAGGCAGGGCGGAAAGATCTCTCATTTCTGGGGAACTGAACTGTCAGCCAATCATTTAGACACGGTGTGGCCGTACTGGAATCTCATGGACTTCACGCCTGAGGGTCGGCCAGACATTCCCACGCCGCCACAGAATTTCAGGTCCGAATTCCTGGAAAAGCACTATAAGGAGTAGGGGCCAGTTAGCGGCGGTACCCGCCACTCGGTCCTTGCCATAGGTCGACATGCCCCTCTACCACGTCTCCATTACCGGGCGTGACCGCCGTCACCTGAGCGCGCTGGGGCCTAAGCTCCGTGTCGTCGTCGTCGGCTACCGCGAAGACCGGCGCGGCATCGTGGTGGACGCCTACGTACCGGCCGAAAAGATTCCCTGGCTCAGCCGGCAGGGTTACACCGTCACTCGTCTTGAAGAGGTGGACGACCACGCTCGTCAGCGGCAGGCGGAGGGCCGCACGGCCGTCGACAATCGTCTGAAGCGGGGACGTTACGGCGATGTCATCTGGGGCGGTGGCTATCTCACTGCGGATGAGGTCGAGGCCTGCATCGCGCTCGGCGAGAAAAACCACTCCGGCTATTTCGAGCGCATCCCGCTACCGAACCTGACCTGGGAAAAGCGGCAATGCCATGCCGTCCGCATCGGCAAGGGTGGCGGCAGACGCAGGACCGCCGTCTGCTTCATTGGAGGCGTGCATGGGCGGGAGTGGGGCAGCCCCGACATCCTTGTTTACTTCGCAATGCGGCTACTCCGGGCCTATCGCGACCGGAAGAGCGTTCGTCTTGGTGGGAAGAGTTTCACTGCGGCGCAGATCCGGCAAATCGTTGAGGAGATGGACGTCGTCCTTTTCCCCCAGGTGAATCCCGACGGCCGACATTTCAGCATGGATCGTCATCCGATGTGGAGGAAGAACCGCCGGCCCGCGCCGCGGGGCCGCGGCCACAAGAGCATCGGCGTCGACGTCAACCGGAATTTTCCGTTCCTATGGCGTTTCGATCGTCACTTCGCTCCCGACACGGTGGAAAGCTCTTTCAACCCCGGGGACTACGAAACCTACGTTGGAAAGCGCCCAGCCTCCGAGCCCGAAACCCGCAATGTAATCTGGCTACTCGACCGCTTTCCGAACATCCGGTACTTCGTCGATCTGCACAGCTACGGCGAGACGATCCTTCACAGCTGGGGCAGTGACCAGAACCAGTCCGACGACCCACGCATGAACTTCAGGAACCCGGCGTACGACGGGAAGCGGGGCCTGATTCACGATGACCTGTACCGCGAACACATTGCGGCGGCGGACGAGAGAGCGGGGGTACGAATGGGCCGGTACATGGCCGCCGCGATCGAGCGCGTGCGCGGACGCAAATACCGTGTCCAGCAGTCGGTGGGTCTCTACCCAACCCACGCGTCGACGGACGACTACGCGTACAGCCGCCACATCGTCGACCCGAGGAAGGGAAAGATCATTGCCTTCACGATGGAGTGGGGCCGCAGCCGGGCATCGACACCCTTTCACCCGCCCTACGCTGAGATGCGCAAGGTAATGCGCGAAGTCAGTGCAGCTCTGCTGGAGTGCTGCCTGCGGGCGAGATCGAAGACCTCCTCTCGGCGCTAGCAACGTGTGGCCAACGCGGGAATCACCTCCTGTGAGAACAGGTCGAGCGAGTGTCGTGCCTCGTCCTCGTGCATCGCGCCGAACACCATCTGCCCGAGCACGAAATTGGCGCCGGCCGCGAGCGTCTGATCGGCCAGGAACTCGCGGACGGTCTGCGGCGTGCCGGCGACCGCGAGGCCCTGCCTGACGTATCCGTCCCAGTCGCGCGGGAGCAGGTGTTCCAGCGGGAACGGAACCTGGCTGCGCTGCCACAGGTCCGTGAATGACGCCCGCCATTTCGCAAAGGCGCGGCGCGCGAGACGCTCGGCTTCGACGTCCGTGTCCGCGACGACGATGTGGCGCAGGAGTCCGAGCGCGGGCACCCGGTCCTCAGGTTTGCCGAGCTTCGCCCATTCCTCGCGATAGCGCTTGAGGCAGGGCGCGGCGATACCGAGCGGCATCAGCGAGATCACGTTGACGTCGTGGGCCGCGGCCCAAACCGTCGAGTCGGGGTTCGCGATGCCGTACCACAGCGGCGGATGTGGCTGCTGTAGCGGTCGCAGCGTGATCTCGACGTGGCGGAAGTCGAAATGCTCGCCGCGGAAGTCCAGGAATGATGAGGTGAGCGCCGCGAGCAGCGCGTCGCGCACCTCTTCGTAGCGCTGTGGCACGCGCGCCCGCTCGACGCCGTACATCTCGTGTTCGATCCACACCGCACCGCGACCGAGCCCGATCTGCATCCGGCCGCCGCTCATGTGGTCGAGCATGCAGATCTCCTCGGCCAGACGCAGAGGATGGTAGAGCGCGGCCACGTAGACCATGGGCCCGAACTTCAGGCGCCGCGTGCGTTGCGAGACGGCGGCCAGATAGACATTGGGGGAGGGTGCCAGGCCGAGCGGCGTGCCGTGGTGCTCCGCGACGTGGTAGTAATCGAAGCGCAGGACGTCCAGCGCCTCGACGATCCGCAGCCGCGCCGCATAATGCTCGGCCGGCGGCAGGCCGCTATCGTCGACGTGATCGAAGACGCCGAACCTCATGGCCGGAGGATATTCAGACTACGCTGTCACAGACGACGACACCTCAGCCCTGATCGCGAGTCAACTGAACGTATGACGCACCCAAGCCATCGACTGGACCACGTCGCTGCAACGGCGGCCGACTGGGGCCTCTCCCGCCCGAAGGAACACGGTGAAGACGAACGCAAGCGCTCCCTCGCCGCGGTCGCCACGGACCTGAACGGGCGGCTGAAGCAATGCTGCAAGAGCGCCGATTCCCCGTCTGGGGCCGCGCTCGAGATGCGCCGCCACTTCACCCTTTTTGCTCGCTACGGACTACCCAACCCGAAGGCGACACAACTGGTTCGGGACTTGACGATGAAGGCGTTCACCTCGCACAAACGCTGAAGTCGCTCGGCTCTCGCCGGTCTCAGAAGTCGATTTTCTCGCCAAACCCTTCGCGCTGAGCGGCCCGGTACAGGTACCAGCCGCAGGCCAGGTCCTGCACGACGCTGCCCAGGGACTTGTATATCGTGACTTCGTCGGGTGAGCGACGGCCGGGGAGCGACCCGCACATCACCTCCCCGATCTCCCCCAGCACGTGTGCTTCGTCGACGATACCCTCGGCCACGGCCCTCAGGAACTCGGCGCCCTGCCGCAGCACGCCCTCGCGGTGATCTGCGAAGAAGCGCGAGCGCAGGACGAGTGCGCCGTCGATCTCGGCGGGTCCCGCGCGGCTCGAGCCGACGGCGTTCACGTGCGCACCGTCGGGCACGTCGCGTGAATGAAGAATCGGCTCGACCGCTGCCGTCGTCGTGCAGATGATGTCGGCGGCCGACACGGCGGCAGCAACGGTCGATGCGGCCGTCGCCTCGATGCGCAGTTCGCGCCCGATGCGCTCGGCGAGAGCCGTTGCGCGCTCCGCCGATCGACCCCAGACCGCGATGCGATCGATGGTACGGACGTGGCGGATTGCACAGGCGTGCGTCCAGGCCTGCTCGCCGTAGCCAAGGATCGCAAGCGCGTGGGCGTCTGGCCGGGCGAGCGCATCGGTCGCGGCTGCGGACGCCGCCGCGGTGCGGATCGCGGTGATCTCCCCGGCGTGCAACACGCAAATCGGTGCACCGTTGCGCGGATCGAACACCGTCACGATGCCCTGGTGCGACTGCCCGCCGCGGGCGAAGTTGCCCGGGAACACGCTCACCAGCTTGGCGCCGAATACGAGTTCGTCCAGGGCTCCCGGCATCACGCCGAAGGCGTTGCCGCCATCCAGGTCGATGATGCTGCGCAGGAGCTGTCGCGTTCGGCCGAGCGACAGCGCGATCATGGCATCGCGCATGAGCGGGATGCAGGCCTCGTAGCCGAGGTGTCGCGCCACGTCTTCCCGACCGATGACGATCATGGGCGGTTGAACCAGCGGATCAGGAGGCCGGCATTCGCCACCATGACGAAGCCGTAGATCGTGGGAACGATCGCCAGGTCGAGACGGTGCAGCACGGACAGGGTCAGGAAAATTGCGAGCGTTGCATTGTGCACGCCGATCTCGATGGCAATGGTCATCGCGTCGCGCTGGCCCACACGGATGGCGCGTCCGATCAGGAGGCCCACTCCCATCGCCGCGGCGTTCAGCACCCAGGTCGCCGGTCCTGCGCGCACCAGGTTCGCCATCACGAGCTGGTAGTTGACGAGCAGTGAGAACACGATGATGCCGAGCAGCACGATCAGCGACACGGGGCGGAGCCACACGGCCAGGCGTGCGGCGATGGCCGGGGCGAGGCGGTGAACGATCATGCCGAAGGCGATCGGCACTACGGTCATCTTCACGAGCTGGAGGATCGTCCTGGACACCGAGAGGACCGGCGCATCCGCCTCGCTGAGGAACCGTGGCAGCGCCCAGCTCAGGAGCAACGGAATGGTGAAAACAGTGATGAGACTCGACAACGCCGTCACCATCACCGCCAGGGCGACGTTGCCGCGCCCGAGGAAGGTGAGCGCGTTCGAGGTCGTCCCCGCCGGCGAGATCGCGAGCACGAAGAGTCCGACGGCCATCGGCGGCGGCAGTCGGAAGAGTGCGATCGCCGCCAGGGCGAGCAGCGGCATGGCGATGAGCTGGCCGCCGAGCGTGGCGAGCACGGGTACGGGAGCCGTCGCCACGCGGCGAAAGTCCGCCAGCGCGAGCGTGAGGCCCATGCTGAACATGATCAGCGCGAGCCCAGCCGGCACGAAGGCGAGGTTGACGAAGTCGACGACGCTGGCCGGCAGGCTCACGCGCCCCACACCTCGCGGGCGTGGCGCAGGAAGTTCGCACCGAGGATCTTCTCGATGCGCCCGGTCGTGTAGCCGCGCTTGGCAAGCAGACGCGCGAGCTCGCGGAACTGGTCAGGTCCGCGCAGGTCGACGATGAACGGGTAGGTGTCCTCGCTCTCGCCCGGCGCGCTGATACCGGCGGCGCGTCGCTCGGCGATCTCCTTGGCAAGCTCCGCGCGATACGCGTCCAAGTCGTCGATCGGGGTCGTCCCGCCGTCGGTGCCGATCCCGACATGATCCTCGCCGCAGACATCGACTGCGTGCAGGACGTGCTCGATGACGTCCTCGGCCCGTGGGCGCCCGCTCGGGTCCAGGAACGGCATGAAGTAGATTCCGATGAATCCGCCGCGCTCGGCGACCAGTCGCAGCTCAGCGTCTGTCTTGTTGCGCGGCAGGTCGCTGAGGGCGCGGCAGCCGGTGTGGTTGATGGAGACCGGCAGGCTGGAGGCGCGCGCCGCCTCCAGGCAGGTGCGTTCGCCGCTGTGCGAGAGGTCGACCATGACGCGGCTCGCGTTAAGCCGCTCGACGACTTCGCGGCCGAAGGGCGTCAGGCCGCGATCCCCGGGGGCCATCGCGCCGCCACCGAGCGGGTTGGCGTCGTTGTAGGTGAGCTGGATGACACGGACGCCCAGGTCTGCGAAGAGCTCGACGCGGTCCGCGCGCTCGCCCAGCATCTCCGCGTTCTGAAAGCCATAAATGACGCCAATCCGGCCCTCGGCGCGTGCGCGCTCGACATCGCCGGCGCGGAGGACCTTGACGAAGGCCTGCGCGTGCTGGCGCAGCAGCGCGTCCCATTGCGCGACCGAGCGCACGCTCGCCTCGAACGGCTCCTCGGGACCGAAGACATGGCCCAGCGTCACGTTGACGGCGGTCAAACCGGAGGCGCGTGCATCGGCAATCGTGCGCTCATCGAGTACTGGGCGGTCGTGTCGGGCCGGATCGTTCGGGTTTTCCAGGCCTCCGAGCGCGTTGACGACGATCAGGCCGCGAATCGGATCGTCGTCGAGCGCGATCGCGAGCCGCGGCGCGAGCGTGGTGAGCGCGGTCAGTGCAAGAAAGCGGCGTCGATCGGTGATCACTCCTCGTCCTCGGGCATTTCTTCGCGCGTGATCGGGCGGTAGTCGGAGCGCCGGTATGGCCGGCCGCGCTTGACCACCAGGACGATGCTGCGCAGGTTGGCAATATCCTCGAGCGGATTCTTCTCGAGCACGACCAGGTTGGCGAGCTTACCGGGCTCGATACTGCCCATGTCCACCTCGCGCCCGGCCGCACGCGCGCCGACGAGCGTCGCGGACCGGATCACCTGCGCGGGTGGCAGCCCAGCGCGTTCGGCCAGGAACTCGAGCTCGTCGTAGAGCGGGGGCCAGGGCTCGTTCCACGGCGCGCCGCCGTCGGTGCCGGTCGAGATCTCGACGCCGGCGCGAAACGCCTGGTTCGTGAGCTTCGCGGGCAGGCCTGGCGGACAAAGCGGCGGCTTTGCACCGGGCGCGCGCTCCTGCGCCAGGTACACGCGGTTGGTCGCGTCGAGGATCGTGCCGCGCCTTGTCATCCCGGCGAAGAGCTCGGCCATGACAGCATTGTCGCCGGCAGCAAATTCGCCGGCGTCGACCGGGAAGCGCTGCTGATAGGACGCCGGGCGCTCGGGTTGAGCCTGGTAGGCGAGATAGCAGACGTGCGATACGACGTCGGCACCTGCGGTGAGCACGTCTACCGGCGTCGCGGGGAACACCATGCCGTGCGCCCACACCGGGACCTGCTGGCGATGCGCCTCGACGGTGATCCGGGCAACCAGCGGCGCGGGCAGATTGGCGTAGATCTTGATTGCACTTGCCCCAGTGCCGCGCGCGAGCGCGACGGCCAGCTCAAGGTCGGTCGACTCGTCGATCGCCTGCATCCAGGGCACACGCCCGGCGACCAGGCCCTGCGTGACGGCTTGCGTGCGCGGATCGTCAAAGAAGCTCGAGCCCGCCATCAGCGCGGCGTAGACGATGTCCGGGCCCTCGATCTCGCCCACGAGCGTGCTGCGCGTCAGGTCGGCCACCGCCCGCAGGTCGTCGGCCATCGAGCGGACAGTCGTCACGCCGCCGTACAGCTCGCGCCGTAGGCTCGCCTCGGTGCGGCGCCGATTGGGCGGCGTTGCGAGGTGCTGGTGGGTGTCGATCAGCCCCGGCAGGAGGTAGCGGCCGCCGAGGTCGACGACCGTTGCGCCTGCCAGGACCGCCGGCGAAAGGGTGTCGTCCGGCAGTACCGCCTTTATGCGTTGACCATCGACGATCACGGTCATGCCGGATTGCAGAGGCCCCCCGCGTCCGTCGATCAGGCTTCCTGATCGATAGACCGTGACGGTCCCGGGTCCCGGCGCGGCGAAGGGCGGCGCCGTGTCGGACAGGGCGGGCGATGCGGGCGCGATGGCGGCCAGGAGCAGCGACAGGCACCGGCAGGCACGCATCAACATGGGTAACCCGGAGAGCGGACTCGAGGCTCGGCACGCTACAGGGGCCGATACTCCACTGGCAACCGCGGCTAGAACCAGATCGACGCGGTTCGGCTTTGTCGATCACCTTGAGTCGCGCGCCAGATACAACAAGGGGTTAGATTAGCCACTGCAGGCAACAATTCCCGACCGGAGTGCACTAATGGCAAAGCTAGCGATATTTCTGGCAATCATAGGGCTTGCGTACTGGTATTGGTCGGGGCCTTACCAGGATTCGAAACAGACGTCAGAGGCAGACCAGCTGCAGGACAACGCCGTGACTATGCAACGCTGTATCAAGGAGGAGGAGCGTATGCAGGCAGCCGGAGGCGTGGCTGGGCTCGGCGACGTCGGCAGCACCGGAGCGGACGCTGAGAAATTGTGCGCCGAGAAGAACAACCTTCATCTGCGGGATGGCGAATGGCACAGCAACCAGGACTAGTCGCGCTGTAGTGACACTATCGAAATCTCCACACGCCGGTCAGCGTTGCAACACTCCAGGCCCGGACTCACTGCCGCCGCTGGTCGGATGCAAATCGTACACGCGCATGCTCGCTGGAAGCGCAATCCAGTCGTGCTTGTCCTTCGTCCAAACCGATTGCTCGGGCGACGGGAAGTGTGGGTCCGCAAACGCGCCGAGCGCGACTCCTACCAGTTCGGGAAACCGGCTTGGCTCCCAGTAAAGGTTCGTACCGCAGGTCCCGCAGAAGTGAAACCGCACGGTATACCCACTTGCCGACTCGCGATCGAACTTTTGCGACGTGCCGCTTTGAAGCGTAACGCTGCCGCGTGCGTAAAAGACTGCAACACTGAACGCGCTGCCGGTTCTGCGCTGGCAGTCGAGGCAATGGCACATGGAGATCTTGATGGGCATTCCGGTGCACAGGAGTACGAGCGCACCGCAATGGCAGCTTGCAGTTCGGACTTTCATACGAGAGTTTCCGACCACGTGCGTTCTCCGCTTTCACACAGCTACGTGGGCAGTGCACATGAACTCACCTGCGGCCGTCATCTTGCCCCTGGCATCTCCGTCAGATCGCGCCCATAGCGATAGGGCCCCAGCGCGAGATAGAGCACGATCGTCACCGCCATCATGCCGACCATCGCGAGCAGCGCCGGCTCGTAACGGCCGAGCCGGTCGTAGCAGAAGCCGACCAGCGGCGGTGCAATGCCCATGCCGAGCGCGAGGAAGGGCGCCTGCACACCGATGATCCCGCCAAAATCCCTCAGTCCGAAGAAGCGCAACTGGAAGAAGGTTCCCATCGGTCGCTTGGCGCCGCCGGCAAAGCCGATCAGGGCGGTCGACGCGGCCAGGATTGCCAGGCCCGCACCGCCGCCCGACAGGAAGAGCAGCCCGGCGAGCCCAAGGGTCGAGAGCAGGCTGAAAGGAGCCGCGACTTTCGCGGTGTCGAAACGGTCCAGGCACCACCCGCCGGCCAGCGTCCCCACCGCCATGGCAACCGACAGCAGCGTCACCATGCCGACGGCGGAGTTCATCTCGACGCCCCGCGAGAGCATGTAGGGGATCATGTGCGGCAGCATGCCGATCGCGGGAATGATCGCGAGGAACCCTGCCAGCGTGATGAACCAGAATTGTCGGCCGCGGAGCGCCTCGGCGAGCCGCACGCCGGGCACCTCGCCCACGGCGGCGCCCGGCGCCACGGCCGGCGCATCGGGCTCCTGCAGCCAGAGCCACAGCAAGGGCACAGTCGCGAGGATGATCGCGCCCATGCCCACGAACACCCCGCGCCAGCCGTGGTTCACCAGCAGCCACTGGATGAGCGGCACCGCCAGCGCGCCGGCCAGGCTCGATTCGACGCCAAAGATGGCCAGCGCCTTGCCTCGGTGCTTGTTGAACAGCGCGCCCAGCACCTTGGCATAGCCGACCGCCGTCGAGCCGAGTGCGCCGAGCACGGCAAAGCCGCCGAGGAACTGCCACAGGGCGCCGGTCTGGAGCGACAGCGCCATAGTCATCAACCCGACCAGCACTGTGCCGCCGATGATCATCGGGCGCACGCCCAGACGGTCCACCAGGGGTCCAAGCACCGGCGCAGACAGCGAACCGCCCAGCATCATCGCCGACATGCCGAGCGAAAAGCTGGTGCGCGACCAGCCGAACTCGCCCGTCATCGGCAGCAGGAGCAGGCCGAGCGCCATCATGGGCAGGATCGTGGAGCCGAAGAGCGTGCCGACGATGATCGCGGCCGCAACTTTGAGCTTGCGCGGGGAGAAATCGGATTCTTCGAGAACGCTTATCGATGCAGCTACCATGGTTTCGCTCACTTGTGATCGTGCGTCAGCGCATCAGCTCAAGGGGTCTCGGCAGCTTTGCGAGCAGCTCTTCGCTGAACTGTGCATCGATGTGGAAGAAGGCCGCGCGCGCGACCTTGTCTGAGCGGTTCTCCCAGGCGTGGTTGGTTCCGCGCTGAACGACCACGTCGCCTTGCTTCAGCGTGACTTCGCTGTCGTCGAGCAGCAGCACGAGCTCTCCCTCGATCATCACGACGTAGTCGAGTGTCTTCGTTCGGTGCATCACGGTGCGCCTGCCGCCCGCCTTCGGCGGGTAGACCTCGAGGATGCGAAGGAGGTGCCCCGCGACGGGCATGATGGTGAAATCGCGCTCGTTGGGCTCGCGCGCCTCGACGGCGGTGAGCAGCGGCACGGGCAGCGGGGCATTCCAGATCTCAATGAAGTCAGCGCCGATCGACGGCCCGTGCATCGAGTGGTGCTGCGGGGGTGACCCGTCGGACACGACGATGGACTTTCCGTCCGCATCATGCCCGGTGACGATACGTCGAGTGGATTGCGTCATCTGCGACCTGCGACTCAACCGGGCGTCGACGTCCAGGAGGCGAGGATCCCGCCGTCCGCGGCGTACGTGGAAGCCGTGCAATAGCTGCTCTCGTCCGATGCGAGAAAGAGCATCAGCCGGGCGACTTCCTGGGGTCCCGCATAGCGACGCATCGGTATCGTCGCCCTGACAGACGTCACCATCTGTTCCGGCGCACCGGAGGCTTCATGAATCCGGTCCATCATCGGCGTATCCGTCATGCCGGGAACGATGCAGTTGACCCGGATATTGTCCTTCGCCAGCTCCAGCGCGGCGCCCTTCATCATGCCAATCACGGCGTGCTTGGACGTCGTGTAGGCGGAAGTGTTGGGGAGCGCCGACAATCCCTGGATCGATGAGGTGATGACGACGGAACCGCCGCCTCGTCGCCGGAGCGGTCGGATCGTCGCTCGCAGTCCCAGCCACACGGCGCCGACGTTGACCGCTAAGACCCTCGCGAACGTTTCGGGTGGGTATTCCTCGAGCGGCATGTACACACCTTCGATGCCCGCGTTCAGGAGTGCGATGTCCACACCGCCAAAGCGATCCTGCGCTTCGCGCATGTACGCATCGACCTGCGCTGAATCGGTGACGTCCGCAGCGAAGCCAGCAACGCCTCCGCCGATCTCGCCTGCGGCCTCTTCGACGCCGGATCCCGGTCGGTCGACGAGGAGCACCGAGGCACCTTCCCGTACGAACAGGGCACCCGCGGCCCGGCCGATCCCGCCGGCCCCGCCCGTGATGACGGCGACTTTCCCCTGCAGTCGGCTCATATGGGACGGATCTTCGCATCGGTGCGGTTTCGAAACCAGCTATCCTGCGCGGGAGGCTGCCACCATGCCGAAGCCCTCAATCACCGCTCGACCGCCACGCGCTGTTGCCGTCGCATTGCTGAGCGGCGCGCAGCTTCCGACCGAGGATCTGACCGACAGGCACCTCGAGCACTTCTTCATCGCAGGAGCGCCTGAATCTGCCCTTGGTCTCGTCGGGCTGGAGTTGTCCGGACCTCATGCGTTGCTGCGGTCGCTTGTGGTCGATCCGAAGGCACGCGCGATGGGGATCGGCTCACAACTCGTCGCGCACGCCGAGGCGTATGCGCGCTCCCGTGGCGCAGAGTCGATCTACCTGCTCACGACAACGGCAGAGGGCTTCTTCGGCGCGCGCGGCTACGCACGAACGGAGCGGAGCACCGCGCCCGACTCCATCCGCATGACGCGTGAGTTTGCGAGCCTCTGCCCGGCAAGCTCCGCATTCATGGTCAAGCATTTTCGGGGGACGCCCGAGCAGGATCGATGCTTCAAGGGGTACGCATCATGATCGCCCATACGACGCTTGCCGTCCGCAACTACAGAAAATCGAAAGAGTTCTACATCAAGGTCCTCGCGCCGCTCGGATACAACAACAACATGGAGTACGGCGAGGCAGCCGGCTTCAACGACGGCAAGAACACGGATTTCTGGATCACGAAGCAGGATACCGTCGTACCGACGCACGTGGCATTCGAGGCGAAAAGCAGCAAGGAAGTTGCGGCGTTCCACGGCGCGGCAATCGCAGCGGGCGGGAAGGACAATGGCGGCCCCGGTTATCGGACCGAGTACTGGCCAGGGTACTACGCGGCGTTCGCATTCGACCTCGATGGCAACAACATCGAGGCCGTCTGGTACGACTACAGCAAAGTCGCGGGCCCGGCCTAGGGGCTTTGTCCGTCAAGGAAGGATTTCACGGCGCTGACGCAGAATGGCCCCACGAGCGTAGTGTGATACGCCTCGAGCACGGCCGTGTCTCCACCGCTCAGTTCGAAGATCTCCTTCGCGACGGCGAACTGCTCCTTCTGCGCGGCATACGGATCGCCGCTTGCAACTGGGGAATCGATGTCCAGCACGGTGACCGTCGTCGTCGAAGCCCAGTGGTTCTGCATCAGCGCAGTGTTCAGGTACAGGACCGTGGGATCACCGTTGCCTGCGCAAAGCAGCATCGGCGCAGTCGGCGTCCAGTTGCGCTGGTCATTCAACTTCAGCGCCTGCCGAAACGTGTTGGCGGGGCTCGCCGGCGGTAATCCGTCCGTTACGACGGGAAAGCCGCCGTCGGGACTGCCTTGCGAGTCCTGCAGATACGCGAGGCGGAAGGCATTCGTCAGCAGATGGTCGGTGCCAAAGCCCAGCTCAAACACGGGCGCCAGGTTGGCCGGTGTCGTTGCGGGCGTCATCGACGCAAATGCGGGATCCGGCGGTGTGCTGCTGAAGAGCTCTGTGTCCGGCAACCGGCCCTGGTTTCTGAGCTCGCTTACCGATGTCGTGCTGGGCAGCAGCGTTTCGATTCCCGTCGCGTACTGAGCTTCGAAGGCATCCGTCGCGTTCGCGTAAATGTTGCCGTAGGAGTTCTGGTAGCTCGACAGAAGCAGCGTCAGATTCACGGGAGCTCCGCCGGTCACCTGGCCCTGGAACATGGCATCGCCGAAGGCGGAAAGTGCATAGGGGCCTGACATCGGCGCCGATGCGGTCACCGTCTGACCTGCCTCCTGCATGGCGCGATGCGTCGCCATGGCGACGTAGCCGCCCTGCGAATAGCCCGTCACGAACAACCTGCCGTCGTCGGTAGTAGTCGGAGCGCCCGAGGTCGGCAAAGCACTGCGAGCGGCGGTGAGTGCATCGATCATGTCCTTGGACTGCTGGTCGCCGTTCAGATACGGATGAAACGCAAGAGTCGAGGTGTCATAGCCCAGGTAGTTCGGCGCGACGACGATATAGCCTTCGGCTGCGAACACCGCCGCGATGAGCAGACCCTCGCCGTTGTCTGGGTTCTGCAGGTCGGCGATGTTGAAGGTCTTGTCGGTCGCCGTGCCGTGCGCGTAGAGCAGCATCGGCCGCGCGCCCTGGCATGAGCTGCCGGAATCGTCGGGAACCATGAGCGTGCCGGACGCCGGCGTGACGTTTCCGGCCGGGTCGACTGTCTGATATCTCAACTGGTGGACGTCAATACTGCATTCGGGTGTAAGAATTGCATCCGCCAGCACCTGACCAAGCTGGTTTGCACTCAGCAAGGCCACGAGTTCATCGGGCGTATACGAGTCGAGCATGGTCGGCGCGCCGTCGATGAGATCGCCGCGCGCCGGCGCCGCAGGCTCAGGAGGCGGTGCTGCTTCTTCGTCGTCATCATCGCTGTTGTCACAGGCGATGAGCAGGATCAGCACGAGCGGTAGTGCGAGAAGGTGGGGCGCGCGACGCATTGAGAAGACTCCGGTTCAATCGGATACCCTCAATGAGGAGCAATATTCGTGCCGAGCGAGCCCGGCACTCACAGAGAGAAGCCCGCCGTAACGAACCACCGGTTACCTACAACCGCTCGCGCGTACTACTGACGTCGCTTTGCGCGTGGCACCGACGGCGAAAGGGCAAAGACCGTGATATGTCGCTGCGCGATGATCCCTACCAACCGCGCCGCAATCGATATCCTGCTGTCGAGACTGCGTGCGGGTGAGGTCGCTGTGGATTGAAGTGTTCCTATAGCCCGCCCAGCAGATCGAGCTGCCGCACGTCACCGATCACCCGCTCGAAGTCGAGACCGAGCGTCGCGAGAACGGGTTCGGCGACAGGTCTCACCTGCTTCATGACGTAGTGCTCGCGATCGAGCGGATTTCGGACCTCGTCGAGCGGCTCCGGTCCCGCGATGGTCATGACGTAGCTGATCAGACGCCGGGGTGCCTGCGTCGACTTGCGTGCAGCCGCGACGTGCGGTGGTGTAGTGGCCGTGTACTCGTCGGCATCCTTCCGCAGGTTCTTGCGATAGACGAGCGCATCGTCGAGCTGGCCGCTGCGCACGCGTTTGACGACATCGGCGAGGTATTCGTCGACTGACTGATCGCTGAAGAGACGCCGATACAGCTCGCGCTGCACCTCTTTCGCGAGTGCAGTCCAGTCGCGGCGCACGACTTCCATGCCGATGAACTCCACCTGGTTGAGGGCGTCGCCGTATCTCAGGCCGGCGTAGCGCTTGCTGGCGCCGCGTGTGCTGTGGCGCGCGTGTGGCAGGAAGAGCTTGAGATACAGCTTCTCGAACTTGAGCTCGAGCCGGCTCGGCACGCGCCAGCGCTCGAAGATATGCCGCGCGAGATCCGCAGTCAGCGCTGCCGAGACCTGGCGTCCCTGGTCGCTGGCAGCCGCAGGATCGAGCGTCGTCGTCTGCACGAACAGGCTGTCCGTGTCTCCATAGAGCACCACGAAGCCTGCCGCTTCGAACCAGGCCTTGGACCACAACAGGATCTCGCGTCCTGTGCCGGTGATCGAGTTTGCAAGCGCCGGATTGTAGAAGCGACACGCGGGCGTACCGAGTACGCCGTAGAACGAGTTCATCAGGATCTTGATGGCGTGCGCGGCCACCTGGTCGCCGGCACTGCGCGCAGCTTCGCGACGCGGAAAGAGCTCATCGAGCAACTGCGGCAGGATGGCGGGCTCGCGACGAAACGCGCCACCGGGCGTCTCAATGAGATCTGCGCCAGGTGTCGGAGAGTCGACGTAGGACAGCGGATCGATATTGAAAGTGCGGATTACGCTCGGGTACAGGCTCTTGAAGTCGAACACCCACACCTGACGGTGCAGTCCGGCGACCGGTTCGAGCACGTGGCCGCCCTGCTGCGCCGCATAGACGCGCGAATCATCACCGCGCACGCTCGGCGCGACGATACCGAGCGGCTCGAGCTCGCTCAGGTACAGAAAATCGAACGAGGCGATGCTGGCCGCTACCCGGTCGGGCGTCATCCCGGTCAGCCGGCTGCGCGCGAACGCGAGAGGTACGAGGTTCAGCTTGCGGACGATCTCGCAGGCAAGCCGGGCGTCGGTGCGCGCGTAGAGCGCAAAGGCGGGCAGGTCGTCGCGGTAGTTGTGCAGGATCTCGTCAATGCGGTCGCGGACGTCACCCGTCACCGCCTTGCCTTCGCCCAGAACCTGGTGAGCGACGGCGTCAAGCGAGTAGTCGTCCATCCGCACGAAGGCACCGCGCAGAAGGTCGATGCCGTCGAGGACGAGGCGGCCGGGAATGCTGGCCTGGCCGCTGCCGAAATAGCCTTCTGCTTTTCTCAGTCGGATCGGTCCTGCGTCACGGCCGAGGTCGAACGGGTGGCGCACGCGCGAGGCGATTCGTGCCAGGGCGGCCAGGTCGAAGTCGACGATGTTCCAGCCGGTGAGGACATCTGGATCGAAAGATCGGACGCGATCGCAAAAGGCCGTGAGCGCAGCATATTCGCTCTCGCAGCGGATCGCCTTCTCGGGCATGTCACGCTCACGGTCGTCGACGATCAGCACTTCATCGATCTGCTCCCCATACATCGAGATCGCGAGGAGCCGTCCGTCACGATCCGTTTCTATGTCGAACGACAGCACGCGTGGTTCGATCGTCACGTCCGCGGGACGCAGCGTGGGATTGTCGAAGATCCATGTGACAGACTTCCCGGCCGTGGCGTCGCCCTCGATCGCACAGCCCGCCTTTATGCCGCGCTCGATCAGGTAGCGCACGGCGAACCGCACATCCGCCTCGAACGTCTCGATACCCATCCCATGCAGGCGGTCACGAAGCGCCGGCACGTCGCCCGGAACCTCGACCTCGATCCGGCACACCGGTGCTCCGTCGAAGGTGCGCCTGGGGACCGGTGACGCGGCTGGCGCTCCGGCCACGCGCGCGCGCTCGATGTCGGAGGCGCGGATATAGAAGTGTGGGCGCTGACGATCGTCCCTCACCAGGAAGCTTGCGCCGTCCTCCAGGCGGCCGTAGATATGAACCACCGGTCGGCGACGACCGTCGGGTTCCGATCACTACGCGGTAGTTCGCCTGCGTTATGAAGCCTCGGAAATCCACCTGGCAATTATGCCTGTGTGCACCGCCGAGCCCGGTGCGGCGCTGTTTCAGCTACGCGGGGCCGACTTCCGGGCCCGAGCGAGGAGTCGCTCGCTTCCCGTTTTCGCCGCCCAGTCGGCGAATTTGTCCGTGGGCCCGCGCCATGCGAGCTCATCGACCGCGGTAAACAGCCGAGCGTCGGTCCTTAGCGTCGCCAGCTTTTTGAACAGCAGCGCGAGCTCACGGCGCTCTCCTATGGCTTCGGGAGGAAAATCTTCGATCCTGCCGTGGCGCATGATCAGACGAGCTGCGGTGGCAGGGCCGATCCCCTCGAGCCCGGGGTATCCGTCGGCAGAGTCCCCGACGAGCGCCAGGTAGTCGGGGATGAGAGCTGGCTCTACCCCGAACTTCTCGCGCACGCCCTGGGCGTTCCGGATCTTCTGCGACCTGCGGTCGACCTGTACGACCCGATCCTCGCGAACGCACTGCGCGAGATCCTTATCCGGCGTCCAGATGCAGATCTTCTGAACGTCGGCAGCGGCCGAGGCGAGGTGAGCGGCTGAGGCGAGTGCATCGTCCGCCTCGAGCTCGATCATGGGCCAGACGACCACCCCCATGGCGGCCAGGGCTTCTTCGAGCGGGTGAAACTGCGCGAGCAGCGCCGGCTCGATACCGTCCCCGGTCTTGTAGCCGGGCCACAGATTCGTTCCGGAACGATTCGATCACATGGTCGGTTGCTACACCCAGATGGGTCGCGCCTTCTTCGACCATCTGCAGGACGGTGTTCAGTACGCCGATCGCGGCGCCAAAGGGTGCGTCGGTGCCCTTGTTGAAGCGACGCAGACCGTAGAAGTGACGGAAGAGCTCGTACGTTCCGTCAATGAGATGAACGATCACAGAAGAAGCACTCGTGAGCGATCGCTGGGGTCGTGCATGGTACCCCGACGGCGACCCGCCGACGAACGCAGGTAAGACGCACAGCGCCGGGTACCCAAAAAAAGCCGCGCCGCTGAATCAGCGGCGCGGTGGAGCCAGGAGTCGTGTCAGTAGCGGGCGGACGCAGTCCGCCGCGCGCTTTCGAGGAACTCGCCTTGCGCGTTCGAAAGCACGACCTCGACGCGCCGGTTTTCCTCGCGGCCGGCCGTGGTGTCATTCGTCGCGATCGGGAAGGCTTCACCCAGACCAACCGGTTCGACCCGGTCGCGGTTGATGCCACGGACCTGGAGCGCCGCAGCGACCGCGTCGGCGCGACGCTCGGACAGCCCCTGGTTCATCGCGTCGGAACCAACGCTGTCTGTATGGCCCTCGATGATGATGCGCGTTCCGGGATTCTGCTCGAGGTAGCCGGCCAAGCGATCGAGAAGGAGCTGCGCTCCAGGCTTGAGCTGGGAGCCGCCCGAATCGAACAGCACATCGCCAAGCGTCAGCACGATGCCGCGCGCAGTTTCCTGGGCTTCTTCGACTTGCCGCCAGGCCTCGGCCGCGCTGGCTGCCGCCTGGTCGGCGCGCTGCTCGGCCGCTACGACCTCGCGTTCCCGGGCCTCGAGCAACGCCTCATTGCGATCGGCCTCGGCCTTCTTCGTCTGCTCCAGGGCGCGTGCCTCACTCATCTTCGCCTCGGCGATGGTGGCCTGCTGCTCGGCAACATAGGCCAGGTGCGCCACCTCCGCCTCTGGCTCACGGTCGCGTGCGGCCTCCTCGGCCTTGCGCAACGTGTCCTGGGCTTCCTTCAGTTCAGCGCTTGCGAGCGTGGAGGAGTCTGGCATGCTCGCTACGCGCGCGACTGTGTCGCGAGCTCGCTCGAGCTCGCCCGTGGTCGTCGGCGTGCTCGAGCATCCGACCAGAATGGCCAGCACGCCGACCCCCGACATTCGCTTGAGCCAGGTGAATTCGGTTTTCATGACGTGTCTCCTTGCCGACGTTACGGCGTCGTCGCCGGGGAGTCGGTGCTCGATCGATTCGCTTCCTCGCGAAGCGCTTCGACCCCCTCAGCGCTCTCGGCAGCGGCCTTCTCGGCCTTCGCTGCGCTCGTGCGCGACAGGGCGAGCTTCGCGTTCACCGACGCTTCGTCGGCGAAACGCTCGGCGTCGTCGTCCCGGTGCGCTTCGTCGGCATCCTCGGCCAGGCGCAGCCGATCGTGCGCGTTTTCGAGGTCTCGCCCGGCGAACTCGGCAGCGCCGGACTGCTCGGCCTGTGTCACGAGCGCCCGCGCCGCTTCGATCTCCGGGTTGGGATCGGGGGCCGATGCACAAGCCGCAAGGGTGCCGGCGGCAATGCAGATCGCAAAGCTGGTGAATAAGCGTTGCATGTCTTACATCCCTTAATGGCTCTGGTCACGGGCATCGTGGCAGCGCCCCCGGGCGTGGCGCCGTCGGTCCCGGACGCGGCGGCATGTAGGATCGCGCTCACTGCGGCGCTTCTGCGCCGCCGTCGGAAATTGAAAGATCTGCATTGACGGCCGCTGGCAATCTTTTCATTCTTCGACCGATCGTCAGCTAACGACCCGAGATCGCTCATGACAGGACTGTCTACGTTCGAGATCACGAGCAAATGGCCCGCCACTCATGCGGACCGCATACAGCTCTATTCGCTCAATACGCCGAACGGCGTCAAGGTCTCGATCATGCTCGAGGAAACCGGGCTGCCGTACGAGGCCCATCTCGTGCGCTTCGATGCGGACGATCAGAAAACGCCCGAATTCAGGTCACTGAACCCCTATGGCAAGATCCCTGCGATCATCGATCCGAACGGGCCGGACGGAAAGCCGCTGCCGTTGTTCGAGTCGGGCGCAATTCTGATTTACCTGGCCGACAAGAGCGGCCAGTTCCTGGCGCGCGACTCGGCCGCACGCTACGAGACCCTGCAGTGGCTGATGTTCCAGATGGCGGGCATCGGTCCGATGTTTGGTCAGGTCGGCTTCTTCCACAAGTTCGCGGGAAAGGATTACGAGGACAAGCGACCCCGCGACCGTTACGTCGCCGAATCCAGGCGGTTACTCGACGTCCTCAATGCCCGACTCTCCGATCGGGCGTGGATCATGGGGAGCAGCTATACGATCGCCGACATCGCCACATTCCCCTGGGTGCGCAACCTGATCGGTTTCTATGGCGCAGCCGACCTCGTCGGGTTCGCGGAGTACACGAACGTAAAGCGAGCGCTCGACGACTTTCTCGCGCGGCCCGCGGTGATCAAGGGACTCGAAACACCCAGAGCGTCGTAACAGACTCGTCGAGGCATGAGCACATCCGAGGAAGCCGACACGGTCATCATCGGCGCGGGGGCGGCCGGCCTCGCGGCCGCTTCCGAGCTGGTGTCGAACGGCCATGACGTCCTGGTCCTGGAAGCACGCGAGCGTCCCGGTGGCCGCATCCTGACCGACCGGAAGACTCTCGCGCCGATTCCAATCGAACTGGGTGCGGAGTTCATTCATGGCGAATCGTCTGTCCTGTTCCGCCGGCTCAAGGCCGCGGACGACGTCGCCATCGACGCATCGCGAGAGCGATGGATCGCCGACCGGGCCAGGCTGCACCGCGCGGATGAGCAGCGGCGGGAGTTGCAGCGCATTTTCGGACGGCTGTCCGCGCCCGCCCGGGACATGTCGTTTGCGGACTTTCTCCACCGTCACCGCCGGTCCGTGCCGCCAAGTGTCCGGCAACTCGCCTGCATGATGGTCGAAGGCTTCGATGCCGCCGACGTTTCCAGAATCAGCGCGCGGGAGGTTCTCGACGAATGGAGTGGGCCTGTCGCCGCGGATGCGCCGACTTTCCGGCCGGCGCAGGGGTATGACACCCTGATCCGGTCGATTCGTCAGGGGCTCCCGGTCGATCGTGCCACGCTCCTATTCGGGTCGATCGTTCGCTCGGTAACATGGCGGGAAGGACGCGTCACCATCGAGGCGCAGCGGCACGGCGAGTCGATTCGCGTCCAGGCTAAGCGCGCGATCGTGACGTTGCCGCTCGGAGTTCTGCAGCTGCCCGCTGGATCGTCAAATGCCGTCCGCTTTACGCCCGAATTGCGCAACAAGCGCAAGGCGCTCATGCACCTGGCGGCCGGGCCCGCAATCAAGGTAGTGATGCACTTTGCGCGCCCGTTCTGGGCCGAATTGCACGAATCGCGCTATCGTAACGCGGCATTCTTCTTTGCTCCGAAAGCGACGTTTCCGACGTTCTGGACGTCGCTGCCATTGCGAACTTCCATTCTCACCGCGTGGTGCGCCGGCCCGAGGGCGGACACGCTGACGGGCAGGGGCAGGAATGCAGTCATTGCCAGCGTCATGGACAGCCTGAGAGTGGTTTTTGGCCGGCGGAATTATTCCTCGCTGCTCGAAAACGTGGCGTGGCACGATTGGCAGGGCGATCCGTTCTCCTGTGGCGCCTACAGCTATGTTCTGACGCATGGGGCAGGTGCCCGGCACTCGCTGGCCCGGCCGGCGGACGACACATTGTTCTTCGCCGGGGAGGCCTGCGACACGGAAGGAGGCGCCGCCACCGTCGGCGGCGCGTTGCAGAGCGGAGCTCGCGCCGCGCACCAGGTTCTCGAACGCTTGTAACGACTGATCGGATCAGGGGGGCGTATCAGCCAACCGGTCGGCGACTCGCCACGACCCACCGCTCACGACCGTAATACGGTCGTCCGTGTCCCGACCGAAGCCCAGCAATCGCTCGCCATCCGCGCGGATGAAGAGGTCGCGCTCGAGCGGCAGCCACTCCTGTCCCCAGAGCTCGAGTACGCCCTCCGCTCGGACAGTCACCTCGAAGTCCTGTGCAGGATCGACATCCCGGCAGGTATGGCATGCGAGACTCGACCGGTACCGGCCCGCGTACTCATGCAGTCTCGCTGTCTGCGAAGGATCGGGTTTTGGAACGGCGCGGGGCTGCGGTCCTGGATAGAGCGCATCGAGCAGCGCGCTCTTCACGCGAAAGCGCAAGTCATTGCTCTCGCCATGGTTCACGATGAAAAAGGCCGATTGTTCTTCGGGAATCAGCGTGAGCAGTGAGCTGAATCCGGCAATGTCGCCCCCATGCTCGGCGAGCCGCCGGCCGTTGTCGACATCGAGCTGGAACGCATAGCCCCAACCCGGTACGGCCGGATGAATCGTGGCTTGTTGAGTGCGCATCGACCGCGCGAGGGACACACTCAGGATCTGCCGGTCACCACAACGTCCGTCGGCCAGATGCAGCATCGCGAAGCGAGCCATGTCTGCGGCACTCGCAACGAGCGAGGACGTAGGCGTAGTAACGTACCACTCATGGCGAACCGGCGTGGCGCGGCCATCGTCGACCTCGTACGGCGTCGCAACATCCCGCTCGTCGCCTCGCCGCTGCATGATCCGGGCGGTGCTCATTCCGCACGGCTCGAGAATACGCCGACGCACGAATTCGTCGTATGGCAAACCGGACGCGTCTTCGACCGCGACGCCAACGAGCGCCGTGCCGTAGCTCGAGTACGCCGTGTACAGGCCGGGTGCGCGATAACGGATCAGGCGACCGTCGAGGAACTTGCTCAGGGAAGGGCGGGGACCTTTGTCGGGGTCGAACTGGCGGCCGGGCAGCTCATCGAGGCCGCCGGTGTGCGAGAGCAGGTGTCGCAACGTGATCGACTGATACCCTTGCGCAGGCACGGCGAGTTGGCGAAGGTACCGATTGATGTCCTGGTCGAGCGACAAGGCGCCATCGTCCACGAGTTGGAGCGCCGCAACTCCGGTGAAGAGCTTCGTCACCGACGCGACCGGCCATACCGTGCGGTCGATGTCGACCGCCACGCGCCGTTCCTGGTCGGCGAGGCCGTAGCCTTGCGCGTAGACAACCTGGCCTCCGTGTACGAAGACGAACGCGGCGCCGGGGATACCCTCGTCAGTCAAGGCTCGCCGGATGATCGGGTCCACGGCGTTCGCGACGGCGGACGCCGTCGGCGCAGCTTTCGCTGGCGCGGGCGGGGCCGGACCGGCCCATGAGATCGTCGACGAGCACAAACCGCAGGCGGCCAGCACCGCGACAATGATGATGGCTCGGCCGAGGGTCACGAGCATCCTGGATTGCGCCGCGGCTGAAGCGGATGCAGTAGCAGCTTCGCGAGCCGCTATTGTTTCGTGACGACGACCCGACCGGATGCGTCTACGCTCACCCTGTACTGGTTGCCGTCCTTACAGTTGGCGACGTAGTCGTTCTCGCCTTTCTGGGTGACGCTGACGACCTCGCCGCAAGGCAGGCCTTGCAGAGCGATCACCGCGGTCAGGTCCTTGGCGACCGGGATGCCATCCGCCGCAACCGTCGATGCGGCGAGCGCCGTCGTTGCAACCATCAGCGCGAGACCTCGAACACATCCGTTCACGATGTCGCTCCTGCCATCAGCTTGGCGTCGGTAAATTTCTGGGGATTCGAGAGGATGCTCCAGATCGCGTTTCGCGACTGGACGATGTCGCGGGCGAGCGGCGGGTCGCTGTCCTGAAGCAGGGACAGCACCTTGAGAAGCAGCAGGTCATAGCTCTGGCGCAACTCGGGGAGCGTCGTCCTGGCCTGTCGCTTGTGATACGCGCGGAACTGGTCCAGCAGGTCGTCGACCTGGTTCTTGAGCGAAATCTTGGTCATGACGCCGATGGCCTTGGTTTGACGGAGCCGCGTCTCGAGCGACGCCAGGTCGAGCGTGGGTGCCGGCGGTTTGGGCGCGACTGAGGCAGCTGGCTTGACTGGCGTTGCGGTGGCTGGCGTCGAAGCGACCGGTGCGGGTTCAGGTGTTGTAGCAACGATGGCGGGCGGTCTGGCCGGCGCCGCTCGAGGTGCCGCGGCTGGGCTGACAGCGACGGTGGGAGCCGGGGATTGTGCAACGGTCGCAGCAGGAGCGCGTCGAACCGGCGCAACGGGCGAGGGGGGCGCGGGTGTCACCTGAGGCGTGGGCGACGCGACCTTCGCAGGTGCGGTTGGTGCAGTTGCGCCTGCATCGGTGTCCGCTGCCTCTGTTGCCTCGGACGGCGTCGCGGCAGGCGTGAGTGGCCCTTCCACTGGCGCCGTTGCGGTCTCCGCGGCAGGCGAAGGCGCCGCCTGCGGCGGCGCGCGTTCCGGTACCGCGCAGCCTGCCGTCAGCACGCAGGACAGAACGCAAACGATACGAGCGGGTCGAATCACCGTCGGATTATCGCTCATTGATGCTCCCGGCCCTCGATCATCCGATCTTACGACCGACTCTGGGAAAAACCCATGGCCCCAGCGATCAGCTCGATCGACCGCCGGCGCAGCTCGTGATCAAAGACGTCGGATACGATGATCAATTCGTCCGCCCCGGTCTCTTTAATCAGTGCGTGCATGCCTCTTCGTACGGTATCCATCGACCCGATGATCGACCTGGCGAGCATCTGCTGTGCCTGTGCGCGCTCGACCTGTGACCAGTAGCCGTCGATGTCGTCGATCGGTGGCTTGCTCAGTCCGCGCGTGCCCCGGAGGATGTCTGCAAATGACATCTGCTGAGTCGTGGCCAGGCGTCGTGCGTCGCCGTCGGTTTCCGCAGCGATAATGTTGACGCCGACCATCGTGCACGGCCTGGCGAGCTGTTGCGACGGCGTGAAATACCTTCGATAGATCTCGAGCGCGGGCAGCAGGAGATCCGGCGCGAAGTGCGAGGCAAACGCGTAGGGCAGGCCCAGCTCCGCGGCAAGCCGCGCGCCGAACATGCTCGAGCCCAGGATCCAGAGCGGAACCTCGGTTCCGGCCGCCGGCACCGCCTGCACGCGCTGATGCGGCTGCGCGGGCGCCAGGTAGGCCTGCAACTCCAGCACGTCGTTCGGAAAGCTCTCGGCATCGAGGGGGTTGCGACGCAGTGCGCGCACGGTGGCCTGGTCGGTACCCGGTGCCCGGCCCAGGCCGAGATCGATGCGACCCGGAAAAAGCCGCGCGAGCGTTCCGAACTGCTCCGCGATGACGATCGGAGCGTGGTTCGGCAGCATGATGCCGCCCGCACCCACGCGGATCGTGCGCGTGCCCGCGGCGATGTGTCCGATGACCACAGCGGTCGCCGCGCTCGCAATTCCAGGGAAGTTGTGATGCTCGGCGACCCAGAACCGCAGGTAGCCCAGGCGCTCGGCGTGGGCGGCCAGGTCGCGAGCGTTGTCGAGTGCGCCGCGCGCATCGGTTTCGACGGTCACGCGGGCGAGGTCGAGAAGAGAGATTGCCGTCAACGAAAAATCCTGGAATCGCACGCCAAGTCGCGCTGCGGCGACATTCTGCCGCATATCCGCTGGGAAGGTCTTGGATGTCAGCCGCCTTCACTGCGACGTCGCGAGGGCGTTCAGCACACTGACGAGTCGTTCCGCGTCGACTGGTTTTGACTCGTAGGCGTTGAATCCGGCGGAAAACGCTTGCTGCCGATCGTCGTCCCGGGCGAAGGCGGTCAGCGCCAGCGCCGGCACAGGCGTCATCCCGCTCTTACGTTCGATGGCGCGAATTTTCCTGATCAGCGCGTAACCGTCTTCGTCCTGCATGGCAATGTCGCTGACGACTACATCGGGCCGCCTGACGCTGAAGGCGTCGACCGCTGCGGCGGCAGAGTCGACCGCCGTCACTTCCGCGCCCGCGATGCGCAGCAGCGCTTCGATCGAGTTCCGGGTTGTTTCCTCGTCTTCGACTACCAGGACATGGCGTGTCGCAAGCTTTGCGTTCTGTGTGTCCCCTTCAACGGGATCCGTCGCCACCAGGCCCGGCTGCACGGACAGGGGCAAGCGAGCTACGAATGTGGATCCCTTGCCCTCACCCGGACTGCTGCAGGTCAAACTGCCGCCGTGCAACTCCACGAGTTGCCGAGCGATCGCGAGCCCGAGACCGAGTCCACCGTACTGACGGGTCGTGCCGGCATCGCCCTGCCGAAATCGATCGAAGATTCGCGGAAGGGCTTCGGCGGAAATCCCTATGCCCGTATCGACCACGCTCAAGATGACGTCCTTGCCCTCGCGCTTCAGCGATACCGTGACGGAGCCACTGGACGGCGTGAACTTTACGGCATTGCTGAGCAGGTTCCAGACGATCTGTTGAATCCGATCGGGATCGGCATTGACGACGCCGATATTGCGGGCGATAGCGCGGGAAATGCGAACCCCTCGCGCGGCGGCGGCTGGCTGCACGGCCTCGATCGCCGCCTGCACCGTGCCCCTCAGCTGTGTCGGTCGCAACGATAGACGCAACTTGCCGCTGGTCATGCGCGACACGTCGAGCAGGTCGTCGATCAGGCGCTGTTGCGTACGGGCGGACCGCTCGAGAATATCGAGGCCCTCCTGTCGCAGGTGCTCGGGCACCTTTCCGGCCCGGAACATCTGCGCCCACATCAGCATGGACGAGAGTGGAGTGCGCAGCTCGTGGCTGACGGTGGCAATGAAATCGTCCTTCGCCCGATTCGCGTTCTCCGCGACCTGCCGGGTCGATTCCGCTGTCGCTTGCGCCTTCTGAAGTGACCGCTCCATCATCATACGCTGGGTCGTATCGCGCAGAATCATGAGGAAGCCGCGGGGCGTTCCGTCTTCGGCCTGTAGCGCGGTCATGACGCCGCTGCCCCAGAATTGGCTGCCGTCGCGCTTCTGAAACCACCGATCGGTCGTGGTCACCTTGTCGCGAAACGCCGTCCTGGTCTCGGATTCAGGATGACCGGCAGCTCGGTCCGCTGGGGTAAAAATCAGCGACCAGTGTTGCGTTGCGGGTCTCGCGTTCAGCGAATCCGAACAGCAGTTCGGCGCCCTTGTTCCACGTCAATACTCCGCCATCCGGGTCGACCATGAGAATCGCGTAGTCACGGGCACCTTCGACCAGGAGCCGAAAACGCTGCTCGCTTTCCCGGAGTGCGGCCTCCCACTCCTTTCGTGCGGAGATATCGGAGAACGTGGCAACCGCCGCAACGATCTGGTCGTTGGAGTCCCGAACCGGCGCTGAATTGACCGCGACGATGCCTGTAGAACCGTCCGGGCGCACGAAACGGACTTCCTCGTCGGCAACGAGCTCGCCGGTCCGCAGCGAACGGGCGAGCGGTCGCTCGAGCGGGCTGTACTGCCGGCGGTCCACATTGAACCCCTTGAATGCCGGCAAACGTGCGGACCAGGCGGCTTGCGAATTTTCCGCGTAGGACGGATCGCCGAAAAGAGTGACGGCCTCGCGGTTGGCCAGGATCAGCTGGCCGGATGCCGCATCTGTAATGAGTACGGCAGCCGGCATCTGCTCGATGACGGCGCTCAAGCGTCGTTGCGCACCCAGGACCGCCTGCTCACCGTGTCTCAGCTCGGTGATGTCGAAGAACGTGACAACGACGCCAGCAATCCGGTTGTCCGAGGTGCGATAGGGCAGCACACGACGCATATAGGATCGCTCGCTGGTCTGGACTTCGGTTTCCAGGGGCACCAACTTTTCGAGGACGGCGCGCGTATCGGCCAACAGGTCGCCACCGACGAACTTCTGCGCGAGGTCATTGATCGGCCGGCCGATGTCGCTCGGTATGAGGTCGAAGAAGTCCCGTACGGCCGGCGTGAAGCGACGAACGCGCAGTTCCGTGTCCAGGAACACGACGGCGATATCCGTACTGCTCAGAAAATTGGTCAGGTCGTTCGTGGTGGATTCGAGCTCTTCGATCTTGGCCTGGAGCTGCGAATTGACCGTTGTCAGCTCCTCATTCAGCGACTGCAGCTCCTCCTTGCTCGTCTCGAGCTCCTCATTCGTGCTCTGGAGCTCCTCGTTGACGGACGTGACTTCCTCGTTTGAGGCCTTCAGCTCCTCGTTGCTCGATTCGAGCTCCTCGATCGTGCTCTGCAGCTCCGCACGCATCGTGTGGAGCTCGGACTCGAGCTCGTTCCTGGAGTCCGACTCGGCGCTCGCGGCCGCGGCTGCGACGTCCAGCTCGCGCATCGGCGCGGTGACCGCTGACTCGGCGTCCTCCGAGAAACTCACCACGAAGTGGTCGTGATAGTGAAAATCCCGCAGCGGCGAAACGGTTATGCGGATTCGCCTCATGCCCTGGTCGAGCAGCCTGTCGACGACGGTCACCGTCCTGTTCTCCGATACTGCCTGGCGCACCGCGCTTCGCGCTGCGCCGCGCATCGAATCGCGGATGAGTTCCCACAAGTTTCGAGTCGGCTCGCCGGGCGGGTGAACAATGTAGGGATTTGTGTCGCCATGAAAGTACACGACGCGGTATTGACGATCGATGACGATCGAGGGCGGCCCGTAGCGCTCGGTGAGCGCACGCTGGATCGTGAGGCCAAGCGATGGTCGCGATTCGTGGCGCGGAGCAGCAGGGGAGACGCCAAGCGGAAGATCGACCGCGAGCCTCGCTCGGCCCGCGCCGACTCGCCGATAAATCCGCCATTTCTTGTTGACGGGCGTGAAGAGGTCATCGGCCCCGGGCGTCTCGGAGTTGCCGAGAAACAGCGTGCCGCCTTCGCGCAGGGCAAAGTGGGCCAGTGCGATCACGCGTCGCTGCGTTTCGGGTTCCAGGTAGATCAGGAGGTTCCGGCAAGTCACGAGATCGAGGCGTGAGAATGGTGGATCGGTCAGCAGGTTCTGCGGTGCGAAGACCACCATCTCCCTTATTTCCCGCCTGATCTTCAGGGAGTGCACATCCTTCTCGAAGAAGCGGTCGATACGCTCCTGGTCGATGTCCCCCTCGATGCCGGCTGGATAGATCCCCGCACGCGCATGTTGCAGCGCCCTCTCCGCCGTGTCCGTTGCGAATACCTTGATGTCGAGGTCCTTGCGAGCTTCCGCTGCTTCCTCGGCGAGCACGATTGCCAGGGTGTATGCCTCCTCGCCGCTCGAGCAGCCCGCCACCCAGGCGCGCACCGCGTCACGATGGGTCCTTGACGCAAACAAGGGCCGTATCACCTGCAGGCGCAAGGCATCCCATGCCTCGTCGTCGCGGAAGAAACCGGTCACGTTGATCGTCAAGTCGTTGGCGAGCGCTACGACCTCCTC
This sequence comes from uncultured Gammaproteobacteria bacterium, assembly GCA_963756755.1. Lineage (GTDB taxonomy): Bacteria > Pseudomonadota > Gammaproteobacteria > Steroidobacterales > Steroidobacteraceae > DATJKD01. Next base: position 46,933 of record CAVWOW010000019.1, read on the forward strand.
TGCCGTCCGTCGCAGGAATGCCGAGTATTCCGACAGCCGGGTGACGTGGGCGAGGCCCATACGGCGCTCGATACGCCGCAGCAGCGTCGGGCGCTTGTAGCCACGGAAGTCGCGCTGGGTCTGCGTGCGCAGGATGGCGAGGATCTCGTTGAAATGAGGTCGATCGTGCTGCAGGCGAGACTGGATGTCGGCGAGTTGCTGAGGGGTACTTTCAACGTAAGGGTGCTCTGCGAGCTTGATCAGCATGTCGGGGATGTGGCGAACGGCAAGGACCTGGTCGGCGTAGCCGGCGTCAATCAGGCTGCGCGGCATGCTGTCGTAGGCCGCGCTCGCGGGGTCCTGGGCAATGCAGATTCCGCCAGCGGCCTTGATGGCTTGCGCCCCTGCGGCGCCGTTGGAGCCCATGCCGGACAGAATGACGATGATCGCCTTTTCCTTCTGTTCGGCCGCCAGGGACCGGAAGAAATCGTCCACCGGACGTCGATGTCCGCGCTCCTCGACGGACCTGCCCAATCGGAGGCGACCCTTCTCGATCGTGAGGGTATTTCCAGGCCGAATCACATACACGTGATTCGGCTGCACCTCTGTGCCGTCTTCCACCTCCATGACGGGCATCGCCGTGTGCTTGGCGAGAATGTTGGCCAGCAGGCTCTCGCCGGTCGGCGGCAGGTGCTGAACCACGACAAAGGCCATGCCGCTGTCTGGCGGCATCCTGTCGAACAACTCGGTGAAAGCCTCAAGCCCGCCGGCCGACGCTCCGATTCCCACCACCGGGAAGTCGAGTACGGGCCGATGCTCAAAGCCGACGGGAGCGACGGCCTCGTCCGCCGGGTCTACGGCAGCGAGCGGCAGTTCGGCGCCGTCGGCGTCATTGCGCGGGGGTTCGTTGCTCATGGTGGATGGTTGGCTGCGTTGGCCCCGAGACGGCGTGACGCGCCCCTATCCGTCAGGACGCGAGCCAACTCGATCGTACACCTGCCTCCGCAGCCTTGCTGACCGGCTCGAGCGTCCGCCGCCGCATCTCGTCGTCGGACTATTCGGACAAACCACGCAGTGACGTCGGTTGAGTCCTACACTCATCGCACTCCCGGACGCGAGTAGCGGACTTCTCCGACGAGCGATTCCGGCCACCGGATGACAGGGCACCCGGGCCTTTTGACCTAACTTTCGGCGTGAAAGGCGGTGTTCTTGAAAAGAACCTGACAACACAACCTATGACGCGTCTTATCTTGCTGTTTTCTGTCCTGCTGGCAGCTGCCGCACCGGCTGCCGATCACGGAAGCACCGATCGCGAGTTCTTCATCATGGCGGCCGCGAGTGGCATCGCTGGAGTCGACGCGGGTCGACTTGCGCAGTCCAAGGGCGCTTCCTTCGAGATCCGGAAGTTCGGCGCGATAATGGTCAGGAGCTACTCCAAGGCTAACGAAAAACTGAAGCGCCTTGCGGTACGGAAGAACGTCAGGTTGCCGACGGGGCCCGATGTCCGGCACGCAGCGATCCACAGCGCCCTCGAAGCGGCGTCGGCGCACGCCTTCGACGAAACGTATATTCAGGGTCAGATCGCTGCTCATGAGACGAGGGCGGCGCTCCTCCGGGAGGAAATCAGGTCGGGAAAGGACGCGGACGCGCGCGCGTTTGCAAAGGAGACGCTCCCGTCGGTCATGGCCGCTCTGAAAGAGTTGCGGCGTCTTTCCCGTCGCACGTCAACGACGCTGGCCCGCAGCGAGCCGTGATCATCGTTGCTGGCCAAGCGTGACGCGGGACGCTAACTTGGCGTCATGAAGCGCCCTCTAGACCGGTACGCCGCAAAGCGCTCCTTCAACAAGTCGCCGGAACCGGGTCCCAGGATCGCGTCCGCGCGTCGCGGCCCCCTGATGTTCGTCGTGCAGAAGCACTCGGCCCGGCGCCTGCACTACGACTTCCGGCTCGAGCTGGACGGGGTGCTGAAGTCCTGGGCGGTGCCCAAGGGACCCTCGCAGGATCCGGGTGACAAGCGCCTCGCGGTGGAGGTCGAAGATCATCCGTTCGACTACGCGTCGTTTGAAGGTGCCATACCGGAAAAGCAGTACGGCGCCGGTCAAGTGATCGTTTGGGACTGCGGGGTGTACTCCCCGGACGAGGACCAGGTCTATTCGTTCGACGATCGGGACGAAGCCGAGCGGCGTATGAGAGCCGAGCTGGCGAAGGGCAAGCTCAGCATCTTTCTGCGCGGGCAGAAGCTCAAGGGCTCATTCACCCTGGTCAAGACCTCGGGCGGCGACAAGCAATGGCTGCTCATCAAGCACAAGGATCGATTCGTCGATGTCGGCGACGTGCTGGCACGGAGCGAGTCCGTGCTGTCCGGTCGGAAAGTGGAGGATGTGTCCCCGCGCGATGCGTCGGCACAGATCGACGCGAGCCGGCTGGCGCCGACCGGGCCCGCCGAGTCGATGCCGAAGAAGCTCGCGCCGATGCTCGCCGAGGTCGGCGACGGCGCCCGCTCGGATCCCGCGTGGTTGTACGAGCCCAAGGTGGACGGCTATCGGGTGCTCGCACTGGTAGAAGACGGCTCGGTCAAGCTCGTCTCCCGCCGCGGGCTCGACATGACCGTGCCGTTCCCGGAGATCACCGAGGACCTCGCCAACCAGGCGGTGGACACGATGATCGTCGATGGCGAGATCGTCGCGCTGACCGCGGAGGGGCGGCCGTCGTTCAATGCGCTGCAGAATCGGGCGCAGCTCAAGACCGCCAAGGAAATCGCCGCCGCTCGACGCGACTCGCCGGTTGCGATGATGTGCTTCGACCTGCTGCATTTCGCCGGACTCAACCTGCGCGACCACGCCTATGTCGACCGGCGACGCTACCTGTCGCAGTGCCTGCTGCCCTCGGCCCACGCCCAGCTCGTTCATGTGTCGGATGATGCGGAAGCGTTGTATTCCGCGGCGATCGACAACGGTCTCGAGGGCATCGTCGCGAAACGCAAGGACAGCCCGTACCAGCCGGGTCGCAGGTCACCGGCCTGGCGCAAGATAAAGGCGGTCCAGTCGGCCGACTTCGTCGTCGGCGGCTATACCAGGGGCAAGGGCGCGCGTGAGCCCATCGGGGCGCTGCTGCTCGGGTATCGCGCCGGCAAGGAGCTTCGATACGTCGGGCACGTCGGCTCCGGGCTCACGGACGACATCATCGCGGAGCTGCGCAAGCGATTTTCCGGCCTCGCGAGAAAGACCTCACCGTTTGCCGCGAAGCCGGATCTGCATCGCCCCACCACCTGGGTCGACCCGAAGCTCGTCGTGGAGGTGAAGTTCCAGGACCGGACACCCGACGGCATGCTGCGCGCCCCCGTGTTCCTGCGCCTGCGCGACGACCTCGACTCGAGCAGCGTCCGCGGGGTGCCACGAAAGCCGGCCCGCAGCTCGAGGAAGACGCCCACGCCCGCATCGGAAGTCGAGGCCGTGCTCGCGCAGCTCGAGGGCACCACGGAACCGCCTCGATCTCACGGTCGGCAACGCTCGCATTCCGTTGACCAACCTCGATCGCGAGTACTGGCCGGCCAGCAAGTCGGCAGGCGGCGCCGCCGTCACGAAGCGCGATCACCTGCGATACCTCGCAGCCGTATCGCCGTTCATGCTGCCGCATCTTCGTGATCGACCGCTGACGATGATCCGCATGCCGGAGGGTATCGGTGGTGAGCGGTTCTTCCAGAAACACTGGAGCCAGGCGAAGCCCGATTTCGTCGAGACCGTGACCGTCTACTCGGAGCACAAGTCGGAGAAGCACGAGTACATCCTCGGCAACAACCTGGCGACGCTGCTGTGGCTCGGCCAGGTCGGCACGCTCGAGTTTCACGTGTGGCATTCGCGGGCCAGCGTCGACGCCGACGCAGCCAGCCGGAAGACCGACTACTCGAGCTCGATCGATGCGCTCGAGTCCTCGGTGCTCAACTATCCCGACTTCCTGGTGTTCGACATCGACCCCTACATCTACTCCGGCAAGGAGGCGAAGGGAGCGGAGCCCGAGCTCAACAGAAAGGGGTTCTCCGGGGGGCGCAAAGTCGCGTTCTGGCTGCGCGCGCTGCTCGGCCAGATGTCGCTCGAACCCGTGGTGAAGACGTCCGGGAAGACGGGGCTGCACGTCTTCGTGCCCATCGAGCGCACCGTGACCTTCGACGAAGCCCGGCAGATCTGCGAGACCCTGGGGCGGCACCTCATGCGCGAGCACCCGAAGGAGATCACCATGGAATGGGCGGTGGTCAAGCGCACCGGGAAGATCTTCATCGACTACAACATGAACGTCCGGGGCAAGACCCTCAATGTGGCGTATTCCCCACGGGGGGTGCCGGGGGCCCCGGTTTCGATGCCGCTCTCATGGGAGGAGCTCGAGGCCGCCGAGCCGATGCAGTTCACGATGCGGAACGTGCTGGCCCGCCTGGAGAAGACCGGCGACCGCTGGCATGATATTTTAGAGATGAAACAGGGCCTTGCCCGTGCATTTGAAAGCGATGGGAAAGGCCGATCGTCGGGAAGAAAATGAAAGCGCCCAGCTAAAGGAGACAGTCATGGCCGCACGTTCCATCGGGTCGCTCACCATCTCGTTCGGGCTCGTTGCGATTCCGGTGAAGCTCTACTCGGCAACCCAGTCCGCGAACGCCATCTCGTTCAACCTGCTGCACAAGGGCTGCGGGTCGCGCCTGCGCCAGCAGTACGTCTGCCAGAAGGATGGGACCGTCGTCGAGCGCGACGATATGGTCAAGGGCTACGAATTCGCCAAGGACCAGTACGTCTCCTTCACGGCCGACGAGATCAAGGCGCTCGAGGAGGTCGGCACGCATGCGGTCGAGATCTCCGAGTTCGTCGCGATCGACGCCATCGACCCCGTCTATTTCGACAAGACCTACTACCTCGCGCCGGACAAGGGCGCGGCAAAGCCCTACGCGCTGCTGACCGAGGCGCTCAAGGAAACGAAGCGCTGCGCAGTCGCACGCTGGGCGACCCGCGGCAAGGCGTACATCGTGGTCCTGCGGCCCGTGGGCGATGTGTTGACCATGCAGCAGCTTCATTTCGCGACTGACGTTCGCCCGGCCAGCGAGGTCGACATCGCCAAGCCGGACGTCAAGCCGCAGGAGCTCAAGCTCGCGAAGCAGATCGTCGAGCAGCAGGTCGGCGGAGGCGTTCGACCCGGCCGCGTATGTCGACGACGTCCGCACCCGGATCGAAGCCGCAATCCAGCGGAAGGTCGAAGGCGAGGAGATCTCCGTGTCGGAAGCGCGGCCGGAGAGCGGCGGCAAGGTCATCGACCTGATGGAGGCGCTGCGCGCCAGTCTCGAAAAGACCGCATCGGCGAAGGCATCGGCGTCGAAACTCGGGCCGCGCAAGGCTCCGAAGCGGGTCGAGGAGGCGACGAAACCGGCGCGCAAGGCGAACCGGCGATAGGCAGTGTCCGATTCCACGAGCGAGGGACTGCACGTGCAGACCTTCAGCGCCCGGGAGGTCGAGCGGATCCTGCGGCTGCCCCGCAGCACGGTGCGCAGCCTGATCAAGGTGGGGTTCGTCAAGCCTCGGCGGGGTGCGCGAGCGCGCGTACAGCTTTTCGTTCCAGGATCTCATCGTCCTGCGCGCCGCCCGCGCACTGATCGACGCCAATGTCCCGCGTCGCCGGATCAGTCGATCGCTGCAGGACCTGCGGCGCCATCTTCCGGAGACGCTTCCGCTGTCGGGACTGAGCATCAGCGCGCTCGGCGATCGCGTCGTTGTCCGGGACGGCACGAACCAGTACCAGGCCGACAACGGCCAGTATGTGCTCGGCTTCGAAGTGCACGTCGAGAACGGCGTGCTGCACGTCGTCGAGCGCCGCGAAGAGCCGGTTCGCGTTCCCGATGCCGAATGCCCGGGACGACGGAAGCTGGTTCGATCGGGCGCTCGCCCTCGAAGGCGGCGACCCGGGCGCGGCTCGCGAGGCCTACGAGCACGCGGTGCGTGTCGATCCGGACAACTGCGCGGCGTGGATCAACTGGGGCCGATTGCTGCACGAGCAGGGCGAGCTCCGCGAGGCCGAACGCATCTACCGCAGCGCCGCGGCCCAGTGTGGACCGGAACCGGTGCTGATGTTCAATCTCGGTGTCCTGCTCGAGGACATGGGAAGAAACGACGCCGCGGTCGAGGCCTACCAGTCCGCGATCACCGAGGATCCGGCGCTCGCCGACGGCCATTTCAACCTCGCGCGGCTGTATGAGTCCCTGGGGAAGCCGCAGCATGCGATCCGGCACCTGGGCCAGTACCGCCGCCTCCTCAGCAGCGACCCTCGTTGAAGATCGCCACCTTCAACATCAACGGCATCAACGGCCGTCTGCAGCAGCTTCTGCAGTGGCTGTCCAGGGAAAGCCCCGATGTCGTCTGCCTGCAGGAGCTCAAGGCGCCGGATGCCGGTTTCCCTCTCGTCGCCATCCGAAGCGCGGGATACGGCGCCATCTGGCACGGCCAGGTCTCCTGGAACGGCGTGGCGATCCTGCAGAAGGGCGGAGAGCCCGTGGAGACGCGGCGCGGCCTGCCGGGCGACCCCAATGACCTTCACAGCCGCTACATCGAAGCGGAAATGCGACGGAATCATCGTCGGCTGTCTGTACCTGCCGAACGGCAATCCCCAGCCGGGCCCCAAGTTCGACTACAAGCTCGCGTGGTTCGAGCGCCTCAACGCGCATGCGAGGTCGCTGGCGCAGCTCGGCCAGCCGGTGATCCTGGCGGGCGACTACAACGTCGTTCCCACGGACTTCGACATCTACGACCCGAAGTCGTGGCGCAAGGACGCCTTGTTGCAGCCCGAGACCCGCGCCGCATACCAGAAACTGCTCGACCAGGGGTGGGTCGATGCGCTCCGTGCGCTCCATCCCGAGGAGCGGATCTACACATTCTGGGATTATTTCCGTAATCACTGGGGACGAAATGCGGGCCTGCGCATCGATCACCTGCTGCTCACCAAGGAGCTCGCGCCGCGACTCGTCGATGCGAACGTGGACCGGTGGGTCCGCGGTGAGCCCAAGCCGAGCGACCACGCGCCGACCTGGGTGGAGCTCCGGTAGCGCCTACTTGAGCTTGCTCGTGAAACGGTAGACGGCGATCAGGACGCCAAAGCCGATGTACATGCCAAGCAGCGCCACGAGCAGAAGCATCGCCAGTTGCGGGGTGACGTAGCCCAGGTACGACGCTGCCACGATGGCGACGGCGACCACCACGAAGGTCACCGCGATGCCAACCACAGCCTTGATCATTTCCTGGCTACGGACACATCGGCGTACCGGCCAATGCTACCGTAGATCAGGCCGCGGCGTTGCGCTCCGCCCCGAGGTCCGGTCCCTCGAGTTGGCGTACTTCGCACTCGATGTCCCACTCATCGCCGTGGACGAGCAGGAATCGCTTCGTCAATTCGATCGCCTCTTTCTTCGATTTGGCCTCGAGGATCGCATAGCCACCGATCACTTCCCTGGCCTCGGTGAATGGGCCGTCGACCGTGCTCAGCTTTCCGCGTGAGATCCGTACCCGCACGCCTTCCGACGTGGGCCGAAGCCCAGCGGTGTCGATGAGTACGCCGGCCCGGGCCATCTCCTCGATCAGTTTGCCCATGTCGGCCATCAGCTGCTCGCTGGGTACTTTGCCTGCGTTCTCGGTGATCCTGACCATCGAAAGAAATCGCATCGTCGTGTCTCCTGGTTAAGTGTCGGGGAACCGTGACCCGCCGGGCGGTGCCGGCGTTCTCAACGCTGTCCCTGCCTAACTGTCGAACGAGAGACGACGGGATCGACATTTGCGGCACCCGAAGTCAGGATCGCACACCGATCTGTCGCAACCAGCCCAGGATCGTCTCGATCACCGGGGCTGCTGCCTCGACGCCGCCCCGCTCCTGGTGGGCGTCACGACGGGTCGCATAGCGCATGAAGTGATGATCGAGCCCGGGCACGATCTGCAGCGTGGCGGCCCCCGGCCGTCGGTGGTTGACGACGTCAGCGATCAGGCCGACGGCGTCGCGGCTCTCGAACCAGTCGTATTCGCCATACAGTGCGAGCACCGGGCTGCGCACACGCGCCCACGCCCCGGCCCAGTTCTGTCGCTGCGCCTGCTGGTGGAACGCGAACGGGCGGCCGTAGTGACCGTCGCCGCTCGTGCCGACGAGGCGCGACCAGACCTTGCCGAGCTCCGGATCGCGTCGCCCGATGTCGGCCGGTACCTGCCCATCGATCAGGTACTTAGTGAGAAAAGCTGCGCGCGAACTCACCTCGGCGGTCAGCATCGCAGGATCGGTATCGCCCAGCTCCAGCCCATTGCGCTCGAACCGCAGCGTGCGCTCGTACCAGGTCGTGGCGCCGCCACCCCACACCACGACGCCGGCGACGTCCTGGTCGGCTGCGATCAGCGGGGCCATGTTCGCGCCCATGCTGGCGCCGAAAACGACGACGCGCCGCGGGTCGACGTCGGGCCGCGCCAGGAGTTGCCGGAACGCGGCGCGGTGGTGGGCGAGCTCCGTCTCGTAATCGAGCGCCGAGCACGCCGGACCCTGGCTGTCGCCGACGCCCGCCTTGTCGACGCGCTGCCAGAGCACGCCCGATCGTGTGACCAGCTCCCGCAGCATCGTCGACCAGCCGTCGCGGGCGTCCGGGCTGAGCTCGATCGTGTCGCAGGACAGCCACTGCACGTAGAGGACCGCGGGCAGCCGGCCGGTCGCCCCGGAAGGGCGCGTGACGATGGTGCGCAGCCGTGCACCGTCTGGCGTTTTCAGTTCGCCGAACTCGGTGTCGACTCCGGGCAGTGCCTCGAGCGGGCGATCGCCGGTCCTGGGCAGGTCGCCGACCATGCGCGCCTCGGATTCGGCCGGTGGTGGTGAGAAAGCAAGCAGTAGGAGCAGCCAGACGCAGAGGACCAGCCGGGCAGAGAGTGTCATCGTAGCTTCCTCTCGCGTGATCGATTGGTCGGCATGCGCCGACGACAAGGCTCACGGTAGGTCAGCAGGCGGGCGGGACGCTCGCCGAACCCGGACAGAGTCTGGCCGATTTCGAAAACGACGACGGGTCAGCGCGGCGAGGGCTGGGTCGGAACGCCTGGGTGGACGTCGCGCACGACCGCGTCGGTGGTCTCGCGCCGATATTCGCTGGGTGTGACGCCGAATCGCTCGCGGAAGGCGCGGTTGAACGGGCCGATCGAGCCGTAACCGACGTCGAGCGCGATCGTGAGCACGGGGAGACGCCGGGTCGCCGGGTCGCGCAATCGTACCGCCGCCTCGCGTAACCGGTGTGTGTGCAGGAAATCGTTGAAGTTGCGGAACCCCAGTCCACGGTTGATGACCCGACGCAGCACGTGCTCCTGCGTGCCGAGCAGTTCCGCGAGCGCACGCGATGCTGAGCCCCGCGTGTGCGTACAAGCGATCGGACGCGAAGCGGCGCGTGAGCCGTTCGAGCACGCGTTGTTCCTGCAGGGTCAGGGATTCCGCGGCGGATGACGACGGTGCGACGAGCTCGAGCCAGTTGATCACCCTGATCCGCAGGAAGCTGAGTAATGCCAGGCCCGCGAGCAGAACGATGATGGCGAGGTTCGCGACGACCAGGGGCTCCGGCGTGGACCGCCCAGCGAGGCCGGCCCAGGCTTGCACGACCACGACCGCCGCGAGATAGATCGAAACCGCCGGCACGAACCACGCGCGGATGCGACGACGACGCTCGTCGAGGTCGGCACGCCCGCCTGCCTGCACCGCAAGCGGCCCGAGTGCCACGAACGCGAGCGATGCGGCCCCAAAGGCCACACCGATCCCGTTCACGAGCTCCGGCGACGCGCCCGGACAATGGCGGTTGCACCAGCGCCTGGTACAACACCCCGACCACCGCCATCGCGACCAGGCACAGGACGTGACCGCGGCTCAGGCGGAAACCGTCCGCAAAGAGAGCGGCGCAGAGTAGCCAGAACCACACCGGGTGCGTGGCACAGAGCGCCGTGAGCGGATAGACGATCGTGCCGAGCACGTGCGCGGCGCCTGGCATCGACGTCAACATGAAGGCAGCGACGCTCACACACAAGGCCGCACCGATGCGCGCCGTCTGGTCGCGTCGTCGCGTACCCAGCAGGATGACGGCGAGCGCGACGAGCTCCACCACCCCGAGCGTCCGCAGGATCACTTCCAGCGTGGACATGCCGATACTCTACTCGCGACGCGGCGCGGGCAGTATCGCTCCGAGCATCCACGCGCCGACGATCGTCGCGCCGACTACGACGCCGCGTACGCCGGCGCCGCCGGCCGCGGCGATGCCACCGAGTGTCAGGTAGGCGATGCCGGCGCTGACGAGCGCGGCGCCGGCCAGGATGCGCGGCGCCGACGGACGAAAGCTGGCGGGCGGCGGCGATGCGCGCTCGAACCGCCCGACCAGCGGCAGCAGCAACGCCATCCCGGCCGCGAGCGCCGCGAGCCACGGGATGCGCGCGAGCCACCACGCCTCGGCCCCCGGGGGGAATCGCAAACCGATGCCGCCGGCGAGCTTCGCGAGCCCGACGAGGAGCGCCAGCACGGTGAGGTGCCACAGGTACACCGTCATGATCGTGCCGTTGACGAGCACCGTGGCGGCCCATACGCGGGAGCGGTCGAGCAGCCGGCGCATCGGGCCCTCGAGCGCAAGCACCAGGCCGGTCTGCGCGGCACCGAGCGCAAGCAGCAGCACGTCGGGCGGGAGGGTGTTGGATACTTCCTCGCCGGGCACGCCCACCATGCTGATCGGATAGGGGCCGTAGCGGGTCAGCGCGATCCACGCGAGCACGCCGCCCGCGAGCCAGGGCAGGGCATGACGCGGGCCAGCGAGTCGACCGTCGCGCCACAGGTATCCGAGCTGGTGCATCGCAACCCAGACGAAGAGGTAGTTGACCCAGCCGACCGCCGGACGGTGCCCGTCGTGGAAGCGCAGCACGTCGACGACGACGGCGAGCACGACCAGTGCCCAGTACGACCAGATGCCGAAGCGCGTCCACGCCGCGCGGGTGATCGGCACGAGCAGCACGACCAGCAGATACACGGCGAGAAACCACATCGGCACGAGCGCCAGGATCGAGCCCTGGCGGATGATGTCGTAGCTCACGCCGAAGAGGCGGAACACGAACGCCAGCGCGGCCCAGGCGAGGATCAGCGGCACGATCGGACCGATCAGCCGCCGCGCCCGACCGGCGATCCATGCGCCATACGGTGTGCCGGCGCGTTGCGCAGCGTCCCAGGACGCGGCGTTCGAGTAGCCGCCGACGAGGAAGAACACCGGCATGACCTGGAACAGCAAGCGTGAGCCACTGCGTCCAGGGTTGTACGGCGAGCATGTGATCCAGTCGCAGCCGGCCGTCGTCAATCCATGGCGCGGCGATGATCCAGTGGCCGAGCACGACCGCGCCGATGGACACGGCGCGCAGGAAATCGACGTAGCGGTTGCGTGAGGGCGGCGTCTGCGCCGCGGCAGTCAGTGCGCGAGACCAGGCTGACACGTGATCTCCCCGGAGCCCGCGCGAGTCTCGCGGACCGACGACACGCCGGTCAAGCAATCGGACGGATGACGGGTCACTCAGTGGTCTGTACTCGATGTCGATCGTGTAGAGGCGGATCTGTCGCTCGGCACGCGCGGCTGAAAAGTACTCGATCACGTACGGGCGACCATCGCGGATTGGTGCAGCGTCCGGAGAGTGTGCGTGATCAGCCGGACACCGGAGCCATCGGCATTCATGACATGAATGCTGGCGTCCTCATCGCTCTCCCGGGCAAAGACGATGCGCCTGCCATCGCGGGACCAGGCGGGCCAGCCGTCGAATGCCGGATGCTGCGTGAGGTTCGTCAGGCCCGAGCCGTCGGCCGCCATGACGAAGATCTCCGAGTTTCCGTCGGCGAGCTGCTTGCGGAACAGAAGGCGCGAGCCGTCAGGTGACCAGGACGCGTACGTTGCGATGCCGCCGCGTGTGACCTGCCGCACATCGGAACCGTCGGGTCGCATCGTGAACAGCTCGAAGGTATCGGGATCGCCGGCCGTCGTGCTGTTCCTGGAGGAGTTCCAGAGGATCGACGAACCGTCGGGCGACCACGCGGGATGAATATCGATACCCGGGTCCTGCGTGAGGCGGACCTGCTCAGTGCCGTCCACCTTCATGACGTAGATTTCCGGGTTGCCATCCCGTGTCGCGACGAACGCGATGCGCGAACCGTCGGGAGACCACGCCGGTGCGTCGTCCTCGTCCGCCCCCGTGGTGAGTTGCGTCGGCTCCGTACCGTCCGCGCGCATCCGATAGATCTTCAGCGCACCGTGGCGGTTCGAGACGAACGCGATATGTGCCCCGTCAGAGGACCAGGCGGGCTCATAGTCGATGATGCGCGAGACCGGGACGGGTTGCGTGTCCGACGCCAAGGGTGTCGCGGGCTCGCCGAACGCGACCGGACAGCCAATTGCAAGGGTCGCCAGGAGTCGCGCGATTCGCATATCAGTGGAGCGTGCGCATCGCCTGGTTGCTCTGTCAACCGAGTTTCGACAGTGCGATGCGATCGCGCGTTCAGAAGTCGTCCCTGCTGCACCGCGGAAACCACGCCGACGCGGGCGGCGGCTTGCGACGTGCAGCATCCCGGCTCATCATCGCCCGCTCAGTAACTGGAAACCGCGAAGCGGCCGGGGAGCGCGCGATGTCGTCCAAAGGGACCTGGGTAGTTGCGTCGCTCGCCATCGTGAGCTGGGGTGCGGCGGCCGCGCAATCAGCCGATCCGCTGCCATCCTGGAACAAGGGCGCGACGCGCGACCGCGTGACGGCATTCGTGCAGGCGGTGACCGACAAGAACGGCAAGGACTACGTCCCGCCCGAGGCGCGCATCGCCGTATTCGACAACGACGGCACGCTCTGGTCGGAGCAGCCGATGTACGTGCAGATGGCGTTCATGCTCGATCGCGTCAAGACGCTGGCCCCGGAGCACCCGGAGTGGAAGGACAAGCAGCCGTACAAGGCCGCGCTGGAGCAGGACTTCAAGGCGCTCGCTGCCCAGGGTGAAAAGGGCGTCATGGAACTCATGGCCGCCACGCATACCGGCATGTCGAGCGATGAGTTCAATCGGATCGCGACCGACTGGATCTCCAGGGCCCGGCATCCGAAGTACAAGCGGCCGTATACCGAGACGGTTTACCAGCCGATGCTGGAGTTGCTCGATTACCTGCGGGACAACGGCTTCAAGACTTACATCGTCTCGGGTGGCGGCATCGACTTCATGCGGCCCTGGACCGAGAAGGTGTATGGCATCCCGCCCGAGCAGGTCGTGGGCAGCATGGGCAAGCTCGAGTTCAGGCTGGTCGACGGCAAGCCCGTGCTGATGCGGCTGCCGCAGGTCGACCACATCGACGATGGGCCCGGCAAGCCGGTCGGAATCCAGAAGTTCATCGGTCGCAAGCCGATTGCTGGCGTTCGGCAATTCCGACGGCGACCTGCAGATGCTGCAGTACGTCGCCGCCGGGCCGGGTCCACGGCTGGCCTTGATCGTGCACCATACGGATGGCGAGCGCGAAACGGCCTACGACCGCAACTCATCGATCGGCCGAGCTCGACAAGGCGCTCGATGAGGCAACGGTGCGCAACTGGGTCGTCGTCGACATGAAGCGGGACTGGAAGAGAGTGTTCGCGTTTCAATAGGGCCGACGAGCGGGAGTGCCGCCGCTGAGTCCACGAGATGCGGAAGCTCGACGAACTGGCAGCGTTGATTCAGCGTGAACGCGCAGCACTGCTGTCGCGCTGGCGGGAGCAGGTGCGGACTCTCCCCTCGGCACAGGGCCTGGACACGCCGACGCTGAACGATCACGTGCCGGCCCTCCTGGACGAGCTGTCAGAGGCGCTTCGGATGGTCGCCGACCAGCCTATTGCGCAAGCATTGCTCGAGGGTTCTTCGCCGGCCCACGGGATGGAGCGATACCAGACCGGCTTCGATATCGTCGAGGTCGTTGCCGAATACAGCATTCTGCGTGGCTGCATACACGACCTGGCGGAGAAGAACGGCATCGCCGTCGAGGGTCAGGCGTTCCACATCCTGAACCGCGTCTTTGACGAAGCGATCGGGCTGGCCGTGCAGACCTTCGCCACGCAGCAGGCGCTCGAGTTGCAGCGTCGGCGGGATGAGTATCTTGCCTTCGTCGCGCACGACTTGCGCACGCCGCTGAACGCGATTTCGCTTGCGGCGCGAGCTCTCGAATCGTCGGGGACAACTCCGGGAACGATCCCGGCGTCGCCGATGCTGAAAGCGTTGCATCGGAACGTCCAGCAACTCACGACTCTCGTCGACCGGATCCTCAAGGAGAACGCCAACGTCCAGACGGAGTCCGGTGTCAAGCTGGAGCGTCGCTGGCTCGATCTCTGGCCGCTGGTGCAGGCGCTGATCCACGATCTGCATCCGGTGGCCGGGACGTCCAGTACCCGACTCCTCAATCAGATACCCGCGGATCTGAGCGCCTACGCCGATGCCAGTCTGCTCAGGCGCATCTTCCAGAACCTCATCGCCAACGCGATCACGTTCACGCCGCGCGGCGAGGTCGAGATCGGGGCCAGGCAGCGCGACGGCGAAGGCGTGGAGTGCTGGGTGCGCGACAACGGAGCCGGGATTCCGCCGGATCGCCTGGAGAGCGTGTTCGCCAAGCACGAAACCACGACGCCCGACGACGCTGGCTGCGGTCTGGGTCTCGCGATCGTCAAGACCTTCGTCGAGGCGCACGGTGGCACGGTCAGCGTGGAGAGCTCGGAAGGCGTCGGCTCGACTTTCCGCTTCACGCTGCCCGCCGGCATAGCTCAAACACAGCGGTCATGAAAGTCGGCGAGGGCGCCGGACCTCCGGGAGCCGCTCGCGAATAATCGGCGCTGGCTTCGGCCGGGCCATTGCGGCAGGATAACGGACCCCGACCAGAGGACGGTTCAGATGGGCGTGCCGGGTAGCGCACATGGGTGAGGTCGTCCACTCGCGCACGCCGGGGGCGCAACCGGACGCCGCCTCGGTCGACGAGCCCGACCAGAACAGGCCGTCGGCATCGGACATGATCCGTATTCCCGGCGGCGAATTCCTGATGGGCTCCGACCGGCACTACCCGGAGGAGGCCCCGGCTCACCGCGTGCGCGTCGACGCGTTCTGGATGGACCGCACGCCGGTCACGAACCGCGAATTCCGCCGCTTCGTCGACGCAACCGGCTACGTGACGTTCGCGGAGATCCCGCCCGATCCGAAGGACTATCCCGGCGCGCTGCCTCACATGCTGAAGGCGGGCTCGCTGGTGTTCACGCCGCCGAAGCATCCGGTCGATCTGCGCGACTGGTCGCAGTGGTGGAACTTCAAGTTCCGCGCGAACTGGCGCCGGCCGGAGGGACCGGGCAGCTCGATCCGCGGCCTCGACGAACACCCCGTCGTACACGTCGCGTTCCGCGACGCCGAGGCCTACGCGACAATGGGCCGGCAAGGAGCTGCCGACCGAAGCGGAGTGGGAGTTCGCGGCGCGCGGCGGGCTCGACGATGCCGAGTACGCCTGGGGCGATGAGTTCACGCCCGGCGGACGGCAGATGGCCAACACCTGGCAGGGCGCGTTTCCGCACGAGAACCTGAAGACCGACGGCTACGCGCGCACCTCGCCGGTGACCGCCTTTCCGCCGAACGGCTACGGGCTGTACGACATGATCGGCAACGTCTGGGAGTGGACCACCGACTGGTATTTCCGACCGGCATGAGGTCGCAGGCGGAAAATTCATGCTGCGGCGTCGCCAAGAACCCGCGCGGCGGCCCGCGAGGACGGCAGTTACGACTCCTGCCAGCCGAACATCCGCATTCCACGCAAGGTCCTGAAGGGCGGCTCGCATCTCTGCGCGCCCAACTACTGCCGGCGCTATCGGCCTGCGGCGCGTCACGCCGAGCCGATCGACACCTCGACGAGCCACGTCGGATTCCGCTGCGTCGATTCGGGACGAGCGATCCATGACGATCGGCGAGACCCTCCCGCAGCGCGCGCATCCTGACCTGGTTGGCCGTCGTGCTGTCGGCCGTTCTGCTCGTGCTGGGGGGTCGCCCGGTACGGATGGTCATCCGAGGTCAATCAACGCTTCTGGACGGACATCTTCGCCGCGCGACACGGGCCGATGACGTTCCGGTTCTACCTGCAGCCCACTGATGGCCGCGATCGCGGCCCTGCACGACGGCATCCATGACGCGCGGTCCGGGCACAAGGCGTTCTTCTGGACGGCGCGCTGGATCCGACGAAGCACGGATGGCCGGCTGCGCGAAGGGCTGCCGGTCGACCGCGCGCATCGTGCTGCTCGGGCTCAGCATGGATGTGATCTACCAGCTCAAGGTGCTGCACACTTTCTATCCGGTCGAAGCCGTGTTGATGGCGATCCTGCTGGCGGTCGTGCCGTATTTCGTGTTCCGGTGGATCGTCGAAGGCGCCTCACGCTGGTGGTTTGCCCGCCACCAGACCGGTTCGCAGGCCTGATCGGGAGACCAGGAATGGCAACCGAAGACACCGCGACCGAGTTGTCGATGCGCCGGACGGGCATGTCGTTCCAGCGCACGCGCCTGAGCGCGGACCGTACCCTGATGTCGGTCATCCGTACGTCGCTCTCGTTGATCGGGTTTCGGCTTCACGATCTTCCAGTTCTTCCAGAAACTGAAAGAGGCCGGGACGGTGACGCATGCCGGCGGCGCCGCGCAATTTTGGTGTCGTGCTGGTTGCGCTCGGCATCCTGATGCTCGTCATCGGCATCGTCTATCACGTGCTGTTCATGGTTGGCCTGCGCAAGGAACGTCACGCACATGAAGGACGCCGGGCTGATCCATGGCGAAAGCGCATTCCCGCCATCGATGACGCTGATCACCGCGGCAATACTGCTGCTGATCGGCCTCTTTGCGATCACGAGCATGCTCTTTGGCGGCGGGGCGTTTGGCTGAACGCGATGCCGCGGACAGAGTCCAGATTACGAAGGCGAAAAACGCGGTCGGCAACCGACCGCCTTACCGAAGGAGACGGTCATGGCTAAGGCAGAGAAGCCGAACATCCTGTTCATCATGGGCGACGACATCGGCTGGTTCAATGTCAGCGCCTACAACCTGGGGATCATGGGCTACAGGACGCCCAACATCGATCGCATCGCGCGGGAAGGGGCGCTCTTCACCGACTGGTACGCGCAGCAGAGCTGCACCGCCGGGCGCGCCGCTTTTCTCACCGGGCAATCGCCGATCCGCACGGGGCTGACGAAGGTCGGCCTGCCGGGCGCGGACCTGGGGCTCGGGCCGAACGATCCGTGCATCGCCCAGGTGCTGAAGGCGCAGGGCTACGCGACCGGGCAGTTCGGCAAGAACCACCTGGGCGATCGCGACGAGCATCTGCCGACCATGCACGGCTTCGACGAGTTCTTCGGCAATCTCTATCACCTGAACGCCGAGGAAGAGCCGGAGAATCCCGACTATCCGAAGGATCCGAAATTCCGCGAGAAGTTCGGGCCGCGCGGCGTGCTGAAGTGCAAGTCAGACGGCAAGGGCGGGCAGAAGATCGAGAACACCGGGCCGCTGACCCGGAAGCGGATGGAAACGATCGACGAGGAATTCCTCGAGGCGGCCAAGGATTTCATCAAGCGCCAAAACTCGGCGGGCGGGCCGTGGTTCTGTTACTTCAACAGCACGCGCATGCACGTCTTTACGCACCTGAAGAAGGAATCGGAGGGAAAGACCGGCCTCGGCCTATATCCCGACGGCATGGTCGAGCACGACGGGCATGTCGGGCAGCTGCTCGCGCTGCTCGACGAGCTGAAAGTCGCCGACAACACGATCGTCGTCTACACCACCGACAACGGTGCCGAGTGCTTCACCTGGCCCGATGGCGGCTCGACGCCGTTCAAGGGCGAGAAGGCGACCAACTGGGAAGGCGGTTTCCGCGTGCCGTGCGTCATCCGCTGGCCCGGCGTGATCAAGCCGGGAACGATCGTCAACGACCTGTGCGCGCACGAGGATTTCCTGCCCACGCTGGCTGCGGCAGCCGGTGACGCCGACGTCGTCGCCCGGCTGAAGAAGGGTGGCAAGGTCGGCGACAAGAGCTTCAAGGTGCACCTCGACGGCAACAACCTGATTCCCTTCCTCAAGGGCGAGGAGAAGGAATCGCCGCGCGAGGGCTTCATGTACTGGAGCGACGACGGCGACCTGATGGCGGTGCGCGTTCGGCAGTGGAAGGTCGCCTTCCTGCAGCAGAACACCGAAAGCGACCCAAAAACGCCGCTCGGGGTCTGGCAGGGCGAGTTCACCCGGCTGCGCGCGCCCATGCTGTACAACCTGCGTGCCGATCCGTTCGAGCGCGGAACGGAGAGCATCAACTACGGCGACTGGGTGGCCCACCGGATGTTCCTGTTCGTGCCCGCGCAGGCGATCGTTGGCAAGGTACTGGAGACTTTCAAGGAGTTCCCGCCGCGCGCCAAGGCTGCGAGCTTCACCGTCGGCGACGCGATGGAGAAGATCACGACGGCGAGTGCGCACCAGAACTGATGCCGGGCAGAGCACTGGTGGGATCAGCAGCCGGGCGGCAGCGGCGCTGCCGCCCGGCGCGACGAGGCTTCGCTAGCCCTTACGCGCCGGACTGGTCGCGCTTGAAGTGCTCGGGAAGCATCAACCGTCGCATCTCCGGATGCCAGTTCCGGGTGATACGCCGGTACACCTCGAGTTCGGCCTCGGAGGGCGGGCGCTTGCGGAAGGGAACGACTTTGTTGTCAGTCATGTGAGTCCCGAAGAGGCACTCGTTGAGCAGTCATGATCGTGTCTGGACGTCCAAAGGGCAGCTGTGCAGTTGTTCGCAGGTTGCTGGACCAACGCCAGCGGCACGACTCAGGAAGATGAACTGGATCACATAGTCAAGCGCTTGCGGAGAAGGCATCAGTTTCGACGACAGGGAACCTTCAACAGGAGAGTCGATATGGCGACACGTGCAAGAAGAAAGGCCGCAGCCAAGCCTGCGGGGCGAGGAAGTGCCGGCAAGTCCGCAGGTGGCGGAGCGAAGCAACCGAACATCCTCGTTATATGGGGAGACGACATCGGGCAGTCCAACCTGAGCTGCTATACGCACGGGTTGATGGGATACAGGACGCCCAATATCGACCGCATCGCGCGCGAGGGGATGCTGTTCACCGACAGTTACGGCGAGCAGTCCTGCACCGCCGGACGCTCTTCGTTCATCACGGGGCAGAGCGTCTATCGCACCGGGCTGTCGAAGGTCGGGATTCCAGCGGCTCCGATCGGGATGAATGAAAAGCTGGTGACCATCGCCGCGCTGCTGAAGGAGCAGGGCTATGCCACCGGGCAGTTCGGCAAGAACCACCTCGGCGACTTGAACAGCATGCTGCCGACCAATCACGGCTTCGACGAGTTCTTCGGCAATCTCTACCATCTCAATGCCGAAGAAGAGCCGGAAATGGACAACTACCCGAAGGACCCGAGGTTCTTGGAAAACTTCGGTCCGCGTGGCGTCATGCATTGCTGGGCCACTGACAAGGACGACAAGACGGTGCAGCCGCGCTGGGGCAAGGTCGGCAAGCAGAAGATCAAGGACACCGGCCCCCTAACGAAGAAGCGCATGGAGACCTGCGACGACGAATTCGTGGCCGCGGCCACGGACTTCATCAAGCGGCAGAACAAGGCCGGCAAGCCCTGGTTCGTGTGGCTCAACACCACGCACATGCACATGTTCACGCACACGAAGAAGCGCAGCCGCGGGCAGGCCGGCCGCTGGCAGTCGCCGTACCACGACACGATGATCGACCACGACAAGAACGTGGGGCAGATGCTCGATCTGCTCGACGATCTCGGCATCGCGGAGGACACCTTTGTCCAGTACTCGACGGACAACGGTCCGCACCGCAACTCCTGGCCCGATGGCGGCATGACGCCGTTCAGGAGCGAGAAGAACACCAACTGGGAAGGCGCGTTCCGCATACCGCTGCTGGTGCGCTGGCCCGGCAAGGTGAAGGCCGGCTCGGTGTGCAACGACATCATTCAGCACCACGACTGGCTGCCGACCTTCCTGGCGATGGCCGGGGCTCCCGATGTGGTCGACAAGCTGAAGAAGGGTTACAGGGCGATCGGACGCACGTACAAGAACCATATCGACGGCATGAACTTCCTGCCGTACCTGACGGGCGAGGCCAAGGAAGGACCGCGCAAGTTCTTCTTCTACTTCAGCGACGACGGCGACATGCTGGGCATGCGCTACGACAACTGGAAGCTGGTGTTCATGGAACAGCGCACCCCGGGCACGATGCGCGTGTGGGCCGATCCCTTCACGCGGCTGCGCCTGCCCAAGCTGTTCAACCTGCGCACGGATCCTTACGAGTTTGCGGATATCACGTCGAACTCGTACTACGAATGGTTCCTGTACAACGCCTATTTCATCTATGCCGCCCAGACTGGGGCAGCGAAGTTCGCGGAGACCTTCAAGGAGTTTCCGCCGGTGCAGAGACCGAACACCTTCACCGTCGACGACGCACTGGCGAAGATGCATGAAACGATGGCGGGCTCGACCTGACCACCATGCTGGCATCGTGGAACGACGGCGCGGCGAAGTCGGCGATCGTCGACTTCGTCGCGCGCGTGACGAGGGAAGGCGGGCGGGACTACGTCCCGCCCGCCGAGCGCATTGCGACCTTCGACAACGACGGCACGCTCTGGTGCGAGCAACCGGTGCAGGTGCAGGTCTTCTTTCTCACCGACCGGGTGAAACAGCTCGCGGCGAAGGATCCGTCTCTCAGCGAGCGTCAGCCCTTCAAGGCGCTCCTCGAGCGCGACCATAAGGCGCTGCATGCGCTCGGGAAACAGGGCGTGATGGAGCTCTTTGCGGCGACGCATACCGGCATGACGGAGGAGGAGTTCGACCGGATCGCACGCGCCTGGTTCGCCGAGGCGAAGCACCCGAAGCTCGGGCGTCTTTTCAACGAATGCACATATGCGCCGCAGGTGGAGCTGCTCGACTACCTCCGGGAGCATGACTTCAAGACGTTCATCGTTTCTGGGGGCGGCATCGACCTGATCCGCGCCTTCGCCGAGGAAGCCTACGGCGTTCCGCCCGAGCAGGTGATCGGCACCAGTGCGAAGCTCAAGTTCGACGCCACCGGCTGAGCGGCCGGCACTGATGAAGCTCGGAGAGCTCAACAGCTTCGACGACCGCGAGGCCAAGCCGCAGAACATCGGGCTGCATATCGGGCGCCGGCCGATCCTCGCCTTCGGCAACTCCGATGGCGACCTGGCGATGCTCCGCTATACGAAGGTCGGTACCGGCGCACGGCTCGCGCTGCTCGTCCATCATGACGACGCCGAGCGCGAGTTCGCCTACGACCGTGAGTTCAAGCTGAGCCCACTGACCGAGGCGCTCGACAAGGCAGCCGAGTACGGAATCACGGTCGTCAGCATGAAGCGCGACTGGAAGACCGTGTTCGCATGAAAGAGGGGCTCGTCATCGTCACGGAGTACGCCATCCTCCTGATGGATGGCCTCGCCCTGCTGATCATCGTCGTCGGAACGCTCGAGGCGTTCGTGAACGGTCTGCGGATCATGCTGGGCTCTGCCTCGGGTCACGAGAAGCGCGACGTCTGGCTGCGCTATGCGCGCTGGCTGGTCGCCGGGCTCACGTTCCAGCTCGCGGCCGACATCATCGAGACGTCCATCAGCACGAGCTGGGAGGCTATTGCCCGGCTCGGTGCGATCGCCGTCATCCGGACCTTTCTCAACTATTTCCTTGAGCGCGACCTGGCCGAGGTGCGCGAGCGGCAGCGTGAACCGGAGAAGAGTGCGACTCGGAGCGACGTGCGCTAAGGTCGCGCGCCGCCGGGGACTGACGGCACGCTGATCCGAAAGGAGAGAATCCGCCGCCGTCAGCGGCGCAGCAGCCAGAGGATCAGGCTTACGACCAGACTGATGATGATCATGGTCGTGAAGGGCGCAAAGAGCCTGAAGCCCGGCTTGTCGATGACGACGTCACCCGGCAGGCGTCCGATCGGGAGCTTCGACAGCCAGGGCCAGGCGACGCCCACGGCTGCGATCAGGAGACCGACGATGATGAGGATGCGCTGCATGTTGCCCCTCCATCATGCGAACCCGGCTCGCGCAGGATAGTCGAATACTGGCGGGCATTCGCGCCAGTGCGCGGTCTGTCTGTATGCAGTGGTGTCGAATAGGATGCCTGCCGTTCGACGAGTAGGTACGAACCGGCACCGAACGCAACCCGGCTGCAATGCGGCTAAGGAGGAAAAATGTACATCCAGCCCTATCTCTTCTTTGACGGGCGCTGCCAGGAGGCCCTGGACTTCTACGTGAGCGCGCTCGGCGCCCGCGTGGAGATGCTGATGCGCTTCAAGGACAGCCCGGAACCTCCTGATCCCACGAAGGTTCCACCGGGGTCGGAGAACAACGTCATGCATGCGAGCTTTCGCATCGGCGACAGCGTCCTGATGGCGTCGGACGGCTTCGGCAAGGGCAAGCCGGTCTTCCAGGGTGTCTCGCTGTCGCTCGCCGTCAACAGCGATGCTGAGGCGGATCGCCTGTTCTCGGCACTCGCCAAGGGCGGCAGCATCCAGCAACCGCTGGTCAAGACCTTCTTCTCGTCGAACTTCGGCATGGTCACGGACAAGTTCGGCGTGCCGTGGATGGTGATCGCCGGCGCCACCTGATCGTCCTCACCGGAGACACGAACCATGCGATTCATGATGCTGATGATCCCCAAGGGTTACGAGACCGCCGAGCCCGGCACCATGCCGGATGCCAAGGCCGTCGAAGCGATGATGAAGTACAACCAGGCGCTCCAGGAGGCGGGTGTGCTGCTGGCGCTCGACGGTCTGCATCCGCCGTCGATGGGCGCTCGAGTTACCTTCGCGGGCGGCAAGCCCCGGGTCACCGACGGCCCGTTCGCTGAGGCGAAGGAAGTGCTCGGTGGCTACTGGATGATCCAGGTCAAATCCCGCCAGGAAGCCATCGAATGGGCGAAGCGCTGCCCGGCGTCCGAGAACGAGGTCATCGAGGTGCGCCAGGTGCAGGAGATGTCGGACTTCCCGGAGGACGTGAAGAAGGCCGCCGCCGGCTTCGAGGACATGCTGTCCAGAAAGGGCCAGCCCTCACGGCATTGAGGAGCGTCCGCGGCGCTACGCCGTGACCCCGCACTCGCATGGGCTCGACCTCCGGTGGCGCACCGACCCAGTTCGATGCGCCACCCGGAGGGCTCGGGTTGAAATGGAATCCGCGGGCCGGTCGAGCCCGAGGCCGCGGGCTACAGCTCGACGCGGGCCTTGAAGCCGCCGTAGATCATCCGTTTACCGTCGAAGGGCATCGCCTTCATGTTCATCATCGACGCGAGGCGCGGATCCTTCATCGCCTTGCGGTTGACGGTGTCGCGGTGCTTGCGCGACTTGTAGGTGATGAACGAGAACACGACCGTCTCGCTCGGCTTCAACTTCACGCTGCGCGGGAAGGACGTGAGCTTGCCCATCGGCGCGTCGTCGGCAACCGACTCCACGTAGGTCAGCGCGCCATGTTCCCGCCACACCTTGCCGGCCTTGCGGGCCAGCTTCAGATAGTTCGATACATTCTTCTTCGGCACCGGAACCACGAATCCATCTACATACGCCATGTGCATCTCCTTTGCCCCGCATGGGCTCATGTCGGCTCGAACATTGGATCATCGCAGGTCAAGCGGGTCCTTGGCCACCCTGAGTCTGCTTTCAGCGGTACTTGCCGCCCGCACCGGTATTGAAGACCACGACAGCGTCGGATGGGCGGACGAAGCCGGTCGCGCGCAACTGCGCGAGCGCCGCCCAGGCAGCGCCACCCTCGGGACAGACGTCCAGACCTGATCGCGCGGCCAGCTCGGCCATGGCGCGCTCGATCGCGACGTCCTCGACGGCGATCGCGGTTCCCTGCGTATCGCGCAGCGCACGCAGGCAGAGAAAGCCTCCGAGTGGCGCCGGGACGCGCAGGCCCCAGGCGCGTGTCTTCGGATCGATCCACGGCTCGGTGCGTTCAGTGCCGGCCAGGAACGCGCGCACGACCGGCGCGCAACCGGCCGCCTGCACCGAGACAAATCGCGGCCGGCGTCCCGCGGGGATCCAGCCGAGACGTTCCATCTCGTCGAACGCCTTCCACATCCCGATCAGCCCGGTACCCCCGCCGGTGGGATAGAGCACGACGTCAGGTACGGCGCCTTGAAGCTGCTCGACGAGCTCAAACGCCATGGTTTTCTTGCCCTCGATCCGCCAGGGCTCGCGCAGCGTCGAAACATCCACCGCGCCCGGGACAGGGCGTTCTCGCAGGTAGGCGCCGGCGTCCGCGATCGTGCCGGGCACGGCGTGCACAGTGGCGCCGTACGAGCGACACTCGGCAAAGCATGCCGGCGGGGTGTCCTCGGGCATGGCGACCGTCACGGGCATCCCGGCGCGGGCCCCGTACGCGGCGAGTGCGCCCGCAGCATTACCGGCCGATGGCGCCTGGAGCGCGCGGGCGCCGAGGTGTCGGGCCATCGATACCGCAAGCGCCATACCGCGCGCCTTGAATGAGCCGGTCGGGTTGCGCGACTCGTCCTTGACCCAGACCCCGTCCTCGACCGGCAATAGCGGCGTGAATCCCTCGGCAAGCGAGACTTCGTCACCTTCCTCGAGCGGAAGCAGCTCCCGATAACGCCACAACGTCGGCACGCGCCCCGCGAGATCGGCGAGGCGCAGGCGCACCGAATCCAGGTCGTAGTCGATGCGCAGCGGCATTCCGCAGCGTGCACAGACGCCGAGCAGCGTCCGCGGATCGTGCGCCGCGCCGCATTCGAAGCAGGTCGCGCCGGCGACGAATCGTGAAAGGCGTGGGGTCATGCAATGAGTGGCTCGAAGCCATTATGAAGCGAATAGCTCCGAGCCACTGACACAAAAAAACACGGCCGGCTTGCGCCGGCCGTGCATCTGGGCTTCCTTGCCCCGAACGCGGATCAGTAGGACTTGCCAGCCTTGGCGTCGTGAGCAGCCTTGATCTCGACGTCAGTCAGACTGCCGTCTTTGTCGGCGTCCAGCTGCTCGAACATGCTGCGGGAGCCTGCCTCGTGCTCGGTCGCCGACAGCGAACCGTCCTGGTCCGTGTCGAGCGTCTTGATGCGGTCCGCAGAGGAGGGCGTCTGGGCCGCGCCCACGCCCGGCTTCGACGTCGTGTACGCCGCGTCCATCTCGGTCGCCGTGACCTTGCCGTCCGCGTTCGCGTCGAGCTTGTCGAACGACGACTTGGCACTGGCGGTGTACTCCGCGGCGGTGACCTTGCCGTCCTTGTCCGTGTCAAACTTGGCAACGTCACCCGCAAGGGCCGTGCCAGACAGCGCCAGGCTGCCGGCCATCGCGGAGAACGTAACAATTGAGCTTCATGTTTCTTCCTCCAGTCGACGATCATTGGTGCGCGGGATACGCTGCAGAAGAATGTGCCTGCCCGGTGCAGGTGACTGTCGGAGGAACATGGGTCGCCGGGTACGACTGCGCCTACAGAAGAGAATAGTGTCTCCATTTGACGACTTTAGTTGACACACCCACCCGCCGCCTGAGCGTGAATCACGCTGCTCGATAGTGGTCCTGCATGGGATAGCGGCGCGCGTACAGGGCAAAGGCGAGCGCAACCGTGAGTGCGAAGCCCGCGAAGAAGAACATCAGGAAGGCGGTCTCGCTCAGACCCGTATCGGCAATCCGCGACGTCACCGCTTCGTTGCGCACGCTGGAATTTGCGAGCAGGACCCAGAGGTTACCGATCGTCACCGACAGGTTCCAGAACGCCATGATCACGCCCTTCATCGCGGCGGGGGCCTGGCTGTAGGCGAACTCGAGACCGGTGGCCGACACCAGCACCTCGCCAAAGGTGAGCAGCGCGTATGGCAGGACCTGCCAGACGATCGAAACCGTGTCCCCTCCATCGAGCGCGAGCTGGATGGCGCCGGCCGCGATCCAGGCCAGCCCGGAAAACGCAATTCCGAACCCCATGCGGCGCAGGGCGGTCGGCTCGATTCCGATGCGTCGAAGCAACGGATACAGGACCAGGTTGTTGAACGGGATGAGGATCATCACCAGCGCCGGGTTGAGCGCCTGCATCTGCGCCGACTGGAACCAGGCGGGCTTGAGCATCTCGTCCGCCTGCAGGACCCAGGTCGAGGCCTTCTGGTCGAAGAGCGACCAGAAAGGGGTCACCAGCGCAAAGACGATCAGGATGCGGAGCACCGCGCGGACGCCGTCGACGGCCGCGGCGGGAGTGCGTCTGGCGTGCGCGATCGAGCTGCATCCAGGTGCCTGCGCCGCCAAACGCCAGCAGCAGCACGAGCGCGAGGCAGGCCGAGGAGACGAAGCCCAGGCGTCCCATCAACGCCAGCGCACCGGCGGCGAGCAGCGCGCCGAGGCCCGCGACGACGAGACCGGGCCGCCCCTGGCCGGCCGCCTGCGCCACGAGCGCGGTGCGCGCGACGCGCAGGAAGGAGTGCGGGTCCGGCGGCGCCGGGGGCACGCGCACGTACTTTCGTCGCCCGGCCCAGAAGATGACGGTGGCGATGAACATCAGCACGCCTGGTATGCCGAAGGCGACGCTCGGCCCGTAACTGCGGAGAAACACCGGCATCAGGAGCGAAGCGAAGAACGAACCGAAATTGATGATCCAGTAGAACGCGTCGAAGACGAGCTTTGCGCGGTGCTTGTTGCTTTGGTCGAACTGGTCACCGACGAACGACGCCACCAGCGGCTTGATGCCGCCCGACCCGAGCGCTATCAGGAAGAGTCCCGTGTAGAAGCCCGTCCGGTTGTCGTCGAACGCCGCGAGACAGGCGTGCCCGGCGCAGTACACGAGCGACAGCCAGAGCACGGTGTTGTACTTGCCGAAGAACCGGTCGGCGAGCCAGCCGCCGAGCAGCGGGAAGAAATACACGCCGATGACGAAGGTGTGGAACACCTCCTTGGCCAGTCCGGCCCGCTCGGCCTCCGGCGCATACAGCAGCAGGCTGCCGACCAGGAAGGGCGTCAGGATGTTGCGCATCCCGTAGAAGCTGAAGCGCTCGCACCCCTCGTTCGCGATGATGTAGGGGATCTGGCGCGGCAGGCGCGCGCGCGGCGCAGCGACGGCCGTCTCGGCGGCGGCCGCACTCATCGGGAGCGGTGACTCCGCACTCACTCGTCGTCGAGTAAGGTGAGCATGGCGGTCGGTCGTGTGCCGAGTACCGCGCCGCCCGTCGGACTGGAAAGGGCGAGCCTCACGGTTTCATTGGCCTCGTTCACCGTGTCGTTCCTGAGCGTCACCGCAAACGCGGCCGACCACTGGCCGGCCGCGAAGCTGAGCGTGCCGGACGCCGAGGTATAGTCCGCGGGCGCAAGCGCCGTGCCGGGTGAGGTGGAATAGCGGACCGATACGCCATTCGCCACTCCACCGGTTCGAATGACCCTGATCGTCGCGCTCCCACCAGCTTCACTGCGCTCGTAGGCGGCGGCGCTGAAATTGAGCGCGCCGCCCTCGTCGTTGTCGACCACGGTGAGCGTCGCAGTGCGGCGCGTGCCGAGCACCGCGCCGCTGCTGGGATTGCTGAGCGAAAGGTTCACGGTCTCGTTGGCCTCGTCGAGCCCGTCGTTCGTGATCGGCACCTGGAAGCTCGCCGTCAGCACACCTACCCCGAAGGTAAGCGTGCCGCTCCTGGCAGTGTAATCCGGGCCGGCGCTCGCCGTCCCGTTCGCGGTCGAATACCGGACCGACCTGCCGCCCGCAAGCCCGCCGGTGCGCGTGACCGTGATCGTGGCGCTGCCGCCGTTCTCGGTCTTCCGGTAGCTCGCGGCGCCGAAGGCGAACGTGCTCGTCCCATCGTCGTTCAGGATCGACCCGGCCGCGCGTGCGTCGGCGATCGTGGCCCCCGACGGCGCAGAGAGGTCCACGTAGAAGACTTCATTCCCCTCGACCGTCGTGTCGCCCCGGATCGGTCACCGGGATCGTCCGGGACGTCGCGCCGGCCGGGAAGGTGAGCGTGCCATTGGCCGCGGTGTAGTCGGTGCCGGACTTCGCGGATCCGCTCGTCGTCTTCCAGGCGACGCTGACCGGCGCTGCGCGCGCCGCGGACAACCTGACGTTGACCAAGGCGGTGGTCGAGCCGGAGTTGCCCTCGTACCGCGACACATTGGCGATACGGATCGAGACTGCGGACTGTGTGACGAACCGCGCGGTATAAGTCGTGTTCGACGCCGGTGTGGTGATCGTGTGCACGCGGGCACCGCCGTCCGACCAGGACGAGAAGTGCTGGTTGCCCTGCGGCGACACGGCTTCGAGGCTGCGCTGGATTCCCACGACGCCCACGAAGCTGTGGGGTGTCGACACGGGCTGACCGTCGAGCCGCAGCTGAAGCCCGGCTGGAACAGTCACGAGCGTGACCGTGGCCTTGCGTGGCCGGATGTCCCGGCTGATCGTACGCGTGAGGCCGCCTGAATCCCTGACCTGCAGGTGGATGCGGTAGAAGACGTTGGCGGATTTCTCGCCGGTCCTCGTGATCGTGAAAGAACCGGTTTTCGACCCGACTGTACGGGCGGCCTGTACGGGTGCGAGTAGGCGTCGTCGTGGTGCAGGTCCACCCACCAGGTGAAGGCGCTGGCGGGCAGCGTGCCGTCCTCGGAGTCGCTGCCCAGTGCCGGCATAGCTGATGACGTCTCCACCCGCATACGTCGACCCGCTCACCGGTTTCGTGATGCTCGCCACCGGCAGCGAGTTCTGGGTGACGGTGAGCTGCGCAGCGTCGCTGGTGGCGGAGCCAAGTGCGTTCGAGACGACCACGTCGAAGAACGCGCCGTTGGCCGAGAACTGTGCGTTCGCAAGGGTATAAGTCGCGCCGGTCGCGCCGGTGATCGTATTGCCGTTCCTGCGCCACCGGTAGGTGAGCGGTGCGCTGCCGGTGGCGCTCGACGCGGAAGGTCGCCGACTGGCCGATCGCAACCGTGACGCTTCTCGGCTGCAGCGTGATCGATGGCGGCTCCGAATCGGCGTAGCTGATGCGACCGACGACCCCGTTTCCGCGAGCGAGATAGTACAACGCCCCATCGGGCCCGACCTTCAGGTCGACAGGAAACGAAATGCCGCTCGCGAAGGAGGTGTCGGAACCGGGACCGACTGTCCGGATCGATGCGGCGGATCCACCCGGAGCAGTAGTCGGCATAGAAATAGTCCCCGCGATAGGCGGTCGGGAACGTAGGCACGGCCGACTCGTAGAACGCGCCGCCGGTGATCGCGCAGCCGCTGCGCCACGGCCGTAATAGTGGAACGGGTATGTGAAATCCGGATCAGGACTGCCGTCCGGCGGGCCTTCCTCGGCCGGCCACCCGTAATTCGCGCCGGCGGCGCCCCGGTTGATCTCTTCGAAACTGACTTCGCCGACGTCGTTGATGAACAGGCGCCCGGTGCTGCGCTCGAACGCCATCGTGAAGGGATTGCGCAGGCCGCGCGCCCAGATCGCGCGATTGACGCCGCTGGCCGTGCCGAAGAAGGGGTTGTTCGTCGGGATGGACCCGTCGCGATTGATGCGCAGGATCTTCCCCTTGAGGTTGCCGAGCGTCTGCGAGTTCGCGCTGTTGGCGTTGTCGCCGACGGCGATGTAGAGCTTGCCGTCGTTGCCGAAGTGGATCGCGCCGCCGTTGTGATTGGTCGCCCCCGACAGCGCGTTCAAGTTGAGGAGCACGACCTCGCTGCCCGGCACCGCCACGTTACCGTTGGCGGTGAACCGGCTCACGCGGTTGTGGATGGTCGGGCTGGTGGCGGTGTAGTAGACGTAAACGATGCCTGTTCGTCTCGAAGTCCGGGTCGAAGGCCACGCCGAGCAGCCCGCGCTCGCCCTGGTTGTTCACCGGGACCGTGAGGAACGGCGTCGCGAGCAGCGTGCCGTTCTGGACGACGCGCAGCTTGCCGCTCTGCTGGCAGATGAAGAGTCGCCCGTCGGGCGCGAACTTCATCGCGGTCGTATCCGAAGGGACGTCGACGAAGACGCTGTCGACGAAGCCGGCCGGCACCGTTGCCGCCAACGCTGCGTTCGCCAGGCAGAATTGCGCGGCGATCACTGCGCATCCCACGCAGGCACGCCATCCGGGCATACGCACGGCTGACCCCCTGTCCGTGTTTGTCGGCTTGGTATGAGAGCCCAGCGGGTCGGACAAATCCAGTGGCGTGCCGTCGGCGAAGCGCGACGATTGTCGTCAGACGACTGGCGATGCCTGTTGTCGGACGACCGCCGACGAGCCTGGCTCGACCCGCAGGCCTACCCGCGCCGCAGCAGGCGAAAGAAGGCGTAGGAGGGGTCGGCCACGCCGGGTGCACCAATGCGCGCGCCCTCGACCATCGGATGGCTCATATCGATGATCGACGGCTGGTGGACGTGCGCCCAGTCCGCGACGATGGCGCGATGCTGGAATTTCCAGCGGCCCTCGCGGCGCGTGTACTTGTCGAAGTAGCGCCCGCCGATCAGCAGTTCCGCCGGCCCGTCGGGGGTGCGGAACCTGTGCATCGCGATCAGGTAGATCTCGCCCTCCGCATAGTCGCCGTCCAGCGCGATGTTCACGGTGGTGACGTTGTGATGCAGGATCTCCATCGGCGCCTGGATTTCAGGCAGGCGCTCGATGAACTCCATCGCCGGGCCGCTGAAGAGCGAGCCGTGCTCGTCGATCGCGTCCTCGTGGTAGAGCGAGCGCATCTTCGCGTGATCGTGCCGGTCCGCGGCGTTGCAGTAGGCGCACACCAGCTCGTAGATCTCCTGCTTGTCGAGCAGGGCCTGCAGTCGCGATTCAACGGTGGGGTCGGTCATGTCGCGCCTTCGTCATTGGCAGTCGTCGGAAACTTTCGTCGCCAGGTCCATCGGCAGTCCGAACCAGTCGTAACCGAACCATCGGCGCTTCGGCGAGGTAGTGCTGGCGATGCGGTCGACCACCGATGCGACCGCCGCATCGGTGCGGCTGGTGGCCACCGGGGCCACCGGAGCACTGGCTGTACAACCGGCCAGTACCAGCGGAGCGAGCACCGGCCACGGGCGCCTCATGATGCGGGCCCGGGCGCGACAGGGGAGGATGCCGGGGATGCAGGTGCCGTTGCCTCCGAGTGCCGTCGCGCCACGACGGACGTGACGGCGAGATCGCCCGTGACGTTGCCTGCGGTGCGGAACGCGTCGGGAATCGGATCGAGCGCCAGCATCAGCGCCACCGGCTCGAGCGGCAGCCCCATCGCGAGCAGCACGGGGATGTGAGAGGCGGCAAACGTCACCTGTCCCGGAAGGCTCACCGAGCCGAGGCTGACGATGATCGCGACCAGCGCGCCCGAAGCGAGCTGCGCGGGCGCAAGGTCCACCCCGTAGAGCCAGGCGACGAAGCATGCGGCGCCGAGGGTGTTCGCGGGACTCGTGACGCGAAAGAGCGAGACGGCGAGGGGCAGCACGATGCCCGCGATCCGCACAGGAACGCCGAGTCGACGGGTTGCGGCCTCGAGCATGACGGGAAGCGAAGCGAGCGAAGACTGTGTCCCGAACGCGACCGCCTGCGCGGGCGCCGCCGCGCGTGCGAATCGAGCGAGCGCCACTCCGCCGAGCGCGACGGCGACCGGGTACATCGCGAGCAGCACCGAGCCCTGGATGCACGACTGCACGAACACGAACCAGCCCGCGGCGCCGATCAGGCCCGAGCCCGTGCGCAGCGGCGACCGGCAGAATCAGCGCGAAGACGCCGATTGGCGCGACCTTGAGCACCCAGCCCACGATCACGAGCATCGCCTGCGCGATGGCGCGCAGCAGCTCGACGATCGACGCCCGCTGCGTGTCGGGCAGGCGGGTAACCGCAAAGCCGAAGATCAGCGCGAACAGCACGAGCGGCACCATCGCGTTGCCCGCCGCCGCGGCGATCGCATTCGACGGCAGCAGACCAGCGAGCTGCTCCGCGAGGCCCGGGATCTGCGGGGCGGGTCCCTCCGTCGCCGGAAGCAGGGCGCCGCGGCTGCCGGGCGTCGCTCGCCCACAGCGCATAGAACGCCGGAGCGATCAGCGGCGGTCGCCGTGGCGACCGCAGCGAGGAGCGCCGATGAAGAGTCCGAGCGCGAACGTCGTCGTCCGACCCGCGGCCGCCGCACTGCTCGCGTCGGCAACGCCGACGACCACGAGCGCGACGACCAGCGGCACGACGGTCATGCGCAGCGAATTGAGCCACAGCGTGCCGATCGGCGATACGATCGCCGCGAGGCGCTCGGCGACCCCGTCGCCGAGCATGGTCGAGAGCCAGCCGACGATCAGTCCCAGGGCGAGTCCGCCCAGCACACGCGTGGTCGTCGACAACCGCTTCCCCCAGGTGCGAGCCCGTCACAACCCGCCGCAGTGTACAGGCCGGTCGTCGCACGACTCGACGATTATTCAGGAATATGCGAACTTAGAATATCAATAGTAGGCGTTTATGCGAGCAATTGACCTGAGTAATCTCGCTGCGGCCGCCAGGGTGAAGCGCCTGGGGCAAACGAGGATCAGGCATGTTCAGCAACAATCCGAATGGCAGGCTTCTGACTCGACTGTTCGCCGGGCTCACGTTCGCCGTGACCGTGGTCGCGGGCTCGCTGGGTTACGCCGTCTCGAACTCGCAGGCATTCTTCTGACCGTTTAGGCTGGCTGGGCGCTGCATGGAGTCATACGCGCCCGCCATCCGCCGAATCGCCGGCCTCGTGGCGCCGCCTGCGTGGTCGTGATCTCGGCCTGCGGCGGGGGCCAATCACCCGAGGCGCAGGTGCGCTCGGTGATCGAAGCAGGCGAGGCCGCCGCAGAGGCGCGCGACCTGTCTGAGCTGATGGATCTCGTGTCGTCGCGCTACGAGGACGAGCTGGGACGCGATCGGGCCGAGCTGCAGCGCTACGTCCAGGGCTACCTGATCGCGAATCAGTCGATTCGCCTGCTTACCCGCGTCGACAGCATCGAGTTTCCGTATCGGGACATGGCCCGTGTCGAGCTGACGCTCGCCTCGCTCGGACGCGAGGCGAGCGCCGACACCTCGTTCGACCTCGCCGCCGACGTCGAGCGATTGACCATCGAGCTCACGCTCGACGATGGGGAGTGGAAGCTCACGCGCGCACGGCGGCACAGCGAACCCTGAAATCGTGGATCAACCCCGCTAAACGACGGATGAATCCGCGCTCAGCCCTGCACATGGACGCGGCCGCGCAGTGACAGCGCCTTGACGAGCACCCAGATTCGCCGCCCCGTCTCGAGCGCGAGCTCAGCTGCCGCCGGTCGCGTGACGCGCGCGAGCAGCACCGGTCCGCCGACGTCGACTTCGACCAGCACGGCGTCCCGGCCGTCGTCGACGATCGCGCGGACGGTCCCCTCGATCTCGTTGCGTACGCTCAGGCCCGTGGGCCGGTGGGTGGCCAGCACGAGGTCCCGCGCGAGCAGCTGTACGCGGACCGGCCGGCCGTTGCCTGGTGCGCCAGTCGGAGGCCGTGATCAGGCTGTCGCCAATGCGTATCCGCGCGAGGCCGGTGGCGGCGTCGACCGATTCGACGCGGCCGTCGACGACGGCGCCCACGAGCTCGGGCCCGAGCACGGCGCGCAAGGCCGGAAGCAGCGCGATCCGGGTCACGTCGCCCTGGGCGGCGACGCGGCCGTGCTCGAGCAGCACGACGTGGCCTGCAAGACGCACGACTTCCTCGAAGTCGTGGCTCACGTAGACGATCGGTATCGCGTGCCGGTCGCGCAGCGCCTCGAACCAGGGCAGGAGCTCCTCGCGACGCGCCGCGTCGAGCGAGGCCAGCGGCTCGTCGAGGAGCAGCAATCGTGGACGCGACAGCAACGCGCGCCCGAGCGCGACGCGCTGGCGCTCGCCGCCCGAGAGCTCGTGCGGCCGTCGGCGCAGCAGGCCCGGTGAGGCCGAGCAGCGCGACCGCGTCGGCGAACTCGGTCTCGGTGCCGCGCGGCTGCGGTGCGACGTTGTCCGTAGCGGAGGTTGCCGGCGACGTCGAGGTGCGGGAACAACAGCGGGTCCTGGAACACGTAGCCGACGCGACGCCGCTGCGGCGGCAGCGAGATCCGCCGTGCCGAGTCGTGCAGCACCGAGCCGTCGAGCGCGATCCGGCCGCGATCCGGCGCGATGAGCCCCGCGATCAGCTCGATGAGCGTCGTCTTGCCGCTCCCGGAGCGTCCGAAGAGCGCGGTCACGCCAGGGGTGGCCGCTGCGAACGCGGCTTCGAGCTCGAAGTCCTTGCGCCGCAGCCTTACGTCGACCTCCAGCACCTCTATCTGCCCACACGGCGTCGCAGCGCCCGCGATACCCATTCCGCGAGCACCAGCCCGGTCAGGCCGAGCAGAAACGACATCCCCGCCAGCCGCGCCGCGAGCGCATCACCGCCCGGCGACTGCAGCGCCGTGTAGAGGGCTAGCGGCAGCGTGCGGGTCTCGCCGGGAATGTTGGAGGCGAAGGTGATGACCGCGCCGAACTCCCCCAGGCCGGCCGCGAAGGCGATGATCGCCCCCGCGACGATGCCGGGCGCCATCAGCGGCAGCGTGATCGTGCAGAACCGGTCGATCGGCCCCGCACCCAACGTCCGCGCCGCGTCCTCGAGCCGCGGATCGATGCTCTCGAGCGACAGTCGGATCGCGCGCACCATGAGCGGGAAGGTCATCACGGCCGTGGCGAGTGCGGCGCCCGCCGAGGTGAAGGCGAGCCGCAGGCCAAACGTCGATTCGAGCCATGCGCCGAGCGGGCCGCGGGCACCGAAGAGCACCAGCAGCAGGTAACCCACGACGACCGGCGGCAGCACGAGCGGCAGGTGCACGATCGCGTCGAGGATCGTCCGGCCGAAGAAACGTGAACGCGACAGCGTCCATGCGACCGCGATCGCGAGCGGCAGTCCGAGCGCGACGCTCCGCAGCGCGACGTACAGGCTCAGGCGCAGCGCTTCGAGTTCCATGGTGGCGGAGTCGACGCGCCGGCTAATCGGTCGTCTGCGCGGGCACCGGGACGCGCTGCTCTACGCTCCGGGTCTCGCGCAGGAACAGCGTACCCACGACGAGCGTCATCGCCGCGATCACCACCGGGTACCAGAGGCCGTAGTAGATGTCGCCGGTCATCGCGACCAGCGCGAAAGACACCGTGGGCAGGAAGCCGCCGAACCAGCCGTTGCCGATGTGGTAGGGCAGTGACATCGAGGTATAGCGGATCCGCGCAGGGAAGAGCTCCACGAGCCAGGCGGCGATCGGACCGTAGACCATGGTGACGAGCAGCACGAGCAGCGTGAGCAGCGCGAGCACCATCGGATAGTCGATCCGGTCGGGGTCGGCGCGCGTTGGATAGCCAGCGCCCGCGAGCGCGGCACCGAGTGCCGCGGAGAATTCCGCGTTCGCGGCCTTGAGTGCCGCCGCATCGAGGCCGGCGCCCTCGAAAGCGGCGATCTCGGCATCGCCGACGCTGGACGCGCGCGATGCCGACGTCCGTCGATGCGCTGTTCGTGTAGGGCACGCCTGCGCGGGCGAGGGCGGCACGCGCGATGTCGCAGGAATTGACGAAGCGCGCGCGGCCGAGGGGATCGAACTGGAAACTGCAGCTGCCCGGCGCCGCGATCAACGTCACTGGTGTCGCGCGCGATGCGGATTCGAGCGCCGGATTCGCATAGTGCGTAAGCGCCTTGAACACGGGAAAGTACAGGAGGACCGCGAGCAGGCAGCCGGCCATGATCACGGTCTTGCGGCCGATGCGGTCGGACAGCGCGCCGAACACCACGAAAAACGGCGTCCCGATCACGAGCGCCGCGGCGATCAGCAGGTTGGCCGCCAGCGGCTCGACCTTGAGCGTCTGCGTCAGGAAGAAGAGCGCGTAGAACTGTCCCGTGTACCAGACGACGGCCTGGCCTGCGGTCGCGCCGAAGAGCGCGAGCAGCACGACCTTCAGATTGCCCCACCTCGCGAAGGACTCCGTGAGCGGCGCCCGCGAGTGTGTGCCCTCGGCCTTCATCGCGCGGAACACAGGTGATTCATCGAGCTGCAGGCGGATGTACACCGACACGGCCAGCAGCACGATCGACAGCAGGAACGGAATTCGCCAGCCCCAGGTCTCGAACGCATCGCCGAGCGCCGCGCGGCAGACCAGGATGACCACCAGGCTCAGGAAGAGTCCCAGCGTCGCCGTGGTCTGGATCCAGCTCGTGTAAAGCCCGCGCCTGCCGTCGGGCGCGTGCTCCGCGACGTACACGGCGGCGCCGCCGTACTCACCGCCGAGCGCGAGTCCCTGCAGCAGGCGGAGGCGTGACCAGGATGATCGGTGCGGCGACACCGATCGTCGCATAGCCGGGCAGTATGCCGACGATCGCGGTCGACAGACCCATGATCACGATCGTGATCAGGAAGGTGTACTTGCGCCCGACGAGGTCGCCCAGCCGACCGAAGACGATCGCGCCGAAGGGCCGCACGGCAAAACCGGCGGCGAACGCGAGCAGGGCGAAGATGAACGCCGTGGCCTCGTTCACGCCGGAGAAGAACTGCCGGGAGATCACCGCCGCCAGCGAGCCGTAAAGATAGAAGTCGTACCACTCGAAGACGGTCCCGAGGCTCGAGGCGAAGATCACTCGGCGGTGCGGGCGATCGATGCCCCGCGCAGGTCGGCTGGCCATGGCGGCGGAGCGTGCCGGGTTTCACGGGTCGCGCGCAAGCCCGGGCTGCGGTCCGCACCGGTCGTGACTGTCAACCACGGCGCGCCGGGTGCGTTTGGGCAGCGACGGCCTGCATGCTCATCCTGAGGAGTGCCGATGCTGCGAAACCTCGCCTGTCCTGCCTGTGATGGCCTGCCTGCTCGTCGGCGTGCACGACTCCGAGCTCCGGCAAGGTTTTCTCGCGCGATGAGGCTCGAACCGCCTGGTCGGTCGTAGAGGGCCGCGTCAACGACGTCAAGCCGGTGCAGATCGAGGGTAACAGGAGCGTGCTCGGCACCGCGGGCGGCGGCTACGTCGGTTACGAGCTCGGCCGCACGATCGGTAGCGGACGCGGTCGCGATCTGGCCGGTGCGGTCGGGGCGGTCGCCGGCGCTACGCGCCGGGCAGGTCGTCGAGGAGCGCGCCACGCGACAGGACGCGCTTCAGATCACGATCGATCTCGATCGCGGCGAGACCATCGCGGTCGTGCAGGCCGCCGACGTTGACTTTGCGCCAGGCGAGCGCGTCAAGGTGCTCCGCCGCGGCGACGGCGCCGCGCGCGTCTCCAAACTCTGGGGACGCTACCCAAATTCGGCCGGAGCCAATTTCGGAGGACTTCCGAAATTGGCTCCGAAAGGCTAGTGTCTCGGTCAGGGAGGGCGCGAGGCCTCTGGAGTAGAGGACCTTGCCCTCGGGCGTAACGGCAATGGCGTCGACGTCGCCCAGCGTGTCGATGAAGCGGATGCCGTCCTCGGCGCCCATCACGAACACGCTCTTGGTCAGCGCGTCGGTGCGGGTCGCGGTATCGGCGATGATCGTCACGGATCGCAGCTTGCTCGCGGAGCCGTCCGGTCCTGGGGTCCAGGATGTGGTGATAGCGGACGCCGTCCTCCTCGAAGTACCGCTCATAGTCGCCCGAGGTGGACATCGCCGTGTCAGTGAGCGGTATGCGCAGCACGACGCGGTGCTCGTCGTCCGGGTGGCGGATACCCACGACCCACGGGCGACCGAGACGGTCGCCGATGATCCGCGTATCGCCGCCCGCGTTGACCATCGCGCGCTCGATCCCGAGCCCTCGAGGACGTCGATGCCCGCGATCGACCGCATGCCCCTTGGCGATGCCGCCGAGATCGATGCGGACACCGGGCCGGCTGAAAGCGCACCGACGTGGTGTCCGGGATCAGCTCGATGTGACGGTAGTCGATGCCCGGCAGGGCTGCGGCGATCGCCTCCGCTCCCGGATGAACCCGGGCGCGGTAGTCATAGAGGTATCCCACGCTCGCGTAGGTCACGTCGAAGGCGCCGCCCGTGAGCTTCGAATACTCGATCGAGGTGGCGAGCAGGTCGAAGAGTTCCCGCGAGATCTGCACCGGACGCGGCGGCCGCGTTGCATTGACCCGCGACAGCTCGCTCTCGGGCTTGTAGGTGCTCATGAGAGCGTCGATGCGCCGGAACTCGGTGAACACCGCCTCGATCGCCGCCTCGCCCTTCGCGCGGTCCTCGCTCCACAGCTCGACCACACAGCGCGTGCCCATGATCGACTGCTTCGCGCTGCAGCCATTCGGCGCGCGCGGGCAGGGCGGCCAGCGCCGTCGAGCAGCGCGAGCAGCGGCGGCAGCTTGCGTCGGGTCCGGTGGCTCATCGGATGCGCAGGCGTCGTAATCTCATGTCGCGGCGTCCGCGCACGCCCGCCAGGATCTCCCGCAGCAGCGTGTCGTCGATGTTCCCGCCGGTCAGCACGACGACGATCGTGCGGCCTGCGGTCGGCAGGCGGGCGTTGCGTCACGCAGGCGAGCGCGACCGCGCCGCCCGGCTCGACGATGAGCTTGAGCGTGCGCGCCGCCCAGGCGATCGCGCGGCCCGGACTTCGTCGTCGGTCGCGACGAGCGCACCCGCGAGCAGCCGACGATTGACCTCGAAGGTGATCTCGCCCGGCGTCGGACTCATCAACGCGTCGCAGATCGATCCGCTCAGCCTGTCGTTTCGCACGCGCCGGCCGGCCGCGAGCGAGCGGCGATGATCGTCGAAGCCGGCGGGTTCAGCGGCCCAGACGCGCGTGCCCGGCAGGCGCGCCTCGAGCGCGAGCGCGATGCCGGCGACGAGGCCACCACCGCTGCAGCAGACGATGACCTCGTCGGGCACGACACCCGCGGCGACGCACTGCTCGGCGATCTCGAGCCCGACCGTGCCCTGGCCCGCCACGATGTCCGGGTCGTCGAATGCCGGCACGAGCACGGCCTGCCGTTCCTGCGCGATCCGCGCGGCGATCTCCTCGCGGCTCTCGCGGTCGCGATCGTATTCCACGACCTCGGCGCCGAGCGCGCGCGTATTGTCGAGCTTGGTGCGCGGCGCGTCGCGCGGCATGACGATCGTCGCGGGCATGCCCGAGCAGCCCGGCCGCGGCCGCCACTCCCTGCGCATGGTTGCCCGAGGAATACGCGACGACGCCGCGCGCGCGCTGCTGGCGCGTCGAGCTGGGCCAGGCGGTTGTAAGCGCCGCGGAACTTGAACGATCCGGTGTGCTGAAGCGATTCCACCTTGAACAGCACCCGTGCCGCCCGTGAGCGCATCGAGCGGCGTGCCGGCGAGCAGCGGAGTGCGCCGCGCATGACCCGCGAGCCGGCGCTGCGCCGCCTCGACGTCGGCGAACGTCGGGAGGCGGCTCATCTCGGGCGCCATTGAGGGCGGATACGGCGAGGGCGCAACATGGGCGCGTGAGCGTACACCAAGTGTTGCCGCCGGGTTGTGAACCGCGTTGCCCCGGTTGCCGGCATCGCAGCCTCGATGCGGGCGGCGAGCGACGCGCAGAAGCAGGCCTACCTCTCGCGCGTGCTGGGGACGCTGGGCCGGGCGCCTGCAGCCGATCCGTGCCGCACCCGAGTCGGCGCGGCTCGGTTACCGGCAGCGCGTGACGCTGTCGGCCGCCTGCGACGCGGCCGGCGGCTGGCGCTTCGGTCTCATGCGCCGTGACGAGCTGATCGCGATCCACGACTGCCCGGTGCACAACCCCACGGTCCGCGCGCTCGTTCATCATCTCGTGCGGCGCCTGCCGCCGAGCGATGCGCTGCCGCTCGCCTATCCTGCAGGTCGCCGGCCGGCAGGCGACACTTATCGTGAAGGCGCGCGAGTGGCCATGCGCTCCGCTCGGCGCCGTGTTGCAGGATCTGGAGACGACCGGGATCGAGGGCCTGTGGCTGCATCTGCATCCGTGCGCCGGGCAGGCGCCTGTTCGCCCGCTCCGGCTGGCGGCTGCTCTGGGGTCGTGCCGAATCCCGCGACGAGCTGGGTCTCATCCATGGTCCGCGGGCCTTCCTGCAGCCTTTGCCGGGTCTGCAACGGGATGCCGTGCTGACCGCCGCAGCGCATCTTCGCGCGGGCGAGGGTACGAGCGTGCTCGATCTCTATTGCGGTCACGGCGCGACGCTGCGCATGTGGAGCGACGCGGGTGCACGAGCGCTCGGTGTCGAGCTCTCGGGTGAAGCGGTGCGCGACGCCGCGCGCAACGCGCCGGGTGCAGCGATCCTGCGCGGCAGCTGCACGCAGCGGCTGCCTCAGATCCGCGCCTGGTGGGCGGCCGGTGGCGACGTCCGGCTCGCGTTCGTGAACCCGCCGCGCTCCGGTCTCGACGGCGAGGTTGCCCGCGCGCTCGCGCGGGAGCTGCGCCCCGTCGCGTCTCGCGTATCTCTCCTGCAGTGCGGGCACGCTCGCCCGCGACCTCGCCGTCTTCGAGGCTGCCGGATATCGTGTCGCCTCGATCCTCCCGTACGATTTCTTCCCGCAGACCCATCACGTCGAGGCGCTCGCGCTCGCCGAGGTGCCCGCCGAGGTGCCGGGCCGCAGTTTCGCAGTTATTGACAACCGCGGATCTTGACGGTCGGCGATCATGCCAATAACTGCGAAACTGCGGCCCGGCACCTCGGCGGAAACTGCGGCCCGGCACCTCAGCGAGCGGCGCGAGTGCGGCTCCGGCGTCCCTTGCGCAGCAGCTCGGCGCGGGCGGCGGCGAGCTCGCGGCGCCGGCGAGCGTCCACGCGCGGATAGTGCAATCCGAGCGACTCGAGCGCGTCGACGATCGCGGCTGCGACCACGAGCCGGGTAAACCACTTGTGATCGGCCGGCACCACGAACCAGGGCGCATGCGGGCGTCGCGGTGTGGCGGATCATCTCCTCGTAGGCCCGCATGTAATCGTTCCAGCGGGCGCGCTCGCGCACGTCGCCGACGGCGAACTTCCAGTTCTTCTCCGGCTCGTCGAGCCGTGCGAGAAAACGTTGCCGCTGCTCCTCCTTCGAGACGTGGAGGAAGAACTTCCGGATGATCGTTCCGTTGCGGGTGAGGTAGGTTTCGAGGTTACGGATGTCCTCGAAGCGCTCGTCCCAGATCCGCCGGGTCACGAGGTGCGGGTGGGAGCTTCTGCGCGCGCAGCAGGTCCTCGTGCACCCGCACGATGAGCACCTCCTCGTAGTAGGAGCGGTTGAAGATCCCGATGCGCCCACGTTCCGGGAGCGCCCGCAGGCAACGCCACAGGTAGTCGTGATCGAGCTCCTCATGCGAGGGCGCCTTGAAAGAAGTGACCTGGCAGCCCTGCGGATTGACGCCCGAGAAGACGTGCTTGATCGCGCTGTCCTTGCCGGCCGCATCCATCGCCTGGAAGATCAGCAGCAGCGACCAGCGGTCCTGGGCGTAGAGTTTCTCCTGCAGGTCAGAGAGCTGCCTGACACCGATCTTCAGCTGTTTCTCCGCGTGCTCCTTGTCGTCCGCGTCGAAGTGGAGCGTGTCCGCCGGATCGAAACGCGCGAGCGAGAAGCCGCGACCGCCCTCGACGCGATAGGGTGCGACCAGCTCCTGCATGGATCGCTGCGTGGCGGCCTTGCGTTTCATCAGTCGCCGACTATAGCCAATCGCGGTCCGCTGCGATGCTGCGATACGATGCGCCTGACAACCGGACCGGGATCGTCCTGGGGAGCGACTTGGCGCTTACGTCTCGCGCGACTCAATCATCGCCGGCTGGCGCGCCGGCACGCGGTCGCGGCCGCACTGATCGCACAGGCGGTCGCGGGACTCGCCGGCGGCGACCGCGCCGGCAACGGCACTCGCACAGATCGCCGGGGCTGATACACCGACAGGGCGCCCGCGCATCGGTCTGGTGCTCGGCGGGGGCGGCGCCAAGGGCGCGGCGCACGTCGGCGTGCTGACGGTGCTCGAGGAGCTGCGCATCCCGATCGACTGCGTCGTGGGAACGAGCATGGGTGCGCTGGTCGGCGGGACGTACGCTTCCGGACAGACCGCTGCCGAGGTCGAGAAGGCCATCCGCGGCATCTCCTTCCAGCGCGCCATCGCCTTCGAAGGCGAGCGCAAGCACCAGCCGATGCGCCGCAAGCTGGCCGGCGACATCTACAGCAACAGCCTGGAGTTCGGCCTTCGCGACGGCGGCTTTATCGCGCCCAGCGGTTTCATCAGCAGCCAGAATATCGAGCAGACGATCGCGGCGCTGGTATCCCGCAGCCTCGGTGTGCGCGACTTCGACGAGTTGCCGATTCCGTTCCGGGCGGTCGCGACCGACATGCAGACGGGCGAGATGGTCGTGCTCGCCTCGGGCGACCTGCCGCACGCGCTGCGCGCCAGCATGTCGGTGCCGGGCGTATTCGCGCCCGTGACGCTCGATGGACGCGTGCTCGGCGACGGCGGCCTGACGCGGAACGTCCCGGTAGACATCGCGCGACAGGTCTGCGCGGACGTCGTCATCGCGGTATCGGTGCCGAACCCGGTGCCGACGGCCGAGGAGCTGCGGTCTCCGTTGACGATGTTCATGAGGACGCTCGACGTCCTGGTCGGCGCCAACGAGCGCCAGCAGCTCGACACCCTCGTCCCGGGAGACGTGTCGATCATCGTCCCGATGGGCGACATCACGAGCAGCGCATTTCACCGGGCGGCCGAGGCCATTCCGCTCGGGCGGGAAGCGGCGCTGCACAACCGCGAGAAGTTATCGCGTTACTCGCTGCCGGAAGATGAGTACCTCGCCTGGCGTGAGGCGACCTCGCGTGGCGAACGCGACAAGGTCCAGCTCGCGGGTGTCCAGGTGCACGGACTCGAACGCGTCCAGGAACGCTTCGTCCTCGGCACCCTCGATCTCGCAGAGGGCTCGGTGGTCGACCAGCAGGTGCTCGGCGAAGGCATGACCCGGCTCTACGCGACGGCAGAGTTCGAACGCGCCGAGTTCGCGCTGCGGGGGGACGAGTCGCGGCCCACGCTCGACGTCTACCTGAAGGAGAAATCCTGGGGCCCTCACATCGTGCGCTTCGACATCGGGCTGACGATGGGCACCGACAGCAATACGGCCTTCGTGATCGGGGGCGACTACCTGAAGACGTGGATCAACCCGCTCGGTGGCGAACTCCACGGGTCGCTCTATTTCGGCCGCACGAGCACGCTGTCCCTGGCGCTGTATCAGCCCCTCGAGCCGCGCGCAAAGTACTTCGTCGAGCCGGGGATCACGGTGCGCCGCTCGCTGGAGGACCTCTTCTTCGACGACGAAGCGGTCGCCCGATACAGATTCGATCGAGCCGTCGGCTCCCTCGACCTGGGGCGCGTGTTCGGCACGCGCGCCGAGCTGCGCGCCGGAGTCGTCTCCGGCATGCAATCCGCGGAGCGCGACATCGCGATACCGCAGCTGCCGGAGGTCTCGAGCGAAGGTTACGGCGGCTGGACCGCGCGCGGCGTATTCGACACGCGTGATCGCGTGGATCTGACGAGCCAGGGCTTGCTGGGCCGAGTGGCCTATTTTCATTCCGACGAGTCGCTCGGCAGCGAAACCGAGTCGAGCTACGAGAAGCTCGATGCGCTCGCTCGGCGGTTCCTATCGATTCGGGAAGCAGCTCGTGTTCTGGCGGGTGGCCGGCGGCACGTCTTTCGACTCGACCCTGCCGATCTACGACCTCTTCGTCGTGGGTGGACCGATCAGTCTGCCGGGCTTGAGCCTCGGACAGCTGCGCGGCGAGGATTACTGGCTCGGCTCCCTGACCTACGGGCACAGGATCGCGGAGCTCTCCGGCCTGTTCGGCCGGGCGCTGTACCTGGGTTTCGTGCTCGCCGCCGGCGACGTGCACGGGCGGCTCGACGGCGTACGGGACGACCCCGTCTACACCGGGACCGCGCTGCTCGGCGGACGCACGCTGCTCGGACCGCTGCGGCTGTCCTTCTCCGTGACGAGCACCGACGACTGGCAGGTGGTGCTCGGGATCGGCCGGCCGATCGAGGAGGGTGTGATCACCGACCCGGTGTGGTGACGCTCACTGCATGCCCGGCAGCCAGGCCTGGGCGGCCGACGGGTCGCTCGGGGCGCGGGAAGCGCGTCGGGTGCGTCCGGCCCACCGGATTTCAGCCGTGCGCTCGAGGGGTCGATCACGCTGCCGCAGGCGCCGGTCTGCAGCCATTCGAGGGCGGCGGCCGTGAGTCCTTCCGCCGGGTCACCCTGCGTCTCGGTCAGCGTGTCGGTTGCCGCGCAGGCGAAGCTCATCGTCGGCGCGAGTCCGTCGAAGTAGTCGCCCTCGTCGAGGGCGTTCACGGTCTTGAACGCCACCAGCCGCAGCCGGTCCTCGCAGCCCCCGAGATCGAACGCGCTCTGGCCGACCGGCTTGCCGAAGGTGTCCTCGCCCACGATCGCGACTTCGACCCAGGGCGCGATCGTATTGATGTTGATCTCGCTTGCGGACGCCGTCGCCATCGGTCGTGAGGAACGCGATGCGCACCGGCGCGACCGACTGCGACTGCGGTCGGAAAGCTGCGCGTCTGGTTCGAACTCTGTTGGCTCGAGTTGAAGATCGTGCGCGACATCACGTCCGTCGAGCTGCGCCCCCCGCCGAGCAGGTCGCCGAGCAACTCCGAGGTGCTCACCAGTCCGCCGCCGTTGTAACGCAGGTCGACGATGAAGTAGTCGATGCCCTGCGCGCGGAAATCCGCGAATGCCGAGCGCAGCTGAGCGTCGGCAGTCGAGATGTAGGTGCGGAAGTTGACGTAGCCCACGCCCGCTGTCCCGGCGAGCGGCAGGATGCGCACGCCGTCGTCGTCCGGCACCGGATCGATCGTGATCGTGCGCTTGACGAGCGACACCTCGCGCGTCACTGACCCGTCGGAGATCCGCAGCCCGCGGCGGAGTCCGGCCTCTGCCGGCCCGAAGGCGTCGCTGATCG
Organism: uncultured Gammaproteobacteria bacterium; assembly: GCA_963756755.1. Lineage (GTDB taxonomy): Bacteria > Pseudomonadota > Gammaproteobacteria > Steroidobacterales > Steroidobacteraceae > DATJKD01. Next base: position 91,765 of record CAVWOW010000019.1, read on the forward strand.
TTTCCCCACCGGCCAGCAGGTCGGCCGTGGCGACGAAGCCGCCGCCCGTGTCCACGGCGATGATCTCGTCGCCGCGTGCGAGCCCGGCCTCGCTCGCGGGGGTGTTCTCGAGCACCTCGGTCACGAAGACCTGCGGCCCGGGATCGGTGCGCGTGCGGAAACCGAAGGCGATGAACTGGCCTTCGCCAAACAGTGCGCCATCTGCTGAGCGCGTCGTGAGAAAACTGAAGAAGCGATCCAGGTTCTGGGCGCGCGCGCTCGCCGTGAGGTGATCGAGGAGATCCGCGGCCGTCGCGAACTGCGCGAGATCGACACTCGCGGGCAGCAGGTCCTCGAAAAGGTACCAGTCACGAGTCGTGTCGAGCACCCACTGCTTCTGCGCGTCCACGCTGCAGCTGCCCCCGGTCGCGGTCGCGTCATCCGAGCCGCCGCTGCTGCCGCAGCCCGCGAGCATCCCTAAGGCAACGCAGGCGGCGAACAGTCCAGGTCCGGTCCCGAGCCTCGCGGGCGCCGTATCGCGGGCACCGCGACCGCCGCCAGTGTCGATCTTTCCGTCGATGGTTTTTACATATCATGTCGCACACACTGGAAGGCTTCATTGTAACTCATTGATTATATTGAATTAAAGTGAAATGGCGTAGATCTTGCAGACCCGAATGGTACAAGAAACGCGTAGCTCAACTGGCCTGGGGAGGTCGGTGGAGGCGGGCGGTGTGGCCATGGTCATGAAAGCGTTCGGGCTGGTGCTGCTGGTCCTCGGACCGACGGCAGCGGCGTTCGTGGCCGGCTATACGGACGTGTCGCAGTACTTTGCGCTCGGTGCCGTGCTCGCGATCAACCTGACCCTGCTCGCGCGGCGGATCGCGCCGTTTGCGGCCTTGCTGCCGATGGTCTACGCCGCGGCGGCCGTGACAGCGGAGTCGACCGACGGTGTCGCCGCGCTGATCGTCGCCGTGGCGGCGGCGGTTGGTGCGGCAAGCTCGCAGGGCCTGCACCGCGGCCTGTTGTCGGTGCTGGCCGCCGCGCTGATCGGCTCGTTCGAACCCGCCTCGAGTTTCACGGTCTTCGAGCGCGCTGCGACGATGCTCGCCGGTTGCGTCTACGGAGTGATGCTCGGCACTACGCTGCTGCGCAACGTCGAGGTCGCGAGCCGCGCGGTTCATCCGCAGACGGCCTTGAGTTACGCCGTCCTGCTCGCCGTGCTCGTGCTGATCGCGTGGCTGGCCGCGCGGGTCGCGGCGTTTGCGCACGGGTGGTGGCTGCCGCTCGCCGTGGCGGCGATCGGCGAGCCTGCGCTCGACCGCCCGCCGGGGCACGCGGTCGCGAGGCTCGCGCTCACCCTGCTCGGGACGCTGCTGCTCGTCGTGCTGATCCAGTCGTTCGACGTGCCTGCGCTGCGCGTAACGATGGTGGGTGGCCTGCTCCTGCTGATGCTCACGGTCGGCCCGTCGACCGCCTCGCTGCAGGCGCTGCTGCTCACGCCGGCGGCGGTGCTGCTCGTGCAGCACCGGAACCTCGAGCACACCGTGCTCGAATACCTGAGCACCGCCTTCGTCGCCTGTGCAGTCGTGTTCGTCGCCACGCTGCTCGGCAAATGGGTGCTGTGGACGCTGCGCCCGGACGCGGGGCGCGCCACGGCCTGAGAGTGCCGGGCCGGAAACCGGGAAAACGACAAGGTCTGCCGGTTCCCGGCCTGGCACTTGTCCATCTCCTCGAGCAGGCCCACGAGGTCGTCGGCGTGCTCTTCCTCCATCGCGAGGATGCCCTCGAGCATCCGCTTGGTGGTCGTGTCCTGGTCGCCGACGTAGTTGATCATCTCGCGATAGCTGTCGATCGCGATGCGCTCCGCGACGAGATCTTCCTTGATCATGTCGATCAGGTCCTCGCCCTCGACGTATTCCGCGTGGCTGCGTGACAGCAGGCCGTCGGGATTCAGGTTGGGCTCGCCGTTCAACTGCACGATGCGCGCCGCGATCTGGTCGGCATGCTGCTGCTCTTCGTTGGCGTGCTGCAGGAATTCGGCCTTGACCGCATCCGCGGCGATGCCCTCGGCCATGAAGTAGTGCCGCCGGTAGCGGAGCACGCAGACGATCTCCGTCGCGAGCGCCTCGTTGAGCAGCTTCACGACGGTTTCGCGATTGGCCGTATAGCCCGGCGTCACCGCCCCCTGCATGATGTGCTCGCGCGCCCGCCGCCGCAGCGTCTTGACGTCCGTCAGGAAAGGCGTGCTTGGATTTCTTGGCCATTGCGCAATCCTCCGTGGGCAGGCTCGCCTCGAGCGGAAAGCCTATCACGGCAGTCGCGGCGCTTGTCATCCGCTACAATCCGACGCCGATGTCAGTCACCTGCGCACACAGAGTCTGCCGCCCCGACGGCGCGCCTCGGAGACGCCGCCATGCAGCCGGCGACTGACGCGCGCGAGCCCCTGTTGGCTATCGAAGCGGATGCCGTCATCGTCGGCGCCGGTCCGGTCGGACTGTTCCAGGTCTTCGAGCTCGGGCTGCTCGGCATCCGGGCGCACGTCGTCGATTCGCTGCTGCACCCGGGCGGGCAGTGCACCGAGCTCTATCCCGACAAGCCGATCTACGACATCCCGGCGCTGCCGGTCTGCGGTGCGCAGGAGCTCGTCGACCGGTTGATGCAGCAGATCAAGCCCTTCGAGCCCGCCTTTCACCTGGGGCAGGAAGTGTCCGAGTTGCAGCGTCTCGAGGACGGGCGTTTCTTCCTCCGCACGGCGCTCGACACGCGCTTTGTCGCCCGGACGGTGGTCATCGCGGCGGGTCTCGGCTCGTTCCAGCCGAAGAAGCTCGCTCTCGAGGGCGCGGACGCACTCGAAGGCCGGCAGCTGCATTACCGGGTCCGTGAGGCGGCGCGTTTCCACGGCCAGCGGCTGGTGATCTTCGGCGGCGGCGACTCGGCGCTCGACTGGGTGATCGACTTCTGCGGCAAGGCCGCGAGCCTGGTCCACGTGCATCGCCGCGCGGAATTCCGCGCGGCGCCTGCGTCGGTGGCGCGGATGCGCGAGCTGGTCGCCGCGGGGCGCATGGAGTACGTCGAGGGTACGGCGGCGGCGCTCCATGTCAACGACGGTCGGCTCGAACGGGTCGACGTCAAGCGCAGCGACGGCACGATCGCCGCGTTCGAGGCCGACCATGTGCTCGCATTCTTCGGCCTGCACCCGAAGCTCGGGCCGATCGCGGAATGGGGGCTCGATCTCGACAAGAAGGCGATCCGGGTCGATACGGCAAAATTCCAGACCAGCGTGCCCGGGATCTTCGCCATCGGTGACATCAACACCTACCCGGGCAAGAAGAAGCTGATCCTGAGCGGTTTTCACGAGGCGGCGCTGGCGGCCTTTGCGATCGCCGAGTACCTGAATCCGGCGAAGAAGGTGCATCTGCAGTACACGACGACGAGCCCGATCATGCATAAGCGGCTGGGCGTCTCGGGCTGAGGGGCGCCGGCGACCGATGAACGGCCTGCTCGCTGATCTGCTGCGCCTGATGGAGCTCGAGCGCATCGAGATCAACCTGTTCCGCGGCGAGAGCCGTGACATCGGCAGCTCGCAGGTGTTCGGCGGGCAGGTACTCGGCCAGGCGCTGGTCGCGGCCAGCGCCACCGTTGAGGCGCGCGCCGTGCATTCACTGCATGCGTACTTCCTCAGGCGCGGCGATTTCAATGCGCCGATCGTCTACGAGGTGGATCGCAGTCGCGACGGCGGGAGTTTCTCCAGCCGCCGCGTGGTGGCGATCCAGCACGGCCAGCAGATCTTCCACATGTCCGCCTCCTTCCAGACACCGGAGGTCGGTCTCGACCATCAGCTGCCCGCGCCGCTGGTGCCGCCGCCCGATTCGCTGCCCGATCACATGACGGCGCTGCGCAAGCGGCTCGACAGCTTGCCGCCCGATCGGCGCCGCGTCTGGGACGCCGAACGCCCCTGGGAGTTCCGCCTCGTGGAGCCGCTGCCCGAGACTCCGCAACAGGCGGAACGCGTTCGACACGTCTGGTTCCGGCTGATCGATCGCTGCCCGGACGACCCGATCCTGCATCGGTGCCTGCTCGCCTACCTGTCGGACTTCCAGCTGCTCGAGACCGCATTGCTGCCGCACGGCGTCTCGCACTTCGACGGGCGGCTGACGCTCGCGAGCATCGACCACGCGATGTGGTTTCATCGCCCGGTGCGCATCGACGATTGGCTGCTCTACGTGCTGTCGAGTCCGAGCGCGTCGGGTTCGCGTGGATTCGCCACCGGACGGATCTATGACCGGGCGGGCGCGCTGGTCGCGAGCGTTGCGCAGGAGGGGTTGATGCGCTGGCGAGATCCGTCCGCTACCTGATCGCGAGCTCGAAGCGCACCTTGCCGTCCTGCGCCGTGACCTTGTCGTTGCGCGCGAGGAACACACGATCCGGCGGCAGCTCGCCGCCCGCCAGCAGCGCCGACTGTATCGCCTCGCCTCGCGCCTGGCCGAGGCGCTGCAGCTCGAGCGGGTCGACGACGATCGCGGCGCGCGCCTGCTGCTCGAGCGTTTCGATGTTCGCCGCCTGTTCCATCGAGCGCGCCTCCTTGCGCGACGTGCCCTCGGGAGGCGCGACCGGCGGCGCGAGCTGCGGCGGCGCGCCGCTCACTCTTCCGACGACGGTGGTGAGCACCGCTGATCTGCTGCTTCGGTTCGAGACTGTCGAGCGCCGGCGCGGTCTCGTCGTCGTCGGACTTGATGCGCAGCACGTCGCGCACGGCGGTATCGATTTCCGCTGCAAGCGCCCGCTCGATCATCGCAGGGCCGTCGATATCGGCGATGACGCCGATCGGGATGTCGAGCTTGATCTCCGGCTTCTGCGCGAGACCCTTCGCCAGTGCGCTCATCTGTTCGGCGGCGGCCGGGTCGAGGGTCGCGTCCCCCGCTGCGAATTGCACGAACTGAGCCTCTTCGGCGCCCTTGAAGGCCGAGCCCAGCAGTCGGAACGGCGCAGTCACGGCCTTGACCAGGATGTTCTTGATGATCTGCCACACGATCGGCCCGATCCGGAATTTCGGGTCGTCCAGCGTGCCGGTGACAGGCACGTCGAGGTCGATCACGCCGTCGACGTCCTTGAGGAGCGACGTCGCGAGCTTGACCGGCAGGGGCACGGCCTCCTTGCTCTCGGTGGCCTCGCCCCATTCGAGCTGGTCGATGCGGATGTGGTGCTGCGCGTCGAGCTTGCGATCCTCGATCAGGTACTTGAGATCCGTCGTGAGCGAGCCCCGGGCGATGTTGTACCCGGCAAAGCGACCCGAATACGGGTTGAAGACCGGCAGCGAAATATTCTCGAACTTCATCCCGATGTCGGTGTGCCGGTCGAAGGCAAAGATCTGGACTTCGCCCGCAATCGTCACAGGAGAAAACTCGCCGACCTCGCCCTTGAGATCGATCTTCGCCGCGGAGTTGGGGTCGGTCGACAGGCCCGTAAACGTACCGTTCAGATCCTTGATGTCCGCCGCGAAGTTGGGCTGTATGAACTGGTCGGAGAAATTCATCTGCCCCGACTCAATGCTCACCTCGCGGATTCGGATCGGCCAGCCCGTCTCCACCAGCTCTTCGCGCGGCGGAGGAGGCGCAGGCTCCTCCTTCTTTTTCTTCGGTTTCTTTGACCGACGCGGCTTGACGCTCCTTCGCGGCGGACTCGGCGGCGGCCTGTTCGGCCGCCTGCGCCTTTCGCTCGGCGAGCGCCGCCGCCGTGCCCTCCGGGTCGAAAACGGCAGCGACGTTGAGGACCTGGTCCGGGCTGATGCTTACCCGGGCATAGGGCTTGCGCAGCACGACGCGATCGATGGACAGGGCGTCCGGCTGCATCGCGAAACGAAGCTTGCGGAGATCGAGCCGGTCGAAATTGATGAAGTCTTCCTCGAGCGCGTCGTCGATCGACCGGAAGCCGCTTACGCGCACGTCGCCGGCGAAGGCGAGCTCCGGCGTCTTGCTTCCGGGGGGCGAGAGCGAGAACTTGCCTGCGGCGCGTGCCTTGCCGCGCCGGATGGTCATGTCGGTCGCCTGGCCGACATAGGGCTGAAACCTGGAAAGGTCGAGCGCGTCCAGCTCGATGTCGAGCTCGGCGGCGAAGGGCTCGAACACCAGTGTGCCGGCGGCCTTGATGGGCGTGTCGCCGTCGAGCCTGGCGGTCACTTCGACCGGTACGGGCCGACTCTGGTCCAGAAGGCTCAGTTTCGTCAACTTCGCGTCGACCGGCGCGAGCGCGAACTTCGCGGCGGGCGTGACGGAGCGGTCCTCGAAGTCGATGCGTGCGTCCTTCAGTTCGACGCTTCCGAGCGTGACCGTCCAGTCGTTGCCGGCCTCGGGCGCCTGCGCCGGTGCCGGATCCGCGGAACCGACCGGCGCAGCCGCCGTCGAGGGCGGCGCAACGGGCCTGATCGGTGCCGGCTGCACGGGCGCGGAGGGAGCGGGCGCAACCGCCTGCCCAGCGTCGGCGTCGTCGACGCCCCTGACGGAAGGCGCGAACAAGCGCTCGAGATTGACCGAGCCGTCCTGGTCGAGCCAGGCCTGCACCGTGACTTCCGTCGCCGTCACACCGCCGATGGCGACGGTCTGCGCGGGCATCGACGCCTTGACGTCCGAGACGACGACGGACGGAGCGCGGATCCAGTCTTCGTCGACACCCGGCGCGCGCAGCGTCAGGGCGTCGAGCTCGATTTTCGGCAGGGTCAAATCCAGCTCGGTCGTCTCGCCGAGGGCGAGACGGTACTGCCCGCCGAGGTCGATCAAACCGCCGGTCAGGTTGTAGTTCAGCGCATCGCCGAGGAATTCGTCAACGCCGACCGCTCGCAGGTCCGCAATAGTGAACTCGCCGTCCGAGCTGACAACGGGTGCCAGCGCGAAGCGCCCCTTCCATTCGAATTTCTCGTCCGCCTGGCTGCGCGCGCTCAGGTGGAAGTCGCCGCCTTCGGGCGTCGTCTTGAAGTCCCGCAGTGCGAAGGTCACGGGCGCGAAGCGCCTTTCGAAGGGCTGGCTGCGCGCCCGGTCGACGTAATCGACCACGCCGTCGGCCACCTGGAGGTCCGCGATCCAGACCTTCGTAGGCTCCTCGTCCTCCTCGTCCTCCGCAGGAGCGGTCCGCGGCGCGAGATCGCCGAGGTTCATCGCCCCGTCCGGGCGGATCATCGCGCGCACGTACGGCGAATCCAGGTCGACCTCGCGGAAGTACAGCGCGCGCTTCCAGAGCGAGGACAGCTCGAAATCGAGGAACAGCCGTGCGAGACCCAGCATTCGCTCGCCGTCGGCATCGGGGAACGAGATGTCGCGCGCCTCGAACTGCAGCTTGAAGGGATGGATGCGGATCTCGCCGATCGCAATCTCGCGCCCGTACTCCGCGCGCACGTACTCGATCGCCTTGTTGTGCACGAAGCCGGGCGCGACCTTGAATCCCAGCAGTGCGTACAGCCCGATCAGCGCCGCGACGATGACGACGGCGATGAAGAGCTTCGATTTCAGCAGTGCGCCCATCGTCCCCAGGGCCTAGTCAGGCAGTACCTTGCCGGGATTCATGATGCCACGCGGATCGATGGTCCGTTTCAGGGAGCGCATGAGCTCGAGATCGACCGGGCCCTTGTACCGGCCGAGCTCGTGGCGCTTGAGCTGCCCGATGCCGTGCTCGGCGCTGATGCTGCCGCGAAAAGCGCGGACCTGCGCGTAGACCGCCTCGGCGATGGTCTCCGTGCGCGCCAGGAAGTTCTCCGGGGGGCGACCTTCAGGCTGGGTCACGTTGAAGTGCAGGTTGCCGTCGCCGACGTGGCCATAGACGAGCATTCGGCCATCCGGAACCACCGTCAGCACGGCCGCGGTCGCACGCTCGACGAAGTCGGGCAGTTGCGCGACCGGCACCGACACATCGTGCTTGATGCTCGCACCCTCCCGTCGCTGGGCTTCCGGAATCGACTCGCGTAGGCGCCACAGGGCTTCGCGTTGCGGGCCGGACTCGGCCAGCACGGCATCGAGCACGCATCCGTCGCCCATCGCTGCACCGAGCGCGTCCTCGAGGAGATCGCGCAGCGCGGGATCCTCGCGTGCCGAGGCGATCTCGCACAGCACGTACCAGTCGTACGGGCGCCCGAGCGGGTCGCGCACGCCGGCCACGTGCCGTGCAGCCAGCTCGATTCCGAAGCGCGGCAGCAGCTCGAAGGTCACGACCGCATCGCCGGTGGCTTCGCGCAACCGGGCGAGAAGCTCGACCGCCGAGGCGACGCCGGCGACCGCGACGAAGGCCGTGGCGACGGTCCGCGGCGGCGGAAAGAGCTTGAGCGACGCAGCGGTGATGACGCCGAGTGTTCCCTCGGCGCCCAGGAACAGGTGACGCAGGTCGTAACCAGTGTTGTCCTTGCGCAGGCTCTTGAGTCCGTCGAGGATCCGGCCGTCGGGCAGGACTACCTCGAGCCCCAGAACCAGCTCCCGTGCCACGCCGAACTTGAGTGCCGCCAGGCCACCGGCATTGGTGGATAGGTTGCCGCCGATCTGGCAGCTCCCCTCGGAGCCGAGGGCGAGCGGGAAATACCGCCCGGCCTGCGCCGCCGCGCGCTGAACATCGGCGAGCACGCAACCCGCCTCGACGGTGATTGAGAAGTTCGCGGCATCCAGCTCACGCACCCGGTTCATGCGCTTGAGCGCAAGAACCACCTGCCTTCCGGAGGCGTCGGGCGTGGCGCCGCCACAGTAACTCGTGTTCCCGCCGTGAGGCACGACGCCGATGCCGGTCTCGTTGCAGATCTCGAGCACGGCCGCGACCTCGGTGGTCGATCCCGGCATTGCCACCAGCCGCGTGGCGCCGCGGAAGAGGCCGCGGAAGTCCGACGAGGTACGGTTCGACGTCGCCGGGAGCCTCGAGACAGGCGTCGGTGCCCAGCCTCGCGCGTATCCGGCCAATGGCGCTGTCGAGAGAGGTGTCTATGCAGGCACCGGCAGCCGACTCTGCGGCTTTGTCAGCAGCAGCTGCAGATCGCCCACCAGCCGCTCCCGAAAGCCCCCCTCGCAGTAGCTCAGATAGAAGTCCCACATGCGAACGAACGTTTCCGGGTAGCCGAGCCGGCGGATTTCCCGCAGCCGCGCGAAGAAATTCTCGCGCCAGGTCTTGCGGGTGGGACCGGGATCCGCGAGCTCCGCAGGAACGATCGTGGGGTTCATGGCACGCTCCGGAGGAACGGGCAAGAGACACCAAAAAGGCTCCGACCTTGCGGCGCGGGTGTCAAGCCCCGGCGAGGGCCATTCGGGCGGGCGCCGAAATGAAAACGGCCACGGCGTTGCCGCCGTGGCCGTGTCTCGTAGGCTGCGGTTTCAGCCGACCTGGGTTGAGAGTGCCGCAATCCGCTCGTCGAGCGGCGGATGCGACATGAACAGGCGCTTGATACCGGAGGCCCGGCCGCCGGCGATCCCGAAGGCCGCCATCTTGTCGGGCAAAGGCCCGGCATGGCGCTGCTTCAGGCGCTCCAGCGCGCCGATCATGTGCTGACGGCCGGCGAGGCGCGCACCGCCCGCGTCGGCGCGGAATTCACGCTGGCGGGAGAACCACATCACGATCATCGTCGCGAGGAACCCCAGCGCGATCTCGGAGACGATCGTCGTGATCCAGAACGCCGGACCGTGGCCTTCCTCGTTGCGGAACACCACGCGATCGACCGTGTGGCCGATGACGCGCGCAAGGAAGATGACGAAGGTGTTGACCACGCCCTGGATGAGCGCGAGCGTCACCATGTCGCCGTTCGCGACGTGGCTCACCTCGTGCGCGAGCACGGCCTCGGCTTCCTGCTGCGACATGCTCGAGAGAAGCCCGGTGCTGACGGCAACGAGCGCCGCATCGCGCCGTGCGCCGGTGGCGAAGGCATTCGGTTCGGGCGAATCGAACACGCCGACCTCCGGCATGCCGATGCCCGCCTGCTGCGCCTGGTTGCGCACCGTGTTCACGAGCCAGCTCTCGGTGGTGTTGGCGGGCTGCGTGATCACGCGCACGCCCATCATGCGCTTGGCGGACCACTTGGAGATCGCGAGCGAGATGAACGAGCCCGCGAAGCCGACCACGGCCGCGAATACGAGCAGTGCGCCGAGATTGAGGCCGGTGCCCGACTCGTCGAGGATGCTCTCGATGCCGAGCAGCCGCAGCACGATGCCGAGCAGCACGACGATGGCCAGGTTCGTGGCGAGGAACAACAGGATTCGCTTCATTCAACAGTCTCCGGTGGGACGTCTGCCCGTGTTTGGGGCGAAGGCTAGGGAATCAAGGGCAATCGGGGGCGACTCATTCGCGGTCGCGGTACTCGTCGTCCTCGTCGTCGTAGTCCTCGTCATCGTCGTCGTCCCAGTCGTCGTCGTCGTCGTCCTCGTCGTCGAAGTCCTCGTCCTCGTCTTCGTCGTCGCCTTCCTCCTCGTCGTCGTCCGCCCAGCCCTCGGGCTCGTCGGCGAGCTCCAGGTCGAGCTCGTTCCAGGCGTCGAGATCGAGCTCCTCGATTTCACCGTTCAGCCACTGGAGGCGAACGACAGCATCGTCCGGATCGAGGGCGACTACCTTGAAGGTCTCTTCCCGTTCCAGGTCTTCGTACCATTGGCCCGGGGTCGGGTCAAAATCGCGGCTCACGGGTGGTTCCTCGACAGACATCCGGGCACTGACGCACGGTCGCGATCAACTATACGTGCGGCTCCGGATGGCAGGCAACCAGGAACCGCGGCAGTCGACAGGCGCACCCTCAAGTAGAATGAGGCGGTCATCGCCCGCCGGACCGCTACCCCGTGCATTCCTACCGCGCTCCCCTCCGCGACATGCGTTTCGTCGTGCACGAAGTGCTCGACTTCGAGGATCACTACCGGTCCTTTGGTCGCGACGAGCTCACCCGCGAGCTGCTCGAGGGGATCCTCGAGGAGGGGGCGCGGTTCGCCGAAGACCTCCTGGCGCCCACAAACCGGGTGGGGGACGAGCACGGACTCGTCTTCGAAAGCGGCCGCGTGCGCACGCCGCCCGGGTTCAAGGACGCCTGGGATCGGTACTGCAGCGACGGCTGGATCACGATGACCCAGCACCCCCGCTGGGGCGGGCAGGGGCTGCCGGGCGGATTCGCGCTCGGCTTCAGCGAAATGCTGATCTCGGGAAACATGGCCTGGAAGATGTACTCCGGGCTGACCGAGAGCGCGGCGCACACTATCGAGGCGCATGCCAGCGAGGATCTCAAGCAGCGCTATCTGCCCAGGATGGTCGCGGGCGAGTGGACCGGGACGATGTGCCTGACCGAGGCCCACAGCGGCACCGATCTCGGTCTCCTGCGCACGCGGGCCGAGCCGCGACCGGACGGCAGCTTCGGGATCACCGGCACCAAGATCTTCATCAGCTGCGGCGAGCACGACCTGTCGCACAACATCGTGCATCTCGTTCTCGCGCGCCTCACCGACGCGCCCGCTGGCACGCGCGGCATCAGCCTGTTCCTGGTGCCGAAGCTCCTGCCCGACTCGACCGGCGAGCCCGGCCGCGGGAACGGCGTCACCTGTGGCTCGATCGAGCAAAAGATGGGGATCCACGCCTCGCCGACCTGCGTGATGCACTTCAACGATGCCACGGGATGGCTCGTCGGCAAGCCGAACGAAGGCCTCGTCTGCATGTTCACGATGATGAACCACGCCCGGCTCGGTGTCGGGTTGCAGGGCCAGGGGCTCTCCGAGCTCGCCTGGCAGGCCTCGGTGGCGTATGCGCGCGAGCGCCGGCAGGGGCGCTCGATGAGCGCCGCGCGCACCTCCGACGCGGCGGCCGACCCGATCATCGTGCATCCCGACGTGCGACGCATGCTGCTTACGCAGAAGGCGTTCGTCGAGGGCGGGCGGTTGCTCGCCTTCCTGACCGGTCGCGAGATGGACGGCGCGGAGCTGAACCCCGACGCCGAGGCGCGACGGCGCTCCGGGGAGCTGATCGCGTTCCTCACGCCGATCGTCAAGGCGTTCCTGACCGACGCGGCGGTCGAGGTGGCGAGCCTCGCCGTGCAGATCCACGGCGGCCATGGCTTCATCCGCGAAACCGGCGTCGAGCAGCTGCTGCGTGATGCGCGCATCACGCCGATCTACGAAGGCACCAACGGCATCCAGGCGCTGGACCTGCTCGGTCGCAAGGTGTTCGGCACCGGCGGCCGCAGCCAGCAGGCGATGGCGGCGCGCATCCGCGAATCGATCTCGCGGTTTGGGGCTGCACCCGAGCTCGCGGGGTTTGCGGCCGATCTCGCGCGTCGTGTCGATCGCTGGGACGCGCTGACCGCGGCGCTCACGGAATCGGCAACGGGTAACGCCGACGAGGTCGGCGCCGCCGCATTCGATTACCTGCAGTACTCGGGGTATCTGTGCCTGGGCTGGTGCTGGCTCGTGGCGGCGGGCGTGGCGCTGCGCCGCGTGCCGGAGGCGGGCGCTGAGGCCGCCTTCTATCGCGCCAAGCTCGCCACCGCCCGGCATTACTTCGAACGCCTGCTGCCGCGCGCCGATGCGCACGAAGCGGCGGCGCGAGCCGGCGCCGCCGGCCTGATGGCACTGCCGGCGGAGCATTTCGCGATCGCATGAACGCGGCAGCGAGTCCGGGCGCGCAACGACTGCGCGAGGCGCGTCGCATCGTCGTCAAGGTCGGCTCGGCGTTGCTCGTCGATGCCGCCACCGGGCAGCTCGATCGCGGCTGGCTCGAGGCGCTGGCCCACGACCTCGCTGCGATCCGTGAGCGCGGGCAGGAGCTGATCGTCGTCTCCTCCGGCGCGATCGCGCTCGGCCGAGGCCCGCTTTCGCTCGCGTCGGGGAGGCTCAAGCTCGAGGAGAGCCAGGCGGCGGCTGCGGTCGGCCAGATCCGGCTCGCGCATGCCTGGACCGAGGTGCTCGAGGGTCATGGCCTGACCGTCGCGCAGGTGCTGCTCACGCTCGGCGACACCGAGCAGCGTCGACGCTACCTCAATGCGCGTGGCACGCTCTTCACGCTGCTCAGGATCGGCGCCGTGCCGGTGATCAACGAGAACGACACCGTGGCGACCGCCGAGATCCGTTACGGCGACAACGACCGGCTCGCAGCGCGCGTGGCTCAGATGCTGAGCGCCGATTGCCTGGTTCTGCTGTCGGACGTCGACGGCCTCTACAGCGCCGATCCCGGGCGCGATCCGAAGGCGACGCTGATACAGCAGGTGGCGCGGATCACACCGGAGATCGAGGCGATGGCGGGCGGCGCGAGCTCAGGCCTGGGCTCCGGTGGAATGGCGACCAAGCTGGCCGCGGGGAAGATCGCGCTCGCCGCCGGCTGCCACATGTGCGTCGCGAGCGGCCGCGAGCCGCATCCGCTGCGCCGGCTCGCCGAGGGGGCGCACTGCACCTGGTTCGTCGCCGAGGCCTCCCCGCTCACGGTGCGCAAGCAATGGATCGCGGGCAGCCTGCAGCCGGTGGGTGAGCTGCACGTGGACGAGGGCGCGGCGCGTGCGCTGCGCGACGGTCGCAGCCTGCTGCCGGCCGGGGTCACGAAGGTCGGCGGGCGCTTCGATCGCGGCGACCCGGTCGTCGTGCGCGGACCCGACGGTGCCGAGGTCGCGCGAGGCTTGAGCGCCTACTCGCACGCCGACGCCGAGCGCATCCGAGGTCGTCGGAGCGCTGAGCTCGAGGCGCTGCTCGGTTACCGCGGGAGGGATGAGATGATCCATCGCGACGACCTCGTGCTGAGCTGAGCTGATTTCCGAGATGAAATCGAACGACGTGGCAACCATCATGGACCGGCTCGGCCGGGACGCGGCCGCCGCGGCGCGCGTCCTTGCGACTGCCGGCGGCGCGGCCAGGAATGCCGCGCTCGGGACGGCTGCGCGTGAGCTGCGCGCGCGCAGCGCGGCAATCCGAGCCGCGAATGAAGCGGATGTGGCTGACGCGCGCGCGGCGTCGCTCACGGCGGCGATGCTCGACCGTCTCGCACTCGACGACGTCCGCGTCGAAGCCATGGCGCGCGGTCTCGAGGAGATCGCGGCGCTTGCGGATCCCGTCGGAACGGTCACCGCGGAATGGCAGCGGCCCAACGGACTGCGAATCCAGCGAGTGCGCGTGCCGCTCGGCGTCATTGGTATCGTCTACGAGAGCCGGCCTAACGTGACTGCCGACGCAGGCGCGCTCTGTCTCAAGTCGGGCAACGCCGTGATCCTGCGCGGGGGGAGCGAGGCCTTCCGGTCGTCAAGCGAGATCCACGGGTGCCTGGTCGCAGGCCTCGCCGCCGCCGGCCTGCCGGAAGCCGCGATCCAGCTCGTGCCCACCACTGACCGCGCCGCGGTCGGCCTGATGCTCGCGGGGCTCGACGGATGCATCGACGTCCTCGTGCCGCGCGGCGGCCGAAGTCTCGTCGAGCGCGTGCAGCGTGAAGCGCGCGTGCCGGTCATCGGACACCTGGAAGGCAACTGCCACGTCTACGTCGATCGCGCGGCGGATCTCGAGATGGCGCGCGCCATCGTGCGCAACTCGAAGCTCCGGCGCACGGGCGTGTGCGGCGCCGCGGAGACGCTGCTCGTGGACGCGGCCGGCGCAGCGAGACACCTGGCGCCCATCGTGCGCGACCTGCTCGAGGCAGGCTGCGAGGTGCGCGGTGATCCCGCGGTGATGGCGGTCGATCCGCGGGTCCGTCCCGCTACGGAGGACGACTGGCGGACGGAATACCTGGACGCCGTGATCGCGGCGCGGGTTGTCGATGGGGTAGACGCCGCGATCGAGCACATCGCGCGTTACGGCTCGGCGCACACCGAGTCCATCGTCACGTCCGATCCGGCCGCGGCCGAGCGGTTCCTGTCACGGGTGGACAGCGCGATCGTGCTGCACAACGCCTCGACGCAGTTCGCCGACGGCGGCGAGTTCGGCATGGGCGCGGAGATCGGCATCTCGACCGACCGCTTTCACGCGCGCGGCCCGGTAGGTGTGGAACAGCTGACGAGCTACAAGTACGTCGTGCGTGGCTCGGGCCAGATCAGGCCCTGAGACCCGCGAGCCCGCCGCGCATCGAGTAAACGGCGGCATGCCCGCGTCGCGCGGAGTTCCTCGGCGAGCGCGAGGCTGCGCACGCCGTGCGCGCAGACGATCAGGTACGGTCCGCCGGGAGGCAGGTCCGACCGGCCGTTTGCGTACTCGCTCAAGGGCAGGTGTCGAGCGATCCGGAGTGCCGGCGGATCCGCGTCGCGCTCCCAGCCCTCGCGGATATCGATCAGCTCGTAGCCCGCGGCGCGGGCGGCGGCGAGGCTCGCGAACTCGAGCTCGAGCGGCTCCGGCCGCTCATGCCTGTGCGAATGACCGTGTTCCGGCGAGGTGGGGTGCGCGCAGCGCTCGCAATTGACCCAGCCGCTGTCGCCGTCTGCGTAGTGCTCCTTCTTCCAGATCGGCACGCGTTGCTTGACCTCGTCGATGACGTAGCGGCACGCCGCAAACGCCTCGTCGCGGTGCGCCGCGCTCACGCCCACCCAGACCGCCAGCTCGCCGATCGCCAGCTCGCCGACGCGATGCACACAGGCGGCCTTGCGCACGCCGTAGCGATCGAGCGCGTCGGCGACGATCCGCTCGCCTTCCTTGACCGCGAGCGCCTCGTACGCCTCGTACTCGAGCCTGAGCACGCGACGACCCTCGTTGTGGTCGCGTACCCAACCCTCGAAGCTCGCATACCCGCCGCAGCTCGCGTCGGCGAGCTGCGCGCGGAGCGCCTCGGGCGAAAACGGCACCGAGCTGAACTCGAACGCGCGCATCAGCCGCCCACCCGGAAAATCGGCTCTGAGCCAATTTTCTCATCAGCCGCCCGCCACCGGTGGGATGAACACGACCCGGTCGCCGGAGGCGAGCGGCTGCTGCCAGTCGCCGAATTCCTCGTTGATCGCGACGCGCAGGGCCGCGCGCTCGAAGCGCAAGCCCGTGACGGGCGGCCAGCTCGTCGAAGAGCTCCGCCGCCGTCGCCGCACCTGTCTCGACCCGCTCGGTGCGCCGGCCGGCCTGGTCGCGCAGGATCGCGTAGTAGTGGACCTCGATCGACTTCATGCTGTGCGACCCGTGGGCGATCTGCCGGTGTGCGGCCGCGAATTCCTCCGGCGTGTTGACGTTTCCGAGCGCGGGGATCGCCTGCTCGAGGAGCGGCACCCCGCTCGCGATCACGAGCTTGCGCGGGCAGTTGCGGCCTGCGCGCGATCGCCTCGCGCACGGCGGCGGCCGACTCGGGCTCGAAGACCGCGCACAGCGGCTCGGGCAGGCCATCGTGCGTGCTGCGATAGGCAGTGATCGCCTGCTTCGCCTCCCGCGCCGCGACGAGCCGCGCAAGCACCTCGTCGTCGACGAAGGGCAGGTCGCAGGCGAGCACCAGCCACGCCGCCTGCGGGTGCGCAGCCTGCGCAGCGGCGATGCCGGCGATCGGCCCGCGCCCGGAGTGCGCGTCGACGATCTGCGGGTAGTCCTTCCGCACGGCGTCGGCACGCTGATCGGCGCGAACGGACACGAAGACGCGCTCGCAATGCCGGCCGAGCAGCTCGTAGGCCCAGTCGAGCTGCGGGCGGCCGTGGAATTCGAGCGCGGCCTTGTCGCGCTGCATGCGCGTGCTCGAGCCGCCGGCCAGGAGGAGCCCATAGAGTGGCGCGCGATCGATCGGGCGGTTCACGTTCGAGCAGCCTCGACGTCGCGCTTGCCGCCGTGCTTCGCGATGAGCCGCGTCTCGGCGATCACGATTTCGTGCGACAGCGCCTTGCACATGTCGTAGACGGTCAGCGCCGCGACCGAGGCGCCGGTCAGCGCTTCCATCTCGACGCCCGTTCGGTGATTGACGGCGACGGTGCACACGATGACCGCCTCGTCGCCGTCCATCTCGATCTGGATCCGGCAGTCCTCGATCCCGAGCGGATGGCAGAACGGGATCAGCTCGTGCGTGCGCTTCGCGGCCATGACGCCCGCGACGATCGCCGTATGGAACACCGGTCCCTTGGCCGTTGCGAAGCCGCCCGCGCGCAGCGCGCCCGCGACATCACCGGGGAAGCGCACGCGCGCCTCGGCGGTGGCCGTGCGTCGCGTCACCGGCTTGCCGGTGACATCGACCATGGCCGGCCGGGATTGCTCGTCGACGTGACTCAGCATCGCGTTCACCCGCCGATGTAGTTCATTTCTATCTTGTGCAGCTGGCGACCTGCATCGCCGAGCGCCGCACGCTGCTCGCTGTAGCGGTCCTGGCGCGCGGTCCAGACCGCGGCCAGCCGCCCCGAGATCTCCTCGTCCGAGGCCCCGCCTCGCAGCAACCCCCGCAGATCCGTGCCGACGGTCGCGAACAGGCAGGTGTAGAGCATGCCTTCGGATGAAAGGCGCGCGCGGCTGCACGCGCCGCAGAACGGCGCGGTGATCGAGGAGATGAAGCCGATCTCCCCCGCGCCGTCGTCGTAGGCATAGCGCTCGGCGACTTCGCCGCGGTACTGGCCCGGTTGCGCCGTGACCGGCCACCGCTCGCGTATCCGCGCGAGCAGCTCGGCCGAAGGCACGACCTGGTCGCGGCTCCAGTGATTCCGATTGCCGACGTCCATGTACTCGATCAGCCGCACGATGACCGGCGAGCCACGGAAGCGCTCGAGGAGGGCGGGGATCGTGTGATCGTTGAGGCCGCGCTGCACGACGGCATTGACCTTGATCGGCGCGAGCCCGGCCTTCTGCGCCGCCTCGATGCCTTCGAGGACCTGGGCGACGCCGCCGAATCCGCCGCTCATGACGGCGAAGACCTTCTCGTCCAGGGTGTCGAGGCTCACGGTCACGCGCCTGAGCCCGTTCGCCTTGAGCTTTGCCGCCTGCTGTGCGAGCAGGATGCCGTTGGTCGTGAGCGCGAGGTCGTCGACGCCCTCGATGGTCGACAGCTCGCCGACGAGGTCCGCGAGCCCGGAACGCAGCAAGCGGCTCGCCCCCGGTGAGACGCAGTTTCGACACGCCGAGCCCCGCCGCAAGCCGCGCGATGCGCGTGATCTCCTCGAACGACAGCCGCTCAGCGGTCTTCAGGAACTGATAGCGGTCGTGGTAGGTCTCGCGCGGCATGCAGTACGGGCAGCGGAAATTGCAGCGGTCCATGACCGAGATCCGCAGGTCGTGCATCGGCCGGCCGAGCCGATCCCGCGGCCGGACCCGGCCCGGCCAGGGCAGCACGTTGGGCGATGAGGTCTCTTCGGCCATGTCACCAACGATAGAACGGAGCGACGTGACCTGCAGGATAGATTGCAGGGCCCGGCGGCAACTCGACGAAACCCTGCGTGCCCAGCAGCGACACGAAATCACCCGAACCACGCGTCGGGTTCGGGAGGGCAACGGAGCCCTGCCCGGCCTGTGTCTCGAGACGCACCGGCAGGAAGAACGTCAGCCGCGGGCGCACCTCGAAGTCGGCCGCGAGCCTGACTTCCTCCGGGGCGACGGGCGCGGCGCCGGAGGCGGCCAGGAGCGCCGGGACGACGTAGCGCAGCAGGCAGACCAGCGACGACACGGGGTTTCCCGGGAGTCCGAAGACGGCCTGTCCCCGGGGCGAGACGCCGAACCAAAGTGGCTTGCCCGGCCGCTGCGCCACGTTGTGCAGCACCTGGGTGACCCCCAGCTCGCCCAGCACGGCGGGCACGTAATCGAACCGGCCCATCGATACTCCGCCGGTCAGCACCAGCACATCGTGCGTGTCGAGATGCCGGGCCAGGCGTTCGTGCATCTCGGCCGGTTCGTCCGGCAGGTGGTCCTGCCCGGAGCGTCCGAAGCCGCGCATCGCGAGCGCGGCGCGGAGCGCGTGCGCATTCGATCGGCGAACCTGCCAGGCCTCGACCGGCAGCCCCGGCTCGACGAGCTCATCGCCGGTGGTCACGATCATGATCCGCGGCTCCGCCCGGACTCGCGCGTGCGACAGGCCCGCGGAGGCGAGCACAGCCAGCTCGGGCGCCCCGAGCCGCGTGCCGGGGCCGAGCAGCCGATCCCCGGCCTTCGAATCGAGCCCGCGCGCGTGCACGTTCATACCGGGTTCGATCGCCAGTTGATCCGGCAGTTCAGCCCAGCCGTTGGCAACCGCGATCCGCTCCACCGGCACGACGCAATCGCAGCCCGTGGGCAGGATGGCGCCGGTCATCACCTCGAGACAGCTGTCGCCCGGTGGCAGGACGAGGGGCGCCCGGCCAGCAGCCTGCGTGCCCGCGATCCGCAGGCGTCCGGAGCCACGACGGCTGCTCGCAAACGCGATGCCATCCATCGTGACGCGATCGAAGGGAGGCTGATCGCGCTCCGCGTAGACGTCCTGCGCGAGCACCGCGCCCGTGAGCGCCGGCAGCGGCCGCGTCTCGACCGGCAGTACGGGAAGCCGGGCCAGGATCCTGGCGGCGGCTTCGGCCGGCGTCGGCAGTGGCTCACCCGAACTCATGCCCAGTCCGTTCAGCCCGGGCCGCGGCCGCGCCCGCTCAGGCGGGCGGCCCCGACTACTGCTTGTCCCGGGCCTTGTACTCGGTGATTTCTTCCTTCCAGCGATCCGCAACGGACTGCAGCTCGTCGAGTGCTGCGTTGTGCTTCTTCGCGTGGATTTCCTCGAGCGAAAGCTTCTTCTGCGCGTAGGCCTCGTCCGCGGCATCGAGCTTCGCGATCGAGTCGGCTTTCTCCTTCTCCAGGCACGGCAGGTAGGTCTGCTCCACTGCGGTCTGGTAGGTCTTGATCGACGCCTGCGTGGCCATCAGGTCTTCCTTCGAGGCCGTGGCGCCGTCCGGAAACGTCTGTGGAGCCTGCGGATAGACACAGGCGGTCTGCGCCTGCGCAAGGCCGGACACAACCAGCAGGAAGAGGAGCAAGGGCAAAGATGCGCGGGCTTCATGTCGGGATCCTCGGGTTCTCGTAAGGGCCTGCAGGTCGGGCCGGGGGGCGGAAATATAGCAGAGCAGATAGTGGGTTACCCACTGCCTGACCGCCGGCAAGTGAGCCGGGTACGATCGAGGCAACACGAGTGGGTCCGCCTGGCGACCGTCAAGCTCGAAGTGGGGGGACTGGTGCAGGGAAGGGGCCTGGGATGTGGCACGGCTACTGCGGATCGCCAGCAAGGCGCTGTGGCGGTGGCTGCCGCTCGCCGTCCTTGCCGGATGCGTGCAGCCGGAGCCGACGGCGCCCGCGCCCGCAGCCGTGCCGGGCCGGGAAATCGGGATACTCGTCTTCGGCGATCACGGATATCACCTCGACTACCTCGAGGCGAAGGACTACGAGCCTCCGCGCAGTCGCGAGCAGTTCATCGCCGCCGAACGCGCCGACTGGCGCGAGGACAAGCGGCCGCCGGAAGAGTTCCGACCCCCCGCGATGACCCGACACGCGAGCGGCTCGTGGGTGGCGGCGAGCGGGATGATGCCGGTCGCGAACGCGATGCGCGCCTGGTGCGGGGAGCAACCCTGCGATTTCGCGACGATGCTCGGTGACAACATCTACCCCAACGGCGCCACGGCCGGTGCCGACGGCCGCGACGATGCGCGCGTTTCGAGGCGATCTTCGCGCAGCCGTTCGGACGGTTCACCGAGCTCGGCCCCGACTTCCGTATCTACTCGACGCTCGGGAACCACGACTGGAAGACCTCGCGCGCTGGCGCGCTGGCGCAGGTCGATTACCTGGCGCGCACCGAGCCGTTCTACATGGACGGCGTCGCCTATCGCGTGCGGCCGGCGGCGGGACATGGCGAGGTCGAGCTCTTCGTCATCGACACGACGGTGATGCTGGCGGGGCAGACGGTGTACGAGGACGCGCTCGCCGACGATGCGAGCGAGCTCCGCCCCACGCGACGCGAGGACCCGGACCGGTGGGTCGTCCCGAAGACCCGGTCCGAGCGCGACATGGCCGCGTGGCTCGAGCGCTCGCTCAAGGAGTCGGACGCCCGCTGGAAGATCGTGATCGGGCATCATCCGCTCTGGTCGTCGGCGGGCAGCAAGTACGAGCAGGCGCGGGTGCTGCGGCGGCTGATCCTGCCTGCGCTGTGCCGATATGCCGACTTGTACGTGGCCGGCCACGACCACACGCTCGAGCTGCACTTCGACGATTGCAGTCGCGCTCTGCCCGGAAAGCCAGTCAAGCCGTTGCCCGCCGTCGTGTCCGGCGCGGCGGCGAAGCAGCGTGCGCTCAACACGGCGTTCATGCGCCACCAACTCGAACGGTACCCGGAGCTGACGACGGACTGGGCGCGGGGCCTCGTGTGGGGCTTCGCTCATCTCACGGTCTCGGGCGATCTCGCCACGCTGCGATTCATCGAGACGCCGGACGACGGGTCCGGGGCCGCGAACCTGACACATACGGCGCAATTTCCCCGGCGAAGCGGCGCGGGCACGCACTGACCCCCGGTCGGCGAGACCTCGGCCCCTCCGAGAGCGCTTTTTCGACCGGGCGGACGTATCGTATGGAAACCCGGCGGTCGCGCCCGCGTGCGCCGGAAGGAGCGAAAGATGAGCACGACGCTTCGAAGTGCCGCAGAAGCGGCGCCGCGCACGGAGGCTGGGCCCACGCCGGCGCTCGGCCATTTCGTCGACGGGCAGCTCGTCGCCGGTCAGTCCGGCCGGCAGGGTCGCGTTTACGACCCGGCGACCGGCCAGGTGCGAGCGCAACTCGCGCTCGCGAGCGCGGAGGAGACGGCGGCGGCGATCGCGGCCGCACGGCGCGCGCTGCCCGCGTGGACCGCCACGCCGCCCCTGCAGCGCGCGCGCGTCATGTTCCGATTCAAGGCGCTCATCGAGGCGCACCTCGACGAGATCGCAAGGCTCATCACGCTCGAGCACGGCAAGGTGCTTTCGGATGCGCGCGGCGAGGTGATCCGCGGGCTCGAGGTCGTCGAGTTCGCCTGCGGCATTCCGCACCTGCTCCGTGGGGATTTCACCGAGAACGTAGGCACCGCGATCGACAGCTGGTCGGTGCGCCAGCCGGTCGGTGTCTGCGCGGGAATCACGCCGTTCAATTTCCCGGCGATGGTGCCGATGTGGATGTTCCCTGTGGCCATCGCCTGCGGAAACACATTCGTACTGAAGCCCTCGGAGAAGGATCCGAGCTGCCCGTTGCGCCTCGCCGGGCTCCTCAAGGAGGCCGGCCTTCCGGATGGCGTGCTCAATGTCGTCAACGGCGACCGCGAGGCGGTCGACACGCTGCTCACCCACCCGGACGTCGCGGCGGCGAGCTTCGTCGGCTCGACGCCGGTCGCCGAGCACGTGTATCGCACCGCCTCCGCGCACGGCAAGCGCGTGCAGGCGCTCGGTGGTGCGAAGAATCACATGGTCGTCATGCCGGACGCTGACACCGACATCACAGCCAATGCGCTGCTCGGCGCCGCGTATGGATCGGCTGGGGAGCGCTGCATGGCGATCTCGGTTGCCGTGGCCGTTGGCGATGCGGGCGATCGCCTGATCGCGCGCCTCACGGAGGTGATCGCGCGGCTCAAGATCGGGCCGGGGACCGCGGACGGGGTCGAGATGGGGCCGCTGGTCACGCGCGAACACATGGAGCGCGTGCGCGGCTATGTCGATCTCGGCGTCGAGGAGGGCGCGCGGCTCGTCGTCGACGGACGCGGCTTGCGCGTCGCCGGCCACGAGGCCGGGCACTTTCTCGGGCCTTGTCTTTTCGACACGTCGAGCCCTCGATGCGCATTTATAAGGAGGAGATCTTCGGTCCGGTGCTCTGCGTCGTGCGGGTACCCGATCTCGCGACGGCGCTCACGCTCGTCAACGAGCACGAATACGGCAATGGCACGTCGATCTTCACCGCGAGCGGTGAGGCAGCGCGCCGGTTTGCGCAGGGTGTGCAGGCCGGCATGGTCGGGATCAACGTGCCGATCCCCGTGCCCATGGCGTTTCATTCATTCGGCGGCTGGAAGCGATCGCTGTTCGGGCCGCTGCACGTCCACGGCCCCGACGGCGTGCGTTTCTACACGCGGCTCAAGACGGTTACCTCGCGCTGGCCCACCGCCGCGCGCGAAGGCGCGCAGTTCGTCATGCCCACGATGAAATAGTAAATGGTGCCGGTCGCATTTGAGTTTTACCGTAGCCGCGGCAACTCCCTCCGATGAGATAAATCTGACCGAAACTGCGACCTGGACACCAACCATGACGATCTGGATCGGCACGCGCAAAGGGGCGTTCGCGCTGCGCAGCGACGCGCGGCGCCGGAAGTGGCGGCTCGCCGGCCCGCACTTCCTCGGGCACGTCATCCATCACATCGTCCAGGATCCGCGCGACCCGAAGGTGCTCCTGATGGGCGCGAAGACCGGGCACCTCGGGCCCACGGTGTTTCGCTCGATAGATCGCGGCCGTCACTGGCGGGAAGCGGGCAAGCCGCCGGCATTTCGGAAAGCGGCCGAGGGCGACGCCGCGCGCGCCGTCGATGCCGTCTTCTGGCTGACGCCCGGTCACGCTTCGGAGACCGGCACCTGGTACGCAGGCAGCTCTCCGGCTGGGCTCTTCCGTTCCGCCGACGGCGGCGACACCTGGGAACCCGTAGCCGGTTTCAACGATCACCCGATGCGGCCGCAGTGGGCGCCCGGGTCTCGGCACGCCGGGCGGTGAGCTTCTGCACTCGGTGATCGTCGATCCCCGCGATCCGAAGCACCTGTACCTCGGGATCTCGATCGGCGGCGCGTTCGAGTCGACCGACGGCGGGCGTAACTGGTCACCGCTCAACGAAGGCGTCGCTGCGGATTTCCTGCCGGACGCGAACGTGCCGTTCGGTCACGACCCGCACGCCATCGTGATGCATCCGGCACACCCCGACCGGCTGTATCAGCAGAATCATTGCGGCATCTACCGCCTCGACCGGCCTGGGCGCCGCTGGAGGCGCGTCGGCGCTGCCATGCCGAAGAAAATCGGCGACATCGGGTTTCCGATCGTGCTGGACCCCGCAGATCCGGACACCGCCTGGGTGTTTCCGATGGACGGCACGACCGTGTGGCCGCGCACCTCGGTCGGCGGCAAGCCCGCGGTCTACATGACCCGCGATGCCGGGCGAACCTGGCGTCGACAGGATCGCGGACTGCCGCGCTCGCAAGGCTGGTTCACGGTGTTTCGCCAGGCGATGTGCGTCGATGCGAACGAGCGCCTGGGCCTCTACTTCGGCACGACCGGCGGCGACGTCTGGGCGAGCACAAACCGCGGCGATTCCTGGGCGTGCATCGCGCGCTACCTGCCGCAGATCTACTCGGTGACGCACGCGCACTGAGTGGCGCACGTCCATGAGCTGCATCGTCCGTGTCGCAAGCCCGCTCCGTTCCTATACGAACGGCGCACCGAGCGTCGATGCAGCGGGCGCGACGGTGGCCGAAGTGCTGTCCGACCTGGACGCGCGCTACCCGGGCATGCGTTTTCGCATGATCGACGAGCAGGATCGCATCCGCCGTCACGTGCGGGTGTTCGTCAACAGCCGCGAAGCCGCCACGCTCGCCGAGCCCGTTGCGGCCGGCGACCAGGTCCACCTCATCTGCGCGTTGAGCGGAGGCTGAGCCGTGGCACTCTCGGCGGAGGAACGCACCCGCTACGCACGCCATCTTGCGCTGCCGGAGATCGCCGCCGCCGGGCAGGAGCGCCTCAAGTCGGCACGCGTGCTCGTCATCGGCGCCGGCGGGCTCGGCTCTCCGTCCGCGCTCTATCTCGCCGCCGCCGGCGTCGGCACGCTGGGCCTGGTCGACTGCGATCGCGTCGATCTCTCGAATCTGCAGCGGCAGGTGCTCTTCGACAGCGCAGCGCTCGACCGGCCGAAGGCGACCGCTGCGCGGGACCGGCTGCTGGCGCTCAACCCGGGCATCCGCGTGATCGCCCACGAGCTCGAGCTTCGCGCTGCCAACGTACGCGAAGTGATCGACGCGTACGACGTCGTGCTCGACGGCACCGATCGCCTCCCGACGCGCTACCTCGTGAACGACGCCTGCGTACTGCTCGGCAAGCCGCTCGTCACCGCGGCGATCCATCGATTCGAGGGGCAGGCGATGACTTACGTGCCGGGTCAGGGCCCCTGCTACCGATGCCTCTTCCCCGAAGCGCCGGCCGCGCTCGTGCCCAGTTGCGCCGAGGCCGGCGTGCTCGGCGTGCTGCCTGGCGTCCTCGGCGCGATTCAGGCCACCGAAGCCATCAAGCTCATCGTGGGCAAAGGCAAGCCTCTGGTTGGTCGCCTGCTGACCTACGATGCGCTCGAGCTGCGATTCCAGGAGTTCCGCTTCGCGCGCCGCGTGGACTGCGCGGTCTGCGGCGAGCGGCCGACCATCACGGAGCTGCGCGACGCGCCGGAGGCGTGTATGACCGATGCGCTGCAATCCCTGCGTCGAATCAGGCCGTCAGAGCTTCAGGTTCTGCTCGCGGATCCCGAGCTCCGGGGGACCCTGATGCTCATCGACGTGCGCGAGCCACGCGAGTTCGCGGCGGGACACCTTCCCGGCGCAGTGAGCATGCCGATGAGCGAGCTCGGACGGCGCCTTGCGGAGCTGCCCGCCGGTGCGACGGCGGTGTTCATGTGTCGCAGCGGTGGCCGAAGCCTGAGAGCCTGTGGCCAGGCGCTGAACGCCGGACTTGTAGCACCCGTGCAGCTCGAAGGTGGTCTCCTCGCATGGGCCGCCGAGGTCGACCCCAGCCTCGAGGTAGCCACCGCGGGATAGTCAGTGCATGAGCGATAGACCAGGTGTGGTCGCGACGCTGCCCCGTTCCGAGATCACGCACGCGGCCCGCAGCAAGAGCGCATCGCTTGCACGCGACGGCAGAATCGGCGTACGGTCGTCCAGAGAACCGGCGGAGCCTGCGATGGACATCGAGAAGGCCATGAAGAATCCCAGCGCGACGTTCGGCACGCCGGAGGCGCTCTATTCGTCGGTCGAGCTGACGGCGGAACAGAAGCGCGCTGTCCTGCTGCAGTGGAAGGACCAGTTGCACCAGCTTCTGGCGGCCGACGACGAGAACATGCGAGCGCCGGGCGTGCCGACCGGCGTGACCGCCGATTGTCTGCGCCGCGTGACCAATTTCCTTTCCGAGCTCGAGCCGCATTCGTAGAGAGCGCGATCGTCTACTGTCCGCGCGCGTTGGTCCTCGAGGAAGTCATACGCGGGAAACAGGCTCGCATGAGTATTTCGCCCACGCAGGGCGCTGGACGCGATCAGCCGGCCCTTGCGCTGTTCGCCTACGGGTTCCGGCCGTTTTTCTGGGCGGCCGGGGCCTTCGCGCTGCTCGCGATTACTGCGTGGCTGTGGATCCATGGGACTGGCGCGCTTCCGCTGCGGGGCCAGCCATCGCTGCTCTGGCACGGGCACGAGATGCTGTATGGCTTCGTTGGCGCCGCCATTGCAGGCTTCCTGCTGACGGCCGTCCCGAGCTGGACAGGTGCCCGCGGCTTCGCGGGCGCACCGCTGATACTGCTCGCGGCGCTGTGGCTCGCCGGGCGGCTGGCGTTCGCCGGCGCGGCCAGCTTGCCGCTTGCGCTGGTCGCGGTATGTGAGCTGGCTTTCTTTCCGGCACTCGTCGTGCTGCTCGCGCCACCGCTGCTGCGGGCGCACAACCGCAACACGCCGCTGCTCCTCGTGCTCGCGGCCATCTGGGTCAGCGACGCCGTGTTCCTGTTCGCGCTCGCGCGTGGCGATGTGCTGCTGGCGCGGGTGACGCTGCTGGTGGCGATCGACGTCATCCTGCTGCTCGTCACAGTCATCGGCGGTCGCATCGTGCCGGTGTTCACGGCGAACGCGCTGCGCAGCCGCGGCGAGGAGCCCGGCATCCGCGGCAGTCGATGGCTGGACGGTGCGGTCATCGGCGCGATGGTCGTCGTAGTGCTGGTGGACGCGGCTGCGCCGTGGCGATCCGCGGCGGGCATCGTCGCGGCAGTCGCCGCAGCGGCCCAGACGTGGCGCATGTCGCGATGGCGCAGCACGCGGACGTTCCACGAACCGCTGGTGTGGAGCCTGCACCTGGCCTATGCCTGGCTGCCGGCCGGGTTGGCGCTCAAGGCGACGCACCTTCTCACGGGCGCGCCCTGGGCGGCGCACTGGCTGCACGCGTTGACCATCGGCGTTGCGGGTTCGATGGTTCTCGCCGTCATGACGCGAGCGGCGCTGGGTCACACCGGACGGCCGCTCGTCGCGGCGAGAGCTACGGCTACGGCCTACGTACTGCTCAGTCTCGCGGCGCTTGTGCGTGTGGTTGCGCCATCACTGGCGGACCTGGAGTACCGCTGGACCGTGATCACCGCGGGGGTGCTCTGGATCGCGGCGTTCGCGCTGTACGTCATCACCTATACGCCCATCCTCATGCGCCCGCGTGTCGACGGCCGTGCGGGCTAGGACCGCCGTAACGGCGATCCGGGACGCCCTGGCTGTTCGCGGCTAGATCGACTTCAGGTATTCCTCCAGGTCGGTCTTCTCCTGCGCGGACAGGCCGAGCCCGAAGTGCGCATCGTAGTGCTCGAGCACGGCGCGCAGCGTCGGGAAGCGGCCATCGTGATAGAAGCCGCCTTTCATGTGCGTCCAGAGACCCTTCAAGGGTGCCGTC
The DNA here is from genome assembly GCA_963756755.1 of uncultured Gammaproteobacteria bacterium. Lineage (GTDB taxonomy): Bacteria > Pseudomonadota > Gammaproteobacteria > Steroidobacterales > Steroidobacteraceae > DATJKD01. Next base: position 119,237 of record CAVWOW010000019.1, read on the forward strand.
CGGTAGCGCTCGTCCGGTGAGCGATCGGCCTGGAAGCTGTCGATGCCGATTTCCTCCGGCGTATGCATGTTCCAGCCGGGCTCCGTAAAGAGCGGCGGCACGTGGCAGCGCGCGCACTGCGCTTTGCCCGCGAACAGGGGCTTGCCGCGTTGTGCGGCGGCGGAGCGAAAACTTCCCGGCCGCGGCGGCGGGGCTGGCAGGTTCAGTTGATACAGGTGCAGCGGCGCGAGTTTCGCCGTGACCAGGTCCGGGTTGTGGCGGACATCGCCGAAACCGACCGCGGCTGCGATCGGGAACTTCGCGGCGTCGTTGAGGCGCGGATCGTAGAAGGTGCCCTGGCCCTGCATCTCGAGGTTCGCGACGAGGCCGTTCCAGTGCGTCACCGATCCCCAGCCGGTCCAGGTGTGCAGGTTGACGCCGGCCAGGCCGAACGCGGGCGGAATCAGCGTCGCCGCCGACTTCCCGTCGGGCCGTATCGCCTTGCCATCGAGGAGGAGGGCCGCGTCGAACTTGCCGGGTCCCCAGCCCCGAAGGACGCCGCGCACGTCGTCGGCATCGATGCCGGGATTCACGATCGCAAGGAGGTCGACGAACGGCTGCACGTTCGGCGAAAGCGCGACGATCGTACCGACATCGAGATCGCGCGCCGCCCAGCCGTCGAGTCGGCGGCCGATCCCGGGCGCGAATGAGTCGTCTACGTCGGAGTGGCAGAGCGCGCAGGTGATGCCGACCGAACGCAACTGGCCGCTGTCGTCAAAGAAACCTCGCACGCCCACTACGGCGTCGAGCTTGAGCAGCGCGATCGTGGTCGCCGGGTTCGTGAGATCCACTCGCTCCTTGCGGAGGTCCGCACGCAGCTTGCCCGGGAGCGCGTCGAACGTCGACCTTAAGGCCGACCGCGAGCGCGGTCTCGGGGCTCACCCCGGGGCCAACGCCGCCATTCGCGCGGCCGGCGATGGCCTCGTGCAACCTGAGTGTGTCGCCCCAGAACGCCTGGTTGCCGAAGGTGTCCCGGCGAAAGATCTTCCGGCCGTCGTTGAGCGCCCGCTGCGCGGCCGCGTCGATGCTCGCATCGAGTGTCCGATCCGCAACGGCGACGGTCAGGTCGTCCTGCGGGACAGCCGTCCCGATGCCGATGGTTGCCGCCGCTACGAAGGCCACCGCCGCGAGCACAGGTGCCGTGTACGTCTTCATTGCCGTCTCCCCGGATCCGGGTCCGCTACCTGCAAGTGGAGATGGCGCAGTAATACATCGACGCCGGCATCAAACAAAGATTAATATGCCGAAAGTGCCCTAATGTCCTAGCGGATGGTCGGAGGGTTCCTACATGGCGGATGTCTATCGCTCCCGGAGGCGACTGCTCCTGCGGCACCTCCTGCGAAACAAGACCGGTGCGACAGTCGACGAGCTTGCAAAGTCGCTCGGCGTCACGCGCACCGCCGTGCGTCAGCATCTCGCGGCATCGATGCGTGACGGGCTCGTCGGCCGCGGTAGTGATCGGGCGAGCGGTGGTCGCCCCAACAACCTCTATGTGCTGACCGACGCCGGCAAGGAGGAGTTTCCGCGGCACTATTCGTGGTTCGCGCAACTGCTGATCGATGCGATTTCGAACGAGCATGGTGTCGCCGGACTCAAGACGCGCCTCGGCCGGATCGCTGCGGCGGTCGTGGCCCAGCTGCGTTCAAGCGCCCCGGAGGGCGCAAGCCGTCGCGAGCGCGTGAAGCAGTTGTCCGCGCTGATGGACGAGCTGGGTTACGACGCGCGCATGGCGCGGGACCTCGGGGGCGCACCGGTCATCGAGGCCGACAACTGCGTGTTTCACAACCTGGCGATGAAGAACCCGGTGATCTGCCAGTTCGACCTGTCGCTCCTGTCGGGCTACACGCACAGCAAGGTCGACCTGCACGAATGCATGGCGAAGGGCGGGCACGTTTGCCGCTTTCGCTTCCTGCCGCGGAGCTAGGGCGGGCAAGGGTTCGCGTTCGGATATACTCGCGCCGTTCTGGTGACGCGGGCGTCGGCCCGGGTCAACGGCAAACGAACCTGACCGCGCGGCCGTAGCTCAGTTGGATAGAGCATCAGGCTTCGAACCTGAGGGTCGGGGGTTCGAATCCCTCCGGCCGCGCCACGCAGGAAAAATAGGGGTTTCAGCTATCCCGGTGGGGGTCGAAAAAGACCCCGAAGTCCCGACCGTGTCACCACCCATGTCACAGCGGGCAGGCGCGGGAACTTCTGCGATGGCCGACCGAGGACTTCCCGTATCACTCGGCATCGTTGCGTGGAAGGTTACTCCTAGAATGGACTGACACCGGGCGGGTCGAAGACCTTGCTGATACCCCTGTGCACATTCATGTAGACAACGCTCGAATGGGTCTCGTCGGGAAACACGTAGGTGGTGAGCCTCAGGCCCGGATACTTCCTGGCCTCGAGCAGCCGTTGCAGCCGGTACATGTTGGTCACCATGCGTCCGGGGGCGGCCTCTGCACCGACCTCTTCCAGGCCGCCGACGCTCATGTAGACACGTGCATTCAAGTCGGCGTGCTGTTCCGTGTAGCGTTTGGCCCGATCCAGCAGCCATTCGTTGCCAAGCGAGATTACCGGGCTGCCGATAACATAGCGCTGGAAGGTATCCGGTTTCTCAAACAGCACATACAGACCGAAGAACCCGCCGAGTGAATCACCCACGTAAGCCCGGTCGCCGCGCTTGGTCGGATAACGCGAGTCGATGAAAGGCACCAGCTCATTACGGATGAACTCGAGGAATCCCTCCGCGCTGCCGGTGAGGTCCGCGGGGATGATCGCCCCCTCGATCGGACTCCCGCCGCGAGCCTTAAATTCTTTCGGCTTCATGTGAACGGCACGTGCCGTCTCGGTCGTGAAAAACGTGTGCGTCGGGTAACCGATGCCGACCACGATCACCCCGGGCATTTCGCCGGCAAGATACAGACCACGGGCAAAGTCGGGAAATTCAAAGGGGCCATTGACGTCGGTAACATAGACAACGGGAAAGCGCTCCTGGCTTCCTTTGCGCATGATCGGCAGGGCGACCTGTATCCGAAAAGTCTGATCAATCGCCTTCGCTTCGATGTCGTGCACTTCGATCGGCGGCACAACCAATGTGTCCTCCGCCCGAGCGGCTGACACGTGCAATAGCAGTAACGGCACGATCATCGCGAACAGTCTCGCCGCTCGTGAAGCATCGCGTGCCGCCTGGGTCGGGTTTGACGTGTCGATCATGGTGCCTCCACCGGTAAAATTGACCACAACATCAACTCCGCCATCACGCCAAATCCGCGGCTTGTCCCGTATGTCGATGACTGCTTCGCGGAATGGTGTTTTGGCCTGGTTGACGACGTGATGGCGCAGGCCGAGAAGTGCGTGAAATGGAGTTTCAGTGAGTAACCGGGCGATGTCGTTATTGGACAGTGTCACCTGGAACCACACTCCTCAGAACAACGCGCTTTTGACAAATATTTTTGACGATTCGATTCGCGTACCCTTTATCGTTCGTTGGCCGGGAGTGGTCAAAGCGGGAACTGTGATTGATTAACTTGCATCCAACTTGCGCGACCCGAACGCCCAATGGCGAACTACTTTGTTTGCTGACTTTTCGCCAGGTCAGACTGGAAACGTTGAGTTCTTCCGCTTGGCACGAACCAAGCGCTGGAAGCTTATCAGCGCGGGGCCCTGGCGGGGGGTACCCAAGGTTCCCTCACCAGCCCAACCGGACGGTCAGCTAGCAGCGGGACAAGAACGCCTGAGCGGCTGGAATCGGGCCAGAAGCAGACCTACGCCGGGCCGACCGGATGACATGCATCGGGAAATTGAAGCTGGCCGTTGTTAATACGGAGCGTTATGAGGTAGTCGGGAGAACATTTCACCGACACCAGAGAAAATCGTGAACCGCATCGATATCAGCCTTTTGATCGCAACACTGTTGTTCGTCTCCAGCGCATCGGCGCAAACGTCCCGTGCGGACGATGGCATCGGCGCGCCGCAAGTCGATGCGATCTACCCGGATATCGAAAACCTCTACATCGATCTGCACCGCAATCCGGAACTGGCGTTTCATGAGCAACGCACGGCGGCGACGCTTGCGGCGCGTGTCGAGGCGTTGGGATATGAGGTCACGTCCGGCGTCGGCGGCACCGGTGTCGTCGCGATCCTGAAGAACGGGCCAGGTCCGATCGTGATGTTGCGCACTGAGCTCGATGCGTTACCGATCGAGGAGAAAACCGGCTTGCCGTTCGCGAGCACCGTGAAGACGAAGAGCGATGCTGGAGAAATCGTGCCGGTGGCGCACATGTGCGGACACGATATTCACATGTCGGCGTGGGTCGGCACGGCGGAACTCATGGCGAAGAACCGCGAGCGCTGGCATGGCACGCTGATGCTGGTCGGGCAGCCGGCCGAGGAAACCGTCGCGGGCGCGACGGCGATGCTGCGCGATGGCCTGTTTACGCGCTTTCCGAAACCCGATTACGCGTTGGGCATGCACGACGAGCATGCCTTGCCGGCTGGCGTGATCGGGTTCCACCCAGGCTATTTCCGCGCCAACTCCACCAGTCTCGACATGACGGTATACGGCACGGGCGGCCATGGCGCGTTTCCGCAGAGCGCGATCGATCCGGTGGTAATCGCCGCGCGCATCGTGCTCGGCCTGCAGACCATCGTGTCGCGCGAGAACAATCCGGTCGATCCCGCCGTGATCACGGTCGGCAGCATCCACGGCGGCAGCGCCTCCAACATCATCCCCGACCACGTGAAGCTCAAGATCACCGTGCGCTCGCTCGACCCCGCAGTCCACAAGCGCCTGCTTGCCGCAATCGAGCGCCAAGCGAAAGGCGAAGCCCTCGCCGCGAACGCACCGAAGGAGCCGCTGATCGAAACCAAGTCCAACACGGACGCCGTCTACAACGATCCCGAGCTGACCCAGCGCATGGTCGCCGCCGCGCGCGCCGCGCTGGGTGCCGACCGGGTGGTCGAGATGCCCGCACAAATGGGCGGAGAAGACTTCTCGCAATTCGGACTGGCAGGCGTGCGCGCCGTGTTGCTGCATGTCGGCGCGGTCGATGCGACGAAGCTGGAAGCGTCGCGCAAGTCCGGCGTGCCGGTCCCTGGGGTGCACTCGCCGTTGTGGGCGCCGGAGCGCGAGCCCACGATCAAGGCAGCGATCAGAGCGGAGATGGCGATCCTGATGGACTTGCTACGTGGCAAATAGGACAAATGAGGGCTTTAGCGATCAACTTCTCCGATGATCTGATCAACCCGCCGGAGCTTGGGATTCTCGAGCGGGAGATCAAGCGAGTGAACCTAGGCCGCGCAATCACGCTGCCCGTAAGCGATGAGACGTTCGGGTACGGCACGCATTACCAAGGCAAGTGTATGGCGTCAGCATCTCGATGAATTTATCAAAGAACTGGGTACTCCGAATTCGAGGAGACCTTGACTACCCTGTAAGTTCGCGCCTGCCGTTTTCCGTGGTCCGATTTTCCAGTAGTGCCTAAAATCGAGGAATTGCACTCCAGGCACGCTGCACAACGGAGGCTTGCATGCCCGCTTCATCCCGCCGACTTGCCAAGCTGACTCTCCCTTTGCTTCTGTTTGTGACCGCGCTCGCGATCAGTTCGCTCGCCGCGGCTGCGGACAAGCCACCGGTACGCGCGATCACCGCGTTCATCGACCTGGATCCTGCTCGCTACGAAGAGCAATTGGAGGACACTGCGAATCGCTTGCGACAGGCGAGCGCGGTGTTCCAGAAGGCAGGGTACGAAGTTCAGACCGTGCGCATTACGACGCAACCGTATCCACGGTACGTTCGTGGAATGAGCAAGGAGCAGGCTCTGAAACTGTTGTCCGATCTCGCAGCGCTCGGACGTAAGCAGTCAGTGATCATCAACATCGGCCCTGCAGTGATGACTGACGAGCCGGACCCCGCGATGCTGGAGCTTCTCGAAGCACTCCATTCCGAGCTCAAGCAGCTCGACGCGAGCATGATCGTCGCGAGCGAGAGCGGCGTTCACTGGAACACCGTGCGTGCCGCCGCCCGACACATCTATCGCGTCGCGCAGAAGAGTCCGCGGAGCCAGGGGACATTCAACTTTGCGGCCACGGCCATGCTGGCGCCCGGCGCGCCGTTCTATCCGGGCTCCTATCATGTGCAGGAGGGCGGTCGCTTCTCCATCGGCCTGCAGTCCCCCTCTGTCGTTGCGCGAGCGTTTGCGGCGGCGAACGGAGACGCCAGCGAAGCCGCTCGTCTGCTACGGGCCGCATTCGCGACCGAGGCCACGCAGGTAAATGCGCTCGCCGAGCGCGTGGCACAAGTCACGGGCTGGCGCTATTGGGGCTTCGATTCGACACCCGCGCCGCTGAAGGAAGATTCGATCGGCGCGGCGATGGAGTCGTTGCACTCTTCGACCGTCGGCAGCGCTGGCACGATGACGGTCGCGTACATCATCACGAAAGCCCAAGCAGATCTTCCCGGGCCACGAGTTGGATACAACGGGCTGATGATCCCGATTCTCGAGGACTCGCTGCTCGCCAGGCGCTGGAGCGAGGGCATGCTCTCGATCGATTCACTGCTCGCCTACTCCTCCGTGTGCGGCACCGGGCTCGACACCGTACCTCTCCCGGGCGACGTGACGGAAGAGACTCTGGCTCGGATCATTGGCGACATGGCCGTGCTCGCGGTCAAGTGGAACAAGCCGCTGACTGCTCGCCTGCAGCCTGTGCACGGCAGAAAGGCCGGCGAGATGAGTGAGTTCGACAATCCATTCCTCGTCAACGCAAAGCTGCAGCCGGTCAGATAAGGGAGGTCGTTAACTGCCTTCCGTGCGTACACTCCAGCTGCCGAGCGCATCGGAGATGTCGGTTCGCGGAGGATCCGATACAGAGGGAACGGATCGGCGCCGACCTCGGGTGCCTATGGATCGAAGCGAAACGCCTCACCGCGGGCGGCGAAGGTGAAAACTCCTCGGTATCGATCTCCGCGAGTGTCTCGGGAGCGTAGCGCCGCCCGCTCACGGTCGAGGAGCTGACGAGCGCTCCCAGGCGGGCAGCGAGATCCGTGTCGAGCGTGAGCGCCGCGGCGCCGATGTTTTCTTCGAGATGATCGATCGATGTCGTGCCCGGTACCGGGACGACGAACGGCGCCGCGCGCAGAAGCCATGCGAGTGCGAGTTGCGCCGGCGTGCAACCAGCCTCCTGCGCGAGCACGCTCATGTCCGGCAGCAGGCACCGGTTCGCGGCGAAATGGGTCGGCTGGAAGCGGGGCATGTTGCGCCGGATGTCGCCTGGCACGAAGCTGCCGGGGTCGTCGATCGCGCCGGCGAGAAACCCGCGACCCAGTGGCGCGAAGGCGACCAGCGTCACGCCGAGCTCGCGACAGGCCTCGAGCAGGCCGAGTTCGGGGTTGCGGCTCCAGAGCGAGTACTCGTTCTGTACCGCGGCGATCGGATGCGCGGCGTGGGCTCGGCGCAGCGTCGCCGCGGAGACTTCCGACAGCCCGAGGGCCCGCACGTGTCCCGCGCGCACCATGTCCGCCATCGCACCGAGACTATCCTCGATCGGCACGCGCTTGTCCCAGCGGTGGAGGTACCAGAGATCGATGACGTCGGTTCGCAGACGCGCGAGGGACTCGTGGCAGGTGCGCCGTATCGTGTCCGGTCGCCCGTCGATGACGCGCTTGCCGTCGACGCCGGTCATGCCGCACTTGGTCGCGAGGTGGATGCGGTCGCGTCGGCCCACGAACGTCTCGCCGAGCAGTTGCTCGTTCGCGCCGAAGCCGTAGAGTGCCGCGGAATCAAAGTGGGTGACGCCGAGATCGAGCGCACGGTCGAGCACGTTGCGCGCCTCTCGCGCCGACGGAGGCGTGCCGTACGCGTGGCTCAAGGGCATGCAGCCCAGCCCGATCTCGGCGACAAGTGATCCGCCGATAGCGCGCGATTTCATGCTCAGTCGCCGAGCTGCCGTTCCAGCTTCCCGAGCACCTCGTAGCAGGGCAGCACCTGGTGCACGGAGGCGTTGGGCTCCCGGCCTTCTCGGATGGCGGCGAAGAACTCGCGGTCCTGCAGCTCGATGCCGTTCATCGACACGTCGACGGCGGACACGTCGACCTTTTCGTCACGGCCGGTGATGAGATCGTCGTAGCGCGCGATCCAGGTGCCGTTGTCACAGATGTAGCGGAAGAACGTGCCGAGCGGACCGTCGTTGTTGAAGGACAGCGACAGCGTGCAGATCGCGCCCGTGGCGCTCCTGAGCTGGATCGACATGTCCATCGCGATGCCGAGCACCGGATGCGGCGGGCCCTGGATCGCGTTGGCCGTCGTCACCGGCTCACCCGCCTGGTACTGGAACAGGTCCACCGTGTGCGCCGCATGGTGCCAGAGCAGGTGATCCGTCCATGAACGCGGTTGTCCGAGGGCGTTCATGTTGCTGCGGCGGAAGAAGTAGGTCTGCACATCCATCTGCTGGATCCTGAGCTCGCCGGCACGAATGCGCCGGTGGATCCACTGGTGCGACGGATTGAACCGGCGCGTATGGCCGACCATGCAGATGCGTCCGGTGTCTCGCTGAACGCGCGCGACCTCCTGGGCGTCCGTCCAGCTGTCGGCGAGCGGGATCTCGACCTGCACATGCTTGCCGGCCCTCATGCACTGGATCGCCTGCGCGGCGTGAAGCTGCGTAGGCGTCGCGAGGATCACCGCCTCCACGCCCGGCCGGTCGAGCGTCTCGGCCAGCTCGGTCGCTGCGTGCGGGATGCCGAACTTCGCCGCCACCTCGCGCGTCTGCTCGAGCGTGCGGCCGACCAGCGAGACGACCTCGATGCCGCCGATAGCCCTGATCGCCTCCAGGTGTTTCTGCCCGAATGCACCCGCACCGGCGAGAATTACCTTCATGCCCTGTACTCCTGCTTCCGCCCGTGTCGCTAGACGGCGTTTTCGAGGATGAGGTGGCCGACCGCGGTGTTCGAAGCGGCGACATGGTAGAAGCGGTGTGTCAGCTTCACCCGGTCGGCCAGCGCACCACGCATGATGAGCCACATCACGAGCTCGATGCCTTCCGAGCCCGCCTCGCGCACGTACTCGATGTGCGGCACCTGCGCGAGGCCCTCCGGATCGTCGATCAGGCGATCGATGAACGCCGCGTCCCACGCCGAGTTGATCAATCCGGCACGGGGCCCCTGCAGCTGATGGCTCATTCCGCCCGTGCCCCAGATCTGCACGTCGAGATCCTCGTCGAACGTTTCGACGGCACGCCGTATCGCCTTGCCGAGCGCATAGCAGCGGCGCCCGGTCGGCGGCGGGTAGAGCACGACGTTGACCGCGAGCGGAATGACGCGGCATGGCCATGCGTCGGGCTGACCGAAGAGGAGCGAGAGCGGCACGGTGAGCCCGTGGTCGACGTCCATCTTGTAGACGAAGGTCAGGTCGAAGTCCTGCTGAATCACCGACTGCGCGACGTGCGCAGCGAGCGCCGGATGGCCCTGAACGACAGGCACCGGTCTCGGGCCCCAACCCTCATCGGCCGGCGGGAAGCTGTCGGCGCAGCCGATCGCGAACGTGGGCACGATATCGAGGCTGAACGCCGACGCATGGTCGTTGTAGACGAGAATCACGACGTCGGGCGTGTGCTCCGCCATCCAGCGCTTCGAGAACTCGTAGCCGGCGAACATCGGCGCCCAGTAGGGCTCGGCGGTCCGGCCGTGGTCGATGGTCGCGCCGATCGCGGGTACGTGAGACGTCGTGACCCCGGCGGTGATCCTGGCCATCACTTCTTCTCCCCGACGTAGCGGTTGCCCTCGATCGGGCGGCCGCCGGCCATCATCATCTGCCGGTATGCGTCGACCGACATGCCGGTCATCGTCGAGACGGCCTGTATGTAGGTCTGCCCGTCGGTGGAGAAGACCTTGGCGAGGAAGTAGATATTGCCGCCGAGCTCGATCAGCCGTCCGTAGTTCCGCGCGAGCAGGGCCTGCTTCTGCTCCTCGGTCATCGGCCACTCGTCCAGGTACGCCCGCTCGTTCGCCTTGAATCGCGCGCGGTTCTCCGCCTTCATGAGCGACATGCAGAACTGGTTCAGGTGGTAACCCCTGCGCGCCTGATCGGCGTCGAAGATCGTCGTGCCGGGAACATCGGCGTATGGCTTGTCGAGGGACATCAGGCGCGCTCCTGTCGGGTCCAGTACAGTCGCATCGGATTATCGACGAGCAGCCGCCGCTGAAGTTCCGGTGTCGGCGCGATCCTGGGGATCAAATCGACGAGCTGCCCGTCGTCCGGCATGTGCGTTCGCAGGTTCGGATGTGGCCAGTCCGTGCCCCAGAGGACGCGATCCGGGAATTCCTCCACCAGGCGCCGCGCGAACGGCACGACGTCGTCGTAGCCCGGCGGACCGCGCTGCGTCAGCCGCTCCGGGCAGCTCACCTTCGACCACACATTGGGCCGCTCGCGCATCAGCCGCACGAACAGGCCGAATGCAGGACCATCTGCGGGTTGCGCGACGTCCGGTCGACCCATGTGGTCGACGACGACCGTCGTCGGCAGCGATGCGAAGAAGTCGTAGAGCCCGGGCAGATCTTCAGCCTCGAAGTACACCACCACGTGCCAGCCGAGCGGAGCAACACGATGCGCGAGCGCGCTCAGCACCTCGTGTGGCGTGGTGTCGACCAGCCGCCGCACGAAATTGAAACGGATGCCGCGCACACCCGCGGCGTCGAGCGCGAGCAGCTCGCTGTCGGTCACACCCGCGCCGACGGTGGCGACACCGCGCGCCCGTCCGTCCGAGTCGCGGAGCGCGTCGACGAGCGCCCGGTTGTCCGAGCCGTGACAGGTGGCCTGGACAAGCACGTTGCGCGTGAGCCCGAGGAAATCGCGCAGCGCCCAGAGCTTCTCCTTCGGTGCGTCGCAGGGCGTGTACTTGCGCTCTGGTGCGTAAGGAAACCGTGCGCCGGGTCCGAATACGTGACAATGCGCGTCGACCGCGCCTGGAGGCGGGCGGAAGGCGGGAGGCGAGGGGTGCGGGTGAAACGGCAGCCATGTCGGGTCCATCGTGAACGGACCCGTCGCCCCGGAGGATGGCCAGTCCGGAGCGCCCGGCACGATTCTGACGGCGGCGTTCACCGGCCTCGTGCCTTCAGGCGCGCATCGAGCCGCGGGTAGACGCGCCGGGCATTGCCCTCGAAGATCCGCCGCTTGTCGCGCTCGTCGAACGGAAGTGCGTCGATGTAGCGGCGCGTGTCGTCGAAGTAGTGGCCGGTCTGCGGATCGATGCCGCGCACGGCGCCGATCATCTCCGACCCGAACAGGATGTTGCCCAGGTCGATGACGCGCACCAGCAGGTCGATCCCCGGCTGGTGGTAGACGCAGGTGTCGAAGAAGACGTTCCGCATGACGTGCTCGGCAAGCGGCGGCCGCTTCAGCATGTCCGCCAGGCCGCGGTAGCGCCCCCAGTGGTACGGCACGGCGCCGCCGCCATGCGGGATCACGAACCTGAGCGTCGGGAAGTCACGGAACAGGTTGCCCTGGATGAACTGCATGAATGCGGTCGTGTCCGCGTTGATGTAGTGCGCCCCGGTGGCGTGGAAGTTCGGATTGCAGGACGCGGAGACGTGAACCATCGCCGGCACGTCGAGATCGACCATCGCCTCGTAGAGCGGATACCAGTGCCGATCGGTCAGCGGTGGCGCGGTCCAGTGGCCGCCCGACGGGTCGGGGTTCAGGTTGCAGCCGACGAAGCCCAGGTCGCCCACGCAGCGCCTGAGCTCCGCGATCGTGGCGGCGAGCGGTGCGCCCGGTGACTGGGGAAGCTGGCAGACGCCCGCGAAATTGTCCGGGTAGAGCTCGACCACGCGCGCGATCAGGTCGTTGCACGCCCGGGTCCAGGTGAGTGAGACCTCCTGGTCGCCTTCGTGATGGCCCATCGCGGAGGCGCGCGGCGAGAAGAGCGTCAGGTCGGAGCCGCGCTTGCGTTGCAGCTCGAGCTGGTTCGTTTCGATCGTCTCGCGGATCTCGTCGTCGCCGATGACGGCCGGCGTGGGGGCGGGCAGGGCGGGATCCGCAAACCACGCGAGCTGCTGCTCGCGAAACCGCGAGTGACCGGACGGCGCCGTCGTGTAGTGCCCGTGGCAGTCGATGATCATGGGTCGTGTGCTCCGGCGTCGCCCGTCGGCTGCGCGATGATCGCATCCAGCATGGGCTCGAGCGCTTCGTGCCCGAGTGCGGCCGAATGTCCGGCTGCCCAGTCCTGGCGCAGGGCGGCCGCGCTGCTCATCCAGCTGCCGACGCCCGCCTCATCGACCGTTCGCGCGACTTCCCGCATCTCCTCCGCCCGTCGCCTGCCATGCTGCAGCGAGCGCGAGATCATGTAACGGCCGAGCCGACGCCAGTCGACACCCGGAAACAGGTCCTTGAGCGAGTCGAGCACCGTCTCATCGACGCGGTGGTATCGCGCAGCGAGCAACGCCTCCGCGAGCAGCGCTTCCATGCCCTTGACCACGACACTGCGGCACATCTTCGCGGCCGAGGCCTGGCCGATCGTCGTCGCGTATGCGACGGTGCCGATCAGCCCGAGCGCGTGGAATGCGGTCACCAGCTCCTCCGCATGAGGACCACCGAGCAGCATCGCCGTGGTCGAGCGCTTCGGTCCGATCGGCGACATCACGGCCGCCTCGACGTACCGACCGCCGCGCGCCTCGATCGTCGCGCTCGCCTCGGCTCGGGTCGAGGGCGAGACCGAGTTGAGATCGAGGTAAACGCTGCGAGGCCCCAGCACCGGTGCGGCGCTCCTGGCCGCGTCAACGCACTGGCCGGCCGTGACCGCCGAGATGACGAGGTCCGAGCCGCGGATCGCCTCGGCGGGTCCCGACGCCGCGCGCACCCGGGTCGCGGCGATCGCGCGAGCCGGCGCGCTGGACGCGACGGGAAACAGGATATCCCAGGCGGTGAGGGCGAGCCCGTCGCGCCCGGCCAGATCCGAGGCGAGGGTCTGGCCGACTTCGCCGAAACCGAGCAGGCAGATTTTCCGGAAGCCGCTCATGACGCGCTCCAGAGACGCGCAGGAACGTAGACCTGGCCGTCCATCAGCTTGCGCGCCGTCCGCAGGAGCGCGGCGCGGCGCACCGCCACGGAGGAGCCATTGACTTCGACGTCCATCTCGACGGTGAAGAACCCGGTCGGGTGCTCTATGTCGAGCCGGTGCGCACCTCCGCCGGGCGTGACGACCGCGTGCTGCGCGGCGACAGAGCCGGGCAGCATGCAGGCGGTCGCAACGCTCACCGCGCCCAGCACACCGATGGCCTCGTGCACGCGATGCGGAATGAAGGTGCGCGTGCTGATGGCACCGCCCTGGCGGGCGGGCGCCACGAGGCACATCTTCGGCACGGTCTTGCGGCTGACGTCGCCGAGATTCATGCGCGGCCCGACCTCGAGACGGATGCGTTCGAGGCGCGTCTTGAGATCGGCGTCGGCTCTCGAGCGCCGCGGGCTCCTCGTAGCCGGACACGCCGAGATCGGCGGCGCGCAACACGACGACCGGCATGCCGTTGTCGATGCAGGTCACCGCGACGTCCTCGACGCGATCGGCGACCGCGCCCGTCGGCAACAGGGCGCCGCAGCTCGAGCCCGCGATATCGAGAAAGTCGATCGGGATGCCGGCGGCGGTGCCGGGGACGCCGTCGATCCGGGCGTCGCCCTCGTACTCGACGCGACCCTGCGGCGTGGGCACGTGCGCGACGGCTACGCTTCCCGTATTCACCATGTGAATGCGTACCGGCGTGACGGGATCGCGCGGCGTGGCGAGGCCATTCTCGATCGCCCAGGGCCCGATGCCGGCGAGAATGTTGCCGCAGTTCTGGCTGTCGCTCACCTCCGCTCGGTCCACGACGACCTGCAGAAAAAGGTAGTCGACGTCCGCGTCCGCGCGAGCCGATGGCGCGATGACCGCCACCTTGCTGGTGAGCGGGTGCGCGCCGCCTACGCCGTCGATCTGCCGCGGATCGGGCGAGCCCATCGCTGCAAGCAGGATCCGGTCGCGCGCCGCGGGATCCGCGGGGAGGTCTCGCGCGTGAAAGTAGAGCCCCTTCGACGTACCGCCGCGCATCAATGTGCAGGGGATGGCCGCGCAGCACGGCCAGGTCACTCCTCCCCGGGCGGGTCGTCGACATATCGCAGGCCGCGCTCGGCCAGGCGAGCGCGCATTGCGTAGATGTCGAGGCCGAGCTCACCGGACTTCAGGCGCTCCCTGACCTTGGCCTCCTTGTCCTCGCGCATTCCGCAGTTCTTCAGGACATCTGCGGCATCGCGGCGCCGCACCACGCAGACCCCGTCGTCGTCGGCGACGATCACGTCGCCCGGCGCGATGAGCGCGCCCGCGCAGACCACGGTCACATTGACGCTGCCGAGCGTCTCCTTGACCGTGCCCTGGGCCGACACGCATTTCGACCACACGGGGAAGTGCATGGCGGCAAGGTCGCGCACGTCGCGCACGCCGGCATCGATCACCAGGCCTCGCACGCCGCGCGCCTGGAGCGACGAGGCCAGCAATTCGCCGAAGTAGCCCGCATCGCAGGACGAGGTCGGCGCGACGACGAGCATGTCACCGTCCCGGCATTGTTCGACCGCGACATGGATCATCCAGTTGTCGCCGGGAGCCAGGCTCACGGTGACCGCGCTGCCCGCGACCCGCGCGCCCGGATAGATCGGCCGTATCGATGGTGCAAGGAGGCCGGTCCGCCCCTGCGCTTCGTGCACGGTGGCGACGCCCGACGCGGCGAGCCCGTCGATCACGGCTCGCTCCGCACGGCGGATGTTCCGATAGACGACAGTCATGATTCGTTCGGCTCTCTTTGGTGGGGTCGCGGTGCTGCATTCTCCCGCCGCGGTGCGGACCGCGCCAATTGCATTTGCGACCGGGGTATAAGAGATTGCTAACAGGATGCCAGCCGGCGAGCCCCTCATGTCGCAACCCGTCCCGAGCCTGCGCCAGCTCGGCGTGTTTCTCGAGCTCACCCGGCAGGGCAGTGTCAGCGCGACGGCGCGGTCGGTGCACCTGTCGCAACCGGCAGTCAGCCAGATCCTGGCCCGGCTGGAGACGGCTTACGGTGTGCGGCTGCTCGATCGCACGGGCAGCGGTGTGGCCGTGACGGACGCCGGCGGGCTGCTCGCGTTTCGCGCGGCGCGCGCCCGTGAGCAGATCCTCGATGGACTGGTCGAGGCCGGATACTCGAGGCCGCCGGATCGACGCGCGACGAGCCCGGATCCGACGCGCGCGATGACGACCGCGCAGGTCCAGGCCCTGGCCGCCGTGGCCGGGCACGGCGGGTTTGCGGCGGCGGCCCGGGCCACGGGTGTGTCGCGACCGTCGCTGCACCGTGCCGTGCGCCAGCTCGAGCGGCGGCTGGGCCTCGACTTGTTCGAGACGACGACCTTCGGCGTGCGTCCCACGCGCGAGGCCGAGCGGCTCGCGCGCCGCGTTCGCCTGGCATTCGCCGAGATGGCACAGGCGCGGGCGGAAGTCGACGCGCTCGGCGGACTCGACACTGGCCGCACGGTCGTCGGAGCGATGCCGCTGGCACGCAGCGGCCTCGTACCGGGGGCGGCGCTCGAGTTCTGCGACAGGTATCCGGGTCATCGGGTCGCGATACTCGAAGGTGCCTATGAGACCCTGCTCGATGCGCTCCGCCACGGGCGTGCCGATCTGCTGGTCGGCGCACTTCGCGACCGGGTACCGCGGTCCGACGTCGAGCAACAGCACCTGTTCGACGATCCACTCGCGATCATCGTCCGCGCCGGCCACCCGCTTGGCGGGCGGCGCACGCCCGACGCGCGCGCCTTGGCGAGCTTCCGCTGGATCATTGCGCGCGAAGACTCGCCGCTGCGTCGGCAGTTCGAGGAGCTGTTCCGGCGCGCGCGCATTCCGCCACCGGGCGACTGCATCGAGTGCAATTCGATGGTCGCCGCACGGGAGCTGCTGCTCGACAGCGATCGCGTCACGCTGCTGTCGGTGCGCCAGGTGTGGCGCGAGATCGAGGCCGGCACGCTGGTGGCCCTGCCGCACCCGGACGGCCGCGTCACGCGGCCGATCGGACTGACGCTACGCCGAAACTGGCATCCGACGGCCGCGCAGCGCGCATTGATCGCCGCGATTCGGCAGCACGCCCGGGCGGCGTGGCCTGACAGGCCGCGTGACTGAGGGCGTGTCAGCCGAGCGAGACGATCTGGTGATCGCCGTCGAGACGGATGCGGTGCGCCGACGGATTCCTCGGCAATCCGGGCATGGTCATGATCTCGCCGCAGATCACGACGAGGAATTCCGCGCCGCCGGCGAGGCGCACTTCGCGGATCGGTACGACATGGTTGGACGGCGCGCCTTTCAGGGCCGGGTCGGTCGAGAAGCTGTACTGCGTCTTGGCGATGCAGACGGGGTAGTGGCCGAATCCCGAGCGCTGATACTCGGCGATCTGATCCCGAACCTTCTGGTCGGCGATGACGCCCTGTGCGCCGTAGATCGACTGCGCGATCGTGCGGATCTTGTCCCACAGCGGCATCTGGTCCGGGTAAAGCGGCTTGAATCCGCCGTTGCCGCGCTCGGCGAGCCGCACGACTGCGTGGGCCAGCTCCTCCGCGCCAGCACCGCCTGAGGCCCAGTGGCTGCAGACGATGGATTCGATGCCGATCTCCGCGCACATCTGCCGGATCAGGTCGTGCTCGGCCTCGGTGTCCGAGTCGAAGCGGTTGATCGCGACGACCGCCGGAACACCGAACTTGCCGACGTTCTCGACGTGTCGCGCGAGGTTCGCAAAGCCCTTGCCGAGTGCCTTGAGGTCCTGGCGGGCCAGATCCGCGAGCGCGACGCCGCCGTGCATCTTGATCGCCCGGACGGTGGCGACGACCACCGCCGCGGCCGGGGTCAGCCCGGCCTTGCGGCACTTGATATCGAAGAACTTCTCGGCGCCGAGATCGGCCCCGAACCCGGCCTCCGTCACGACGTAGTCGCCGAGCCGCAGGGCGGTAGTGGTCGCGATCACCGAATTGCAGCCGTGTGCGATGTTCGCGAACGGGCCGCCGTGTATGAAGGCGGGATTCCCCTCGAGCGTCTGGACCAGGTTCGGCATGAATGCGTCCCGCAGCAGCACCGTCATCGCGCCGTCGGCGGTGAGGCTGCTCGCGCGTACCGGCTGGCGCTCACGGTTCTGCGCGACGATGATGTTGCCGAGACGCGCGCCGAGGTCGTCGAGATCCTTCGCCAGGCAGAAAATCGCCATCACCTCGGAGGCGACCGTGATGTCGAAACCGTCCTCGCGTGGAAACCCGTTGCCGGCGCCGCCCAGCGAGCCGACGATCGAGCGCAGCGCGCGATCGTTCATGTCCAGCACGCGCCTCCAGGTGATGCGACGGACATCGATATCGAGCTGGTTTCCCCAGTACACGTGATTGTCGAGCAGCGCGGCGAGCAGGTTGTTTGCGGTCGTGATCGCGTGGAAATCTCCCGTGAAGTGCAGGTTGATGTCCTCCATGGGGACGACCTGGGCATGTCCGCCGCCGGTCGCGCCACCCTTGATGCCGAAACACGGCCCGAGGCTCGGCTCGCGCAGGCAGATCACCGCGCGCTTTCCGATTCGGTTCAGCCCGTCGCCGAGACCGACGGTCGTCGTGGTCTTGCCTTCGCCGGCCGGCGTCGGCGTGATCGCGGTGACCAGGACGAGTTTCGACGAGTTGCGCGGCGCGAGGCCTTTCAGGAAGTCGGGTGAGAGCTTGGCCTTGTATGGGCCGTAGTGCAGGAGATGCTCACGACCTACGCCCAAGCGCGCGGCGACCTCGTCGATCGGTTTCAGCTTGAAGCGTCGCGCGATTTCGATGTCGCCTTCGGCCATGACGTGCTCCTCTGTCGGATTGGACCGGATGCTGTGGACCGGCGGGATTCGGCTACGCCGGTGTCTGCTCTGAGGCGAGCCAGCGCTGCAGCTCGCGCGTGATCTCCGCCGGCCGTTCGACCGGCGCCATGTGGCCGCACGCGTCCACGATCGTGAGCACGGAGCCCGCGATTGCCGCTGCCATCGCCTCGTGTTGCGCGGGCTGGCTCCACCCGTCCTCGCGGCCGCAGAGCACGAGCGTCGGGCAGCGGATGGTGTCCATCACGGGTGTCGCATCGGGCCGCTCGAGCAACGCGGTGATCTGGTTGCGGAAGCTGGCCGGCGTGCGTCGCTCCACCATCGCCTCGAGCGGCGCCATGAAGGCGCGGTCGGCGCGGCGGTCGGGATGCACCATTGGCGGCAGCCATTCGCGCGCCAGCGCAGCCATGCCGCGCGTGCATGCAAGTGCCAGGAGCTCGTGGCGACGCGCCGGCTCGCCGGGCGTGCAGGGATGCACGCCGGTGTCGAGCAGGGCGAGCGCCTCGACGCGCGCGGCGTCCTGGCGGACGACCTCGAGCGCGATCCGGCCGCCGAGAGAATGACCCGCGAGCGAGAAGCGGCCAGGCGCGAGCGCCAGGACCGACGCGGCCATCGCCGGGATGGAATCGAAGCCGTCGAGCATGGGCACGATGACATCGTGAGAGCCGGCGAAGTGCCGTGCCTGGTGCTGCCAGACGAGCTCGTCGCACAGCAGGCCGGGGATCAGCACCAGCGCTGGACGGCGCACGTCAGCGTCCGTTTCCAGCCGCCACGTAGCCGTAGCGAAGGTTGCTTCGCAACCCGCCGCTCGCGAGGTACTCGGCGCGCATGGCATCGACCCGGTCGGCGGACAACCCCACACCTGCGGCCGCAGCATCGATCCCGTAGAGGCGCGCCGCATTGCCGGCGAAGATCGCGGACTTCACCGGGCCGTCCGCCGCGCCGAGCGGCGCGTAGCCATGCGCCCTCTGCATGTCCTCGGGGATCTCGAGGCGCCGAAATGCCTCGATTTGCCACTGGGGCGATCCCCACCACACGCAGTCCGTGCCCCAGACGACGTGGTCGGCACCCATCCCCCGTACTAGCGTGCCGAGCAGCGCGGCGGCGAGCTTCGGGTGCGTCACGCAGGTGTTGGCGAAACAGGTGCCGAGCTCGGCGTACACATTGTCCACGCCGAAGCTCCCCGGGATGTCGGCGAGGTCCGATACCCAGTCGAAGCGACCGGTGGCCTCGAACTGGGCGAGCTCCCGGTCGGGTAACTCGATGAACGGCCGCATCGCCGAGTGATAGATGACGAAGTTGATCTGTGGCCAGTCGCGCGCCGCCCGGCCCACGTCCCAGGTCGTCGCGTACTGCCACATGTCCGGCCAGCTCGTGAGGTAGTCGGCGGGCATCAGGCCCTTGTGGATGCAGAGTGTCGTGACGCCCGCATCGACCATCTTCTCGTAGAGCGGGTAGACGTTCTCCTCGTCGTCGAGCCGCCAGTTGCTGCGCTTCTTCGTCTGGAAGAGTGGATCGCCGATCGTGTAGCCCTTGAGACTCTGCGGTCGCAGGGTCGCGAGCACGCGATCCACCTCGTCTAGCCAGCCCGGCGCGCCCGGCGTGACGATGCCGTGCCCCAGCGCGCGACGCGAGCCCGAGATCCGGTTGATCAGGTCCCTCGCCGCCGCGATCTGGTCGTTGCCGAGAAACATGAGCTCTGCATCGTCGGTCGGAGTGCCCGAGATCAGCGCCACCTTGGTGTCGCTGTCGAGGAAGATTTCCTTGAGGAAGTTCTGGAACTTGAAGCGCGTGAGGCTCTCCTCGCCCTCGAGCGCGGGGTTCCAGTGCTCCCTGGCGAACTTCGCCGCCGTCGTGAGCTGCTGCTGTCCATAGTCGTCGCGCACGAAGTGAGTCTGGCAGTCGATGATGAACTGCGAGGCGAGTGCGCGGCTGCGCTGCTCGGCCAGGCCGGGGGTCGCGGCTTCTGCGCGGCTCGCCGAGAACACCGGTCCGAAGACCTCGTTCATCGCCAGGAACGCGGCTGCCATCCCGGCGCTCGATGCGAGGAATTCCCGGCGTGTCATCCCGTGGTGTCGCGCGAGCGACGCGGCGTGATCCTCGATGCGGGCCTCGACCTGCCGTTGCGACTCGCTTCGCGGCAGGGGTGTGTATTCGCCATTCGAAACCACCTGCGTCGGCAGCGGAAGAGGCGCCGTGGCCGCCTCCGCCGGACGCAGCGTCGCGAGATCGGCATCGCTGAGGAAGCGCATCGAGCGGTCATCTCCCCGGTTCGTCGCGCGACGATACTCGATTCCCGTTTGGTCGAGTACGCCTGTCCGGCGATCGCCGACACTTGGATACTGGGAAGGTGTCGATCGGGCGGATATTCATGTACACGCGCATTGACCGAAGCATGCGTGGGGGTGTCTGCGTCCTCGGCGTCCTGGGGTTGTGCCTGGCGACGGCGCTCCGCGCCGATGCGACCGGCGTTGGTCGATGATCGCGCGCTCGGCCGACATCGCGGATGGCCGGAACTGGGCGGCCTACGGCCGCACCTTCGACGAGACGCACTACAGCCCGCTCGCGGAAATCGACTCCGGCAACGTCGGCCGGCTCGGGCTCGCCTGGAGCCTCGACCTCGAGCCGCAGAACGTCCTGTCGACGCCGCTCGCGGTGGACGGTGTGATCTATCTCGCGGTGGGCTACAGCATCGTCCATGCGGTCGATGCGCGCACCGGGAGAGCTTCTCTGGCGCTACGACCCGGGCGTCACCCAGCGCGCCGGCGTCAAGCTGCGCACGGGCTGGGGAATCCGCGGCCTCGCGTACTGGAAGGGGCGGGTCTTCGTCGGGACACACGACGGTCGACTGCTGGCTATCGACGCGCGTGACGGCACGCCGGTCTGGAGTGTGCAGACCATTGATCCCGCCGATGGCTCGTTCGTCTCGGGCCCGCCGCGCGTGTTCGACGACAAGGTCGTGATCGGCTTCGGCGGTGGCGACTTCGGTCCGGTCCGTGGTTACGTCACGGCATTCGACACGGCGACCGGCAAGCAGCTCTGGCGCTTCTGGACCGTCCCGGGCGATCCCGCGCGCGGATTCGAGAACTCTGCGATGGAGATGGCCGCGCGCACCTGGAGCGGGCGCTGGTGGGAGCAGGGCGGCGGCGGCACCGTCTGGAACGCCATGACCTACGACCCGGAATTCAATCGGCTCTACCTCGGCACGGGCAATGGTGGCCCCTGGAATCCGCGGCTGCGCAGCCCGGGAGGCGGCGACAATCTCTTCCTGAGCTCGGTCGTAGCGATCGATGCCGACACGGGCGCATACGCCTGGCACTACCAGACCACGCCCGGCGAGGCCTGGGACTACAACTCGGCGATGGACATGACGCTCGCCGACCTCGTGATCGACGGGCGCAGGCGCAAGGTGCTGCTGCACGCACCCAAGAACGGCTTCTTCTACGTGATCGACCGGGTGGACGGTCAGCTGCTCTCCGCGGAGAAGTTCGCCAAGGTGACCTGGGCGGAGCGAGTCGACCTGGCAACCGGCCGTCCCGTCCTGGCGGCCAACGCGCTCTACGAGCAGGGCGAGGTGCAGCTCTTCCCCAGCTTCGAGGGCGCGCACAACTGGTTCCCGATGTCCTTCAGCCCACGCACGGGACTCGTCTACCTGCCGGTGACGGAAATGGGCGCGAGCTACAGCCAGAAGGGCATCGATCCCTCGCACTGGACACCAATCCCCCACTCGGTCCAGTTCGCGGGCATCGCGAGCGGGGACGGCGATCCGCCGGCGGACTCCGCGCGCAGCTCGCTCACCGCATGGGACCCTGTCCGCGCGCGCCCGGCCTGGACGATCGAGACGCCGGGCGCACACAACAGCGGCACGCTCGCGACTGCCGGCGACCTCGTGTTCCAGGGACAGGTCGATGGCCGCATCCATGCCTATGCGGCCGGTGACGGCCGGCGCCTCTGGACCTTCGACGCGGGAACCGCCGTGCTCGGAACGCCGATCAGCTTCAGCGTGGGCGGGCGCCAGTACGTCGCCATGCTGTCCGGCCCGTTGCATGGCTCGGTGGGCGGATTCGGTTCCGTGTCGGCGCAGTTCGGCTGGAATGCGCGCGAGCATCCGCGGCGGCTGCTGGCGTTCGCGCTCGATGCGAAAGCGAGCCTGCCGCCGACGCCACCGCCGAGGCACGTCGTTCCCATCCACGCTCCCGGGTTCTCGGTCGACCCGGCGAAGGTGCAGGCGGGGCTCGCGCAGTATTCGCGTTGCCTGCTGTGCCACGGGCCCGGGGCCGTGGCGGGCGGAACCGCGCCCGACCTGCGTGCTTCCACAGTCCCGCTGTCGGGCGACGCGTTCACGGCGGTGGTGCGCGACGGCAGCCTCGAGTCACGCGGAATGCCGAAGTTTGCGGAGCTGACCGACTCCGAGCTCGAGGCGCTTCGCCACTACATCCGATATCGGGCCAACCTCGCCGCCGGGAAGTAGACCGCGGCCGGTGCGGGCCACGTAATTGCAGTTGCCAGGCGTGTAGCCTCGCCTTCTACGCGACCTCCGTCTCCCGATATCGCATCAGCAGGATCGCCACCGCGCCGAGGACTGAGCCGAGCGCCATGATCGCCGCTACGGTCGGAAGCGTCGTGCCCGCGACGAACAGGTAGCCGGCAGCGATCGGTCCAAGCGCCGCCCGGCGCGGCCGACACCGATCACGAAGCCGGTGCCGCTGGCGCGGATCTTCGCCGGGAAAGACTGCGCGAACATCGCGTACAGACCGACGATGCCGGCGTTGCAGAAGAACCCGGCGCCCGCGGCCAGCATTGCGAGTTGCGTGAGTTCGGGTGCCGAGCGGCCGAAGAACACGACCATCACTGCCGTGAGGGGCCAGTGCGCTGATGACGAGCCCGCGCACCCCCACGCGCTGCGTGAGCAGGCTGAAGAGCAACGCACCCGAGGCGCCGCCGACGTTCGCCCAGACGAGCACGCCACCGGCCGAGGAGGGCGCGAAGCCCATGTCCACCACGATCTTCGGGATCCACTTCAGGATGAAGTAGAAGGTCATGATGTGTGCCAAGTACGCCAGGGTCAGCAGGATCGTCGCGCGTGCGAGCTGTGGAGAGAACAGCTCGGCGAACGAGCCCGTTTGCCCGCGCGTCTCCGCCGGCACGGACGGCAACGATCCGACCGCGCGATGGCCGAGCCTGCGCAGCGTGGAGTTGACTCGGGCGAGCGCGTTCGCCGGCTGGCGCTCGACCAGGTAGCTGACCGACTCCGGCATGAGCCACAGCACCAGCGGGATGCAGACGCCGGTGGCGAGCGTGCCGAACATGAAAACCGAGCGCCAGTCTCCACCCGCGAGCAGCCCGGTCGCAATCATGCCGCCGAAGACGGCGCCGATCGGATAGCCCGTTGCCATCAGCGTCACCGCGAGGTTGCGCCGGCGGTTGCTGGCGCACTCCGCCGCCACGGCATTGATCGCCGCGAGCATCCCGCCGATGCCGACGCCGGTCGTGAACCGGAACACCGACATCTGCTCGACGCCGCGCGCGGTGGTGGCGAGAAACATTCCCGCGGTCATGACGACCAGGCATCCGAGTACGGTCGGGCGCCGGCCGATGCGGTCCGCGACGTTACCAAGGGCGAGCGAGCCCAGCGCCATGCCTATGAGCTCCATCGACAGCACGATGCCGAGTGCGGCGCGGTCGATGCCCCATTCCTGGGCGATCCCCGGTGAGGCGAAGCTGATCGCGAGCACGTCGAAGCCATCGAGCGCGACCAGCAGCACGCACAGCCCGACAGCGATCGCCTGCCGCGGGGTCATGCGCTCGAGCGCGAGTATCGCGCGCGGATCTTCGGTCATCGTGCCCCCTGCAGCCCGGATCTCCGGGCGCCCGAATGATACAGATCAGCGGGCGCCGTCGCGTTTCTGCTGTTCGGCACGCTCGCGCCGCCGGGCGGAAGAGACTTCCTGGCGCCGGACCGCGCCCGGATCGTCCTTTGGATCGGGCAGCGCGGCGAGCACGCGCTCGAGGCGCTCGATCAGCTCGGCGCGGAACTCGGAGTAGGGGATGATGTAGAGGTCGTTGCGCTCGATTCCCTCGAGCACCTTGTGGCCGCAGTTCGACCCCGCTTCCGCCGCCGGTGATGAATGCAACTCTGCCTGACAGATCCTTCATCTCGCCTCCAGGAGCGGGTTACGCAGGCGCCGCGCGCGGCTCATCCGGCACCCACCAGCCATGGATCTGGGGGTGGATGCGTGTCGGCAGGAGCACGGTGGCCAACGGCCCGTCCTCGAGACGTGTCGCGTCGAGCACGAGCAGATCGCTCCGAACCTCGAGCCAGCGATTCACGACACCGATGAGATAACCGTCGCCTTCGGGCGCACGTGGACGGCGCGGCACGAAGCAGCATTCCTGCACGCTCGAGTCCGGACCGGCGAAGTAGGTCGTCGCGCGGCGGGTCGCGTGATCGAATCGCGTCCAGCAGTTGAAGGGACGCATCGGGCCGGCCGCCGCGAGCCTCGGGTCGAGTGGGCGCGCGGTGTCGAGCGTCGGCATGAAGCCGACACCGTAGGGTACGGTGTGGTAGCGGTCGTCCTGGCGCGAGAGTATTCCGTTCTCTGGGTAGAGGATCTCCATTTCGTAGTCGGGCCGCGACTTCGCGAGATCCACCGACAGTCGCGTCACGCGCCCCTGCGCGCGCACCGGGTCGTACGGCGCGCCGTCTACGTTCGGGAAGAACGGAAACTGGTTCGTCTCTGCCATGTCCATGTCGACGTAGAGGCGGGTGCCGTCCGGAACGTCCCCATCGTGTGCGTCGCACAGCGTTCCGGGCCCTTGAACCATCGCAGGTCGCTGCCGTCGCCGCCGCGGCGCAGCACACCGAACCAGGTAGGCAGGCGCGAATCCCAGGCGAAGTGCACCTGGCCCTGCTTCATCCGCTCGACGTTGGTCGCCATCGGGATCGCGAGGAACGCCACGTGCGTCTGCGTCACGGCGAAATCGTGCAGGAGCCCGACATACGGCACCTTGATCCAGGCTTCCCAGGTCAGGCGGCCATTCGTGTCGAAGCTCATGACCGCCACGTCGTCGGTTGCCTCACCGCGCGCCTCGTAACCAAAGGCCAAGAGCTCGCCGGTTTCGGAATCTACCTTCGGATGCGCCGTGAACGTGAGGCTCTTGAGCTGGCCGCCGAAGGTGTAATAGTCGTCGAGCGTCTCGAGCGAGTTCGCGTCGACGACGACCGGCGGGCTGTCTTCCTTCAGCACGAGGAGCTTGCCGTGATGGTAGACGACACCGGTGTTGGCAGTGCCGCGGCTCAGCCCCGCGACGCGCGGGTCATCGGTGTACGGGTTGCGGTACGTGCCGAACAGCGCCTCGCGTGCGGCCGCCTGGGCCTTGAATCGCTGCGTGCGGACGTAGCGGCTGCGGTAGTCGACGTGACCGTCCGCGAAGCGGAACACGCCGAGGTGGCCTTCACCGTCGAAAGGGATGTTCGGCAGGCGCGGCGGATACTGAAAGTCCGGGCCGATGCGGTAGAAGCTGCCGCGCAGGTCCGCTGGCAGGCGCCCCTCGACCTCGCAATCGCGCAGCTCGACCTCCATCCGGAACGGAGTGTAGAAACCGTGCCGCAGCGGCTGCCTGCTGGGCTCTGGACCGGTGGTGAACGTCGACATCTATGCCTGGTGTCAGCTCTGCCAGGAACGGGCGTGCGCAACCGCCCGGCCGTACCCGCCGAGACCGCGCCAGAATACGAACGCCGCGAGCGGCGCCAGCACGGCGTGCATCGTCGCAATCGAGTACCGAAGCTTTAGCTCGTCCCGGAATACGTAGTCGGTCAGCAGCGCGACCACGGTCGGGGCGATCCCGAATCCGATCATGGTGAACAGGAACAGAAACAGGGCCGTGACCTGACCGCGCATCTCGTTCGGTACGATGACCTGCAGCGCGGCGTTCTGCGGTCCGACGCCGATCAGGATCAGCACCGAGTTGAGGCTCCAGGCGGCGATCGCCAGGTACGGGCTCGGCATCAGCGCGTA
>CAVWOW010000020.1:0-304847 GCA_963756755.1 uncultured Gammaproteobacteria bacterium
TAGACGCCGGTGCGTGCGAGGTTGCCATGAAAGGTTGACTGTGCGACGGCAGGCGAGGCAACCGCCGCCAGGAATGCCAGCATCGCGACAGGTCTCATCGTGGCCCCCGGGTGATTCTTCGTGATGAAGCGCGGCCACGATAACGGCGCTTCGGCGAACGTGGACCGGACGGCGGGACGGTTCGTCGCTCCTGCGTAACGGTTCGGCGATTAGGCGGATTCCGGCGCGGGCCCTTCCGCCGCCGGTCCCGGTGGCAGGCTGCGGACGTGTACGTCCTGCTGCGGGAAGGGAATCCCGATCTTGGCCTGTTTCAGCGCATCGTGCACCCGGATCGCCAGGTCGGTGCGGACCGCGACCCAGCCGAAGAAGTCCTTGGTCCAGGCGCGGATACCGAAGTTGAGCGAGCTCGGACCGAAGCCCGTCAACAGGACCGCAGGGGGCGGGTCAGTCGCTACCCGCTCGGTGGTCCGGGTGACTTCCTCGAGGAGCGCAATGACCTTTCTCGGGTCGCTGCCGTATGCGACACCGACGTCGACGTCCAGGCGGCGGTTCGAACTCGTGAGCGTCCAGTTGATGAGCTTCTCGGACAGCAGCGTGCCATTGGGGATGATCGCGTCGGCGCCATCAGCGGTGGTGAGCGTCGTGGCGCGCATGCCGATCTCGCGCACCGTGCCGGTCGTACCGGTGATTTCCACGACGTCGCCCGGTTGTATGGGCCGCTCGAACATCAGGATGAGGCCCGAGACGAAGTTGTTGACGACGTTCTGCAGGCCGAAGCCGATTCCGACGCCGAGCGCGCCGATGACGATCGCCAGCTGGCTCACCTCGAAACCTGCCGCAGCAAGCGCGATCAGCAGACCGAGCAGCAGCACCGCGTAGTAGGTCAGGCTCGAGACGCTGCTGGCGACCCCCCGCGGCAGCGACATTCGACCGAGTACCTCGTCCTGCAGGACGCTGCGCAGTGTCCGCGCGATCCAGAATGAGACGTAGACGGATAGTGCGAAGACCAGGATGCTGCTCAGGGTCAGCGTGATAGCGCCATACCCGAACTCGTCCGTCAGCACACCGCGGGTCCACTCCACGACCGGGCGCAGCACGCGGAATCCGTTCAAGGTCACGAGCACCCAGGCGGCGATCGCCGCATACTTCACGAATCTCCAGAGACTCGTGAACAGCACGCCCGCGTGCCGGTTCAACGTGGTGAATCGTGCCGATTGGCGGCGCGCGATCACGAGCCGCGCAATCGCTCCGAGCACGGTGGCGCTCGCGTACAGGACCAGGCCGAGGTAGCCGCTGTCGAGCGTGCCGCGGGTGAGCACTTCGGCGAGCGATATGTTGCCGAGCAGGTTGGCGGTGACGGATACCGCGAGCAAAAATACTCCGAGCCATCCTGCAGCTCGCGCCGCCTTCTTCAGCTTCGTGGCGCTTGCCGACGGCACACGCCGTCTCGCCTCGAGCAGTATCCACAGCAGTGCGGCCAGCGAGAGCAGGGTCACCACCAGCAGGTGCACGCGATACGCAAGCGCGTCGGCGACGAACAGGAACCCCAGCCGTTGCAACACGTACAGCGCCGTGGCGGCGTACGGCCAGGCACCGAGTGTCTGGAAGACATCTTGTGGCAACAGCCGCAGCACCGGGATCACGGCCATCAGCAGCGCCGCCTCGTGCAGCACGATGGGCGCGTCCGACTGGAACACGAGCGTCCCAATCAGTACCAGCACCAGCCAGGAAGAGAGGGGGCGGAGCAGTGCCTGTGTCGAGGACCGCAGCTGCGGGTCGTGTGCGATCAAGGCCTGCGTCCGCTTGCGGAGCCAGACCAGGATCGGGAGTACGAGCAGGCCGAAGATGGCGTGTACCCAGAGCTGCTCGCTGCTTGCCGCGAAATACTGGCGCAGGAACGTGCGGTCAAATGCCAGCGCCTCGGTCTCTCCAGGACGATCTGCGGTGGGCAGGCGCCGCTCTCGCCACGCGCTCCACAGCGGTGGCGCGTCGGATGCCCAGAGGCGACGATCGTAGCTCTCCGAAGCGGACGCAACGGCTCGCAGGCCCGCATCGATTGATGCCTTCACGGCGTTGGCCCGCCTGGCAAGTCCGAGCTGGCGAGCGAGCGGGACGGAAAGGGCACGATCCGCCCTTTCGATGCGCTTCAGCACGTCATCGATGACGTCGACCAATGCCGGCGGCAACGCTGACTGGTCCGCCGCGTCGCGGGTGGCCTGCCACTCGGCGCGACGGGAGGCGAGCTGCGTCGCGTCCTCGGTGGAACGATCGAGCTCTCGCTGCAGCTCGCGTCGCCAGCGTCCGAGTTGCCGGTCGAAGAACTGCCAGTTCCGCCGCAGGCTCACGAGCCGCAGGCCTGGGAGCTGTTCCAGCTTCTCGTTGCGCATGCGGGCGCCCAATGCCGTCACTCCCGCCGTCAGTTCGTCGAGCGGGTTCTCCAGGTTGTCGAGTGCGGACTGCGACGCTCGTCGCTGCAGGTCCTGGGTGTACTGCTGGTCCGCATCGGCGCGGGCCGGGATGTCGCGGGCCGCGATGGGGGCTGCAGTCGCCTTGTCGCTGTCAACCTGCCCCTTGACTGCCGCGATGAGGTCCTGTGCGCAGAGCGGCGCGCCTGCCAGTAGCAGGCACGCGGTCGACAGGGGCAGCCATCGCCAACGAAGCGCATGCCGCATTACAGATTCGACCCCGGCTCTAGTGACGGGCCGAATTGTCGCATCACTTCGTGATCGCCCGCACGGCTGTCGAGCAGTCCACGCCGGGGAATCTGGCAGAATGCGCCCTCGCTCGGACCCGGACCTGCCTGTCCGAGCCCCGCGATGGATGGATCCGCATGCGTGAACTCGTCAAATCGTTCCTGGAGTGGTATGTCGGCGCGCTCGACGCCGGCGGCTATCCGCTGATCGCCTTCCTGATGGCGCTCGAGAGCTCGATCGTGCCGCTGCCGAGCGAGGTCGTGATACCGCCGGCGGCACACGTTGCGCATACGCGCGGCACGATGTCGCTCACCGGCATCGTGGTCGCGGGGACCGTCGGCTCGTGGCTCGGTGCCACCGCGATGTACTGGGCCGCGCGGCTGCTCGGCCGGCCGTTGCTGATGCGATACGGACGCTACGTGATGATCACGCCGGAGAAAATCGAGCAGGCGGAGACCTGGTCGGCCACGGTTCGGCACCGTCGGCATCTTCATCTCGCGGCTGCTGCCCGTCATCCGTCACCTGATCGGAATCCCGGCGGGCATCGTGCGGATGGACTATCTGCGTTTCTCCGCGGCGACCGTGGTCGGATCGGCGCTCTGGTGCGCGGTGCTCGCCTGGGTCGGTGTGACCATGGGGCAGGACCAGGAGCTGATGGCCGGGAATCTGCACCGGATCTCGATGTGGGTCGGTGGACTGATGCTGTTCCTTGGGGCGCTCTACTACTTCTTCGTGCACCGCTACATGCGGCGGTGAGCCGCCCCGTCAGGTCCGGTCATGAGCACCGAAACCCTGGTGGCCGCACCGGCGGCCGCGACGCCGACTGCGCTTCCCGCGCAGCGCATCGACGCGTTCGGACGCGTGCAGGTCCACTACAAGGCGATCGCACTGCTCGCACTGCCGCTGATGCTGAACAGCGGGCTGCAGGCCATCGTGAGTCTCACCGATACCTGGTTCGTGGGCCACATCTCGACCTCGGCCATCGCGGCGATGGGCGCGGTGTACTGGGTCGTGCTGCTCGTCCTCGTGCTGGTCGGTGGCGTGGGCCTCGCCGTGCAGACCTTCGTCGCGCAGGCCGAGGGCAGCCGGCGCCGCTGGCGCGCCTCCCACGCTGCGTGGATCGCAATCTGGGCGGCGGCGCTCAGCCTGCCGATCTATGCGGGGCTCGCGTGGGCGGGCGGCGCCATCTTCGGCTCCGTCGGTCTCGACCCGGAAGTCGAGCGGCAGGCGATCGAGTTCTGGCGACCGCGCATGCTGGGCGGCCCGCTCGGGGTCGCCGCGTGGGCGCTGCTCGGGTTCTTCAACGGAATATCGCGTCCGCGCGTCTCGGTCATGACCACGGGCCTGGTCGCGTTCGTGAACGCGGCACTCAACTGGCTCTTCGTGCTCGAGCTCGGCTGGGGAATCGCAGGATCGGCGTGGGCGACCAATTCGAGCATGTTGTGCGGCGTACTGTTCGCACTCTGGCAGTTCCTGCGGCCCGAGCTTCGTCTCGCCTATCGGACGCACCTGACCTGGCGACCCGATGTACGAAATCTGTTCCGCGAGTTCCGGCTCGGCTTTCCGATGGGCGCGATGGCTGCCGCGGATCTCTTCGGCCTTTCGCTCTTCCAGCTGATGCAGGTGCGCCTGAGCCAGGTGGAAGGCGCGGCGTCGCAGATCATCCTGATGCTGACCTCGATCGCGTACATGCCGGGCATCGGCATCGCGCTTGCGAGCACCACGCTCGTCGGCCAGTCGATCGGCGCCGGTGATCGGGCGTGGGCACGCACGCTCGGCAACCGGATGATCGTGCTCAACACCGTGTTCATGGGCACGATCGGCGTGCTGCTCGCGGCCGCGGGTCCGTGGATCCTTCCGTCGTTCGTCAACGTCGCGGACCCATCGTCGGCGGAGATCGTGCGCCTTTCAGCCTGGCTGCTGTGGATCGCGGCGGCCTACCAGGCCTTCGACGGCCTCAACCTCGGCAGCGCGTTCGGGCTGCGCGGGGCGGGCGATGCGCGCTTCCCCGCACTCGTGTTCCTCGTGCTGTCCTGGGGTGTGTTTGTGCCGCTGGCGCACATGCTGTCGTTCGCGCCTGGTCAGGGCTGGATCGACGTGCTGCCGCAGTTCGGGCTCGGTGCAACCGGTGGCTGGATTGCGATGGTCGTCTACGTGGTGCTGCTCGGCAGCGTGCTATTCCTGCGCTGGCGGTCGCGGGCGTGGGAGCGGATCCGCATCTGACCTGTCTGGCGTCCTCTGCGCCTGCCCTCCGCCACTTCGTGGGGTTGTTACGATGCAAACGCACCATGCGATTTCCGGTCCCAAGAACACGAAAGCCCCGCCTAAGCGCGGCCCGGGGCGTGCGTGTTCCTGCCGTTGCTCGTGCTCGCCGTGGGAGCTGCGCCGGTCGTGGCCGGACCGGCGGGGACGCAGGTCACCGTGCTGCGGGCCGCGCGAATGATTGACGGCACAGGTGCGGCGCCCGTCGTGCCGGCGATGATCCGCATCGAAGGCGACCGGATCGTGGAAGTCGGAACGAGCGTGCGCGTTCCATCGGGGGCGCATCTGGTCGATCTGGGTGACGCCACGTTGCTGCCGGGGCTCATCGATCTTCATACGCACCTCACGGGCGACGAACGCGTGCACTGGGAGGATGCGCTCGTGAAATCGACGCCGCCGCAGGACGCGCTCTGGGGAGCCCGCAATGCGCGGGTCACCTTGCTGGCCGGCTTCACCTCGGTCCGCGACATGGGGCCCACCTGGCCCTACGTCGATATCGATCTGCGCCGCGCCATCGACGAGGAAGCGGTGCCGGGACCCCGGATGATGGTGGCGGGCAATTACGTTTCCTCTACCGGTGGCGCCGGTGACGCGCGGCAGTTCTCGATCTATGTCGATGTACCGCTCGTGCGGAATGTCGCCGACGGCGCCGACGAGGTGACGAAGGCGGTGCGCACGAACCTCAAAAACGGCGCCGACTTCATCAAGATCCTGGCCACCGGAGCGGTGCTCTCCAAGGGCATCGTGCCGGGTGCGCAGCAGTATTCCGATTCGGAAATACGCGCGGCGGTCGTGGAGGCCGGGCGCTGGGGCAAGTGGGTCGCCTCGCACGCGCACGGCGCGGACGGCATCAAGGCGTCGATCCGCGCGGGCGTGCGCACCGTTGACCATGGGTCCTACCTCGATGACGAGGCGGTCGCGCTGCTCAAGGCCTCGAACCGGCAGGTGTTCTACGTCCCCACGCTCCACGTGTTTGCCGCGATCGATCGGGTCGGCGTGGACAACCCGTTCCCGGAGAGCGAGCGTGAGCGCGCACGGCAGGTGCGCTCGATCGCTTATGAAGGGTTTCGCCGCGCCCTGGCCGCTGGACTACCCATCGGCTTCGCCACCGACGCTGCGGTCATCCCGCATGGCCAGAACGCTAAGGAGTTCTCCGAGCGCGCAAAGCTCGGCGAGTCGCCGATGGCTGCCCTCGTTGCCGCCACCTCGCTCAACGCAGAGATCATGGGGTGGGAGGAGCGCGTGGGCTCGCTGGTCGCTGGCAAGTTGGCAGATATCATCGCGGTTCCCGGCGATCCTCTGCGGGATATAACCGTCCTGGAGCACGTCGGCTTCGTGATGAAGGGCGGCGTGACTCATCGCGAGGACCTGGTGCAGCGGCCTCGATAATGCGCGTGGACGGCAGCCACGAGGAGTAGCGTCATGACAAACCGTATCGCGTCCTGCAGCTGCGGCCAGCTTGGCGTGGAGGTGACAGGCGAGCCGGTACGCATTTCCGTCTGCCACTGCCTGGCATGCCAGCGTCGAACCGGAAGCGTCTTCGGCATGCAGGCCCGATTCCACCGGGCGGGCGCCACGTTCAAGGGAACGTCGAACAGCTACGTGCGTGTCGGTGATTCCGGCGGCCGCGCCACTTTTCACTTCTGCCCGACGTGCGGGTCCACCGTGCACTACGCGATCGACGATCAGCCCGAGCTCGTCGCGGTACCGGTCGGCGCCTTCGCAGATCCCGGGTTTCCGCCGCCCGTATTCTCCGTGTACGAGGAGCGCAAGCACGCATGGGTGTCCATGCCGGCGGGCATGGACCGCTCCGACTAGCTGTAGGGGGTGCCCCCCTCCCTGCGGATAATCGTCACCCTCCAATTTCACTTACTGCACTCCAAACCTCCGAATAGCGTGCTCAGGTTCACCGGACTCTCCCGACGCGGTCTTCCGGCCCGAAGCGGGTGATCCGCGTCGGCTGCCTCGATCGCGTTCGCGACCGCGTCCTCGACCCGCTCCATCCACACGAACTTGAGCTCGCGCCGCACGCTGTCCGGGATGTCCTCGAGGTCCTTGCGGTTTCGCGCCGGCAGCAGCACCGTGCGAATCCCGGCGCGATGCGCGGCGATGGTCTTCTCCTTGACGCCGCCGATCGGCAGGACGAGCCCGCGCAGGCTGATCTCGCCCGTCATCGCCACATCCGCCCGCACCTTGCGCTCCGTGACGAGCGACAGCAGCGCCGTGTAGAGCGCGACACCGGCGCTCGGGCCGTCCTTCGGGATCGCGCCCGCCGGCACGTGAACGTGGATGTCGCTCTTCTCGAAGATCACCGGATCGACGGCGAGCGACACCGACTGTGCCTTGACCAGGGAGAGCGCCGCCTGTGCGCTTTCTTTCATCACCTCACCCAGCTGGCCCGTGAGGATGAGCCGGCCGGCGCCCGGAATGCGCGTCGCCTCGATGAACAGGATGTCGCCGCCCACCGGCGTCCACGCGAGCCCCGTCGCGACGCCCGGCACGCTGACCCGCATCGCGATCTCGTTCTCGAAACGCGGCGCGCCCAGGATCTCGACGCACCTCGTCCGCCTCGATCGTGTCGCGCGACACCTTGCCCTCCGCGATCCGCACCGCGACGTTGCGCAGCACCGACGCCGATCTCGCGCTCGAGATTGCGCACGCCCGCCTCGCGCGTGTAGTCACGCGCGATCTTGAGGAGCGCGTCGTCGGGTGATCTCGGCCTGATCCGGCTTGAGGCCGTTCGCCTCGAGCTGTCGCTTGACGAGATAGCGACGCGCGATCTCGACCTTCTCCTCCTCGGTGTAGCCGGTCAGCTCGATGATCTCCATGCGGTCGCGCAGCGGCCCGGGGATCGTGTCGAGCACGTTGGCGGTGGTGATGAAGAGCACCTTCGAGAGGTCGAAGGGCACGCCGAGATAGTTGTCGCGGAAGGTCGAGTTCTGCTCCGGGTCGAGCACCTCGAGCAGCGCCGACGCGGGATCGCCCTGGATGCCTGCGCCCAGCTTGTCGATCTCGTCCAGCATGAGCACCGGGTTGCGCGTGCCGGCCTTGCGGATCGCCTGCATGATGTTGCCGGGCAGCGCGCCGATGTAGGTCCGGCGGTGGCCGCGGATCTCGGCCTCGTCGTGCGTGCCGCCCAGGCTCACGCGCTGGAACTTGATCCCGAGCGCACGCGCGATGCTCTGGCCGAGCGAGGTCTTGCCGACGCCCGGGGGACCGACGAAGCACAGGATGGGGCTGCGGCCCTGCGGGTTCAGCTTGCGTACGGCGAGATACTCGACGATGCGCTTCTTGACCTTCTCCAGGCCGTAGTGATCGGCGTCCAGGATGCCGCGCGCCCGCTCGATGTCGATGTCCTCGGCGTCGAGTTTCGACCACGGCAGCCGAGCAGCGTGTCGAGGTAGGTGCGCGCCATCGAGTACTCGCCGCTCGCCTCGTTCATGCGCTCGAGGCGCTTGAGCTCCTTGCGGGCGTGCTCCTCGATGTCCGGCGGCATCCCGGCCTTCGTGATCGCCTCGGAAAGCTCCGCCGCTTCCTCGGCGCCCTGGCCGTCCTCGCCCAGCTCCTTGCGGATCTGGCGCATCTGCTCGCGCAGCAGGATCTCCTTCTGCCGGTCGTCGAGCGCTTCCTTCGTCTGCTCCTCGATCTGGCGGGAGAGCTTGAGTACCTCTACGCGCTTCGTGAGCAGGCCCGAGACGCGCTCGAGCCGGTCCTTGATCTCCGTGGTCTCGAGCAGCTCCTGCTTCTCGCCGGCCTTGATGTCGAGAAAGCTCGCGATCATGTCGGCGAGCATCGAGGGGGACTCGATGGCCTGGACGCTGTTGGCGAGCTCCGCGGGCGCCTGCGGCAGCAGCGAGATCGCCTCCACCGCCTTCTGCTTGAGGTACAGCGCGCGCGCCTCGACGTCCTGGTTGGTCGCACCGGTGTCGGGCAGGAACTCGACCCGGGCGACGAGGAACGGGAAGCCGCCCACCTGGTCGAGCACGCGGAACCGTCGCTCACCCTGGCAGACGAGGTGATGCGTGCCGTCGGGCGCGGTGAGGTAACGCACGATCGAGGCGGCCGTGCCGACCCGATGCATGTCGTCGAAGCCGGGGTCCTCGGTGTCGGGCTTCTTCTGCAGCAGGAAGCCGACCTTGGCCTCGGTGCGAACCGCTTCCTGGGCGCCGGCGACGGTCTTGTCGCGCTTGATGGCGACGGGCAGGACCACGCCCGGGAACAGCACCATGTTCCGGACGGGCAGGATGATCAGCATGTCCGGCGGCAGCGTGGGCGCCTGGCGCGCTTCGGCCGGAGGCGGCGGACTGGGGGGCGGGATTCTCACTGGTACTCATGTGCGCACCTGTTTGCGAGCTCAACGCCGGGTCAACAACAAGCGGAGACAACCGTGCGCGAAATCCTGCACCGTCATCGCCCACTCCCCGGGCGGCAGGCCGAGCCGGCGCTCGAAGAGTCCATACGGGATCTCCAGCCGCTGGATCGTCGCGCCGTGCCTCCGATGCGGAAGTCGCCGCTCGGCTTGCACGACGAGCTGCTCGCCCGCGAGCTCAATCCGCAGCCGGTCCGGCGTCACACCGGGCAGGGCGATCTCGATCAGCAGCTCGCCATCGCCCTCGTAGATATCGACCGGCGGTTCCCAGCGGGGTTGGCCGGCCTGCCCCGCCAGCTGAAAGCACTGTCTCTGCAAGCGGTCGGCCTCCTCGAGGAGGTTTACTGCTTCGGCCCACATCCAGTGGCCGGTGTCTCGTCGCTTCATGGGCAAGTTCCGCAGGGCACGGCAGGATTGGAGAGTTTGGGGCGTCCGCTCGCGTCTCAACACCCCGGAGTCGACTCGAAAATTCGGCTCAGAGCCAATTTACTCCGCATTAATCTGGCTCTGAGCCAATTTTCGGGGCGAAGGACTGAAAATCAAGAAGATGCATAGAATGTGCAAGCTGGACACTGAGAAAGGCCGCTTCTGGGTATCGTGGAATGACAATCGCATCGCCCGAAGGGAGACCGATTCGGCAAGCGCTTTTACGATCGTTACTACCGTAACCGCCGCACGCGGGTGGTGACGCCGGCCGAGATGACCCGGCGAGCCGCGTTGATCGCGGCCTTCGTCCGGCACGCAGAGTTGCCGGTCCGC
Organism: uncultured Gammaproteobacteria bacterium; assembly: GCA_963756755.1. Classification (GTDB taxonomy): domain Bacteria; phylum Pseudomonadota; class Gammaproteobacteria; order Steroidobacterales; family Steroidobacteraceae; genus DATJKD01. The sequence continues at coordinate 10,084 of CAVWOW010000020.1, forward strand.
CGGATGCTGGATGCCGGTTGCGGCCTCGGGCTGATGCGCGCTCCGCTCCTGCGCATGTTCCCGCGGGCCCGATACACGGGACTCGAAGTGAGCCCCTACCTGTGCGAGCGCTACGGGTGGCAGCAGGGGTCGCTCGCCGACTGGGTCAGCCGCCGGCCGTTCGATCTCGTGGTCTGTTACGACGTCCTCCAGTACCTGGACACGCGCGACGCCGCGGCTGCGCTCGCCGGACTGGGTCGCCTCTGCCGGGGCGTGCTGCATTTCGGCGCCCTGACGATCGAGGACTGGCGGGCACATTGCGATCGCCGACGCACGGATCGGGACGTGCACCTGCGATCTGCAGCCTGGTACCGCTCCCGCCTCGAGCCCAGGTTCGTGAACGCCGGCTCGGGCATGTTCGTGCGTCGGGGCGCCCCCGTGCACCTCTGGTCGCTCGAGCAGCTTTCTTCGTCAAGGAGCCGGCGCGGCGCGGCGCGGCCGGCACGGGGCGACCGGTCCGGGTGACGACCCACCCGCCCGGGGCCGGTCCCGGGGCGGTACAATCCAGCCTCCCCCAACAGCTCCGGTCGTTTGCATGCACGGTTTCTGGCCGCGGTGGCCTCTCGCCGCATTCGTATTGCTCAGCCTCGCCGCCTGCAACTCGACGCCGAAGTGCGTCGGAGACGACGAGTACCTGCAGGCCATCGACCGACACCGGCTCGACCTGCCGGCGAACGTCACGGCCAGCGAGCGAATGGCGCCGCTCGTCATCCCGCCAGCGGCTCCGGATCCCGAGACGCTCGATCCGCCGCCCAACTGCCTGGACGAGCCGCCGCCGTATTTCAAAGGTGGCGGCGGCACCGTCGCCCGCGCCGCCCGCCTCGGACAGTGGCTGACCGGCCAGCCCGGGTACGCGCGGCGCAAACGTTGACTCCGCGAAGCTCGGCCCATCTGAGCGGCCTTGGCCTGCAGCCGGGGACGCTGCATGCGGTCCTGATGGATCGCCTGACGCGCTCGCTCGGGCGCGACCCGGATACGGCGACGCAGCGTGATATCTACAACGCGCTCTCGATGGCGGTGCGCGAGGAGCTTGCGGCGCGCTGGCTCGCGACCCAGCGACGCGTCGCGCAAGCCGCCTGCAAGCGCGTCTGCTACCTCTCGGTCGAGTTTCTGCTCGGCCGCTCGCTTATCAACGGCCTCGCGAGCCTCGATGGCGACCTGGTGGCCGAAGCGCGCGCCGCGCTCGCGGAGCTGGGCCACGATCTCGACCGCATCGCGGAAGAGGAGACCGACCCGGGCCTTGGCAACGGCGGTCTCGGTCGGCTCGCGGCCTGCTACCTCGACTCGCTCGCGACCCTGCAGTTTCCGGCCGTGGGCTACGGCATCCGCTACGACTACGGCATCTTCACCCAGGCGATCGACGAGGACGGCCGCCAGCGCGAGATCGCGAGCAGCTGGCTGCGCCACTTCAACCCCTGGGAGATTCCGCGCGACGACGCGAGCTACGTGATCCGCTTCGGCGGCCGCTGCGTCACGACGCAGGACGCGCAGGGCGCTCCGCGGACGCGCTGGGTCGACACGCACAACATCTGGGCCGTCGCCTTTGACCAGCTCATCCCGGGCAATCGCAGCCCGACGGTGAACCACCTGCGGCTCTGGTCCGGCCGCGCCATCGCGCCCTTCGACGTCGAGGCGTTCAACGCCGGGCGGTTCGTGGATGCGTCCGCGGCACAGGTCGACGCGAAGAACGTTTCGCGGTTGCTGTATCCGGACGACACGACGCCGCAGGGCAAGGAGCTGCGCCTCAAGCAGCAGTACTTCTTCGTCAGCGCGAGCCTGCAGGACATCCTCGCCCAGCACCTGGCCGAGGGCCGGTCGTTCGAGGCCCTGTCGGACGCGGTCGCGATCCAGCTCAACGACACGCATCCCGCGCTCGCGATCGTCGAGCTGATGCGACTCCTCATCGATGAGCACGAACTCGATTGGAAGCCCGCCTGGGCGATCACCAGACGCGTCTTCTCCTACACCAACCACACCCTGCTGCCGGAAGCACTCGAGACCTGGCCGGTGGCGTTCTTCGAGCGGCTGCTGCCGCGGCACCTGCAGATCATCTACCTGATCAACCGCGCGTTGCTCGACGAGATCTCCGCGCGCTACCCCCAGGAACACGAGCGGCGCGGTCGGCTGTCGCTGATCGAGGAGAACTACGGGCGCCTGGTGCGGATGGCCAACCTCGCGGTGGTCGGCAGTCACAAGGTCAACGGCGTGGCGAAGCTGCACTCGGAGCTCATGAAGCGCACGATCTTCCGCGACTTCGCCGAGCTGTACCCGGACCGCTTCACGAACGTCACCAACGGCATCGCGGTTCGACGCTGGCTCAAGCAGTCAAACCCGGGGCTCTCGGCGCTCCTGACCGAGCACCTGGGTCACGCCTGGGAGAACGACCTCGAGGAGCTCGAGCGGCTGCAGCGATGCCGTCGAGGACGGCGGGTTCCGCCAGCGCTTCCGCGCCATCAAGCAGGACAACAAGGAGCAGCTCGCCGAGGTGATCCTGCGGCGCGTCGGGGTCGATGTCGACGTGCATTCGCTCTTCGACGTGCAGGTGAAGCGAATCCACGAGTACAAACGCCAGCTCCTCAATCTCCTCTACGTGATCACGCGCTACAACCGCCTGCGCGAGAATCCGCAGCTCGACGTCGTGCCGCGCACCGTGGTGTTCGCCGGCAAGGCGGCGCCGGGCTACTACCTCGCCAAGTCGATCATCCGGCTCATCAACAATGTCGCGCGCGCCGTCAACGACGATCGTGCCATCGGTGGCAAGCTGCGCGTGATCTTCCTGCCGGACTACGACGTGTCGCTCGCGCAGCGGATCATGCCCGCCGCCGACCTCTCGCAGCAGATCTCGACCGCGGGCATGGAAGCCTCGGGTACCGGCAATATGAAGCTCGCTCTGAACGGCGCGCTCACCATCGGCACGCTCGACGGTGCCAACATCGAGATCCGCGAGGCCGTCGGACCGGAGAACATGTTCATCTTCGGCCTGACGGCGGACGAGGTCGAGGAGCGGCGGCGCACCGGCTACTCGCCGAGCGCGATCGTGGCCGCGCAAGCCGGAGCTCGCGAAGACCATCGACCTGATCGACTCGGGCTTCTTCTCGCCCGGCAACCTGACCGCCGGCCGGCCGATCGTCGAGCGGCTGCTGTCGGAGCGCGAGACATTCTTCGTGCTCGCGGACTTTGCGGCTTATTCTGCGGCCCAGGACGCGGTCGATGAGCTCTATCGCGATCCGGAGTCATGGACCCGCAAGGCCGCGACCAACACGCTCAACATGGGCATGTTCTCGAGCGACCGCAGCGTGCGGGAGTATGCTCAGCGGATCTGGCGCATCAAGCCGGTGCTGTAGATACAGGGGGTGGCTTGTGTCGAAGTTACTGAAGTCGATCTCTTCGATAGCTCCGATTCTGCTCGGCTCGCTGGTCCTGGCCGCAGCACCGTCACCGGAATCGGCGTCCGCCTTTACGTTCAAAGACACGCGGCTCAAGTGGGGGAGCTGCCCGGCCTTTATCCCGCAGGGGTGCGAGATCGCAGTCCTGCATGGTGATCCTGCGAAGGCGAACGCGGATATCTTCTTCAAAGTGCCTGCGAATTTCACCGTTCCGGAGCATTGGCACACATCTGCCGAGCGCATGGTTCTGGTTTCCGGAGAGCTGCACGTGACCTACGCCGGCCAGGAGACCACCATCCTCAAGCCGGGCATGTATGCCTATGGTCCCGCAAAGCTGCCGCACAAGGCATTCTGTGCAGAGGGTGCGCCTTGTGTTCTCTTCATAGCGTTCGAGTCGCCCGTTGACGCCATGCCCGTTGACGCTGGCCGAACGACGGTGCCGGCGCCGTCCGGCGGCTGAGCTCATACGGTGCCGGGCAAGCTCGCGGACCTCGTGATCCTCGACAGGGACCTGCTGAAGGGCGATCCTTTTCACACACCGAGTGCCGCCGACAGCGCGAGAGCGAAGGCGTGATAGATCTCCATTGAAGGTTGTCGATCTCCTGCGGACTTTTTCCGACGCCGGGAACCGCGACAGCGCGCCATTCCGGGGTCTCGCATACCTGTACTATCGCTGGATCCTGCAACGCCCGCACCTGTTCGCCGACGTCCCGGACCTGAACCTTCGCTTCAAGGTCCGGACCGCTGACGTCAATGGCCGGCACCTCTACAAGTACGGACACCGCGATGCTCAATTGACGGGGTTTCTGTTCCGGAACCTGCGGCTGGAGCCCGGCGACGTCGTCATGGACATCGGCGCCAATTTCGGCTGGTACTCATTACTCTTCGAACGACTGGCGTCGGCACCCGTGGACATCTTCGCGTTCGAGCCCGACCCGGACAATTTCGGGCTGCTGACCGAGAATCTCGCACTCAACGCGTCTGCCATGGTTACGCCCGTGCAGCAGGCGCTGGCCGAGATGACCGGCGTGTCGCAGCTCCACAGATACAACAAGGACTCCAACCTCGGCCGCCATTCGATGCTGCCCATCAACGATGGCGAGGCGGTGAATGTGGCCACGGTGGCGCTCGACGACTTCTGGCAATCACGCGGCCTGGGCGATCGCGTGCCGCGATTCATCAAGATCGATATCGAAGGATACGAACTCAAGGCATTGCAGGGCGGCCGGCGGGTGCTCGCCCGCTGTCCGCTCATCCTTGCCGAGTACGCCCCCAGGTACATGCGCGCCGGTGGCATCCGCCCGGGAGATTTCCTCGAATTCCTCATCGAACTCGGATTCCTGCCCTTTGCGCTTCATGACGGCGAACTGGCTCCTGTCGAGTCCACGACGCTGCTGGACACCGACCGGCACCAGAACCTGTTCTGGGTACGGCCCGGGTCTCGACATTCAGATCATTAGTAGACTGCGCCCGTGCCGGGCAAGCTCAAGCTGACTACATCGGATATCGCCGCGCTCATCGAGGCGCGGCATCCGGAGCCTCGCTCCGTGCTGGGCTATCACGAGGTGCGGCGGGGAAAGGTCGAGCCGCGCTCGATCGTGCGCGTGCTCGAGCCCGACGCCGCCGAGGTTGCCGTGGAATGGCCGGACGGGGGTGCGACGCCCACGCCGCTGCGGCGCATCCACGACGCGGGCCTGTTCGAAGGCGAGGTACCGCGTCGACGGCCGCTTCATCCGTATCGGCTCCGCATCGGATATCGGAATGGTGCCACGGCCACCAAGCACGATCCGTACTTCTTCGCCCCGCAGCTCACCGAGTTCGATCTGCACCTCTTCGGTGAGGGTAACCACTATCACATCTACTACAAGCTGGGGGCGCACCCGCAGACGGTCGATGGCATCGAAGGAACGCGTTTTGCGGTCTGGGCGCCGACTGCGCAACGAGTGAGCGTGGTCGGCTCGTTCAACTTCTGGGACGGGCGCAAGCACGCGATGCAGGCGCGCGGCGGATCGGGGATCTGGGAGCTCTTCATCCCAGGCGTGCATGCCGGCGCCGCATACAAGTATGAGATCCGTACTCACGGCGGCCGCACCTTGCTCAAGGCCGACCCGTACGGCTTTGCGATGCAGCTGCGGCCCGACAACTGCTCGATCGTGGCCGCGCTGGGTGGCTACGAATGGCGGGACTCCGACTGGATGTCGGCCCGCGCCCGGATCGATTGGTCGCGCCGTCCGATCAACATCTACGAGGTGCACCCGGGCGCCTGGCGGCGGCACTACGATCGCTCACCGCCCTTCCCGAACTGGCGCGAGCTCGCGGACGAGCTCATCCCCTACGTGCGCGACCTGGCATTCACGCACGTCGAGCTGATGGGCGTGGCCGAGTATCCGTACGACGGGTCATGGGGCTATCAGGTCGTCGGGTACTACGCGCCGACGGCGCGGCACGGGTCGCCTCAGGACTTGATGTATTTCGTCGACCGCTGCCACCAGGCCGGCCTCGGCGTGATCATGGACTGGGTCCCGGCGCACTTCCCGCGCGACGAGCACGGCCTCGCGGCGTTCGACGGCACGGCGCTCTACGAGCACGCCGATCCGCGGCTCGGCGAGCACGCGGACTGGGGCACGAAGATCTTCAACTACGGGCGGCACGAGGTGCGCAATTTCCTCGTCGCCAATGCGCTTTACTGGCTCGAGCACTATCACGTCGACGGGCTGCGGGTCGATGCGGTGGCCTCGATGCTCTACCTCGACTACAGCCGCAGGACGGGCGAATGGTTGCCGAACCGCCATGGAGGTCGCGAGAACCTCGAGGCGATCGAGCTGTTGAAGCAGCTCAACGTCGCCGTCGGTCACTACCAACCCGGGGCGCTGACGATCGCCGAGGAATCGACCGCCTTCCCCGGCGTGACGCAGCCCGTGCATCTGGGCGGGCTGGGATTTCACTTCAAGTGGAACATGGGGTGGATGAACGACACGCTGCGATATGCGGTCGCTCGATCCCATCCACCGGCGCTTTCACCACCAGCTGATCACGTTCTCGTTCACCTACGCGTGGTCGGAGAAGTTCATGCTGCCGCTGTCGCACGACGAAGTCGTGCACGGCAAGCGCTCGCTGCTCGGGAAGATGCCGGGCGACCCCTGGCGACAATTCGCCAACTACCGGTGGCTGCGCGCCTACATGACGGCGCATCCGGGAAAGAAACTGCTCTTCATGGGCTCGGAGTTCGGCCAGTCGCAGGAATGGAACCACGATCGAATCGATAGCCTGGCAGGAGAGGACGGCCCGCGGTCACCGCGAGCTGGTGGCGCTCAACCGTGAGCTGAATGCGCTCTACGAGCGCGAGCCCGCGCTGCATGCGAGCGATCCCGATCCGGAGGGCTTCCGCTGGATCGACGTCGACAACGCCGAGCAGAGTGTCTTCGCCTTCCAGCGGCGAAATCCGGCTATGCCTGGCGCGCCGCCTCTCCTCTGCGTGTTCAACGCCACGCCGGTTCCGCGTGACGGCTACCGGATCGGCGTCGACCGTCCGGGCGACTATCAAACCGTGCTCGACACCGATGCAGCGCGCTTCGGCGGGTCGGGCTACGCCTCGCGGACGCAGTGGACGGCCGACGCCGAGCCCTGGCACGGTTTGCCGCACAGCCTGCGGCTGGATCTGCCGCCGCTCGCAGCCGTCTTCCTGCGAGCGATGCCGTGACCGTGTCCGGGGCGGAGCTCGAGGCGGGCGCGCCGCAGCCTCTGGGCGCGCACTGGACCGGGATCGGCACCAACTTCGCCGTGTTTTCCGGCATCGCCGACCGGATCGAGCTGTGCCTCTTCGGAGACGACGGGCGCGAGCGTGCGCGCCTCGCGCTGCCTTCGCGCACCGGTGACATCTGGCACGGCTTCCTGCCGGCGGAGTTCGGAGGCGTGGGCCTCGAAGTACGGGTACCGGGTGCACGGACCATACAACCCTGCCGCAGGCGAGCGCTGCAATCCCGCGAAGCTCCTGATCGACCCGGCTGCGCTCGCGCTCTCGGGGGACCTCACCTGGCATCCCGCGCTCAACGGTGCGGTGGCGGGAAACGATCGCAGCCCGGACGCAACCGACAGCGCGCCCTACGTGCCGAAATGCCGCGTCGTCGATCCTGCGTTCAGCTGGGGTGGCGCCCGTCGCCCGCACGTGCCCTGGCGCGACACGATCATCTACGAGCTGCATGTCAAGGGCTACACGCAGCGGCATCCGCGCGTTCCTGCGGAGTATCGCGGCAAGTACGTCGGGCTCGCTCATCCGGCGGTGATCGATCACCTGCAGCGCCTCGGCGTCACGTCCGTAGAGCTGATGCCCTGCCATGCCTGGGTGAGTGAGCAGTTCCTCGTGAAGCGCGGCCTGACGAACTACTGGGGCTATAACCCGCTCGCGTGGTTCGCGCCGGACGCGCGCTATGCGGTCGCCGATCCGGTCGTCGAGTTCAAGGCAATGGTGCGAGCGCTTCACGCGGCCGGTCTCGAAGTGATCCTCGATGTCGTCTTCAACCACACGGCGGAGGGCGACCAGCGCGGTCCGACGTTGAGTCTTCGAGGCTTCGACAATGCCAACTACTACCGCCTGCCACCGCACGATCGCTCGCGGTACGAGAACCACTCCGGGACGGGCAACACGGTCAGCTTTGATCACGCCGCGGTCCGCTCGCTCGTGATCGAAGGTCTGCGCTACTGGGTGAGCGAGATGGGCGTGGACGGCTTCCGCTTCGACCTGGCGCCGGTCCTCGGCCGCGACAGCAGTGGATACAACAGCAATGCGCCGCTGTTCGCAGCGCTGCGCTCGGATCCCGTGCTCGCGTACACCAAGCTGATCGCGGAGCCCTGGGACGTGGGTCCCGGCGGATACCAGCTCGGACACTTCCCGGCGGGCTGGTCGGAATGGAACGACCGGTTCCGGGATACGACGCGTGCGTTCTGGCGGGGCGACCGGCCACTGCTCGGGAGCTTCGCCGAGCGGTTTGCAGGGTCGAGCGACCTGTTCCGGCACCACGGCCGCAAGCCCACCGCGTCCGTCAACTTCGTCGCGTCACACGACGGCTTCACACTCGCTGATACCGTGTCCTATAACGAACGCCACAACGAAGCGAACCTCGAGAACGGCGTAGATGGCCACGCCCACAACCTGAGCTGGAACCACGGCGTCGAAGGACCGACCGACGATCCATCCATCCGCGCGCTCCGCAGGCGCCAGATGCGAAACCTGCTTGCCACGGTCATGCTGGCGCAGGGCGTGCCGATGCTGCTCGCCGGCGACGAGATGGGGCGCACCCAGCTCGGCAACAACAACTCCTATGCCCAGGACAACGAGCTCAACTGGATCGACTGGAGCCTGGTCGAGGAGAATTACGATCTCGCCGACTTTGCGCGGCACCTGATCCGTTTCCGCCGCTCGCGGCCGGGACTGCGGCGCGACACGTTTCTCAAGGGCGCGAAGCGCGGCGCTTCGACCAAGGACGTGAGCTGGCTGCACCCGGGCGGTCGCGAGCTTTCCGAGGCCGACTGGAACGACTCGAGCGCGCGCTGCCTCGGCGTGCTGATGAGCGCAGGCGCGGCCTCGCGCCGCGCGGCCTACGGCGACCTGCTCGCCATCTTCAATGCAGACGAGTCGGCGGTCGAGTTCGCGCTTCCGCCACCGCCCGACGGGGCGTCCTGGTGCGTGCTGTTCGACACTGCGCTGCGTCATCCCGGGCCGGGCGCCCGGATGCTGCGCAACCTGGGCACGCTGCCGCTCGAGCCGCGCAGCACGGTGCTGCTGGAATCGCAGGCCGAATGAGCAGACAGCGTCCGGAGTCCGACACGACCGAGAACGAGCTCGAGGTGCTCAAGCAGCGCCTGGCGGCCTTGCGTGGCATCGGCGAGGCGTACTTCGACTATCGCGGCGAGCTCCGCCACTTCAGCCCCGCGACGCGCGATGCGCTGCTCGCGGCGATGGGATGCGATCTCCGCGACGCAGCGGCGCTTTCGCGCGAGATCGATTCGATCGAGTCGGAACGCTGGCGGGTATTGCTGCCGGCAGTGGTGGTGCTGCGGCCCGCCCGGATGGGCGTCGCGCTCTCGCTGCCGTGCGACCTTCTCGCAGGTACGGTCGCCTGGCGTGTGAGGCTCGAGGACGGCGGCGCGGTCGAGGGCACCGCAGACCCGGAATCGCTCGCGGAGGGCGAGCGGCGCGAGATCGACGGTCGGGCGATTTCGCGGCGCCTGCTGGTCCTGCCCGAGGCGCTGCCTTGCGGATATCACACGCTGCGAGGTCGTCGTCGACGCGGATGTGTCGGCGGGTTGCGCACTGATCATCGCGCCGCCGCGTTGCTACGAGCCGGAGGTTCTGCGCGCAGGCGGACGGGCCTGGGGACTCGCAGCCCAGCTCTACTCGCTCCGCTCGGACCAGAACTGGGGTATCGGTGACTTCGCCGATCTTCGGGAGCTCGTCGCGCATGCGGCCCGGTGCGGCGCGGATTTCGTCGGCATCAACCCGATGCATGCGCTTTCCACCGCGAATCCATCGCACGTCAGCCCGTACAGTCCGTCATCCCGCCAGTTCCTCAACGTGCTCTACATCGCCGTGCCGGACGTCCCCGAGTACGCCGAGTGCAATGAGCTTCGCCGCGAGATGGAGTCGGACGACGGTCGCCGACAGCTCGCGGCGTTGCGCAGCACGCCGCTGGTGGACTACGCCGGCGTGTCGCGCATCAAGCTGCCTGCGCTCGAGCGGCTCTACGCCCATTTCCGACGGCACCATCTCGCCTCGGGTACACCCCGCGCACGCGCGTTCCGGGAATATCGTCGTGCAAGGGGTGAGGCGCTGCGCCGATTTGCATTGCACGAGGCGATCGACCGGCGGATGAGGGCGGAGGACGCCGGGCGCTGGGGGTGGCCGGCATGGCCTGCGGAGCTCCGCGACCCGGAGCACGCGGAAGTGATTGCGTTCGAGGCCGCGCATGCGGACGAGATCGCGTTCCACGAGTGGCTGCAGTGGGTGGCGGAGGAGCAGCTCGCGGCCGTGCAGGCCCATGCGCGCGCGCTCGGCATGGGCATCGGGCTATATGGCGACTACGCCGTCGGCGTGAACGTCGCGGGCTCGGAGACCTGGTCCGATCCGCGGGTCTACCGGTCCGGCGCGGCGGTGGGCGCGCCACCCGACCCGCTCGCGCTCAAGGGCCAGGACTGGGGCATTCCGCCGCAGGATCCGCATGCGCTCATTTCGCGCGCTACCGTCCATTCCGCGAGCTGATCGAAGCCAACATGCGCTACTACGGCGCGCTGCGCGTGGATCACGTCATGTCGCTGTTCCGGCAATGGTGGGTGCCTGCCGGCGCGAGCGCGGTCGACGGCGGCTACGTCCACTATCCGCTCGAGGACCTGATGTCGGTGCTCGCGCTCGAGAGCGCACGCAATCGCTGCCTCGCGATCGGCGAGGACCTGGGCACGGTCCCGGACGAAGTGCGTGCGGCCATGGCGGACTTCGGTGTCTATCACTACAAGGTGCTGCTGTTCGAGAAGGAGTCCGACGGGCGCTTCCGCTCGCCCGATCGCTTTGCACGCCGCGCGATCGCCGCAGCCACGACGCATGACCTGCCGACTTTGCGCGGCTGGTGGGAAGGCACGGACCTTGAATTGCGCGACCGACTGCAGCTCTACCCCGACGAGGAGACGCGGCAGCGCGTGCATTCAGAACGGTCGCTGGATCGCGAGCGCTTAGGCGTGGCGCTGGCCGACGCCGGGCTCGGGGTCGCGCTGGCCGCGTCAACGGGCGTGCCGTTTGGCGCGGCGCTCGCGGCTGCCATCCAGCGCTATCTTGCGCAGAGCGCCTCGGCGCTCGTCGTGCTGCAGCTCGAGGACCTTCTCGGGATGGGCGAGCCGGTCAACGTGCCTGGGACGCTCGCCGAGTATCCCAACTGGCAGCGCAAGCTCACCGCGTCCTTGAGCGAGCTCTTCGGCGATGAAACCGTGCTCGACCTGCTCCGCCAGATCCGCGATCTCCGGAAAGGTGCCGGGCCGCAGTTTCGGGTTATTGATGCGGCCCCGGAACAACTCGCAGAAGCTTCGCGACAAAACTGCGAAACTGCGGCCCGGCACCCGGTCAGCGGCGGCTCAAGCGGACGTCGGGTGCAGGCTGCCAGACCGCGTCGGCGTCCGGACAGGCCGTCGTCCGGCCCTCGCTCAGCCCGAAGGTGCCGTGCGCGACGAGTCGGAAGCGGCGGCAGCCGTCAGTGCTCACCTTATCGTCGGCGAGCGGCGTGAGCTGGTAGCTCACCTTCGTCGATGGATTGCTCCAGGCGACGGTCTGGCCGTAGTTCGCAAGCTCGAGCGCGTGGCCCACGCAGGAGCGGTCCGTGCGATCCATTCGGCGGCCGATTTCGGAGCCGATGGCCGCGCCGATGACGGTACCGACGACCACGGCGACCAGCCGATCGTCGTCCTCGGACGACTTTCGCGCCAATCACGCTGCCGGTGACGCCGCCCAGGATCGCGCCGATCTCGGCCCGGTCGCAGCGCCCCAGCCGCACACCATAATCGCGCTGCCAGTTGCGGCCACTGTATCCGGCGTAGGTGGGGTCGTTCTTCGCCCGCCAGCCGTGCGCCGGGGCGTGCGCGGGTGGTGCCGCGAGTCGCGGCGCACGGGCAGCGCCAGGGCCGTGGCGATCAACAGGTGGCGCAATGTCGTCGGGACGTTCATACGCTCCTCCTCGGCTCCATGACTCACGGATCCGGGGAGACACGCTAGCGTCCGCCGGGCCGCCGAGTCCCGGGTGCTGCTTGGAGCCGTGATACGGGTCACGAACGGCAGCGCGGCTTAAGTCAAAGACATAAGCTGTGCGTCGGCAGCGAGACCCGGAGGCAAGCCATGGAAGCGAAGGCAGCAGCGGCGGGCAGTGTCGTGATCGGCGGTGACCTGACCGTAAACCGGCTGGGGTTTGGCGCGATGCGGATCACCGGCCCCGACATCTGGGGGCCGCCGCGCGATCCGGCCGAGGCGCGCCGCGTGCTCAAGCGCGCGGTCGAGCTCGGCGTGAACTTCATCGATACCGCGGATTCCTACGGGCCCGGCACGAGCGAAGAGCTGATCGCCGAGGCGCTGCATCCGTATCCGCCGGGGCTCGTCATCGCGACCAAGGGCGGAATCGTGCGCCCCATGCGGGCACGCTGGGATCCCGACTGTCGCCCCGAGCACCTGCGTGCCGCCTGCGAAGCGAGCCTGAAGCGTCTGCGGTTGGAACGGATCGACCTCTACCAGCTGCACACCGTCGATCCCCGGGTGCGGCTCGAGGAGTCGATCGGCGAGCTCGTGCGCCTGCAGTCAGAGGGAAAGATCCGGCACATCGGCGTATCGAACGTGCGGGTCCCGGAGCTCACTCGCGCCCGCCGGCTGGCCACCATCGTCTCGGTGCAGAACCGCTACAACGTCGCGGACCGGACCTCGGACGCAGTGCTGGCTGCATGCGAGCGCGACGGCCTCGTCTTCATCCCCTGGCGCCCGCTCGCCCAGGGCGAGGGCGACATGGCGACGACGGGCGGTCCGGTGGTCGCGCTCGCGCGGTTCGCGAGCCGCCGCGGACTGTCGATGCCGCAGGCCGCCATCGCCTGGCTGCTCGCGCGCTCCTCCGCGATGCTGCCGATCCCGGGGACGTCGAGCTTCGCCAACCTGGAGGAGAACGTCGCCTCCGCCGGGATCAAGGCTGACCGCCGAAGAAATGCGCGCGGTCGGCTGATCGACGGGCAGCTCACGACGAGGAAGAGCCGATGACCGGACGCGAGACACGCGGAGACTTCGTTCGGCGCTACGGTCCCTGGGCGCTGGTCGCCGGTGGATCGGAGGGTATCGGCCGGAGTTTTGCGCGGCAGCTGGCCGGGCGCGGCCTCGACCTCCTGCTCATCGCGCGCCGCACCGGCCCGCTCGAGGAGACGGCGGCTGCGATACGCCTCGAATTCGGCGTCCAGGTCGTGACGCAGGCGCTCGATCTGACCAGGCCCGGAGCTCGAGGCGGAGATCGACGCGCTCGTCGCCGGCCGCGACGTCGGGCTTCTGGTCTACAACGCCGGCGCCGCGCACGGCGCCGCGATGCTGCTCGACCGTCCGGCCGACGCAGCGCTTGCACTGGTGCGACTCAACTGTGCCGGCCCCGCTCGTGCTTTCGCATGCGCTCGGCGCGCGCATGAAGTCGCGGGGTCGCGGCGGCGTGATTCTGGTCTCATCGATGGCCGGGCTTGCAGGTGGCGCTTTCATCGCGGCCTACGCGGCGAGCAAGGCGTTCGAGATCGTGCTCGCCGAGTCGCTGTGGTACGAGTTCGGCACCGTTGGCGTGGACGTGCTCGGACTCGTCGCCGGTGCCACGGCGACGCCGGCCATGCTGCGATCGGGGATGGCCTTTGGAAGCGTCGCGAGCGACGCGGCGCGTGCGTCGATCGGGCCGGCGACGATAACCGTGCCGATGGACCCGGACGACGTCGCACGAGAAGGCCTCGAGCACCTCGGGCAGGGACCGATCCATGTCGCGGGCGAGTCGAACCGTGCTTCCGCGGCCGGCCTGCGCAGCGCGCCGCGCGACCAGGTCGTCGCGGCGATGAGCGCAGCGGTCGCGCAGATGTACGGGATCGCGCTGCCCCGGCGGATAACATAGCGCGCGATGGCTGACTGGACGCATCGGTACGCGCGGATCAACGGCATCCGCATGCACTACGTCGAGCAGGGCGCGGGCGTGCCCGTGATCCTGTGTCACGGGTTCCCGCATCTGTGGTTCAGCTGGCGGCACCAGATACCGGTGATCGCGCAGGCGGGCTTCCGCTGCGTCGCGCCTGACATGCGCGGGATGGGTCAGACGGACGCACCGGCGGAGGTCGCCGCGTACGACGTCCCGCAGATCACCGGCGATCTGCTCGGGCTGCTCGATGCGATCGGCGCCGAGCGCGCGATCTTCGTCGGGCTCGACTTCGGGGCGTTCGCCGTATACGACCTCGCCTTTCGCGCGCCGGAGCGCGTGATCGCCGTCATCGGCCTCGAGAACCCGGCCGCGCCGCACAACCCTGAGAGGCCGCCGCTCGCCGAGTACGCGGAGATGGCGAAGAAGCACTTCGTGCACATTCATTACTTCGCGCCATACGGACCCGCCGACGCGGCGCTCGACTGCGGCGCCGCGCGAGTTCCTGAGCAAGGTGTTCTACGCGCTGTCCGGCGACTATCACTACCTCGACGTCTGGAAGCACCCACCCGGAACCGCCTATCTCGACGCGCTGCCCGAGCCGCCGCCGCTGCCGTGGCACTGGCTCTCCGAGCTCGAGCTCGAGTTCTATGTCTCGGAGTACGCGCGCAGCGGCTTTACCGGTGGTCTGAACTACTACCGCTCGATGGACCTCAAGTGGGCGAGCCGCCGGCCGTTCGAGGGCCGGACCTCCCCGGTGCCGGCGTTCTTCATCGGCAGCGAGCGCGACTGCGATCTCGAGGGGTTCCACGGTCAGGATCCGATCTCGCTCTTCCGGGCGCAGTTTCCGGATCTGCGCCGCGTGGAGATGATCGCGGGCGCCGGCCACCTGATGCAGATGGAAAAGCCGCGCGAGGTCAACGCGCTGCTGCTCGAGTTCCTGCGAGCGCTCGGCGGGGACCGGGACCGAGCGTGCTGATGTCGATGGATCCGATCACGAGGCCGCCGGCTGGGCGTTCAGCACCGCATCACCCGGCTCGTGAAGTACGCACGAGGTACCGCCGGGCGTGTACATCATCGCCACGCAACGGTTGCAGGAGATGCACTCCGAGCGGGTCGCCGTGCCGCTCGCGAAGCGCCGCGGGAGGTCCGGCTCGCAGATGAGCGCGCGGCCCAGCGCGACCGCATCGAAGCCCTCGCCCAGGACCTGCTGCACGCTCGCGAGCGACTTGATGCCGCCCAGATAGGCGAGCGGCATTCTCACGGCGGCACGGACCCGGCGCGAATGCTCGAGCAGGTACATCTCATGGAACTCGACGTTCCGCGGCTCGGTCAGCCGCTGGATGAACATCGCGGCGGCGACGATCGCGTTGGGCGGTCGCGCGCGGTTCTCCTTCGGAAAGGACGACCCGAACATCGTCGTGATCGACTCGACGTTCATGCCGGCGGACAGCACCAGCAGGTGCGCGCCTTCGGCCTCGAGCGCGCGGGCGACGATGGCGCCGTCCTCGGCCGTGTTGCCGCGCCGCACCCCGTCGGTGACGCTGAACTTGCAGACGACGGCAAGGTCCCGCCCGACCGCGTCCAGCACGCGGCGAAGCACCTGCGCAGGGTAGCGCGCGCGGTTCGCGGTCGAGCCGCCGTACTGGTCGCGGCGCTTGTTGTAGAGCGGCGAGATGAACTGGCTGAGCAGATAGCCGTGGCCCATGTGGATCTCGACGGCGTCGAAGCCCGCCTCGCGCGCGAGCCGCGCGGCGCGCTCGAACTCGCCGGCGATGCGGTCCATGTCCGCCTCGGTCATCGCGCGGCGCAGCAGCTGGCCGCTCATGATCCCCACCTTGTTGAAGCCGCCGCTCGAGGAGAGCGGACGGCCGCTCGTGAGCTGCTCGATGAAGGTGAAGCAACCGCCGTGCGTGATCTGCGCGCTGGCGGCCCCGCCGTGCTTGTGCACCGCGTCGGTCAGCACCCGAAGATGCGGCACGGCTGCCTCATCGAGCGTCACCTGGTCGACGAAGGTCCGCCCGTCCGGGCTCACGGCGCAGTAGGCGACCGTGGTCAGGGCGTTGCCACCGGCGGCCATCGACTCGTGGAACTGCACGAGCGACTTCGAGGCCGTGCCGCCACGGGCGCGCCCTTCGTTGGTGGCCGACTTGATGAACCGGTTGCGCAGCGTGAGCGGCCCGATCCTGAGCGGGCTGAAGGGCGAGACCGGCGGCGAGGGCTGCTGCAATCATCGGAAGCTCCTTGTCGGCATGGCGGCCGGCGCCGCCATTCATGCCGCGACCGCGGCCGGTCGTTGCGCTGCCTCCACGCGGTGCACGTAGAAGAGCAGGACGACCGCGCCGGCGAACAGCAGCGCCGTATCCCGCAAAGACGGCGCGGTACGAGCCCGTGGTGTCGAACAACCAGCCAGCGATCACCGGCATGAGCAAGCCGAACGGCATCGCGCTGATGGAGTACAGGCCGATGACCCGGGCGAATGAGCTGCGTGCGGAAAACGTTGCCGCACAGCGTCGCGACCACCGGCAGTACCGCGGAGACGCACAGGCCGACGCCCGCCACCACCGCAGCCAGCATGGCGTATCCCGCGCCCCCGAGCAGCGATGGCCAGAGCAAGGCCTGCGCGAGGCACATGAGGCCGAGCGCGCGAGCGCCGCCCAATCGGTCCGCCAGCAGCCCGAACAGAACGCCGCCCGCCATCCCCGCCGCAGCCATGATCGTGAGCAGCATCGCTGCGCTCTGCAGGCCGTAACCGGCGCCCGTCGCAAACGGTACGAGGTGCGTGCTCAGGGTCACGCCGGCTCCGGCGACGATGCCACCGCAGTACGTGATGGCCCAGAAGGCGGGCTCGCGCATCGGGTGCGCCGTCTCGCGCTCGCCGCTTGCTCGACGGGCTGACGGCAGCGGCGCCGCCGCATCCGCCCCGAGCGCCGATTGGGCGACCTCCGCAGGCCGGTCGACGATCAGGCGTGTCAACGGCAGGAGCAGAATGACCACGATCGCGAGGCCGATGGACGTCGGCCGCCAGCCGGCGACGGTGATGGCTGCCGCAACGACCGGCGGCATGACCATCACCAGGAACGGGATCATCACGATGCCCGTGGCCTTGCCGCGCTCGGCGACAAACCAGTTGTTGATGAGCGTCGTGGGTGGCACGACCACCAGGCAGCCCGCCGCCACCCCGCCGAGCACGCCGAAGATGGCCACGAACTGCCACGCGTTCTGCGCGAGGCTAGCGAGCAGGAACATGAGCGCCAGCGCGCCGAGTCCGACCGACGCCACGTTCCGGATCGACCAGCGCGTGATTGCCCGCCCGACCGCGGGCGCTGACAATCCCATGATCGTTACCACGAGCGCGAGACCGCCGGACAACAGCGAGCGCGAGGCTGCGAAATCGCGTGAGATGGCCGCGACAAACGGGCCGTAGGTCCCGAAGGTGAACCCCAGCACGAGGTTCGTGCACAGGAAGGCGAGCGCGACCATCCGCCAGCCGAGAAAGCGCCCGGGCGTCGTGGATGTCTTCAATCGGTGATCTCGCCGCTGACGATCGCATCGCCGGGCGTCAGCGCCGCCCAGCCATCGCGTACGAGAGTGGCGAACGGCAGCCTGTGCAGCGTCACCGGCGGCGGCTCGCCCTGCGTCTTGATGAGCCGCAGGCTCATGCCGCCGTGGGCGTGCCCGTATGGATCGATCCAGTTCCCGCCCAGGCCCGGATCCGAGTCCGCGACGACGATCCTCACCGAGCCATCGGCCTCGTACGTCGCGCGATACTTCGTGACGTAGCCCTGGCCTTCCTCGTAGCAGTCGAGGTTCTCCTGCCAGATATTGCAGAGCTGGAAGATCCAGTAGTCGCAGGGTGCCGGCGTGAAGCTGATCACCAGCGCCTCGTCCGGACGCTTCTCCCAGGTGCCGAAGCCGTGATGCCGGTCGGGCACGCCGCCGTTGCTCAGGTACACGGCGCGGCTGAATCGAATGCGATTCGGGCGCTTGCCCAGGTTTTCCTGCCACCAGCGCCGCACCAGCTCCGCGTAGCCGAGCACCATCTGCGCCGGACTTGGCGAGCGCGTCGCTCATCTCGGCGGGGCGGATCGGCCGCGGCGCGGTACCGTCGAGCCGCGCGATGTGCATGACGGGGCTCGAGGTTTCCTCGCGTCGATGGTGCACGACGCGCACGAGCAATCCGACGCAGTCCTCCGTGATGGGCAGCCAGTTGGCGCCGGCCGTCGGCCGCTCGCGGCTCACGATCACCTCGAAGCGTCCCTCGGAGTCGAAAGCGATGTCGTCGCTGGTGAGAAACCCCGTTGTGCGCAGGGTCGCCGGATCGAATTCCGCCAGGCCATCGACTCCGCGTTCGGCCCAGTCGCGCGCGCCGAGGTCGGCCGGCTGCTTCGCGGTCCACGCCGCCATCACGAAGTACGGGATCGTCCCGCGGATGCCGGTGATCCGGTAGTCGTAGCGACCGTCGACGAACTCGGCGAGCAGGTGATCCTGGTCGGGCGACTGGAAATTGATTCCCTGGCGCCACGGGGCGTCGCGCAGCCGCGGCCGCTCCGGCTCGCAGTTCTCCATGTACCGCTCGAAGCCGTTGCGCATCAGCCGGGTCAGGAATCGGTACCACTCAGCGCGATCGAGCTCGTCGACCTCCGCACCGAACCGTTCGATCAGGTGACCGGCGCGGCGCACCGACTCGCAGAAATCGTCCCATGCGCGGCCGGAGGCGAGCCGCTTCGCTGCCTCGTTCATGCGTCCTCCCCGATGGTCGGCTCGACTCTCACGCCGAACCGCTCGTAGTAGAAGCGAAACCGTCGGCGCAGGGCGGCGATGTCGACGCCGAAGTCGCCCGCCAGGTCGTAGGCCACCTGCCCGTACTTGCCGCGCGGATTCGCCGCGAGATAGTCGTTGATGCGCGCTTCGACATCATCCGTGAGCGGTAGCGCCGACATGTCGTACACGCGCTCGATGATCGCCTTCTGATCCGCCATGTACTCGTGGAAACGCACGTCGATCGAGCGCCCGGCCGGGATCGCCTCGCGGTCACGCACGCAGGCGCGAAGCAGGTGTTCCACGCGGTCGATCCAGTAGCGCGCGAGCTCCGCGAGGTCGATGGTGCTGCGCCGGATTCGGTCGCCATAGGCCAGCATCGTGATGGCCGACTGGATGACCGCGACGGGGTCGCGGTGTGTCACGATGACCGTCGCATCCGGATACGTGGCCGCGAGCGCGGGCAGATTCTCCATGTGCGGCGGGGATTTCATGACCCAGCGGTTCGGCCCCTTGAGCCAGGTGAGCGCCTTGAGCACCTTGCGCCCGTAGGCGTAGTGCTGTGTCTGATCGTGCGCGTAGTAGTAGTCGCGCCAGCGGTAAGGGCGCGACTGCCATTCGGGCAGGTAGGAGGAGAAGTCGATCCCCTGCAGCTCGATGTCCTCGTGCACGTGATCCGGCGCCATCTCGTGCATCGCGGGCATCAGCGGCAGCACGGTTTCGAAGGCGCCCCAGGCTTCGCGCGTACGCACGAAGCGCGGATCCGGTTCGCCGGGAGCCGCTCGATCGTCCGCGGCCGGGGATCGGCTCCATCGTTTCCCAGAGCTGCATCGAGCGCAGCCGCGGGTCGGCGGCCAGGATGTTGACGAGGTGCGTCGTGCCCGAGCGGGGCAGTCCCGCGATCACGATCGGCCGGTCGATCTCGACGTCGAGGATCTCCGCGTGTCGTCGGAGCAGGTCCTCGACACGCAGCCGGCTCGCGGCATAGCGCACGGCTTCGCCGAACATCGTTGCGCGTCCAAGCGGACCGAGGCCCGGGTCCTCCTCGAAGCTCTTGAGCCAGACGCGCAGCCGCTCGCGGAAGTCTTCCGGCCCGAAGTCATCGAGCCCGGTGCGGGCCCGTGCCGCATCGAGGACCGCCCGCTCGCTCATCTCGACCCGCGGTGCGGATGCGATCGCCTGTACGCTGCAGATCCGTGAGCACCGGGCTCGCGAGGTCGCGGATGCGGATCGTGTCGCGGCCCATCGGATGCGTCGGGATCAGGCCGGAAACGTGATCAGGACCTTGCCCGACTCGTCGCGGTTCTGCGCCATCGCGAATGCCGCAGCGTACTCGTCGAGCGGGAATCGGTGGCTGATCATGGGCTCGATGTCGACGCCGCCTGACAGCGTCTCGAGCACCTCCGGAAACTCGTTCGGATAAGCCATCGAGGTCGTGATGGTCATCTCCTTGCCGAGCGCCATCAGGAAATTGACCGGCACCGGCTCGTGATGTACGGCGACGACCACGAGCGAGGCGTGAAACGGCGCCATGCCGATGATCGAAGGGATCACGGTGGATGCGCCGGACACCTCGAAGAACGTGTCGGTCTCGACGACCGGCCAGCCGAAGAGTTCGCCGCGGCCCTGGGCCTCGCCCAGCCGCGTCGCGACGTCCTCGCGTGCCGGGTTGATGGTGATGCGCGCGCCGAGCGCGCGGGCGCGTGCGAGCCGCTGCTCCGACACGTCGACGATCGCGATGTCCTCGACGCCATTGCGCCGCAGGAAGAGCACGATGCCGAGACCGATCGAGCCGGCACCGAACACGGCGACCTTCGAGCCGGGCCTGGCGGCGGACGCGGTTGACCGCGTGCAGCGAGACGGAGAGCGGTTCCGCGAGCGCAGCCCTCTCGAACGGCAGCGAGTCGGGGATCACGTGGATGCCGTCGCCGAGCACCGCATTGCGTACGAGCAGCAACGGGGCGAATGCGCCCTCGGGGCTGCCGTTGCCTATCGCATTGCCGCCGCCCATCGGGTTGACGATGACGCGCGTCCCGGGCGCGAGCCCGCGCACGTCGCGACCCACCGCGGCCACCGTGCCCGAGAGCTCGTGACCGAGGCCGATGGGCGCGGCGACCGGGGCGGAAACGCCGCCCGGTGCGCAGGTAGGAGAGATCGCTGCCGCAGATCCCGCAGGCGGCAACCCGGACGACGACGTCGGCCGCGCCCGGTGTCGGCTCGGCGATCTCGTCGAGCCGCAGATCGCCCGGCCCGTGCAGTCGTACGGCCTTCATGGTCACGCCTCTCAGCCCGCGATCGTGTAGCCGCCGTCGACGGGCAGTGTCTGTCCGGTGATCCAGCTCGCCGCGGCGCTGGTGAGAAAGAGCACGGCGCCCGCGACATCGAGCGGCACACCGTGGCGCCCGGCCGGCGTTCGCGCGAGCGTCGGCGCCGCCCACTCCGGGTTGGAAAGCGTGCCTGCGGTCATGCGGCTCTCGGTCAGCCCGGCCGCGACCGCGTTGACGCGGACGTTGCGCCGCGCCCAGTGCACCGCGAGCGCGCGTGTCAGGCCGACCAGCCCGGTCTTCGCCGCGCCGTAGCCCGGGACGATCTCGATGCCAAAGTACGAGGCCATCGACGCGATGCCGACGATCGAGCCTCCGCCCGGCAAGCGGCTGGCGGCGAGCTTGTCGACGCACCGATACGCCATGCGGTACCCGCCGGTCAGGTGCATGTGGAGAGCGCGCTCGAACACTTCCGGCTGATATTCATCGAGACCGAGCGCCGGGAGCGCGACGCCGGCATTGTTCACCAGCACATCGAGCCGCGGCAGCGCTGCGGCCACGGCGTCTATGCCCGCGGAGTCTTCGATGTCGAGGCGCTGGTAGTGATAGCCCGTGAGGTCGGCCTGGTAATCCCTCGCCGCGCCGCGCGTACCCGTGATGTGGACCTCCGCGCCCGCGTCCCGGTACGCCGACGCGATGCCGGCGCCGATGCCGCTCGTGCCGCCCGTCACCAGGACCACGGCTCCCGAGAAATCGAAGCGGACGTTGGGCCAGGTCGAGGTCATCGGCGCTCCGGACCCTGTCAGGGCGGGCGCAGGGTTGCGAAGGGATCGGGCCTGAAAGCATGGCAAGTATGCCTCACTCGCCCATCAGACAGCCAGAATGCGTAATGAGCGCTTGCCGAACCTACGCAAATATCAGGTCGGCTCGAGCTCGTCCCAGACCGGCTCGAACAGGATTCGAAGGATCGACTCGTCGGCGTACAGGCGCTCACCCGAAAGCGCAGACTGGCCGAACTTGAGCAGCCCCATGATCCGGAAGTCCCGTACCCGTGCATCGTCGCAGCGCATGCTGACGCTGTACTCCTGCACTACGCCCAGCTCGTTGACCCACTCGCCGAGCATCTCGTAGCCCGTGATGCGAGGCGCGACGTTCGCGAAGAAATGTTCGTAGTAACGGCGGGTGCGGACCCCGCCCGTCATCTTCAGACCGACCGGAAAGAGCTCGTAGCTGGGCTCCGCCTCGAGCGTGGCCAGGGTGGCGGCGAGGTCGCCGCGCGCCTCGGCCGCGCCATGTTCACGGGCGATCTCCGCCAGCTCGGCGAGCGATTTCGGGGCCGGGCGGCTCGACATCCTCAGGATCCGCGGCGCGCGGTCACGAGAATCCAGTCCGCGGTGACGGATTCGGTCTGAGTTAGGGGTGCGTAGCGGAACGTCGCCACCCAGGACGCGAGGGCCGCCTGCAGGCAGGCCGGAGCGTCCGGAGGCGTAATGGCGCCGAGGCTGCCGGTGCGGCCGTCGAGCCCCACTGTGTAGCTCATGCGGTAGGTGCGGCCCGCGGTCACGGTGCAACCGGCCGGAAGGTCGAGGCGCGCGGCATCGAGGAGCTGGATCGCGGGCGCGGGTGCAGCCGGCGCGGGTGACAGCGGCGTCTGGCAGCCGGCCAGGAGTCCGAGGGCGATGCTGGCAATCGCAGCACAACCGATTGCGCGCCCGCCTGGGCGGCGCGAGATCCTGAGTCGCCTACTCATGTCCGAACCTCCCAAGAACCGCGGCCACCCGCTCCTCGAGTGGGCGCTCACGCGGCCGGGAGCGTACTCTACTCGTGTCTCGACCGTGGACGCCAAGCTTGGTATTTAATGTTTGCGGGAACGGGCGGAGCCCCCGACTCGCGCTCGGCCATGCGGTCGGCCAGCCACTCGAACCACTCCCAGCGCGTGTCGCGCCCCGTTTCGGAGCGCAACTCGGCGACGTAGCGGCGCAGCTTGCGATGGCTCTGGATCAGCGTGCCGCTGTAGAAGTCGTCAACCATCGACAAGGGTGACTTCGCCTTTGTGGACGAGGATACCCAGACTTTCCCAGACGGCCATCACGTTGATTAGGTCCATCTGGCTCTCCATAGGCAGCGCATCGATGGTTGTTTTGGCGGCGTCGTCCGGAAGCGTGTCGAGCGTGATGATGGCCCGCAGCATCTGTGGCGACTGGAAGGACTGCATCAGCATGTAGGCTGCGGTCCGCCGTCGTGCTGCGGCGAATTCCTGGATCTGTACGATCCCGAAGCCGACGGCGACCACGACCGCCACCGTCTGGACGACGGCGGCCATGGTTATGAGGTCCATTCGCAAACCCAAAGTGCGCGCGCGGTGCCGTGATCGGGCTTATTTCGGCCGCTGCCGGTTCGGCCCTGGCGACTGCCGCGGCCGCGGCCGCGACGCATCCGGCAGCCCCGTGTGCTGCGTGCGGAACGGCGTCGCCTTCGCACCTGGCTTGCGCTTTCCTTCGTGCCCGCGGCCCGTACCGATCGGCTGGTAGGTTGGCACGAGATGCTGCTTGCCGTTTCCGATCAGGTCCGCACGACCCATGCGCCGCAGCGCCTCTCGCAGCAGCGGCCAGTTCTCCGCGTCGTGATAGCGCAGAAAGGCCTTGTGCAGTCGGCGCACGCGCAAGCCTTTCGGAACCTGCACCTCTTCGCTCACGTGGTTTACCTTGTGCAGCGGGTTCTTGCCGGAGTGATACATGGCGGTCGCGGTCGCCATCGGTGACGGGCAGGAAGGCCTGCACCTGGTCGGCGCGGAACCCGTTGCGCTTCAACCAGAGCGCGAGCTCGAGCATGTCCTCGTCGGTCGTGCCCGGATGCGCGGCGATGAAGTACGGGATCAGGTATTGCTTCTTGCCAGCTTCCTTCGAGTACTTGTCGAAGAGGGCCTTGAAGCGGTCGTAGGTCCCGACACCGGGTTTCATCATCTTCGAGAGCGGGCCCTCGGAGATCGCCTCAGGGGCGATCTTGAGATAGCCGCCCACGTGGTGCTGCGCCAGTTCCTTGACGTACTCCGGCGACTCGGTCGCGAGGTCATAGCGCACGCCCGAGGCGATCAGCACCTTCTTCACACCCGGGAGCGCGCGGGCGCGGCGGTAGAGGTTGATGAGTGGCGCATGGTTGGTGTCGAGATTCGGGCAGATGCCGGGGAAGACACACGACGGCCGGCGGCACGCGCTTTCGATCTCGCGCGATTTGCAGGCGAGGCGGTACATGTTCGCGGTGGGCCCGCCCAGGTCGGAGATCACACCCGTAAAGCCCGGCACCGTGTCGCGCACGGTCTCGATCTCGCGGATCACCGAGTCTTCCGAGCGGCTCTGGATGATGCGACCTTCGTGCTCGGTGATCGAGCAGAAGGTGCAGCCGCCGAAGCACCCACGCTGGATCGCCACCGAGAAACGGATCATCTCGTAGGCCGGGATCTTCGCCTGGCCGTAGCTCGGATGCGGGACGCGCCGGTAGGGCAGTTCGTAGACGGCGTCCATCTCCTTCGTTGTGAGCGGAATCGGCGGGGGGTTGAGCCACACGTCGATATCGCCGTGGCGCTGCACGAGTGCCCGGGCGTTGCCCGGGTTCGACTCCATGTGCAGGATCCGCGACGCGTGCGCGTAGAGCACCGGGTCGCCGGACACCTGTTCGAAAGACGGCATGCGCACGAC
This sequence comes from uncultured Gammaproteobacteria bacterium, assembly GCA_963756755.1. GTDB lineage: Bacteria > Pseudomonadota > Gammaproteobacteria > Steroidobacterales > Steroidobacteraceae > DATJKD01. Next base: position 34,890 of record CAVWOW010000020.1, read on the forward strand.
GCTGCGCGCCCGATCGGCGTTCGGCACCTTGCGGTAGAACTTGACGACCTGGGCGGTCGGCTTGCCGGGTGCCGACTGCACGATGCCGGGCTCGCGACCGGTCTCCATCGCGTACGGGTCGATCGGCGGGTCGATCCGTCCGGGAGTGTCGACCTCGGTGGAGTCGATCTCGATCCAGCCAGCCGGCGTGCCACGGCGCACGAAGGCCGTGCCGCGGAGATCATCGATGTCCATGACCGGCCGGCCCGCAGCGAGGCGGTGTGCGATCTCGCAGATCTGCCGCTCGGCATTGCCGTAGACGAGCAGATCGGCCTTCGCGTCGAGCAGGACGGAGCGGCGCACCTTTTCCGACCAGTAGTCGAAGTGCGCTATGCGCCGCAGCGACGCCTCGATACCGCCGACGATGAGCGGCACGTCCTTGTACGCCTCGCGCACTCGCTGCGCGTAGACGAGAACGCAGCGATCGGGACGGCTGCCTGCGACGCCGTGTGGCGTATAGGCGTCGTCGCTGCGGATGCGGCGATCCGCGGTGTAGCGGTTCACCATGGAGTCCATGTTGCCGCCGGTGATGCCGAAGAAGAGTTTCGGCTCACCGAGCTTCGTGAAGTCGCGCGTCGAGTGCCAGTCCGGCTGCGCGATGATCCCGACGCGAAAACCCTGCGACTCGAGCAAGCGGCCGACGATCGCCATCCCGAAGCTCGGATGATCGACATAGGCGTCGCCCGTCACGAGGATGACATCGCAGGCATCCCAGTCGAGCTCGTCCATCTCGGCGCGCGACATCGGCAGGAACGCTGCCGGGCCGAGACGGTGGGCCCAGTGCTTGCGGTAGGAGAAGAGGTCGCGGGCCGCGTCCATGGCGGGTATTAGATCACTCGTTCGGCCGATGCGCTCGTGGGCGGCGAAGGATTCGGCCGTGCAGCCCGTCTAACCGATTCTGGGGCCTCGAGCGGCTCCTCGACGGAGGATGCAAAGGAGGAACAACGATGAATACGGAGCGCGAACGGGCCCGGATCGCGGTGGCGACTGGGCGACATCGATTCACTCGTACCGGGACAGCAGTGGCAGTCGCAGCGGCGCTGGCCACGGGTCCGGCGGGCGCTTGGGCGGCGAACGCGGAGAAGAAGGCGGCGGTGGAGTTCGAGGAGGTCCGACTGATCATCGAGTTCAACGCCAGCGACGAGGACGTGGGTGTGCAGTTCTTTCTCGATGTCGACACCTGGCAGTCGGTCAGGATCTTCAACCCGGCAGGCAAGGAGATCTTCGACGCCCGAAGCAAGAGCAGTCTGCTGACCCAGGGCGGTGGCACCGAGATGTTTGTCGAGAGCAATGAGCCGACGCTCGACGAACTGTCGCTCGAGGAGTTCTTCGAGATCTTTCCGGAAGGAACCTACCGCTTCTCCGGCCGGACACCCGAGGGTGCGAGGCTGAGTGGCGAGACCGAGTTCTCGCATGACATTCCGGCCGGGCCCGAGATCGTACTGCCCGTGGTAAGCGAGGATGCGTGCGCCGAGAACGTTCCGATTCCCGTCGTCATCGATTGGAACGAGGTGACGACCAATCTTGACGGCGACCCGATCGACATCGAGGCGTACGAGGTGATCGTCGGAGGCGAAGAGGGCGACAACGTGAACTTCGACGTCGTCATGTCGGCCGACCTCGGAACGACGCTTACGGTGCCCGCGGAGCTCCTCGAACCCGGGACGGAGTACGAGTTTGAAGTGCTCGCGATCGCGGAGAACGGCAACCAGACCATTACCGAGACGTGCTTCGTTACGGCCGATTGAGCGGCCCCTGACAGCGGCGGACGAGCCGGGCGGCGGCTGACAGGAGCCCTCGGACCGTCCGCGGCGGGCGCGTGGAACTCAGTCGGCGGGCTGTGCCCAAGGCTCACGCGAGCGTGTGATAGACCTTTTGCACGTCCTCGTCCTGCTCCAGCTTGTCGATGAGCTCGAGGACTTCGTTGGCCTCGGCCTCGGGCAGCTCGGTGGGTGCAAGGCACACGTATTCCTGCTCGGCGGACACCGGTGTGATCCCGCGGTCCTCGAGCGCCTTCTGCATCTGCCCGAAGTCCGCGAAGGCGGTCCGCGCGACGAGCTGCGGCTCGCCCTTTTCGCTCGTGCTCTCGCCCATCTCGTCGAGCCCGTGGTCGATCAGGTAGAGCTCCAGGTCGTCCGCGTCGATGCCCTCCGGGTTGAGCCGAAACACGCCCATCCGTTTGAACTGGAACGCCACACTGCCCGCAGTCGCGAGATTGCCGCCGTGCTTCTGGAAGAGGTTGCGCACGCCCGCAACCGTGCGCGTCGGGTTGTCGGTCGCAGTCTCGACCAGGATCGCGACCCCGTGGGGTGCGTACCCCTCGTAGAGGATCTCCTCGAAATTCGTCGCGTCGCGTCCAGAGGCGCGCTTGATGGCCGCCTCGACCCGGTCCTTGGGCATGTTGACGGCGCGGGCGTTCTGGATGACCCGGCGCAGGGCGGGGTTCGAGGCCGGATCCGTCCCGCCGTTGCGGACGGCAATCGTGATGTCCTTGCCGATCCGCGCGAATTGCTTCGCCATGCGGTTCCAGCGCGCGAACATCGCGTGTTTTCGGACTTCGAAGATGCGTCCCATCGCGGCGGGCTCCAGGCCGGGGGGTAACACCCCGGGGGAGGCCGGGGTCCAAGGGGCGACACGGCCGCCCCGAGCGGGCGCGCAATCTACCGCAGCAGCCGGTTCGCGGCCATCCCGGGTCCGGCGCCGGGCAAAATGGCCTCCACCGATCGACATCGTCGGTCTCGTCACACGGCCCGTGGGCCGCCCCGGTTAGGCTCCCGCCATGACACGCCGTCCGGCCGCGCCGTCGCAGGGCTCGGGAGCACCATCCACGATCCAGCCGCCACCCCCTCGCCTGGAGCGCTGGCTTGCGAGCCGCCTGGGCGACGAGGATCCGCGGCGGTTCGGGTCCGGGTGGGCGAGCGGTACGATCTCGGTGTTTCTCGGGCTCTGCGGGCTGGGCGCCGTCGCCGTTCTGCACTTCCCGCAATGGCTGAGCTCCGCCGAGCTCCGGGCGCAGTATCCGCTCGGGACGATGCGGATGCTGATCGCCACAGTCATCGGCATGGGCTTCCTGCTCGGCTGCACGAGCCTGCTGTTGCGGCGGCGCAAGGTCCTGGGGGCGACGGGCGTGACGCTCGCGGGGCTTGCGATGCTGGCCGGCGGACCGCGGGTTGCGATCGACGGCGACTTCGGCTCGTCGCTCTACCTGGGACTCGACTGGTTCCTGCTCAACCTGTTCGTGTTCGCGCTCGTGTTCGTGCCGCTGGAGCGCGCCTTTCCCCTGCGGACCGAGCAGCGCGTTCTGCGCGCGGGGTGGACGACTGACACCGCTTATTTCGCGGTCAGCCATCTCGGTATCCAGCTGCTCACCTTCCTGTCGCTGCTGCCGGCGAGCGTGCTGGCGAGCCGTTTCACGCCCGACGGTCCGCGCGCGGCCGTGCAGTCGCTGCCGCTCGTCCTGCAGGTGCTGGCACTGATGATCGTCGGCGACCTCGCGCAATACTGGGTTCACCGCGGCTTTCACAAGCTGCGGTGGTTGTGGCCCTTCCACGCCGTCCATCATTCCTGCCGCGAGCTAGACTGGCTCGCGGGGTCCCGGCTGCACCTCGTCGACGTCGTGGTCACGCGGGCCGCCGTGCTGGTGCCTGTTTTTCTGCTCGGCTTCGACCAGGCCGCGCTCTACGCCTGGCTCGTGATCATCGGCCTGCACGCCACGCTCAACCACGTCAACCTGCGCTTCCGACTCTGCTGGATCGAGCAGCTCCTCGTCACGCCCCGTTTCCATCACTGGCACCACGCAGTCGAGCCGCCCGATCGCAACTTCGCCGTGCACTTTCCCTGGATCGACCGGCTGTTCGGGACGTTCTACCTGCCAGGCGGCGCGTGGCCCGAACGCCTGGGTCTCGATGGCGATCCCGTACCCGAAGGCTACGTGGCGCAGCTCGTCTATCCCTTGCGCAGGGATTCGACCTCCACCCGCTGACGCGCGAGGTCGTGCCTGATGCGCTTCATCTGCGTCTTGAAGCGTGGATCGTCGCGCAGCCCGTTCAGCGTCGGAGGGAGCCAGCCCACCGCACCATAAAGGGCGGCCGCCCGGAGGACGTGGCGTCGTCTGAGTTCGGCAAAAAAGCCCATGCAATCGGCGGTCGCAGAAATTCGACGTATCGTGCCCGAAACCGCCCTGAGCCGCAGGCGCCCGGGTCCGGCCTGGAGTCGCTTGTCGTAAACTGGCGCCGCGCCTGCCCGCTCGCGGTCCCGGGGATCACCGCGGCTCACAGCGGCGGGTCGTCGCCCCGTTTCAGGAGCCCATCGATGAGGAAGCTTGCGTTGGCCGTGACCGTGCTCGTCCTGGGGCTGACGGCGCTCGCCGGCTGCCACATCGACGACGGGGAGACCGTTTCGGGTCGGTTCGGCTCCGACCATTTCAGCGCGGGTGGCATGGTCAACCTCACGGCGCCGGTCGAGGGCGACGCGTTGATCGCTGGCGGCCAGGTGGACATCGCGAGCGAAGTGCAGGGCGATCTCGTCGTGGCCGGCGGCCAGTTGTCCGTCGGAGGCAGTGTCGGCGATGACCTCTATGCCGCGGGCGGCGAGGTCTCGGTCGATGCGATCGTCGCCGGCAATGCGCGCGTCGCAGGCGGCGAGGTCGAAATCGGCCCCGCGACCGTGATCGACGGCGGCGCGTCATTGAGCGGTGGGCGAGTGGATTTCGACGGCTCGGTCTCGAGTTACCTGCAGGCGACGGGTGGCGAGGTGCGGCTCGACGGCACGGTTGGCGGCGACGCCATCGTGCGCTCCGGCGAGCTGCATATCGGGCCGGCGACGCGGATCGACGGAAAACTCGTCTACCGCGGACCCGATGCCCCCGTCGTCCCCGACGGTGCGATCATCGCCGGCGGCGTGGAGTTCCACGAGACGACCGCCGGGCGCTGGATGGATCGTGATTCCCACGTGGTGCTCGACGCTGGCCGCGCGGTCGGGTCGACCCTGTGGTTCATCGGTGTGTTCGCGGTCGCCGCGCTCTTCGCCGCGCTCTTCCCGGGGTTCTCCACGCAGGCGGCGACGCTGATCGGCCGCGATCCGTGGACCAGTCTCGGCATCGGGCTGGCCGTGCTCGTCTGCGTGCCGTTCATGGCGCTGGTGCTTCTCATAACGATCATCGGTATTCCGCTCGCCCTGCTGCTGGTCCCGATCTACCTGCTGCTTCTGTTCCTGGGCTGGGTGACGGCGGCGCTCTTCCTGGCCCAGAAGGGCCTGGAGCTCGCGCGTCCCGGCCGGCCGGTCACTACCCCCGTGCGCCTTCTCGCGCTGCTCGCGGCCCTGGTCCTGCTGTGGTTCCTGCGACAGGTTCCGTTTGCCGGCCCGTTGATCGGGCTGGTTGCGTTGTCCGCCGGCATCGGCGCGCTGGTCTGGCAGCTCTGGGGCCGGCGCGAGCGGCCCGCGACTGCCACGGCGTGAGCCGTCGATACACCCATGGCACGTACCCCCTCGACGATGCTCGATCTCGGGACACGCGCTCCCGATTTCCGGCTGGCGGACTTCGATGGCCACATACACGCGCTCGCGGATTTCTCGCGGGCGCATGCCTTGCTCGTTGCGTTCATCTGCGGCCACTGTCCGTTCGTGCAGCACATTCGCGGCGAGTTCGCGCGCTTTGCACGTGAGCACCGGCGGCTCGGAGTCGCGGTCGTCGCGATCAACTCGAACGATCCGGTCGCGTATCCGCAGGACGGGCCCGACGGGATGCGCGCCGAAGCCACAGAGCTGGGTTACGACTTCCCCTACCTGGTCGACGATACGCAGGCCGTGGCCAAGGCGTACCGTGCGGCGTGCACGCCCGATCTCTTCCTCTTCGACGCGGATCGCAGGCTTGCCTACCGCGGCCAGTTCGACGACAGCCGGCCCGGCAACGGGCAGCCCATAACCGGCGCCGACCTGCGCGCCGCGACCGCCGCGGTGCTCGCCGGCAGTGCGGTCACCGCAGAGCAGAAGCCCAGCATCGGCTGCAACATCAAGTGGAAGCCGGGCAACGAGCCCGACTACGCCTGAGGCGCCGGCCAGTCTTCCCTTCGCCCTGGGAAGCGCCAGCGTACGGCTGGCGGACATCAGGACAGGGAGAGAAGGGTCCTGATCGGTGGCCTGACGTCGGTCACGGACGTACTTCCAATCGGCTCCGAATGTTACGTACTGGAGATCTCCACCCATCTCCCGCAGGGATTGCCCGGGCAGCTATTGCGCTTTCGAAGCCCATCCGCGGCGCCCGAGATGGTCGCCGCCGGCCTGATTGGGCCAACCGGCATGGTCTACGCTCCCCGTCAGCGTGCGATCTACATCGCCGAGATTTTTACCGGCCGGATCAGACGCGTGGATCTCTAGGTCATCGTAAATTGGCTCTGAGCCGAATTCTCAGGGTGTGCCCGGCGGGACCTCGCGCGCAATCTGGCGCGCCATACTCGCGGCCTGCTCGATCGCGCCCTCGGTAGTCGCGACGCGCGTCTCGGCATCGATCCGTCCGCGCCAGATCAAGCGCTTGCTCTTGGGGTCGTCGATGAAGACGATCACTGTGCCTTCGCGCACCGTCTGCTCGCGCGGCAGCGTCGACGCTGAGGGCGGCTGCGGGCTGCCGCCCGGGGTCATCGCCTCGGTGGCCATGGTGCCGACCGGACGCTCGTCAGGGATCACGAAGCGGCGCTGCCCCGCCACCTGGTAACTCAAGTGCATGTCGGCCTGCGCGGCATCGTTCACTAGGACGTAGCCTTTCCGGGCGAGCTCGGCATCGACGGCAGCGCGCATTGCGTGGTCCGCGCGCGCGACTACGCCTGGATCGACCTCGTTCGGCGTGCCGAAGTCGCCGCCGGCCCAGGCGTAAGTGCGCCGGCCAGCGAAGTCAGGCTCCGGCGCCTTGAAGGTGTCGACGGTCCACGCAGACGCGCAGGCTGCGATCAGGAGAACCAGGCCTGCGAGATGAAGGGCGCGCAGTCGCATGAAGAGCCCTCGTTGTCAGGTGGGCGCGAAGCAGCGCCCGCGCCCGCGGCGCCTATACTGCTACAGGAACGGCGTACAGGTGTATCCATGCCCGCTGGCACGTATCCGGACGCGACCCGACTCGTCACCCGCGCCGCTACACCGGCCCTGCGGGGCTGGCTGGGCACGTTCTGGGCCGGTGCCGCGGCGGTCGCGCCCCCGACCGGCGAAGCGGCGCGCGAGCGGGTGCTGCCGACCGGTCAGGCGCACCTGGTGATCCGTCTTGCCGGTCCGCCACTCACGCTCTACGACTCTGAGCTCGACGGGTGCGGTCACGCGATCGGTCACTGCCTGGTCGGCGGTCCCCGGGAGGCGGCGTATCTGCGTGCGCTCGATCCGGAGAGCGCGTCGGTCGGCGTCGAGCTGCGGCCGGGAACGGTGCCGGCGCTTTTCGGCGTACCGGCGTGGCAACTTGCGGGCGCGCACTGGTCGCTCGAAGAGCTCTGGGGCGCCGACGCAGGGCGGCTCCGCGAGCGGCTGCTCGAGGCGAGCGACGCGCATCGCCGGATCGAACTGCTCGAGGAGGCGCTGCTTGCCCGCCTGACAGCGTCGCGGGCTCTGCACCCGTCAGTCGCGTACGGCGTCGCCCGGCTCGACGGTGGTTGCGGCATCCGGACGCTCGTGCGCGAATCCGGCTACAGCCATCGCCGGTTCCTGACGCTGTTCCGGGATGCCGTGGGTCTCACGCCGAAGACCTGGGGCCGCGTGCAGCGCTTCCGTCGCGCCGTGCTGGGTCTGCACGCGGATGCAGGACCGGCGGGTGTCGCCGCCGCGGACTTCGCCGATCAGCCGCACCTGACCCGGGAGTTCCGCCGCATCTCGGGCATGACGCCGGCGAGGTATCGGGCGCTCAAGCCCGCGCACCCGAACCACGTGCCAGTCGGTCGCTGACGGCGGGTTTCAATTTCGTACAAGACCGGCTGCGTAACCCGGTCTACAGTCCGGCCACGCATGCATCCGGAGCACGATCATGAGGATTCACGAGCTCTTTCCGTATCTCTGCATCAAGGACGCCGGGCGGGCCATCGAGTTCTACGTCCGGGCTTTCGGCGCGCGTGAGAAGTTCCGTCTCACCGAGCCCAGCGGGCGCATCGGTCACGCCGAGCTCGAGTTCGGCCCGATGACGCTCATGCTGTCCGACGAGTTCCCGGAATACGGCATCCTCGGACCGCAGCCGGGAGCGCCCATCCCGTTCACGATCCATCTGCACGTCGAGAACGCCGACGCGATGATCGAAGACGCGGTCGCCGCCGGCGCGACGCTGGAACGGGCGGCGCAGGATGAGTTCTATGGCGAGCGCGGGGGCGTCGTGCGGTGCCCGTTCGGGCATCGCTGGATGATCGGGCACCAGATCGAGGAGGTGTCCCCCGAGGAGATGCAGCGGCGCTACACGAAGGTCCTCGCAGGCAGCTGAACGGAACGCGCTCAGGCGAAGTAGCGGTAGAACATCCGCGCCGCCACCACGAGCAGGAACGCGCCGAAGGCGGCGCTCAGCCGGCGACGGTCGAGACTGTGTGCGAGGCGCGCGCCCAGGGGTGCCGCAAGTACGGACATCGGCGCGATCAGGAGCAGTCCCGGAAGGCTCACGAGCCCGAGACTACCGGGCGGCACAGGCGCATCGGGGCGCGCCAGCAGATACCCCAGGGTCCCCGGCAACGCGATCGCGAGACCGAACAGGTTCGACGTGCCGACGGCGCGATGCACCGGCTGATTCATCAGCGTGAGCGCCGGCACGGACATCGATCCGCCACCGATGCCGATCATGCTCGACACGGTGCCGATGGCAAGCGGGATGGCGTGCACGAGCGGATTTGGCGGAACCGCCCGTGCCAGCACCTTGCCCTCGAGCGGCAGGAGCATCTTCACCGCCATGATGGCCGCGACGGTGCCGAATAGCGCGGGCAGCAACGCGCGCCAGCGCGCCGGCCGCGAGCCAGCTGCCGGCGGCGGCACCCACGACGAGCGCGGGCGCCCAGCGCCGCGCGAGATCGAAATCGACGGCGCCGCGCCGGTGGTGTGCGCGCGTGGACGCAATGGAAGTCGGCACGATTGTTGCGAGGGACGTGGCCACGGCGACCTGCATCCGCACGATCGCATCGACACCCAGCGCGGCCAGCGCGACCTCGAGCACGGGGACGATCACGATTCCGCCGCCGACACCGAACAGCCCGGAGATGAGTCCGCCCGTGAGCCCGGTCGCGAGCGCGGCCGCACCGAGCAGCCACCACTCAGACATCGGATCGAACGGCCCGGCCGCGGATCACGCGGCCGTACTGCCCGCTACCGGCGGCCCGATGCGCACCGCGAGATCCGGGAGGCCGTCGATGTGCGCCTCGAGCCGGTCACCGACCGCGAGCGGCCCCACACCCGCCGGCGTGCCCGTAAACACCAGGTCGCCCGGGCGCAGCTCGAACAAGGTCGATAGCTGCGCGAGGATCTCAGGCACCGGCCAGATCATCTGCGCGAGTGTCGCCTCCTGGCGCAACTCACCCTGCACGCGCAGCGTGATCGCGCTTTCGGGCGGCAGCGCCCGGCCGGACGCCGGCTTGAGCGCGCCGATCGGTGCGGACGCATCGAAGGCCTTGCTCGTTTCCCAGGGCCTCCCGATCTTGCGCGCCGCCGTCTGGAGGTCGCGACGGGTCAGGTCGAGGCCGACTGCGTAGCCAAAGACGTGCGTGAGCGCCTGCTCGGCCGCGATGTCGGCGCCACCGCGCCCGATCGCCACGACAAGTTCGACTTCGTGGTGAAGGTCGCGCGTCGCAGGCGGGTAGGCGATGACCGATCCGTCGTCGCGAACCGCGTCCGCCGGTTTCATGAAGAAGAAGGGGGGTTCGCGATCGGGGTTCGCGCCCATCTCGAGCGCATGCGCCCGATAGTTCTGCCCGACGCAATAAATGCGTCGCACTGGCAATCGCTCCGCAGATCCGACGACCACCAGGCTCGCACGCGGCCCGACGTCGACCGGCATGGTCGACTCGGCGGAGGTTCTTTGCTGCGTCATTGGGCCTCCTGGCGGCGCGCCCCCGATGCTGCTCGGGCTCGGGTCCGGCCGCTTTTTTTCGGCCGCGCATACGATAGCCGAACGCAACCGGGCTCGCAGCGCTCGCTGCCGCTCGGTTCCCAGGCCGGGAATCGCAGTCTCGAATATCCCGCAAATCAGCGGTTTGCCCGCCCTGTCCACGCCGTGGCTGACCACCCGGCGCGCAAACTGTGAAGTGCATCGCGTGCCGCCCGGAGGCTTTGGCCGGACACTCCCGCGGAGCATACTGATCGGCAGAAGAGCACCTTGAGTATGGGGCCCGGAAACAAGAGCGGCGGCCGTTCGCGGCAAGCCGAGGATGCATCGCGATGAAAATCGTGCTGGTGGCCTACGAGCGAGAGCAGGACCTGGCCGCGGTCGAGACGCTGCTCAACTCGCGCGGACACCGCGTGCTGCGTGCACGCACCGGCGTCGAGGCGCTCGATGCGGTGCGACGCGATAGCCCGAATGTCGTCCTGAGCGACGTGATGCTGCCGAAGCTCGACGGCTTCGCGCTCTGTCGTCGGCTCAAGGAGGATCCGGTACTGCAGCGGATCCCGGTGTTCCTGCATTCGTTCCGCGTCGAAGGACCGAAGTACGAAGTATTCGCGGCCGAGGTGGGCGCCGAGCGCTTCATGCCCCGCGGCAGCCAGATCGAAGACCTCATCAACCTGATCGACGCGCAGCAGTCGGGTTCCGGAACCGTGCGGCTGCCGGCGCTCGTGCCCGAGCTGCTCGAGAAGCGCGAACAGGATCGCAGGCGGCTCCAGGATCTCGAGCGGAAGCTCGCCGAGCTCGAATCAACCAACGAGCGGCTACGCGACGCCGAGCGCGAAGCGCGCGAAGCGGCGGAGCGACAGCTCAAGGAAACGCGCGCCGCTGCCGAGCGTCGCATTAGTGAAGCCGCGGAGCAGGTGGCCGCGGACATCGCCGGTGTCGCGGACCTAAAGGCACGCCTGGCGGAGCTCGAGTCACAGCACCGGCAGCTCGCGCAGTCCGAATCGAAAGCGCGCAGCGTCGTCGAGGAGTCGCGTGCCGAGCTTGCGCGGGTCAACCTGCTCGAGACGCGACTGGCGGAGGCGCAGGCGGGCCGCACGCGCGCGCAGGCCGCGGCGGACGACGCCGAGCGTCTGCTCGCGGCGCAGCCGCTGCCGACCTGGATCTGCGACATGGAAACACTGGCGCTGCACGCGGCGAGCGATTCGGCGGGTGCGCTCTTCGGTGTCGCGCCCGCGAAGCTGCGCAATCGCAACCTCAGGGACCTCCTGCCCGGGTTCGATCCGGCCGCCGGCGGATCAGCCACGGTCGAGGCGGTGATGACGCGCCCGGACGGCGGCCAGATTCGCCTCGAGCTGCGGCGCCAGACCGTGTCCTATTCGGGGCGTCCGTGCTGGCTCACGATCGCGCGCGATGCTACGGCCGACTCCGAGGCGCGCAGGCGCCACGAGCTCGCTGCCACCCGAGCGGCCGCCGGCGAGCACACGTCCGCCGCGTGCTGCCTGGTCGATCCCGATGGACAGGTCACCTGGGCCAACGCGGCCTTCCGCTCGTTGACCGGTCTTGCGCACGCGGACGTGGAGAAGGCTTCCCTCGCTCAGTTCGAGGCGCGGACCGAGAGCGAAGCGACGCTGCGCAGCGCGGCGATCACCGGCGAAGGGCGGTTGCTGCGTGAGACGCGCTGGCGCCGCCCGGATGGCACGACGCTCGAAGTCGAGATCGCCATTGCGCCGGTCGCGGAGCTCCCTGACCGGCGCGTCGTGACCGTGCGCGACGTCTCCAGCCGCCGCCGCACGGTGGAACGCGCCGAACGCGAGCAGCGCCGCATGGCCGGCATCCTCGACCTGACCCAGCGCGCGCACTCGCTGACCGAGACCGAGATTTTCGATGAGACGCTGATGCTCCTGCAGCAGCTCACGGGCAGCGAGATCGCGAGCATGTTCCTCGCGGTGCCCGACGGCGCCCAATACGAGCTCGCGTCGCGTCGCGCCGCGGGTGGTGGCGGCGACACCGTGACGGTGCCGACACGCTGGCGCGGCGGTCTGCCGGACGGCTCGGCGCTCTCGGAGTGCGCTACTTCGCTGCGCTCCGTGCGGCGCGAAGGCCAGCAGAGCATGGGAACACTGCGACAGGCGGGGCTGCCGCCGTCGCTGTCGCGGCAGCTCGTGATACCGATTGTCGATGGCAGCCGCATCGTGGGCGTCGTGCTGCTCGGCGACAAGTCGGAGCCCTACGACGAGGACGACCAGCGACAGGCGCTCAACGTGAGCGAGGGTCTGTGGAAGGTGCTGCGTCGCCGGCGCTCGGACGCCGAGGTCGTGAGCGCGATGGATCACATGGAACGCGTGATGCTGGGCGCCATCGAGTCGCTCGCGATGCTGTCCGAGGCGCAGGACGGATGCAAGACGGGGCGCGCGCGGCGAGTCGCCGAGCTGTCCGGGAGCATTGGCGCGGCGATGGGACTGCCGGGACACACCGTGCGCGGCCTGCGGGTCATGGGCCAGCTGATCGACGTCGGCATGCTGCAGATACCACGCGAGATCCTCTGGCGGCCCGGGCAGCTATCGCCGGCCGAGTTCGAGCTCGTCAAGACGCATCCGGAGCGGGGCTTCGAATCGCTGCGCCGCATCGAGTTCCCCTGGCCGGTGGCGGAAGCGGTACGCCAGCATCACGAGCGCATGGACGGATCCGGGTATCCGCGCGGCCTGCGCGGCGACGATATCCTGCTCGAGTCACGGATCATCGCGGTGGCCGATGCCGTCGAGGCGATGATGTCGCAGCGTCCGCAGCGCGCGGCGTTGTCGCTCGCGTCCTGCATCGAGGAACTGCAGGCCCAGGCGGGACGTCGCTACGACGCTCGGGTCGTCAAGGCCTGCGCGAAGGTGCTGCGAGAGCGCGAGGACGGCGCGCTCGGCGAGCAGGCCGGCCAGCGAATCGCCTGACGGCTCTCCGCCGCGCCGCGAGGCGGTGCCGGGTCGCAGTTTCGCAGTTACCAGGCCTCCTCGTGAGGCCAACTCTGCGAGGCGGTTCAGCCCAATAACTGCGAAACTGCGACCCGGCACCTTCGGGAGCGGCCCCTGTGGATCCGGCGTTGATGGGAAACGATGTCCGCGGCTGAGCCCGAGCGGGCGACTGTCCCTGAAGCAGGGGCGGGGCGGTGGCTCGCGACCGCGATCAATGCGCGGCCCGCCGAGCTCACCGGCGTGCTGCTCGCGGCCGCCTGCGTCTTCTTCATGTTTTCGGCGTATTCGGTCCTGCGGCCGATCCGCGAAACCATGGGCATCACGTCAGGCGTCTCGACACTCCCGGCACTCTTCTGGGGCACGTTCGTCGCGATGCTTGCCATGCAGCCGGTCTACGGCTGGCTGACCTCGCGCTTCCGGCGCTCGGCTTTCCTGCCCTGGGTGTACCTGTTCTTCGTGCTGAACATCCTGGGCTTCTACGTCTGGTTCAATGCACAGGAGGACCACACGTGGATCGCGCGTGTGTACTTCGTGTGGCTGTCGGTCTTCAACCTGTTCGTCGTCGCCGTGTTCTGGAGCCTGATGGCGGATGTCTTCGACCGCGAGCAGGCCGGACGGCTCTTCGGCTTCATCGCGGCCGGCATCAGCCTGGGCGGCCTCGCCGGGCCGTTAATGGTGCAGCTGCTCGCCCAGCCGCTGGGCACGATCAACCTGCTGCCAATCTCGGCGGGGCTGCTCGCGCTGTCGCTCCTGCTCATGCTCGGCGTGCTGCGCTGGCAGCGTCGGTCCGTTGCTGCACGCGCTGTCACCGCCGCCGACCAGGATCCGGATGCGAAGCTGGGCGGTCACTCCCTTGCGGCATTCGCCCAGCTGCTGCGCTCGCCCTATCTCGCGCTGATCGCGCTGTTCGTGTTCCTGCTCACCTGGATCTCGACCTTCCTTTACCTCGAGCAGCAGGCGCTCGTCGCGCAGGTGTTCACCGACCGCGATGCCCAGACGGCGTTCTTCAGCCGGATCGACTTCTGGGTGCAGGCAGGCGCGCTCCTGATCCAGCTCTTCCTGTTCGGCCGGCTGTACCGCTGGCTCGGCTTTCGCGCACTGATCGTTTCGATCCCGCTCCTGATGATGCTCGGCTTCGGGGTGCTCGCGCTCTTCCCGAGCTTTGCGGTGCTGGTCGGCGTCATGATGGTCCGCCGCATCGGCGAGTACTCGATCACGCGGCCGTCGCGCGACACGCTGTACACGGTGGTCACGCGCGAGGAGAAGTACAAGGCCAAGAGCCTGATCGACACCTTCATCTACCGAGGCGGCGATGCGACTTCGGCCTCGGCGCACGCCCTCGTCAAGGGTACGTTCGACCTCGGACTCACCGGCGTCGCCTGGTGTGGCGCCGCGCTGGCGGCTGTCTGGGCGCTGGTCGCGCTGCGTCTGGGGCGCGAGCACCTGGCTCGCCGGTCGGCGACCGGGCCGCCGGCGGGCGGCTGATCGATCAGTCCTCCAGCTCGAAACGGAGCTGGACGGTCGTGCGCCGTGCCACCGGTTGGCCATCGCCGGCCACCGGCGGGCGGAACCGCCAGCGCGAGAGCGCGGCGGACGCGGCATCCTCGAACACGCCACGCGGGTCGGCCGCCACAACAACGATGTCACGGACCCGTCCACGCTCGTTCACGGTGAACTCGAGACGAACCCAGCCCTCGGTCCCGGTCTGACGCGCGTCCACCGGATACTCGGGTTCGGTCGTCGAAACGCGAGTGAACTCGCGCAGAGGCACGAGTGATGGGCCGCTGCCCGCCGGATCGGCGATCGGTGGCGCGGGCGTCGGGACGGCGGCGGGTGCGCCCGCGGTCGACCCTGTGGTCGCAGCGGCCGCCGTGCCGGCCGGCCCCGATGAAGTCAGGAGCGCGGCGCCGCCGGTGGCTGCAACGACCGCGGCCGGCGGCAGCGGCGCTTCATTCACCGGCCCATCGGGTACCGCAGCTCGCGGCGTTGGCGCGGGGGCTGGCGTCCTGCGAGGTGCCGACCTGAACTCGCGCCGCAGCAGGGTGGCGAGACTCTCGACGGGTCGCTCGGCCGGCTCGGCGGCGTTCGGCGGTGGAACCTCGAGCCGCGCCTGCATCGCGAGGGCCAGCGGGTTGGCCGGGTCGACTGCGAGCACGCGGCGGACCAGTCGACGCGCCTCATCGCCACGGCCCGCAACCGATTCGGCGTGCGCCTTCTCCAATAGCAAACCTGTGGTGCGATCGAGGCCGGCGCTCGCCTCGGGATGTCGCGGTTGCGCGAGCAGGACGTCGCGGTAGAGGTCGAGCGCATTGTCGCCGGCGGGCGCCTCGAGTCGGCCGGCCTCGAGCGCGGCCGCAGCACGCGGCAGCAGGACCTCCGGCGGAATGCCCGCTCCCTGTGGACGTTCGAGCTCGCTCGACGTCCCGGCTGCGTCCGGCGGGTCGTCGCGCTGCATCAGGTACGCGACCAGGGCCCCGAGGAGCACGAGCACGGCGACCACGGCGCCATACCGGAAGCGACGTTCGACGCGAGGCGGGAGCTCCGCCACGCTGGGCAGCAGGGCCTGCACGATCCCCGGATGCCGTCGACGTTCGGCATGGGAAGCGATCGCGTGGCTCAGGAACATGCCTGCGCGATTCGGCGACAACGGCTTGTGCATGAACCGGTAGATCAGGCCGTCGCTGATCATGGTGCCCAGCAGCGGCGCGTCCGTCTGCCGACCGGTTGCAACCACGACGAGGTCGGGAAACTGCCGCGTGACCTGCAGCACGAAGCTCGCGGGTTCGCTCGACACCGTGCCGAGATCGATCACCAGGACCCCGCAGCGTCCGGAGACGAGGTGTTCGATGGCTTCGTCGGTGGATTGGGCCCGCCAGACGGGATGCTGCTCGGCGACGGCGTTTCGCGTGGTTTCGAAGATCTGCTCATCGGCAGACAGCAGGACCACGTCCACCGCTGCCTTCGAACCGCGGTACTGCGGCGGGGGGCTCATGTCTTCCGGGTATGTCTGGCTCGACAAGTCGGATCCTGGCGAGGTGGCCAATCCGCAGGAATCTGAAGCAAATTCAACACCCAGCCCGACTCCGGGAGGAGGCGGCTGTTGCGACGCGGCAATTCTAGCGCTCGAATCGCACTCGACATAAGGGGGAGCCGCGAGCAATATCGCGCGAATTTCCGGGCTGGCGGCCGGCAGCCAAAGGCGATGCATGGGTGAATCCATAGCGTTCGAGTCCAGGGTCGGCCACCAGCATCGTCGCGCACTCGAGCGCCTGCTCTTCTTCAACGGCTGCCAGAGCCGGGTCGTGCGCGGCATCGTCGAAGCGATCGAGCGATACGGCCCGCCCGAGATCGTCACCGAAGGTGAGTTCCTGCGCGTGCGCGTCGGCGCGCTCGACGACGTGCAGACGCTGTTCGCAGTCGATGCAGCGAGCGGCCGACCCATCGGCGTTGCGGTTTATCTGCGCGCCGATCTCGAGCACGTCATGGTGCTGCATCTCGGCATCAGCGAGGAGTATTGCGCGGGCGGCCCGCAGGCGGCAGCGAAGCTGCCGCTGCGCCTGATGCGGGAAGTGCGTCGCTCATCGCGCCGCTTGAAGGGTGTGCGCCGGCTGCGCGTGCTGTACGGTGCGCCGCGGCTGCGCCGCCTGGGCTGAGCTCAGCCAGGCTCCCGTCGTTCGACGAGATTGGTGCTGCGCGCCGAGAACACGACCTCGTCGTTCTGGTTCTGGAGCGTGTACTGGTAGACGGTTATGCCCCGACGCGGGTCGCTGGACGAAGGCCGCTTCGACAGGCACACCGCCCGTGCGCGCAGGATGTCACCCGGTCGCACGGCTTTCGAGAATCGCACGTCGTCCCAGGCTACGCCGCAGATCCAGGCGATATCCCCGGCGATCTGGTGGTCGAGCTGCCGCCAGATGGCCATCGTGTAGATTCCCGAGGCGACGATGTCGCCGAAACGCGAGCGCTTGGCGGCCTCCGGGTCGGCGTGAAAGTATTGCGGGTCGTACTGGCGCGCAAATTCCATCATTTCCTCGCGCGACACCGAGCGCGTGCCCGATTCCTCTGACCTGGCCGGGTATGAGATCCTCGTAAAAGCGCATGCCGACACCGCCTTCCGCTCCCGACCGGATTCTATGGCTGACGCGGCTCCTGCTGCTGGCCTTCGCGGGCATCGTCGTGGCTTCGGTCGCCGGCTGGCTGGCAAGGCTCGGCTGGCCTTTCGAGCTCTTCGTGCATTTTCAGCCGCAGTACGGCGTGGTCGCGGCCGTGCTCGGCGTGCTGCTGCTGCTCCTGCGACGGCCACTCGCGGCTACGGCCTCGCGCGGTCCTGGCCGCGGCGCATCTCTGGCCGCACACGGGTGGTGTCCAGGCCCACGCCGATGCGGCTCCATGCCGCGCCGATGCCATCACCATCACCACCATCAACCTGAACTACCACAACGGCGATGTGGCTACGGTGATCGACTGGCTCGCGCGTGAGCCCGCCGATCTTCTGCTCCTCCAGGAGCTGACACCGGCCTGGGCGGTCGCGCTCGACGCAGTGCACGGGCTTCCGCATCGAAGGCTGCTCATCCGCAGCGATCCCTACGGCCTGGGCGTGCTGTCGCGCTGGCCGATCGATGACCTCGAGGCGCGCGATCTCGCCGGGGATGGCATTCCCTCACTCGTCGGAGACGTCGAGGCCGATGGCGCGCCCTTCAGATTCGCGGCGCTCCACACGCACTGGCCGCCGCTGCCGGATCTCATGCGACGCCGCGACCTCGTTCTCGAAACCCTCGCGGACGAGGTTCGCCGGCAGCCGGGACGCTGGGTCGTGGCCGGTGACTTCAACGCGACGCCGTACTCGCCCGTCTTCCAGCGGCTGCTCGACAAGTCGGGCCTGCGCGACACGCGGCCAAGCGGCGCCTGGGCGCCGAGCTGGCGGGCCGGCTTCTGGCCGCTGGCGCTGCGCATCGACCACGTGCTCGTCGTCGCCCGACGCGTGCGTGGACCTGAACGAAGTCGGCCCGGAGATCGGCTCCGATCACCGGCCCGTTCGGGTGCGCGTGCGCTGGCCCGCGGCCGGCTGAATCAGCTCGCGGGCAGCATTTCGCCCGTGGGCGGCGCGAAGGTACGGCAACACTCGCCCAGCCATGACCGGAAGCGGACGACCTTGGGCAGCGCGAAGGCTTCCGGCGGCGCCGCGAGAAACCAGGCGTTGCGCTGATGAACGGCGAGCGGCATCGGTCGCGAAAGCCGGCCGGCCGCGAGATCGGCAGCCACCAGCGACCAGCGCGCGAGCGCCACGCCTTGTCCCTGTTCGACCGCGGCGAGCGTCGAGGCCGCATCCGCGACCTCGGGCGCATGGTCGGCGCGCGTGGTGTCGCCGCCGGCACTGCGCAGCCAGTCCGCCCAGGACTCGGACTGGCTGTGGATCAGGGGATAACGCGCGAAGTCGGCGACGGTCTCGATCGGACCGAGCCGGTCGAGCAATGCGGGGCTGCCCACCGGGAACACCCATTCATCGAGGAGTCGCTCGGTGCGGATCCCCGGCCAGTTGCCCGACCCGTACACGATCGCCACGTGAAAATCATCGCGGGTGAAATCGAGTGTCGGCCTCCCGGCGCCGAACCGCACTTCCACTTCCGGGTGCCGGCGCGTGAACTCCGACATCCGCGGCAGAAGCCAGCGCTGCAGGAACTCGTTGGGCACGCTCAGGTTGAGCAGTCCGCCGACGCGCTCGCGGCGGATCCGATCGACCGCGCGGCGTAATTCGTCGAGCCCGCGTCGCACGCCCGGTAGCAGCTCTGCGCCGTCCTGGGTGAGCGCCACGGCCCGCGTGTGTCGGCGAAAGAGCGCGACACCGATCTCGGCTTCGAGCGACTTCACCTGCGCGCTGACCGCGGCGGTGGTGACGCCGAGCTCGTTCGCGGCGGCGGTGAAGCTGAGATGGGTGGCGACGGCCTCGAAGACCTTGAGTGCGTTGAGCGGCAGGCGTTCGAGGTCTCTCGCCATGAGGTGCTCGTGTGCAGACGCGGTTAACAATACGGAGACATGACGCACTGCGCAAGCACCATCACGCTCCTGAGCACGTCGATTGTGAAGAAAAGCCACGCGGCGCAGGGTTTGTCTGCCACCGGCGGGCGCGCTTCCCGACGCACTGCTGCCCGCGCGGCGACTTCGGTAGGATGACGCGGGCTGCGGAAGGTACTGCGGCGTCTACGGGAAAAGGAGCATCGACATGTCAGTCGCCAAGATCAGCGAGATCACCTCGAGCTCGAAGAAGAGCTTCGACGATGCCATCGAGTCCGGCGTCAAGCGCGCCTCGAAGACCCTGCGGGGAGTGCAGACCGCGTGGGTCGCGGACCAGGAGGTCTACGTCAAGGGCGGCAAGATCACCGAGTACCGGGTGCGCCTGAAGATCACGTTCCTGATGGAGGACTGAGCACGCCGGCTGCGCGTTGGTCAGCGGCGCAAGGCCTGGTCGAGGTCCGCGGTGAGGTCGTCGATGTGCTCGAGCCCCACCGAGAGGCGGATGAGGTTCGCCGGCGTCGTGCTCTCGGGGCCCTCCATCGATGCGCGGTGCTCGATCAGGCTCTCGAGCCCGCCCAGGCTCGTCGCCCGGGTGAAGACGCACGCGTGCGCCACGATGTCGAGCGCCTGCACGGCGCCGCCCGGCACCGTGAAGGACACGACCGCGCCATAGCCGCCGTGCATCTGGCGGCTGGCGAGCTCATGACCCGGATGGCTCGGAAGCCCGGGGTAATGCACGTCGCGGACCGATGCGTGCGAGGCCAGGAAATCGGCGAGCGCCTGCGCGTTCGCCGCCTGCGCGCGCACCCGCAGAGGCAGCGTCGAGAGGCTGCGCAGCACCAGCCAGCAGTCGAAGGGCGAGGGCACGCCGCCGCCGCAGGCCTGGAATTCCTGCAACCGGGGAAGCAGAGGGCCCGACCCGCGCACGACCAGCACTCCGCCCAGCACGTCGCTGTGCCCGCCCAGGTACTTCGTGCTGCTGTGCATGACGATGTCGGCGCCGAGCGCGAGCGGCCGCTGCAGCACCGGTGTCGCGAAGGTGTTGTCGCAGCCTAGGAGCGCGCCGTTGGCGTGCGCGAGCCCGGCGAGCGCCGCGATGTCGCTTACCCGAAGCAGCGGATTCGACGGCGATTCCAGCCAGACCAGGCTCGTGGGCACGGCGAGCGCGGCCCGCACCGCGTCCAGGTCGGTCGTGTCGACGAGCTCGACCGTCACGCCCCACCTGGGCAGCATCTCGCGGAGCTGCCGCAGCGAGCCGTGGTAGCAGTCGGGAGAGCAGACAATCCGCCCGCCCGGCGTCGCGAGCGAGAAGGCGGCGAGCGTCGCTGCACTCCCCGAGGCGAAGGCCACGGCAGCCGCGCCGCCCTCGAGCGCGGCGACTGCGGTCTCGAGTGAGGCGCGATTCGGGTTGCCGGCACGCGTGTAGCTGTAGCCGTGCGGATAACTGCCGTCCGCGGCTCGCTCGAAGGTCGTCGAGAGGTGGATGGGCTCGCGCAAGGCACCGGTGCCAGGGTCGGGCGCGCGGCCGGCGTGAATGGCAAGAGTCTCGAGTTTCATTGCGGCGCCGGATTCTCCTGCAGGCCCACCACGAGCATTCCCGGGCCCCCGTGCGCACCGAGCGCACTGCCAAGCGGCACCACGCGGCCCCAGGCGACATTGTCGCCGCGCAGACGCTCGAGCAGCCAGTGGCCATCGGCGGCGGCGTTTGCGTGCCCGATCAGGATCCGGTAGCTGCGATCATCCGCCATCCGGCGCCGCACGAAGCGCGCGAACTTCTCGCGGAGGTTCCGCCGGCCGACGAGCACCCCGACTGGCCGCACCCGGCCCTGCGCGTCGTTACCCAGAACCGGCATCAGCCGCAGCGCGTCCGCCACCCGCTTCGTCCAGCGCGGCACGCGACCGCCGCGCACCGCATATTCGAGCGAACCCATCAGGCCGAAGGTGAGCGTCGCAGGCAGGATCGCCCGGGTCGCCGTTGCCACCTCCGCCAGGCTCGCGCCCGTCTGAGCGAGCTCCGCCGCATGCAGCACGACGAGCCCCTGGCCCGCCGAGGCATTCAGGCTGTCGATCACCTTGACCTCGCCGTGCGTGCTCGTCCGTTCAGCGGCGGACTCGGCCGCGGCAAAGGTTCCACTCACCTTTCGCGTGAGGTTGATCGACAGCACCGCCTCGTAATGCGAGGCCAGGAACTCGAACCGTCGGCGGAAATCCCCGGGCGGGGGTTGCGAGGTTTTCGGATGAGGCGGGCCGCGCTCGAGCTCGGCGAAGAATTCCTCCGGCGTGATCCCGACCTTGTCGAGATAGCTGCGGTCGCCGAAGTGCACCCGCGCGGAGACCATGTGGATGTCGAGCCGGTCCATCTCGTCCTCGGGAATGTCGGCCGCGGAGTCGGTCACGATCGCGACCCGGCGGTTCTTCGCATGGGCCGAGCGTTGCTGGCGCTGCATGTCGTCGGCCTTCTCGCCCGATACCAGGCCGAACCGCCCGGCAACGCGAAACACCTCGGCCGGATCGTTGGCGTGGATGTGCACCCTCGCCTTGTGCGCGAGCCCAGCGACCACGAGGCTTCCACCCACGGAGGCCAGTGTCTCGCGCAGCCGCCGCAGGTCCACGGCCGCGCCGCTCACCACGCACTCGGTGCACCAGCGGTACTCCAGGTCCTCTTCGCGGCCGGCCGTCTCAATGGTACTGGCATCGATCACGCCGGCATCGCCGGGATCAGGCTCGACGTCGCTGCCACTCAAGATGTAGTCGGTAAACCCGCCCGCGAGCTCGACGAATCCCTGGCCGCCCGCGTCGACCACGTCGGCCTTACGCAAGCGCCTCGAGCTGCGCGGTGGTGCGTGCGAGCGAGTCCTGCGCCGCTTGAACGGCGCGCTCGAGCACCGGCCCCAATGCAGTTGCGCCACTGGCGGCTGCGTGCGCCGCCTGCGCGAAATCGGTCATCACCGAGAGGATCGTGCCCTCGCGCGGCTCGGTCACACTTTCACGCGCGTAGCCTGCGCCGTCGACTGCGCCTTCGGCCAGGTCAGCCGGGCTCAGGAGTGAAAGGTGACCCAGCTTGTCGCCGAGCCCCAGCAGGAACTGCGCGAGGATCGCCCCCGAATTGCCGCGCGCCCCGTCGAGCGCGGCGTCCGCGATCCGGGTGAGCGTGTTGCCGGCATGCGCGTCCGGCGTGCGCTGCAGCACGCCCAGCACCGCGCCGAGCGTGATCGCGAGGTTCGTTCCCGTGTCGCCGTCCGGGACCGGGTAGACGTTGATCTTGTTCAGGTGCTCCTGCCGCGACAGCACCCGCAGGATGCCCGCCCTGAACGCGCGGTTCAGGCGCAGGCCGTCGAGGGTCTCGGCAGCGGTTGCAACGGCGGACACTGCTCTCGCGTTATCGATGCTCAGCCGTTCAGGTACATACATTTCGTACCCGGGGCAACCCGTCAGCCGAGACCGGTTGGTAGCGCCGACGCAGGCCGTCCGGCCGCAGAACCTGTCCCGCGACAGGGTCAATGACGAGGTCACCGAGACGCAACCCCTGACGCATCGGCCCGGCCTCTCCGCCGCCTTACTGGCGCGGCAGGATGAATCGGCGTCCGTGCTGGTTTAGAACTACGCCGTTGCGGGTGATTTCCTCGACTCGCGGTCCTTCCTGCAGCGTCTCTCCCTCGCGGTACTTGCGCTTGTTGACGAACACGAAGCGGTCCTGCGGATTGCTGGCGTAGACGTGCAGGTCAACGTGCATTTCTGGCAGTCCACCCTGCGCTGCGACGTCATCGATGGTCGGCAGGTTCGACATGGCATCGGGCGGTCCGCCGCCGGTCTCGGGCAAGGGCTCATAGACGACGGACCCAGGCCGCGTCGCATATTCCGTGACCGCTGGTGGTCCCTCGGGCACCGAGGCGGCGCGCTCGGCGAGCACGGGATCCGCCGCCATCGGGCTACCGGTCATTTCGTATTCGAGGGGATTGCGCGTCGCCGCTCCGGGTGCCGGTGCATCCGCAGGCTGCAGCATCGGCGGCACGCCCGTTGTTCGCTCGGGCTCGACGTGAACCGTGGTCGACGGCGCGGGTGCGGCGGCCGTGATCGTCGCGGGTGGCACCGATTCATAGGCGGGCCGGCGCTCTGGCAACGAAGGGGGGGCAGGCGCTTCGGGTGCGGCGCCGCTCGCGGCCTCTGCGCCGTCCGGCCCATTCGCGCGTCGCAGCATCAGCACGCCGACCGCGAGGAGGTTGACGACCAGCAGCACGACCGCCGCCGTCGCCCAGACGCTGGTCTTCGTCTTCGGCGCGGCGACCGCCACCTCGGCCAGGCCGGGGCCGCCCTGCCGCTGGCGTGAGTGCTCGGACTTGCGCAGCGCGTCCAGAATGAAGGACATCCTCAGCCTCCCGCGATCTGCGCGACGATCGTGGGCGACCCGGTCGCGTTCACAACCGTATCGAGCACGATCTGCGTCTGTACGCCGGCCACGCCGTCGATGTTGAGTCGATGCTGACGCTGGAAATCCTGCACCAGCCGCGCTAGATCCTCGTCGTAGAGGTCGCTACCCGCGGGCGCCGCCGGCAGGCCCTGGGCGACCCGGAGGCTCTCGCGCAACCAGCGCACGTCCGCGCCGCGCATCCCGGGCGACAGCGCCTTGGCGACCGCGAGCGGCGGCCGCCAGAGCAGCAGGAAGTCCCCGAACCAGTATCGCGACATGCCGGCGATCGACACGGATCGCGACTGGCCACCGAGATCGATGGTCGCTCTCTCGTCGTCGAGCGCGGTGAGCAGCACCTGGTGGGTGCGGCCGATGTCGTCGGTGAGAGTGAGGATCGCGGGACGGTTGAGCGTGCGAAGCTGCGCCCACGAGCCCTTCTGGAACAGGCACTCCAGCCCCTGCTGCGCGGCCTGGTCGCAACCCTTGCCGCCGATCGGATCGTAGGTGGCGCCCCAGGAGGCGAAGAGCTTGCCGAGCGCGGCTTCGGTCGTCGTGTCGTTGCCATGCCTCGCGAGCAGCTCGTCGAAGGACGGCGCCGGCGCCGTTGCCGCGGGCGTATCCGCGCGCGCGACCTGGCTCGTTGCGGCCGGTGCTTCCCGAACCTTGGCTACTTCCGCCGAGGTCGCATCTGCCTTCGTCGCCGAGCGCCCCGCGAAGATCGACCAGAGCCCGGCGCCGACCAGCGCGAGCGCGCCCGCGAGGGCGCCTGCGATCGCCCAGCGCAGCCACGGCGCCGGCATCGGGCGGCCGTAGACCTCCTGCGCGGCCTCGCGCACGAGCTTGCTGTTCACGCGATGGTCTTCGTGCGTGAAGGCCCCGAGCAGGGCGCGGTCGCAGATCACGTTGATGATCCGCGGCACGCCGCCGGCGAGCCGGTAGATCTCCCGGAGCGAGGTCGGTGTGAACGCCTCGGCGGTGGCCCCGGCGACGCGCATGCGGTGCTTGACGTAGCCGCCCGTCTCTTCGGAGGACAGCGGGTTCAGGTGATAGCGGGCGGTGATGCGCTGGGCGAGCTGGCGCAGCTCGGGCCGCGCGAGCAGGTCGCGGAGCTCCGGCTGGCCGATCAGGATGATCTGCAGGAGCTTGGTCGTCGCGGTCTCGAGATTGGTGAGCAGGCGCACCTGCTCCAGCGTGTGCGCGCTCAGGTTCTGCGCCTCATCGACGATCAGCACGACGCGCCGCCCACGGGCGTGCGTGTCGAGCAATCGTCGGCCGATCAGGTCCATCAGGAGCTTGACGCTGCCCCGACCGGGCTCCGGCACCGGGATGCGCAGCTCCTCGCAGATCGTGAGGAGGAACTCCGCCGGCGTGACGCGCGGGTTCAGGATCAGTGCGACGTCGGCGTGCGCCGGCAGCTGCTCGAGCAGGCTGCGGATGATCGTCGTCTTGCCCGTCCCAACCTCGCCGGTGAGCTGGATGAAGCCGCCGGCCTCGTTGATGCCGTAGAGCAGGTGCGCGAGCGCCTCCGCATGCCGCTCGCTCAGGTAGAGGTACCGCGGGTCCGGGGTAATCGCGAAAGGCTTTTCCTGCAGGCCGAAAAAGCTCGTGTACATGCGGGGTTAGGCTAAGCTTCGCGCGCGTGAGGGGCAAGGGATGACGGAACCGAAAGGGGGACAGGTCTACTTTCCCGACGTCGTTTTGTGACCTTGCATCTCATCTCGCGGTTCTTCCTCGTCTGCCCCGTCTTCCTCTCGCGTGGCCTGCAACGAGCTGGCC
The DNA here is from genome assembly GCA_963756755.1 of uncultured Gammaproteobacteria bacterium. GTDB lineage: Bacteria > Pseudomonadota > Gammaproteobacteria > Steroidobacterales > Steroidobacteraceae > DATJKD01. The sequence goes on from CAVWOW010000020.1 coordinate 60,127, forward strand.
CGAGCGAGCGCGAACCGTCCAAAGCGCCCGCGGATTCGGTCGACCGCACGGTCGAGGTCCTGGTTTCGCGCTGACTCGGGCGCGAGGAAGAGATCGAGCTGTGCCGCCGGGGCGAGCTGGCTGACGCCTACGCCGAGCAGACGCAGCGCGGAACCCGGCTGCGTCGCGAGCCACGCCTCGAGCAGCTCGACCGCCACCCTCGAGATCACGCGCGTTTCCTGTGTCGGCGGCTCGATGTGCCGTTGTCTCGTGTAGGTGGTGAAATCGCCGCGCCGGATCTTGACCGTCACGCACGAGGCAGCGAGCCCGCGCTCGCGCAGCCGCGCGCCGCTGCGATCGGCCAGCCGGATCAGCTCTGCGCGCAGCCGCGCCGGATCGCGGATGTCGGTGTCGAAGGTCTCCTCGGTGCTGATCTGCACCTCCTCCAGGTCAGGCACCACCGGACGATCATCGATCCCGGAGGCGCGCTGCTGGATCCGCTCGGCGTAGCGGCCGAACACCGGGCGCAGCACGTCCACCTTCGCCCGCCTGAGCTCGCCGAGCGTGTGGATGCCGAGCGCCTCGACACGTGGAGCGGTCTTGGGCCCGAGGCCGAAAAGTCGCCGCAGGGGCAGCGGATCGAGCAGCGCGTTGACACGCTCCGGTCGAACGAGGACCAGCCCATCGGGCTTCTCGAGCTCGGAGGCGATCTTGGCCACGAGCTTGTTCGGCGCCACGCCGACCGAGCAGGTGAGCGCCGTGTCCTCGCGAATCCGGCGTTTGATCCCGGCGGCGATCGACTCGGCCGAACCGAGGGCGGCGATGCTCGCCGTCACGTCGAGAAAGGCTTCGTCGAGCGACAGCCCTTCGATCAGCGGCGTGTACTCCGCGAACACCGCGAAGATCTGCCGCGACACGGACTGGTAGTGCGCCATGCGCGGCCGGATGCATACCGCGTCGGGGCAGCGCCGCAGCGCCTCGCGCATCGGCATGGCCGAGCGCACGCCGTACCGCCGCACCTCGTAGCTCGCGGCCGCGACGACACCCCGCGGGCCCGTGCCGCCAACGATGACCGGTCGGCCCCGGATCGACGGGTCGTCGCGCTGCTCGACCGACGCGTAGAACGCGTCCATGTCGACGTGCAGGATCCAGCGCGCCTCGGGTCGTGGCACCGTCGGTTTCTCGCCGCTAGAGCGTGAGCGCGGTGTAGAAGAGCAGCCCCACGCCGGTAAGCACGAGGCAGAAGAGATAGGCGATCGCGAGCGCACTGAACTTCGTCGCGGTCCAGATCCGACCCTGGCCGTAGACCCGCCGCATCGCGAGATACAGGTACGCCGGCACGTAGATCACGAGCACGGTGCCCAGGATGCCTTCGACCGAATTGATGAAACCCGACGCGGCGCCCGTAGCGGCGTTGCCCATCCGATCGAGCAGCAGCACGACGATCCCCGCCAGGAAGAAGAACGCGTGGTAATGCAGGAAGAAGAGCAGGTGCTCGACGTAGTAGCGGCCGGAGCCCAGGTACAGGATCGCCATCACGAGCGCGATCAGCGGCAGGAACAGGAACATCATCTTCGGCAGGTTTTCCCACAACGCCCGGCCGAAGGACTGCGCATCTGAGGCGATCTTGTTGCACGCCTGCCGCAGCCGCGGCTCGTACTTGTTGAGAAAATCGACATCGAAGCGGAAATTCTCCTCGCTGCAGGGGTCGGCCATGACCTGCTGCGCCTTCTCGAGCTGCTCCGGCGACACTCCGGCCAGCTCCCTGTCGAGCTCGGCGCGGACGCCGTCGCGCTCGCCCTCCGGCAGACGGCGCACGATGTCCTCGATCAGCTTGCCGCGAGCGGAGTCGACCGAGCGCGCCGCCTGCCGAACCGCGGCGGCTTCAGGTGTGGTGGCCGGTGCATCCGGCGGGGGTGGCGGTCGTGGATCGGCGGGCTCCGGCGCTTTGTCCGGCGACACCTCGACGCGCACGCGGTCTGCGTCCTCATCCGTTACGGGGCCGCGCCTGGTAACGGCGTCGTCGTCGATCGTGAGCGACGCACCACCGTCGCCGAGATTGAGGTTGATGTCCTTCCCTGGATCGAAGACCGACGCAATCAGGAAGAAAATGACGCTCAGGATCAGGTACATCCGGAACGGCGGCGTGTAATGCGCGCGCCGTCCGCGCAGGTACTCCTGCGTGACCAGCCCTGGGCGGAAGGCGAGCGGGCGCAGCGTGCGCCAGACGCGCGAGTCCCAGTCGAAGACGTCACCGAGTAAGTCCTTGACGAGCCCCCAGAGCGAGATCACCTGGACCCTGGCGCGCTGGCCGCAGTGCGAACAGTGCTGGCCCGTCAGCACCTCGCCGCAGTTGAGGCAGTTCTCGGTGGATACCGCCCCGGTGATGAAGTCCTCGCGGTGTGCGAGCACACGCCGCTCGGCCGTGTAGCGTTCACCGAAGAGCGCGGCTCCCCGCGTGCGCATGCTCGGCGCGTGCTCCCGCAGGTACCGGTCGAGCGCTGCCTGATCGGTGAGTCGATACTGAACCGTTCGGCGCACCTTGCCCGGCGCGGCCGATGCGTCACTCAGGACCTCGGCTGCGCGGAAGCCGGGCAGCTGCAGCATGTCCGCGATGTGGTCACGCAGCCACGTGTCGAAGGCGGCCTCGATTTCGGCATCCGCTTCGAGGTTGACCTCGTAGATGACGCCTGTGTTCTCGAGGAGCCGGACCACGGCGGCAAGAGTACCGTCTGGCCGGGGTCACCGTAAGGGCATGCGCGCTTTCAGGCGATCTGCCGCCATGACGGACTGGCCGTCCGCGCCTGCGATTCCGCTGCGAGCTCGGCGGGATCAAAGTCGTCGACATGGATCAGCTCCATGACTTTCCGATCGTAGTCGCGCAACAGCGCGGCCTCGCTCGGATCCAGGAGCCCGAGCGCAAGCGCCTGCTCGACCTGGGCGGGGTAATCGTCGGCGGTGATCCGTCCAGTCTTGACGCCTTCGACGCGGATTCGTTTCTCCAGCGGCTCGGCGCTCTGCGCGAGCACCAGTGCCTCCTGCAGCAGGCCGATCGGGTTCGACGGCTCGACCGTCTTGTAGATCCCGTCCGCCAGCCGCTCGCGCGCCTCCGATGGCACCATCAGCTGTTCGACGATGGCCCGGCCGAGCCGGTCCCCCGGGGCGAAGTAGGTGCGCCCGCGCGGGAAGATCACGACGCGCATCAGCGCCGCGACCCAGCGGTTGGGAAAGTTGCGTAGGAAGCCGTGCAACTGCTCCTGGGCGCGGTACAGCAGCGTGCGGCAGCTCCATTCCACCAGCGGCAGGTCGGCCTCGGGTCGCCCCTGGTTCTGGTAGTGCTTGAGCACCATCGAGGCCAGGTACAGGGCCGACAGCACATCGCCGAGCCTCGCGGACAGGTGCTCCTTCTGCTTGAGATAGCCGCCCAGCGAGAGCATGGCCATGTCGGTCGCGAACGCGAACTGCGCGCTGAACTTGTTGATGTGCTGGTAGTAGCGCCGGGTCGCGCCGGGCTCCGGCGATCGCGAGAACCGCGCGAGCGTCATCGCCATGACGAGCGATCGAGCCGCGTTCGACAGCGTGTAGCCGATGTGTCCGAAGAGCGCGTCGTCGAACTCGTCCAGGCTGCGCGCCTTGTCCTTGAGCCTGGCGGCGTTCATCTCGCGCAGCACATACGGATGGCAGCGGATCGCGCCCTGGCCGAAGATGATGAGGCTGCGCGTCAGGATGTTGGCGCCTTCGACCGTGATCGCGACGGGCACGATCTGGTAGCCGCGGCCGAGGTAGTTCTTCGGTCCCAGCATGACGCCCTTGCCGCCGTGCACGTCCATCGCGTCGTTGGCGACCTGGCGGCCGAGCTCGGTGCAGTGGTACTTGAGAACGGCCGCGGGCACCGAGGGACGCTCCCCGCCGTCGATCGCAGCGGTCGTCACCGAGCGCGCGGCGTCCATGATGTAGGTCGAGCCCGCAATGCGCGCGAGCGCGGCCTCGACGCCTTCGAAGCGGCCGATGGGCTGGCTGAACTGCCGGCGAATCCGGGCGTACGCTGTCGATGCGTAGACCGCGGCCTTCGACCCGCCGGTTGAATTCGACGGCAGGGAAATGCAGCGACCCACGGAGAGCTGCTCGACCAGCATCCGCCAGCCCTGGCCAGCCATCGCCGGGCCGCCGATGATGGAGTCGAGCGGAACGAACACGTCCTTGCCCGCCAGCGGCCCGTTCTGGAAGGGCACGTTGAGCGGGAAATGACGCCGGCCCACCGTGACCCCCGGCGTCGCCCGCGGAATCAGCGCACACGTAATGCCGTAGTCGATCCGGTCGCCGCCCAGAAGTTTTTCGGGATCGTACAGCCGGAAGGCGAGACCGATCACGGTCGCGACCGGCGCCAGAGTGATGTAGCGCTTCGAGAAATTGAGCCTGAGCCCGATGACCTCCCGGCCCTCGTAGCTGCCGCGGCAGACGACGCCGGTGTCGGGGATCGAGGCGGCGTCCGAACCGGCGCGAGGACCGGTGAGCGCGAAGCAGGGGATGTCATCGCCACGCGCGAGGCGCGGCAGGTAATGGTTCTTCTGCTCCTCGGTGCCGTAATGCAGAAGCAGCTCTGCCGGGCCAAGCGAGTTCGGGACCGCAACGGTGGACGAGGCGACGCCGCTCCGGCTTGCGAGCTTCACCAGGACGCAGGAATGCGCGTACGCGGAGAACTCGAGCCCGCCGTACTTCTTCGGGATGATCATCGCGAAGAAGCCCTTCTTCTTCAGGTATTCCCATACCTGCGGCGGCAGGTCGGCGCGCCGATGGGTGATATCCCAGTCGTCGAGCATTCGGCAGAGTTCCTCGCACGGCCCCTCCATGAAGGCCTGCTCCTCCGCGGACAGACGCGGCGCCTGCGCGCCGGTGAGCTTCGACCAGTCCGGTTTACCCGTGAAGAGCTCGCCGTCCCACCAGACCGTGCCCGCCTCGAGCGCCTCGCGCTCGGTGTCCGACATCGAGGGCAGCAGGCGGCGATAGGTCCTGAGAAATGGCCGCGTGATCCAGCGCTTGCGCAGCGGGTCGATATTGAGTGCGACGAGCGCCGCGAAGGAAACCCACAGGAAGGCCATCCAGAGGAGCGGCCCGCTGCCCCAGAGGCTGTAGGCCGCGAGCGCCGCGCCGGCGACGGTGGTCGCGACCCGAAGGGACACACGCTCGTACGCGAGATAGAGGGCGCCCGCGACGACCAAGATGAACCATACGATAGGCATCACCGATGCAAGGCCTCGAGGTGACGGGGCCGGGTGCCCCGGTCTCGATCGACTATAGCGCAGTCTTGCTGCGGTGCGTCAATGATGGTGGCGGCCGCAATGATAGTGCCGGGTCGCAGTTTCGCAGTTATTCAGGCGAAGCGTCTGCGAGTTGTCCGTCGTTGCCTGAATAACTGCGAAACTGCGGCCCGGCACCGATTAGAACAACTCGCGGACGCCGTCCCGTTCCTCCGCCAGTTCCCGATGCGTCGCCTCGAGGCGGCTGCGACCGAATTCGTTGACCGCGAGTCCCTGCACGATCTCGTAGCGGCCTCTGGTGCAGCTCACCGGAAATCCGAAGATGACGCCCGCCGGAATTCCATAGCTGCCATCGGAGGGCACGGCCATGCTGACCCAGTCGCCCTCGGGTGTGCCCATGACCCAGTCGCGCACGTGGTCGATTGCCGATGAGGCGGCCGAAGCTGCGGAGGAGGCGCCCCGTACCTTGATGATCGCCGCACCGCGCTGCTGCACGGCGGGGATGAACTGCTCGCGATACCACGCTTCGTCGACCAGCGTGAGCGCGGCCTTGCCGTCGACGGTCGCATGGTGCAGATCGGGATACTGGGTCGAGGAGTGGTTGCCCCAGATCGTGACTCGGCGGACCTTCGTCACGTGCGTGCCGGTCTTCTCCGCGAGCTGCGACAGCGCGCGGTTGTGATCGAGGCGCATCATCGCCGTGAAATTCCCGGGTGTCAGGCCTGGGGCATTCTTCATCGCGATCAGGGCATTCGTGTTCGCGGGATTGCCGACCACCAGCACGCGAACCGCGCGGTCGGCAACCGCGTCGAGCGCCTTGCCCTGCGCCGAGAAAATCTGCGCGTTTGCGAGCAGGAGGTCTTTGCGCTCCATCCCCGGCCCCCGGGGCCGGGCACCCACCAGCAAGGCCACGTGGCAGTCCTTGAACGCCATCCGGGCATCGTCGGTTGCGACGATGCGGTTCAGCGTCGGGAACGCACAATCGCTGAGTTCCATGACCACGCCCTGGAGTGCGCCCAGGGCCGGGGTGATCTCGAGCAGGTGCAGGTTGACCGGCTGGTCGGCCCCGAGCATCTGGCCCGAGGCCACCCGGAACGCCAGCGCGTAGCCAATCTGGCCCGCCGCGCCGGTGATCGCGACGTTTGCGGGGGTTTTCATCGTTTTCTCCGAGGACCGGATGTCCGGGCGGCCCACCGGGCCGACTCCCATCCGGATGAGCGCCAGATACTAGCAGCGCGCGGGGGGCGGGCCGCAGTGCCCGGATTCGCGACCTGCATCCCAGGAAGGGACTTGCATTTCGTATGGTGTTGTAGTTCACTATAACACCATTAGGGATGGCTGAATCGAGGGCACGACGATGCGCTCGGCAAGCAAGTTCGCGGCGGCCGCATTGGCCTGGGCAATCTGGGTCCTTGCGGGTTTGATGATCGCTTCGGAATCGTTGGTGCCCAGTACCTTCATTCCGGCGGCCAGAGACTCGGGCGCTGTGTACTGCGAGCCATGACGCCGGACTCAGGCAGTCGGGTCCGGGTGTTCTGCTACAGTACTGCAGCGAAGCACCGGAGCGGCCGGCCGCATGGATCCGACCTGGAACGACAGCCAGCCCATCTACCGTCAGCTCCGTGACAAGGTCGTCGCGATGATCCTGGAGGGGCAGCTGACAGACGGCGACGCACTGCCGTCGGTCCGCAGCGTCGCGGCCGAATTCACCCTCAATCCCCTGACCGTCCTGAAGGGTTACCAGCAGCTCGTCGACGAAGGCCTCGTCGAAAAGCGACGTGGCCGAGGGATGTTCGTTACGGAAGGGAGCCGCTCCCAGCTGATGCGCGGGGAGCGCCAGAAGTTTCTCGAGCAGGAATGGCCGCGGGTGCTCGCCACTATCGACCGCCTCGGGCTCGACGCCGGGGAGCTGCTGGGCGGGGCGGGGACCCGGCGCAAGTCGGGCGCCTGAGTGGCGCGCTAGGCGGGCACCGGCGCAGGCTGCAGCGGCCGGCGCATGACGCGCGGCGGCAGCATCTTGTACATGACCGGCGTGACCAGGCGCCCGATCAGGGTCGACGAGATCAGCCCGCCGATGATCACGATGGCCAGCGGTGAATAGAGCCCCGATCCCTGGATCGCAAGCGGGAGCAGGCCGCCGATCGCCGTCGCGGAAGTGAGCAGGATCGGAAGGAAGCGCACTTCCCCCGCCTGGGAGATCGCCTCGTCCAGCCCGACGCCCTGCTCGCGGAGCTGATTGGTGAAGTCCACCAGCAGGATCGAGTTCTTGATCTCGATGCCGATCAGCGCCACGAAGCCGATCGTGGCGGTGAACGACAGCGTGTAGCCACTGAGCGCGAGCGCGATCAGGCCGCCCGAGACGCCGAGCGGGATTACGCCGGCGACGATCAGCATCGAGCGGAAGCTGCCGAACTCGAGCACGAGCACGGCGAAGATGCCGAACACCGCGACGAGCACGGCGGTGCCGATGCCGCCGAACGCTTCCTGGCTCGCGAGTGCCTCGCCGCCGACGCGGTACCCGTACCCGGGCGGCAGCGCCACCGCCTGCAGCCGCTCGAGGATGTCGCGCGTGACTGCCCCGGTGTTGTAACCCGATTTCGTATACGCCGTGACGATTGCCTCGCGCATCCGGTCGTGGCGGCGGATCAGGGTCGGGGCGCTGGCGAACGCAGGGGCAGCGAGCTGCCGCAGCGGAACCTGCCGCCCGGACGCCGAGGCGATCTCGATCGCATCGAGCGCCTCCAGCGTGGGCCGACCCTGCATCGGCAGCCGCAGCGTAAGGTCGAACTCGTCGCCGTCGGGCTGGCGGAAGCTGCCCAGCGTGAGGCCCGCCACCGCGGCACGCACCGTGCGGTCGACGTCGACCGGTGCGACGCCCAGGAGGGCGGCCTTCCGCGCATCCACGCCCAGGTCGAGGTCCGTGCGCCGTCTCTGCAGCGGGTTGTCGACGTCACGCGTGCCGGGGGTTGCCTCAATCGTCGACTGCATCCGACCCGCCAGCTGCTGCAGCTCGTCGAGGTCCGGTCCCTGCACGGCGATCTCGATCGGCGCCTCGACCGGCGGCCCGTTCTGGTAGGGGGCGACGAGGATGCGTGCGCCCGCGTATCCGGCGAAGGTCTGGTGCAGGCGCTCGAGCAGTTCCGGCGTCGCCCGCGGATCGTAACGCGCGAGCTCGACGAACACGTCGGCGACGTTGGCGTTGGTCTCTTCTGGAAAGATGTTGTAGTAGACGCGTGGGTTGCCGCGCCCGAGGTTCGCGAAGACGTGCCGGACCTCCGCGTGCTTCGCGAGCTCGGTCTCGACGAACCTGAGCGCGCGATCGGTGTCGGCCAGGCTGGCCCCGTCCGGCGTCTCGATCACGATTCGGAACTGCGGGATGTCGGCTTGCGGAAACACGCTCGTGCCGATCACGGGCACCAGCCCAACCGCCGCGAGCGTCAACGCGAGCGCCGCGAGCAGCGTGCGCCGCGGGTGTGCGAGCGCGATGCTGAGCGCCGGCGCGTAAATGCGGTGTATGCCGGACATCAGGATCCCGAGCGCGCGGTTGCCATGCGTCCCGTTGTCCCCGGTTTCGAGCAGACGGCTCGAGAGAAAGGGGATCACCGTCAGCGAAACCAGGAGAGAGGCGAGCACGGTGTAGAGCACCGCGGCGGGCAGCGAGCGGATGAAGATGCCCGCACCCTCGGGCAGAAAGAGCAGTGGCAGGAAGGCGAACAACAGCGTCGCCGTGCAGCCGATCACTGCGAGCGCGATCTGGTCCGTCGCAGCGATCGCGGCCTCGACACGCGAGTAGCCTGCACGCATGAAGCGCGAGATGTTCTCGACCACGACGATCGAATCGTCGACCAGCAAGCCGAGCGCGAGCACGAAGCCGGCGATCGAAAGCTGATTGAGCGAGAACCCCGAGAAGTGCAGCAGCGCGAGCCCGATGGCGAGCGACAGCGGGATCGAGATCATCACGACCATCGAGGCCCGCAGCCCGAGCGGCGTCAAGGTCAGGAGCACGAGCCCGATCGCGATCGCGAAGTCCACACCGAGGCGTGACAGGCGGTGGTGCACGTTTCGCGTCTGGTCAAAGCCGCGTTCGAGCGTGACGCTCATCGGGCAGATCGCGCTCGAAGGCGGCGACGCGCTCGTAGATCGCATCGCGCACGGCGAATACGTCCACCCGGTCCTTCGCGTTCGCGGTGACGAATACCGCGCGACGCCCGTTGTACCGCCCTGTATAGCTCTCCTCGGCGGTGTCCCAGGCCACGTCCGCGACGTCGCGGACCATGACCAGCCGCCCGCCGACGCTCGCGACCACCGTCTGCTCGATCTCATCGAGCGACTCGTAGCTGCCCGACGTCTTGATGTTGAACTTGCGCAGCCCCACGTCGACCGCCCCGCCGGGGATCGAGGTGTTCTCGCCGCGCACCGCGGCTTCGAGCTGTCCGAGTGTCACTCCCGCGCGGCCCATGCGCTCGAGGTCCACCGCGATGCGCACCTCGGGCTGCGGAAACGCCCAGGTTTCGCTGCGGCGGACCCCCGGCGCGGACTCGATCGAGTCGCTCAGGTCCTCCGCCAGCTCCTCGAGCTCGCGCCAGCTCGCGCTGTCGCTGACGAGCGCCATCTGCACGATGTTGACGAGGCCCGACCCCGCCTTGCGCACCTCGAGCGAGGCGAGACCCGCGGGCAGGTCGCCGCGGATCCGGTTGACCTCGCGGACGACCTCGTCGTAGGTCTCGTCGGCATCGGTGTGCCAGTGGAACTCGATCTGGATCACGCCGACGCCGTCCATCGAGCGGCTACGCATCCGCTTGATGTCGTCGAGCTCGTTGATCGCATCCTCGATCGGATCGACGACCAGGTTCTCGATGTCGACCGGATCTGCACCGGGGTAGACCACGACGACGGTGGGGATCGGCGCGTGGAACTCCGGATCCTCGGAGCGAGGGATGTTGAAGTAGGCGTTGACGCCGAAGGCGATCAGCAGGCCGAACAGGACCAGCGTGAACTGCCAGCGCCGGACACTGAACGCCCAGATGCGCATCGGGTGGCTCAGCCGTGCTCGTCGACGAGCCGGACTGGCGCGCCTTCGCGCAACCAGGCGGCGCCGTCGGTGATCACCTGCTCGCCGGCCTTGAGGCCGCGGCGCACGACGACGCGCTCGCCGACGATCGCCCCGACCTCGATCGGACGAAGGCGCGCTACTCCGGCCTGCTCGTCGACCACGTAGACAGTGGCCGCGAGGCCGTCTGCTTCGATCAGCGCGGTAACCGGCACGACCGTGCCCGTCGTTGCGGCGTCCGTCCCGGTGAGCGCCAGCTCGACCCGGGCCACGAGGCCGCGTGCAAAGCGTGCGCCCTGCGGATCGACGTCGATCTCGGCCTCGAATGTGCCCGTCCGGTCATCTGCGGCCGAGTCGATGCGGCTCACCCGTCCCGTAAACCGCCGGCCAGGAAACGCGTCGAACTCGACGACCGCCACGTTGCCGGCATCGACGCGCACGGCATCGCGGTCGGCGAGCGCGACCCTGACGACCCAGCCTTCCGCTGTCGAGCCGATCACGAGCACGGGGTCGCCCCCCTGGACCAGCTCGTTCTCCTCCGCGAGCCGCTGCAGCACGACCCCTTCGACGGGCGCCTCGATGTGCGCAAACCGGGAGTTGAACCTTGCCGTGTCGAGGTTGGCGCGCGCGACGCGCCAGGCCGTCGTCAGATCCTCGACCTGCTCTTCGGTCGTGACTTCGTCGACGCGCAGCTGCCGGGCGCGGTCGAGATCGCGGCGAGCCTTCTCGACCGAGGCGTTCGCCTGCTCGAGGGCGGCCTCGACCTCAGCGCCCTTGAGCGACGCGAGCCGCTGGCCCTTCCGTACGCGGTCGCCGGCTTCGACGCTTACCGTGTCGACGACGCCACCGGTCTTGAAGGCGAGTCGCACCTCATCGCGCGGCGCAAGCGTGCCGACCGTGTGTACCCGGTCGACGACGTTCGCTTGCTCGACACGCTCGGCGCGCACCGGGGCCGCCTCGACGCCGTTTGCCGCCGCGTCGCCGCCGGAATCGGCGCCGCAGGCGGCCAGCAGCATCACCGCCGGCCCGAGCCAGAGGACCCACTTCCTCATGTCGGTCATGTCGCCGGCTCCTCGCCGAGCGCCCGCGTGTCGCCGACGGCATATTCGAGCTCCGCCAGCCGCGCGAGGTACTCGGCCCGGACGCGGGTCAGGTTGAGCCGCGCATCCGTGAACGCGCGGCGCGCATCGATGAACTCCGCCTGGTTGATCTGGCCGAGGTCACGCTTGCGGCTCGCTATGCGGAAGGCGCCATCCGCGGCTTCGGTGCGCTTGACTGCCGTCTCGAGTGTGGCTTCGGCGACCTCGAGATCCTCGAGCGCCGCATGAACATCGAGCCGCACCTGCTGCGTAGCGAGATCGCGGGTCGCGCGCAGCTCCTCCGTGACCGCCTTCGCCTCGCGTAGCGCCGCGCGGTCCGCCCCGCCGCGAAAGAGGTTCCAGCGCAGCACCAGCGAGGCGAGCACGTAGCGATCCTCCTCGTTGATTCCGTAATCCTCGCCCTGGATGCCGGCTTCGGCCCCGAGCGCGAGCCGCGGCTTGAAGGCGGCGCGCGCGAGATCCTGCTGAGCTTCACCCGCCGCGATCGCTGCCTCGAGGCCTTCGAGCTCCGCGCGACGGTCGGTGGCCAGGGTCTGCAGCGCGCCAAGCTCGAGCGATCGGCCGGCCAGCCGCCGGGCAAAGCGCGCGCGGAACCGGTCGATCGTCGCCGGATCGATCTCGGAGGCCGGCAGCGCCGTGTCGAGCGGCGCATCGCGCAACAGGTTCACGTAGCTTTGCGACAGCCGCACCCGGCTCGCCGCAAAGATCCGCTGCTGCTCGACCTCGAGGACGTCCGCCTCGGCGCGGTAGACGAGGTCGCGGGTGATCCGGCCATTGCGATACAGACTCGAGTTCGCGTCCAGGTTCGCCTGCGCGTACTCACGTGTCGCTTCGAGCACGACGACCGCCTGCTGGGCAGCAAGCCACTGGTAATAGGCCTGCCGCATGTCGCGGACGACGCGGGCGCGCAGCGCCCGAAGGTTCGCATCCGCGCGCGCGAGCTCCTGCCGACCCGCCTCGACGGCCGGGCCGATGCGCGGCTCGTAGATCGGCTGCTCGAGAACGAACTTGGTTTCCTGCTCGCGCGAGCGCAGGAACTCGAACTCCTCGTTCTCGACGCGCGAAAATCGCGCCGGCTCGCCGTCGGCGATCAGCATCGCATCGAGCGTCTCGTACACCGGGTTCAGAAGATCCCCGACCGGGAATTCGATGGTGCGGCCGCCGTCGGCCGCGCTCCCGCGGGCGGCGAAATCGATCACTGGCAGGTAGCGGGCGCGGGCCTGATCGAGCGCGGCGAGACGTTGATCGACGGTGGCATGTCCGGCACGCAGCTCCAGGTTCGCCTCGAGAGCATCGCCGACCAGCTGCGCGAGTCCGTCCTCGACCTGGCCGGCCGCCGGCGGCGTGTCAGCGGCGGACGCGGCCGCTGCGAGCGCCGCCAGCACGAGGAGCCATCTACAACGGACGAGGTGCCAGCGGGAGCGGTGCGTGCGGCGATCCATGGCGGGTACTCACCGGGCGATCGACCGCAGCGCGAGCCCGAGCCCGTGCTCGATCATCGATTCGACGCGGATGCCCTCGTGCTCGATCTGAGCACCCTTCGAAGCGGCGATCAGGATCATCCCGTGCGTGAACGCCCACAGCGCGAGCGAAGTGACGTAGGGGTTGCCGATGTCGCCGCGCACCGAGCCGTCGGCGACGCCGCGCTCGAGCGCCGCGACGATGACTTCGTGGACGCGGTGCCCGGCCTCGGCGCAGGCGAGCTCGTTGGGCTCGAGGCCGCCGCCTTCGGTCTGGTGGGCCTGGAATCGCGCGCAGGCATCGAAGTAGTGCGGCAGCTCGCGCGAGTACGCGAGGTAGGCGCGACCGATTGCCTCGCATTGGTCGAGGCCACGGGTGCATCGGGCGGCGGCGGCGGCGAAGCGGACCTTGAGTTCCTCGAGCGCCCGCTCGACCAGCGCGAAGTGAAGGTCGCGCTTGTCCTTGAAATAGACGTAGACCAGCGCGCGGCTCAATCTCGCCCGTCGCGCCACCTGGTCCATGGTGACGGCGTCCCAGCCCTGCTCGGCGTAGAGCGACTCCGCCGCGTCGACGATCTCCCCGCGTCGGCGGTCGCGCTCTTCCTGTCGGCGCTCAGCGATATAGGACATGCGCGCATGCTGGCCACACGCTGACACGATGTCAATAACTAAATGACAGTATAGTTACTTGTAGCGTGTCACTCGCCGTGTCGCCGGGGTGGTCACCCCATCAGGAGCCGGGACTCCGCCTGCTCCAGGTCCTCTGCGTTGCCAAACAGGACCACGACGTCGCCCTCCCGGAGGAGCGTTGCAGGATCCGGGTCGCGCCCCACGATCCCGTCCCGTCTCAGGGCATTGACGACGACCCTGCCTGCGTCGAGACCGAGATCCTTGAGTGTGCGGCCGACTCCATAGGCGGCCGGCGGTAAGGTCACGGTGCGCAGATGCTGGCGCAGGAGGGCATGCTCGGGGTCGGGATCGCGGGCGTCGCGGCGACGGAACACGTTGCGAAGCAGCGCGTAACGGTCGTGGCGGATGTCCTCGGTCAACTCGGCGACGTCGGCCGGCAGAACGTCGAGGTAGAGCAGCACGATGCGAGACGATCGAGAGGCTGGTCTCGAAGATCTCCGGTACGACCTCGGTGGCGCCGGCGGCCTGGAGAGCCTCGAGTCCGCTGTCGTCCTCGGTGCGCACCAGCACGGGAACGTTGGGCCGCAGCTGTCGCACGGCGCGCACGATCCCGGTCGCCGGTTTGAGGGCGTCGACCGAGATGACCACGACGCTCGCGCGGTCGAGGCCGAGTGCGCGGAGGACGTCGACCTGCGTCGCGTCACCGTAGACGACCGGGTCACCAGCCTGCCTCGCGTCCCTGACCCTGAACGGGTCGAGGTCGAGCGCGATGAACTCGAAGCCGCGCGTCTCCAGGACCCGCGCGAGGTTCTGGCCGACGCGGCCGAAGCCGCAGATGATCACGTGTTCGCGCTTCGCGATCTCGCGGGTCGCGACGGTCTCGAACACGCCGTCCGAGGGCAGCGTCGATTCGCGGCCCAGCAGGCGGTCGGCGATGCGCCCGTTGTAGCGGACGAGCAGCGGCCCGATCAGCATCGACAGCACGATCGCCGTCAGCAGCGGTTGGACGAGCTCGGTCGGGGCCAGCCGGTCGTTGAGCAGCACGGTGAGCAGGGCAAACCCGAGCTCGCCGCCCATGCACACCGTGATCCCGGTGCGGAGCGCCTTGCGCGTGTTGTGCACGAAGGCGCGCACTATGACCGCCACGATCGCAGCTTTCACGACCAGCAGCGCGGCGAGCAGCAACAGCACCAGGGGCAGCTGCGTGAGCAGCAGGCGCAGATCGAGCATCATCCCGACGAAGACGAAGAAGAGCCCCAGCAGGATGTCCTGGAAGGGCTTGATCACCGCCTCGGTCTGGTAGCGGAACTCGGTTTCCGCCAGCAGCATCCCGGCCAGGAACGCACCGATCGCCATCGACAGCCCGAGCGCATGCGTGGCCCAGGCGCCGGCGAGCACGACGAACATCACGGTGAGCGTGAAGGTCTCGGTGCTGCGGTGGCGCGCGAACTCGTGAAAGAGCGGGCGCAGCAGCCAGCGGCCCGCGACCAGGACGATGACCAGTGCGAGCACCGCGCGCACCACCATGCCCGCTAGCCAGCTGGCGGTCAGCACGTCGTCGGCCGCGGTGATGGCGGTGGCGAGCGCGAGCAGCGGCGCGAAGGCGAGGTCCTGAAAGAGCACGATCCCGAGCGCCAGCCGCGAATGCGTGCGCGAGAGCTCGAGCTGGTCACCGAGCTGCCGCATCACGATCGCTGTCGAGGACATGGCCACCGCGCCGCCGAGCACGATCGCGACCGGGAGCGTCGCGCCGAGCGCCCAGGCCGCGGCGCCGACGATCGTGGTGGTGAGCAGCACCTGCAGGCCGCCGACGCCGAGCACTTCGGACTTCATCGCGACCATGCGGGCGAGCGAGAACTCGAGCCCCAGCGTGAAGACGAGGAACACGACGCCGACGTCCGCCAGCAGGCGGATCGACTCGTCGTCGTCGAGCACACCGAGCGCGTGCGGCCCGAGCAGCATGCCGACGAGGAGGTAACCCAGGATCGGCGGCAGCTTGAAACGCCGCACGAGGGCGAGCACGAGCAGTGACCCCGCCAGCAACACCAGGATCTGCGTCAGGATGTCGCCTGTCATCGTCCCCACCGTGAGCCCGGGCCGATGCTAGCATTCCGGCGATGGGCGGGATTCCTGCGCCGGTCCTGCATGGCATTCGTCGCTGAGGGCGATCCGTCCCGCGGCCGGCTGCGGCTCGCGGGCGACTGTTACATGGCGGATGTGCCGGCGCTGGTCAGTGCCCTCGCCAAGGTCCGCGCCGGCGCGCCGGCCAGGCTGCATCTCGAGGTGACGCGCGCGGGGGAGTTCGACATCGGGCCCGCGTGGCTCCTGTACAGCACGCTCGAAGAGCTGCGTGCGGCGGGCCAGGAAGCGACGATCGAAGGCCAGACGCCCGAACACTTCGCGTACTTCGCCGAGCTGGCCGAGCCCGAACCCGATACCGATTCCGACGGGAAGCCGTCGGACGGGTGGCTGATCCGACTCGGCCGCGCCATCGAGACGCGCCTCAGGGACACCGTCACCTCGATCGGCTTTGGCGGTCAAGCGCTCGTCACCGCGGCCACGGCCTGGACGAGCCTGCGACGCCTGCGCGTGCCTTCGATCGTCCGCCACGCCTACGAGACGGGTGTCCAGGCCGTTCCCGTCGTCGCGGTGATCGCCTTCCTGATCAGCGTGATTTCCGCATACATCGGGGCACAGCAGCTCCAGCCGTTCGGCGCCGAGATCTTCACCGTCGACCTGGTCGCGATCGGCGTGCTGCGCGAGCTCGGCGTGCTGCTCACCGCGATCATGGTCGCAGGCCGCACCGGGAGCGCCTATGCGGCCGAGCTCGGCGTGATGAAGCTCAACGACGAAGTCGATGCACTCGAGTCGCTGGGGCTCGATCCCTTCGAGGTGCTCGTGCTGCCGCGCGTTCTCGGCCTGGTGATCGCGATGCCCCTGCTCACGATCGTCGCCGACGCGATGGGCCTCGCCGGCGGCGCGATGCTAACCAGTCTCCTGCTCGACCTGCCCTGGTCGCAGTTCGTCGCGCGGCTCGACCTGGCGGTCGGCGACACCACGTTCTGGGCGGGCCTCGTCAAGGCGCCGGTCTTTGGCGCGCTGATCGGGCTCACGGGCACGATGCGCGGTCTGCAGGTGCGGGAGTCGTCGCGCGAGCTGGGGCGGCTCACGACCGTGGCGGTCGTGCAGTCGATCTTCCTGGTCATCTTCGCCGACGCCCTGTTCGCGATCTTCTTCCTGGAGATCGACTTCTGATGCCGGCCGACACGATCATCTCGGTGCGTGACGTGGTCAATCGCTTCGGTGCGCAGGTCGTGCACGACGGCGTGAGTTTCGACGTGCAGACGGGGGAGATCTTCGGCATCGTCGGCGGCTCGGGCAGCCGGAAAGTCGGTGTTGCTCCGCACGATGCTTGGGCTGCGCCGTCCGAACGTCAGGCACCGTACTGGTGGAGGGGCGCGAGATCACCTGCATGGAGCCCGCGGAGCTTCGTGAGGTCAAGCGGCGCTACGGCGTCGCGTTCCAGCACGGAGCGCTCTTTTCCTCGCTCACTGTCGCGGAAAATCTGACTCTGCCGGTCGCCGAGGCCATGGACCTGAGCGAGGAAACCTATGCGACGCTCGTTGCACTGCGGCTGCGCATGGTCGGCCTGCCGCCCGATGCGGCGGCGAAGTACCCTGCGCAGCTCTCCGGCGGAATGGTCAAGCGGGTCGCGCTCGCTCGTGCACTCGCACTCGACCCCGTGCTCCTTTTTCTCGACGAGCCGACGGCCGGCCTCGATCCGATCGCGGCGTCCGGCTTCGATGAGCTCGTTCTGTACCTGCGCCAGACGCTGAATCTCACGATCGTGATGGTGACCCACGATCTGGACACCCTGTCGAGGACATGCGACCGTGTTGCGGTGCTGGTCGACCACAGGGTGATCGTGGATACGCTGCCCCGGATCAGGGACAACGAGCACCCATGGATACGCGAGTACTTCCACGGACCGCGCGGTCGGAGTGCAGCCGCAGGAGGAGCGAGCGTTGGAGCGTGAAGCCCGGTACGCCGTGGTCGGCCTTTTCGCGCTTGCAGCCATCGCGCTCGCGGTCGGGTTCGTCTGGTGGTACTCGGGTGCGAGCGACCGGCGCGAGTACGCGCGCTACGAGATTCATTTCTTCGGCAGCGTCAGCGGACTCGCCCAGGGGAGCCCGGTGCGCTATCTCGGCGTGGATGTGGGGCGCGTGGAGCGGCTGCAGGTCGACCCGAACAATCCCCGGCGGGTGAAGATCGTCGCGGAGATCGACTCGACCGCGCCGATCTCGGGCGCAACCGAGGCGCGGCTCGGGCTGCTCGGTCTCACGGGGCTGCTCTACATCGATTTGCGCGAAGACCCGAACCGGGTTGCCTCCACGCCGCTGATGCAGGGCGACCGCTATCCGGTCATCCGATCACGCAAGGGCGACATCGAGGCGTTTCTCGAGCGGCTGCCGGACGCGATCGGGCGCGCTGCCAAGGTCATGGAGCGTGTCGAGAAACTGCTCGACGAACACAACATCCAGGCGGTGAAGCAGACGCTTGCGAACGTCCAGGAGGCGACCGGTGAGCTGCCGGCGCTATCGCGGAATGCCTCGGCACTGGCGATCGAGCTCAAGCAGTACGTCGGAGGACATTTCCACGCTGTCGCGCCAGCTGGGCGGCGTCGTCGACGAATCGCGGCCCGACTTCGTCGCCGCGCTCGGCAGCATACGGGCCACCGCCGAGAAGCTTTCGGTAACGGCGTCGAGCCTCGAGCGCATCATCGCCGGCAACGAGGGCGGGCTGTCACGACTCGCGGGCTCGGGCGGTGGGGACCTGCAGCAGGTCCTGATCGAGGTACAAGACGCGAGTGCTGAGGTCCGTGCGCTGGCGCGGCAGCTGCGTGAGAATCCGTCGGCTCTGCTGCGCGAGCGTCCCGAAACGGGGGTGGAGCTTCCGCCATGAGACGGGCAAGGGTGTTACTCGCAGCGACCGTGCTGTGCGCAGGCTGCGTGGGATCTGCGCTCGAGTCGAAGCGCGTGGAGCCGCAGGTGTTCAAGCTCACGGCGCGTGAGACGCCGAACGCCGGCGCGGCGCTGCCGCAGGCGCTTGCGGTCGGTCGTCCCCGGGCCCCGGTGTCGCTCGACACCGAACGAGTCGCCGTCACGGGCCCGGCCAGCCGCTTCGACTACTACTCCGGCATTCGCTGGGCAGAGCCTGCGCCGCTGATGCTTCAGCAACTGCTCGTGCAGGCGCTGGCCGACGACGGCCGGTTCGCGACCGTCGTCGCCGCGCCTAGCCGGGTGCCGAGCGAGTACCTGCTCGAGATCGAGCTGCGGCAGTTCGAGGCTGTGAGCGACGGTCATGCCGCGCCAGTCGTGCACGTCGAGATGCAGGTGACACTCGTGGACGCCCAGCGCGGCACGCGGCTCGGGAGCTTTCCGGCCACGGCGTCGGTCGCGGCCGAATCGGACAGCCGTGCGGCGGTGATGGCTGCTTTCGACGCAGCGACGCAGCAGGCGATCGGATCGATCGTCGCGTCGACCCGCAACGCGGCGGGCGCCTAGCCCGCGGGCGAACCGTGGCCGGGCAGCGGCGAGCAGCTATCGGCTGGCCGGCAGCTTCAGAACCGGGTGCATCCCCGTCGCCTGCCGGACCATCATCTCGCGGAACTGATCGGACGCGATCGGTTCGCCGAACAGGCGACCCTGGCCGAACTGGCAGCCGCTCACCACCAGGAAGTGGCGCTGCTCCTCGGTCTCGACGCCTTCCGCGACCACCTGCAGCTTCAGACTGCGACCCATCTCGATGATGGTTCGCACGATGGTCGCATCGTCGGGGTCGGTGGTCGCGTCGCGCACGAAGGACTGGTCGATCTTGAGCGTGCCGATCGGAAACTGCTGCAGCGCGCTCAGGCTCGAGTATCCCGTGCCGAAATCGTCGATCGACAGGTGCACACCCATGGCGCGCAGCTCGTCGAGCAGCGGCAGCGTACGCGCTGCATCCAGCATCAGGGTGGTTTCGGTGATCTCGAGCTCGACGCGCGCCGGAGAGACGCCGTGCCGCTCGAACACCGACCGGCACCGGGGAATGAAGCTCGCCTGGCTCAGCTCCTTGAGCGACAGGTTGATCGCGACGCGGCCCGGGTCGCCCACGCTCTTCTGCCACACCGCGTAGTCGCTGCACACCTGGTTCAGGACCCACGCGCCGATGTCGAGGATCAGGCGCGATTCCTCCGCGAGCGGAATGAACTGCGCCGGGGCGATGTCACCGTGACCCGGCAGGCGCCAGCGCAGCAGCGCTTCCGCGCCGACGATCTCGCCGCTCGCCAGGTCGACCTTCGGCTGGTAGCGGACGAAGAACTCGTTGCGATCGAGCGCGCGCCGCAGCTTGCTCTTGAGCATGAGCCGCTCGACAGCGGCGGCGTTCATTTCGGGCGCATAGTGGACGTGACAGTTACGGCCCGCGCGCTTGGCGTGGTACATCGCAGCGTCCGCGTTGCGGATCAGGTCGATGACGTTGTCGGCGTGCTCAGGGCAGGTCGCGATGCCCACGCTCGCCGTGACCTCCATCTCGTGTTCGCCGACGTGCAGGGGACGAGCCACCTCCCGGAGCACCAGCCGCGCGAGAGAGCTCGCCTGCTGATGCCGGTCCTGCGCGCTGTCGCCACCCTCGGCGAAGATCGCGAACTCGTCGCCGGCCAGGCGGCCGACCACCGATTCGCGCGGCAGGATCTGCGCGAGCCGCTCGCTCATCGTTTCGAGGATGCGGTCGCCCGCCTCGTGGCCGAAGGTGTCGTTGATGTCTTTGAAGTTGTCGAGATCGACGTACAGCAGCACCAGACCGCGGCTCTGGCGCGTCGCGCGCGCGATCGCCTGCTGCAGCAGGTGCTGGAACTGCATGCGGTTCGGCATCCGGGTGAGCGTGTCGAAGCGCGCGAGGTACCGGATGCGCCGTTCCGCGCGCTTGCGCTCGGTGATGTCGCGCAGGACGAAGATGCGTCCCTGGAAGCCGGGATCGGCGCTGGAGATCGCGGATGCGGTCACCGCGACGGGGATCGTCTGGCCACGTGCCGTCCGCACGACCGTCTCACCGGGCGCCTCGAGCACCTTGGCAACATCGAACGAGGCGCGGTGCTCTGGCGCTATGAGCGAGGCGAACTCGACCCCGGCCAGCTCCTCGGTCGTGCGTCCCAGCAGGCGGCCCGCGGCGGCGTTGGTCGTGCGGATGCGCCCGTCCGCCGTGGCCACGAGCACGGCTTCGCCCATGCTGTTGAGCAGCGTCTCGAGGTAGTCGCGCGAAATCGTCGTGCGCGTCAGTTCCTCGCGCATCCGGTCGAGTGCCTCCTCGAGCGCGTGCATCTCGCGCACGCCGCTGCGTTGCAGCGGCTCCGAGTGCCAGCCGCGGCCGATGCGATCCGCGCCAGTGATCATCGTGGACATCGCCCGATCGATGCGCGCGATCAGCGCCGCAGTGACGCCGGCCGCGAGCAGCGAAAGGGCCAGCCCGATGCCGATGACGAGAGTGAGCCGCCCGTCGAAATAGAGCGCGAGACCGGCGGCCGCCGTGAGCAGAATGCCCACGATGAGCACGGTGAGGACGTAACGGGTCTTGAGGTGGCCTTGCATCTGTCCGCTGGGGCCGGGTATCGGGCGAGCTCTCTGGCCCGTTACCACGGTCCCGGCCGCTATGATAACGGCTGCAACCCGCGGAGACCGAGTACCTGTGGCCCGAAATGCAACGGAAATGACGCAATTTGCGTCGCGGAGCCCGCCGGGCGGGTGTGCCGCACACCGGAAAGGGCGTCCGCGGCCTACGCCATCTTGGGCCTGGCAGAGGATGTGAATGAACGAACTCGAGCTGACCGGGCGAGCCCGAACCCACATCATCGATCTTGACCAGCCGCGCTGCTCTCTGCATTACGCCGCGGTGACCTCGTGGCTCGCGATGCGCGACGCGGCGGCACACGACGGCATCGATCTCGTGCCCGTCTCGAGCTTCCGCGATTTCGACCGGCAGGTGGTCCTCTGGAACCGCAAATGGCAGGGCGAGCGGCCACTTTATGATCGCTCGGGTCGACTGCTCGATCATGCGTCGCTCGGCGAAGCCGAGCGCGTCGATGCGATCCTGTGCTGGTCGGCCATACCCGGCGGTAGTCGTCACCACTGGGGCACCGATATCGACGTGATGGACGCCGCGACAGTGCCTTCGGGCTACCAGGTGCAGCTCCTGCCTGACGAGTACGCTCCCGGGGGCGTGTTCGCGCGCCTCACGCACTGGCTCGACGGCAACATGCAGCGCTTCGGATTCCACCGGCCCTACGGGTCGGACCGCGGCGGCGCGGGCATCGAACCCTGGCACCTGAGCTATGGCCCCGTCGCCACGGGCGCGATCGAGGCGCTCACGCTCCCGGTGCTGAAACGCGCGATTTCCGGCAGCGAGCTGCTCGGCCGGAGCTTCGTGCTCGAGCGGCTGCCCGAGATCTATACGCGCTTCATCCTCGCCGTCGATTCGCCCCCGGCGCAGTCTGCCCGGTCCGCATCTGCTGCACGAGCCTGAGGAAGCGCATCGGAAGGAAACGCTTGATTCGCCAGAGCCAGACGTACTCCTTCGGCCACACGATGTAGAGGTGGCCGCGTGCGGTCGCAGCGAGGATGGCCCGCGCTGCATCCGCCGCATCGTAGGCGGAACCCTCCATCAGCCGCCGCGCCATCGCGCTCTCCGCGGCCGGCGCGCGCATGGTCTCGAGCAGGCCAGTGCGGAAGAACCCGGGCATCGCGACCGAGACCTGCACTCCCGATCCGTCGAGCTCGCCGGCGAGAGTCTCCGACAGCGCGATCACGCCCGCCTTGCTGGCGTTATAGGCGCCCATCTGGGGCGCGGCCGCGAAGCCCGCGGAGCTCGCGATGTTGAGGATCGCGCCCGAGCCCTGCCGCCGCATGAGCGGGACCGCCGCGCGGCAGCCGTGCACCACGCCGAGCAGGTTGATTTCGATCGCCCAGCGCCAGTCCTCGGCGGACGTGGCCTCGACCAAGCCGGCCACGGCGACCCCGGCGTTATTGATCAGGAGATCGAGGCCGCCGGTGCTGCCGGTGAATTCGCCGAGCGCCGACTCGACGAACTCGTCGGAGGAAACATCGCCGGTGTACGCCCGCCCTTGTCCACCCGCCGCATCCACCTCAGCCCGGACGCGTTCGAGCCGGGCGCTGTCACGGTCGGCGAGCCCGAGTCGCCAGCGGTCCCGGGCCAGCGCGAGCGCGAATGCGCGCCCGAGGCCGCTCGCGGCGCCGGTGACGAAAGCGCGTCGTCCCGGCAGGCGCTGCGCGAGACGCGCGACCGCTGCTTCGCCGTCCATCGCGATATGCTAGTCGGGAGAGCCCGCCCTGCGAAGTACGCCAGCCGTGCGCAAGGTCCACACCGCCCCGTCGCTCGTCGAGATCGCGCACCTGCGCAATCTGCTCGAGGCGGAGGGCATCGGTTGCCAGATCCGTAACGACCGGCTCGCAGGGGTGATGGGCGAGATTCCGTTCGTCGAATGCTGGCCCGAGCTCTGGGTGCAGCGCCCGGGTGATGCGCTTCGGGCCCGGGGCCTGATCGACCTCGCATTGCGGCCGTCGCCCGAGCCCGAGCCCTGGAAGTGCGCGCGCTGCGGAGAGCACATCGAGGGCCAGTTCGCCGCGTGCTGGAACTGCGGGGCGGAGGACCCGGGCCGCGTCCCGTCATGACAACCCTAACGATCGAGCGCCGCTACAACGGTCCGCCGGACTCCGGCAACGGCGGCTATGTGTGCGGCGCGATCGCCGAGGCGCTGGAGGCGGACCTGCGCATCCGGCTCACGCGGCCGCCGCCGCTCGAGACGCCGCTGCCGCTGGTCGCCGACGGCGAGGGCGCCTGGCGGCTCGAATCCGGGGAGGGCACGGTAGCGAAGGCCGCGGCGACTCGCCTCTCGCTCGATGTTCCCGAGGCGCCGCGCTACGTGGATGCCGTGTGGGCCTCGCAGCATTACGCGGGCTTTCGCGATCACCCGTTCCCGGACTGCTTCGTCTGCGGCCCGCAGCGCCGACGCGGCGACGGGCTTCGCATCTTTCCGGGCCTGCTCGATTCCGGGCTCGTCGCGGCACCGTGGCTTCCCGCCGACGCGCTCGACGCCGGCGACGGCAAGGTGGCCGTGCGCTACCACTGGGCCGCGCTCGATTGCCCGGGTTTCTTCGCGGTGTCGGACGGGCGCCGCGCGATGCTGCTCGGCGAGATGCAGGCGCATCTCGATCGCCGCGTCCGCACCGGCGATCCCTGCACGGTCATCGGCTGGCGGATCGGCGGGCAAGGGCGCAAGCACTTCGTCGGCACCGCAATCTTCGATGTCGAAGGCGAGCTCTGCGCCCGCGCGAGCGCGACCTGGATCGACATCGATCAAGCGGTCGGCTGACCGCGCCAGACGCTCAGCCGGGGCGTCTCGCAAGGCCGATGACGAGCCCTCCGGCGCCGGCCAGCACCAGCCCCGGCAGCAGTGAGGCGCCGACGGCCATCCAGACGATCCCGCCGAGCAGCAGCGTGGCGCCGATCATCGTCCCGTCGCGCCGCCGCGAGGACGAGCGCAATTCCTCGCGCAGCTCGTCGATCCCGGCCTGCTCGATGCGCACCAGGAATCGGCCGTCGGAGGCGTGCTGGGCGAGCGACTGCAGCGTCTGGGGCAGGGCGCGGATGGCCTCGCCGAGGTCGGGGAGCTGCCGGCGCAGCTCCTGGGCGAAGGCGCGCCCACTCATCCGCTCCGCCGCCCATTCGCGCAGAATCGGCTGCGCGGTCTTCCACAGGTCGAGCTCCGGGTAGAGCTGACGGCCGAGGCCCTCGATCTGCAGCAGCGTCTTCTGCAGGAGGATGAGCTGCGGCTGCACTTCCATCTGGAACCGCCGCGCCGTCTCGAACAGCCGCAGCAGCACCTGCGCGAAGGAGATCTCCGACAGCGGCTTCTGGAAAATCGGCTCGCACACCGTTCGCACCGCGGATTCGAGCTCGTCGACGCGCGTCCCGGCCGGCACCCATCCCGAGTCGACGTGCAGCCGGGCGACCCGGTTGTAGTCGCGGTCGAAGAACGCGAGGAAGTTCTCCGCGAGGTAGTGCTGGTCGCGCGCATCCAGCGTGCCGACGATGCCGAAGTCGACCGCCTCGTAGCGCGGGTGCTCCGGATCTTCGAGCGCCACGAAGATGTTTCCGGGGTGCATGTCGGCGTGGAAGAAATTGTGGCGGAACACCTGGGTGAAGAAGATCTGCACGCCGTTCTCTGCGAGCCGCTGGATATTCGCGCCGCGGCGCTTGAGCTCGGCGACCTCGCTGATCAGTACACCGTGGATGCGCTCCATCACCATCACGTCGCCGCGGCACAGGTCCCAGTGGACTTCGGGCACGTACAGCAGGTCGGAGCCCTGGAAGTTGCGCCGCAGCTGCGAGGCGTTCGCCGCCTCGCGCATCAGGTCGAGCTCGTCGAGGATGGTCTTCTGGTATTCGTCCACGACCTCGGTCGGCCGCAGCCGCCGGCCCTCGGGGTAGTAGTCGCGCGCGAACCGCGCCAGCACGTGCATCACCTCGAGGTCGCGCTGGATGTCCGCCCGTACGCCGGGCCGCAGCACCTTGACGACGACCTCCTGCCCGCCCTTGAGCGTAGCCGTGTGCACCTGGGCGATCGAGGCTGCCGCGAGCGGCGCCTCGTCGAAGCTCTCGAACGCCTCGGCGACCGGGCGGCCGTAGGCGCGCTCGACGATTGCTCGCGCCTCGGCGCCCGGGAACGGCGGGACGCGGTCCTGCAGCTTCGCGAGCTCGTCGGCGATGTCCTCCGGCAGCAGGTCACGCCGTGTCGAGAGCGCCTGTCCGAACTTGACGAAGATCGGCCCCAGGGCCTCGAGCGCGAGCCGGATCCGCTCGCCGCGCGTGCCGCCGCGCGTGCGCTCGAACCAGGTCGCGGGCGACAGGTAGAACACATACCGAAGTGGCCGGAACAGGTGCGTCGCGAGGATGATGTCGTCGAGCCCGTGCCGCACGAGCACGCGCTGGATGGTGAGCAGCCGCCCCAGCACCCGCAGCTGCATGTCAGCTTCGCCGCCGCGGCCGACGGCCGCCGCCGCGGCGCGGCGGAAGGCCGGCGAGACGTGCCTCGAAGCGCTCGACGTCGTCTCGCAGGCGGTCGACCTCCCGGAGGAACTCCTCGACCTCGATGCGCACCGGCACGTCGCGGCCTTCCTCCTGCAGGTACTCCGCGGCGCTCGTGGCGAGCGAGTCGCCCGCGCGACGGCCGAAGTCGAGCAGCTCGCGCGCGAGATTCGCCACGCGGCGCGCCGCGACGTCGCCCACCATCCGAGACAGCTCCTCCTCGAAGTCGGGGCGCGAATGCTCGAGGAGCTCCCGGAACGCCTGTGCGATCTCCGCGTCACCTTCGATGCGCACGTTGCCGCTGCGCAGCCGCCCCTCCGCCTCGGGCCCGGCGAGCGAAAGCAGCGACAGGGGCGTTCCCGAGAGGCGCGCGTCCGCCGGGGTGTCACGCCGCTCGCTGAGCGCAATCCGTCCCTCATGCGCCTCCATGAAGATGCGGAGCGGCGTGTCGCGGAGCTCGAGCTCGAGAGCGCGACCGTCGAGCCGGCGGGTGAGCTCCTGCGCGCGGCGCGAGCCCGCGACGTTGCGATTCAGCATTTCCTCGAGTCGTGCGAGCAGCATGTCAGTAGCGGTGCCCTCGGTGCAGCGCCACGATGCCGCCGGCGAGATTCTGATAGCGGCAGTCCTCGAGGCCTGCGTCCCGCATCAGCCCGAGCAGCGTCTCCTGGTCGGGGAAGCGGCGGATCGATTCTGCGAGATAGCGGTAGCTCGCCTCGTCGCCCGCGACCCGGCGGCCGAGCCAGGGCAGCACGCCGAACGAATAGGCGTCATACAGCGGCTTCAGCGCGGATACCGCGGGCTGCGAGAACTCGAGCACCAGCAGCCGCCCGCCGGGGCGCAGCACGCGACTCATGGAAGCGAGCGCCGCGGGCTTGTCGGTCACGTTGCGGAGCCCGAAGCCGATCGTCACGCAGTCGAAGATCCCGTCGCGGAACGGCAGCCGCTCGGCGTCCGCGAGCGCGACGCGCAGGTTGCGCAGGATGCCGCGATCGAGCAGCCGGTCGCGGCCGATCGCGAGCATCGCCGCGTTGATGTCGCTGAGCACGACGAGGCCCGTGTCACCCACCTGCCTGGCCATTCCGGCCGAGAGATCTCCGGTCCCACCCGCGACGTCGAGCGCACGATGACCTTCTCGGAGCCCCGTCTGCGACAGCGTGAACTGCTTCCAGAGGCGGTGCAGCCCGCCCGACATCAGGTCATTCATCAGGTCGTAGCGGCCGGCGACGGAATCGAAGACCGCGCGGACGCGCTGCGCCTTCTCCGCGCGGGGGACGTGTTCGTAGCCGAAATCGACTTCCCCGGATGCGGGCGCACCCTTGGGCTCACGCGTGGGCTCGTTCATTCTGGCCGCATTCTACCCGGTCGGCGCCGGCGGCCCGGGCCGTCGGCGCGCCAAGCGACGGCCGAAAGTTCCGCTACGGCGGCAGGCCGACTCGCTCCATCAAGCGGCGATACCTGGGCTGGTCGCGCAGTCCCGCCAGACGAGGATCGATCTTCAGATAGCGTACGGACCCTGAGCGCTCATCGACCGCGCGCTCGAGCCAGGTCAACGCGGCGTCGGTATCTTTCAGGCCGGCGCAGATGAGTGCCGCGAAGAACGCGACCTCCGTGTCACCCGCCTGCTTGGTGAGCTCGGCCAGCAGCGCTCTGGCCTCGGCCGGTCTGCCGGAGACCGCGTACAGGTGGCCAAGGGATCCCTTGACGGCCTCGTATCCTGACATGGACTCCAACGCCGCTTTCATATCGAGCTCCGCGGCGTCGAATCGTCCGAGTTGCTCGAGCGCCATGCCGCGGATCCATAGAGGACCCCCCCGACCGGGTGCGAGCTCGAGAGCACGGCCCACCTGTGTCACCGCATTCTCGTATTCGCCAGCCACAACGAGTGCCATGCCGAGATCGGCATTGATGCGCACGGACAACGGATCGAGCTGAAGTGCACGTTCCATCACCTTGACGGCTGCGTCGGCCCGGCCGAGCGCGGTCAGGCAGAGCGCATACCAGTGCAGGGCGAGGGTATAGCTCGGGTCGAGCTCGATCGCGTGCTTAAAGTGCTGATCGGCCGCCTGCCATTGCCACTCGTGCAGCAGGATGTGTGCGAGCGAGGTGTGGGCGGCGGCCGAATCGTCGTCGAGTTCCAGTGCCTTGGTGGCGGCGGCGCGTGCCCTGACGGTCGACTCGTCCCAGGACAGCAGGCCGTAGTCGTACTGGCTCAGGTAGACATCGGCCAGCGCCGCAAACGCGGGCGCGTACTGCGGCGCGCGGCGGGTGGCTTCCTGCAGCAATTCGGCCGCCTTGGCCAGGCCCTCCGGCGAGCGCTCGTTCCAGTGAAACCGGCCACGCAGCACGATCTGATACGCCTCAGCGTCGAGTTGCACGGGCGCCGCCGATGCCTCCGTCCCGTCGAGATGAACCTGCAGCGCGCTCACGATTCGCGATGTAATGTCGTCCTGGATCGCGAAGATGTCGGTGAGCTTGCGGTCATAGGTCTCCGACCAGAGCTGATAACCGGTTGCGACATCGCTCAGCTGCGCGGTGATGCGCAGGTGCTCACCCGACTTGCGCACGCTGCCTTCCAGCACAGTCGCGACGTTGAGCGCGAGCCCAACTTCGCTCAGATCGGCGTGCTTGCCCTTGAACGAGAACGCCGAGGTGCGTGCTGCGACCTTGAGGGCCTTGAAGCGCGACAGCGCGCTCATCAGCTCCTCGGCGATGCCGTCGGAGAAATACTCCTGCTCTGGATCGTTGCTCATGTTGACGAAGGGCAGCACCGCGATCGAACTGCGCGTGCCCTCGGCCGCAGGCTTCGCCGTCTCGACCGATGCTCCGGCCGCATCGGACGACACAGCAGATGGCGCTGTATTCCAGATGAACCTGTCGAGGGCGAACAGCCCCAGTGCCACTGCGAGCACGCCGATGATCAGGAAGTCGAGTAGCCTTCCCGTGCCGCGCGTCGTCGAGACTTCGAGCGGTACGTCCTCGCTACGCTTCAGCCCTTGCGGCGTCAGCTCGAATGCCCAGGCGAAAACCAGCGCGAGCGGTAGCCCGAGCATCACCAGCGCGGTGACGACCTTCAGGATCCACGTCGGTGCCCCGAACAGCGGGAACAGCACCGAGGCGATCTGGACCACCACCCAGCCGGCAGCACAGTAGGCTATGCCGACCTTGACGACATTGCGCCGCTTCAACTCGGACCAGAAGCCGCCCATTCAACCTCGGGGTCCGTAGCGTGCTGTCGAAGCTGCTCTCGGAATTCTAGTTACTGAGAAGAGCCGATCGGAGGCCGCATTGTACGCCGTCGGCGGCGGCGGCCCGCACGCGGTGCGCAGTGAGCGGTTCCGGTCAGGGGCGTGAGGGCACCGGCGTCGGGTAGGGGATGCCGAGCTTCGCCAACCGGTCGAGGTAATGCTGCCACTTCTCGTCGCGGGTCTCGCCCAGTTCGCGCAGGTAGGCCCAGGTATAGAGGCCGGTGTCGTGCCCATCGTCGAACTTGAGGCGCACGGCGTAGTGACCGACCGGCTCGACGGCGGTGATGGCGACCGCGTGCTTGCCCAACTGCAGCGTCTCCTGCCCTGGACCGTGGCCGCGTACCTCGGCGGAGGGCGAATACACCCGGAGGTACTCGAAAGGCAATGAGTACTGCGCGCCGTCGTCGAAGACGACTTCCAGCACCCGTGATCTGGTGCGCAGCCGAAGATCCGTCACTTGCGACGTCGCGCTCATCGTTGCCGACCTATCAGCAGGCGACGCGCGGCAAGCCACAGCACCGCGGCCAGGGCCAGTGTGGCGGCCACGACTTCGGTCCATATCGTCAGGTTCATACCGAGAGAATGAGCCGATATCGGGGCTCTCCCGTAGTGCAGCAGCCCGTCGAGACCCAGGGCCGTGTAGAGGGCGAGCAGTGCGAGGCCGGGCAGAGTGTGACCACGACGAAAGAGGAGATAGCCAACAAAGCCGATCGAGAAGATCGCCCACCAGGCGCCATAGACCGACGCGCGGGATATCCAGGCGGGCAGATTGGGATACTCCGCCAGGTGCTCGGCGTTGTGCACGAAGTGCAGGAGGCTCGCCCCGCAGTACAGCAGCAGAAGCAAGGGCAGGTACGCGCGTTCGAATGTCGACGTCTGGCCAGGGGTCATGTCGCGAGTCTGGAGGACTCAATCAAGATATTTCCACGTCTTTGCGCCGTCGAGCCTTCGGATGCGCGCGGAGGCCACAATGACAAGTGCTGGTAAGCATGTCGAGATACGTGACTGGCGCCGACTGTATCGCAAATTCCTGGTGGCTTGACCACCCGTCTCGATGGAGAGACGATCCGGCAAGGACCTGAGCTGCCACGGCGGTGTTCTCCGTGCCTGCAACACTATCCCGGCGGACGTTTCTCGCAGGTGCGGCGGGAATGTCGGCGATCGGCGGCGCTCCCGGATTGGCTCATGGGAGGCAGACAGCAATGAACGACAAACTGGACGTTGACCGGTTCATCGAGGATGTGCAGCGCGCGCGGATGGAGAAGGACAGCCAGAAGAGCGGTCGAAGTGGTGTTGAACCGTGCCGTCTCTGACCCGCGAGCCGCCCTGAAGGGGCTCGGCGAGCCAACGGAAGCCGGCATCCACACGATTCATCGTGCCGACGACCTGACGATACTGAACGTCGTGTGGGCGCCGCTCATGGTTCTTCTGCCTCACAACCACAACATGTGGGCATCCATAGGAATCTATTCCGGTAGAGAGGACAACATCATCTGGGAGCGGAAGGGTGACGTCATCGAGGCACGCCGTGCGGCCGCGCTGTCAGAGAAAGAGGTATTCGGCCTTCCCACGGACGCGATCCATTCCGTCACCAACCCGATCGGGCGCCTCACCGGCGCGATCCACATCTACGGCGGGGACTTCTTCAAGCCGGGCCGCAGCGAGTGGGATCCAGAGGCGTTGCGGGAGAGGCCGTTCGATCTCGAGTCGGCGCGCCGGTCGTTCCACGAGGCAAACGAGCGCTTCAAAGCCATTCGATAACGCGCCGGCCGCGCTGCTCGGCCTAGCCTCGCGCCTTCTCCACCGAGGCATTCAGCGCTGCGGCGAGCGCAGCCTGTCCACTGACGAGGTCCTTCCAGGCGAGCTCGTGACCATTGCGCTTGCCCTTCGGGACGAGCTTCAGGCCTTCGGGCGCGATGGTGAGCGTATACAGCTCGCCGCTCACTTCGAGCTCGCGCTTCAGAGTCTTCTCAAGCTTCGTTGTCATGGGGTGTGCTCACGCGGCGAGCCTGCAGCGGCAATGCACTCGATCTCCACCTGCGCCCCCAGCGCGAGGCCGTTCGCACCCAGGGCACTTCGTGCGGGATACCGGTCGACGAAGAACGTCTTGTAGGCGTCGTTGAAATCGGCCCATTTGGAGATATCGGAGAGCATCACCGTGCACTTGACTACATCACGCATGGTGTACCCGTGGGCCTCGAGTGTCGTCTTGATGTTGAGCATCGCCTGCCGCGTCTCCTCCTTGAGGCCACCGGGCACCAGCTTGAGCGTGCCCGGCTCGATGCCAACCTGCCCGGAGAGATAGAGCATGTTGTCCACTCGTACCGCCTCGGAGAAGGGCAGGCCCGTTGGGGCGACCTTGCCCGAGTTCAGAAACTCGACGGCAGCCGGCTCTGTCGCCCGTGCGCCGCCAACGGTAAAGAGGCTGGCAACCGCACCAGTCACCAAGGTGGCCCTCTTCATGGCAACAACTCCTGCGCACCAATGCGTGCTCAGCCTACGGGATGGTGAGAGCCATCGGATTCGACATCTGTAACGGGCGCGTGAGGAAGCTCGCGTTCCAGTGCCTCGCGATACCGCACACATCCGCGCAAGAACTTCGGCCAGGGGGGAACAGCTACATCCGGCGTGACACGTTCGGGAAGCAGGCCCCAGAGCTGGGGGTGATGCCAGCACAAGTCGTGGCCGCTGCTGTCTCGATGAGCACGAATCCCGTCGCGCAACCGCTTGACCTCGTCGATCAACTCATCACGGCTGAGGCCTTTCAGATCGTCGTCCATGATTCTCCCCAACTGCCTTCAGCGAGCGACCGTTGCCTTCGCTTCAACATGTCTGGCGAACTTGTCCCGCTCACGGGACGATCCCCTTTGGCACTCCGGGTTTGTACCTTAGCTGTCACCTGAGATGCCTTCCAGCGTTCGCTTCATTGCGGTCAACCCTTGCGACATCATCTCGCTAACGGTGCCGGCAACCTCATTCGGCATCACATCGGCAATCCAGACAACCCGACACCTGTCGTCGTCTTTCGCGAAGACTTGGATTGACGCGTTGTGGTGAGTTCGCGGCTCACCGCGAGCCGACCAGGCGTGTCGGCGCGTCTTGTCGTCGACGGCGACGATGACTTCGCGCATTGCCATCCCATTTGCAAAGGTCACGAGCCTCGAGTCGCCTTCCAGTTTGCAGTCGACTACGAACCCACGGACGAGACGTCTATGTATAGCACCCACGTCTCGGATTGCATCCCAAACAAAATCCGCCTTTCGGGCGATGTAGCTTCCTTGTAAATAGTCGCCATGGAATCCGCCTCCGGTCATCGATGGGCACTGTCAACGTCGCAAGGGCCTTGTATGGACCGACACAGAATCAGCCCTCGTCAAGAGCAGAGTCCAAGAGCCACGCCAGCGCATCCTTTTCAGAATCGAAGACATTTCCCAACAATCCTCGATTTCTGGCGACCGTAACCTCAAAGTTGTCGGGGTCCACCATTTCAGGTCGCACCACCATGGCCAGCTTCACCGTTGAACGGGCCGCTTCGGCGAATGCCTGTGCCCACGTGAACCGTTCCCAAGTGTCTGGGCTCTGATGGCCGGTCCAGTTCGTCGTATCGATCAGCTAGCCTGTGCATCCCTTGTTCCCGGCAAAAAGTGATGGCCTCAATGACTTTGCCTGCCGCCTCTGCCAAAGGGCCGTGACCCGATAGCCGATAGCAGCAGTAGCCCTCCATGACTTCGAAATGCCCTGGCGCATCCATATTTTCCTCGGCGGGGCCGCTCCAATGATGGGATGGACTCCCCCCGATCTTTCGGCATCATCGTGCCAGCTGGCGTCATTTGGTGTGAGTGTCAGCGCAACCAGGAGGAGTCCGAGATGAATGCTACAACCGTGGCCGTTGACCTGGCAAAAAACGTCGTTTCAGCTGGCCTATGCCGATGCAACTGGAGGGTAATTCGACCGCGCGCCTCACCCGTTCGCAGTTCCAGCGCTGCTTCCATAACAGCGCGTCTCGCTGGTCATCATGGAAGCGTGCGGCTGTGCCCACTACTGGGCGCGACAGATGCAGAGCGCTCGGCATCGAAGTGCGATTGCTGCCGGCTCGCTACATTCGCGCCTATGTCAAACGCAACAAGACCGATGCGGCCGATGCGGCGGCGTTGCTCGAAGCCGCACGCTGCGCGGATATTCGGCCGGTCAGGATCAAATCCGTCGAGCAACAGGCGCTGCAGAGCCTGCACCGCACCCGTTCGCTATGGATGAGCACCCGCACTGCACGGATCAATGCCCTGCGCGGCTTCTGTCGCGAGTTCGGCATCGATATCGCGCAAGGCGCTCGGCTCGGCATGGAGCAGATCGCTCGAGCCCTGGCCGACCCGAACTCACTCGATCCCGAGCTGCTGCGCTCCACGATGCGTTCGATGATCGATGAGATTCGCTTGCTCGAAGTGCGCATCAGCGATCTGGAGAAGCAGCTCGGCGAGCTCGCGCGCCAGTCAGCGGCCTGCACGACGCTGCTGTCGGTGCCCGGCGTCGGCTTGCTCACCGCCACCGCGATGGTCGCAGCGACCAGCGGCGAGGTCAGTCACTTCAAGAGACGCGCGCCACTTCGCCGCCTGGTTCGGCCTGACTCCCAAGGAGCACTCCTCCGGTCAGACTCGCCGCATCGGTCGCATCTCCAAGCGCGGCGATCGATACCTGCGCATGCTGCTCACGCACGGCGCTCGCGCCGTGCTCAATGCCGCCAACGTCGCGCACCAGAATGCAGCGCCCCATCGATCCGCTACGGCGCTGGGCGTTGCAGATCCAGCAACGCAGCAATCACAACAAGGCCGTCTGCGCGCTCGCCAACAAACTCGCGCGCATCTGCTATGCCGTGCTGCGTGATCACGAGCCCTATGGCGCCGCTCGCCTGAATCACAAACTGCAGCAGGCGACCTTCGCCATGCCGGCTTGATCGAACGTCCCACCTCACGCTTGCCCAGAGACTCATCGCCCATCATGGCTCACAGGACCGCGTCCGCACCGCTCGATGCCGATAACAACGTTGGCAGCTTGCCTGCCGTTCGCAGCGATTGGCACTGCGGTGTTGCAGATTTCCATCTCGGCACGGGACACACAGTTCCCACTTCAGATGCCGGATATACGACTGCAAGCGAACTCCTGTCCGCCAATCATCGATCAGTCTCTACTTGCGGGGGGAGTCCATATACGCGGGGTTAGACCGCATGTGTGAGTCGTTACTCGCTAGGCAGAGGCAAACCGTGGAGGCGCAGAAACGTCAGCTTGTCCCAATAGCCACGTTGGAAGGTGATCCTTCCATTGACCACGTGAAAGAAGCCACACCCCCTCACTCCGAGAGGGTCACGCCACTCAAGGATCGCCCATTCCCCTTCTTCGAAGATGTTCTCGACGATGCAAACCATCTTCGCAGCAACAAAGCCGGAGGCGAACATCTCGCGAATCGCGGGACGGCCTTTGACCGGAGCCTGAGCAACCTGATGGTTGACCGCGTCATCGGCGTAGAAACCCGCGAGTGCGTCTACGTCGGCTCGATTGAAAGCCTCAACCCAGGCGTGAACAAGTTGGCGCGGGTGCATGGGTTCTAACGCGTTGTCAGGCATCGCTTTCCCGCCGCTCGACACCGGTCGATTCCTCTCAAACCTGGGTATCGCGGGATCGAGGTAATCCCACGGTTGGGCGCTTGTCACCCAGACATTCGCCTCCGGCCTGAACCAACTGGGATAGTCCAAACTCGACGCTCTTACGGCGAGGTACTCCACGGCAGCCGAGCTCGACGCAAACAACGGTGTGCCGCAAGCGGAACAGAACTCCCGTTTCGCAAGCTTGCCGCTGTCAGCAACCTTCTCAAGATGCGCGGGTTGGCCCTTCGTCAACTTCACGGCGCCGCGCGCCATGATCAAGCTAGGCGAAAACCCACTCCCGCCGGCGAGCTGGCAGTCGCGGCAATGGCAGTTGAGCATTCGGAGTGGCAACGCCAGGCATTCATATCGGATAGCGCCACACGCGCAGCCGCCGGTGAATGGAATTGCCACGGTGGCGCGCCAAAGCGATGCCTAACGCCGCGGTTCAACACGCGCACGAGCGAAACGAGCGCGTCGCGTCGAATCGCTTGTTTAGATACCGGTGCCACCGGCGGAAGCGCGCTACCCACTGAGACTGCACTCCGCGCCGTCGGTGTCCTTGAACCTGGCGAGCTGCTGCCCGTGCAGAGGCGCGGGCGGCGAGGTGAACTCAATGCCCCGACCTCCTTTCTGCGCGTAGAACGACGCGATGTCAGGAACGCGGAAACCCAACTGGCAGGAACCAGCCGGGTGTTCCGGCGAGGCAATATGCAGCGCAAGGGTAGTGCTACCCGTTTCGAATTCGCTCCACTGCGGCGACTCAAACCTAAGGTTGAGGCCAAGCTGGTCGCGGTGGAAGCGAACGGCGTTCTCCATGCTCGACACGTATTTGATGGCGTAGGTTAGCGCGGTGGTCATGTGCTCCTCCGACGGCTTGATTTGAGTCCCGGCTGGCGGGGCTCATGAAGGAGGGATGCTCGTGGCGCCCCACTACGTGGACGCGTACCCCGATGATCGTCCGTGTGCGCTTCATGGGTCCCTCCTGCGGCCTGACGCCCGCTCCGGAATGCCAGCGTACAGGATGACTTGCCACGGAGTTAGGCCTCTGTGCGGCATTGCCTACATGTGATTCCTTCTGGGTTCGGCAGCGGACCGACCGCAGCCGCATCAACTTGAGCCTAGCTGAGTTGGTCTACGTGCAAGGGTTTTGGGGTCGATCTCTCGTTACCGATTCCATGGAGGCATGACCAATGGCTCACGAAATGATCGACGGAACCACTAGACAAACAAATTTACCGAACGAGTCAGCAGAGTATCTTTCCAAGCGGGAAGAACTGCGTCTGGCTGAGATTGACTTGAGGAACCTGCGCGAAAAAGTCGCCACGCTGCACGGGCAGCTCCCGCCGGGAGCGGTCCTGGAGGATTATGAATTTGTCGAAGGGCCCACTTCCCTTGACGAAGGAGATGCGCCGACGAACAAGGTGTGACTAGGGGAATTGTTTACCGCGCAGGATCGTGCGCTCGTGATCTATCAGTTCATGTACGGAAAGAAGCAAACCAGCCCATGCCCGATGTGCACCGCCTGGATCGATAGCTTTAACGGCGTTGCGCATCACCTTGCGCAGAATATCGACCTGGCGATTGTGGCTGCGGCTGATCTGCCTGTGCTCCGCGCACATGCGCGCAAGAGAGGTTGGGACAAACTACGTCTGCTGAGCGCCGGTGAAAGCACGTTCAAGTACGCTCTCGGGAGCGAAGATCGCGAGGGGAAACCAGGAGCTCCACGATTTCGGTTTTCACTTGAGACAGGCAAGGAACAGTGCGCCACTTTTACAGCGGTCATCCACGGCTGGCCCCACAACATCCCAACGCGTGGTATCGACGAGTACAATCCCATTTGGAATGTCCTGGACCTGACGCCGCAGGGCAGAGGAGACTTTGACGCCTCGCTCGATTACGGCACGAAGGTGCAATCGGCGGGGAGGTAGACGGTTGTAATCCGAGTCCCGACAAAGTCGGTTCCACTCGGGGGCTAACGCGTTGTCAGAGGACGAGCCGGACTCAGTCCTCGATTGCCTCAACGCCAAGTTGCCTAAGTCGCTCGAGGTGGTCCTTCATGGCTTTCAGCTCTTCAGGGGAGTGCCCCTTCCAATTCGTGACCTCACCCGTGAACGGCAGCGGGTGCCAGGAGCGATATCGACTTCGTCGGATTGCCCGGGTACTTCTTGTCCTCAGATTGGGGTCATCTGCAATCGGGCCGGTCGGTTCCACCATGTAGACTCTGCCGGGTCCTTCCCCGAGGGCCAGCTCAGCTCCCCAGGTGGCCGCATCCAAGGTGGCGGTCAGATAGACGTAGGCCGCCTTCTTCCTCTTACCGTAGTTAGAGTTGTAGCCAGGCTCAATAAGTCTCCCGGCTTCAGGTCGGTTTTCGTACCATGGTAGAACCGCTGCGAACTCGGGTCGTCGATGGTTGCCATCGGCTTGTCCCTCAAACGCTTAGGTTGCGCTGCTGGTCCAAGTCGTCTTCGATGTCTGCAACCTGCTCATTCTTAGACGGCCGGCGTCGTTAGGCTGGCAACGTGCGTCAAAGGATATACCGCGTCAGGTCCTGGTCCTTTACGAGCTCCCCGAGGCTTGCGTCTACGTAGGCGGCATCGATCGTGAGCGCGGCGCCGGCGCGATCGGACGCATCGAACGACACCGCCTCGAGCAGCCGTTCCATCACTGTGTGCAGCCGCCGAGCGCCGATATTCTCTGTGCGCTCGTTGACCTCGAAGGCGACCTCGGCGATCCGCCGCACGCCCCCAGGCGCGAACTCTAGCGTCACGCC
The DNA here is from genome assembly GCA_963756755.1 of uncultured Gammaproteobacteria bacterium. Classification (GTDB taxonomy): domain Bacteria; phylum Pseudomonadota; class Gammaproteobacteria; order Steroidobacterales; family Steroidobacteraceae; genus DATJKD01. The sequence goes on from CAVWOW010000020.1 coordinate 97,393, forward strand.
CTCGGTCGCGAGCAGCGCCGTGTACTGAGTGCAGAGCGAAGCGTCGGGCTCCGTCAGGATGCGCACGAAGTCTTCGACGCCGAGCGCAGCGAGTTCGACCCGGATCGGAAGCCGTCCCTGCAGCTCGGGGATGAGATCCGAGGGCTTCGACATGTGGAACGCGCCCGAGGCAATAAAGAGGATGTGGTCGGTCCTCACCATGCCGTACTTGGTGCTGACCGTGCTGCCCTCTACCAGCGGCAGCAGGTCGCGCTGCACACCCTCGCGCGACACGTCGACGCCGGCGGTTTCCTGTCGGCGGGCGATCTTGTCGATTTCGTCAATGAACACGATGCCATTCTGCTCGGCGTTGCGGAGCGCCTGGACCTTGAGCTCGTCCTCGTTGACGAGCCGCGCCGCCTCTTCCTCCGTCAGGAGCTTGAACGCTTCGCGAACCGGCAGACGACGGGATTTCGTCCGATTGCCGGCAAGGCTCGAGAACATGCCCTGGAGCTGCTGCGAGAGCTCCTCCATCCCGGGCGGTGCCATGATCTCGACGCCCACGGGCACGGCCCGGACCTCGATGTCGATCTCGCGCTCGTCGAGCTGGCCTTCGCGCAGCATCTTCCGAAAGCGCTGACGCGTGTCGCTCTCGCGTGCGTCGCTCGTCTCGCCGGGGACGCGCGGTCTCGGCAGCAGGACGTCGAGGATCCGTTCCTCTGCGGCGTCCATGGCGCGGTGGCGCACCTTGTCCATCTCCTGCTCGCGCGTCATCTTGACTGCGACGTCGATCAGGTCCTTGACGATGGAGTCGACCTCGCGGCCGACATACCCGACCTCGGTGAACTTGGTGGCCTCGACCTTGATGAAGGGCGCGTTCGCGAGCCGCGCGAGCCGCCGCGCGATCTCGGTCTTGCCGACACCGGTCGGCCCGATCATCAGGATGTTCTTGGGCGTGATCTCGCCGCGCAGATCCTCTGTCACCTGCATCCGCCGCCATCGGTTGCGCAGCGCTATGGCGACCGCCCGCTTGGCCGCCGCCTGCCCGACGATGTGCTTGTCGAGCTCCTGGACGATCTCGCGTGGCGTCATCGACGACATCTAAGGGCCCAGCGTCTCGATGGTCAGGCTGCGGTTGGTATAGATGCAGATGTCGGCGGCGATGCCGAGCGCCTTCTCGACGATGGTCCGCGCATCGAGATCGGTATTTGCGAGCAGCGCGAGCGCCGCCGCCTGTGCGAAGGCGCCACCGGACCCGACGGCCACCAGGTCGTGCTCGGGCTCGATCACGTCTCCGTTGCCCGACACGAGGAACGAATGCGTCAGGTCCGCGACGCACAGGAGTGCCTCGAGGCGCCTCAAGCTCCGGTCCGACCGCCAGTCCTTGGCGAGCTCGATCGCGGCGCGCGTCAGGTTGCCATACTGGGTGAGCTTGGCCTCGAAGCGCTCAAAGAGCGTGAAAGCGTCCGCGGTGCCTCCCGCGAAGCCCGCGATGACTTTTCCCTCGTGCAGGCGGCGCACCTTTCGCGCGTTGCCCTTCATCACGGTGTTGCCGAGCGTGACCTGGCCGTCGCCACCCATGGCCACGACGCCGCCGTGTCGCACGCAGAGAATCGTCGTACCGTGCGGCTCGAAACCCGTGCCCGCGGTCATGCCGGCTCCGGATCGCGACGCTCTAATTCAGACCAGAACACGGTCATTCGGCCTCCTGTCTGGTGTCGACGTCGCCAGGTCGCGGTCAAACACCGCTGGCGTCATGCCGATTTCGGATCACCCGGCGCGCGCGCCGGAGCGCGGCCTTTTCGCCGTGCCCGCGGATGCGCGCCGTCGTACACGCGTGCGAGATGCTGGAAGTCGAGGTGCGTGTACACCTGCGTCGTGCTGATGTTGGCGTGGCCCAGCAGTTCCTGCACCGCACGCAGATCGCCGCTCGACTCGAGCAGGTGCGACGCGAAGGAGTGGCGGAACATGTGGGGGTGCACGTGCACGGGCAGGCCCATGCAGCCGCGCCCAGCGCGCAATGCGCCGCTGCACGATGCGCGGGCCGAGGCGGCCGCCGTTGCGGCCCGTGAATACGGCACGCTCCTCGACCGCGGCCACGCTGCCGCGCTCGGCAAGCCAGCGGGCGAGCGCTTCGGCGGCGTGACGGCCCACCGGCACGATCCGGGTCTTCCGGCCCTTGCCGGTGACGCGCACCGTGCGATCGCGCAGGTCGAGGTCCGCGAGGTCGAGACCGAGGAGCTCCGCGAGCCGCAGCCCCGACGAATAGAAGAGCTCCATGATCGCCTTGTCGCGGATGCCGAGCCGCTCGTCGCTGCGGAACTCGAGCAGCCGGCCCATCGTGTCCGCATCGAGCGTCACCGGCAGGCGCTTGCGAGCCTTCGGGGCCTGCACGCCCGCGGCAGGGTTGTGCTTCAACTCGCCTTCCCGCAGCAGGAAGCGGCAGAAGCTCCGCACCGCCGAGAGCCGGCGCTGGATCGACGACGGCGACAAGCCGCGCCGGTGGCACCGCGCCGCGAACTCGCGGACGTGCTGGCTGTCGAGCGCGCGCCAGCCGGCGATGCCCTGCGCGTCGCAGTACTCGATCAGCGCCGCGAGATCGCGCGCGTAGCCGGCGCCGGTATGTGGGGAAAGCTGCCGCTCGTTGCGCAGGCTCGCCAGGAAGCGCTCGACGCCGCCCGCGAGCGCCTCGCTCATGCGCCGCGGGCGAGCATCGCCTCGCTGACGAGCTCGCCGATCCGCACGAGGAAATCCGTGCTCATCGTCGGCAGGAAGCGCTCGGTGTCGTGGCTGCCGATCGCGAGCAGCCCGAGCGAGGCGCGCTCGCCCAGCGGGATCAGCGCGCTCGAGCCGACGGTGCTGCCGTCGCCGCCGAACAGGTATTCGCGCTGCGTGTCGCGGATCTGTCCGCTGCGCGGCCGGGCGTTCTCGAAGAAGGACTCGAAGATTCGCAGTTCCGCGCTGCCGCGCGGCACCATGCGCAGGTGCTGGTTGACGAAGCCCGCGAGGCCGGGCAACGAGGCGTCGGTAATGAGCGCCACCCAACGCGAGGCGCCGAAGTCCTCGCGCAGCGACGTCTCGAGCGCGCTCATCACACCCGCAAAGTCCTGCGCGCGGATCAGTCGCCGGGTGAGCTTGTGCATCCGTTCCGTCGTCAGGTCGTTGGTGCGCCCGTTGTCGATCAGCTCATGGAGCCGCTGCTCGAGGGTCCCGTTCTTCTCGCGCAGCACGAGCACCTGGCGCTCGACCAGCGAAACGGCGGCACTGCCACGCTGGTGGGGCAGCCGCAGTCGGGCGAGCACGTTCGCATTGCGCTCGAAGAAGTCGGGGTTCGCCACCAGGTGCGCCGCGATCCGGTCGTCGTCGATCGCGGCCGTGTCGATGCCCCGCGCCGTCTGCTTGCTCATGCCGATTCCTCCATCGCGTAATCCTGCAAATCGACCTGGCCCTCGAACGCCGTCTCGGCCGGGCCAGTGAGCCAGATCGGCTCGCCCGGGCCGCGCCAGCCGACGATCAGCCGGCCGCCCCGCATGTCGACGCGGACCTCCGGCGCGAGCGGACCGTGCCGCCGGCCGATTGCGACCGCCGCACAGGCACCGGTTCCGCAGGCGAGCGTCTCGCCGGTGCCGCGCTCGAAAACCCGCAGCCGGATGTGCTCCGGCGAAACGATCTCGACGAACCCCACGTTGACACGCCGCGGAAAGCGCGCGTGATTCTCCATGGCCGGTCCGACGGTGTCCACCGGCGCATCGTCGACGGACGCAACGCGGATGACCGCGTGAGGGTTGCCGACGGAGACCGCGCCAAACTCGACGGGACCCGTCGGCAGATCGATGCGGTAACTCGCCGCCTCGGCCGCAGCATCGAAAGGCAGCGAGCGCGGATCGAAATCAGGCACTGCGAATGCGACCGAGACGAGTCCGTCGTCGCGCAGCACCGCTTCGACGACGCCGCCCGGGCTGCCGAGCCGCATGGGTCGCTCGTGGCGCCGTGCGCGGCGGGCGACCAGCGTGGCGATGCAGCGGGCGCCGTTGCCGCACTGCTCCACTTCGGTGCCATCGGCGTTGAAGATCCGGTAGTAGACGTCGGTCCCCGGGCTGCGGGGTGCCGAGAGCACAAGCGCCTGGTCGAAGCCGATTCCGGTGCGACGGTCGGCGAGCCGCCGCAACTGTTCGGGAGACGGGACTTCGTGGGGCCGGGGCGCGTCGAAGACGATGAAGTCGTTGCCGAGCCCATGCATCTTCGTGAACTTGAGCCGCATCGCCCAAGTATGACGGACTCACTGGCAGCTCGACAGCCCGTCGATCCACTCTTCGAGCAGTGCCACGCCCGCGTCGTCGGTGAGCGCGCTGCCCACGGGCGGCATCCCGGCGGCATCACGGCGATTCGCGCGCGCGACGACGATCGAGCGCGCCGCGTCCCCCGGTGCGATGAGGCGCGCATCCGGTATGCCGAGATCACCGCGTGCCGGCAGCGCGTCGCAGGCGTTCGTATTCGCGAGTGTGGTCGTCGCGCGCAGATCGAGCGTGCTGCCGGTCGGGCCTCCGGGCCGGTGGCAGCCGGCGCAGTTGGTGTGGAGCCAGGCGCGGGCGCGGTTGCCGAGCGGCTGCGCTACGTTCTCCGGATCAGCCAGGGCGGGCAGGGTCGACGGCTCGCCGGCGAGTGGCGGGCTCAGCACGTCGATCCCGTCGAGTGTTGCGAGCTGGTTGGCCGTCCGCCCGGTCTGCGGATATGTCAGATTCCCGTTCAACTGCCGGGTCTCGAGACCCAGCGCGCGGCCGGCCGCTGCGGTGTGGCACCGCAGACACTCGTTCTCGCTCGGGTAGATCCATTCCTGCGTGCCGAAGACGCGGCGCTTGCCACCGACCACGCGCGTCGCCTCGGTCTGTGCATCGTTCCATTCGTAGGTGTAGCCGGCCCAGTCGCCGTCGGGATGACGCATGAAGAGCCTCGTTTCGACCAGGCGGGTGCCGAGCGCGAAGTTTTTCACGAGCACCGTCCCCGGCGGGAACGACCAGTCGCCGTTTGCCTCGACCGCGATGTTCTGGCCATTCGGCAGCCCGATCCAGCGTGACTTGTCGGCGCCGTCGGACCAGAACGCCGCATTGGGGCGATAGGGGATCAGCCCGGCGGCGGGCTCGGTGGGATCTGCGCTCGCGACGCAGCCCGTCTCCGACAGCAGATCCGGCACCGTCGGCACGCCGCCGCCACCGCCGCCGGCTTCGATGCGATACAGGCCGCCGCCGCCGTAGTCGAGCACATAGAGTTCACGGTCCAGCCCCTGTGCGAAGGTACTGATCAGGAGTGACGTGTCGAGCAGCACCTCCGGAGCGCGCACGCCGGATCCGGGCGTGTGCGCGAAGATCCGCCCGGAGGTGAAATCGCCGAACACATATCGGCCGGCGAGCGAGGCGATGCCCGTGCCGCGGTAAACGTAGCCACCGGTCACCGATTGGCCGAGGCCGTGACCGTATTCGGCGTCGGGATCGATCAGCGGATCACCGCCACTCTGCGTCGGGCAACCGCTCGAGGGTTCGAAGCAATGCGCCCCCTCGCGGAAATCCCAGCCGTAGTTGCCGCCCGCCACGACGCGGTCGACTTCTTCCCAGGTGTCCTGTCCAACGTCGCCCACCCACAGGTCGCCCGTCGACGAATCGAAGCTGTACCTCCACGGGTTTCGGAACCCGTAGGCGTGGATCTCGGGGCACTCCGTCCGCATCGGTGCTCGTGCCGGAAGTGCAGCGCGGGTTGCCGGCCCAGCGGTTGTTGTCCGGGATCGCGTAGTCCGTGCCGCTCGAGACGTCGAGCCGCAGGATCTTGCCAAGCAGCGTGGTGCGGTTCTGCCCGTTCTCATCAGGATCGGCGGCGGAACCGCCGTCCCCGATCGACACGTACAGCATCCCGTCCGGCCCGAACGCGAGATGTCCGCCGTTGTGGTTCGCGTGGGGCTTGTCGACGGTGAGCAGGATCTGCTCGCTGCCCGGATTGAGCGTCGAGCCGCCGTCCGGGCTCGTGTACGCGGCGAGCACCGACTGCAGCTGCGTGCCGACACGGCGGGTGTAATAGAGGAACACCCGGTCGTTCTGTGCGAACTGCGGGTCGAAGGCCATCCCGAGCAAGCCGAGCTCGCCGTCGAACTCCACCTTGCTGGCGATGTCGAGCACCAGGCTGCTCGCGGCCACGTTCGAGACATTGTCGAACACGCGGATCCGGCCGGCTTGCTCGACGATGAACCAGCGTGAATCGTCGCCGGGCGCCTGGAGCGCGAGCACCGGGCTCGTGAAGCTGAGTGCGGGATACACGCGCGTGACGCGGATGCCCGCGGCGGGTGCCGGCGTGAGATCGGGCGCGATACAGCTCGTGTTGCTCGGGCGCGCGTCGAGCCCCGACCCGGTCGGCGGTGGGGACGGTGGTGGCGCCGGTGACGGCGCTGGCGGCGCCGCATCGTCGCCCGAACCGCCGCTGCCGCCGCAGCCGGCGAGGAGCACGACCGCGAGCAACCCAGCCACCGTTGAATTCCGCTTCAGCATGCCTGCGAAAGCGTACCTGCATCAGGCGGGCAATGCCCGTCGTTCGACCAGGATGCAGCGATCCATGACCACCGTCATGCCCGCGGACTGTGCTCGCGCCGCGGCCGCATCGTCGATCACCTCGAGCTGCAGCCAGAGGGCTGGCAGTTTGAGGCGCAGGCAGTCCTCGGCGATCGCGCTGACGTGCTCCGGCCGCCGGAACACGTCCACGATATCGATCCCCGCTCCTCGGATCGGGGCCTCGACCGCCGCAGCGAGCGTTGGAAACGCGCGCTCGCCCTCCCAGCTGGCGAGCGCCGGATTCACCGGCACGATCCGGTAGCCGTAGTCGCGCATCGCACGTGCGACGCGGTAACTGGGGCGACCCGGATTGTCGGACAAGCCGACCACCGCGATCGTGCGAGCCCGCTCGAGGAGTGATGCAATCGAAGCCGCGTCAGGGTTGCGATGATGCATGCCAAAAGCATACCCCACGTCCCCTCCCGCGACCGGCACAGCGGCGATTCTGGCATTCTCGCCACATGCCGCTCATCACGCTGGTGCCGACGGGGCAGGCTTTCGCCGCGGAGGCGGAGGAGTCGGTGCTGGACGCGGCGCTGCGTGCCGGGCTCAACCTTCCTCACAGCTGCAAGGGTGGGCACTGCGGATCCTGCCGCGCGCGCGTCCTTCGCGGGCGGTTCGTTTACCCGCGCGGCCGGTCCGCGGGGCTTACGGCGGAGGAGGAGGCCGAGGGTTACGCGCTGCTTTGCGAGGCCCGTGCACGGTCCGACCTCGACGTCGAAACTCGCGAGGTCCGTCCCGCCCCCGACGTCGAGGTCAAGAGCCTGCCCTGTCGCATCGAGCGGCTGACACGAATCGCCGACGACGTCATGTCGGTGATGCTGCGGCTGCCTGCGGTGGAGGAATTCCACTTCCGGCCCGGCCAGTACCTCGACGTCATGCTGGGTGGCGGCCGACGACGCAGCTTTTCGATCGCGAGCGCGCCGGCGGACGGCCGGATGATCGAGCTGCACGTGCGACGCGCATCGAGCAGCGGCTTCACGGGCCAGCTCTTCGACGACCTGGCGGTCGGTACACTGCTGCGCATCGAGGGACCGCTCGGCCAGTTCTGGCTGCGCGGCGAATCCCCGCGCCCGCCGATCATGATCGGCGGCGGCACGGGCTTCGCGCCGCTGCGCGCGATGCTGCGCCAGCTCATCGCCGACGGCGATCGACGCGCGCTCAGTCTTTACTGGGGCGCTCGGACTGCGGCGGACCTGTACGAGCACGACTGGCTGTCGTCGCTGGTGAGCACGCGACCCGGTTTCGACTACCGGCCCGTGCTCTCGAGCCCGGGCCCGGGCGACTCGCGTTGGACGGGACGGACTGGTCTCGTGCACGAGTCGGTGCTCGCCGATCATCCGGATCTCGCCGGGTTCGATGTTTACGCGAGCGGTCCGCCTGCGATGATCGAAGCCATACGCTCTAGCTTCGCGAAGCATGGCTTGCCGCATGGGCAGCTCTATTTCGATTCCTTCGACTACGCGCCGGACACGCTCGCAAAGATGCAGGCCGCGCGGAGCTGAGTCGGCACCGATGTAAGGCTAGCGACGCCGCAGACGCGCCCGCAGCGGCCCGGGCCTGCGTTCGGCGCCGTGCGCCAGCGCGTCCCGCAGCACCTGCACGGCGTGCGCGTGATTGCCCCGCTCGTCGAGCAGGTCCGCGAGCAGCAGGCTCACGTCGGCGCTGCGCCGTCGCGCCAGACTCGCCTCGAGATAGCTCTGCGCCTTGCCGATGAGGTCGGCACGCAGGCAGAGCTGCGCACAGGTCGCGAGCAGCTCCGGGTCTTCCGGGCGCTTGCGAAGCCATCCCTCCGCGCGCTCGAGCGGCACGAGGGGATCCGGCAGCACGAGCTCGCCATAGAGCCGCAGGGCGGCGGCGTCGCCGTCTCGTCGATCAGCTCGCGGAGCCCGCGCTCCGCCTCGACATGCGCGCCGGCATCCATGCGCGCGCGCGCATGCAGCACGATCGCCTGCGGCAGCCTGCGGGCGCTGCGCGGCAGCGCGCCCCATGCCGCTTCCACGCCCGCCGCGTCGCCGCGCTCGCCGAGCGCGCGGATCTCCTCGAGCTCTGCCTGTGCGAGCAGCTCGCTGACCTGCTTCTCGGGCAGCTCCTTTGCGCTGCGCAGCCGCGGACCGAGATTGCGCAGCAGCTCGCCGCGGCCGAGCTTCTGGCTCAGGCGCGCCATCAGCTCGAGCCCGCGCGAGTTGAGATCGCCGGAGGCGTCGAGCTGCTCGAGAGTCGCGAGCGCCGCCTCGTGCTGGCCGCGTCGCATCTGCATCTCCGCCAGCGTCACGAGCGCGGGCGCGCGTTCCTCCGGGCCCGCTTCCTGCGCGCGCGCGAGCCACTCGTCGCGCCGCGCGACGGCGTCCTGCAGGTCTGCCGCACGCGCCGCTACGAGGTAGTTGACGACGGCGGACTCCGCGTCGCCGGCCGAGCGAGTCAGCAACTCCTCGCTGTGCTTCCAGTTTCCGGCGGCGAGATCGAGGATCGCACGTTGCGTGTCCGCGCGGGCACGGTGCCGGCGGCGTTCCGCGCGCAGCCCGGCAAGCCGTCGGCGCGACGTCAAGGCCGCCACGAGGCTGCGCAGCAGCACGTACGAGGCCCCGAGCATCAGCAGAAAGACCGGGATGGTCGTCTCGAAGAGACGATCGCCCGCGCGAATCGCGACGTAGCCCGGATCGGCGAGCAGCAGGTGTGCGAGGAGCCCGCCGCCGACCAGCGCGATCGCGGCGATCGCGGCGCCTTTCATGGCGTCGCGGCGCCCGCCTGGGCGATGCGGCGCAAGGCGCGGGCAGCGGCGCCCACGGGCGGGCGCGGCGGGTCGATGTCGATCACCGCGAGGGAGTCGATCTCCTGGCGGATCGGCGCGGCGCCGGGTGCAGAGAGATCGAAGTAGTGATCGAGCCACTCGCCGGCCGCGCGCAGTGACTGCGCGTAGGTCACGCCGTCCTGCTGCACCGCCGCGGTGCGCGCGCCGAGCAGCAGCAGCTCGAGATGCTGGCGGCGCAGCGATTCAGCCTCCCGTGTGACGAGCGTCGCGGTGCCCGGATCGACGCGGCGCAGCGAGAAGAGATCGCCCGATGCCTGCGCCAGCCTATGCCACAGGCGCGACACTCCGGAGCCGTCAGGCGTGGGCGTCGCGACACGCTCTCCGCGCGCAACCGGAACACCCTGCACGGGCAGCGTGGCCGCGGCCTCCTCGACGGCCGCGATGCGCGCGAGCAGCCGTGGCAAGTCGGGCGCGGGCACCGCCCGCAACGCGTCGAGCTCGAGCGCCAGCAGGCGGCGTACTTCGCCGATCGCAGGATCGCTGATCGCCGAAAGCCGCGCGTCCGCCGCCTCCATCGCCACGATCGCCGTGGGCACGTCGCGCGCGAGCTCGATGCGGCGTTGCGCCAGCTCGAGCAGGTACAGCGCCTCGGCGCGTGCCCAGGCTCGTTGCGGCGCCTCGGTCCGCGCGCACAGCTCCTGGACGGCGCTGCCCAGCTCGGCCAGCTGCTCCGGCACGACGCGCAGCCCCGTGATCTCGTCTGCGCAGGGCCGAGTTCGACGCCTCGAGCTGCGCGGCGACGGCTTCGATCCGCGCAGACGATTGCTTCTGCAGCTCGCGAGCGCTCGTAAGATCGCCCGCGCACGCCATCGATCCGGTCATCGAAGCGGTTGAAACGCCAGTGCGCGGCCGTGGCGAGCAGAAGTGCGATGACTGCGAGTACCACGGCCATCGGGCCAGTGCCTCCGCCGCCCGTACGGCGCGCGGCGCTCTCGACGGTGAGGGGTTCGATTTCTGCGGACATCGGCGCGACGGGCACGTTGCCAGCCCGGATCGTATCACGCGTCCTTCGGCGCCCCCGCGTTGCGCCGCTCTCCGGTGAGTGCAGCCACGATCGCCGAATCCTCTGCGCCTGCGGCCTCGATCAGAGGGCCGCGCCAGTTGAGCTCGCGCGCTGCGGCGGCGATGCGCGGACCGGGCACAACGAGCGGCACAGCGCGCAACGTGGCGGCCGTCGCGGCCGGGACACCGCCGAGGAGCGCCGTCAGCAACTCGACGCTGGTCACGACGACGACCGGCGCCTCGGGCGCTGCCAGTGCCTCGGTGAGCGCATCGAGCGCGGCGGGCGATGGCGTGACCGGCACGCGCCGGTAGAGCTCCGCGACCTGCACCGAGGCGCCGCGCCGCTCCAGTTCCCGGCGCAGCAGCTCGCGCCCGCCGGTGCCGCGGAGGATCAGGATGCGCAGTCCCTGTGGCGCGGCGAACGCGGGCAGCGCGAGAAGCCCTTCCGAGTCTGGGCGGTCCAGCGGAATCGCTGCGACACGGATGCCCGCGTCCGCGAGCGCGCGCGCGGTCGCCGGGCCGATCGCGGCGACCTGCGCTCGCGTGGGCTTCCGCACCCGGCCCGCCGCGTGCGCCACGGCATTGGCGCTGGTATAGATCACCCAGTCGAAGTCATCGGAGACCACCGGCGCCCGCGTGGCGTCCGGCTCGATCGACTCGATCCGCATCGCGGGAAACTCGACCACGTGCGCGCCGAGCGACCGCAGCGCTCCGACGATGCCGGCCGACTGGTGCGCGGGTCGCGTGACGACGACGGTACGCCCGGCGAGGACCGCGGTCACGGCGTGACCGTGGCCGCCTGTCGCAGCCGTTCGAGCAGGCCGGCGGCGCCTGCGCCGAGCATGCGGTCGGCGAGCGCGACACCGAGGTCTGCCGCCTGCGCCGCAGGACCCGAGATGTGGTCACGCCAGGCCTCGCGGCCGTCGGGTGCGCCGATAAAGGCGCTCAACCGCAGCACCTTGCCCTCGAGCGAGGCATGTGCGGCGATCGGCGAATGACAGCTGCCCTGCAGTCGCTGCGCATAGGCGCGTTCGGCTGCGAGGCGGATCCCGGTGGACGGATCGTGCAGGGCCGCGAGCGCCGCCTGGCTCGCCGCATCCATCGTCGCGCATTCGATGCCGATCACGCCCTGCCCGACGGCGGGGACGAACCACTCCGGCATCGAGCACCTCGGTGATCCGGCCGGCAAGGCCGAGCCGTTCGAGCCCGGCGCAGGCGAGCAGGATCGCATCGAGCGCGCCGTCCTCGAGACGCTTGAGACGCGTGTCGACGTTCCCGCGCAGCAGCTCGATGGCGAGATCGGGTCGCGCGGCCTGAGCTGCGCCTGTCGTCGCGGGCTCGACGTGCCCACGCGTCCGCCCGCCGGCAGCTCCTCGAGCCGCCGAAACTTGAGCGACACGAAGGCGTCGTGCGGGTTGGCGCGCGGCAGCACGGCGGCGATGGTCATCCCCGGCGGCAGCTCGCTCGGCACGTCCTTCATCGAGTGCACGGCGATGTCCGCGTGTCCGTCGGCGATCGCGCGCTCGAGCTCCTTGACGAAGAGTCCCTTGCCGCCGGCCTCGGCGAGCGGGCGGTCGAGGACGCGGTCGCCCTGCGTCGTCATCGCGACGAGCTCGATCTCGAGGCCCGGGTGCGCCTGCTTGAGGAGGTCGGCCACGTGGCGGGCCTGCCAGAGCGCGAGCTGGCTCCTGCGGGTCGCGATGCGCAGGGGTCGCGTCACACGTCCGCTCAGGTGGCGCCCGGCCCGGCGCCGTCGGCAGCTTCGCGCTCCTCGGATTCGTAGCGGAACAGCGCGATGAGCAGACCGAGCACGATCGGTCCGAGGAACAGCCCGATGAACCCGAACGCCGACAGTCCGCCCATCACTCCGATGAACACGGCGAGCGTCGGCACGTCGGCCCGCCCGGAGATGAGCAGCGGCCGCAGGAAGTTGTCCGCCATTCCCACCACGAGCGCGCCCCAGATCGCGAGGAAGATCGCGTGGCCGAAGTCACCCTGGGTCGCGAGGTAGATCGCGCCCAGCCCCCAGATGAGCGTGGTGCCGACGAACGGGATGAGCGCGAACAGCGCCGCGATCACGCCGAACACCAGCGGCGAGGGCAGGCCCGCGATCCAATAGCCCAGGCCGACCAGCACTCCCTGCGCGAGCGCCGTGAGCCCGATTCCCATGAACACCGCCCGCGTGACGTCCTGCAGGTGCTGCCACAGCCGGGCGCGCCGCCGCGGCTCGATCGGCAGGATTCCCACGACCTTCTTCGCGAGCGCAGGGCCGTCGCGCAGCACGAAGAACAGCACGAACAGCATCAGCAGGAAGCTGATCACCGTGCCCGCCGCGCCGAGCACGACCGCCCCGCTCGACGACACGAGCGTCTGCAGGATGTTCTTGGTGCCGGCCACGAGCCAGTCCTCGATCTGCGGCAGCGTGAGCCCGGTGTGCTCGCCGATCCAGGCGAGCGGTCGCTCGAGCACCGGATAGTCGGTGAGGTCCGGGAAGTCCCCCGAGGCGGAATCCGGTGCGTACCGCTCGAGCCGTTCGGCAAGATTCGCCGCCTGCGCGGCGACGGCACCCGCGATCGCCGCCAGCGGCAGCACGAAGAGCAGCACGGTGAGGCCGGTCGTGATCGAGCTGGCGAGGATCGGACGCCCGCCGAGTCGCCGTCCGAGGCGCGCGTTCCAGGGCGCGAGCAGGGCGCCGATCAGCACGGCCCAGACCAGCGGTTGCCACAGCGGCGCGACGATGCGCCAGACGAGCCAGCCGAGCAGCGCCAGCGAGGACGAGCGCACCGGTTCGCACCCAGAACCGCCGGTCGGACTGGATCTGGGCAATCACGCCACCGCCCGGCGGTTGTGTGTCGTCGTTCATCGATCTGCTCTCGATGGGGCGCCGCCCCGGAACTGGCGCAGGGCGGCGGAGGCGTGGCGGCGGCTCACGGGCAGCAGTACGTCGCAGTCTGCAAGCCGCACCGCGTACTGCCCGTCGGCGCCGCGCTCGACCGCGCGCACGTGCCGCAGCGCGACCAGGGAATTGCGGTGCACGCGCACGAAGTCCGGCGCAAACTCATCTGCGAGCGCGCGCAGCGATTCGTCGATCAGGTCGCTCCCGGCACGGTGGCGCACCGTGACGTATTTCTGGTCCGCCGCGAAGTAGTAGACATCCTCCACCGGTATGAGCCGCAGATGCTCGCCCAGGCGCGCGCAGATCTGCGTCCGGCGGCGGCCGAGCTGGGCGTGTTCCGCGATTCGCAGGAGCTGCGGCGCCGCCAGGCGTGCGGCCTGGCGGATCGCCTGCGCGAGCTTCTCGCGGCGCACCGGCTTGAGCAGGTAACCGACGGCCTGGGCTTCGAAAGCCTCGAGCGCGTGCTCGTCGTAGGCGGTCGTGAAGATCACCGCGGGCGGATCCTCGAGCACGGCGAGATGCCGCGCCGCCTCGATGCCGTCCATGCCCGGCATCCGGATGTCGAGCAGCACGACGTCGGGATCGAGCTCGGCACAGGCCTTGAGCGCCTCCGAGCCGTTGGCCGCCTCGCCGACGACCGCGACCTCGCGCAGCTCCTCGAGCAACCGGCGCAACCGCTCGCGCGCCGGCGGCTCGTCGTCGACGATGATCGCGCGCATCGATGATTCGGGCGCGCGGCTGGCATCGCTCTGGATCATGGTTGGGGCGGCATTCTCCGCCGACCGCCCCGCGGCTGTCACGGCGGACCGGCTGCCTCGCCCAGCACGAGCGGAAATCGCAGCCGCACGCAGTAGTTGTCGCCGGCGTCGACGACCTCCACCGACGACCGGCCGGGATAGGCGAGATCGAGCCGCTGGCGGATGTTGTCGAGCGCGATGCGATGACCGCTGCGCGCAGGCCGGCGCTCCGGCGGCACGGGATTCGACACCTCGATTTCGACTGTTTCGTCGACGGTTCGTCCCTGCACGACGACCGTGCCGCCCTCGGGCAGCGGCTCGACGCCGTGACCGATCGCATTCTCGAGCAGCGGCTGCAGCAGCAGGCTCGGCACCTGCGCACGCGCCGGCAGGTCGCCGACTTTCCAGCGCACCTGCAACCGGTCGCCGAGCCGCAGCTGCTCGATGCGCTGGTAGATCCGTGCGACCTCGAGCTCCTCGCGCAGGCTGATCTGGCCCTGCGCATCCCGCAGGTTGAAGCGGAACAGGTCGGCCAGGTCCTCGATCGCTTCCTCGGCGCGGACCGGGTCGGATCGAGTCAGCGCCGCGATCGTGTTCATGCTGTTGAACAGGAAGTGCGGTCGGATCCGCGCCTGCAGCGCGCGGATGCGGGCTCGGGCCTCGAGCTCGACGCTGCGCCGCCATTCGCCGGTCACGTAGAAGTAGCGCAGCGTCAGCGCACCTACGATCGCCGCGATCAGGAGGTTGGGCAGCACGAAGGCGGCGTGACTGGCCGGAAACACGCTCGAGGCGATCCCGAGCCGGCCGGCCCAGAAGACACCGAACCAGTACACCGCTTCCGACACGAGCGCGACAGTGCCGACCATCAGCGCGAGCGCCCCCACGGTCGCACGGCGCGGCGCCTGCTTCGCGAGCCAGGGTCGCGCCTTGCAGAGCACGCCGGCACAGAGCAGGCCCGCCCAGAGCAGGTAGGCCGAGGTGCGCGCGAGATCCGTCCAGAAGGAGCCGCCGGCGGAATGCCGCGCGAGCGCGAGCACCAGCGCGAGCAGGGCCGCGATCAGCACGACGGCGAGCACGGCGCGCGCCTCGCAGAAGTCGGGCAGATAGAGGGGGCGGTCGTGCCCCGCCGCCGGTGGGGACGGGGGCTGCGCGCTCATCGGCCCGGCGGGTCGTCCGCCGCGGTGTCGTCGGCTCGCGAAGAGCGCGTCCTTGAGACGGAAGATCGTCGAGATGTCCTCGTCGCCGTGACCCTGGTCGATGAGCCCGCGATAGTCGGCGAGAGTCGTCTCGACCACGGGCAACGCGACGCCGTGCCTCGCGGCCATGTCCCGGCAGATCTTGAGGTCCTTCTCGTGCAGGCGGACACGAAAGCCGGCGGGGTAGGCGTTGCGCACCATGTTCGGGGCGCGGTGCACGAAGTACCAGCTCGAGCCCGCGCCCTGGCCGAGCGTCTCGATGAGCGGCAGGAGCGGCAGGCCTTCCGCCTTGGCGAAGGCCATCGCCTCCGCAACCGCCTGGATGATCCCGGCGCACATGATCTGGTTGGTGGCCTTGGCCGCCTGTCCCGCGCCGTTGTCGCCGAATCGCGTCGCCGTGCGTCCCAGGGCCTTGAACACCGGTTGCGCGCGATCGAACGCCGCTTCCGGTCCGCCGACCATGATGGCGAGCGTGCCATCGCGCGCGCCTTCGACGCCGCCGCTCACCGGCGCATCGAGAAACGACGCGTTGCCGTGTCGCAACGCGACGTGCGGCTTCACGCGCCGTGCCCGCGCTGACCGTCGAGCAGTCGATGACGATCGCACCCGTCGCGCAACGCGGGCCGCAGGGCATCGACGACGGAGAGCACGTCGGCGTCCGCCGACACGCAGATCACGATCACGTCGCAGCGGGCCGCGAGCGCGGCCGGATCGGAAGCGGCGATGACGCCGAGCTCGGCAGCGAGCTCGGTTGCGCGCGACGCGGTGCGGTTCCAGACGGCGGTGAGCAGGCCGGCCTTGCCGAGGTTCCGCGCCATGCCGCGGCCCATCGCGCCGAGGCCGGCGAACCCCACCGCCAGCGGCACGATCAGTCCTCGTTGCAGTAGGTGTTCATCACCTGCAGGGCTTTCTCGCGCGCGTCGTCGATCTCCGCATCCGAGAGGTAGCGACGCTCCTCGTCCGTCGCACCCGGCTCATACAGACGCCGCGCGTTCATGTACGACTCGTAGCGCTGGCGGGCCTCCTCGCAGCGCCGGGTCTTCGCCGAGGCGGACAGCTCGTCCGCGCTAGCCTTGTCGGCGGCATCGGACGCTGCGTCACTGCGCGCCTTGTCGGCCGCCGCGTAGGTCTTCATCTGCTCGTCGTAGCGCTCCTGCACCACGACCTCGTCGGTCGCCTGGGTACGTACGTCGATCCTCTGCGCGGGCAGGGTTGCCGGGCGATCGGTGTACACCGGCTGTCCGGTCGAATCGGTGGTCTTGAATACGTCGCTGGCGAGGGCGCCGCCGGCCACGAGCGTCGCCATCAGCAGTGTCAATGCGGGCTTCATCGTCGGGGCCTCCGTTCGGACCCCGCGAGTTTATCAGGACGGTTACCCGGCCGCCCGGCCGGACGTTATGCAATATCGGAAACTGAGACGGAATCGCCAAAAAGCGCCGTGAGGCAGGCGTTTACCGCAGAACAGGGGCAGCCGGCCCGTCGGCCGGCCACCCCTGCGGGGGGACTAGAGGTTGTAACCGCGCTCGTCGTGCAGCGCCAGGTCGAGGCCGAGCGTCTCGTCTTCGGCCGAAACGCGCAGCCCGACAAGCACGTCCACGAGCTTGAGCAGCACGAAGCTCGCCAGGCCCGTGAAGACGACCGTGAACAGCACGCCCTTCGTCTGGATCCAGAGCTGCGTGCCCATGGCCTTGTCGCCCGGGTCCCAGACCCCGCCGAGCGCGGGGAAGGCGAACGCTCCGGTCAGGATCGCGCCCACGATGCCGCCGACCGCGTGCACGCCGAAGACGTCCAGCGAGTCGTCGTAGCCGAGCTTGCGCTTGAGCCTGGTGGACGCGAGGAAGCAGAGCAGCCCGGCCGCGGCGCCGATCGCCAGCGCGCCCATCGGCCCGACGGTCCCGGACGCCGGCGTGATCGCGACCAGTCCGGCAACCGCGCCCGAGGCGATGCCGAGCACCGACGGTTTCCCGTGTGAGACCCATTCGGAGAACATCCAGCCGAGCGCGGCGGCGGCGGTCGCGATCTGCGTGACGAGCATCGCCATGCCGGCGGACTGCCCGGCGCTCACCGCGCTGCCGGCGTTGAAGCCGAACCAGCCGACCCAGAGCATCGAGGCGCCCATCACCGTCAGGCCCAGGTTGTGCGGCGGCATGGGCGTCGTGGGGTAGCCCTTGCGCTTGCCGAGCACGAGCGCCGCGACGAGTCCCGCGATGCCCGCGTTGATGTGCACCACCGTGCCGCCCGCGAAGTCGAGCACGCCCCAGTCCCACATCAGCCCGCCCACGCCGCTCCACACCATGTGCGTCATCGCGGTGTAGACGAACGTGAACCAGAGTCCGAGGAAGAGCAGCATCGCCGAGAATCGCATGCGCTCGGCGAAGGCGCCGACGATCAGCGCCGGGTGTGATGATCGCGAAGGTGAGCTGGAAGGTCGCGAACACCGACTCCGGGATCGTCCCGGTGAGCGTCTCGAGGTTGATCGTGGACATGAAGGCCTTGCCCAGGCCGCCGAAGAAGGAGTGCAGGTTGACCTCGCCCTCGACCATGCCCGTCGTGTCGAACGCCAGGCTGTACCCGTAGAGCAGCCACAGGATGGTGATCAGCGCGGTCACCGCGAAGCACTGCATCATCACCGACAGCACGTTCTTCGATCGGACCATGCCCGCATAGAAGAGCGCGAGGCCCGGGAGGGTCATGAACAGCACCAGCACCGTGGACGTCAGCATCCACGCGGTGTTGCCGGTATCGAGGACCGGCGCCGCATCCTGTGCGTGGCCCAGCGCGGGCGCGAGCAGGGGGAGCAGGGCCAGCGCACCGCGCAGGACGGTCTCACCTCGAAGTCCGGGACGAATCACTGTGGTTCTCCTGAGTACGCTCATTTTTCAGTTCATGGATCCGGCAGCCGCGCCTACACGGCCTCGGCGCCGGTTTCACCCGTGCGGATGCGCACGGCCGCGGCCAGTTTCGCGACGAAGATCTTGCCGTCGCCGGGACGGCCGGTTCGAGCCACGTTGGTGATCGCCTCGATCACTTCGTCGGCGATCGTGTCCTCCACCGCCACTTCGACTCTGGTCTTCGGCTGCAGGTCGACCCGGTGCTCGGCACCCGCGGTAGCGCTCGACGTGCCCGATCTGGCGGCCCAGTCCGAGCACCTCCGTCACCGTCAGGCCCTGAACGCCGATGTGCGCCACGGTCTGCCGCAGGTCATCGAGCTTGAACGGCTTGATGATCGCGGTGATGAGCTTCATCGACGACTCCTGGGCGGCACGGTCCGGAATCCCAAAATGCACGATCCATGCCACCCCGAAATTGGCTCGGAGCCATTTTCAGTGGCGAAATACGGCTCCGAGCGAGTTTCGAGTGCACCAACTTGGAGCGGGCGATCGCGAACGCGCACATCCAGGGGGCGGACGACTGCCCGGCGCGGCTTGTCGCGGCGGCGCCGGCTGTCTAGGCTGCGCGGCATGGCATTCGACCCCCGCTTGATCGACGACCTCGCACGCCGGCTCGCCGGCTCGGTCCCGGAAGGCATGCTGGCGCTGCGCCGGGACCTGGAGCAGAACTTCAAGAGCGTGCTGCAGGCCGGGCTCGCGAAGTTCGACTTGGTGACGCGCGAGGAATTCGACGTGCAGACGGCCGTCCTGCGCCGCACGCGCGAGAAGCTCACGGAACTGGAAGCGCGATTGCGCGAGCTGGAAGGCGGCGCGTGACCACGCGGCCGTGACCGCGCCAGTCCAGGTGATCGGCAGCTACGTATCGCCGTACGTGCGCAAGGTTCTCGCCTGCCTGGACCTCAAGGGAATCGGCTACGAGATCGACCCCATCGTGCCCTTCATGGGCGATGACCGGTTCACGGCGTCAGTTCGATCGCGATGACCGCTTTCGTTCACATCGCCGCGTCGCTCGCGCTCGCCGCGAGCGCAGTTGCCGGCGCGAATGAGCCGGCGTTGACGCTCGATGAGATCGCGCGCGGCTACGTCGAGCTCGCGCTGGCGATCGGCGAGCACGACGCAAACTACGTCGACGCCTACTACGGCCCTGCAGAGACGCGCGCGAAGGTGAAGGCGGCAAAGGCCGACCTCGCAACACTCGCGCGCCGCGCTGACGAGCTCATAGCCGCGGCCGAGACCGCGCCGCGGAGCGCCGGCGGCCCCGACGCCGAGCTGCTGGCGCTCCGACACGACTACCTGCGCGACCAGCTCGCGAGTGCGGCGGCGCGAATCGAGCTGCTGCGTGGCCGAAAGATGAGCTTCGACGAGGAGTCCCAAGCCCTCTACGACGCAGTCGCACCGCACCACGACGAGGCGTACTACCAGGAGCGGCTCGACCGCATCGCGGCAGTGCTCGCCAGATTACCGCCGCAGCCCGGCGTGCCGAAGCCGCCGGCGGGCTCCTCGCTGCGTGACCAGGTCGAGGCGCTGCGAGCGCGGGTGACGATTCCGCGCGAGAAGGTCGCCGCCGTCTTCGAGCGCGCGATCGCCGAGTGCCGCGCCCGCAGCGCGGCGCACGTTGCGCTCCCCGCGGGCGAGAGTTTTGCTATCGAGCAAGTGACCGACAAGCCGTGGAGCGCGTACAACTGGTACCAGGGAGGCTACCGGAGCGTCATTCAGGTCAATGTCTCGCTGCCGGTCCGAATTGACGACGCCCTCGGAAACGCCTGCCATGAGGGGTACCCGGGACATCATCTCTACAACGCGCTGCTCGAGCGCGAGCTCGTGCGCGGCCGAGGCTGGCCGGAGTTCCAGGTCTATCCGCTTTTCTCGCCGCAGTCGCTCATCGCCGAGGGGACCGCCGACTACGGCGTCGAGCTGGCGTTTCCAGCCGAGGAGCGGATGGCGTTCGAACGCGACATCCTCTTTCCGCTCGCCGGCCTCGACCCGGCGCTCGCCGCGCCCTACGCGCGTGTGCGCGAGCTGCTGGAGGAACTCTCCTACGGAAGCATCGAAGCGGCTCGCCGCTATCTGGACGGCGAGATCGATGCCGCGGCGGCGGCGGCCTGGCTCGAGCGCTACACGCTCGCCTCCCCGGAGCGAGCCCAGCAGAGGGTGCGTTTCGCAGACACGTATCGCAGCTACGTCATCAACTACAGCCTCGGCCGCGACCTGGTACGAGCGCACGTCGAGGCGCGCGCGGCTGCGGTAGGCGAGCCGTCGACCCTCGCGCAGCGGAAGTGGAAAGCGTTCGTCGAGCTGATCTCGTCGCCGCGGCTGCCGTCAGGACTGCAGGGGTCCGGCTCGAAATAGCCCTCCACCCCAGGTTTGGACTACCATTCGTCACAGCCGCGTCAGCTGCGGCGGACAAAAAAGTACTGTCGAAGGGGGTCAAATGTTCTCTCTCAGAACGCTTGCAATCGTTGCTGCGGGACTCGTCACATTGGGAGGATGCGCAAAGGCGCCACAGCCGGTAGCCGACACGGCTGCCGACGAGGCGACCATTCGCACGATGGGTTCGGAGTGGTTCAAGGCGTATGCGGCGGGTGACGCCGACGCCGTCGCCGCCCAATACGCAGAGGACGCCGTGCTGAGCGCGCCCAATGCTCCCGCGGTTCGCGGCGGTGCTGCAATCCGCGAGTACTACGCCGCTGACATCGCCGAGATGAAGGCGGAGGGGCTCGTTGACGAGCAAGGCACCGTTCGGCGAAGTCGGCGTGTCGGGCGACCTGGCCTGGGAATGGAACACGTTCGCCATCAAGGATGCGTCCGGCGCCACGGTCAGCTCCGGCAAATACACCACGATCTACAGGCGCCAGGACGGCAAGTGGTTGGTCATCCGCGACACATGGAATTCAGACTCGCCGCCGGCGCCCGCAGCTGCGTCGCCCGAAGCAACAGCGACCCCGACGGCGGCACCTGCCGGATAGGCAGGTCTGACTCTGACGGGCGTCGGATCCGTCGAACGCTCTAAGCTGCGGCTCGCAGCGCCCGACCGAGTTTGCGCGTGCCGAGCGCAGGTGTGACCGCGCGCCCGTCCCAGACCTGCTCGCCCGCGATGAAGACGGCGGTGACTACGCCGTCCGAGCGATTGACGAGCTGGTCGTGCTCGAAGATCTCGCGGTACACCATGCGACGGCTCGCGTCGCTGTCGTAGGCGACGAGCGCCTTGGGGTCGATCAGCACCAGGTCGGCCTGCGCGCCCGGCTCGAGCCGGCCGGCGTCCACGCCGAAGAACTCGGCGGGCGCGCGGGTCAGGCGCCGCACCGCGTCCGCCACCCGCGCTAGCGATTCCTGCGCGGCCATCTTGAGCGTGAGCAGGTTGCCGTCGAAGAACGCCAGGTTGATCAGGTGCGCGCCGCTGTCGTTGAAGCCCGGCAGCATGTGCGGGTGAAAGAGCAGCTTCTTCAGGATCTCGGGCCGGTGGTTGCCGACGATGAACCACCAGCGGAGCGCGCGGTCGTAGCGCCGCAGCAGGTGTAGCAGGAACTTGCCGTCGCGGTCGACGGGCCCCCCGAACGAGCGGAAGGCCTCCGCCTCCGCGGGACTACGCGCCAGGCTGCGATCGCCCATCTGGAATCCCGCCAGCCGCCGCTGGATCGCGCCGAAGGTCTCGCCCTGCCATTCGGGTACGGGGCAGCGCTCGATGATCATCGCATCGAGGTCGCGGTTGAAGGTCGATACCGCGCCGCGATCGTGCCATTCGCGGCACGAAGATCTCGCCGAATTCCGGAGCGTCCAGGATCGCTCGTCGCCCCGCGGCGTCCTCGATCTCGCAGGCCATCAGCCGGCGCGTCGAGGCGAACTCCTCGAAGATCGGGCAGATCGCGCCTTCGGCGTACATCCGGAAGGGCGTGGCCAGCACCTGGAAATGGAACCGGCCGTCGATCAGCCGCGAATTGAGCACGTTCGCGAGCAGGGGGAAGAGTCGCCAGGTGTTCCGCTCGTGCGTGAGATCGATCGCGGTGAGCGCCGAGGTGCGCAGCGGCTTGCCGAACAGCCGCCCGCTCGTCAGGAAGAACCGAAGGAAGGTAGCGACCCGCCGCGATGCATCCGGCGTGCACTGCCAGACCCGGTCGTGCCGGCGGACGATGCCGAGGAGCGTCCGCAGCTCGGTCGACGCAGCGTGCTGCGCGGGGATGAGCTTGTCGGTGTGCGGCTCGTTCGCGAGGTAGTGAAACGGGATCGCATCGGTCGAGAACCCCGCATAGCCCTGCTGCATCGCGTCCTCGAGCAGGCGCTTCATGCGCTCGAGCTCGCTGGTGTTCGGCTCGCGTGTTACCGCGGCCGTCGTGCCCATGACCGCGATGCGCAGCATCGAATGGGGCAGCAGCGGCACGATGTTGGGCCCGAGCGGCAGCGAATCCAGATGCGCGAGATACCCCGCGGTCGTATCCCAGTCCATCCGGTCGACGACCCGCGACAGCACCGCCTTCGGCACGTTCTCGACTCGCGCAAAGCAGTCGAGCACCGGGTCGTCGCCGTTCGCGCGCTGAGCGCCGAACGCCGTGCCCAGGCTGCAGTTGCCGACCACCACCGTCGTCGTGCCGTGGCGCACGGATTCGGGGAGACCGGAGCCGAGCTCGACCTCGAGGTCGAGGTGGGTATGGATGTCGAGCAGGCCGGGCATCAGCCACTGCCGACCCGCGTCGATGACGCGCGCGTCCTCCGGTGCCGCAAGCCCGCTCCCGCGCGCGGCGATGCGCCCGTCGCGCACCAGCACGTCCTCGACCTGCGGCGGCGCGCCCGTGCCGTCGAACACCGTCGCGTTGCGGATCAGCATTCCGCCCATCTTTGCATTCGCCGCACCGTTTGTGGATACTGCGGCGCGTGATGAGCGCGTCGCAACATTCCGACCTTGCCCACCGCGGTTGGTGGCGCCACCCCTGAAGGAGTGGGCGCCCGGCGCGTAGTTTCGTTTCGCTGAATCCAGGACCCATCTCCGCGAGCCACCGGGGATGGGTTTTTCGTTTCTGCGTCCCCGGTCCTCGCGACAGAGGACAGGTGCGTGACCGCAGGTTCCTTGTTCGACATCGCCGCCGACCTCGACACCCCGGTGTCGGCCTTTCTCAAGCTCAAGGCCTTCCGGCCGCGCTTCCTGCTGGAGAGCGTCGAGGGAGGCGAGCGGCTGGCGCGCTATTCCTTCATCGGCTTCGGCGACTGTCTCGAGCTCCGGCTCGACGCCGGCGGGCTGCGTGATCGGCGCGAACCGGCAGCCGCGGCCGGACGGACCAGGCGGCCCTGCTCGCGGCGCTGCGCGCCGCGCTCGGCGCAGGCGCCGCGCCCGGAAGCGGTCGGCAACGGCTTTCCGCTCCACGGCGGGCTCGTCGGCGTGTCGAGCTACGACCTCGTGCGGTACTTCGAGCGCCTGCCTGCGCGTGCCAGCGACGGTCGACGACTGCCCGGATGCGCACTACGTCGCGCCGCGCTCGCTGCTCGTCTTCGACCACCTGACGCGCCGTGCGGCGCTGCTGCACGCCGGGCCCGAGCCCGAGCGGCACGAGCCTGCGGCGCGAGGTGATCCGTGCGCTGCGCGGCGGGCTGCCCGGGCCCGCCTGGCAGGCGAAGTTCGGCGCACCCGAGGCGAGCCTGTCGGAGGCGCAATACCTGGAAGGCGTGCGACGCGCGCAGGAGTCGATCGCCGCGGGCGACGTCTACCAGCTCGTGCTGTCCGTGCGCTTCGCGGGGCGCTGCGACCTCGATCCCTTCGAGGCCTATCGCGCGCTGCGGCTGCTCAATCCCTCGCCCTACATGTACTACTGCGAGCTGGGCGAGCGCGTCGTGGTCGGCTCCTCGCCCGAGGCGCTGGTCAAGCTGAACGGCGGCGCGGCGCAGCTGCGGCCGATCGCCGGCACGCGACCGCGCGGGGCGGATGCCGCACGGGACGCCGCGCTCGAAACGGAGCTGCTCGCCGACCCGAAGGAGAACGCCGAGCACGTGATGCTGGTCGACCTCGCGCGCAACGACCTCGGTCGCGTGGCCGCCGCGGGGTCGGTCGAGGTGCGGCCGCTGCGCTCGATCGAGCGCTACAGCCACGTGATGCACATCGTGAGCGGCGTCAGCGGCCGGCTCGCCGCCGGCCGCGATGCGTTCGACCTGTTCGCCGCGGCCTTTCCCGCCGGCACGCTGGTCGGCGCGCCGAAGGTGCGCGCCATGCAGCTCATCGACGAGCTCGAGCCGGTGCGACGCGGTTTCTACGGCGGCACGGTCGGCTACTTCGGCCACGGCGGCGACATGGACCAGGCGATCACCATCCGCACGCTGGTCTTTCACGGCGACAGCTACAGCTACCAGGCCGGCGCCGGCATCGTCGCCGACAGCGTCCCCGAGGCGGAGTACCGCGAGGTGCTCGCCAAGAGCGCGGTGCTCAGGCGCGCGCTCGAGCTCGCGCGGGAGGGGCTCTAGATGACCGCGCCGCGCCTGCTGCTGATCGACAACTACGACAGCTTCACCTACAACCTCGTGCAGGCATTCATGGTGCTCGGCGCGGAGGTGCTGGTGCATCGCAACGACGCGATCACCGTGGAGGCGGCGGCGGCGCTCGCGCCGACGCACCTGTGCATCTCGCCGGGACCGGGCACGCCGCGCGAGGCCGGCGTGTCGATGCGCATGATCGAGGCGTTTGCGGGCCGCGTGCCGGTGCTCGGCGTGTGTCTGGGTCACCAGTCCATCGTCGAGGTCTTGGGCGGCGAGGTCGTGCGCGCCGGCCGCCTGATGCACGGCAAGGTCTCGCTGGTCGAGCACGACGGTCGCGGAGTCTTCGCCGGGCTGCCGCAGCCCTTCCCGGCCGGCCGCTATCACTCGCTGATCGCGCGGCCGGAGGCGCTGCCGGCGGTGCTCGAGGTGACGGCGCGCACGCGCGAGGGCGAGATCATGGGCGCGCGTCACCGGGAGCTCGCCGTCGAGGGCGTGCAGTTCCACCCGGAGAGCATCCTGACGCCCGACGGGCCCGCGCTGCTCGGCAATTTCCTCGCAGCTGCGCGACGGCCGGCGCGCGCCGGTGGGCGGCCCGTGAGCGAGCTGCGCGACGTGCTCGAGCAGCTGCTCGACGGGCGCGACCTGCCCGAGGCCGAGGCGGCCGACCTGATGCGCGCGCTCACCGACCCGGCGCTCGCGCCGGCGATGGCGGGCGCGCTGCTCGCCGCGCTGCGCGCCAAGGGCGTGACACCCGAGGAAGTGCGCGGCTTCGCATCGGCCATGCGCGCGCTCGCGCGCAAGCCCGTGCTGCCGCCGGGCGCGCCCGCGATCGACGTCGTCGGCACCGGCGGCGACGCCTCCGGCAGCTTCAACCTCTCGACCGGCGCGGCACTGCTCGTCGCGTCGCTGGGCGTGCGCGTCGTCAAGCACGGCAACCGCTCGGTGTCGAGCCGCTCGGGCAGCGCCGACCTGCTCGAAGCGCTCGGCCTGCCGCTGCCGCTCGACGAGCGCGCGGCGGGCGAATGCCTCGAGGCGACCGGGTTCACGTTCCTGTTCGCGCCGCACTATCACCCGGCGATGAAGGAGGTCGCGCCGGTGCGCCGCGCGCTCGCGGTGCGCACGGTGTTCAACCTGCTCGGGCCGCTGACCAACCCGGCGGCGCCGCCCTTCGCCCTGATCGGCGCCTACAGCGCGGAGGCCGCGCGGTCTCATGGCCGACACGCTCGCCGGCATGCCGATCGAGCGCGTGTTCGTCGTCCACGGCGAGCCGGGCTGGGACGAGGCGACGCCCGGTGGGGCCCTTCGAGCTCTACGACGTGCGGCCCGGTCGCGTCGAGCGCTCGCAGCCGCGACCCGCGCGAGCTCGGCCTCGCGCGCTGCTCCGCCGGCGACCTCGCGGGCGGCGACGCGGCGCACAACGCGGCGTGCCTGCGCGCGGTGTTCGAGGGCCGCGATCGCGGGCCGCATCGCGACGCGGTGCGTGCTCGAATGCGGCGCTCGCGCTCGAGGTGTGCGGCGCCGCGCCGGATGCCGCCGCCGGCCTGCGTGCGGCGAGCGGGGCGCGTCGACCGCGGCGACGCCGCGCGCCTGCTCGCGAAGCTCGCCGCATTCGGCGCCGCCGCGCGCCGCGGCGCGCTGAGCGGGCGCCGGCATGGGACTTCTCGCCGACATGCAGCGCGCGAGCAGCGAGCGCGTGGCCGCCGCGAAGGCTGCGCGTGCCCGAGGCGCAGTTGCGCGCACAGATCGCCGGCCTGCGCCGTGCCGCCGCGGCTGGTGCTCGGCGACGGCGGCTTCGACGTGATCGCCGAGCTCAAGCTGCGCTCGCCGTCGCAGGGCGCGCTCGCGCGCGCAGGCCGCCGATCCGGCCGCGAAGCTCGCCGCCTATGCGCGCGGCGGTGCGGCGGCGGTGTCGGTGCTGACGGAGCCGACGCGCTTCGACGGCAGCCTCGAGCACCTGCGCCTCGCGGCCGACACGCTGACGCCGCTCGGCGTCCCGGTGATGCGCAAGGACTTCCTCGTCGATGCCTACCAGCTGCTCGAGGCGCGCGTGCGCGGCGCATCCGGCGTGCTGCTGATCCTGCGGATGGTCGAGCGCCCGGTCCTGGTCGCGATGCTCGACTGCGCCGCCGAGCTCGGGCTCTTCGTGCTGCTCGAGGCCTTCGACGCCGCCGATCTCGATGCGGCGGCGGAGATCGCCGCCGAGCGGCGCGGGCGCGAGGAGCAGGTGCTGATGGGCCTCAACTGCCGCGACCTCGAGACGCTGGCCATCGATCCGCGGCGTTTCGGCGCGCTGCGCGACCGGCTGCCCGAGGGCTGGCCGGCCGTGGCGGAGAGCGGTGTCGAGAAGCCGCGCGACGCCGCGGCCGTGGCGGCGCTCGGCTACGCCTCGCGCTGGTCGGCACCAGCCTGATGAAGCACGCCGACGCCGCGCGCGCGACCGCGGAGCTGATCGAGGCCGGCCGCGCGCCCGCGCGAGGCGCGATGCCTGAGGCTCTGGATCAAGATCTGCGGGCTGCGCACCGCTGGACGACATCGAGGCCGCGGCCGCCGCCGGCGCCGATGCGGTGGGCTTCGTGTTCCACGAGCCCTCGCCGCGCCACCTGGCGGTCGCCGACGCGCGACGCCTGCAGGCCGCCGTGCCGGCCGGCGTCGAGCGCGTCGCGGTGTTCCTGCATCCGTCGCAGGGCGCGCTCGATGCGGTCATCGACGCCGTGCGGCCCGACTGGGTGCAGACCGATGTCGACGATCTCGAGCGCCTGACGCTGCCGCCGGGACAACGCGTGCTGCCCGTGCTGCGCAGCGGCGCCGCACGGAAACTGGCTCGAGCCGATTTTGCCGAGCCGTTGCGCGCGAAATTCGGCTCTGAGCCGATCTCCGTGATGCTCGAGGGCGGCAGCAGCGGCGCGGGCGCGAACGCGCGGACTGGGCGGAGGCCCGCGGAGCTCGCGGCGCGCTTCGAAGCTGGTGCTGGCGGGCGGCCTCGACGCCGGCAACGTCGCGGAGGCCATCCGGACCGTGCGGCCGTTCGGCGTGGACGTGAGCTCCGGCGTCGAAACCGCGCCCGGCGTCAAGGATCCGGCGCGGATCCGCGAATTCATCGCGGCGGCGCGCGACGCGGGCCACGCAGGACCTGAGGAGGCAGGGCAAGGTGAGCGCGGACATGACTGCGGCATCGATCGCGAGCGCCTGCTCGCGGAGACGCTGCGCGGCGCGTTCCCGGATGCGCGCGGGCGCTACGGGCCGTTCGGCGGGCGCTACGTGCCGGAGACGCTCGTGCCGGCGCTCGACCGCCTCGAGGCGGGTGTGAAGAGCATCCTCGGCGACCCGGCGTTTCGCGCGGAGCTCGAGGCGGAGCTGCGCGGCTGGGTCGGCCGCCCGACGCCGCTCACGCGCGCGCACGAGCTGTCGCGGCGCTGGGGCGCGGAGGTCTGGCTCAAGCGCGAGGATCTCGCGCACACCGGCGCCCACAAGATCAACAACGCGATCGGCCAGGCGCTGCTCGCAAAGCGGCTCGGCGCGCGGCGCATCGTCGCCGAGACCGGCGCCGGCCAGCACGGCGTCGCCTCGGCGGCCGCCTGCGCCCGGCTCGGCATGCCCTGCGTCGTCTACATGGGCGAGGTCGACATGGAGCGCCAGGCGCCGAACGTCGGCCGCATGAAGCTGCTCGGCGCCGAAGTCGTGCCGGTGACGGGCGGCGACCGGACGCTGCGCGCCGCGATCGACGAGGCGCTGCGCGACTGGGTGTCGGACCCCGACGGGACCTACTACCTGCTCGGCTCCGCGGTCGGGCCGCATCCGTATCCCGTATCTCGTGCGCGAGTTCCAGGCGGTGATCGGGATCGAGGCCCGCGCACAGATGCTCGAGCAGACGGGTGCGCTGCCCGACGTCGCGATCGCCTGCGTCGGCGGCGGCTCGAACGCGATCGGCCTGTTTCACCCCTTCGTCGCCGATGCGGGGGTCGCAGCTGCTCGGGCTCGAGGCCGGAGGCACCGGCAGCGGGCTCGGGCAGAACGCGGCGTCGCTCGCCTACGGCACGCCCGGGCGTGCTGCAGGGCAGCTATTCGCTGCTGCTGCAGGATGCGCACGGCCAGATCCAGGAAACCCATTCCGTGTCGGCGGGGCTCGACTATCCCGGCGTCGGGCCCGAGCACGCGTTGCTCAAGACGCTCGGCCGCGTGCGCTACGAGGCCGTCGGCGATGACGATGCGCTCGCGGCGCTCGCCGAGTGCTGCCACGCCGAGGGCATCCTGCCCGCGATCGAGTCGGCGCATGCGCTCGCCGGTGCGCGACGCTGGGCCGAGGCGCATCCGGGCGGGCGCATCCTGGTCGGCCTGTCGGGTCGCGGCGACAAGGACATGCCGACTCTGCAGCGCACGCTGCTGGCGGGGATACATGAGCGGTGCCGGGCCGGGAAACTCGGGAAACGCGGCGCATGACCGCATCGGCGCCGCGATCTGCGCCGCGCGGGCCCGCGGCCAGACGGCGCTGGTCGCGTTCCTGACGGCCGGCTTTCCGGACCGTGCGCGCTTTCGCGAGAGCCTCGCCGCCGTCGCCAGCGCCGCCGACGTCGTCGAGATCGGCGTGCCGTTCACCGATCCGATGGCCGACGGCATGACGATCCAGCGCGCGAGCCACGCGGCGCTCGCAGCCGGCTTCACGCTGACCTGGCTGCTCGAGGACCTCGCGGCCGCTGCCCGCCGGCCGAGAGGCGCCGCTGCTCCTGATGAGCTATCTGAACCCGCTGCTCGCCTACGGGATCGACCGCCTGCCCCGCGCAGCGGCCGCCGCAGGCGTGAGCGGGTTCATCGTCCCCGACCTGCCGCACGAGGAAAGCGACGAGTTGCGCGCAGCGCTCGATGGCGCCGGCCTTGCGCTGGTGCAGATGGTGACGCCGGTGACGCCGCCCGCGCGGCTCAGGACGCTGTGTGCCGATGCGCGCGGATTCGTCTACGCGGTGACGATGACCGGGACGACGGGTCGCAGCGTAGCCGTGCCCGAGGAGGTGCTCGGCTATCTCGATCGCGTGCGGGCCGTCGCCCCGGTCCCGGTTTGCGCCGGGTTCGGCATCCGCTCGAGCGAGCAGGTGAAGCGGCTCGCCCCGCATGTGGATGGCGTGATCGTGGGCTCGGCGCTCGTCGAGGTGCTCGAGCGAGGGGAGGATCCGGTGCCCTTCCTCCGCGCGCTGCGCGGCCGCTAGACGGATGCGCGTCGCGGCGGCGGCCGCGAGACGCTCAGAGCGCCCGGCCGTCGAACTCCACGATCTTGATCGCCTTCAGGTCGAGGCGCTCGACGCATCGCAGGTTGATTGCCGCTATCGGTTGTCCCGACCGGTCCTGGCCCTCGCCGTACGGATGGATACCGCAGGTCGGGCAGAAGCGATGACGGATGACGTGCTTGTTAAACGTGTAGGTGCTCGCAGCATCCTCCGGCGTGCGCAACGTGAGCGACGCGCGCGGTGCAAACCAGAGCAGCGATCCCTTGCGCGCGCAGATCGAGCAGTTGCACGACAACGCCTCGTCGATCTGTCCCTCGACCTCAAACCGAACCCGACCGCAATGACAGCTCCCCGTGTATCGCATTTTCCGCCCTCCGTGCCGGTGCGCTGATCCTGGGTTCAGACATCGACGAGCCCGAGATAGATCAGTGCGAGGGTGATGGTATCCGAGAAGCCGTGGGTGAGGATCGCGCGGCCGCGAAGCCACGGCGTCTCGGTCACGGGTACGACGGCGCACATTACACGGCGGGCGGGGCGTAAAGTGAGCGGTCTGCTCAGGAGGGATTCACCATGGCCCAGGGCGAATTCTCACGTCGCACGCTCCTCGCGGCGTCAGGCGCGCTGCTAACCGCGATCGCGGCGGGCTCCGTCCGCTCGGCGCTGGCGGCCGCGTCCTCCGGCGTCGCTGCAAGCGCCGCGGGCAGAGTTCCGATCGGCGGTGATCTGCGCGTGTGCCGCCTGGGCTTCGGCGCGATGCGTGTTACCGGCGACGGTATCTGGGGCGCGCCCGCCGATCCCACCGAAGCTCGCCGAGTGCTGCAGCGCGCGGTCGCACTCGGTGTCGATTTCATCGACACGGCCGACGCATATGGACCGGGCACGAGCGAAGAACTCATAGCCGAGGCGCTGCGCCCGTATCCCGCCGGGCTCGTGATCGCGACGAAGGGCGGCATCACCCGTCCGGCGCGCGACCAGTGGGTAGCCAACGGACGCCCTGAGCACCTGCGGGCGGCCTGCGAGGCGAGCCTGGCGCGCCTGAGGATCGAACGCATCGATCTCTATCAACTGCATACGATCGATCCCGCCGTGCCGCTGGAGGACTCGATCGGGGAGCTCGTACGACTCAAGGAGGAGGGCAAGATCCGCCACATCGGAGTGTCGAATTTCGACGCGGACGAGCTCGCAAGGGCACGCCGCATCGTCGCGATCGTGTCGGTCCAGAACCGCTACAACGTCGCCGACCGCGAATCCGACGCAGTACTGAAGGTCTGCGAGCGCGAAGGCATTGCGTTCATCCCCTGGCGGCCGCTCGCGCAGGGCAGGCTACGGCGGCCGACGGGCCGGTTGCGCGCCTCGCCAAGGTCGCGGAGCGACGAGGCTTGTCGATGCCGCAGGCGGCAATTGCCTGGGCGCTCGCCCGGTCGCCCGCGATGCTGCCGATCCCGGGCACGTCGAAGGTCAATCACCTCGAGGAGAACGTCGCCGCCGCGGCGGTGAAGCTGACCGCGGCCGAGATGAGCGAGGTTGGCTGAGCCGACTCAACGAGCGCGGCAGCTCGCTTGTTCCGCTGGAATCAATCAGACGCCACGACGTCCTTCAGGTGGTCGATCACGAGCGTCCGCATGTTCTGCAGCGAATTCTTCTCCCAGGTGAAGCACGGCGGTGTGCGACGCAGCATGGACCAGCGCTGCGTGGTCAGCACGTGCTTCAGGTAGACGATGCTCGCATCGATCGCTTCCATGTACGGGTTGCGCCCGCCATACAGCGCCTCGATGTATCGATAGGCGCCACCGAACTCACCGTCGAGCCGCGTGCGCATGGTCTCCGCGACGAAATCGGGCGTGCTTCGCAGGACGTCGAGGCCGGAGCCATAGATGACCTTGAGCTCGCCCGCGCTGCCGCGCGACACCGCGACACCGCCGAGCACGAACTCGGGATAGAGGCGATCGCGGCACTTCTCGAGGTAACAGCGATCGGCCATCTGCGCCATCATGTCCGCGGTGCCGACCAGGTGACCGACCTTGCGGTCACGCGGGTCGTCGAGCCGGATCTGGTCGAACGGCACCTCGTAGCCGGTGAAGTGCACGATCTGCGTGGCCACCGGTACCCAGTCGGCCAGGCCGAGCGTCGGCAGGTATCGGGCGAGGAATTGCGCGCTGCGGCCGACGTGCGTGCGGGTGAACTCCGCACCGTTGCGATGCAACGTGTCGTCGGTCTGGCGGATGTAGCCCGCGTCGTGGAAGAGCGCCACGACGATGCCCATCATCGCCCGCTCGGCGCCGAGGCGCTGCTCGGCCGCGTGTGTGCGGTCGTAGCCGGCCAGCAGGCGAGCCATCGCCAGCGTGTCGTCGAGGCTGTGCTGCAGGTCGTGATAGACCGTGTCGCAGCCGTAGTAGCCCGGGAAACTGCCCGTTGAAGAGGCGCTCGAAGTCGGTGAAGGCAGTCTCGAGGCGCTCGACCCGGCCGCTTGGCCAGGTCTGCGAGTACAGCTCCTCGACCGCCCGCTTGACCGCCGACACCGAGCTCACCTGTACGGTGTTGGTGACGTCGTAATCGCTGCGTCGATACTGCATGGGTCTTGTTCTTATTGCTTCCGTCGTGTCATTTGCAGTGACGTCGAGTCTAGCCAAAGCCGCGGGGAACACCAGAGTCAAATTTCCCGACACCGTGTGGTTTTCTCCTATATGTCAAACGACGCTACCACGGGTGCGTGGTCGGACGGCCGTTCCAGCTTGCGCGGCGCCTTGTCGATGTGACACGCCACACATTTTTCGCCTATCGCCGTACTCGCGAGAATAAAAGTCGATGCGCAGTCCGTGATGGCGGCGGAACGCCATCGAGCCACGCCTATACACCCGCGGCGATCCAGCGGTCCATCGCCGCAGGCGTCAAGGTCATCGAGCATGGCCATCTCATGGACGAGGAAACTGCGCGGTTGATGGCGGAGAAGGGTATCTGGCTCAGCTTCCAGCCCTTTACCGACGACGGCTTCATCCCGCCGCTGCCCCCCGCCAGCCTGGCGCGGCTCAAGCAGGTGCACACCGGAACCGAGCGCACGATCGAGCTCGTCCGGAAACACGGGATCAAGATGGCCTTCGGAACCGACGTGCTGTTTTCGGCCGCGGGCACGGTCCGGCAGGGGGCGGAGCTCGCAAAAATGAGCCGGTGGTACAAGCCGTCAGAAGTGCTGACGATGGCCACCCGCACCAACGCGGAGCTGCTGCAGCTCTCCGGGCTGCGCAATCCCTATCCCGGCCGGCTGGGCGTCGTGGAAGAGGGCGCGCTCGCGGACCTGCTGCTGGTCGACGGCGACCCGCTGACGGAGATCCGGCTGATCGAGGATCCGGACAAGAACTTCGTCGTGATCATGAAGGGCGGCAAGGTCTACAAGAACCTGCTGCCCTGACCTCGAGACGGACCGGCGCCGACGCCCTCGAAGGGCCCGGGCTCGTTCAGGCCGCGAGCCCGAGCTGGCGCAGCAGCGGCTCGATTTCCGGCCGCCGGCCGCGGAACTCGATGAACGCCTCCATGGCGTCGCGGCTGCCTCCGCGCTCGAGGATCGCCTGCAGGAACCGCCGGGCCGTGCGGGCGTCGTAGATCCCATGCTCCTCGAATGCGCCAAACGCGTCGGCGGAGAGCACCTCGGCCCACTTGTAGCTGTAGTAGCCCGCCGCATAGCCGCCCGAGAACACGTGCTGGAAGCTCTGCGGGAACCGATTGAACGCCGGCGCCGGTACGACCGACACCTCGGCGCGCACCTCGGCCAGCGTCTCGGCGATGCGCGGACCGCGCTCGGGCGAGTACTCGGCATGCAGGCGAAAATCAAACAGGCCGAACTCGAGCTGCCGTGCGGTCTGCATCCCGGCCTGGAAACTGCGCGTCGCCTGCAGGCGCTCGAGCGTGGCGACGGGCAGCGCCTCGCCGGTGTCGACGTGCGACGAGATCAGCGGCAGCACCTCACTTCGCCAGGCGAAGTTCTCCATGAACTGGCTCGGCAGCTCGACCGCATCCCAGGGCACGCCGTTGATGCCGGCGACGCTCGGATAGTTCACGCGCGTGAGCATGTGATGCAGCCCGTGCCCGAATTCGTGGAACACGGTCAGCACGTCGTGATGCGTCAGCAGCGAGGGCCGCGCGCCGACCGGCGGCGCGAAATTACAGACCAGGTACGCGACCGGCAGCGCGCGCGCCTGCCCCACCTGCATGCGGCCGACGCACTCGTCCATCCAGGCGCCGCTGCGCTTGTTCGGCCGGGCGTACAGGTCGAGGAAGAACCCGCCGCGCGGGGAGCCATCGCGATCGAGGATGTCGAAGTAGCGCACGTCCGGGTGATACGTGGGCAACTCGGTGCGCGCCACGATACGGATCCGGTAGAGCCGCGAGGCGACCGCGAACAGCCCGGCGAGCACGCGCGGCAGCAGGAAAGTAGGGGCGGAGCGCCTCCTCGGAGACGTCGAGCCGGGCGCGCTTCAACTGCTCGGAGTAGTAACCGACGTCCCATGCCTCGAGCTGCCGTCCCGCAAAGCTCTCGAGCTCCTGGTATTCGCGTTCGGCCGCCGGATGGCTCAGTCGCGCGAGACGCCGCAGGAAATCGAGCACCTCCGCGGGATCCTGGGCCATCTTGGTGGCGAGCGAATACTCGGCGTAATTCGAGTAGCCGGCGAGGGTTGCGGATTCGTGCCTGAGGGCGAGGATCTCGCCCATCAGCGGCGTGTTGTCCCAGCGGCCGGCGTGCGGACCCTGGTCCGAGCCGCGGGTCACCCAGGCCTCGTAGAATTCCCGCCGCAACGGCTCGTACTCGCAGTGCGTGAGCACCGCCTGGTAGTTGGGGGCATCGAGCGGCAACAGCCAGCCCGGCAGCCCGGCGGCGACCGCTGCGGCGCGCGCTCGCTCGACGACCGACGCAGGCAGTCCGGCGAGCTCGCGCTCGTCCCCCACCACGCGCGACCAGGCATTGGTCGCATCCAGCACGTTCTCGTCGAACTTCGCCTGCGTGCTGGCAAGCCGCTCCATGACCTCGCGAAACCGCTGCTTTGCGTCCGCGGGCAGCGACACGCCCGCCAGCCGGAAGTCGCGCAACGCATTCTCGAGGAGCTTGCGCTGCTCGGGTCCGAGCTGCGGGCCCTCCTGGTCGAGGATCCGCTGGTAGGCGGCGCAGAGCGCGCCGTTCTGAGCCAGCTCGGTGTGGTAACTCGTGAGCAACGGCAGGCAGGCGTTGTACGCTGCGCGCAGCTCCTCGCCGTTCATCACGTTGTTCAGGTGACCGATCGGGGACCAGGCGCGCGCGAGGGCGTGATGCATGCGCTCGATCGGCGCGACGAGACCGTCCCAGCCGTCGGCGCCCGCGTCGAGCAGCGCGGCGATCTGGCGTCGGTTGCCCTCGAGCAGCGTGCGCACCGCAGGCTCGGCATGCTCGGGCCGTATCCGATCGAAGGGGGGTAGCTGGTAGTCCGTCAGCAGCGGGTTCAGCATCGGTTGCCTGTTCATTCCGGTGATCCTGTCTATTCTAGGCATTCCGCAACACGCCCTGCATCAGCCAGCCGAGCGCGTACACCGCGGCGAAGAACCCCGCGAATGCGACGTATGCACGCCGCCGGTACCGGCGCGCGACGTCCGCTGCCCGGAAGGTTGCGAGCAGGAACAGGTGACCGCCGTCGGGCGCGCCCAGGACGTTCAGAGCCGTCGTGGCGGGGCGCTCGGCCCGTTGCCGCTCGACGCTGCGCCGAGCCTCGGCCCGCGCCAGCTCCCATTCCTCGAGGCTCACCGACCGATCCGCGTCGCGGTCGAAGCGACGGGTGAGCGAGGCCTGGTCATCCTTCCACTCGGCGAGGAGCGCCCGCACCGCGTCGTCCGGCCCGCCGCCGTCGGTGCCGCTCACGCTGCGGAATCCGCCCAGCGCATAGACCTGCTCGTGCACGTGGATGCGTTCCTCGAAATAGCGATAGTCGCGCCCGATCCCGCCCAGCAAGGCCCGGCCAGGAACGGTCGTTGGCCACGGAGTAGCGCCGTACCAGGTGGTCGATTCCGCGGCGAGAACCTGGGCGCCGGCCGGTTGCACGATGCACTCGCCGCTGCCGTCGTCGATCAGGAAAGGCGCGTCGGACCGGCCGCTCGCGACGGTCCGCCAGCGCTCACGCCGGCCGCCCCGGCCCGCCGATTCGGTGCGGTGCTGGACCCGGTAACGCCACCAGACGCAATCGCGCTGCGTCAACGGTGCCAGGCTCTTCGTCTCGGCCAGGGGTCCGGCCCGGCCCTCGATCTCCACGTACCCCTGTGCTGCGGATCGCACGCGCGAGGTCGGCGTGTCCTCGATCACCCGCGCCACGTGCAGCCAGCGAAAGGCGAACCAGCCGCCGCCGACCACGGCGGCGCCGAGGTTCAGGATCCAGAACCAGAAATCCGAGCAAATCAGCCAAAGAGCCGGCCCAGGTCCACGTCGCGGCGCTGCTCCTCGGCGAACTCGAGCAGCGGGGCCACCTTGAAGTCGAACAGCCGGGCAACGATGAGGTCCGGGAAGGTCTGCTGGCGGATGTTGTTGAGGTTTACGCTCTCGTTGTAGAGCTCGCGACGATCCGCGATCGCCTCCTCGAGCTCAGTGATGCGGCCCTGCAGGTGACGGAACCCGGCGTCGGCCTTGAGCTCGGGGTAGTTCTCCACGAGGGCGAACAGCCTGCCGAGCCCCGCACGTAGCTGCTCCTCGGCGGCGCCCAGCGCGGGGACATCCCCCTGACCCTGCGCACGAAATACGGCCGCCCGCGCCTGCATGACCCGATCGAGCGTCTCCTGCTCGTAACTCATGTACCGCTTGCAGGTTTCCACCAGCTTCGGCAGCTCCTCGTGCCGCTGCGTGAGCAGGACGTCGATGTTCGCCCAGGCCTTGCGCACGTTCTCCCGCAGAGCGATCAGCCCGTTGTAGATCCGCACGCCGTAGATCGCGGCGACGACCAGCAACGCGAGAAAGAGCAGCGTGACGATCAGCATCGGAGCCTCCCCGCCGACCGGAGATCCCGGCCAGGCGGCAGATTGCCGGTTCCAGCCGGCCAGCGTCTAGACTACGGTTCGCAGAAACCGGAACGCCTTCATGACGCTGCGAGCCTACCTGGACAGGACTCCGTCGCTCGGCCCGGGCGCCTATGTCGATTCGACTGCACTCGTCATAGGCGACGTAACCCTGGGGGCCGAGTCCTCGGTCTGGCCGATGACGGTGATCCGCGGCGACGTAAATCACATCCGCGTCGGCGCGCGGAGCAACGTACAGGACGGCAGCATCCTGCACGTGTCGCGACCGGCCCCGGGCCGGGACGCCGGCTGGCCCCTCGTCGTCGGCGAGGAGGTCACGGTCGGTCACCAGGTGGTAATCCATGGCTGCACGATCGGTAACCGTTGCCTGATCGGCATCGGCTCGGTGGTGCTCGACGGCGTGATCGTCGAGGACGAGGTGATGATCGGCGCCGGCAGCATCGTGACACCGGGGAAGCGCCTGGCGTCGCGCGGCCTGTACGTCGGGAACCCGGCGCGTCGCGTCCGCGAGCTGACAACCGCCGAGATCGAGCGTTTTCCGGTTATCGCGGGTCACTATGTCGACCTGCAGCTACAATACGCCGGGAGATGAGCGCCGCACGTCGACGGAATTGACAGGTGCCTGCCTGCGGGTGCGGCCTGGCCGGACAAAACCTCGACCCGAGTTGGCCTGCGCCCCGCGGCACGGATCATGCATGAAACGCCCCAACTATGCGTGACCTGACTGGAATCAGCGCCCGCGAGGGCGCCACGGCGCTCGACGAGCGCCGCCCGCGGCGGACGATCGGACGACATCGGTCGCGCCCCCTGAGCCCCGCTCAGTTTCGCGAGCGCCTGCTCTCGATCATGGACCGCAAGCACCATTGGGCGTGGCCGGCTTTCAGCGGCCCGGACGTGGGCGCGGCGCAGCTCAAGATTCACTTTCAGCAGGAGTTCGCCTGCTACGTGCGTGACTTTCCGGTCCTTTTGGCCCGCATACACGCGAAGAACCCGCCGCCGGCGGTCCGTCGCATGCTCGCGGAAAATATCTACGAGGAAGACACCGGCGGCCTGTCGTTCGGAAAATCGCATGCAGATCTGTTCCTGCTGATGATGAAGGGTTTCGGCTTTGCCGAAGCGGAGTTTGAGAACGTCCGTCTGCTGCCCGCTGCTCGCGCCTATCGCAACTGGCTTGATCGTGTGACCGGTGAGCAGGACTGGGTCCGGGCCGCCGCCGTGATGGCGATCTTCGTGGAGGGCAGCATCCACGATCGCCACGAGATCCTCCATCCCGGCGACCCGAAAACGGAACGGGAGATCGAAGAGGCCGTGCGCAAGCACCCGCTCGTTCGTTACCACGGGCTGTCACCCGACTTCATGCAACTCACCCGCGCGCACCAGAGAGTCGAAACGGGGCATCGTCATCATGCCTATGCGATGGTCGGTGCCGGCGCGATCGGCTCGCGCCGCCAGCGGGCCGTCGTTGCAAGCGTGGAGAAAACGCTCGCCCACTGGCTCCGTTACCGCGATGCCGTGGGGCGTGCCTGTGGCCTGACGCGTTGACGGCGGAAACGCCGCCCTGTGTGAGGCATGGCCATCTGGGTCGGAACTTCCGGGTACAACTACCCGGAGTGGAAAGGGAGCTTCTATCCGGAGAAGCTGCCCGCGGCGAAGATGCTGCCGTACTACGCCGAGCGGCTTTCCACCGTCGAAATCAACTACACCTATTACCGTACGCCGAACGCAAAGGTCCTCGCCGGCTGGAACGCGGCGACGCCGGACCGGTTCAGGCTGACACTGAAGGCTCCGAAGCGAATCACGCATGACGCGCGCCTGAAGGACTGCGCGGATCGCCTGCGGTACTTCGTCGAGACCGCAGCGACCCTCGGGCCCAAGCTCGGCGCACTTCTCTTTCAGCTCCCGCCGAGCTTCAAGAAGGACCTTGCGGTATTCGATGCGTTCCTGGAGGTGTTTCCGGCCGGTGTCGTTGCCGCCTTCGAGTTCCGTCACGGCTCCTGGCTCAACGACGAGGTGTATCAGCGTCTGAAAGCGCGGAACCTGGCGCTCTGTGTCGCCGACAGCGAGACGATGGCGACGCCGATCGAGATCACGGCGGACTACGCGTACTTCCGCCTGCGCGACGAAGGCTACACGCCGGAGGACATCGCGCGCTGGGCGCTGACCATCCGCGAAAGAACGAGAGGCTGCCGGGAGGTGTTCGTGTACTTCAAGCACGAGGAGGCCGGCAAGGGGCCCGAGTTCGCCCGGCTGCTGCTGGACGCGTTGGGCCTGCCTTGATTGGTGCCGGGCCGCAGTTTCGCAGTTATTGCTGCTCTGCCAATCCGTCAGTTGTCCGCAGGTGCCGAATAACTGCGAAACTGCGGCCCGGCACCGAAGCTCCTCGACTAGTGCGTAACCTGCAGCCGCGAGCGCAGCGCGTCGAGCACCCGGGCAGTGTCCGGTCGGACGCCGCGCCACAATCCGAACGACTCCGCCGCCTGCTCGACGAGCATCCCCCAGCCCTGCACCGAGTGCTCGGCCCCGAGCTGCCGTCCCCAGGCCATGAAGGGCGTTTCGACCGCGCCATAGGCCATGTCGTAGCAGGTCGTGAGCCCGTCGACGACCTCGGGCGAAATCGCGGGCACCTCGCCGCGCAGGCTCGCCGAGGTCGCGTTGACGATCAGGTCGTAGTGCTGTTGGGTGAGTTCGTTGAACGTGCAGCCCGAGACCGGTCCGAGCGGCGCGAAGTCGCGCACGAGCTGCATCGCGCGATCGGGGGTGCGGTTGGCAATGACCAGCGCGCGCGGGTTGAGCTCGAGCAGCGGGCCGATGACCCCACGCGCTGCGCCGCCCGCACCCAGCAGCAGGATGCAGGGATCGGACCAGCGCAGACCGAGGTTGATGCGCAGGTCGGTCACCAGGCCGACGCCGTCGGTGTTGTCGCCGATCAGGTCCTGGCCATCGTGGGTAATCGTGTTGACGGCATCGGCGAGCTGCGCACGGGGCGTGAGCTCGTTTACCAGGTCGGCGGCGGCGCGCTTGTGCGGCAGCGTGACGTTGATGCCGCGACCGCCTTCACTGAAGAAGGCGAGGACGTCGCTGCGGAACCGCTCGGGGGTCGATTCGTACAACCGGTAGGTGATGTCCTGCCCCGTCTGGCGCGCGAACAGGCCGTGTATGAACGGCGACCAGCTGTGATTCACCGGGTAGCCGAAGAGGCCGTAGGCGTCGGGCACGGTCTGCTCAGCCGGACTTGAGCCATTCCGCGGCGCGGCGCGCGAAATAAGTGAGGATCCCGTCGGCGCCCGCGCGGCGCATCGCGAGCAGCGACTCGAGCACGACCTGCCGCTCGTCGAGCCAGCCGTGCCCGGCCGCGGCCATCAGCATCGAGTACTCGCCACTCACCTGGTAGACGAAGGTCGGCACTCCGAAGCGGTCCTTCACCCGCCGCACGATGTCGAGGTAGGGCATCCCCGGCTTGATCATCACCATGTCGGCGCCCTCCTCGAGATCGAGCGCGACCTCGCGCAGCGCCTCGTCGGAGTTGGCCGGGTCCATCTGGAAGCCGTGCTTCGTGCCCTTGCCGAGGCTGGCCGCCGAACCGACGGCGTCGCGGAACGGTCCGTAGAAGCCCGAGGAGTACTTGGCCGAGTAGGCGAGGATCCGGGTGTTGACGTGACCGGCGGATTCGAGCGCGTCGCGGATCGCGCCGATGCGTCCGTCCATCATGTCCGAGGGCGCGACCACGTCCGCGCCGGCCTCCGCCTGAGACAGCGCCTGCCGCACGAGCGCCGCGACGGTGACGTCGTTCAACACGTAGCCCGTGTCGTCGATGATCCCGTCGAGGCCGTGCGTCGTAAACGGATCGAGCGCGACGTCGGTAACGACACCGAGGCCAGGCAAGGCCTTCTTGATCGCGCGCGTCGCGCGCTGTGCCAGGCCCTCGGGGTTCCAGGCTTCACGACCGTCGTCGCTCTTGGCCCCCGGCGGCGTGACCGGGAACAGCGCCAGCGCCGGCACACCGAGCGTTGCCGCGGCTTCCGCCTCGCGAAGCAGTGCGTCGATGCTCAGGCGTTCGACGCCGGGCATCGAGGGTACGGGCGTCCGCTGCGCGCCCTGTGCCGTCCATGACGAACACCGGGTAGATCAGGTCGGCCGCGGAAAGCGTCGTCTCCCGCATCAGGCGGCGCGAGAAGTCGTCGCGACGCATGCGGCGCAGTCGAGTGCGGGGAAACCGCTGCGGAGCATCGTCCAGACTCATCAGGAACCCCGTTCCCGGCGGTACATCGTTTGCGTCGGCCGCAAGACCCGGCGCTATCGTGCGCAAACCCGCGGCGGGCAGCTACCGCGCCCGCGCCGCGGGATGAAATCCTACCGGCTGGTGCCCGGTCTTTATACAGGAACGCCCCGCTGGCCGGAAAGGACAGGGATCGTTGGTTTGCCGGGGTCTGCGAGGAGCTGCGGCCGGACCTGTTCCGATTCGCGTTCTGGCTGGCGCGGGACCGCCAGGTCGCGGAGGACGTGGTGCAGGAATCCCTGCTGCGCGCCTGGCGGTCGCGCGACAGCCTCGATGCAGAAGGCTCGGCTCGGCACTGGCTGCTCACGATCGTACGCCGCGAGCACGCGCGACGGTACGAGCGCAAGCGCATCGAAACCGTGCAGGTGGATGAGCTCGTGGACGAGGAGTCGCCGGAACTGGCCGTGGCCGAGGAGCGCGAGGTGCTCGACATGCGTCGCGCCATCCTGCGGCTCCCGGACGACTATCGCGAGCCGCTGGTGATGCAGGTGCTCATGGGGCAGACGACACAGGAGATCGCGGCCCAGCTCGGGCTGACGCAGGGCGCGGTACTGACACGCCTGTTCCGCGCGCGCCAGAAACTGCGCCGCCAGCTCGGCGTCGAGAGCGCGAACGATGAGACTGAGGCTGACGAACCGACGCCGGGGGGCGGCCGATGAACTGCCTGGAATTTCGTCGTATAGCGGGTGCCGATCCACAGCACCTGCTGCCGGAAGCCCTGGCGCATCGGGACGCCTGCGCAGCCTGCGCCGAATATCATCGGAGCCTGCTCGCGATGGATGCGGTCATTCGAAAGGCCCTGCAGGTGCCGGTGACGGACCGCGTCACCGTGCAGCACACCCCACCCCGCGCTCTTCACACCTCCCGCAACCGCTGGCTCGCGATGGCAGCGAGTGTCGTCGCGGGAGTGCTGGTGGGCACGATCCTCTGGACCGCGAGTCCGCGCGCTTCGTTGGCCCGCGAGGTCGTAGATCATGTGATGCACGAGCCGCATTCCTGGACTGCGACGCACGCCGATCCCGCGGTCGTCGAGCGCGTACTGCGCGACGGCGGGATCCGGCTACGCCCCGGCGTGGACGAGGTGACCTACGCCAGCAGCTGCCCGTTCCGTGGCCGCACCGTGCCGCATCTCGTCGTCCGCACGCCACAGGGTCCGGTGACGGTGCTGGTCCTGCCGGATGAGCCGCTGCGGCGCGCGGTCAGGCTGCGCGAGGACGGCTACCGGGGCTCGCTCGTTCCGGCCGGGCCCGGCAGCATCGCGGTGCTCGGCGACGCGCGGATCGACCTGTCCGAGGTGACGGCGCGAGTGCTGGACGCAGTGGAGTGGATCGAATAACGGGAGCAGCGGTCAATAACGGTGCCGGGTCGCAGTTTCGCAGTTATTCATGCCAGTGCGTGACAGCTCGCTGCGAAGCTTCACACTGCGAAACTGCGACCCGGCACCGATCGACTCCGGCACCGATCAGAGGTCGCCGTTTTCGCAGCGCACCCGGCGCATCGGGAAATCCTCTGCTCGCGGCTTGCCGTCGATCTCCCCCTCGATGCGCGCGCGGAGGATACCGGCATCGTCGAGTCGATAGATCACCCGCTGCGGGAAGTCATGTGTGGGGTTCTCGAAGACGATTTCGCGCGTGCCCAGGCGCTTGACCGGAAATGTCGCCTGCGCCTGACCGGACGGGTTTGCGATGAAGGCCAACCGGCCGGGTGCAGTCTCGCGGATCTGCATGAATTCGTGCGCGACCGTGCGGCCGCCCTTGACGGTGCGGCTCACGCCGAGGAGCGTCGCACCCGCAGGCGGCATCCACTGCTCACCCGAACCAGGCTCGCCGTCGAGCGTGGCCCAGCAGCCCGCGAGCCACGCGAGCGCCGCCGCGGGATCGTCGTCGGCCCGCGCGAGGCCCGGTGCACCGGCCGCGCCAGCAACGCTCAGTGCAAGGATGATCGATACGCGCATCACGGCACCTCGAAGACGATGCTGCAACAGGTTATGCCGGCTTCCGCCTTCGCGAGCTCCGACATCGGCATCGGAATCACCGACAGCCCTTCCGCTGCGAGGCGGGCGCGCGTGCGGGCGTGCTGCGCAGGATGCAGGATCGCCCCGCCCAGTGCGAGCGCGTTGGCGGCCATCGGCTCCGCGGGATCGACGGTGAGCAGGCGATAGCCGGCAAACGCTTCCGCCGCCGTCCAGTCGGGGTTCACGAGCAGCGTCCGGGCGGCCACGCGCGTGACGGCGGACTTGAGATGCAGGCAGCGCGTCACCGCGACCGGAGTCACGACGGTACCCGTGCGGCTCGAGCGCGAGCGCGCAACTGCTCGATGCCCGCCGCGTTGGTGCGGGTCGAGCGGCCGACGAAGACCTGGCGGTCGACCACCAGCACGTCGCCGCCGTCGAGCGTCCCCGGCGACTCGATCGCGATCGTCGGACGATAGCCCGCGAGATCGGCGGCGACCGAGGCGGTCTCGCCGCGACGCGATTCGGCGCCCGGTCGAGCGATCACCGCGACCTCGTCGAGCACGACGGCCGTGTCCTCGACGAACACCCCATCCGGCAGCTCGGGTGCCGGCGGGAGCCGTCGCACGGTCGCGCCGAGCTCGGACAGCTGCCGCTCGTAGGCGGTGTGCTCCTCGGCAGCGCGCGCAAGGTCGATCGGCTGCCGCTCGAGATGCGTGAGCTGGCAGTCGACGATGCGCGGGCTCAGGGCTCGGGTGAGCGCGAGCAGCATCAGGGGGTACCGGTATCGCTCTCGCGCGGACCCAGGCGACCATCGAGCAACTCGATCATTCGTCCCGCGTCGACGCGTGTCTTCGGCGGCAAGGCCGGCCGCGATGCCCGCCCTGTCGCCCGCCGGTCGGTTCTGGCCGAGCTTCCACTTGCCCGTCATGTCGGTGACGGCGATCTCGAAGCCCACGATCGACGCCAGCATCCGTTCGATGTAGCTCGTCGGTGCATCCGCGATCCGCCAGGGCGCCGCGCGTTGTGCTTCCTGGCTCTCGATCAGCGCCTCGAGAAAGCTGCGCAGCCACGCTTCGTCACGCTGCCATGCGATCGTGCCGCGCACGTGCACGACCGACGTAGTTCCACGTCGGTACGACCTTGCCGTGCTCTGCCTTGCCCGGGTACCAGCTCGGCGTGATGTAGTGATCTGGTCCCTGGAAAATTGCGAGCGCCGGCGATCCGTTCGCCACGTCGCGCCACACCGGATTGGCGCGCGCGACGTGACCGCGGAGCACGCCGCCGGCGCCGGCCGAGTCATCGAACAGCAGCGGCACGTGATCGGCCGTCAGCTCCTGCATGCGTCATCGTGACGAGGGTCGCGAGCGGATGACGGCGCATGAATTGCCGCAGAACCTCCGGTCGCGTCTCCTGGAAATGGGTCGGCGTATA
Source organism: uncultured Gammaproteobacteria bacterium (assembly GCA_963756755.1). Classification (GTDB taxonomy): domain Bacteria; phylum Pseudomonadota; class Gammaproteobacteria; order Steroidobacterales; family Steroidobacteraceae; genus DATJKD01. Next base: position 141,846 of record CAVWOW010000020.1, read on the forward strand.
CACGGTTACGTCAGCCGCCCGCGCCGGCGTCCGGCGCGCGGGCTTCGCTCGACGGGCGACGCGTCACTCGCCGGCGCACGGGCGCTTCGAACGGCGCCGAGCCCGGGAACTGGATGTTGATGGCGACGATGCGATCGGCGTACCGATCGGCGAGCCGCCCGAGGAAGGCGCTGAAGAGCTGCCATTCGCGCCCGGGCTTGTTCGGGCTGATCACTTCGCAGGTGATGATCCCCTCCGATACCGACCAGTTCATCCAGCCGGGGTAGGCGCTGTTCTTGTGCAGCACCTTCCGGCCGCGCTTCTTCGCGATAAAGGTGCGGAGCTCGCCGCTGCGCATCGCCTCGACCAGCGTCTTCTGCAGCTGAGCGCCGGTGCGCTCGATGATCTGGAAGCGGATCATGCAGTGCGTCACGGGCCGCGCCGGTTCACGCGCCTTCGACCGCGATGTCGCACTTGATCGAGTTGGCGATGTAGCACTCGCTGTGGGCGGCGTGGTGCAGCGACGCCAGCTGCTCCGCGGTCGGCGCGCGAGTGCCCCCGAACGCGATCTTCGGCCGCAGCACGATCCGATCGAAGCCGATGCGACCGGCGGCGTTCTTCGCCATCGTGCCGAACGCTTCGTCCTCGTAGCTGTCGACGACGAAGCCCTGCTTCGCCGCGAGATACAGGAAGGTCAGCATGTGGCAGCTCGACGCGGCCGCGACGAGTGCCTCCTCCGGGTCGACGGCTTCCGCGACCGAATAGGGCAGCGGCACGACGGATGGCGAGGAGGAAGCAGCGACGCGGGCGCCGCCGTCGAACGACCACTGGTGTACCGCGGCTGTAGCGGTTGTCGGTAAAGGCGGCGCCATCGCGCAGCCAGCTTACGCGGGCGGTGTGTCTGTGCATGTTAATTCATCCTGTCGCAAGGGCGGCAAGGTGGCGAGCCAGGTCTCGGCTTCGCTCACCGTTCCGAACACGCGCACGCGTACGCCGCGATTGACGGCGACCGTCTCGATGAAATCGAGCAGCGTCGAGTCGTGCTCGGGGTTCGTGTCGACGTAGGCCACCTGCTCGACGATCAGTCCGGGCCGTACGGCTGCCGTCGGCCACGATCTCGAATACGTCGACCGTGCCGAGGCTGGGGCCAATCAGGTATTCCTCGAGCAGCACACGCGGGCAGCCGTGCTCCGCACAGGCGCTCAGCATGTCCTGCAGGATGTGCCGGACATTGTCCGATGTGTTGATACCGGTCACAGAGGCGTGCAGGTAGCCCGGCTTCCGGTCGACCGTGAACCGATAGGTCGTCTCGACTGGAGATTCGGTAACCATCGTCTCATTCCGCAGGACGATGGTCGTGGCGGAATACCCGCAAGGTTCGACGGGAAGACATCCTGACTCCCTTCTGACGCCGGCCGTCCGGACCGGGGCGCGACATGGTGAACGAGTCGCCCGCGCGGCGACATGTTGAGTCTACGCCGCTGCCGCATCCTCGCTGGCTTCGATTTCGGCCACGACGCGTGGATCCGGGATGAGCCCGTTGTCCCCGACTGGCTCCGTCAGCGACGGCGCCCCGGTGCCCGCCTCGTAGCACTTCCGGTTCGGGCACAGTACTTCCATGTAGTCGGTGTCGAACGTCAAGCGCTCAACCAGGAAGTCGACGAACGAGCGCACCTTGGGCGATTTCGCCTGGCCGCGCGGAAAGACCACGTTGAACTCCGGCGAAGGCCCGGTCCAGCCCGCAAGCACTCTTTGCACCTGGCCCAGCTGCACATACGGCTTGACCATCAGGTCCGCGGTCAACATCAATCCGTCACCGGCGAGCAGCGCCGGGGTGAGCGCGGCGGGATCGTTCGCCACCTGCACGGGGTCGATCCGGTAGTCGACCGTGCGCTCACCATCGCTCAGCGTCCAGGCGAAACCGTTGTTGGATCGCCGGTACTTGCTCATCGCCAGGGTGTGGTGGTGCTGCAGGTCGTCCGGATGCAAAGGCTCCCCGTGACGCGCGAGATAGGTGGGGCTCGCATAGACCTGGCTGCGGAACACCGTGAGGCGGCGCCCAACCAGATTCGAATCCGGGAGGTCTCCGATACGCAACGCGACGTCGATCTCCTTGTCGATCAGGTCAAGCGCCTCGTTGCTGAGCAGCATCTCGACGCGCACTTCGGGGTGACGCGCCCGAAACTCGCCCAGCAGCGGTGCGATCCAGTTTGTCCCGAGCGAGTACGGTGCCGTAAACCGCAGCCAGCCGCGTGGACCGCCCTGCAACTCGGTGACCGCGGACTCTGCTTCGTCGAGCTCGCGGGAGATGCGCTGTGAATGCTCGAAGTAGATGTTGCCCGCCTCGGTCAGCCCGAGCTTGCGCGTCGTGCGATGCAGCAGCTGCGCACCCAGCCGCGTCTCGAGGTCCTGCACCTTGCGGCTTACCGTGGTCTTCGGCAGCCGCAGTGCACGGGCGGCCGAGATGAAGCTGCCGTGCTCGACCACCTTGACGAATACCAGCGTGTCGTTGAGATCCCGGGACATGGTCACTCCGATGTGATCCGCCGATTGGCCCGACGTCGGGACAATTATTACCAAAAATACCGGCTAATCAAGTGCCGACGTTTGGGCCTACCTTACGCCCCACTGATCCGCGAGACGCAAAGATGATGCCGAAAAACCCGCGAATATTACGCAGTGATGACACCGGTGAGACACGCCGGGGACACGCTGCGGACCATCCCGCCCTCGGGAACGAGAATCCCGTGAATGGGACAATCATCGTACTCGGCGCGACCGGACGCATCGGGCGCGAGGTAGTGCGTGCCGCGCTTGAGACGGGCCGCGCCGTGGTTGCGGTGGCCCGGGACCTGCGGCAACTGGAGCAACTGCGGGTCGAACAGGCTGGCTCCAACGTCACAGTGCTCGCTGCCACCATCGCGGGCGACGCCGACGGCGAACGCCTCGCCGCGATGCTGCGCAGGGACGGCCGCCCGGTCGCTGCCGTTGTAGATGCGATGTCGGGCGACTCGGGTCGCGGCCGCCTGATCGATCACCCGACCGAGGTGCTGCGTCGCGCGCTCGACGAGGACCTGCTGCCGCACCTCTCGGCTGCGCGCCACCTGATACCGCTGCTGGCCGAAGCCAAGCGGGTCGGCAGCTATGTGCTGATCGGCGGACCGGGCAGCGAGGCGCCCTGGTCGAACTACGGTTTCCGCTCGGTCGCCGCGGCGGCACTGCGGATGCTCGCGTGCGTCCTGCACGACGAGGCGCGCTCTTTCGACGTCCGCGTGCAGATGCTGCTGGTCGGAACGCCTGTGCGCAGCGGCGTTGCCTGCCGGCACGAGTGCACCGAGTGGCCGAGCGCCGACGCGATTGGTCGGCACGCGGTGCGGTTGATCGAGTTGCGCGACGCCACCGGGTCCGCTCGCAACGCCGCGCCTGCGCCCGTCGCTGCGGCCGCACGTGCCGTCGTGCGTCACGTCGGCGATGTCGAATCGGTGGCCGCGCGCACGACCAACCAGCGGAGGGGCTACACGGACGTGCAGTCCTTCCTGGATTCCTTGAATTCACAGGACCGCAATGAGGTATCTCGCGATGACACTCCGTAATGTTTACACCCGCGCCGGCGCCGGAATCGCCGTCCTCGCTGTGGCCACCGGAATCGTGCTCGCCTTCGGCGACAGCGTCGACGGCAGCAAGAACGTGTCGGCCGGCAACATGCCGCCGCCGCCCGAAGTGAGCGTCGCGCAGGTCGTGTCGCGCGACGTCCGGCAGTGGGACGAGTTCACCGGCCGCGTCACCGCGGTCGAGACCGTCGAGCTGCGGCCACGCGTCAGCGGCTACGTCGAGCGAGTCGCCTACGAGGAGGGCCAGGAGGTGCGCAAGGGCGACCTCCTGTTCCTGATCGATCAGCGCAGCTACCGGGCGGCGTTCGATCGTGCAAGGGCGGACCTGGAACGCGCCCGGAGCGAGGCGAAGCTCGCGGCCAGCGAACTCGTGCGCGCGCAGACGCTCGTCGACGCGCGGGCGATTTCGGGCGAGGAGTTCGACGCCCGCAACGCAGCGGCCGCCCAGGGCAACGCCTCGGTGCGCGCCGCCGAGGCCGCGCTCGATCGCGCGCGGCTCGATCTCGAGTTCACCGAGGTTCGTGCGCCGATCGACGGCCGTGCCGGCCGCGCTGTCGTAACTGTCGGTAACCTCGCGCAGGCCGACTCGACGCTGCTGACGACGCTGGTCTCGCTCGACCCCGTGCACGTCTATTTCGAGGCGGACGAGCAGACTTACCTGGGCTACAACGAGCTCGCTCGCCGCGGCGAGCGCGGCGAGTCGCTCAACCCGGTGCGCATCGGGCTTGCGAACGAGACCGGCTATCCGCACGCGGGCACGCTCGACTTCACCGACAACCAGGTCGATCCGCGCACGGGCACCATCCGCGCCCGCGCGGTGGTGCCGAATCCCAATCGCGTGTTTACGCCGGGGCTCTTCGCGCGCGTCCAGCTGGAAGGCAGCGGCGTGTTCCACGCACTCCTGATCGACGACAAGGCAGTGCTCACGGACCAGGATCGCAAGTACGTCTTCGTGCTTGGGCCGGGCAATACCGCCGTGCGCAGGGACATCGAGCTCGGCAACGTGATCGGCGGGCTGCGCGTCGTGAGCTCAGGGCTCGAGCCGGCCGACCAGGTGATCGTGCACGGCGTGCAGAAGGTGTTCGTCGCCGGAATGCCGGTGGCGCCGCAGGTGATCGCGATGGGCGAGCCGCCGCGCACGGGACCGCCCGCCGGAGAGGAAGCGCCCGCGGGAGAGGTAGAGAAGGTGGCGGCCCGCTGAACGGAAGAGGCGGCCGCTGCGCCGCCACAGGGAGACAGAATGGATTTCTCTAAGTTCTTCATCGACCGGCCGATCTTCGCCGCGGTGCTTTCGATCGTGATCTTTGCCGCGGGCCTGATCGCGATCCCGCTGCTGCCGATCAGCGAATACCCGGAAGTGGTGCCGCCCTCGGTCGTGGTGCGCACGGTCTATCCCGGCGCCAACCCCAAGGTGATCGCCGAGACCGTGGCGACGCCGCTCGAGGAGGCGATCAACGGCGTCGAGGACATGACGTACCTCAAGTCGGTCGCCGGCTCCGACGGCGTCCTGCAGATGACGATTACCTTCCGACCCGGCACCGATGCGGACGACGCGGCAGTGCGCGTGCAGAACCGCGTCGCGCAGTCGCTCGCGCGGCTGCCCGAGGACGTGCGACGGCAGGGGGTGACGACGCTGAAGCAGTCGCCCGTCTTCCTCATGGTGGTGCACCTGGTGTCGACGGACGGCAAGTACGACACGCTCTACCTGCGCAACTACATGCGCCTGCACGTGAAGGACGAGCTGGCGCGGATTCCCGGCGTCGGCGACGCGCAGGTCTTCGGCGGCGGCGACTACGCCATGCGGATCTGGCTGGATCCGGACAAGGTCGCTTCGCGCGGCCTGACCGCCGGTGACGTCGTGCGCGCGATCCGCGAGCAGAACATCCAGGTCTCGGCCGGCCAGCTCGGCGCCGAGCCGATGCCGAACGGCAGCGACTTTCTCACGTTGATCAACGCGAAGGGCCGCCTGAGCACGACCGAGGAGTTCGGCGACATCGTGCTCAAGAGCGGCGCCGACGGCGAGATCGTGCGGCTCGCCGACGTTGCACGGCTGGAGCTGGCCGCCGGCGACTACACCTTGCGTGCGCGGCTGGACGGCAAGGAAGCGGCCGCGATCGGTATCTTCCAGGCGCCGGGCGCCAACGCCCTCGAGATCAGGGACGCGACGATCGCGAGGATGGACGAGCTCGCCAAGCGTTTTCCGCCGGGTATCGAATACAAGTCGATCTACGACACCACCATCTTCGTGCGCGACTCGATCAAGGCGGTGGTCACCACCCTGATGGAAGCGGTGCTGCTGGTCGTGCTGGTGGTGATCCTGTTCCTGCAGACCTGGCGTGCTTCGATCATCCCGCTGATCGCGGTACCGGTGTCGATCGTCGGGACGTTCGCCGCGCTGTTGTTGCTCGGCTTCTCGATCAACACCTTGACGCTGTTCGGGCTCGTGCTGGCGATCGGCATCGTCGTGGACGATGCGATCGTGGTCGTGGAGAACGTCGAGCGCAACATCGAGGAAGGCCGCAGCCCGCTGGCCGCGGCGCACCAGGCGATGAAGGAGGTCTCCGGGCCGATCATCGCGATCGCGCTGGTGCTGTGCGCGGTGTTCGTGCCGATGGCCTTCCTGACCGGCGTCACCGGCCAGTTCTACAAGCAGTTCGCAGTGACCATTGCGATTTCGACGGTGATCTCGGCGATCAATTCGCTGACGCTGTCGCCGGCGCTGGCGGCGCGCCTGCTCAGGGAGCATGGCGCGCCGAAGGACGCGCTGTCGCGGGTGATCGAGCGGCTGTTCGGCTGGGTGTTCCGCCCGTTCAATCGCTTTTTCAAGCGCAACTCGGAGCGCTACCAGGGCGCCGTGTCGCGCATGCTCGGCGGGCGCGGCAGGGTGTTTGCCGTGTACGCCATGCTGCTCGTGGCGACCGCCCTGGTGTTCCAGTGGGTGCCGCGCGGCTTCATCCCGATCCAGGACAAGCTGTACCTCATTGCGGGCGTGAAAATGCCCGAAGGTGCCTCGATCGAGCGCACCGACGCGGCGCTGAAGAAAGTGGCCGAGATCGCGATGAGCACGGAAGGCGTGAAGAACGAGGTGGCGTTCCCGGGTTTGAACCCGCTGCAGTTCACTAATACGCCCAACAGCGGCGTGGTGTTCTTCCCGCTTGAAGCCGTTCAGCGAGCGCCACTTGAGCGCCGAGCAGATCAACGCCGAGATCAACCAGAAGATCGCCGGCATCCAGGAGGGCTTCGCCTTCTCACTGATGCCGCCGCCGATCCAGGGCCTGGGGAACGGCTCGGGTTACTCGCTCTTCATCGAGGACCGCGGCAATCTCGGCTACGGCGCGCTGCAAAGCGCCGTGGGCGCATTCCAGGGCGCGGTGTCGCAGACGCCGGGCATGGGCTTCCCGATCACGAGCTACCAGTCCAACGTGCCGCAGCTCGACGCCGAAGTCGATCGGGTCAAGGCCAAGGCGCAAGGCGTGCCCCTGACGGAGCTGTTCGACACCCTGCAGACCTACCTGGGCTCCGCCTATGTCAACGACTTCAACCTGTTCGGCCGCACCTGGCAGGTGATCGCCCAGGCCGACGGCCCGTATCGCGACAGCGTCGAGGACATTGCCAACCTGCGCACACGGAACTCCAACGGCGAGATGGTGCCGATCGGCTCGATGGTGACGGTCAGCGAAACCTACGGCCCCGACCCGGTGCTTCGGTTCAATGGGTACCCGGCCGCCGACCTGCTCGGCGAAGCCGACCCGCGCGTGCTGTCCTCGGCGCAGGCGATGGCGAAGATCGACGAGATCGCGGCGCAGGTGCTGCCCAACGGAATGGGCTTCGACTGGAGCGATCTGAGCTACGAGGAGGCCACGCAGAGCAAGGCGGCGCTGGTCGTGTTCCCGCTGGCGATCCTGCTCGCCTTCCTGGTGCTCGCCGCCCTGTACGAGAGCTGGACGCTGCCGCTGGCGGTGATCCTGATCGTGCCGATGTGCATGCTCTCGGCATTGCTCGGCGTCAAGCTCACCGGCGGCGACAACAACACCTTCGTGCAGGTCGGGCTGGTGGTGCTGATGGGTCTCGCGTGCAAGAACGCGATCCTGATCGTCGAGTTCGCCCGCGAGCTGGAGATCCAGGGCAGGGGCACCATCGAAGCGGCGCTGGAAGCATGCCGGCTGCGGCTGCGTCCCATCGTGATGACGTCGGTTGCGTTCATCGCCGGCACCGTACCGCTCGTGCTCTCGCATGGCGCGGGCGCGGAAGTGCGTTCGGTCACGGGAATCACCGTGTTCGCCGGGATGCTCGGCGTTACGCTCTTCGGCCTGTTCCTGACCCCGGTGTTCTATGTCGCGTTGCGCAAGCTCGTGACTCGCCGCAGACCCGTTCTGCAGCCCGAGCTGCCCCTGGAGGTGGCCCATGCCTGAGTTCCGAACCCTGCGCGCAGTGGCGATCGGCGTCGTGACGGCGGTGCTCGCCGCCTGCGCCGTCGGCCCGGACTACGAGCGTCCGGAAGTGCCTGTGCCCGGCCGATTCGCCCGCGATGCCGCGGCGATCGATGGCGAGGTCGCGGCGGTTGCGGTGGCGACACCCGATCCGGATGCGGAGTTCTGGGCCAGCTTCGACGATCCGATGCTGACCCGGCTGGTCGACGCGGCGTTGCTCGCCAACCACGATCTGCGCGTCGCACTGGCCCGCTACGACAGCGCGAGTGCGATCTCGCGCGAGGCGGGCTTCGACCGCTTCCCGACGGTCACAGCGACCGGTACCGCGAGCGATGAGCGCTCGAGCGCAGACCAGTTTCCGGAGGCCACGCGTGCGGAGCGCGATACCGAGAACTACGACGCCGCGATCGTCGCGGCCTGGGAGCTCGACCTGTTCGGCCGCATCCGTCGCAACGTCGAGGCGCAGCGCGCCGATACGCGCGCCAGCGCATCCGACCTGGCCGCACTGCAGGTCATCATCGCGGGCGAGGTGGCGCGCAGCTACCTGGAGCTCCGCGGCCTGCAGGAGCGGCTGCGTGTTGCGCGTGAGAACGCGGACAACCAGCGCGAAACCCTGCGCCTGGTCGACGTACGTGCGTCGGCGGGCCGCGGCACGGAGTTCGACACCTCGCGCGCCCGTGCGCAGCTCGAGTCGACGCTGGCGCGCGTTCCGGCGCTCGAGGCCGCGGTGGCCGTCACGCAGCACCGGCTCGCCGTGCTGACCGGGAACGCGCCGGGGACGCTGATCTCCGAGCTCGACGCGCCGGTGCCGCTGCCGGCGCTTCCGGACCGGCTCGATCCCGGCACCCCCGGTGACCTGCTGCGTCGGCGTCCGGACGTCATCGCAGCCGAGGAACGGCTGCATGCGGCGACCGCTCGGATCGGTGTTGCGACCGCCGATCTGTTTCCGCGGTTTACGCTCGGGGGCCTGATCGGGACGCAGACCTTCGACAGCAGCGCGCTCTTCGAACGCGACAGCGAAACACGGCTCGTCGCGCTGGGCGTCGACTGGTCGTTCCTCGATGTCGGCCGGGTGCGCGCGCGGATCTCCGCGGCCGACGCCAACGCGTCGGGCGCGCTGGCGCTATACGAGCAGGCCGTCCTGCTGGCGCTCGAAGACACCGAGAATGCGCTCGTGCTCTTCGGGCACGCGCGTGTCGAGGACCAGCATCTCGAGCGCGCCGCCACGGACAGTGCCCGGGCCGCGCAACTGGCGCGGGTGCGATACGACGCCGGCGCCACGGATCTGCTCGACGTGCTGGATGCCGAGCGCACTCAGCTCTCGTCGCAGGACGCCTTCGCGGACGCGCGCACGCGCACTGCGACGGCGCTGGTCGGACTCTACCGGGCGCTGGCGGGTGGCTGGCCGGCCCGCGTTCCGGAGCGCGTGCAGGTGAGTGCGCGGTGAAGGCAGCCGCCATCCTCGCCGTCGTGTGGCTGGCCGCAGCGGGGGCGGAGGCGGACACGCAGGCGTGGCGACCCGACGGTGTGTTCTCGCAGGTGAGTGCCGGCGCCGCGACGGACGCCTGGTCGATCGGCGGGCAATGGCACTGGAAGCGGGCGTGGGCCCTGAGCGACTCGCTCATGCTGCGCGGGCGCTGGGAGTTCGCGGTCGGCAGATGGCGAGCGGACCTGGACGAGGAGGGCCACGACCATGCCTGGGTCACGCAGGTGAGCGCCGTCCCGACCCTGCGACTCACGAACATGAGCTATCGAGGCTGGTATGCCGAGCTCGGTTCCGGGCCGAGCCTGCTGATGCCGGTGTTTCGCAGCCGCGATCGCGCGTTCTCGACGGAGTTCAACTTCCAGAACCACCTCGCGGTCGGGTATGTCCTGGGGAAGCGCGGCGAGCACGACTTCGGCCTGCGCATCGAGCATTTCTCCAACGCCGGGATCCGCGCGCCGAATCCCGGAATGGACTTCGCGTCGCTGCGTTACACGTACCAGTACTGACTCTACTTGGCGCTTCGGGTCCAGGCGTCGGCGACCTGCCGCCCTCGTTCGAGGTCATCCACCACCAGGATCAGCCGGTTGTCATGGTCGCTGTACAGCACCTCGATGTTGACGCCGGCCTGGGCCATGCGGCGCGTGAGGAGGCCGAGCTGGCCAGGCAGGTCCTGTCGCAATCGCAGCGCAATCACCTCTCGTTCGGCGAGCAGCACAATGCCGGCGGCTTCCAGCGCGCTGCGAGCCGCCGCGCCGTCCGCAACGAGAAAGTGCGCCACACCGCGGCCGTCCGCGACCCAGGCCCCGCCGCCCTCGACGCTGACGCCCGCACGGCCGAGTGCCTCTCCGAAATCGGCGAGAGCGCCCGGTCGGTCCTCCAGGGCCACTGCCAGATCCTTCATCGCAGCGGTCGCTCCATGCGCACGAACTCGATGGCCGTTCCATCGGGCAGGACGTCCGTGATCCGCTCGGCTTCGCGGAACCCGCAGGCCGCATAGAGCGGGACGCCCGGCAGCGTCGCCATGAGCTCGAGACGCTGGAATCCTGAGGCGCGCGCCGCACTCTCGCAGGCATCCAGCAGCAGGCGACCGATGCCGCGCCGGGTGTGCTCCGGCGCGACGAAGAAGGCCCGTATCCGCGCCGCATCCCTGGCCGGATCGAGGAAGTCGGACGCGCCCACCGGGCGCTGGTCGCCGCCGTATAGCGTGCGACGCTGGCTCCAGCCGCCGCAGCCCACGATGACCTCGTCGTCGAGCGCCGCCAGGTAGGTGCCGTCGGCGATCAGCGCGGAATCGACACCGAACACATAGCGGATTGCGGCTTCGATCTGCGTCGGCGAGTAGAAGCCGACGCTCAACGCACGCGCCGAGCGTTGGATCACCGCCTGCAGCGCAGGGATGTCGGCGGTCCGGGCCGGTCGCAGGAGTATCGTCATTCGCTGCCGATGCGTCAGGGTAGCTCGACGAGCATCAGCTTGATGCGCCCGGCCGAGCCGCTCTTGATGGTCACGGCCGACTTGCGGCACTTGAAGTGCCCGGCGACCAGCGCAATCAGCTCCGCGTTTGCACGGCCATCCAAGGGGGGTGACTTGAGTTGCGCGCGCCAAGTGCCGTCGCCCGTATCCTCGAGTGAGCTGGTGCGGGCGCCGGGTCTGACCTTGACCTGGATCACGACCGACCGCTTGGAACGTTCCTGCTTCATGAAGCCCGATTTTCCGCCTACTTGAAGATCAGGTGAGCCACGTCCGACTCGAGATCCCAGTAGATCACAGCGAAGGCCGTCAGGTTGAACGCCGCGTGCGCGACCATCGGCAGCCAGACTCGCCCCGTGATTGCGAAGATCGTTCCGTACACGAGCCCGACGATTGTCGCCTGTTGCACGCCGGCCAACCCCTGGCCAGCGTAATGCCCCAGTCCAAACAACACCGACGTGAGCAGCACGATCGATGTCTTGGCCGACCGACCGGTTCCCAGCAGCTTGGCAAGGCGCTCGAAAAGGTAGCCGCGGAAGACAGTCTCCTCCGCGAAGCCTGCGACGACCATGCCCAACACGGCTGCGGGAAGCAGGCCCCGGTTTCCTGCCAGGAAGTGGTACGCCTGATTGATCGGATCGGCGCCGAGCAGCGGCATCACGACGGCCTTCATCAGGAACTTGAGGGCGATACCCAGAGCGATGCCGACGGCGAGAGTGACGAGCCAGCTCCTGGGCCGCGCGTAGCCGATCTCACGCCATGGCGTTCGCGAACGCCACGTCCACAGCAAGACCAGGAGCGCGCCCACGGGCACGACCACCACCCCGCCGACGATCAGGTTGCCGGTGAGGACGATGAGGAGAATCGCGAGGACTCCGAGCGAACCGAATCCGCGCAGGTCGGCAGCGAAGCGATCGTCTGCCGGCGTTGCGGTCACCATCCCGCGTCCGCGCAGTTTCAACCATGTTCTGGTGAGTCCTCCAGGCATCGCTTCGGCCGGTTCAGGAAACAGTCCGGATGTATTCCAGTGGAAATCCGAGCCTGGTCAGCACGTCGCGCAGGTGCGCGGCGTATGCGGCGTTGGCTTCGCCTTCGGACGGCGCAGCGGGCAGGTTGTAGCATACGGCACTCGCGCTCGAGCCATCAGGGTAGTGCACGACGATCGATTCGCGCCGATACGCCTCGAGACCCGGTTGCGCATAGAGCCGGTCGAGCTCTGCACTGGTCAAGGCATGGACCATGCCGTACGCCCGCGCGCCGTCCGCCGGCACGAGGGTAGCGCGCTCGCCGATACGCAAGGCGTATCCCTCGGCGCAGGCCTTTCGCGTTTCCGCCGGATGAATCTGGCTCTCCGCAAGGACGGCAGGGTCCATGAAGAGACCATAGAAGAAAACGTCCACGCGCTCGTCCACGAAACAGAGTTGTCCGCTTACCGGTCGTCTCTGGACATCGACATCGCGTACAGCCAGGCGGCACCGTGCTCGTCGTCCAGCGTCCGTTCGCGGCGCATGCCGAGCTTCTCGGCCACCCGTCGTGAGGCGTCGTTGCCGGGAAGGATCAGGCAGACGAGACGCCGCAGCCCGAGGCTCCGGTACGCATGCTGCACGATCGCGCCCGCCGCCTCGGTGCCGAGACCCTGCCCCCACATCGACTTGTCGATCATGTAGGCGACTTCAACCTCGTCGATGCCGTCGATGGTCCACGGCAGAAGTCCGCAGCGCCCGATGAAGCGCTGCGTTGACTTGTGGATCGTGGCCCAGAGACCGAGCTCGGGGTGCTCCGGGTGGCCGTTGCGGAACCACTCGAGCTCTTCCCGTGTTTCGTCGGCCGTTCGTACGCCGTCCGGATAGTACCGACGCATGTCCGGGTCGGCGTAAAGCGCGGCCAGGGCGGCGAGATCGCCGGGCTCGAGGTGCCGCATCAGCAGTCGTGGGGATTCGAGGATGGTCGTCATCAGCGGTCACCATGCGTGCTCCGGTGATCAGGAAGCTACCGTCTCCTCTTCGGCTGCTTCGCAGACGCCTTCGCGAGGCTCTGCGTGACCCGTAGCTTCACGATGCGCTTGATCAGGTGGTAGGGGATCGGTCGATCGAGCGGGAACTTCAGATTGCCCTTTTCGCCCGCATAGGCCGACACCGCCTTCTCGAGTGCTGCGTCGCCCCTCACCGGCGGATAGAAGCCTATGTGTTTCTTGAACGCCGCGAAGTACACCAGCACCCCGTTCAACTTGAACGCCGGGATCTGATAGCTGATCGTCTCCTCTGCGCCAGGGGCGGCGTTGCGGACCGTCGAACGGATCGCCTGGAGCACCGCCTGCACGCCGGGTGGAAACCCGGCGATGTAATCGTCGATGTTGCGGGGCGGTTTGTTGCTACGGGTGGCCATGGACTTCGTGATCGGCGCTGCCTCCGGCATCGATGGCCGGCGTCACTCCAGGCCCTGGCCGGTCGCGAGCCACCGCGCGCACTCGGGGCCCAGTTCCTGCAATGCGCGGGCCTCGTATTCGGCGTTTTCCTCGGGGGAAAGCACGTCCGCCCATCGTCCGTTCACTCCCCTGTGAATGAAGACCGCGGCCCCGGCGTCCCAGAACGCCCCACCGAGCGGGACGCTCTTGGTGGCATGCGCCTTCATCCAGTCGAAGGAGCAGTACTCCACGATGGTCTTCCACTTCGCCTCGTCGATGGGTATGTCGAGGAAGGCCGCAATGCGGCGCATCTGTCCCGGCATGTCGCGTTTGAGGTTTGCGAAGTGCACCAGCAAGACGTTCGGCAGGCCGCGAATCGCATACCAGCTCCGGATGTTGTCCCAGAACGGCCAGAACGGGTAACCGTCGCGCGACAGCCAGTCGTGCCAGTACTGGCGGACATCGCTGGGCGGTCGCTCGATCGGCGGACCGACCCGACCGGGCGTGTCGTTGAGCGCCGCATACCAGGTTTCGTTGGCGTTGACGTGGTGGTTGTAGAAGCTCCACAGGACGTCGCGGCCGTCGCGGCCGATGTAGATGTACTTCGCCTTGGGGGAGAAGACCAGGGCGTTGACGGGCAGGTGTGTCTTGAGGAACCGCCGGTGCGTTTGGGCCTCGACCATCGGCAGCTTCACCGCTTTCGGTGGCACGCGTAGATCGAGCCACGGCGACAACTCGCCCACCTCGAGGTCCGGATTCGGGCCCATCATCATCTGGCCGATCATCTGCTGCATCCAGGTGGTGCCGGACTTCGCATACGTCGAGATGACGATGTCGTCGTCGCGGAACCGGAAGTCATTCCAGATCGTCGAATCGAAGTGGTGACTGTGCATCTCGCACGTCTTCTTCGGCCAGCTCGTCGTTTCGCCCATACGCCCCCCGTGATGGTCGCCAGATCAGACCATTGTTTACTTACTATGCATCCGGACCGTGACGGACGGTCGAACTCATTGGCCCCATTGATCCAGCGCGTAAGGCCGGGTCATGACCTCGAGCAGGTGACCGTCCGGATCCAGGAAATATACACCGCACCCGCCGTTGTGCTCGTAGGTCTCCCCGGCACGCTCCCGGCCGGGGTCGGCCCAGAACGGCAAACCGCGCTCGCGGATGCGTCCGAAGATTTCGTCGAACTCGGAGTCACTCACCAGAAAGGCGTAATGCTGCAGCGCGATATGGCCTTCCTGCGCGTAGAAATCGAGCGAGACGGCGTTGTTGAGCTGCACGACGAGCATCGGGCCGAACGGGATGGGCCGCTCGAGGTCCAGCAGGTCGACGAGGAAGGACGCCGACTTCTCCTTGTCGTGACACCAGACAATGGTGTGATTGAGTTGAACGCTCATAAATGCCTTCCTTCCAAGCGCTCCGTGCCGTCAGTCGCGGTCGGGTGCGCCGGGCGGGAACAGCGCCCGGTACGGGCGCGCTTCGTCCACCGCGCGCGCGAAAGACGGACGCGCCAGCAGCCGCTTGCGATACCCACAAACCTCGGCAAAGCCCTCACCGATCGGGTGCACCCAGTCAGCATAGAACAGCGCCGGCGCGCCGGCGCAGTCCGCCATGCTGAACTCGCCACCCACGGCCCACGTACGACCGCGCAGCGTGCCGTTGAGCCAACGGTAAGAGACGTCGAGCAGCCTGCGCGCATCGGCCACGCCGCAAGGGTCGCGGTCTCGCTCCGCGCGGATGTGGTCTAACACGATCTTCTGCATCGGCGTCATGACGTAGTTGTCGAAGAACCGGTCCATCGTGCGGACGTCGAGTGCCGCAGCCGGACTCTCCGGAAGAAGTCGCGAGGGGCCCGGATGATGCAGCCCGAGATATTCGATGATGATGCTCGCCTCGATGACCGTGCGGTCCCCGTCGACCAGCACGGGCATGCGTTTGAGCGGCCAGAGCTGCTCATGCTCAGAAGCGGTCTGCTCGTCGTCCGGGGCGAGGACGCGGAACTCGAAAGGCGTGTCGTTTTCGTAAAGTGCGATCAGCACTTTCTGGCAGTAAGACGAAAACGGATGGCCGTAGATCCGGATCGGCATCGTCAATCCCTCCTGCTACCAGAGCTGCTCCGCGAGCGTGACGCGGAAGGAATGATCAAGAAGCGGCTCGACGGTTTCGAGGAAACGCACGGTGTGAGGCAACTCCGCGTGGCGATCAAAGGCTGCCATATCTCGCCAGCGGGTGTGAATGTAAAACTCGTCTGCATCCCGAACGGAGCGAAATCCTCCATAGCTGAGGCAACCTGGCTCCTTGCGCGTAGGTCCCTGCACTTCGAACATCGCCTGGTACACATCGTTGCGCTTCCCGGGCCGGGCATGGAGTCGGGCAAATACAGCTATTTCCATCATTCCCTCCGCCGGCACTTGCGACGCACGCCTACTCACCGCGGGCCGCGCTCCGCTTCGAGATCTCCTCCCACGGGTTAGGTTTCCACCGCTGCAGATCGAAGCGAAACACCTTGCTCTTGACTGCCGGATCCGCGGCAACGATCTCGGCCGCTGCAGCGTCATCGGCTGCCTCAAACACAGCCGCTCCGCCGCTCTCGTCAGTGAATCCGCCACCGGCGATCAGCAGTCCCTTGCGATGCAACCCGATGTAGTACTGAAAGTGCTCGCGCATGCTCTGCTGCTCTCGCATCGGTTTGCCGTCTATCCAGCCGGGCCCATGACGATACACCACAAGGTAGGTCGGTCGTGTGGTGCTCAGGGAGGCAAGGGCATCGCTGGACTTGGTTTCGGCAGCAGGCGCGGTGACTGCGAGCGCACCGAAGACAATTGCGAGAGACATTGCGATGACGCTGCGGAGTGCGGTTCCCATGTGTAAGGCACCTCATTCATGCGGGAAGGTCGCCAGCTTCGACGACAGCCATTGCATCGACAATGGAAAGCTCAACGTGAAGGCGTCCCGGCCCGAACTCGAACCGCTCAACTTCGACTGCTCCGAATACCTCCTGCAGGAACTCAGGCAGGCCGAGCGGACCGCAGAGATATGGACGGACCGAGCCCCGGCCATGGCGGATATGCGATGGTTTGATGCTCATGTTTGGTCAAGGCGCATTCTGCGATTCGGAAAGTTCGAAGAATAGTGCGGCCCTGTCAGGCCTGGTCACCTGATGCGCCACGCGTTACCCCTGGCGGTAGTCGCCAGCGATCTGCCGCGAGATCACGGCCACGCTGCGAAATTCCCCATCGATGTCCCTCGTGGTCCAGCGCGCGGTAGGTGCGGCCGCCCCAGAACCCGTCCTGCGGCTCAGAAATGATCCTGGCTCCCTGGGCCTTCGCGCGAGCGAAGTGGGTATCGACGTCCTCGACATAGACCTTCATCACGAAGCCCGACGCGGGGGTGCCATGTGATTGAACGCGCGGTGCAACATCGAAGGAACGCTGGTGAGGCAACACGGTGCGTAGGCGTCTTGCCACTGGTGTGTCCGCGTCGTCTATCGTCCCCGTTGATCGCCGAGGCACTTCGAACCTTCAGTCAAGTGGGGTCCTTACCGAACGCTTTCGTCCCCGGGGGTAACTGAACCCACGGATGGCGTCGACAATCGTAAACCGAATCTTGAGGCGCGGGGAACGCGGGATCGGCGAATGCGCCCACGGCCACACTAACCGAGCCTTCGACGCCGTCTTCGGTGTGGAAGACCGTTGTTCCGCAGACCGGGCAGAACCGGAATCGGAACTTAGCACCCTGGTCGCCGACACGAACGTACTCGGTGGCTCTGCCGGCGACCTTGTACGGGGCCGAAAAGGCGGCCAGAGCGGCAAAGACGCTGCCGGATCGCTTCTGGCAAGCCAGGCAGTGGCAGATGCCGACGCCCAGCGGCTCGTATTCGACTTCAATGCTCAGTTGGCCGCAGGAGCAAGAGGCTGTTCGGGTTCCCATGCGGATCTCGGGTGAGCGCTCTACTGCGGCCAATCAGCGCTTCGTCACGAAAGTCTTTGCATGCTCGAGCTCGCTGCGGTCGGAGGCATTCGGGCCGACCTGTGCCAGCAGCTGCGTGTAGAGCCTCTTGGCCTTCTCGTGGTCGCCCATGAGCTCTGCCGCCCGCGCGGCACCGTAGACATTGCGGAAGCGGTTGGGATCTGCTCTCAGTGACTGTTCGAAGGCAGCCAGCGCCATCGCAGGTTCACTCAGCTCCAGCAACAGCTCGCCGAGCATCTCGCGAACCGGGATCACCCGGCCGGGCATCATGATGTGCTCTTCGGTCTTGTCCTCGCGGTCGGCGGTGTCACGCATGAGCTTCAGCGCGTCATCGTTCCGGCCTTCGGCGCGCGCGATCCACGCCAAAGTTGCGCCGGCCTGAATATCCGCCTGCTCAACCCAGTAGTCCTTCTTCTGCGTGACCATGGCGGCGCGCAGTTGGCTGAGCCGTGCGATCTCTGCTTTCGCTGCGACCGGGTCACCGAGTCGTGCCGCGCCGAGGCCGCGCGCGTACGCGTTGACGGCCTCGCCTTCAGGGAAGGGAGTCCAGTTGAATCGCTCGCGTGTCGGATGCAGCGTAAGTTGCGAGGCCGCGGCCCAGTCACCGCGTTCGAGCGCGTAGCGCGCAGGGATTGCGGCGCCTGCGTAGGCAATCTGACGCGTTTCTTCATTCGGGTTCTGCGTGGTGTTGACGAACTCCACCCACTTGCGCGCCTCGGTGTCGCGTGCGAGCTGAAGATAGGCGTACACCATGTAGTCCATCGCGTGATAGACATCGCGATCCAACGTCGAAGCGGCGTGCGACCGGATATTCGCTTCGATGGAATCCTGCCACTGCCCGATGCGCGAGAAAATGTGCGACGGCATGTGGAGCGCATGCGGTGAGTCCGGGGCGATCGAGGCGTAGCGCTTCGCGGCATTGGACCCGCGCTCGGCGATGGCTGGAAAGTCGTACGCATGGATGATGAAATGCGCGACCCCGGGATGGTTCGGCTGCTCGGGGAATATCTCCTCCAGAATCTTCGCGCTCTTCAGCTGCTGCGCATGGGTCTGGTCATTCCGATCTGCGGTCACTTGCAGCCAATAAGCGTAGAGAATCGCGGCCTCGGAGTCTTCAGGGTAGCGCGCGTAGATCCTCTCGAGCGCCTTTTCGTACGCTTCCGCACGCGTCGGGAATGGGACGGTTTCGTGGTCTTTGAACACGACCTCCACCGCTGCGATGTAGTCCCGTTCGCGCTGCGTCCTGCCACCGAGTTGTCTTGCCCTCCCCACAGCCGCCCACCCCTCCTTCTCCAGTTTGGGCGTTGGAGGTGATCCGAGCGGGTTCTCGAGGCTCGCAACTGCTTTGAGCCAGTGGGCCATGGCGCAGGTCGGGTCGGCCGCGAGCACTTCTGCGACAGCGCCGTCGATCTTCTCCCAGTAGAAGGAGTAGAGCAGGGCGGCCGCCGTGTTGAACCTCACTTGCGCCTCGGGCGTGCACGACACGGGAAAAGTTACTTCCCCCAGTTCGGCGGAGGCGTGGTTGTGGCCTTGCTCCTGCGCCACGACGCTGTGAATGCAGAGGATCGCAGCAGCGACGAAGGCGCGCAGCGGCTTCGACTTGAAGAAAACGTCACCTCTGCACATCAGTGCCGGCATAGACCCTTCGAGCTGCGAGGGCGATGGGAACACCGAACAGAAACGTATGAGACAGCAAGTCCAGCATGGCTGCCAACGGCTTGAACGTGACCGGGTATGGAAAGGCGGATAGCGGCAGGACGACAAGCCGCATGGTGAGGAAGACCGCTACGCCGAAGAGGATTCCGGACAGCATGGGTTGTCGCACCAGCCGTGGGTGACGCCGAGCCGCGACCACGAAGATGCCCGCCCATAGGTACGACATGGCGAAGTGCAGAAGCAAGCCCAACGCTGCAGTGGGGACGTCACCGGAGAAAGCTGCGTGGCCGAGCAGGCCGCTGGACACGGTCTGGAGCAGACGAGCCGGCGGGACGCCGTTATAGCCGGCGAACGAGATCGCAAACAGGATGTCGAGTGTGCCGGCGATGGAGCCGCCGACAAACACTGCCCACAAACCTGACCGGTCCTTCATCGCGCTCCCCCGCGGCCTGACGCCCGCGTTGAGCGACGCCGCGATGCGGCAAAGGCTAGCACGTCATCGTTTCTGCGTTCGCTCCCGAGCGTTGTTACACGGCACCCTCAGCGAGCACCAGGGGCACCAGCTCCGCGGGAGCCGGTGCGGTCGAGTCGGCATATTTGTTCAGGTATAGATGTCGTCACCGAACGGTTGCCTTCGCTTCAACATATCTGGCGAACTCGTCCAGGATAGCCTGCCAACCTCGGCGCTGGACCTCCGGTTCGTTTTCGGACTCCGCCTCAAAAGTCTCCCTTACAAGGACTCCGTCGGCGACGTGGGTGAACTGAACCTTTACGTTTCGACCGTCTCCTAGCCGATATTCGATTAGCTTCTGGGGCACGATTCGCGTGTACGTACCCTCAAATTCGAATCCCCCGCTTCCGTCTCTTGCCTCCATCCGCGATGAGAAGGTGCCGCCTTCACGCAAATCGACAGCGCTCTTGGTCGTGTGCCAGTCGTCAGAGGGAGCGTTCCATTTCTTGATGTCCTCCGGGTCGCTCCAGGCACGCCAGACGGCATTCAAATCGGCCTTCACGATGGTCTCTACGGTGATAGCCACGGGTCGATCTCCTTTGTCACCCTCGGGTTGTACCCCTTAGTCGGATGACGACAATCGAAATCGACATTCACTGTCGATCGCCTGTTCGGTCAAAGCCGTCGCGTGGAACCGCTTGTGGGGAGGCTTTCTTGCGGATACGCATGTGGTACTTCTACGCCGCCGCTGTCGGCTTGCGAACTTCCGCGGAGGGACCGCGATGCAGGCGGTAGACGCCGGCCGCCCACTGCGCGGCCGGATGCCGCAGCAGCGTCGCGCGATAGTCCTGTAGATACGGCGGCAGATCGACCTGCAGCGGATATTGGATCTGGGGCGGTTGCAGGACGGGCCCCAGCAGCGCGGCAGCCGTGAGGTCGGCGATCGTGAAAGCCTCGCCGACGAGATACGCGCGGCCTTGCCGCTCCTGTTCAATGCGGTCGAGCGCCGCTGCGACGACAGCGCGATCCGTCTCCAGGTCGGCTTTGCTGATCTTGTGGCGGAAGCGGTAGTACGACGGAAAAATCCGGAGCAACGGCCGTAGCGTCTGGTAGGCCTTGTCGGGCATGCCCGTCGTCAGCACGCGCAGCGCGATGTCCGGATCGTTCCAGAACAGCGGCGTAACGATGGCCGCGCGCACCGCCGGTCCAAGTGTCTCGTCGAGGTCGTCCTCCAGCGCGAGCGCACGCTGCCGCGCGGCTGCATCATGCGGATACAGCGCTGGCTCGGGCCAACGCTCCTCGAGCGCGGCAATGATTCGCGTGGAATCGGCGATCGCCTGGCCATCGAGCCACAAGATGGGCAGCTTGCCCTGGCCCGTCGCACGCCAGGCACGGATCAGGTAGTCGGGGCCGAGCACTCGGCGGCGGTGCGCGATACTCTTGTAGTCGAGCGCCCAGCGCACTTTTTCGTTGTAGTGCGAGAGCGGGATATGCCATAGGAGCGGAGTGTCGATGGTGGTCCCAGGCACTACGCTTCGCCCTTAGGGCGAAGGGGTCCGGTGGAGCGCATGATTGGGCCTCATAGCCACCTACGAACCCTCGCCTGGTACGTAGCAAACGTGTCGCCAAACATGGCCAGGAGTGCCCTTTCTTCCGGCTTAATCTGGAACCGGGTGATGTAAAGGACGAACAACATTGGGCCAAGTAATGCCGCCGGAGAAGATAGATACACGGCCCAAGCGGCGAGGAACAATGCGAAGCCGACGTACATTGGATTGCGGGTGAGTCGGTAGACACCACCCGTGACTAGCGCAGTTGTCGTTTCAGGTTTTAACGGATTAGCGGTGGTCTCGGCACGTCTAAAGGCCACGAGACCGCCGATGCAAAAGGCAGCACCGACAAGCGCGATTGCCACAGTCAGCACGATGCGAACAACAGGAGAAACGGAAACTCCGAGGCCGGCCTCACCAATGCTCCACATGACGACGCCGCACACGAGGGCGACAACGAGCGGCGGGATCTTCAGCTCCAGCGATTGCATTCCATTAAGCCCAATGTCCGCGTCGAGCGACGCGCTGCTGTGTCGTTGACGGCGGCGGCATTTTGTCCGTCCCGCGTGTGTGTGCTCCCCGCCTTCTGTTCCTCTGACAGGAAGCTCGCAAACTCACCCGAATCGATGCAGTCCTTCATTGGGAAATTGTGGTCCGCTGCAGCCGGTTGTCAGGGCTTCGCGATGACCAGTGCCATGTGGATTTCGTCGTAAAGGACACCGTCAACGAGCAAGAAGCCCTTTTCGACTCCGAATGGTTCGAACCCCGCGGACCTGTACAAAGCGATCGACGCCGGATTGGCGGAGTTAGCTCCCAGGTTCACCTGACGAAGTCCGGGCATCAAAGCCGCATGAGCGAGCGCCTCCCGCAATAGTAGACGGGCTACGCCGCGCTTGCGAAACGGGGGTGCAACGTAGACTCCCCAGACGAACGCCTTGTGCGCAAGCTTGCGCGCGCATTCACGTTGGAGACCCGTTGTGCCTACCAACGCACCGTTCTCGAATGCGCCAAAGACCGCCCGCTCGGGCGTCGGAGTCAAACGCTCGGCCACGCGAGATAGCGCAAGGTCGCATTCCTCCTCATAGCTGGACGAGAAGGCGGTGGGGCACTCCCGGAGCGCGTCCAAGCGCAGAGCCTGAAAGGCAGAAGCGTCTTCAGCGCCAAGAACGCGGACGTCCATACGCGCTACCCACTGAGACTGCACTCCGCGCCGTCCGTGTCCTTGAACTTCGCGAGCTGCTGCCCGTGCAGAGGCGCGGGCGGCGAGGTGAACTCAATGCCTCGACCGCCTTTCTGCGCGTAGAACGACGCGATGTCAGGTACGCGGAAACCCAACTCGCAGGAACCAGCCGGGTGTTCCGGCGAGGCAATATGCAGCGCAAGGGTAGTACTACCCGTTTCGAATTCGCTCCAATGCGGCGACTCAAACCTAAGGTTGAGGCCAAGCTGGTCGCGGTGGAAGCGAACGGCGTTCTCCATGCTCGACACGTACTTGATGGCGTAGCTTAGTGCCGTGGTCATGTGCTCCTCCGACTGCTTGATTTGAGACCCTTCTCCGGCATCTTAACTGTTGAGCTGAGCGCCGCGGCTGCGGAATCCTTTAGGACTTCGCTTTCTTCGAAGGTTTCGACTTGCGAGAACCGTTGACGGCGACCGCTTCGTGAACGAGCGCCTTGAAGGCGGACTCGTCAACTTCTTCACCTTCGTGGATGTCGATCGCGCGGCGTACGTTTCCGTCGAGACTCGAGTTGAAGAGACGGGCCGGATCCTTCAGAGACGCGCCCTTGGCGAAGGTAAGCTTCACGACATTCTTGTAGGATTCGCCAGTGCAGATGATGCCGTCGTGCGACCAAACCGGGGTGCCCATCCACTTCCACTCCTCGACGACCTCCGGGTCTGCTTCCTTGATGAGTTTGCGCATTCTGCTGAGGGTGTTCCCGCGCCAGTCCCCGAGTTCGGCGATTCTTTTCGAGATGAGCTCCGATGCCGACTGGCCTTGGCTCGCGCCCGACTTTTTCATGTTCTCTCCTTGGAAGTTCCAGAAGAATATCCAGCACGGCAGATAGATCGCCAACTTTTTACCCCACCGCTACGCGCCTGGCGAGACAGTAGCGGCATCACGCGGCCGTGCGCTCCAGCGAGTCGTTAGATGGCGCGCCTATCGGCCGGATGATTGACACCATCGTTGACCGGGACATTGGGAATGTCGAAGGGATTGACACCTTCGAGACAGCCTACGTTGTAACCGTATTGCTCGGGGTTTGATCGGCGCTGATGATGGGTATAGATCCCGCACTCAGAGCAGAAGTAATGCTTCGCGGTCTTGGTATTGAACTGATAGAGCCTTAGGTGGTCCTCACCCTTGACGATTCGAATACCCGAGAGCGGTACTGACGCCACCACCGCACCCTTGCGACGGCAGATGGAACAGTCACATCGCCGAGGGTCTACGATGCCGTCAGGAAGGCTGAGTTCCAGGACGATGGCGCCGCAATGGCAAGTCGCCTGGTGCTTAGCGCGAATTTCGACGGAACCGACCTTCTTGATCATGGCACTGCGCCTCCGCGCGCCTCAACTTTGCCGACGCACCATTTCGTTGATCCAGATCGGGGCGAACGGGGAGACGCAACCCTTGGAGACCGGATAGTTGCGATAGACTCCCAGTTTCTCTCCGATAGCGATGGCGCGCTTGCGATGCTTGGAGAAGTGAATACCGATTCCTGCCAGACAGAAATTCATCGTCCATTGCACTTCCGGAGCAGCGTTCCCCATTTCGGACTCGATCCGGTCCAGAAGCGCTGGCAAATCGAGCCCGTCCGGACTCTTTGCGATTCGCTCTGACATTAGGCTCCATCCGGCGCGCGCGGCCCAGGGGTCATCATCTTCCATCCATGCTTGGCGGAGAGCCTCCTTGTCGGGATGGTTCTTGACAACATAAGAATTCAGCCAGTCTGCGACCTGAACAAAATTGACGGACCGCACCATCCGATCCGTCTCGTCGCGAGACAATTTGCTGGGCTTGATCAGGAGGATTGCCAGGAGCCGGGCATCGATGTTTCCAGTGTCCCAGAGCGCGATGGCCAACTGGTGGCTGGTCTTGATCTTCGCGGCAAGGTTCCGGATATCACCTAGCCGGACGCCGAACTGATTGTCCCCAGCGCCATTCTTTCTGTTTTGCGCATGGACCTTCTCGTTGCCGAGAGATTCCAGCTGCGCGAGAGTATCCTTGAGAGTCATGGCCATGTCTCGTTGTTAGGCGCCTGCGACATGGGCGACTCAGGCAGGCTTAATGCGGACGATAGGCCGCTGAGGCTTGCGACGCGCCACTTCCTTGAAGCCGGCGTTGTCATACATGCTTTTGGCCCCGAACCACATGTAGTCGTCGTTGGAACGAGTAGGTTTGTCGACGGGGTAGGCCTCGACGAGCGTGGCGCCCTGTTTCTTGGCGTAGGCAACGGCCCCCTTCAGGAGCGCCTGTGCAACACCCTGGTGGCGGTACTCGGCTGGAACCACAAAGCAGATGACTGACCAGACGGGTTGCTCATCGACAGCTTTCATGACGGGCGAGCGCTTGAGCTTGGCGTACTCCTCACGTGGACCGATGGAGACCCAGCCGACCGGGACTTTGCCGCGATAGCCGAGAAGGCCTGGCGGATTACCAGCATCGACGAGCGCTTTGAGCGCAGCGCGATTCGCTTGGGAGCGGGTCATCCCCGGTGGCAATGGTTCACGTGAGCCGCTGAGACGGTAGGCCATGCACCAGCAGCCGCGAGCGACCGAGCACCCCTTGGCATTGAAGACTGCTTCGAGGTCAGGCCAGCGATCTGGCGTGACAGGAGCGACTGTAAGCTTCATCGGCATTGCCTCAGCCGCCTGACGTTCGCCAATCACTTTGGACTGGGTACGTGCTGGTCGATGAGGATCTGGTTTCCGTCGGGATCAACCACCATCATGCTTGCGGGTCCCGACGTCGCCTCGTCAGCCTCTGTCGCCATCGCGAGGCCTCGGCTCTGGAGTGTCTGCTGAATGACGCGGACATCGTCAAAGGCCGGTAAGGTGCTGCCGTTCCTGTCCCAGCCCGGATTGAACGTCAAGATGTTCTTGTCGAACATGCCTTGGAACAGGCCGATGGTGCTGGTCTCGTTCTGGAGAATCAACCAGTTCTGTGCCTGATCGCCGCCAAACACCCGAAAGCCGAGCTTCTCGTAGAACGCGCGCGACGCGCCAATGTCCTTGACGGCAAGGCTGACTGAGAAGTTTCCGAGTTGCATCTGCGTCTCTCCTGATGGCAAAGCTGTGGGCCGGTCCGCTCGAACGCGTGCTTAGCCTCGTTCGAGGAAATTTGAGATCGCCTCATTTACGATCTCCGGGTGCGTAACGGGCCCCATGTGCCCGAGACCCTCGAACTCGACGACCTCTACGCGCGCGAGTGCTCGCGTTAGTACCCTCGCCACACCTCGGGACGACGCTGGCGAGTTCTTGCCGATCATGTATAGAACTGGAACGCCAAGCTCAGCGAATGCTCGCAAGGGCGTGGGTTCACCGAACAATGCGTTTGCCCAGCCGCGAACGTTGGTGATGGAAGTCGCTATAGGCGTTTTGCGTGGTTCAGGCATCTGATCCCAGGCGCCTGCGCCCATCCAGAAATCGATGAAGCACTCGGCCGCTCGGGCGGGATCGCCAGCGTCGAGCGCGGCGGCCGCGCGCGCGACGGCACTGCGGATCCCGTCGGCGTCGTTTGGCGGAGGCGATTCGGCGTCAAGTAACGCAAACAGCGTAGGCTCATACAAGGCCAGGACGCGAACGCGATGGGGTTGTGTTACGGCTGCGATGAGTGCCACTGCGGCACCATAGGAATGCGCGACTAACGCAAAAGGATCGCGGGCGCGGGCCAGGACGGGTTCGAGTAGTGCAACTTCGTCGCGCAGCCAAACCGGCCGGTCCGTAGGCCACGCCGGACTCTTTCCCGCGCCATACGAGTCGGCGGCCAGCACGTGGAACTTGGGTACCAGCGTCTCCATCAATGCTCGCCACTGGCTCGAACTGCTCGCGTTTGCGTGCAGGCAGACGACGCCCGCGCCAGAGCCGACCTCGCGGAAGAACGGGCTGACGGGCCGCATTCAAGCACCTCCTTATGGATCAGGCGTCGGCTCCAGCGTGTTGTCAGGCGGCTGATCACCCGGCGCATCGACCTTGCCTGAGTCCTGCACTTCCTTGTAAAGCGCGGCGACTGCGTCAGAACTCATTGCGGACAGCTCTTCAAACACTGGCTTCGTGACGCTCTTGTCGCCGCGGCTCTCGCCACTGACAGCGTAGCCGTCGCCTCTCGGCGCAACAATGAAATAGAACCAGGTGGGCGCAGCATTCGGAGTTGACACGACCGCAAGCGACTTGCCGTCAGAGCAGGCATACACCGGCCAGGCATTGCCACCAATGGTCTTGGTCAGGGGGCCAATCATGCAGCTGACTGGTGCCGCCGTTTGGTCAGAAGCCTGGCCGGACACAACTGGTGAAAATGCGATGGCAACGGTGAGCAACTGCCAGCGCATCATGAGCCGCCGAACGTTTGAACTGAGCGGCTTGCCGGGGGCGGTCCGCTCGGGCGAAGGGTTAGGCCTCACTGCTGACCGCCCGCTGCCCAAGCTCGGTCAGCAACGCCACTACATCCGACTGCCGGCGGACCACATACACGCGCTTGCCAGGCCGCAGCGCCAGCAACCTGGCTTTGAGCGCAGGAGTCCAGAACCTGGGTGACAGCCTGAGAAAGCGATAGCTGCTGATCGTCGACCTCAGCATTGAACTGCCCTCTGGCCAGCCGAGCGGCTCGTTGAAGGGACTACTCAGGAGCCGCTTTGTGACCCACCAGTAGTGAATCAATGACGCTCTCTCAACGTAGACCAGCACATCTGCCGCGCGCAGCATAGCCTCGAAGGCCTGAGTTGTGCCAAACCCATCGACGACCCATTGCTGTTGGGCCAGGATCTCGGAGTGCCGCCTGAGAAACTCCTCATTCGGCACCTTGGCGCCGCCCTTTGCGAACTGGATGAGGTCCAGCTGATGCAGCGGCAAGTTGGCAGTTGCCGCGATCTGTCGGCCCAGCGTTGACTTGCCGCCACCTGGCTTGCCGAAGACAGCTACCTTCATGGACCGGTGTTTCCTGGCGGGTGGGTGGCTTAGAGCGGTGTCTCGCGAGGCGCTGGTGATGCATCACTCGTGTGCTGCACCTGAATCGAAGATGACGGTCTCCTGGCCAACCTCTACCTCTCCGTACTTGAGACCACCCGCGCGCTCGTAAACGTGCAGAACTGCACCAGTCGTGTTCAGCTGTGTTTCGACAAGACGGAAACTGCGCGGGATCGTCCCTTCCCCGAACAGGCGCTTACCGGTACCGAGAACAACGGGAAACTGCCAAAGGCGTAACGTATCGACGAGATCGTGCTTGAGTAAGGTCTGGATAAGATTGCTGCTGCCGTGGACCTGAACCTCGCGGCCTTCCTGTGCCTTGAGCCTTGCGACCTCCTCGGCAATGTCGCCCTTGAGGAGGGTGGAGTTATTCCAGTTGGAGCTATCGAGCGTTCTGGTTGCGACGAACTTCGGTCTGGTGTTGAGGGCCGTGGCAATCTCGTCCGCCGGATCGATGGACTTGGGCCAAGAGTCTGCGAAGATCTCATAGGTTTTTCGGCCGAGAAGAAAGGCACCGGCGCGTTTCGTCCACTCGGTCATGATTTCACCAAACTTCGCGTCAAAGTATGGGACCAGCCAGCCGCCGTGCTGGAAGCCGCCGTCGCGATCCTCGTTGGGGCCGCCGGGTGCCTGCATAACGCCGTCCAGAGTTGTGAAAGTACCCACAACCAGTTTCCTCATGTTCCTCATCTCTCCTATCGCAAGCGCCTAACGTCCGCGCTGAGCAACGCGCTGCTGTGTGATGGATATTCGCACTCTATCCGTCCCGCGTTTGCTCCCACGCGTTGTTAGGCGGCACGCCATGACCCCGCTGGCTCTGAGCACCTCACCACGATTCCTTGGACGGCCGCGCGTCGACTTCGAAAGACCAAGCCGAGCGCGGCTGTGTCGTCAGATAGTGAGCCAATTCGGCGATATGCTTGGGATCTAGTCGCTCCCCTCGATTAGTTTCGACAGACCCTGCGGGTGCAATTGAGCCGTCAATGATAAGTAGCGAAACGTGGATTCCGAGCGGGCCAAGGTGCTTTGCCATCGACTGAGCAAGACTCCTCTGCGCCGCCTTTGCCGCCGCGAAACCAGTGGTCTTTGGGCGGCCTCTCAGCGACGCTGTAGCTCCGACAAAGATGATGTTTCCTGAGCCCTTCTGCTTCATCGCCGGAATTACCCGCTGCGAAGCCACTAGAGCGCCCAACGCATTGACTCGCCAGCTCATCTCGAAGGCCTCCGGGGAAATCTCTTCCACCGTCTGCCAACTACCACTTCCCGCGTTATAGATGAGAACGTCTACGTCGCCCATTTCCTCCTGTATCTGAGCAAACGCAGAACTCACGGATGCCGGATCGGAGGCATCGCACACGTATGCTCGGGCATCCTTTAACTTTTTTGCCAGTTCCGAGCTGAAATCGGTGCTGCGTGACAGAAGCGCAATGCGATAGCCCGCATCGGCGAATCGATGAGCGAAGGCAGCACCATTCTTCGGCCCGATGCCAACAACTGTGCAAACTGGTTTGGTCATGGTTTAGAGGTCCATTGTGATCGCGGTCGCGTAAGGCTCGCGTTGAGCGGCCACGCGCTGGCGCATCCAGCGCGCTGAGCGCGCACAGCTTCTTCCGAGCGATCGACGCACCATCCACTGCGGTGTCACGGCCCGCGCGAACGCGTAGTTAGGCGGCGGGTTATTCATGCAGGGCATCCACTACGGCGAGAGGCGCCTTGGACTTCCTCAGGATCGCACCAACCACGGCACCGGCGGTTGCCACCATGGCCATGGCCATGAAGGGTTCGATCAAGGTTAATTGAAGCGTCGTGTCGCAAGGTGCCGAACTGCGACAGATCGTAACTAGCGGCCATAAGGAAGCCGAGGAGGCCGCCTGTGACGGCTCCACCGCGCATGGAGAGCTCGCCGCGCCACGAAACGGCGAGCACCAGGAGAATGCCGAACGGCACGTGCGACAGAGCGATCCAGGCAAAACCTGGCGGATTCCGCATCACGCTGAGGTCAAGTATGTTGGCCTTGAAAAAGCTAGAACACACAACGCCATAGAGCAGCCCACCGACGACTGCGATCGTCAGCATCCCCGCAAGGGTAGCCAGTATGAAACGCTTGTCCATGAGATTACTCCATCGAAACGCCGCACGCGCCTACCCAGCGCCATTCGCCGTCCGCGCTTCGCGGAAACGCAGCGCAATAAGCTGGGCGCCGGTGCCGGTCGCAACGTAGACAGCACGCCGATTGGACGCAAGCTTGGCCAGCCAATCGAACACACCGCCATCGACGAGGGGAAGCTCGGCCCGGCCTGGCGCGGTTACCCAGATCTGATAGCGCAGTCCTCCCGAGTAGTAAGCGTGCTCCAGAGGTTTGCGAGTGGCGAGATCGCCGAGCGACTCCGCGACGCGGTCACCAACTTCCTTTCGTTCGGATGTCGCGAGGACGTCGACGCGACGTCTGCCAAAGGAATAGCCGTACCGCTCAAGTCGCTCGAGCGCGCCGAGCATCGTGCGAACATGACGGACGACTGTATCTACGGTGAAGGCGTGGTCCTCCGATTCCCGTCCGCCGCTAGCTAGCACAAAAACTCGGAAGTGTTGCGAGTAGCCCGGTTTTTCCGGCACTGGTTGCGCGCGGATGACTCGCTGGCTAGTCGCAAGGTGCACGGGCGTCCCCTGACAAGCGCGCATCCGCAACGCGCACTCGAGCGCGAGCACATTCGTCGGATCGGCCACCACTTCGGTCATGCGTAGCGGGAAGCCGGTTCTGATCAGTGATCGCGACCGTCGAGCACACGCCCAACGGTGCAACTGGCGACAATTCAACCGCCTCGAATTCTTCCGCGGCAGTAAGGAGGTGGTTGTCGACCGCAAGACTCGCACGCAAGTCTATGGGCGCTGGAGAGCAATACGGATCGCGCTGGTATTGCGCCAGAACATCCGTCGGTGATCGTGTCCTTGCTCTACGCTGCATGACTTCGAGCAATACCGAGTGCAGTTGCGAGCCGGCTAATCCTGTCGCGAGCCTTTCGAATACCGACGATCCAACGTGCTCAACTATCCAGCGGCGATTATTCATTGGCAACGGTCGCAATTCCTATGGCAACCGTAATTAGCGCGCGCTTCATAACGTGTGCTCCTTTAACAAGGTTCGCCAGCCGTTGATTCATACATCAGACTCAGTGTGGCGATCTGTGCCTGTCAGCCTGAGGTCACGCCATCGCAAAGGTGACGCCTAACGAATGCAAGGGACTTCCCCGTCCCGAGACGGCATCGAAGTGCCACGATTGACGTGTGTGTGCATGTTCAATCACTGCGAGAGGGGAAGTCCCATGACCGACGTTACTACCGTGGGGATCGATCTGGCAAAGAACGTGTTCTCAGTGCACGGCGTAGGCGCCGAAGGCGCCGTGGTACTGCGGCGCAGCGTCGGCCGCACGAAGCTGCTCGAGCTGATCGCGCAGTTGCCGCTGTCGCTGATCGGGATGGAAGCGTGTTCCGGGGCTCACGAATGGGCGCGGCGATTCTCGCGCCTGGGGCACCGGGTACGGCTGATGGCACCGAAGTTCGTCGCGCCCTACCGCAAGAGCGGCAAGAACGATGGCAACGACGCCGAGGCGATCTGCGAGGCGGTCGCCCGCCCCAGCATGCGCTTCGTGCCGGTGAAGAGTCTCGAGCAGCAGGCCGACCTGTGCCTGCATCGGGTTCGACAGGGGTTCATCGAGGAACGTACCGCAACCATCAACCGCCTGCGGGGGCTGCTCGCCGACTTCGGGCACGTGGTGCCACAGCGTGCCGTCGAGGTGCGCCGCCAGGTGCCCGCGCTGCTCGAGCAGTTGCCGTCCCGGGCAGCCCGCTGCATCGCCGATCTGCTCGAGCACGTGCGCGAGCTGGAGAGCAAGATCACCGCCTTCGAACGCGAGATCGAAACGCACGCGCTTCAGAGCGCCCTCGCCCAATGGGCTCAGGGACGTCAGGGCGTCGGCCCGATCACTGCCTCGGCGTTCGTCGCCACCGTCGGCGATGCGAAAGAATTCTCGAGCGGGCGACAGTTCCCCGCCTGGCTCGGGCTCGTCCCGCGGCAGTATTCGACCGGCGGCAAGACCCGCCTCGGCCATATCACGCGCCGCGGCGACGGCTACCTGCGAATGCTGCTCGTGATGGGCGCACGCTCCGTGCTGCAA
The DNA here is from genome assembly GCA_963756755.1 of uncultured Gammaproteobacteria bacterium. GTDB lineage: Bacteria > Pseudomonadota > Gammaproteobacteria > Steroidobacterales > Steroidobacteraceae > DATJKD01. Next base: position 173,210 of record CAVWOW010000020.1, read on the forward strand.
CGGGCATCGCGCGAACGTGACCCGCTCTCGCGCTGGGCGCTCGCGGTGCGCGAGCGCCGCGGCTACCACCGGGCGTGCGTGGCGATCGCCGCCAAGAACGCGCGAGTGCTCTGGGCGTTGCTGTCGAAAGCGCCGGCCTAGTCACGCGACCCATCACCGGATCTCATCGGAGGACCTTCAACCAAACTGCTCGAACCATCGCCAACACAGGTCAGACCGGCGCTCGTGGAACCTGATGAACCCTTGAGCGGGTGACACGCTGACTAACGATCGAGGCACGAGCGCGCGGCTTGCATCGGGGCCCGGCAGCCCCAACAAGCGCTGCCACAACGAGGCCGGTTAGAGTCCTGCAGTCTGTCTTGTGGATCGGTGTTGCAGGCAGCGAGGAAGAGAACCGCGCGTTGACAAAACGGGGAAGTCCTTAGAGTGAGGTTCAGCGGCGGCGCGAAGCGCCGGCCGGTGCAATCATGTTCACACGCTTCCGTGGTGAGTGCGTTCGGCCGGGCACTGACAATTGGATGCTGGCACTTGATCCCTCAAGGTCCGCTGCAACCGGTTGTTAGGCGGCGTGGGGAAAGGACGTTATGCCCCCTTGTTTTTGTCGTCCCAGATCAGAGGCTCCCAGAGCTCGAGCTTGTTCCCATCCGGATCCATGATCCACGCAAACTTGCCGTTCTCGTGCGATTCGGGTCCGCGGATGACTTCCACGCCGCCCGCCCGGAGTTGCGCCAGCATCTCGCCGAGGTTGTCGACCCGGTAGTTGATCATGAAGGAGGAATTACTTGGATTGAACCACTGGCTGTCTCCTTCCGCGAGATGCCACACAGTGAGACCCCGGTCCTCGGCTCGATCGTCCGGCCACTTGAGGACAGCGCCGCCGAACTCCTCTAGCGGCATGCCCAAGTGCTTCTGATACCAGGCTGCCAGCGCGGCGCTATTACCCTTGCTCTTGAAGAAGACTCCGCCGATTCCGGTGACCTTCGCCATCGTAGTCTCCTACCTCTTGCGCCGGACAGAGCACGAGATCATTGAGGGAGCCCATTCCGCCGAAGTAGCTTAAGAAGCGCTTCGCTCCGTAAGCATCTTCCCGTAACACAAAGTACAGGTCACCTTCGATTCCACTGGCCCACGAAGGCTCCCCATACTTTTTGAGAAGGACCACCAATTCCTCCATGGCATCCGCAAGAGACAGGTAGCAGGAAGTCATACGTCAGCCATGCTGTCTAACGCTCGCGCCGCTTGAACGAATGGTTAGGGCTCATGCGCGGCTATGCGGCAGGCTCTTTCGGATAGCCACGCGCCTTATCTGGAATAGCGACGCTCAGGGCTATGTTTAGTACAGACCACCGGGCTCTTTCGGATAGCAAAGCGCATTATCTGGAATAGCGAGGCTTGGTAGCTTGCTCGATGTCCAGATATGAACGGCATTGGTCAGGTCCACGGGCTCATCTAGTGAGCCTGCTTTCACGTTTAACGTCTCGAGATAACCAGAGCTTTGATGCCACAGTCGCGATCCGCAACAGCGGCAGAAGGCACATTCCAGCGTATGCCCGGAGGTCGTTTGGCGTGTCCAGAACGCGGGATGACCTTGTAATACTTTGAATGTGTCTCGCCGGATAATGAACGAGATACCAAACGCTGACGAAGACTGCTTTTGACACTCAGTGCAATGGCAAATGTACAGCGCTAGCGGCTTCCGTGGGGCAAGGTACCGAATATGTCCGCACTGGCAGCCGCCACTTTGGCACTCGTCAGGATTCCAGATGGTATCTGACATGGACCTCAACAAGAATCAGGCGTACGAAATGCGACCGACAAAGACCGCAATTGGTCCATACATGCGCCTTGAGAGCCCCGTAACTTTCCCTTTAATCTAGCCTACGCCGGAAGTAGTGCGGCAACAACGCGGGGGACTTAGGCTTCATGGACGCAAAGCCTCGCCTCTTCGATCAGGCGCGAAGTCCTTCAGGTCTACACGCACGTCATGCGCAAGGGCGCGGGCGCGGTGCGCAGCCCGTTTCGACTGAACCTCGCTGCGGCGGACCGCTACAATGTGCGTGGGCACCCGCCATGAAAGTCCTGCATATCGACGACGGCCGTAAGCGCTGCCCGTGGTCCAACACGGGCCTGAGCGAGGAGTACGTCCGCTACCACGACGAGGAGTGGGGCGTGCCCGTGCACGACGATCGCACGCAGTTCGAGTTCCTGATCCTCGAAGGCGCGCAGGCGGGCCTCTCCTGGTCGACCATCCTCAACAAGCGCGCCGGCTACCGCGAGGCCTTCGCTGACTTCGATCCCGAGCGCGTCGCGCGCTTCAACAAGCGCACGGTCGAGCGGTTGATGAAGTTTCCCGGCATCGTCCGCAATCGGCTCAAGATCGAATCCGCCATCACCAACGCTCGTTGCGTGCTCGGCGTCCAGGATGAGCTGGGCGGATTTGCCAAGTACCTCTGGTCATTCGTGGGCAACAAGCCGATCGTGAACAAGCCGTCGTCGGTCAAGCAGGTGCCGGCCACGAGCAAGGAGTCCGACGCGCTCAGCAAGGATCTGCGCCGGCGCGGGTTCAAGTTCGTCGGCAGCACGATCATCTACGCGCACATGCAGGCGACCGGCCTGGTGAATGACCACGTCATGGGATGCTTCCGTTACAAGGACACGGCGCGGCTCCGTTGAGCAGGGCATGGGGGCTCATTCCGGTACGAGCCACTCGACCTTCGATCCACCCGCACCATCGATTGCGAGCAGCCGGTGCAGCGCTGGGAGCAACTCCTTCAGGCGCAGGTCGAGCTGCCACGGTGGGTTGACGATCGCGAGCCCGCAGCCGTTCATCCCGACCACTGCATCGGCCGGAAGGACGCTCAGCTGTACGTCGAGGATCCGCCGGATTCCCGATTCGCGCAGCTCACGGCGGAATCTCAGGCTGCCGGCGCGTTCGGTGAGCGGGTACCAGGTGCAGTACACGCCGGTGGGCCAGCGCTCGTGGCCCTGCAGCAGCGCCGCGAGCAGAGAGTCGAACTCGGCGTCAGATTCATACGGTGGATCGATCAGGACCAAGCCGCGGCGCTCGGCGGGCGGCAACTGCGCCTTGAGTGCTGTGTACCCGTCCTGCTCCAGCACCGTCACGCGCTTTGCACGGCCGATCGCGTCGCGCAGCGCCGCCGCCTCGCCAGGATGCTTCTCAACCAGCACCATCCGATCACCAGGCCGACGTAGCAGCTCGACGATGAGCGGAGACCCGGGGTACGCTGTGATCGGACTGCGGTCGGCGCCGGCGCTGCGCCGCACCAGGTCGAGATAGGCGGCGACCTCGGCGGGCAGCGACGCGGCCGAAGCCTTCAGAACCAGTCCGATCCCACCGAGATACTCGCCGCTGCGCTGCGGCTGCGCGTGGCTCAGGTCGTAGCGACCGCGCCCGGCATGCGTGTCGAGGTACATGAACGGCGCCGGTTTCGCCTTCAGGTGCTCGATGAGCATCGCCAGCACGACGTGCTTCAGCACGTCCGCATAGTTGCCGGCATGGAAGGCGTGGCGATAGTTCATATGAAATGAGCCCGGACGACCTGCGTCGCCCGGGCCCATGGTACCGCTCACCCGTGCGTGACGACGGACGTCAGGCGCCGGCCTCTGCGAGCCAGTCGCGCGGACGCAGGTAGTCGGATAGGGCGGCCTCGGGCGAGCCCGCCGGAGGCTCGTAGGCATACTCCCAGCGTGCGAGCGGCGGGAGCGACATCAGGATCGACTCCGGGCGTCCGCCGGACTGCAGCCCGAACAGGGTCCCGCGGTCGTAAACCAGGTTGAACTCGACGTACCGCCCGCGCCGGTAGAGCTGGAAGCTGCGTTCGCGTTCTCCGTATGCCGTGTTCCTGCGCCGCTCGACGATCGGCAGGTAGGCATGAGCGAAATGATCGCCGACGCTCCGCATGAAGGCGAAGGAAGGCTCGAAGCCGGGATCGTTCCAGTCGTCGAAGAAGAGCCCGCCGACGCCGCGGGTCTCGTTGCGATGCTTGAGAAAGAAGTATCGGTCGCACCAGTCCTTGCAGCGCGCATAGACGTCGGCGCCGAACGGAGCGCAGGCGGCCTGCGCCGTTCGATGCCAGTGCAGGACATCCTCTTCGAACGGATAGTACGGTGTCAGGTCGAAGCCGCCGCCGAACCACCACGCCGCCGTCCCGTCGCTCGGGTTCGCGACGATGAATCGCACGTTGGCATGCGTGGTGGGCACGTACGGGTTGCGCGGATGCATCACGAGCGACACGCCCATCGCCTCGAACCCCGCACCGGCGAGCTCCGGCCGCTGCGCAGTGGCCGACGGCGGCAGCCGCTCGCCTCGGACGTGCGAGAAGTTGATCCCGGCCTGCTCGAACACCGCGCCCTCGCGCAGTACCCGAGTCTCGCCGCCACCACCTTCGGCGCGACGCCACACATCGCGACGGAACGTCGCGGCGCCGTCCGCGGCTTCGATCGCCGCGGTCAACTCATCGTGAAGCCGCCGCAGATACTGTGCGACGTCATCGGTCCGGGGAGCATCGGAGGCCATTGGTGAAACAAGTCAGCGGAGGAGACGAAGAATAGCCACGAAAGGCCACGAAAGGCCACGAAAGGTCAGAAACCCGAATCGCGGTCACAACGGGTCAGCGAGGAAGGCGGAATGCGACCACGTGATCGCCCTTGCCCCACACGTCGCCTCCGCCGACCGTGACGGCAACGTACTGCGTGCCGTCGGCCAGCCGGTAGCTCATCGGTGTCGCCTTGCCGCTCTCCGGCAGCGCTCCGCGCCAGAGCTCACGACCGGTCTCGATATCGAAGGCATGCAGCGCCCGATCGAGCGCCGCCGCGATGAACACGACGCCGCCCGCGGTCACGATCGGCCCGCCGAGATTGGGCGAGCCCCACTCGGGCCTGATCTGCCCGGCCTGTTCCGGGCCGACGAGGCCCGCAACCGAGCCGAGCGGGACTTCCCAGAGCCGGCCGCCGGTCGACAGATCGATGGCGACCAGGGTTCCGAACGGCGGCGGCGTGCACGGCAGCCGGGATGGCGCAAGCAGCACTCGCCGGCGCATCACGTAAGGCGTGCCGTGCATCATGTTGTACTCGTAGTCGTGCCCGAGCCGTTCGTCTTCCTTGCGGGCGCGTTCGAGGTCGAACCCTGCGCGCGGGATGAGCTGCACCATGGCCGCGATCCGGTTGACCGGCACGACCGCGATCTGCCGCTCGAGGTCGACCGCCACGCCACCCCAGTGCGCGCCGCCGATGTTCGCCGGCAGCACCAGCGTTCCCTTGACGCTCGGCGGCGTGAAAATGCCTTCGTTCCGCAGCCCGCCGATTGCGGAGCGACAGGCTTCGCGGTCCGCGTCACTCGTGCCCCAGACCTCGTCCAGGGTGAAGCGGTGCGGGCTCAGAGGCGGAGTGACGACCGTGAACGGCTGGGTGCGCGCTGCCTCCTCGCGCGGAATGTCGCTCGCGGGTACCGCGCGTTCCTCGACAGCGAAGATCGGCGCACCGGTCTCGCGATGGAGCACGAACAGCATCCCGCTCTTCGTCGCCTGCAGCACCGCAGGCACCGTTCGGCCCTCGCGAGTGAGTGTTACGAGTGCCGGCGGCGAGGCGTTGTCGTAGTCCCAGAGATCGTGATGCACGGTCTGGAACGCCCAGGCGACCTCGCCGGTCGCGGCCCGTAGCGCGACTATGGAATTCGCGTAGCGGTTGTCGCCCAGGCGCAGCGCGCCGTAATAGTCGGGAGCCGCGCTGCCAGTCGGCACGTACACGAGTCCGCGCTCGGGGTCCGCTGCGAGCACGGACCAGGCGTTGGCCGCACCAGTCTTGTGCGCCATCGCACCGCGCCAATCCCGGTACGCCGGATCCGATGGGTGCTGCGGCACCGGGTCCCAGCTCCAGCGCAGCGCGCCGGTGCGCGCATCCCAGGCGCGCACCTCGCCGCTCGGCAGGTCGGGTCGCGTGTTGTCGGCGACCGACGAACCGGTCACGACCAGGTCGTTTACCACTACGGGCGGCGAGGTCATCGAGTAGGCCGCGGGCTCGAAGGGCGCGATGCGCAGGCCTCGCGTCAGGTCCACCATCCCTGCGCGGCCGAAGCCGGCGCAGGGCTTTCCGTCGCGCGCATCGAGTGCGATGAGCTGCGACTGGGCGGTCGCGACGAAGATGCGTCGGCGGCAGGCGGAATCCGCGGGCGCCGCGGCGTCGAGCCAGGTCGACACGCCGCGGGTCGCAAAGTCGCCGTACCCGACGTCGCGTGCGATCTTCGGATCGTAGACCCAGCGCTCGCGGCCGGTCGCGGGGTCGAGCGCGATCACGCGACCGAGCGGCGTGCCCACGAACATCGTGCCTTCGACGACGAGCGGTGTGGACTCGAACGACGTGTCTTCATCGGTGGCGAAGGCGGCGTCGGCTTCGCCCGTGCGATAGGTCCACGCGGGCTCCAGCCGATTCACATTCTCGCGCGTGATCTCATGCGCTGGCAGGTAGCGCGTGCCCTCGACGTCGCGGCCATTGGCGGCCCAGCCGATCTCCTGTGCCGGCGTCGTCGGCATGGCGAGCACGGAGACCGTCGCCGCCAGTCGCATCGCGAGTCGTCGCTGCCCCATGACTCGTCCTCCTGGCATCCGAGGCCGGCGGCGGAGGCGGGCTGAACCCTACTCCCCGCGTGTGCCAGCCTTCCTCTTCGCGCCGCCGGTGGCGCGTGCCCGCGACCGCGTCGCCTTCTTCCGCGCCGCCGGCGGCTTGGTTCCCGCCCGGGTCGGCGCACGTGCGGACATCGCGTCAGCCGGGGCCGCGGGGACCTTCGACTGCTTCACGGGTACGGCGCGCTTGCCGCGTTTCGCGGCGGCGCGCGGCGCCTCTGGTGTCGCGGCCGGAGGCTCGGTCGTCGCCGGAGTGGCAGCGGGCTTGCGGCCCCAGCGCCCGCGACGCGGGGGCGCGGCCTCGAGGAGGGCCCTGCATTCCTCGAGCGTCAGCGACTTCGGGTCGCGGTCCTTCGGAATCTTCCCGTTGCGCTTGCTGTCCGTGATGTAGGGACCGTAGCGGCCGTTCAGCACCTGGATCCCGGCCTCCGGGAACTCGCGGATGATCCGGTTCGCCTCGATCTCCATCTTCTCGCGGATCAGCGCGCGCGCGCGCTCGAGCGTGATGGTGTAGGGATCGTCGTCGGGCTTGAGCGAGGCGTATTTCTTCGCGCCGTACTGTACGTATGGTCCGAATCGACCGATCGCAATGCGGATCGGGTGCCCGTCGTCGGTCTGGCCGACGATCCGCGGCAGCTTGAAGAGCTCGAGGGCCTCCGCGAGCGTGAGCGCGTCCATCCGCTGATGCGGGCGCAGGCTCGCGAACTTCGGCTTCTCCTCGTCATCGCGCGTGCCGATCTGCGCGAAGGCGCCGTAGCGGCCGTAACGCACGCTCACCGGCTTACCCGAGACGGGGTCCGTGCCGATCTCGCGGGCCATCGAGACGTCCTGGCGCGTGACGTTCTCGTCGACGTCGGCGATCTGTGCGCTCAAGGACTCCCAGAACCGCTCGAGCACCGGCACCCAGTCCTCCTCGCCGCGCGAGATGTTGTCGAGCTCGTCCTCCATCTCGGCGGTGAATCCGTAGTCGACATAGCGCTCGAAGTTGCCGGTGAGGAACCGGTTGACGATCTTGCCGAGGTCCGTCGGCACGAAGCGCTTGTTCGTGAGCTCGCAGTATTTCTTGTAGAGCAGCGTCTGGATGATGCTCGCGTAGGTCGACGGTCGGCCGATGCCGTGCTCCTCGAGCGCCTTGACGAGGCTCGCCTCCGAGTAGCGCGGCGGCGGCTCGGTAAAGTGCTGCTCGGGTTTGATCTCGATCAGCTTTACCCGGTCACCGACGTCCATGGCGGGGAGCATCCGGTCGTTCTCGTCGTCGGACGCCGCGTCGTCGACGCTCTCGCGGTAGACCGCGAGGAATCCAGGCTTGATGAGGGTCGAGCCGTTGGCGCGGAAGGCGTGGCCAGGGCCCGCAGCGAGGTCCACGGCGACCGTGTCGAACACCGCGGCCTCCATCTGGCTCGCGACCGCGCGCCGCCAGATCAGCGTGTAGAGCCGGTGCTCGTCGCCGTCGAGCTTGCCCGCAAGCTGCTCGGGCGTGCGCGCGGCGGAAGTCGGGCGCACCGCTTCGTGCGCCTCCTGCGCGTTCTTCGACTTGGTGCGGTAGGTCCGCGGCGCGTCCGGCAGCGACTCCGGCCCGTACAGCTGCGCGATCGCCGCGCGGATCTCGCGCACCGCTTCGACCGCGAGATTCACGGAGTCGGTGCGCATGTAGGTGATCAGCCCGATCGGACCCTCGCCGAAATCCACGCCCTCGTACAGCCGCTGCGCGACGCGCATGGTCCGCTGCGCGCCGAAGCCGAGCTTGCGCGCAGCTTCCTGCTGCAGGGTCGACGTCGTGAACGGCGGCGCCGGATTGCGCTTGCGCTGCTTCTTCTCGACCTTCTCGACCGTGAGCTGACCGGCCGCCGCCTGCGTGAGCGCGCGACGCACGTCCTCGGCCTGCGCGGCCGTGGTGACGGTGAACTGCTCGACCTTTTCGCCGCCGTATTCGACGAGCCGCGCGCCGAAGATCTGCGCATCCTTCTCGGCCTGCGCGTCGATCGTCCAGTATTCGCGCGCGACGAAGGCGGCGATCTCCTCCTCGCGCTCGCAGATCATCCTGAGCGCCGGAGACTGCACGCGCCCCGCCGAGGCGCCCGACAGCCCGGCCTTCTTCCACAGGAGCGGGGAGAGGTTGAACCCGACGAGGTAGTCGAGCGCGCGCCGGGCGAGATAGGCCTTCACCAGCTCCTGGGAGATCTCGCGTGGCTGATCGACGGCTTCCTGCACGGCGTTGCGCGTGATCTCGTAGAAGACGCTGCGGTGCACGCTCTTGCCGTCGAGCGCACCGGCGTCCTTCAGGAGCTCGTACAGGTGCCAGGAGATCGCCTCGCCTTCGCGGTCCGGGTCCGTCGACAGGTAGAGCGCGTCGGCTTTTTTCACCGCGCGCGCAATCGCGTCCACGTGCTTCCTGTTCTTGTCGATGACCTCCCAGCGCATCGCGAATTTCCGGGTCGGGTCAACGGCGCCTTCCTTGGGCACGAGGTCGCGCACGTGGCCATACGACGCCATCACTTCGAAGTCCTTGCCGAGGTACTTCTTGATGGTCTTCGCCTTGGCGGGCGACTCGACGATGACGACGTTCTTGGTCAAGAAATCTCCGCCCCAGAAAAAATCAAGCCGCGGTGGGCCGCGGCGTCGTGGCTGCGCGCTGTACCACGCCGCTCAATGGATCGCTCCGCTGCGGTCCTCGAACACCAGCTCCTCCATCCGCGAATAGGCCGTTTCCGAGCCGGGCTGGCTGAAGAGCACCATCAGCACCACCCACTTCAGCTTCTCGAGGTCGATCTCGTCGCCGTCGAGCGCCATCAACCGGTCGATGACGCGCTCGCGCTGCGTGGGCGACAGGATCCCGACGTGCTCGAGATACACGAGGTAGCCGCGGCAGTCGGTGTCGAGCCGCGCCTGCTCGATCGTGTCGAACACGCGGATCGCGCGGCTGGTCGAGGCGAAAGCCCCGCGGCCCGGATCGGTCGCCAGCTCCTCCAGCCAGGCCAGCGCCCGTTCCACCTCGGTCGCGGGAAACCCCGCACGCTCGAGCTCCTGCGCCAGCGTGTCGCGGTCGGGCTCGAAGCCCTCGTCCAGCTCGCCATCGAAGTAGTTCTCGAACAGGTAGATCAGGATGTCGAGGACGCTTTCCTTCATTCCTGTTTCCCCGGCAGCCTGCGGCAGAACACCCCGCCGTGCTGCTGTTCGACCTGCCCCTCGAGTTCGAGGATGAGCAGCATCGAAGCCACCGCATCGGTACGCAGACCCGTCCGCGACACGAGCGCATCGACGCCGGCCGGCTCGAAGCCGAGCGCATCTAACAGGATTTCATACTCCTTGTCCAACGCACGGCCGGTTTCCACAGTTCCACCAGGCGCTTCAGGGCGGTCCGCCACGTGACGAAGACCTTCGAACAGGCCGCCGAGTTCCGTAAAAATGTCTTCTGCGCTCTCGACGAGCTTCGCTCCCTGGCGAATCAGGCGATGGCAGCCGCGGGACATCGGGCTGTGGATCGAGCCGGGGATGGCGAACACCTCGCGCCCCTGCTCACCGGCGAGCCGCGCGGTGATCAGCGAGCCGCTGTTGAGCGCGGCCTCGACCACGAGCGTGCCCACCGAGAGCCCGCTGATGATGCGGTTACGACGGGGAAAGTGCTCCGGCAGCGGCGGCACACCGGTTGGAAATTCCGTCACCAGCGCGCCCTGCGCGGCGATCTCGCGCGCGAGCGCGGTGTGTTCGGCAGGGTAGACACGCTCGGGACCGCATCCCTGCACCGCGACCGTGCGACCGTTGCCCGCGAGCGCACCGCGATGACTCGCCGCGTCGATCCCGAGCGCGAGGCCGCTCGTGATCGCGAGCCCCGCACGCGCGAGGTGCTCCGCGAACTGCGTCGCGGTGTCGCGGCCGATCGCGGTCGGGTTGCGGGCCCCGACCATCGCGAGCTGCGGCAGTCCGAGCACGGTCGGGTCGCCTTCGACGAAAAGCACGAGCGGCGCGTCGGCGATCGCGGCGAGCAGCGGCGGATAGGCGGACGTGCCGTAGCCCACGACGCGACAGCCGGCCGCAGCGAGCCAGCGCTCGTCTCCCGAAAGCGCGGCCGGTTCAGGGTCCTTGAGCGCGTTGATCGCCGCCTGCGGCAATCCCAGCGCAGCGAGCGCCGTGCGCGATTCTCGCGCGAGCAGGGTGGGATCGTCCCGCAACGGCCCGGCGGGCAGCTGTCCGGCGTGCAGCCCGGGCGCGCGGGCGAGCACGAGCCACGGTTTCGGGTCGTCCATGGACGAAGAGCCTACCGGGATTCGCACCCGGCAGGCTCTCCGTGAATCGACGCTCTTTGCGCGCGAGCGCGCTGTTCAGCTTTCTCAGTGACCGAACTGGGCCGTGAGCCCGGTGTCGCGATGGCCGACCGCCGGGTGCTTGATGTAGTCGCCGTTGCGCAGGTCGACGGTGCTCTCGACGACGAGCCCGTAGCTCATGCGATCGTGCACGGTGAAGAGCAGCAGCGAGCCGCTGCGCTCGGTCGGGAGCTGCACTCTCTGGTAGTTCGTCGACCATGCTGCGCCAGGTCGAGCTGCTGTCGAAGCGGTCGCGGATCATCTCGCCAGCGGCAAAGATGCCGACGACGTTGCCGGGCTTGAGCCCGTCGCGTGCGCCACGATTGATCGCGAGCACCTGGAAGCGGCCCGCGACGTACACACCGTCGACGACCGCGATCACCTGCCCGTCGAGGTCGGCGTCGGTCGGCGCGCTCATGACGAAGTCCGCCCCGATGTCGCTCTCGGCGGGGAAGATCTTGTCGCCCTGCAGGATCTCGCGGCCCGACTCTACGACGCGCATGTGCGCAAGCGATTTCCGGCCCGTGTCGGTGTTGTCGATCACTTCCGCGGTGCCTGCGTAGTGGCCGATGTAACCCAGCAGGTCGCCGTCGTCGGGGTCGCGCAGCCGTTCGCCGACGTTGACGATGTTGAATCGCTGGCCGACGGGCGGCGCACCGAGGCCGCGACCGTACACCTCGTTCTCGGTCGAGCCGATGATGTGCCGGTCGCGGATACCGACCACGTACGGCTGGTTTCGGACTTCGTCGCGCGTGAGCAGTCCGGGGCGGCCGACGAAGGTCATCAGCAGGTCGTAAGGGATCGCGCGGATCGCCTCGCTCAGGGGCTGCGATCGCACCTGCGGCGAGAGCCGCACGTCACCCGCACGCCCGACCGTGACGCGCGGGCGCCCGTCGACGTAGACGAGATGCAGCACGTCACCCGGGTAGATGAGATGAGGGTTCTCGATCGCCGGGTTGACGTACCAGATCTCGGGCCAATACCAGGGGTCGCGCAGGAACACGGCGGAGATGTCCCACAGCGTGTCGCCGCGCTTGACGACATAGGTGTCCGGCGCGTCGGCCGCGAGCGGCACGGACATCGACTGCCCGGAAACCTCCTCCTGGGCCAGGGTCGGCGTCGCGGCACCCAGGGCGAGTCCCAGGCAGGCGCAGGCCACTGCCAGGGTGGCGGCGCGGAGGCGGCGGCCCCCGGCGGGCGGTTGATGGCGGTCCAGGCGTGGGTGACGATGCATCCCTATAACTCCGTCGGGTGTCAGGGTCGCGACCGTCGCCTTATAATCCGAGCCTGCGCAGGCCTGCTGCCGACTGAGTCTCAGTCGCGACCGCCCACTGGATGGCGACGGAATCCAGGGGGGTTCGGTTGTCTGTAAGTTCAAGCGTGGCTTAACTTTAGCAGCATTTCTGCAGAAAGTGGGCGAGTCCCGGGAGCGCCCGGTTGCGTTAATTTGACGGCGTTCTCAGGTTCGAATCGAAACATGGCAGTCCTCACCATACTGGAGTACCCCGACCCGCGGCTGCGCACCCGCGCAAAGCCCGTGGCCGCCGTGGACGAGCGGATCCGTCGCCTGATCGACGACATGCTCGAGACCATGTACGCCGCGCCGGGCGTGGGGCTTGCGGCGACCCAGGTCAACGTTCACGAGCGCGTGCTGGTGCTCGACGTGAGCGAGAATCACGACCGGCCGATGGCCTTCGTCAATCCGGAGATCGTTGCTCACGACGGAGTCGCAGCAGGCAGAGGAAGGCTGCCTGTCCGTGCCCGGCGTATTCGATATGGTCGATCGCGCCACGCGGATCACCGTCCGCGCCCTCGATCGCGACGGCACGTCCTTCGAGACCGAGGCCGAGGGGCTCCTCGCCGTCTGCATCCAGCACGAGATCGACCATCTCGAGGGGAAGCTCTTCGTCGACTACCTCTCCGAGCTCAAGCGCACCCGCATCCGAAAGAAGCTCGAAAAGGAGCGCCGCGAGCGCCAGGGCGGCGTGGTGGACCGCGAGCGCACCCGCCTCTGACGAATATTGGCTCGGAGCCAATTTATTCGTCGGTAATCTGGCTCTGAGCCGAATTCTCGACATCGTGTTTGCAGGGACGCCGGCATTCGCGGTGACGGCGCTGACGGCGCTGCACGCTGCGGGCCATCGAGTCCGCGCGGTGTACACGCAGCCCGACCGGCCTGCGGGCCGGGGTCGCGCGATCACGGTGGGGCCGGTGAAGGCGCAAGCGCTGTCGCTCGGTCTGCATGTGGAGCAGCCGGCGACGCTCCGCACAGCCGAGGCGGTCGAGCGATTGCGCGGCTACGCGCCCGAGCTGATGGTGGTCGTCGCCTACGGACTGATCCTGCCGCAGGCCATCCTCGACGTGCCCGCGCTCGGCTGCCTCAACATCCACGCATCGCTGCTGCCGCGCTGGCGCGGCGCCGCGCCGATCGAGCGGGCGATCCAGGCCGGCGACGCCGAGACCGGCGTCACGATCATGCAGATGGATGCGGGTCTCGACACCGGCTCGATGCTCCTCGCGCGCTCGACGCCTGTCGCGCCGCGCGAGACCGCCGCCTCGCTGCACGACCGGCTCGCCCGCCTGGGCGCCGATGCGGTCGTCGAGGCGATCGTGCTCCGTTGCGAGGGCCGCATCACGCCGCAGCCCCAACCCTCGCGCGGGTGCCACCTACGCGCACAAGATCGTGCGCAGCGAAGCCACGATCGACTGGACGCGAGACGCCGCGGAACTCGATCGCCAGGTGCGAGCCTTCAATCCCCGCCCTGTGGCCGAGACAACGTGGTCGGGAACGCAGCTGCGCATCTGGGCGGCGGAACCACGAGCACGGACCATCGATGCGCCGCCCGGAGCGGTGATCGAGACCGGGGCGCGGCTCGTGGTCGCAGCGGGGCAGGGGGCGCTGCAGATCGAACGCCTGCAGCTCGCGGGGCGTCGCGCCATGACGGCCGCCGAGTTCCAGAACGCGCACTTGCTCGAAGGCAGCAGGCTGGGCGCATGAGCCCCGTCGCGCCCACAGCGGCCCGGGTCCGCGCCGCCGCCGCCCAGTGGGTCGCCGAGGTCGCCGATCGCGGCCGCTCTCTCGATGAACTGCTCGCCGACGACGCCGATGTCGGGTCGGCGCGCGGTCTCAAGCGCTCGCTCACCTACGGCACGCTGCGCTGGCATTTCCGGCTGAGAGCGATCCTGGCCGAACTCGCCGACCGGCCGCCGGACCGGCTCGCGCCTACGCTACGCGCGCTACTCGAGGTCGGACTCTTCCAGCTACTGTCCGGCGAAGTCGCGGAGCACGCGGCAGTGGCGGAGACGGTTGGCGCCGCGCGCGAGCTCGGGCACACACGCGCCGCCGGGTTCGTCAATGCCGTGCTGCGTCGTTTCCAGCGCGAGCGCGCCGGGATCCTTGCGACGGTGGACGCAGACCTCGCCACGCGGACGGCACATCCCCGCTGGCTCGCAGACGCGATGGCGCGCGACTGGCCCGGGCAGCACGAGGCCATCCTCGAGGCGAACAACGCGCATCCGCCGCTCTGGTTGCGTGTCAACGCCCGACGCACGAGCGTGGATGCGCAACTGCGCGCCCTCGAGGCGGCCGGCTTTCGCGGGCATCGGGATGTTCGCGCACCGGATGCGCTGCGCGTCGAGCCGGCGGCCGACGTGCGCTCGTTGCCCGGGTTCGCCGAAGGACATGTCTCAGTGCAGGATGCCGCGGCGCAGCTTGCGATCGAGCTCCTTTCGCCACAGGCCGGGGAGCGGATCCTCGACGCCTGCGCAGCACCCGGCGGCAAGACCGGTCACATCCTCGAGCGCACCGGCGACGCGGCGGCGGTGACCGCCGTCGATTCCTCCTCCGCGCGTCTTGCGCGCGTGCAGGCCAATCTCGACCGGCTGGGCCTCGCCGCGACCCTGGTTGCGGGCGATGCAACGCGCCCCGACGCGTGGTGGGACGGGCAATCCTACGATCGCATCCTGCTCGACGTGCCGTGTTCCTCCACGGGGGTGATCCGGCGCCACCCGGACATCAAGCTGCTGCGACGGCCCGGCGACCTCCCGCCGATGGCGCGCCGCCAGCGCGCGATGCTCGAGGCGCTCTGGCCGCTCCTGCGCTCCGGGGGACGCCTGCTGTACACGAGCTGCTCGGTGCTCAAGGCCGAGAATGCCGAGGTGATCAGGGCCTTTCTCGCCGATACTCCGGCCGCGTCTGATGCCACGCCCGCCGGGGTAGCCGCCTGGCCGCCCAGTCCGGATCCCGGCGCCCCGGGCTACCCCTGGCCTCCTGGGGGCGCCGACATGGACGGGTTCTATTATGCTTGCCTCGACAAACGAGGCTAAGCGTTGGAAATCGGCCACAGCCGCATCGGGACTCCCCGCCGGAGTCCGCCTTTTGCCGCGCTCTGCGGCTGCGTGCTGTTGTGCTTTCTCGCAACGGCAACGGCCCGCGCCGAGACGACGCTCGTGGTCCGCGACGCGGAGCTGCGCCTGCGCGAGAACATCTACGAGCTCGACGCGAACCTCGTCATCGAGCTGGCGGACGACACGCGAAACGCCCTCGAAGGCGGTCTCACGATGCGGCTCGACTACGAGATCGTCATCAGTCGCATCCGCAACTACCTGCCCGACGACGGCATCGCCTCCCTCGCACAGAGCTACGAGCTCAATTATCACGCCCTGAGCCAGCGCTACCTGTTGCGCAACCTCAACACGGGCGAGCAGTTCGATTTCGGCTCGCTGCAGTCTGCGCTCGACCGGCTGTCCGAGATCCGCGGCCTGCCGGTGATCGACGCGAACCTCCTGTCGCCGGCCGCCCGGTACAACGTCAGGCTGCGCGCCGTGCTCGACATGGGTGGAACTCCGGCGGCGCTCAAGTGGCTTCTGTTCTGGACCGAAGACCCGGGCGCGACCGGCCGGTGGTACTCATGGACGCTGCGTCCATAAGGCGCGCCGGTTCCGCGGCCCTCATGGGCATCGGCGGGCTGCTCTGGCTCGCCGCGATCCTGTTCATGGCACAGACCGCGCAGAACTCCGAGCAGTTCGGCCGCCTCCATCCGTGGATCCTGATGGTCAACGCCGCGGGCCTGGTGGTCCTGCTGGTGCTCCTGGGCGTGAGACTCACGCAGCTCGTGCGCGACTGGCGCGGACACGTGATCGGATCGCGGATCAAGGCGCGCATGGTCTGGATCTTCGGTGTGCTGGCGACGCTGCCGATCCTGCTCGTGTACTTCTTCGCCGTGCAGTTCCTGAACCGCGGCATCGACAGCTGGTTCAACGTCGAGATCCGCCGCAGCCTCGACGACGCACTCGTGCTTTCTCGCTCGGCGCTCGAGGTTCGCATGCGCGAGCACCTCGCCGACACGCGGCTCGTTGCGGACGAGCTGGCCGCGAGCGGCGGTGCATATCCCGGCCTGCTCGAGACGCTGCGTCAGCGGGTCGGCGCACTCGAGCTCACGGTCGCGACCGAGAGCGGCTCGCTGATCGCGTTCAGCAAGGGGCTTTCCTCGGACCTCGTGCCCGAACTGCTGCCCGACGAGCTGCTGCTGCAGATCCGCCAGGGACGACCGTTCGTCAGCCTCGAGCCGCAGATCAACGGCGGCTATCTGGTACGCACCGCGGTGCAGCTCGGGCCAACGATACCCGGCCGCGAGCGCAGCCTCGTACAGGCGGTCTACCCCGTGGCCGAGCGCCTGGGCGCGCTCGCAGACACCGTGCAGGCCGCCTACCAGCAGTACGGCGAGAAGGACTACCTGCGCCGCCCGCTCAAGGCGAGCTTCATCCTGACGCTGACCGTCGTTCTGCTGCTCTCGCTGCTCGCGGCCTGGTACGGCGCGATCTTCACGGCCCAACGTCTCGTGCAGCCGATCCAGGACCTGGTCAAGGGCACGCGTGCGGTGGCGCAGGGTGACCTCGACACGCGCCTCCCGATGACCTCGCACGACGAGATGGGGTTCCTCGTGCACTCGTTCAACGACATGACCAAGCGCCTGCGCCACGCGCGCGCAGACCAGCAGCTCGCGCAGCAGGCGGCCGAGACGGAGCGCGCCAACCTGGCGATCATCCTCGCGCGTCTCTCCACCGGCGTCGTGTCGCTCGAGCCCGACCTTCGCGTGCGCACCGCGAACCGCGCGGCGAGCATGATCCTGGGCGACGACCTCGAGGCGCGCGTCGGCCAGTCCCTCGCCTCGCTCGGCCCGCCCGAGAGCCTGCTCGGCCAGTTCAGCGAATCGGCGCGCGCGCGGCTCGCCGCCGGCGACGAAGAATGGCGCGAGCAGCTCACGCTCGCTTCGGGTTCCGGACGCCGCGTGCTCATGTGCGCGTGTACGCCGCTGCCGATCGAGGGCGACGCGCCGGCGGGGTTCGTGCTCGTGTTCGACGACATCACGGTGATGCTGCAGGCGCAGCGCGAGGCGGCCTGGGGCGAGGTTGCGCGCCGGCTCGCGCACGAGATCAAGAACCCGCTCACGCCGATCAGGCTGTCCGCGGAGCGCATGCGGCACAAGCTATTGCCGGCGATGGCCGAGAAGGACGCGCAGATCCTCGACCGCGGCACGGAAACGATCGTGCAGCAGGTCGAGGCGATGAAGGAGATGGTCAACGCATTCAGCGAGTACGCGCGCGCGCCGCGCTTCGAGATGTCGAGCGTCGATCTCAACAAGCTGGTGACCGAGGTAACGGAGCTCTACCGTGCGCAGGACACGCGCCGGCGAGTGCACCTGGCGGTCACGCTCGACCCGGGCATCGAGTCGGTCGTCGCGGACCAGGGACGCCTGCGGCAGCTTCTGCACAACCTGCTCACGAATGCGAACGAGGCGCTGGAAGGCCGGCGTGGTGGCGAGATCCTGGTGCGCACGCGACTCGCGAGTCGCGGCGGCGCCGATGTGGCCGAGATCACCGTCGAGGACGACGGCCCTGGATTCCAGCGGGACCTGATCGGCCAGGTATTCGATCCGTACGTGACGACCAAGGCCAAGGGTACGGGCCTTGGTCTCGCCATCGTGCGCAAGATCGTGGAAGAGCATGGGGGGCACATCGAGGCGGAGAACCGCGCCGAAGGTGGCGCGCGCGTACGCATCGATTTGCCGTTAAGTGAGACGGGCAGGCCAGCCGCCGTTGCGCGCAGTGAGCGCAAGGCGGAATCCAGGAGGGAGCGTGCATGAGCACCGCGCGGATACTCGTGGTCGACGACGAATCGAACATCCGGGACCTGGTCCAGGAGATCCTGAGCGAGGAAGGCTACACGGTCGACACTGCCGCAAGCGCGGCAGAGGCCCGCGCCGCCTGCGCCAGGCAGGCGCCGGACCTGGTGCTGCTCGACATCTGGATGCCCGATTCGGACGGCATCAGCCTGCTGCGTGAATGGCAGCTCGCGCACTCGTTTACCGCGCCGGTCGTGATGATGTCCGGGCATGGCACGGTCGAGACCGCGGTGGAGGCGACCCGCCTCGGCGCCGTCGACTACGTCGAGAAGCCCCTCTCGCTCGCGAAGCTGCTGCGCACCGTGCAGAAGGCGCTCGACGACGGGCGCCGGCGGCGGCACAGCGCGCGCTCGCTCGTGCCGCCGCTGCTCGCCCCGGTGGGACGCAGCCAGCTCATGCGCGAGCTGCGCGAGCAGGTCCGGCAGATCGCGCCGCACGAGGCGCCTGTCCTGATCGTAGGCGAGCCGGGCACCGGCCGCGAAGCCTTCGCGCGATATATCCACTCGCTTAGCCCGCGCTCCGGCGGACCGTTCGTGACTGCGGTCGCGGGTGCGCTCACCGAGGGTGACTTAGAAGCCAATCTCTATGGCGTCGGCAACGGTGGCGAGGTGCGCAAAGGCGTGCTCGAGCAGGCCGACGGCGGCACCTTGTATATCAACGGTCTCGAGGACCTGTCGGTCGCGGCGCAGCGCCTTCTGCTCGCCGCGCTGGATACGGGCAGCTATCTGCGCAAGTCCGGCACCGAGGCACGGCGGGTCGATGCGCGCGTCGTTTCCTCGGCCCAGCCCGGGTTCGAGACCCGCGGCGCGGAGCCCTTCCGCATCGACCTGCTCTCGCAACTCAACGTGCTGACCTTGCGCGTGCCGCCGCTCCGGGACTACGCCGAAGACGTGCCGGAGCTGCTGCGCTACTACGTCGACCGGCTGGTGGACGAGGAACGCCTGCCGTTCCGGCGCTTCGGTGTCGCAGCACAGAACCGTCTGCGCAATTATCCCTGGCCGGGCAACATCCGCGAGCTCAAGAACCTGGTTCATCGTCTGCTGATCCAGGGCGGGAGCGAAGAGATCCACCTCGAGGAGATCGAGCGGCAGATCGCCGCGCAGACGGTCGCCAACGAGCCGCTCGTGAAGCAGGACCTGCTCGCGCTTCCGTTGCGCGAGGCGCGCGAGCATTTCGAGCGCGCCTATCTCACGCAGCAGCTGCAGCTCTGCAACGGCAAGGTTGGGCAGCTCGCCAAGCGCGTCGGCATGGAGCGCACTCACCTGTACCGCAAGCTCCGCTCGCTCGGCGTGGATTTCCGGCAGTCCGAGGACTGACGTGGGTGCCTGACGTGGGTGCCGGGTCGCAGTTTCGCAGTTGTGCGCGTAAATCCGGCCGGAGCGTCCAGGCGCGGCTGTTCGCATAACTGCGAAACTGCGACCCGGCACCCCTACGGCTCCCTACGGCGCCGTCCGGCGTGGAAAGTCCCGCATCGCCGTCGAGACCGCGTGCTGTATCGCCGGCGGCTCGACGCTCTTCCTTGAGGCGCTGACCCCGCCTACTTGGCGGCGGCGACCATGTAGTCGACCGCGTTGATTACGGACTGGTCGGAAAGGTCCGTGCGGCCGCCCTTGGCCGGCATGAAGCCCGCCTTGCCCTGGTAACCCGCGATCGCGTGCTGGTTCAGCGTCTCGACGCCCTGCCCGATGCGAGACGCCCAAGCCGCCGCGTCGCCGAATTTCGGCGCTCCGGCGATCCCTGCGCCGTGGCAGGCCACGCACGCCTGGTTATAGACCTCCTCACCGCTCAGGTCGGTCGCCGCCACCGCGGCCTCGGCGGCCGGAGGCTCGAGCGCCGAGTTGTCCTGGCCCGCGACGGCCACCCGAGCCACGGGCTCGATCCGCGCGAGCAGCTCGCGCTGGTAGACCGGGTCTTCCTGCTTGTGAGCCTCGAACGACCGGCCCGAGATCACGCGCGCGAGCCCGACCAGCACCAGGGTGACGGCGAACAGGATGCCAAGCACCAGCATGAAGGTGTCGAAGAACGTGCGGTCGTGCTTTGCGCTCACTGCGTCTCCCGGCGTGGGCGGCCTCGGACCGCGAATTATACGGATATTCGGCTCGGAGCCGATTTTCCGCTAACATCTGCGGCCCTCGCCGGCACCCACCGCGCGCCCGTAGCTCAGTTGGATAGAGTGTCGGCCTCCGAAGCCGAAGGTCGTGGGTTCGAATCCCGCCGGGCGCGCCAAATTCACTCGGGCAGATTCAGCTTCCTCAGAAACGCCTTGTAACGCGGATCGCCGACGAGCCCGTGCATCAGCCGGTCGCCCTTGATCTCCGAAACGCCGCCGTCGCGCTGGTCATAGGCACGCTCGAGCCACTCGAAGGCCAGGTCGGCCTCGCCGCGGAAGGCATGCACTTCGGCGATCTGGTAGGCCGCTTCTCCGGCGTACTTGCTCTTGAGGGCCGCTAGCGCCGCGTCGGACTCGCTGCGCCGGCCGAGCGCGTGAAATGCGAGAGGCAATGCAGAGAGCCCCCAGATCTCCTCCCGTTTCCTGCTGCATCTCCTGCAGGGCGGCGTCGGCCTTGCCCTGCAGGAGCAGGGCTTGCCCGATCGCCTGATGCCGGTAGGCCCCGTCGGGATCGAGTTCCATGGCCTTGCGAAACGCGGCCTCGGCTTCCGTATCGCGGTTGGCTGCCAGCAAGTTTAGGCCGAGGTTGTTGTAGGAATACGGCCGCAGCGGATCGCGCTCGAGGGCCTTGTTCGCCAGGTCGATCGCTTCGTTCGAGCGTCCGACGGCCAGCGCCTGCCTGCTGGCGTGCCTGAGGGCCTGGGCGTTGCCGGGTTCCAGGTCGAGTGCCCTGCGAAAGCTGGCGTCGGCGGCCTCCCAGTTCCAGTCGTAGGTCTGGTGGATCCAGCCCATCGCCAGATGCGCGTCAACGAGCTCGTGGATCGAGCGCCAGCGCCTTCTCGCGGCCTCGCGCGCCTGCCGATAGCCGTCCGCGACCGGCACGTAACCGTTGTCGGCCTGCTGTGCGTATGCCTCCGAGAGGCCCGCCCAGGCCGGGGCGTAGCGGGATCGCGCTCGCTGGACCGCCGGAAGTAATCGACTGAACGCTCGAGGTCCTTCTGGCTGCGCCGGTCGAGGAAGAAACGTCCCTGCAAGGCGAGGTTGTAGGCTTCCGGATCCACTGGCCTGGAACGCGTCACGGACGTCGTGCCGAGCAGGGTGAGCTTCAGCGCCTTGACCACCTCGCCTGCAATGTCGTCCTGCACGACGAAGATGTCATCGAGCGTGCGATCGTAGGTCTCCGACCAGAGGTGAGAACCGTCGGTCGGCCCGGATGAGCTGCGCGGTGATTCGCACCTTCTCGCCGGACTTGCGCACGCTGCCCTCCAGGATGTGCGCGACGTTGAGCTTCTCGCCGATCACCCGCAGGTCTTCGTTCCGTCCCTTGAACTGGAACGACGAGGTGCGCCCGATCACGCGCAGCTCGGGCAGCTTCGCTAGCAGGTTGAGCAACTCCTCCGACAAGCCATCCGCGAAGTATTCCTGGTCCTTACCCGCGCTCATGTCCGCAAACGGCAGCACCGCGATGGACTTGGCCGCTGCCTGGACCGGTGCCTCCGCAGGTGGGCGCTCCTGGCGCTGCATCGGTTGCGGCCGGGATGGGCGCTGCGCGCGGAATGAACCGCTCGACGGCGACGACGACGATCGCGAGCACCGCCAGCGCGCCGATGAGATAGTTGATCTTGCGGCCGGTCTCGTGCGGTGATGGACTGATCGCGATCGACTTCGTGCTGCTTCTTGAGTCCCTCTGGAGTGAGCTCGTATACCCAGGAGAACAGCAGCACGAGCGGAAAACCGACCACGAGCAGACCGAAGACGAGCCTGGCGCTCCAGGTCGGCAACTCGAGCAGGTCGAACAGAAGCTCGGTCACCTGCAGGGTGAGCCATGCGGCCAGCAGGTACAACGCGCCTACACGGACGACGTTGCGTCGCTTGAGCTCCCCCAATACGGTCAATCTGTAGGCCCTAGCTATTCGAGTAATCGCTGCGGCACGCAGGATGAAGTACGGCCCGCCGTTGTCAACCCGAAGCGGGTCGATTCCTGATCGCATGTCGCATTCTCGCGGCCGCGCTACGGACTCAAGGCCCTGACGACGTAGCCCCCGGACTTCTCGTCCTTCTCGAGCTCGATCAGTTTCTGGGCGCGCGCTTCCTCCAGCAACTCGCTGAAGCTGCGGAAGCCGTGGTAACTCTCGTTGAATCCCGGGCGCTGGCGCTTGATCGCCTGCTTGATCATCGATCCCCAGATCTTCTCGTCCTCGTCGCGCTCCTCGGACAGCGCCTCGAGCGTCTTCAGCACGAGGTCGAAGCCTTCCTGCCGCCGCTCCGCTTCGGTGCTGCGGGGCGCCTGCGGCGCCGCGCCGGCGTCGACGGGCGCAGCCTCCGCTGCCGCCGCAACAGCCGCGGGTGGCGCCGGCCTGGCGCCGGTTGCCGCCTGCTTCGCTGGTGATTTCCTGCGACCGCGGCGCTGCTCTTCCTTCCGCACCAGGTCGTCGTAGTAGATGAACTCGTCGCAGTTCGCGATCAGCAGGTCGGAGGTGGAGCTCTTCACGCCCACGCCGATCACGATCTTGTTGTTCTCGCGCAGCTTGCTCAC
The DNA here is from genome assembly GCA_963756755.1 of uncultured Gammaproteobacteria bacterium. GTDB lineage: Bacteria > Pseudomonadota > Gammaproteobacteria > Steroidobacterales > Steroidobacteraceae > DATJKD01. The sequence goes on from CAVWOW010000020.1 coordinate 195,979, forward strand.
GAGCGGCGAGAAATCGGAGTCGCCGCTCACGATCACGAAGGTGTCGACATGCGACTTGGTGTAGCAGAGGTCGAGCGCGTCGACCACCATGCGGATGTCGGCGGAGTTCTTGCCGGACATCCGCACGTGCGGGATCTCGATCAGCTCGAACGAGGCCTCGTGCATCGCGGCCTTGAATTCCTTGTACCGCTCCCAGTCGCAGTACGCCTTCTTGACCACGATGCTGCCCTTGAGCAGCAGCCGCTCGAGCACCTTGTCGATGTCGAAGCGGGCGAACTTCGCGTCGCGTACGCCGAGCGCGACGTTCTCGAAGTCGCAGAAGACGGCCATGTTGGTGATCGCAGGTTTTACCATCGCTACAGCCAGCCCTTGCGGCGGAAATAGACGTAGGGGATGACCGCGGAGGCGAGCATCGCGAGCAGCGCGAGGGGGTAGCCCCAGTGCTCGTTCAACTCGGGCATGAAATCGAAGTTCATGCCGTAGATGCTCGCCACGAGCGTCGGCGGCAGGAACATGACCGCCGCGACCGAGAAGATCTTGATGATGTTGTTCTGCTCCAGGTTGATGAGACCGAGCACCGCGTCGAGCAGGAACTGCACCTTGGTGCTGAGGAAGCTCGCGTGGTCGGACAGGGACTGCACGTCGCGCAGTGTCGACTTGAAGCGCCCTCGCTGATCCTGCGACAGCGTCACGGTGGTGGTCTGCTGCACGTACATCAGGAGCCGCTGGAAGCTGATCAGGCTCTCGCGGGCCTTCGAGATCAGGTCTCCGTCGATGCCGATACGCTGGATCATTCCATGCAGGTCGCGGCTCGTGGGTGCTGCGGCGTCGGCGCGCGGGAAGATCAGCTGCGACACGGAATCGAGGTCCAGCTGCACGCGCTCGAGCAGGTCGGCGGTCCGCTCGGTGAAGGCCTCCAGCAGCCCGGCGAGGAGCGTGGCCGAGGAGGTGCACGCCGCGGGAGAGCGCTCGACCAGGCCCATGAACCGGCGGATCGGCGTCGGATCCGCGTAGCGATTGGTGATCAGCCGGTCGTTGGCCAGGATGAACGTGACCGCGCTGCTTTCCGGGGCCGGTCCGTCGAGCTTGGTGCCCACCGTCGCCGTCATGTAGACCGCGCCGTTCTCCTCGTAGAGACGGCTCGAGGTCTCGATCTCCTTCATCTCGTCGCGGGTGGGGACGTCCACCGTGAGCAGCGACTCGACGGCCTTTTCTTCCTGCGGCGTCGGCTCGTAGAGATCCGCCCACAGGAACTCGTCCGGGAACGGTGCTGGCGGGACGTGTTCGACCCAGGTGTAACCGCTGCCGGTGGGAATCAGCAGACGCAGCATGCGGGGCGCCCTGTCAGCATGGGCGGCTTTTTAGCACACCGCAGCGGTCGGGCGCTCAGGAACGCTCAGCCGGCAGGCGTCTCGCGCGCGGCCAGGTCGTTGACGAGGTCGAACAATGCCGCTTCCGACCCGGCCATCTGCACGTCGGTGACGTAGCGCCCGTTGATCACGACCGTCGGCGTGCTCGTGATCCGATAGCGCTTGTTGAGGTCCGCGGCGCGGCTCAATTTGGTCTCGACCGCAAACGAGGAGAACGCCTTCTGGAAGTCCTGCTTCGAGACACCCTTCGACGTGAAGAAGGCCTCGATCTTCGCGGGCGTGTCGAGCCGATTGCCGCGCACGTTGATCTCGCGGTAGATCTCGCTGTGCAGGGCCGGCAGCTTGCCGAGCAGTTCCGCCGTGTAGAACACCCGAGCGTGCGTCTTGAGCAGGTCGTTCCACATCGCAGGGACGCGAACCAGCTCGACGTTGGCGGGCTTGCCCTTCCGGGCCCAACTCTCGAGCGTGGGCTCGATCACGTAGCAGTGGCCGCAGGCGTACCAGAACACCTCGACCACCTCGACCTTGCCCGGCGCGACGCTGGTTGGCTGTGCGGGCTTGAGTGCCTTGTAGTGCTTGCCTTCCGTGAATTCGGCAGAGCAGGCGACGCCGCCCGCCAGCAGCGAGGCGGCCAGGACCAGTACGCGCAGCGGGATGACTTTGTGCATGGGAGCTATGACCTGCCGAAAGCCGTCGGGTTCAGCGCAGACCCTGGACATAAGATGCCACCGCGTCGATTTCCGCCTCGGACAGCCGGGCGGCGACGCTGCGCATCACCTGGTTTGCATCGCTCGCGCGCTCGCCCGACTTGTAGGCGCGCAGCTGGGCTGCGACATACGTGGCTTGCTGTCCCTGGATGGCCGGAAACTTCGCAAGGGGATTTCCCCGGCCGGTCGGTCCGTGGCACGCGGCGCAGGCCATTGCGTTCTCCTGCGCGTTGCCGGCGCGGAAGACCCGCTGGCCGAGCTTGAGTTTGGACGGCTCGGTTTCCCCGCCGTGCGGCGTCTGGGCCGAGTACCACGCCGCGAGGTTGGCGATGTCCTCGTCGCTCAGGCCCACGGCCATCGGCGACATGAGCACGTTCTGGCGGGCGCCGTCGCGAAACGCCTTGAGCTGCTCGATCAGATATGCCTCGTGCTGTCCGGCGATGCTCGGCCACTCCGGATTGACGCTGTTGCCGTCGACACCATGGCAGGCCACGCAGACCGCCGACTTCGTCTGCCCGGCTTCCTTCGATCCGGCGGCCAGCGCGGGTGCGGCCGATCCGAACGCGGCGGCGCAGATCAGGATCGCGGCGAGCTTGGCGGTCATGAAACCACTCCGGACATGAGCGTGAGCGGGCGTGGGCGTTCCCCGCGGCCGATCTAGGCGGCCGGTTGGGCCGCGGATTGTACACTACGCCCCCGGCAACAAATCCCTCCGCTCGACGCTATGTCTGCGTATCCAAACGTAAAATTCCTGACGAGCGCGGATTCGACGCGACAGTTTCCCTCCGACGTCGGCGTCGAGGTCGCCGTCGCCGGTCGATCGAACGCGGGCAAGTCGAGCGCCCTCAATGTTCTGGTCGGTCGCAAGGGTCTCGCGCGCACCAGCCGCACGCCCGGCGCGACACGGCTGGTCAATTTCTTCGAGCTCGAGCCCGGGCGTCGGCTCGTGGATCTGCCGGGCTACGGTTTTGCGGCTGTGCCGGGGGAGATGCGCCGCCATTGGGGCGCGCTGGTCGAGTCCTACTTCGCTGGACGGACGAGCTTGCGCGGCGTCGTGGTCGTGATGGACGTCCGGCACCCGCTCACCGCGCACGACCGCACGATGCTCGATCTTGCGACCGCACGCGCCCTCCCCGTGCACCTGTTGCTGACCAAGTCGGACAAGCTGGGCCGCGGTTCAGCGAACCAGACCCTGCAGTCCGTCCGCCGCGACCTGGGCAGTGCGGTCACGGCGCAGCTCTTCTCGGCCTTGACTGGGGAGGGGCTCGCCGCAGCACGCAAGCGGCTGCACGCGCTTCTCGCGACCCCGAAAAAAGAAACCCCGGTTGACCCAGCGGAGCCAACCGGGGAAGACCAACCCGGTATTGGGGGATGACCGGGTTAACGCCGGACCCAGGGAGGTAGGACCGGCGCAAGCGTCCGAGGACGCTCGTTAGTCTTTGAGCGACCGGGTTCGTGGAAGTTCCGAAATGTCGTCCGGTCAGCCCGCCGCCGGCGCCGAGCCTGGGTTCAGTAAAGCCCCGCCGCACGGCCCCAAAACGACCGATTAGTCAAAAAAAGTTAACTCGGTCAGGGGCTTAGAGGAACGTCCACATGATGCCCAGCGAGATCATGTCGACGTTGTCGGCTTCGGAGATGTCGAAGACCTCGTACTCGGCCCGCAACGACAGGCTCCAGACCCGGAACTGGGCGCCGCCGCCGTATGAGAAATCCATGCCGCTATCGTCATCCGTGGCATCGGTGATGTCGGACAGCTTCGCCTCGGCGTCCCAGGTGACGAACCCGGCGCGTGCGAAAAAGTCCACTGGCCCGACGGGAAGGAACAGCAGGCCCGAGAAATTGATCCCGCTCGCCTCGAACTCCAGGCGCTCGTCCACAAAGGACCCTTGGGTAAAAGTGCCCTCGGTGGACCCCAGGTCGACATAGTTCGCCTCGACAGCCAGCCAGTCGAGGATCCGCCATCCGGCGTTCAGCTTGAACCCCGTGTCGCTGTCGTCGATGTTGAATCCTTCGATGCCGTCGAACTCGACGCCCGCATCGCCGACGCTCGCGCCGATGTAGATGCCGTTGTCGACAGCGTGGGCGGCTGTTGATCCGAGGGCCGTCAGTGCCATCGCGGCGAGGATGTGTCTGCGCATGAGCGGGTGCTCCTGTGGGTCCTTTCGGGCCCGACGGATTCTAGCCGACGAGGGCTTCCATCAGGGGTTCAGTGCGCCTCGTCCCAGTTCCGCCCGTGACCCACGTCAACTTTCAGCGGCACGCGGAGCGCGGCGGCCGCCGACATGTGTTCGCGCAACCCGGCCTCGACCGCCGGGAGCGCGCCGTCCTGCACCTCGAGGACGAGTTCGTCGTGAACCTGCATGATGAGACGCGCGGGCAGCGCTTCGCTCCGCAGCCAGGCGTGAACGGCGATCATGGCTCGCTTGATGATGTCGGCCGCGGTGCCCTGCATCGGCGCATTGATCGCCGCGCGCTCGGCGGCCTGGCGGAGCTGCGGGTTGCGGGCACGGATGTCCTGCAGGTACAGGCGCCGCCCGGCCACGGTCTCGACGAACCCGTGCACGCGAGCGGCCTCGCGCGTCTGCTCCATGTAGCGGCGCACGCCCGGATAGCGCTGGAAGTAGAGATCCACGTACCGCTGGGCGGCGCCCCGGTCGATGCCGAGCTGGCGCGCGAGGCCGAAGGCCGACATACCGTAGATCAGCCCGAAATTGATCGCCTTCGCCGCACGCCGCTGCTCTGCGCCGACCACGGCCGAATCCGCACCGAACACTTCGGCCGCAGTCGCCTGGTGGATGTCGCGGTCCTCGGCGAAGGCCCGCAGCAGCCCTTCGTCGCCCGACAGGTGCGCCATGATGCGAAGCTCGATCTGCGAGTAGTCGGCGGCGACGATCAGGTGCCCGGGCGGTGCGACGAAGGCCTGCCGGATGCGACGGCCCTCCGGAGTGCGGATCGGGATGTTCTGCAGGTTGGGGTCGGTGGATGAGAGCCGGCCGGTGGCGGCCACAGCCTGGTGGTAGCAGGTGTGGACGCGACCGGTGCGCGGATTGCGCTGCGCCGGCAGCTTGTCGGTGTAGGTGGACTTGAGCTTCGCGATCGCCCGGTACTCCATGATGATGCGCGGCAGCTCGAACTCGAGCGCGAGCTCCTCGAGGACGTCCTCTGCAGTCGACGGCTGGCCAGTCGCGGTCCGTCGCTTCACGGGCAGCGCGAGCTTGCCGAACAGGACTTCCTGCAGCTGTTTCGGCGAGTCGAGGTTGAAGCTGGTGCCCGCCGCGGCGTGCGCCGCCTGCTCGAGACCGATCAGGCTCTTTGCGATCTCGTGGCTCTGCCGGCGCAGCATGTCGGCGTCGATGAGCACGCCCGTGTGCTCCATGTCGAGCAGTACGCGCACCAGCGGCCGCTCGATGTCCTCGTACACCGACGCAAGGCGCGGCTGCCGGGCGATCTCGGGCCACAGCCGCTCGTGCAGTCGCCAGATGACATCCGCGTCCTCGGCTGCGTATTCCGACGCGCGATCGACCGGCACCTGGCTGAACGTGAGCTGCTTCGCGCCCTTGCCCGCGATGTCCTCGAGATCGATCGTCTCGATCCCGAGATAATGCGCGGCCGTCGAATCGAGGTCGTGGCGAGTCGCGGTACTGTTGAGGACGTACGACTCGAGCATCGCGTCGTAGCGCATGCCGGCGAGCTCGACGCCGTGATTGCGCAGCACGTGCGCGTGATGCTTCAGGTGATGCCCGACCTTGGCGCGCGCGGGGTCCTCGAGCAGGGGCTTCAATGCCGCCAGCACGCGATCACGGTCGAGCTGCGCCGGCGCGCCGGCATAGTCGTGCGCGAGCGGCAGGTAGGCGGCGTGTCCGGCCTCGCAGCAGAACGACATGCCGACGATTCCAGCCTGCATGTAGTCGAGCGAGGTCGTCTCGGTGTCGAAGGCCATGAGCGGCGCTCGCACCAGCCGTTCGAGCCACTCCTCGAGGGCCGCCTCGGTCACCACCGTCTCATACCGCCGGATAACAGGCTCGGAGCCTGTTTCAGCCGGGGCGGTTCCCAGTGCCTGCTGCGCTCCGGCGGCGCCTTCTCCGTCAACGGCGCCGGACGACGGACGCGCACCCGCCACGAAAAATGGCTCCGAGCCTTTTTTCGACTCGGGGAGCTGGCGGAGGAGTGAGCGAAGCTCGAGCCGGCCGTAGAGCTCGCGGAGGCGCGCCGTGTCGGGCTCGACGCGACGCAGCTTGTCCGGCGCCATCGGAAGATCGAGATCGGTGCGGATCGTCGCAAGCTGCCTCGACAGGGTCAGGTCGGTCACGTGTTCACGCAGGCTTTCGCCGACTTTGCCCTCGATCTCGTCGCGATGCGCAAGCAGCGCATCGAGCGTCGTGTACTGGTTGAGCCACTTGGCGGCAGTCTTCGGGCCGACCTTCGGCACCCCCGGTATGTTGTCCGAGGAATCGCCGACCAGCGCGAGGTAATCGACGATCTGCTCGGGATAGACGTCGAACTTCGCCTTGACCCCGTCGCGATCGAGCCGCGTGTCGGTCATCGTGTTGACGAGCGATATGCGGCCGTCGACGAGCTGTGCCATGTCCTTGTCGCCGGTCGAGATCACGACTTCGATCCCGAGCGGCTGCGGCGCGCTGTGCCAGCGTGCCGATCACGTCGTCGGCCTCGACGCCGGCAATACGCAGCAGCGGCAGCCCGAGCGCCTCGACCGCGGTGATCAGCGGGTCGACCTGCGCGCGCAGGTCGTCGGGCATCGACGGGCGGTTGGCCTTGTACTCTGCGTACAGCTCGTCGCGAAACGTGCGCCCGGACGCGTCGAACACCACGCCGATCAGCGGCGGATCGTCTTCCTTGAGCAGCTTGAGCAGCATGTTGAGGACGCCGAGCACCGCGCCGGTCGGCTCGCCGCGGGAATTGGACAGCGGCGGCAGGGCGTGGAACGCCCGGTACAGGTAGGACGAGCCGTCCACCAGCACCAGGCGGCGCGACTCAGTCACGGGTGTTGCCGCGGGTGTCCGGCGGCAGCTCCGGCGGCGGCAGCCGCTCGGCTTCGGGCGCCGGTGCCGTTGGCGGTGCAGTCTCGCCGCCGGGCCCGGGACGGATCACCACGTTCCGGGGTGTCTCCGGAAGCGTGAGCGACCCCTTGAGACCGCAGGCCGCGCCGGACATCGCCACCGCAAGGACGCCGGCGAGCACACGGACACCGGCGAGCGCCGTTCGCGCCCGCGACCGACAATCCACCACGGTACTCTGCGGCCTGGACGCGTCCCGCATGCTCTGCCTCGATGAAACGGGCGCTGATTGTAATATGCAGTGCCGCCACTGAGGGTCGGGACTGCCGCAGGAGTCCGTCGGATGAGTGAATACCAGGCGCCACTGGCGCAGATGCGCTTCACGCTCGAGCAGCTTGCCGATCTGCGCGAGATCGCGGCACTGCCGGCTTTTGAGGCAGCGAGCCCCGACGTGGTGGATGCCGTGCTCGAGGAGGCGGCGACGTTCGCGACGGAGGTGCTTTCCCCGATCAACTCCCTTGGCGACAGCGAGGGCGTGTCTGTTGAGGGCGACGCAGTGGTTGTGCCAGCCGAGTTCGCCCGGGCCTATGCACAGTTCCGCGATGGAGGATGGACGGGGGTCGCGGGGAGCCCCGAGTACGGTGGCCAGGGCCTGCCCAAGACGCTGGCTGCGGCCTGTGAGGAAATGTGGAGCAGTGCGAACATGGCCTTTGCGCTCTGCCCCGAGCTCGCGCAGGGTGCGGTGCTCGCCATCGAGCGCCACGGCTCGGAGGAGACGAGGAAGGCGTATCTCGAACCGATGATCGCAGGCCGCTGGACCGGGACGATGTGCCTCACGGAGCCGCAGGCCGGTTCGGACCTCGGCGCGCTGACCACCCGCGCAGTGCCTGACGGCGATCGATACCTGATCACCGGCCGGAAGATCTTCATCACCTGGGGCGATCATCCGATGGCGGAGAACATCGTCCATCTCGTCCTCGCACGCACGCCCGGTGCGCCGGCAGGGTCGCAGGGAATCTCGCTGTTCGCCGTGCCGAAATTCCGCCTCGGGAAGGACGGTTCGCCAGGCGAGGCCAACGACGTCCGGCCCGTCTCCGTGGAGCACAAGCTCGGCATCCACGCGAGCCCGACCTGCGTGATGGCCTTCGGTGACCAGGGTGGCGCGGAGGGGCAGCTCATCGGCCGCGAGAACGAAGGGCTCGCTGCGATGTTCACCATGATGAACTACATGCGCCTGGGCGTCGGCCTCCAGGGCGTGGGCGTGGCCGAGCGCTGCTACCAGAAGTCCGTCGCGCACGCCCGAGAGCGGGTGCAGGGCCGCGCTCCCGGCGAAAAGGGTCGCGTGCCGATCATCCGCCATCCGGACGTGCGCAGGATGCTGCTCACCATGCGCGCGCTCACCCAGGCGGCGCGTGCGCTCTGCTACTACACCGCGTCCTGTCTCGATCGCGCCGCCCACGGGACGGATGCCGCGGCCGTCGAGGGCTGGCAGACGCGCGCCGACCTGCTCACGCCCATCGCGAAGGCGTGGTGCACCGAAGTCGCGCAGGAAGTGACCTCGCTCGGCATCCAGGTGCACGGCGGGATGGGCTACGTCGAGGAGACGGGCGTGGCGCAACTCTTCCGTGACACCCGCATCGCGTCGATCTATGAGGGCACCAACGGCATCCAGGCGGTCGACCTGGTGGGTCGCAAGCTCCTCCGGGACGGCGGCGCCACGGTCTCGGCGATGGTCTCGGAGATGCGGGGTGTGGACCCGCCACTCGCAAACGCCGGTGAGGAGCTGGCGGGGCTTCGACAGGCGCTGTCGCGCGGGCTGGACGAAGTCGTGCAGTGCTCGAGCCACCTGCTGAACGGCGTCAAGCGTGACCCGGAGCTCGCCGGCGCGGGTGCGATGCACTACCTGATGATGATGGGTACGGTCATCGGCGGCTGGCAGCTCGCGCGCGGGGCGCTCGCGGCCGGCGAGGACGCGGCGTTTCTGCGCGTGCAGACGGTGCTGGCCCGCTTCTATGCCGAGCAGATCCTGCCACGTGCGTCCGCGCACGCCCTGGCGGTGCGCGCCGGCAGTTCTACGATCATGGCGCTTCCCGCGGAGCAATTCTGAGCGCCGTGGTTATTGATCCCGCGACCAGCGCACCATGAGCTTGCGGCTCTACGGCTACTGGCGCAGCTCCGCGGCGTATCGAGTCCGGATTGCGCTCAACTACAAGCGCCTCGAATGGCAGTCGATTCCGAAGCACCTGCTGCGCGGCGGCGGCGAGCACCTGGACGCAGACTATCTCTCCCGCAATCCGCAGGGCCTTGTCCCGACGTTGCAGGACGGCGAGTTCCTGCTCGCACAGTCGCTCGCAATCATCGAGTACTTGAACGAGACGCGCCCGCAACCGCCCCTGCTGCCTGCCGACCCCCAGAGCCGCGCGACGGTGCGCGCCATGGCCCTCGCGATCGCCTGCGACGTGCATCCGCTCAACAACCTGCGCGTGACGCAGTACCTGCGGCGCGAGCTCGGCGCGGACGAGGACGCGGTAGCGCGGTGGATCCGTCACTGGATCGCACAGGGCTTCACCGCGCTCGAGGCCTGGATCGTCCGCCACTCGGTCGATGGCCGTCATTGCTACGGGACAGCGGTGAGCCTGGCGGACGTGTGCCTCGTGCCCCAGGTCTACAACGCGCGCCGCTTCTCGCTCGACCTCGGCCCCTGGCCGCGGCTGGCCGCCGTGGCGGCCTCGCTCGAGTCGCTGCCGGCCTTCGAAGCCGCGCGGCCCGAGCTGCAATCGGACGCGGAGTAGCCGCGGCCGCGCGCGGGCGGCGTGCTACGCTTTCTCGCCGCTTGCGCCACGGAGCGTCCCGCATGGTCACCGCAGTCGTGCTCATCCGGTCCGAGACGGACCAGGTTTCTGAACTCGCCGCGACGCTCGCGGAACTCGACGGGGTGAGCGAGGTGTTCTCGGTCGCCGGACAATACGACCTCGTCGCACTGGTGCGGGTACGCGAGAACGAGGATCTCGCCCGGGTGATCAGCGAGAAAATGCGAAAGCTCCCCGGCATCCGGACCTCGGAGACGTTGATTGCGTTCAAGGTCTACTCGAAGCAGGACATCGAGGCCGCTTTCTCACTGGGACTCGACTAGCGGGCGCTCGCGTCGGGAATTCGTCAGGGGGCTCGTCGCGGGCGGTGCCGTCGCGGGTCTCGGCCTGTGGCGCCCGCCAGCCTGGGCGCTCGCAGGGTCCGGACAGCCGCTCATCGCGCGCGGCACCGAATTTGACCTCACGATCGGCGAAACGCCGGCCAACTTTACCGGGCGCACGCGCCGCGCGGTAACGGTGAACGGGTCGCTGCCCGGGCCCGTGCTGCGCTGGCGCGAGGGCGACTCGGTGACGATCCGCGTGCGGAACTCGCTCGCCGAGGTCAGCTCCATCCACTGGCACGGCATCCTGCTGCCCGCGAACATGGATGGCGTGCCGGGCCTGAGCTTTCAAGGCATCCGCCCGGGCGAGACCTTCGAGTATCGCTTTGCCGTCCGCCAGAGCGGCACGTACTGGTATCACAGCCACTCGATGCTGCAGGAGCAGGCCGGGCTCTACGGCGCGCTGATCGTCGATCCGCGTGGCCCGGACCCTGTCGTTGCGGAGCGCGACTACGTCGTTTTCCTGTCCGACTGGACCGACGAGGATCCGCAGCGGGTGTTTGCCCGGCTGCGCAAGGAGTCCGACTACTACAATCAGGAACGGCGCACGGCCGGCGATTTCCTGCGCGATGCGCGTGCGCTCGGGCTCTCCGCCGCGCTCGCCGACCGGCGCGCCTGGGGCGCGATGCGGATGAATCCCACCGATCTCGCCGACGTCGGCGGCGCCACCTACACGTATCTCGTCAACGGCACGACGCCGGCCGGAAACTGGACCGGTCTTTTCCGTCCTGGCGAACGCGTGCGTCTGCGGCTCATCAACGGTTCGGCGATGAGCTATTTCGACGTCCGCATCCCGGGGCTGCGCATGACGGTCGTGGCCGCCGACGGGCAGGCCGTGCAACCGGTCGCGGTGGACGAGCTGCGCATCGCGGTCGCCGAGACCTTCGACGTAGTCGTCGAGCCGGCGGATCGCGAGGCGTACACGATCTTCGCACAGTCGATGGACCGTTCGGGCCATGCGCGCGCGACGCTCGCGGTGCGCGCCGGACTCGAGGCGCCCGTTCCCGCGCTCGACCGTCGCGCGATCCTCACGATGGCGGATATGGGTCACGGCGCGCACGCGTCGCTGCCTGCCGCGGCCCCGGATCCGCACGCCGGGCACGGCGCATACAGCATGGGCGCGCCCGTGGTCCATCCGTCGACCGAGAGCCGCAATCCCGGTGTCGACATGCAGGCGATGAGCGTGGCACCGCGACTCGACGATCCGGGCATCGGGTTGCGCGAGCTGCAGCTGCGCGCGAATCGTGTTGAATGGACACCGGGCCACCGAGTGCTCCGCTACGCGGATCTCCGCAGCGCCTTCGACGATCCGGACGGCCGCGAGTCCGACCGCGAGCTCGAGCTGCACCTGACCGGCCACATGGAGCGCTTTGCCTGGTCGTTCGACGGCGTGCCGTTTGCGGACGCGGCTCCGCTTCGCTTCCGATACGGCGAGCGCCTGCGCCTCGTGCTCGTCAACGACACGATGATGACCCACCCGATCCACCTGCACGGCATGTGGAGCGACCTCGAGGACGCGGACGGGCGGTTTCAGCTGCGCAAGCACACCGTCGACATGCCGCCGGGCACCCGCCGCAGCTATCGCGTCACGGCCGACGCACTCGGCCGCTGGGCCTATCACTGTCACCTGCTCTACCACATGGAGTCAGGCATGTTCCGCGAGGTGCGGGTAGAGGAATGAACGCGCTTCGCATACTGGGATTGCTCGGTCTCGCTGGCCTCGCTGTTCGGGCGGGCGCGCAGCACGAAGAGCACGTTTCGCCGCCGCAGCCCGCGGATCCGCATGCGCATCACGCGCCGGTGACAGCCGGGCCCGTGATCCCGCAGCCGACCGATGCCGATCGCGCCGCGGCATTCCCCCACACGGGCGGCGCGCACACGCACATGGCGTCGCAGCCGGGCTGGCGAGTGCTCGCCGATCGGCTCGAGTGGCAGGACGCGGACGCCGACGACGTGCTCGCCTGGGATCTCGAAGGCTGGGTCGGCAGCGATTTCGACCGCGTGTGGCTGCGCGCGGAGGGCGAGCGCGAGGACGATCAGACCCGGGGCGACCTGCAGTTGTTCTACGGACACGCGTTTGCACCCTGGTGGGAGCTCGTCGCCGGTGTGCGACACGACTTCGGGCCGGGCCCGTCGCGCGACTGGGCGGCGCTCGGCATTCAGGGTGTCGCACCGTACCGCGTCGACGTCGAGGCCACAGCCTACGTCGGTGGCTCGGGTCGTACCGCGTTGCGGCTCGAAGCCGAGTACGAACTGCTGCTCACCAAGCGTCTCGTGCTTCAGCCGGTCGTCCAGCTCGATCTGTACGGCAAGGACGACCCGGCGACGGGCACCGGGTCGGGCCTTTCCGAGATGGAGGCGGGATTGAGGCTGCGCTACGAGATCCGTCGCGAGCTAGCGCCGTATCTTGGCGTCGCCTGGCAGCGGCGCTACGGCGACACCGCGGACTTTGCGCGCGCCGCGGGCGAGGAGGTCGAGGACACGCGACTCGTCGCAGGCTTGCGCGTGTGGTTCTGACCGGATCGCGACCGGTGCGGCCCCTTGCGTGTCAGTTCGTCCCCAGCCGCCGTAGCGCGTCGGGCTGGAAGTCGCCGACCTTGCCGCGGACGCCGAAACGCGTCGGCTCGCGGATCTCGTTGTCGTAGCCGCCCGTAATGTAGCTCGCGCTGTCGAGGTCGTGGTAGATGCCGAAGCGATACCACGGCACCTGCACGTCGTAGCACTGGATGAGCCCGTGCAGCGCTACGCGCCAGAGGCCCCCGCGCAGGTCGTACGCGTCCTCGGCGAGCACGCTCCAGCTGTCCTCGTCCACATAGAAGGTGCGCCGGCCGTAGATGTGGCGCTCGCCCGGCTTCAACGTCGCTTCGACCACCCAGACGCGGTGCAGTTCGTAGCGCACGAGATCCGCGTTCATGGTGTGCTTGCCCAGGATGTCCTTGTACTTGAGCGTCTTGTCCGACAGTCGATACGTGTTGTACGGGACGTAGATCTCGCGCTTGCCGAGCAGCTTCCACTCGTAGCGGTCGGGCGCGCCGTTGTAGCCGTCGATCTGATCGGCGACGACCATGCCCTCGGAGCCGTCGTTGACACCGTCGTAGGCGAGATCCGGCGCGCGGCGCACGCGGCGAGAGCCCGCGTTGTAGATCCAGGCAGAGCGCGTTTCGGCGACCTGGTCGAGCGGCTCGTGCACGAGGAAGGCCGTCCCGCGCAGCGTCGCAGGCTCCGTGAAGTAACCGAGCGCGTAGAAGAGGCGGTTGTCGGCCGGTTGCTCGATGTTCGATGCATAGATGCGCGTCGAGCGGAAGCCGATCTTGTAGTAATCGCCGTTCGCACGCACCGGGAAGGAATGTCCCGTGCGGATCACGCCGCCGCCGAGATAGCGCACGAGGTGATTCCACATCACCTCGAGCCCGCTCTTCGGAATCGGAAAGGGCGTCGTAGAACCGCCCGCATCCTTGAGACCGAATCCGTCGAGTCGCGCCTTGCCCGCCTGCGCACGCACGCGATCGGTGACCGCAGGCGGCAGCGCGGCCGTGCGGCGGCTCGGGTAGACGTGCATGCGGTATTCGGGGTACTTCGCGAGCAGCGCCGCCTGCCCCGCCGTCAGCTTCGACGCGTATTGCGCGGCGTTGTCGGCGGTGATGGTGAAGAGTGGCTTGTCATCGGGGAATGGGTCGATGTAGCCCTGCGCCGCGGTCCAGCCGGGCGGCGGCTTCGTGAGCCCACCCTCCCAGGCCGGGATCGTCCCATCCGCGTTTCCGGCGCGCTCGGCGCCGACGGGCGTGAGGTCGCGACCGAGGCGCTCGACGTCCTGCGGCGATAGCGCAGGCCACGCGACGCTCGGATGCAGCGCGGTGATCGCCGCGAGCCAGAACACGAACACCGTCGACGCCAGGCGGGCTATCGAAGACTGCATCGGATCAGCCGGCGCGCGCGACATCGGCAAGGCCCAGTTCGCGCAATAGCCGGTCGAACCGCGGGTCCTTGCGCAGCGGGTCCAGGAGCGGATCGAAGGTGATGTAGGTGAGGCCGGGGTCCTTGACCCGACGCGCGACGCCCAGCCAGCGAAAGGCCTCATCGTAATCACCGATAGCGGCGTTGATCTGCGCGTACTGATACGCGGCGGCGTCCTCGAGGCGCTCGATTGCGGTGGCGAGCTGCGCACGCGCGAGCCCAGTGCGTCCGGCTCGCGCTTCGACCAGCGCGAGCGCTGTCAGACGCTGCCATTCGATCGGTTCCCGTCCGGCCACTGCGCGCGCCTCGTCCAGCTTGCCGGTTTCGAGCAGGATGATTGCCAGGCCGCCATGCACGCTCGGGAAGTCCGGCTCGAGCAGGAGAGCCCTGCGCGCAGCGGTCTCCGCGTCTGCGAACCGGTGATCGGCGTAATACGCCAGCGCCAGCACATAGTGCGCCCACGCCGAGACCGGATCGAGCTGCACGGCCTTCGTTGCTGCCTCGACGGCCTGGCCCGGGAGGAACGCGGATGCGGTCCTCGAGTATGCGATCTGAACGGCGGCGTTGCCCGGATCGAGCGCCACGGCCCGCTCGAGATGTGCCCGCGATGCATCGACGTCGTGGTCGATGACCGAGGCGACCCAGCCAAGCGTCAGGTAAGCAGTCGCCAGGTTCGGTGCCAGCTCTGCCGCGCGCAGCGCAGCGGTGCGCGCGCTCTCGAAGCCCTCGGCGAAGGGTTCGTAACCATTGGAGGCCAGGAACGCGAGGGTGGTCGCACGTCCGGCGTGAGCCTGTGCGTACGCTTGGTCTTCGACGATGGCGCGATCGTACGCGGCTAGCGCCGCCCTGAGGGTACCCTCCTTCTGGCCCTGGTTGAGCAGGTAAAGCGCGCGCAGGAACTCCTCGTATGCCTTCGCGTTGCTGGTGCCGCCGAGCTCCGACCGCGCGTCGTCATCACCCAGCAACTGCACCTTGAGGGCGCCGACGACCTTCTTCGAGATCTCGTCCTGGACCGCGAATACGTCTTTCAGAGTGCGGTCGTAGGTCTCGGACCACAGGTGCGAGCTGTCGGAGGCGCGAACGAGCTGGGCAGTGATGCGCACGCGGTCGCCGGACTTTCGCACGCTGCCCTCGAGCACATGATCGACGTTCAGTTCACGCGCTACGTCCGCGACCTTCACGCTTTTGCCCTTGTAGGCGAATGACGAAGTCCGTGCGATGACGCGCAGCCCCGGCATGTTGGCGAGCAGGTTCAGAAGCTCCTCGGTCAGCCCGTCGGAGAAATATTCATTCTGCTTGTCGTCGCTCACGTTGACGAAGGGCAGCACGGCAATCGAGGCCGCAGGCTCCGCGGCCACATCGGCTGCGTCCTCCGGTGTCGCCGACGATGGGGCTGGCGCGGCGCTGACCGACGTCCCTGGGTCTGCAGCTCGGGTTGAACCGGCGCGACCGAAACGGTCCCAGAGCAGCAGGCCGATCGCGACTCCGAGCAGGGCGACGATCAGCAGGTTGGTCCTGCGGCTGATCTGCGGGGAGAACGAGTCCCCGGGTGCGACCTCGTGAGCTCGCTTCAGACCGTCGGGCGTCAACTCGTAGACCCATGCCAGGATCAGCGCCGGGGCGAAACCGAGAACGAGCAGCCCGAGCACGAGACGCGGCGCCCAGTCCGGCAGCTCGAGCACGTCGAACAGCAGCTCCGCCACCTGCATCACGACCCAGCTGGCGACGAGATAGAGCAACGCCGTGTGCAGTACGTTGCGTCGTCGCAGTTCTGCAAGGAGCGACATCGCGCGTCACTCGTCGGCGTGGCGTCTCAGGGTTTCGGACAGCAGGACATCAAGGGGTCTTGGCACCCATCGTGGCCGCAAGAATGCACCGGGTGGCGCTCAAGTCAACACGGACGCGTGGCCCGGTGACTGTCGATGACGGTGGGATGCTCAGCCGTGGCTTCTTGCCCGACCTCGTATCGCCAGCCGGAGAGCAGCCAGGCCCAGGCAAAGCAGCGCGAGCGAACCCGGCTCTGCAATCGTTGTGGGCAGCCGCACCAGCGATGAGAAAGTCCCGAACAGGCTGCCGTTGCCGGTAGCGTTGATCGTAATCCCGTGTTCGAACCCTGCGCTCAGCCGCGAATCGGGCGACCAGGGCAGAGTCCCACCGTTGAGGATGCTCGTATCCGTACTGGAAAAAACTGCGATAACGGAAAACGCGGCGAAGACCCCAGACTCGGTCAGGTACTGGTGGCCGAACTGCAGGCTATCGAACGTGGGTGACCCCGGCTCTACGAAGTCATCGAGAATGAACAGCTGCGGCCGGACCCCGGCCCCCGGAATCGGGTTGTCTATGTCGAAAACGTGTGTCCCGAGACCGCGGGACCTCCAGCGCGAGCGTCAACGACACCGCATCGAATCGAGAACGTCGTGCCGCCCTCGTCATTCGGCGTCTCTGCGATGAGAGCGGCATCCGGGTCGAACGTGATACGCAGGACCAGGTCGTCCCCCGGCTGAATTCCGGCGAGTTCGGGAATGAAGTCTGCAATGAAAGCCTGCGTGAGGTTCGACGAATCCACCCGACCCCTGTGCTTCCCACGTAACCGGCACCGCAACGGCGGACATCGGACCCATCACGAGTCCGACGAGCATCATCACGATGCGCCCCGCATTCATCCAGCCCCCTGCATGCCCGGAATATAACGCAACATGGGCCGAGCGCATGTAGGACCAGTCCAGCTGAGCTGATGTAGGTGCCGGGCCGGGAAACCGGGAAAACTTTTCTTAGTTTTCCCGGTTTCCCGGCCCGGCACCTCGCCTGGCGGCGATGCGGCGGTAGGCCTCGCGGAAGGGAATGCCTTCGGCCGCGACGATCGCATTGGCCTCGGCCGCGGCGCCGATGTCCTCCGTCCAGCCGGATCTTCTCCGGCACGAACCGCAGCCCGGCAATCGCCGCGGCCATGATGTCGATGCAGCCCCGACACAGATCGATCGACCGGAAGAGCGGCGCCTTGATGAGCTGCAGGTCGCGCTGGTAGCCGGACGGCAGCTTGGCCGTGATCGCGAGCACC
Organism: uncultured Gammaproteobacteria bacterium; assembly: GCA_963756755.1. Lineage (GTDB taxonomy): Bacteria > Pseudomonadota > Gammaproteobacteria > Steroidobacterales > Steroidobacteraceae > DATJKD01. The sequence continues at coordinate 213,273 of CAVWOW010000020.1, forward strand.
TCGGCAAGACACGCCTGCGCGGTCGCCGTGCGCCCGCGGACGAGCTCGAACACGTCCGGGTTTCGCTTCTGCGGCATGATCGACGATCCGGTCGTGAATGCGTCGGGCAGGGCGACGAAACCGAACTCACGCGTATAGAAGAGGAGGGCGTCCGAGGCGAGACGGCCCAGGTCCTGCATCAGGAGCGCGATTTCGAACAGGACCGTGGCTTCGGCTTTGCCGCGCGAGAGTTGCACGGCCGTCACGGGCTCCTGCGTCTCGGCAAATCCCAACGCGGCGCGCGTGACCTCGCGGTCGATCGGCAGGTTGGGCGTACCGTAGCCTGCGGCGGACCCGAGCGGATTCTTTTCGATGCGCCGGCTGGTCAGCCGCAGACCCTGGGCGTCGTCGCGGATCTCTGCGGCGAAGCCCTCCGCCCAGAGCGCGACGCTGCTCGGCATGGCCTGCTGCATGTGCGTGTAGCCGGGCAACGCGATTCCACCCTGGCGCGTGGAGAGCGCGTCGAGAGCCTCTGCAATCGATTCTGCGCCTCGCGCGAGGTCGGCTACGGCCTCGCGCAGGTACAGCCGCAGCGCGGCCAGCACCTGGTCGTTACGCGAACGCCCGGCGTGCAGACGCCCGCCCGTCGCGCCGATCTTCTCCGTGAGCAGCGTCTCGAGGGCGGTCTGTCCGTCCTCGAGATCGAGCGTGACCCGCCATTCGCCGCGTGCATGCGAGGCGGCGATCTCGCGCAACGCGTCACGGATGGCATCTCGATCCGCCGCGTTCAGGAGGCCACAGGCGTGCAGCGCTTCGGCGTGGGCGATCGAGGCTTCGACGTCGTAGGCGACGAGCCGGTCGTCGAGCGCGTGATCCTCGCCCGCCGTGAACTCGAGGACTCGCGCATCGAGCGGCGCGCCCTTGTCCCACAGTCGCGTCATGCCGTGCCCTGCTCGGCCGCGGAGAGTGCCTTGGTGTCGGCGACCACGAGCGTGCCAGTGCCCTCGTTGGTGAAGATCTCGGCGAGCAGCGCCTCGGGGGCGGCGTAGGAGATCACGTGCACCCGCCGCACACCGCCGCGGATCGCGGACTCGATCGCACTCGCCTTGGGCAGCATGCCGTCGGCGAGCGCGCCCTCCTCGCGAAGGCGGCGCAGCCCGGGGAGGTCGATGTAGGAAATGAGCGAGCGTGGATCGTCGAGCCGCTCGAGGATGCCCGGCGCGCCGGTGCACAGGATCAGCTTCTCGGCCTCGATCGCGCCGCCGATCGCAGCCGCCACCGTGTCGGCATTGATGTTGAGCAGCTGCCCGGCCGGGTCGGACGACAACGGGCTCACCACCGGCAGGAAGCCGGCATCGAGCAGCCGCGTGATGACGGACGCGTCGATCGAGTCGATGTCACCCACCATCCCGTAGTCGACGACCTCGCCGTTCGCGAGCGTGACCGGCGGACGCCGGTGTGCGCGGACCAGGCCCCCGTCGACGCCGGAGACACCGATCGCGGAAATCCCGAACTCGCGGCACAGGCCGAGCAGCCGCGTGTTGATGAGGCCGTTCAGCACCATGCTGGTCGCGTCGATCGCGGCATCATCGGTGACGCGCCGCCCCTGCACCATGCGTGTCTCGACGCCGAGTCGGGCCGTCACCTCGTCGAGCTGCGGGCCGCCGCCGTGCACGAGCACGATGCGGATGCCGAGGTGATGCAGGATCGCCACCTGCTCGACGAACGCGCGCATGGTGGCCGGCTCGCGGAACGCGCCGCCGCCGGTCTTGATGACGAAGACCTTGCCCTTGTACATGTGGATGTACGGCGCCGCGCCGCGCAGGGCCCGTACCGTCACCGCGTGTTCGACCTTGTGTCCGATCATCGTTGCATTCATCCGTCGGGAAGGGCGGGTCAGTGGCTGATGAGCATCCGGTGCAGGACCGCCATCTGCACCGTCATGCGGTTGGCGGCGCCGGCGACCGCGCGCGAGCGACGTCCGTCGAGCACGTGATCGGCGACTGCGACGTTGCGCCGCACCGGCAGGCAGTGCATGAAATGGCAGTCCGACTGCGCGCGGCGGAACCAGGGTTCGGCGACGCACCAGTCGGCGAGATCGCGTCGCAGGGCGACCTCGCCGTCGGCATCGCCGTAGTGGGCGGGCGAGCCCCATTCCTTGGCATACAGGACGTGTGCGCCTGTGAGCGCCGAGTCGCGGTCGGCGGTCTCGGTCACCGATCCGCCGTTCGCCGCCGCCGCGCGCCGCGCGCGGTCCATCACGGCGTCGGGCAGCGCATAGCCCTCCGGCCGCAGCACCACGACGTCCATGCCGCGCTGCGCCGCCATGTGCACCGTGGCCGCGGGCACGGCGAGCGGCAACGCACGCGGGTGGTTGACCCAGGACAGGACGAAGCGACCGCGGCGCGGGACGCCGAGATCGTCGAGCGTCTTCCAGTCGGCGAGCGCCTGGCAGGGATGATTCGCGGCGGACTCCATGTTGATGAGCGGCTTGTCGCAGAGTCCGGCCATGACCTTGAACTGCGTCTCCGCGAGGTCCTCCGCGAGATTCCGACCGAGCGCAAAGGCGCGGATCCCGAGCACGTCGCAGTAGGACGCAAGCACGGGAATCGCCTCCCGGACATGCTCGGCCGCGCTGCCATCCATCACGACGCCGTCGCGCAGCTCGACGTTCCACGTGCCCTGGCCCGCCGTGATCGCAAACGCCGTGCCCCCGAGACGCATCATCGCCGCCTGGAACGACGCAAGCGTGCGCAGCGAAGGGTTGAGGAAGAGCAGGCCCAGCACCTTGCCCGTGAGCGCGCCCGGCTGCGGCTGGTCCTTCAGGCGCTGCGCAAGCGCGAGCAGGTCCACGACCTCGTCGCGCTCTGAGCTCCGCCAGGTCCATGAATCGCTTCACGGGTCGAGCCCCGCGAGCGCATCGCGCAGCTCGAGGATGTGGCGCTCCTCGAGCACGTAGGGTGCGAGGATCCGTACGACGTTCGGATCTGCGCTGGTGCCGGTGAGGATGTCGCGCGCGAGCAGTTCTCGCTGTACGTCCTTCGCCGGGCGGCGCGTGCGGAGGCCCGCGAGGAAGCCCGCGCCCTGGATCGCCGTCACCGGTCCGACGACGCAGATCTCGCGCATCAGCGCCGACAGGCGGCGGACGTTCGCGAGCAGGCCGTCCTGCTCGATGATGTCGATCACCGCCTCGATCATCGCGCAGGCGAGCGGGCCGCCGCCGAAGGTCGTGCCAAGGTCGTCGATTGCGAGCTCCCTCGCGATTCGTTCCGACAGCAGGAGCGCTGCGCAGGGGAAGCCCGCGCCCAGCGCCTTCGCCGTCGTGATCATGTCGGGCACGACCCCGTACATGTTGGCCGCGAACGGATAGCCCGTCCGGCCCATGCCGCACTGCACCTCGTCGAACACGAGGAGTGTCCCGGTCGCCGCGCAGCGACTGCGCAGCGCCTCGAGCCACGCGGCACCCAGGTCGACCGCGCCCGCGACACCCTGGACGGGCTCGACGATCACCGCGGCGACGTCCGGACGGACGCGTCCCGCGATCGCCGCGGCGTCGCCGCGCGGGAGGAAGTCGACTTCGAACGGCGCCTGCGGGAAACCGTACCACTTCCGCGCGGCGCCCCAGGTCACGGCCCCCGCCGCGGCGGTGCGGCCGTGGAAACTGCCCTCGACGGCCACGACCTTGCGTCGGCCGGTGATGCTGAGCGCGAGCTTGAGTGCATTCTCGTTCGCCTCCGCGCCGGTGTTGCAGAAGAAGACCGTCTCGAGCGGCAGGTCGGCGAAGCGCACGAGTCGCGCCGCCGCCCGGGCGCGCACGTCGAGCGCCACGGCGTTGCTCTGGAAAAGCAGTGCTTGCGCCTGGTTCGCGAGCGCCGCGAGCCATCGCGGATGGCCGTAGCCCAGTGCCGCGACCGCGTGGCCGCCGTAGAGATCGAGCACGCGTCGTCCGTCGCGCGTCAGCAGGTGCACGCCCGAGGCGTCGACGACGTCGATCGGGAACTGTGCGTAGACGGGTGCCAGGTGATCGGCGTCCGAGTTCGTGGGCGACAGGCCTGACGACGGCAGGGGATGGCGCTCTTCGACATGTCCGCTCCGCTTCAGGTCCAGCCCGGCGCCGGCGCCATCAGACCGGTCGTCTCGTCGAGGTCCAGCATGCGGTTCATCCACTGGACCGCGCCGCCCGCCGCGCCCTTGACCAGGTTGTCGATCACGCACATCACCGCGACCGTGTCGCCGGCGGCGACGCCCGACAGGCGCGCGAAATTGCTGCCGGCGACGTCCTTGACGCGCGGCGGCTCGGCGCCGACGTGCACGAACGCCGATTGCTCGTAGCTCTCGGTGAGCGCCTGCAGCAACTGAGGCCGTCGAGATCGGCTCCTTCGCCACGGCCTGCACCGTGACGTGGATGCCGCGCGCGAATGGACCGGAGTGCGGCACGAACGCGAATTGCGCCTCGACGCCGGAGGCGGCGGCGGCGAGCGCGGCGATCTCGGGCGCGTGCCGGTGCGCGAGCGCGCCGTAGGCATAGAGATCGCCGTGCCGCTGCGGGTGATGCGTGCCGGGCGTGGGCTGGCGCCCGGAGCCCGTGCTGCCCGTGATGCCGGTCACGAAGAGCCGCGGCTCGACGAGCCCCAGCGCGAGGAGCGGCACGGAGGCGAGCAGCACCGCGGTCGCGAAGCAGCCGGGGTGCGCGACGTGCGGCGTGCCGAGCCCGGTCGCGTGCTCGGGCACCGCGCAGGTGAACTCGGCGATGCGCGCCGGCGCGCCATGACCGTGCTTGTACACGCGCTCGTAGGCGGCGGCGGTCGCGTAGCGGAAGTCGGCCGAGATGTCGACGACGCGCGGCTGCGTTCCGGCGGACTCCGCCGCGGTCAACAGCCGGTCGATCAACGCTGGCGGACACGCCGTGCGGCGCCGCGGAGAGCACCGCGGTCACCGGGTTGGCGGCGACGTACTCGACGATCTCGTCGTGTCCGACAAAGCGCAGATGCGGCAGCACCGGCTGCAGGTGCGGAAAGAACTGCGCGACCGGCGTATCGGGCTGGCTGTCCGAGGCGACGGCGGCGAGGTCGAGTCGCGGATGAGCGGCGAGCAAGCCGCAGCAGCTCGCCCGCGACGTAGCCGGTGCCGCCGAGAACGATCGCGGGGATGGGCTCCCTCATTCGCTCACCGCCTGTGCGAACCGCTCGCTCAAACCCAGGCTCTCGAGAATGTGGTCGCCGAGCGCCGCGCCCGAGGTCATCGCATTGCAGCCGTGCACGCCCATCTGCTCCTCGATGATCCGCACGCCGACCGCGTTGTCGGTGGCCGGACCGGTGACCGCGCAGGGCTCGATGTCGAACCGCTCGCGCAGCAGCTTGACGCCCCCCCAGGCGGCTACGGGGTCGTTGGCGGACAGGATGACCGCCGACAGCGCGTGACGGATGTCGGGCGCCGACAGGATCGACTCGACGCCATAGGCGCCCAGGATCCCGTCGCCGAGCTCGAACACGACGACGTCCGGCTTGTCCTGTGTCATCTCGGTCAGCATCGTGCGGGTGAGCGCCGGGCCGGTTGCGGCGGTGGTCGTGACGACGCCCAGGTCCGTGAAGATCATGCTTCGCCGCGCGCCCGCGTCCTCCATCGCGAGGATGTCGCGCCGCAGGGAGACACCCGTCGCCTTGAAGGCGTTGACCGACAGCCCGCGATGGCGCATGCGGCTCACGATCGCGCAGGCCGCGGCCGTCTTGCCCGCCTCCATGCACGTGCCGGCGAGCGCAACGACCGGAACGCCGTGAACGTCGAGCGCCGCGGCCGGATCGAGCTTGCGGTGCCCGACCCGCGCCGGTACGCCGATCCGCTCGCCGAGGAACGGAAACTGCAGCACCGCGCCCAGCACGCGGCAGTCGAAGGGCTTGCCCTTGTCGGGATTGATCGAGTCGCAGATGCCGAGCACGCCGCCGATGTTGAGCACCTGCAGCACGTCGCCGGGCTCGACCCGATCGGGTACGTGGCCCGAGTATCCGAAGAGCGCCTGCCGGTGCCCGAGCGCACCGACGATCACGTCGCCGCGCGCGAGCTTCGCCATGCGGCCGCTCGTGAGCTCGAGCGTGTTGTAGGTCGACTTGTTGGTCAGGATCTCGACGACCAGCAGCACGCCCTCGTCGCAGGGGAGGTCACTGGTCGCGATGCGAAGCTCGTGCCCGAGGCCCGCGGCCTGGGCGATCGAGGCGATCTTGTCGACGACGACTGTCTTCACGCTTCGGCTCCCGGATGCACCAGGCTCACTGCCGGCCCGCGCGCGTGTAGAAGATGCCGGGCAGCGCGAGCATCTTCGAGTAGCCGTGCGCTTCGGCGGCGGTCCATTCGCCGGCCGATTCGCCATACGCGCCTTTCGACGCCTTCATCAGCGAGTACGGCGACTCGACGCCCTCGACGAACGCGGCTCCGTTGCGAAGGAGAACGTGCACCTGGCCGGTAACGCGCCGCTGCGAGGCGAGAAACGCCGCCTCGATGTCGCGGCACACCGGGTCGAGGTGCTGGCCTTCGTGGACGAGATCCCCGTAGGTGGCGGCGAGCTGATCCTTGATCCGCGCCTGTCGCGCGGACAGCACGAGCTTCTCGAGCTCGCGGTGCGCGGAAAGCAGCACTTCGGCCGCCGGGGCCTCGAAGGCCACGCGTCCCTTGAAGCCGATGATCGTGTCGCCCAGGTGGATGCCGCGGCCGATTCCGAAGGGCGCCGCCAGGGATTCGAGGCGCTCGATCAGCGCGACCGGCGACATCGGCTCGCCGTCGAGCGCTGCGGGCACGCCCGACTCGAAGCCGATGGAATGGCGTTCGGGCTCGCGCGGCTGCTCGAAGGCGTCGCGCGTCAGCACCCAGGCTGACTCGGGGATGCTGCCCTGCGAGCTCAGCGTTTCCTTCCCGCCGATGGTGACGCCCCAGAGGCCGCGGTTGACGGAATACGCCGCGCCGAACGGCGGCACCGGCAGCCCGCGTGACTCGAGCCAGGCGACCTGCTCGGGCCGCTTGAACGCGCGATCGCGCACCGGGGCCAGGATCGTAAGTCCCGGGGCGAGCGTGCGCAGCGCCACCTCGAAGCGCACCTGGTCGTTGCCGGCCGCGGTGGATCCGTGCGCGACGGTGTCGGTGCCGAGCCGGGTCGCCCACTGCGCGACCGTCTGAGCCTGCAGCACGCGTTCCGCGCCGACGCACAACGGATAGAGATTGCCGCGACGCACGTTTCCCATGATGAGGAAGCGCAGCACCTGCTCGAAGTAGCCTGCGCGCGCGTCGACGAGGTGGTGGCGCGACGGCGCCCAGCGCGTGGGAGCGTTCCTGCAGCACGCGCGCCGCCTCGCCGTCGATGCCGCCCGTGTCCACGGTGAGCGTGATCACCGGCCGGCCACCGGTTTCGGCGAGCCAGGGGACGCAGAAGGAGGTATCGAGCCCCCCGGAAAATGCAAGGAGTATGGGCTTGGCGCCCGTCGATGCGCTCGTCATGGGATGAGCCTTCAGCGGGAGAAACTGGCGCGCAGACGCAGCGCGAGCCTGCGCTGCAACCGGGCGTTGCCTGTCGCGATGAAGATCGTGTCGTCGCCGGCGATCGTCCCGACCACTTCGGGCCAGCGTGCCTTGTCGATCGCGATGGCGACGCTCTGCGCGCTGCCGACCATCGTGCGCAGCACCGTCAGGCAGGGACCGGCCTGGCGGATCTCCTTCAGGAAGCCGCTCACCGCCTCGAAGTGACTCGGCGTGAGCGCGTCCTCGGCCGACGGCAGCAGGTACCGGTCGCCCGCCTTGGCAACGCCCAGCTCGCGCAGGTCGCGGCTCACGCTCGACTGCGTGGCATCGACGCCTTCGCGGCGCAGCAGTGCCACGAGCTCCGACTGCCGGCGCACGGCGGACTGCCGCAGGATGCGGGCGATCGCAGCACGGCGTACCACCGGGTTGTGTTCGGTCGCCATCGGGGCGTACGGGTCCTCGTGAATAAAAACGCTGCAACTCTGCATAAATATGCAGGCGCTGTCAAGCTCGCAGGTGGACGGCTGTGACCCGTCCCGGCGGCGGGTCCGGGACAGCTCCGCTCCGGTCGGAGGACAATGCGCGCATGAACGACCGACGCCTCGACGCCGCCCGCCGCCTTCATGCGCTCGCGCGCACCGGGCTTCACTACTGCACGGGCGAATACGACCGGCAACGCTACGAGGAAATCGAACGCATCGCCGCCGAGCTCCTGGCCGGCGGGGATCTGGCGGGAGAAGCGCAGCTTGGGGCGCTCTGGTCACGCGAAACGGGTTACGTGACGCCCAAGGTGGAGGTTCGCGGGGCGGTGTTCCGGGACGAGCGCGTGCTGCTCGTGCGCGAGCGCGCCGACGGACTCTGGACGCTCCCCGGCGGCTGGGCAGACGTGGGCGAGAGCCCCTCGCAATCCGTGACCAGGGAGATCGAGCAGGAGTCCGGCATGCGCACCCGGGTCGTTGCGCTGGCGGCGCTCCTCGACCGCGACCGGCACGCCCCCGTGCGCGGACTCTTTCATACCTGGAAGGCGCTTTTCCTCTGCGAGATCGTTGGCGGGGAGCTGCGCGGCAGCTACGAGACGGATGCCGCGGACTTCTTCGAGCTTGCGCGGCTGCCCGCGATGTCGCTCGGTCGCAGCACGCCGGCGCAGGTGGCGCGGCTCCACGCCCAGTGGAGGCAGCAGCCGATGCCCGCCGACTTCGACTGAAGCGCAGCCGGCGCGGCCTCAGCGCTCGATGCGGTACTCGAGATCGGCGCTCTGGTCGAGTCCGGCCTCGGCCTTGACCGACCATTTCTCGTTCAGCGTATAGCGGAGCTTGATCGTGTTGATCGCTTCGGCGATCGAGATGCCGTAGCTCACGAAGAGCCTCGGGGACAGGTATTTCCCGAGCACGAGCGAGGCGTCGTCGTCCCCGGTGCTCTCGACCGACACCTCGTCGAGACCGACCTTGCTGCCGATGCCGCCGAGCAGCAGGCCGCCGCCGCTGATCGCGAGGCTCTCCGTGGCGTCGTCGAGCGCCTGGACCTCACCCGACTGCAGCGTGTTGATCGAGCGGCCGGTCAGCAGATAGGACAACGCCTCGTTGCTCGACATCGCCGGCGTGGCGGTGATCGAGATGAACGGCTCGTCGAGCGTCCCGCGCACGTTCACTGCCACGGTCACGTCCTCGGCCTCGATCCGCCGCTCGGCGACGAGGTCGAGGGTGGGCTCGGACAGCGGCGTGTTGTCATAGGACAGCCGGCCGCGGGTGATGCGCACGTCCTGGCCGAAGGCCTTGTATTCCCCTTCGAGCACGTTGATCGCACCCTGTCCACGCGCGACGTCCGACGGCCGGGTGAGCACCGTGACCGCGCCGCCGAGCCGGGCCCGAAGACCGTGGCTGTCGACGCGGACGTCGTCGCCGAGCACGACTTCGATCCGGCTCCGGACCCGTTGCATCGTCGAGGGCGCGTCGTCGTCGGTATCGATGCCGACGATGCGTTCGTCCGGCGAGGTGCCGACCGAGGTCCTGAGGTCCTTCGGCGCAATCAGCGCGGACGGAATCTCCACGCGCCCCGTCACCAGGTAGCCGTCCGGGCCTGCGGTGAACGTGAGATCGGGCGAGGCGACGACGCGGAACTCCGGTGTGTCCGCCACCAGAAGGCGGTCCCCGGTCAGCTGCATCGAGCCGGTCATCACCCCGTCCGGCCACCGGAAGCGCCCTTCGAGCGTGACCGCTCCTCCGGCGGTCGTCCCTTTGCCTGAGAAGCTGAACTCATCGCCCTCGAAGCGTCCGGCGAGCCGCGTGTCGGCCAGCACGAAATTCGTGCGATAGAGCTCGAAGCGCCCGTCGCTCACCTCGAACTGGCCGTTGAACAGCGGTTGGCCCAGCGTGCCGCCGATCGTGAGCTCGGCGTCCAGGCGCCCGGCCGAGCGGTCGATTTCCGGCACGAGCAACGGCAGCGCCGTGAGCCCTTCCGCACCTCCATGGATTCGTCCGGCGAGGGGGTAGTCGGTCATCGGTGCGCCAGGCAGCCGCTCGGCTCGCGCCTCACCCTGGATCCGGGCGTGCTCGCCCACCGAAAGATCGAGGCTCGTACGGATCTGGCCCGGTTCGGCGAACAGGTCGAGCTGGCCGCCGCCGAGGCGCACGCGCTCGGTGCGGAACTTGTTGCGCGGAATGTCGAGGCTCGTGTCGTCGAGCAGCACCGTCGTCGCGCCGAGCCAGTCCTGCCCCGGCTCCTTGCCGATCCATCCGCTCGCCTGGAGCATGCCGTCGAACTCGCGCCAGCCGAGGAGCGAAGTCAGCAGGCGCTTGAGCGGCCAGTCCTGCGCGCTGTAGATCGCCCGCCAGCTTTCGGGCTGCGCGGTCCACTGTCCCTCCACGCAGAGCCGCGCCTCGCCGGTTTCGAGGCAGATCGGCGCAACCTTGGCGGCTTCGGGCGAGATGTCGAGCGTCGCGGGCTGCAGCAGCGTGGCGGCGCCGTCCGGATACGCGAACTTCGTGGAGACGAGCTCACCCTGCCAACGGCGGAGGTCGAGGTCGAGCGCGCCCCGGGCCGTCATCTGCCCGGTGAAGCCGGCGAACCGGGAGCGGTCATCACCGGGTGACGCAGCGTCGAGCGAAAGCTCGTGCGCGCCCGTGCGCCCTTGCGCGCGCAGCTCGAGGCGATCGAAGCGCAGCGCGCCGGTGTCGAGCTCGCGCGCCTCGAGGACCATGCGCGAGTCCCGCGTGTCGGCCGGATCGAGATCGATGTCCGCCGCCGCGGAGCCGATCGATAAGGCGCCGAATCGCAGGTCGGCGAGCGTCGCTTCTCCCACGATCGCGGGCCGCGCGAGCGTGCCTTGCGCCCGGCCGCTCGCGGTAAGCCGGCCCGAGAGTCGCGGATCGATGATCGCGAGCGAGCGGAGGTCGGCATCGACGACGAGGTCGAACGTCCGGCCGTAGCGTCCGTCGACGCGTGCCCAGGATTCGCCGTTCGCGACGCCGCACGCCCTTGAGCTGGTACTCGCCCGCCCGCTGGGTGATCTCGCCGCTGCCGGTCAGCGCGCGGCCGAAGAGCGTCCCGCTCAGCGAGGCGATGCGCGCGGTCCATGGCGCCTCGCCGCCGAATCCGCGGCCCTCGATCGAGCCCTCGACGCTGATTCGGCCGTCGAGATCGGCGCGCAGCTCGGAGAGCTCGAGCGAGCGGCCCTGCGCCGTGAACCGCCACAGCCTGCTCGCCTGTCCAGGCCAGCCGTCCGGCGCCACGGATCCGCCCGCGCAATGCAAAGGCGTCGGCACTGTCGACCGTGATCGCGTCGCGGCCGACGAGCCCCGTCGCCTGCCAGGTCGCCGCCGGGATCTGCGGACCCTGGGTTTCGCGCCTTGACCTCGTAGGCATAGGGCAGGCTGCCCCCGAGCCGGTACTTGCCCAGCTCGCTCGTGACGAGCGGCTCGCCGGTGAGCGGCCAGCGCAGCTTCGACCATTCGCCGCTGAGTGCGAGCACCGGCGACTCGGGACCGAGATCGATCGTGCCGGACGACGTGAACGACGCCGCGCTGCGCGGCAGCCACGCGCGCAGCGACGTGATCTCGACGACCCGGTCGCGCCACGTCCCGCCGCCCTGGATTCGCAGCGGCTCCTGCACGAGCTCCGCGGCGGTGAGCGTGCCGTCGACGCCGATCGAATCGCGCTGCGCGTCGATCGCGATCGAGCCGCTCACCTTGGGAAATCGCCCCGCCGGCACCCAGGGCGAGCCGTCGAACTGGCTCGCCCGAAGCGTACCGATCAGCCGCGGTGCCTCGGTCAGGTCGAGCGCATTGCCGCCGAAGCTGAGCTGCGCCGGGGCGCGTGAGTCGCACGTCCGCTCCCAGGCGATCGAGATTACCGCGCGACTGCGCCCGAAAACCGGTACTCGTGCCCGTCCGGCAGCCGCCAGTGCCCGGCGAGCGTGCCGCTGACACCGAGCGGTTGCGCGGCGCGCAACCGGACGCCCCCTGCGAGCTGCCCGTCCGGGTCGGTGACCGAGATCGACGGCACGTTCAGGACCCAGCGATCCATCTCCAGCGACCCCGTGATCGCGGCGACGGCGAACCGCTGGCCGTTCGCGAGCACGAGCTCGACGCGGCGCAGGTCGAGCGCGCCGACCTCGAGCTCGAGCAATCGCGGCATGAAGTGCGGCTCGGACGGCGGCTGCGGCTCGCGCTTTCGGATCGTGACCGTCAAGGCGCCGGTGCTGACGCTCGCTATCGCAATCGTCCTCGAGACGAGATTCCTCAGGTCGGGTTCGAGCCGCAGGTCGCGCGCCTCGATCCGCACCGCCTCGTGATCGATCGTGAGCGAGTCGAACGCGAGCGGCCCGCCGATGGTGCCGCGCGCGCCCTCGGCGGTGATCGAGACCGCAGACAGCGTCTCGAGCCGCCGCAGCACGAAGCGCAGCCCCGACTCGGTGTTGAGGAGCCAGCCGGTCAGCACCGGGAGCGCCACGACGACGAGCAGCAGCAGCACTGCCGCCGGCCGCGATCAGTCGCCGGGTCACAGCACTACCTGCGTGATGTTGAGGTGCAGGCGCGGATTCTTGTGGGGCTCGGACAGCGCCTGCGCGATGTCGAGCCCGAGCATGATCATCGGCAGCTTCCAGCGCACCCCGACGCCGACCGAGTACTCGAGCGGGTCGCCCCAGTCGTCGAACGCATTGCCGGTGTCGTAGAACGCGGCGATGCGGAAATCGCGAACGAGGTCGCGCTCGATCTCGATGCTGCCGATGAGCCGGTTCTCGCCACCGACGCCCTCGGTCGGGTTGCCGTTTGCATCCGGCGGTCCCGGTGGCGTGAGCTCGTTGAGCGCGAAGCCACGCACGCTGCGATCGCCGCCGGCGAAGAAGCGCTGCGAGGCGGGCAGCTCGGAGAAGTCGTTGACCCAGCTCGCGCCGATCTCGCCGCGCAGCCGCAGGAACCAGGGGCCGGAGATCCGCCAGACCCGCTCCGCGCGCGCGATGAAGCGCAGATACGAGGCGTCCGAACCGAGCGTCTCCGGGCTGCCGCTGAGCTCGAAGTAGTAGGCCGCATCGCGCACCCACCCGGTCAGGAAGTTGGGCGGCAGGCTGGAATAGCTCGCGCCGGGAATGAGCAGCAGGTCGGTCTGGTCGGTGCCGTCCGGAAAGATCGTCCGCTCCTGGTTCAGCTTGAGGAACAGCACGCGCTGCCAGCGACCCATCGCCTCGGTGAGGCCGCCGATGACCTCGAAGCGCTCGCTCTCGAGATCGCCGATCTCCTCGCTGATGTACCCGGTCGAGAATTCGAGCTTCTCGAGCGAGGGATCACCGACCGGGATGATGTAGCGCGCGATCGCTTCGGTCGAGCACCGACGATGCCGTGAGCTCGACCTGCATGCGGTGACCGCGGCGGTTTGCGCGGCGGTTCTCCCAGGTGAACTTGCCGCGCACGCCGGTATCGGTGCCGTATCCCGCGCTCACGCTGTACCGGTCGCGCTTGATCGGTTCGCCACGTATCGTGACCGGCACGGTCAGCGTCTCCGGGTCGCGGTCCCCGGGCACGACGGTGATAGTCGAGAAGAAGTTGCTGTCCTCGAGCGCGAACTGGGTGCTGCGGATGCGCTCCGGCGAGTAGGGCTGGCCCTCGGCGAAGCGGACGAAGCCCGCGAACAGCCGGTCGCTGATCACGTCCTGCTCGATGGTCACGACGCCGAACTGGTAACGGCCGCCGGTTTCCAGTGCGACCCGGACATCCGCGGCGCGTTGCTCGGGATCGACGACGAGCTCGTGGCGGGCAAGCGTTGCGTCGAGATAGCCGCGCTCCTGGGCGGTCCGCAGCAGGTCGCGCTTGAGCCGCTCGTAGGCCGCGTGCTCGAGCTTGGCCCCGGGCTGGACGGCGCTCGAGTGAATCACCGAGCGCAAGGTCTTGTCGTCCTCGCCCGGGCCGGTGATGAGGATCTCGACCGCTCGGAGCCGCACCGGTTCGCCCGGCTCGATTCGCAGCCGCACGATCCAGTTCGCGTCGTCGCGCGTCGTGCGGCTCCGCACGGTTGGCGCGTAGTAGCCGAAAGGCCGCAACGCGTCGGTCGCCTCGTCGACGGCGCGGTCCGCGAGCCGCCGGACCTGCGGTGTCGGTGAGATCGTCGCGCTGGGCGTATCTGCCGAGCGTGAGATAGCTGCGGACGTTGTCGGCCATCGCCCGATCGACGCCGTCGATCTCGATGCGTATCCGATCCGCCGCCGGTGCGGCGCCGCACCAGGCCAGGGCGAACAACGCGCCGATGATGCCGCGCACGCGGGCTACGCGGGCCGGGGCGCGCTGGCCACGCGTCATTCGGGCGACGCGTCGCAGGTTGCGGGGCGGGACGTGATCGACCGACGGTTCGCGGGCGGCGCTTCGGCCGTTCACGGTCGCGTCGGTCGCGAACTCGAAGCGCGAGACTCCGCTCTGGACGCCGTTCGGATCGAATCGCCGTTCGTGAACCACCGTCCGCCCGTCGCGGCCCGCCAGCACGACAGTCGAGCAGCGCGTGCCGTAGCGCTCGTGAACGACGAACGGCGCCGACACGGCGCGTTCAAAGTCCTCGGGCAGGCCGGTGTGCGGCGCGTCTGCATGCGCAGCCGGCGTGCGGTCCGCGAGCAACGCGAAGAGCGCCTCGGCCGCGGGCGGGCCCTGGCCGAGCAGCTCCGGTGAACCGCGCGCGCGTGCGCGTGAGCTTCGGCCAGGGTGTATCCAGCCACTGGTTGGAGAGCCCGTAGACGCCCGGCGCAAGCGCACGCGGTGGTGCATCGCCGCGATTGGAGAAATAGAGGAGCGATTGCGGCCCGCCGAGCAGGAGATTGAATCCACCGTAGCTCTGCGCCGTGCCTTCGAGATCCGCGAGGTACCGGTCCGCCGTCAGTGGTCCGCGCAGGTACCGCGGCACCAGCTCGCCCCGTGACGGCGCTCCCGCCGGCGGCGGGTCGACGTCGCGAAAGTTCGTGACGATTCCGAAGCGTCCGTCGCGGGCCAGGCCGAGCCAGGTGCCCGAGGCCTTGAGGTCGCGGCCCGCGAGCACCGGGGGTCCGTCGTTCCACCAGCCGAGCGCCGCCGCGGGCCGCTCGTGGAACTCGTCGCGGTTGCCCGCGATGACGAGGCGGTAGTCCGGATGCGAGTTCCAGCCGACGACGAGCAGGCACATGAGGGCAATTGTACGGGCTCGCACCCGGGCCTTCTGGCGCCGCCCGCCGATCAGTCGGGACGACTCGCCTCACGCGCGTCGCGCCGCCGGCCGAAGACCAGCCGGCCGGCCTTGCGCGCTGCCCAGATGAGAAATGCGACGACGGCGATGAGACAGACGATCGGAAGGACGATCGCGAAGATCGAAAGGCCCGTCGCGCCGACGGTCTCGACGGTGCTGACGACGGGATTTCCGAGGCCGCCGGTTGCGAGACCCGTCTTGGCACGCACCAGGGCCGTGGTGCCCTTCGTCAGCCCGGCGATGCCGCCGCCGGCGATGATCGCGATGGGCCACATCACGGCAGGAGGCACGTCCGCCATCACCGATGCGCTCGCGATGACGCCGGCCGCGACGGCGGCCGGACTCGCGAGCACGTCGAGCACGTGATCCACGCCCGGGATGTAGTAGGCCAAGGTCTCGAATACCGCCGCCGTGCCGAGCGTGAGCAGCGCGGGCGTGCTCGCAAGCCAGGCGAATCCGTCGCTCAGCGGCAGCACACCCGCCCGGGCCGCGATCGCGGCGACGAGCAGCGGCACGAACACGCGGAAACCGGTCGCGGCGGCGAGCCCGATTCCGAGTGCGATACTCGCCAGCGTTCCGAGGCCGAGATCCATCCGGACTCCCGTGTCCGATCGGGGACGATGCTGCCGGATTGCGGCAGCGCAGACAAATCAGGTCATCGGGAGAGCGTCGGCAGCCGTCTTCACGATCAGGGCTGCCACCACGGCGATGAACACCCCGCGCACGAATCCGCTGCCGTGGCGGATGGCGAGATGGCTGCCCACCTGTGCTCCCACCAGCCCGCACAGGGCCATCGCGAAGCCAAGCAGCCAGTAGATCTCGCCGGTCAGGCCAAACAGGGCGAGCGCAGCCGCGTTGGCGGCGGCGTTGACCAGCTTTGCCGATGCGGTCGCGTGCAGGAAATCGTATCCCGCCACCTGGACGAACAGGAACACCAGGAACGTGCCCGTGCCGGGCCCGAAGAAGCCGTTATAGACGCCGATGACCGCCGAGCCAAATCCGATCGCGAATACGGCCCGCCGCCCCCGTGCATGCGGAGCCTGCGCGCGCCCGGATCCGCGACGCAGCAGCGTCACGGTCAGCACGATGCCGAGCAGCGCGGGAACGAGCGCCCGGAATCTCTGCGGTGCGACCTGGGTGGCGATCCACGCGCCGACGGGCGCGCCCAGGAAGGCGCACGCCGCGGCGGGCAACACGAGGACTCGATCCACGCGCACGTGGCGCAGGTACCGGGCGGCCGCGCTCAGCGTGCCGGCGAGTCCCGCCACTTTGCCCGTCCCGAGCAGGGTCGTGTGCGGCGACTGCGGAAATGCGGCGAAGAGCGCCGGCAGCTGGATGAGGCCGCCACCGCCGGCCATCGAATCGACCAGGCCGGCGCCGAAGGCGGCGGCCAGCACGACGATGAACTCCGGGCTCAACGCCTGCGCCGGCGAACGCCGGCACTCATCGCGCGCCGTACTCCAGTGCCGCGCGCCGGGCGTGGCGGCGAGCGGCACGCTGTGGCCTGCGTCGTACCACTCCTCGATCAGACGGTACGACACCGACTGCGGCGGGGGCAGACCCGGCACCCCTGCCGCGACCTCCGCACGCGTGAACCAGCGGGCGTCCTCGAGTTCGTCATCGGTGCGGATCGTCGCGTCCGCGGACGCGAGCGCCATGAATCCGATCATGAGGGAAGACGGGAAGGGCCAGGGTTGCGAGGAGTGGTAGCTCACGTCGTGAACGACGACGCCTGTCTCTTCGAGCACCTCGCGTGCGACCGCGTCCTCGAGGCTTTCACCCGGTTCCACGAACCCTGCGATCGTGGAATACCGGCCCGCAGGCCACGAAGGCTGTCGTCCGAGCAGGGCCCGTTCGCCGTCGGACACCAGGACGATCACCGCGGGATCGAGCCGCGGGAAGTGCTCGGCGCCGCAGTCCGGATTGCTGCACTTCATCACGTGGCCCGCACTCGCACTCGTGGTCGCAGCGCCGCACGTACCGCAATGCCGATGCCGGGTGCGCCAGAGCACCATCGCGCGCGCATACGCGAGCAGCCCTGCCTCGTCCTGCGGCAGCGTTCCGCCGGTGATCCGCAGATCCTCGAAGCCCAGTCCCGGGCGGCAGCGGCATCGCGGCCTCGTCGGCGAACTCCGCCGCGAAGACGACCCGACCGTGGAAATGTCCGAGCAGCACGTACTCTGTCCGCGGAACCGCGGACGCGAGCGCGTCGCCCACTTCGAGCAGTGCGGCGCTGAAACCCTCGGACGCCTTTCGCAACAGGCTGCGCGACTGCCAGACCGGAACCAGGAGCGTCGTGGGATCGCGGAGCGCCGCTTCGAGAAAGCCGGGGTCCTTGCGCAGGTGCGCGGCGCGATCGAGATAAGGACCTGAGAAGACGTTTGGAGGGCGCACGTTCGATCCGGATTGCGCCCCGGATTCTAGCAACCGTCCGTCACCTCGACTGGGCTCGCCAGCGCCGGCAGCGACGACTCGGGCCAGCGGCACGCCGGGCACGTCGCCGGTTCGGCGCCGAGCGTGTCGTGCACCCAGAGCGCGTGGCACTCCGGGCAATGGGCGAGCTCGTACTCGTCGTGCAGCGCGAGCGCGTGCCGCAGGTACCAGGCGTGCTCGAAGGTGATCGTCGTCGCCGGGCACAGGCTGCGGAACGTGTCGTACGCATCGCAGAACCGCGACACCTCATCGAGCGTCGGTCGTTGCAGGAACCTGGGGCGGGCGAGCAGGGCGCAGGCGCGCAGCAGGCTCGCGATCGTGGCCGCCTCCATTTCGAGTGCGGCGGAGCGGCGGAAGAAATCCATCTGCCGCGGCGACTTGCCCCTGCGCCGGCGTACCGAGCAGCTCCGGCTGGGTGCGGATGTAGTCCCGGAAGAGCTTGCGTATGCGGTCGGCCGAGAGCCCGGTGCACTGTCGGATCGTGTGCGTGCGCGCCTCGTGCCCGATGAGTCGATAGGCGATCGTCAGGCGGAGCCGGTCGCGATCGTAGCGGCTGTCCGTGATACGCATGGTGGCCTCAATTCTGGTTCTTCAGACCAGAATATGGTCTCACAGGACCATATGTTGAAGTCTATAACTATATATGGTCCTATCAGACCATATTTGGAGTGCCACATGAAACCGCCGTTCGACGGCTGCGGGGATTCGACCGGAAGCTTTCCCCATGGTCTCCTCACCCCCGCCATCCGCCGGGACCTGGCCGACGTGAATCGCCAGTTCCTCGATCTTGCGCTCGAGCCGGCACTTGCCGGCGATCCACGCTTCGCGCTTCCCGAGGAGGTCCGTCAGCCGCTGGCCTTCGGGGGCGACGCGCTGCTCGCGCGGGTCGCCGCGTGTCCGTTCACCCTGTTCGAAGTGTCGCTCGGGCACGGTCGCCTCGGAGGGCTCGACCGCGGGCCGGGTGTCGAGGACACGAAACGACCATTCACCGACGCCGCGCTGGCCTCGCGCACCCACACGTTCGCCAACGTCGCCGTGTTCCTGGCCTGGCGCCTGGCGGATGGTGAGCCGCTGGCGTTTCGCATCGTGCTCGGGCTCGCCGCCGCCGAAGAGCTGCTGCTCAACCAGACCCGGGCGTCCGACCTGCCGCGGCTGGCGAATGCGCCGCAGCTGATCCGTCCGCGCTGGATCCGCTACCCCAGATACTGGCGGCTGCTGGTGCGCGCGGCCGCGGCGGCGGGCGATGCCACGCTGCAGCGCGTCCACTGCGCCGGCATCTGCATGGTGACCGCGGATCTGCACGGTCCCGAGGGGCGGACGCCGGGTCCATCCGGGCGCTGATCGACCCGGTCCGCGGCTTTCTTGCTGCCCCGCGTGGGGCGCATTACGCTGCCGGACCCGTCCCGGCCCGTGGTGCCATGCACGCCCTGTCCCTGCGCCAGCTATCGAAGACCTACAAGAACGGGGTTCAGGCCTTGAAGGGCATCGACCTCGACGTCGAGTCCGGGGACTTCTTCGCGCTGCTCGGGCCGAACGGCGCCGGCAAGACTACGGCGATCGGCATCGTCTCCTCGCTCGTCACCAAGACCGCAGGCAACGCCACCGTCTTCGGGCGCGACATCGACACCGACCTCGAGGCCGCCAAGGCCTGCCTCGGCGTCGTGCCGCAGGAGATCAATTTCAACCAGTTCGAGAAGGTGTCGACGATCCTTCTCAACCAGGCGGGCTTCTACGGCATCCGACGCGGCATCGCGCGCGAGCGGGTCGAGCGGTGGCTCAAGGCGCTTTCGCTCTGGGACAAGCGCGACGCCGTGTCGCGCACGCTGTCGGGCGGAATGAAGCGGCGACTGATGATCGCCCGCGCGCTGATCCACGAGCCGCGGCTGCTGATCCTCGACGAGCCTACGGCCGGCGTCGACATCGAGATCCGCCGCTCGATGTGGGAGTTCCTGCGGCGTCTCAATGCCGACGGCACGACCATCATCCTGACGACGCATTACCTCGAGGAAGCCGAGACACTCTGCCGCAACATCGCAATCATCGACGAGGGCCGCATCATCGAGCAGGGCCGCATGGCCGACGTCCTGCGGAAGCTCCACACCGAGGTGTTCGTGCTCAACACGCGCGAGACGATGGACGCTACCCCGCAGCTTCCCGGCTACTCCGTCCGCCTGACCGACGAGCATACGCTCGAGGTCGAGGTCAGCAAGGAGCAGAACCTGAACGACATCTTCGCCGCGCTCACCTATCGCGGCGTAGAGGTGCTCTCGATGCGCAACAAGTCCAACCGGCTGGAGGAGCTCTTCATGCGGCTCGTCGAGGGCCGCGACATCGCCGAGAGCCCGTCACGCCCGGCGGCCGGCGCATGAGCAGCCGAGCCGGCACCGCGCTCGCCACCGGTCCCGAAGGCCACCGGCGATCGCCGCTGGGTGGGATTCGCGACGGTCGTCATCCGCGAGTGGAGCCGCATCATCCGGATCTGGGGCCAGACCCTGGTGCCGCCGGCGATCACGGCGACCCTCTACTTCCTCATTTTCGGCAGCCTGATCGGCCCACGCATCGGCGACATGGGCGGGCACAGCTACATGCAGTACATCGCGCCCGGGCTGATCATGATGTCGGTGATCACGAACAGCTACGGCAACGTAGTGTCGTCGTTCTTCGGCGCGAAGTTCGGCCGGCACATCGAGGAGCTGCTCGTCTCGCCGCTGCCGAACTGGCTGATCGTCCTGGGCTACGTCGTGGGCGGCGTCGTGCGCGGCCTCCTGGTCGGCGCGGTCGTGACCGTGATCGCGCTCTTCTTCGCGCGGCTTCACGTCGAGCACTGGTTCGCGGTCATCGGCGCGGTCCTGCTCACCTCGATCGTCTTCTCGCTGGGCGGGTTCGTCAACGCGGTCTTCGCGAAGAACTTCGACCAGGTCTCGTTCATCCCGACCTTCGTGCTCAACCCGCTCACCTACCTCGGCGGCGTGTTCTATTCGATCACGATGCTCCCCGACTGGGCGCAACACCTGTCGAAGGCCAACCCGATCCTCTACATGGTCAACGCGTTCCGCTACGGGTTCCTCGGTCGCTCGGACGTCAACGTGGCGTTCGCGTTCGTCGTGATGCTGGTCGCGGTCGCCGCGCTCTTTGCGCTCTGTGTCTGGCTGCTCGACCGCGGCACGGGCATCCGCGACTGACCGCCTCGCGCGGATCCGGCCGAGCCATGTGCGGCGCTTCGCGTTGTGTGACCGCGGGCTGATCACTCACTGATCGGCCGGCGCAGCTCCGTGATCGCGAACGAGAGGAGCAGCATGACCAGCACGACCTGAACCGCATGCACCCGCGGTCGCTGGGAGACGATACCGGGGACGATGAGCGCGAGCGCGATCAGCCGCACGATGAGCCACCGCTCAGCGCTCCAACCATCCAGTATCAGGCCCCCGGCCACTGTCGACAGCGCGATCGACAGCGCGAGCAGGCCCTGCAGCAGGCGGTGATGGTCGTAGTAGTAGATGCGCATGTCGTGCTGCGCGCCGTCCTCGAGCTCGGGCACGGCCAGGTGACTCACCAGGTAAAGCGTCACGGGTACCGACAGCAGCAGCAGCCCTTCGAGCACCGTCCACGACGTCTCGGTGCGGTAGCTCCACAGCTGGAACCACACGACCACGTAGGCCACGATCAGGATCGCGAGCCAGCAGGTGTGTATCCAGTAGAGGCGGGTCCGGCGTCGCGTCTCGAGCATCTGCCCCAGGCTGCGGACGAGCAGCGTGAGCCCGAGGCCGGTCACGATGGAATAGAGCGTGACGAGGAACTCGAACAGGCTCATCTGGACAGCCGCCTCCGCGGCTGGCGCAGGCGTGATGCCACCGGACGTCTGGGCATGCGCCGTCAGTCCGCCTCTTCCCGCGGCTTGTAGGCCGTGATGAGTTCCTGCTGCCGCCGCGCAGGCACCGGGTCGTAGTGCGACAGGTCCATCGTGTAGCTGCCTTCGCCGCCGGTGATCGCCTTGAGGCGCGACAGGTAGTCCTGCAGCTCGGCAAGCGGGACGAGCGCACTGATCTCGGCACGGCCGCCCGGCAGCGTGTCCTGGCCGTTGATGCGCGCCCGGCGCGTGGCCAGGTCGCTGGTCACGTCGCCGATGGCGCTCGACGGCGCGCTGATGGCCACGCGCACGACCGGCTCGAGGACGATCGGTCCCGCCTCGCGGATCGCGGTGATGAACGCCTTGCGGCCCGCGGCGACGAAGGCGACTTCCTTCGAATCGACGGGATGATGCTTGCCGTCGTACACGCTGACGCGGATGTCCTGCAGCGCGAACCCGGCGACCGCGCCTTCGCCCATGACCTGGCGCACGCCCTTCTCGACCGCCGGGAGGAACTGCCCGGGAATGGCGCCGCCCACGACGTCGTCGACGAACTCGAAGCCCGACCCGCGCGGCAGCGGCTCGATCCGCAGGTACACCTCGCCGAACTGCCCGGCGCCGCCCGTCTGCTTCTTGTGCCGGTGGTGGCCCTCGGCGGGGCGGCTGATCGTCTCGCGGTAGGGTACGGCCGGAGGCGTCGTCTTGACCGCAACGCCGTAACGCTCGGTCATCCGCGCCAGCATCACCCGCAGGTGCAGGTCGCCCAGGCCGTAGAGCACGGTTTCGTTCTGCGCGGCATGGTGCTCTACGCGGACGCAGGGATCCTCGGCCACCAGGCGATGCAGCGCCTCGGAGAGCTTCTGCTCGTCGCCGCGCTTCTCGGTGCGAATCGCGAGCCCGAGCATGGCCGGCGGAAAGGCCACCGACTTCAAGTGGTGGTGGTCCTCGTCGTGCGAATCGTGGAGCACGGCGTCGAAGTGCAGCTCGTCGATTTTCGGAACGGCGCAGAGGTCGCCCGGGATCGCCTGCGCAATTTCCGAATGATCCTTGCCCTGCAGCTGGTAGAGGTGCGCGACCTTGATCGGCTTGCGCGCGTCGCCGACCAGGAGCTGCGCGCCGGCGCGAACCGTCCCCTGGTGAACGCGGAAGATGCCGAGCTTTCCGACGAACGGATCGATGGTGACCTTGAAGACGTGGGCGACGACGTGTTTCGCCGGGTCCGGTGCGACCGCGACCCGTTCGGCGTCATCACCCTCGCCCTTGAGGAAGGGCGGCGGGTTGCCCTCCGCGGGGTTCGGCATCAGCTTGAGCAGCACCTCGGTCAGCTCGGCGATGCCGGCACCCGTCTCGGCCGAGCAGAAGCAGACCGGCACGAGATGGTCTTCGCGCAATGCCTGCTCGAACGGATCGTGCAGCTGCTCGGGCGTGATCTCCTCGCCCTGCTCGAGATAGAGCGCCATCAGCTCCTCGTCCACCTCGACCACCTGGTCGATGATCTCGGTGTGCGCGGCCTCGACCGAGGAGATGTCGGTCGGTCCGGCCGCGCGGCTGGAAGAAGCAGTCGACGACGGCCTTGCCGCCGTCGGCCGGCAGGTTGAGCGGCAGGCAGGCCTTGCCGAAAGTCTCGCGGATCTCCTCGAGCACCTCGGCCGTGCGCGCTTCCCGGCTATCGATCTTGTTGACGACGATCAGCCGGGCGAGACCGCGCGCCTTCGCGAAGTCCATCATCCGCTGCGTCATCGGCTCGACGCCGTTGACCGCGCTCACGACGATCACCGCGGTCTCGACCGCCTCGAGCGCGGACAAGCGTGCGGCCCAGGAAGTCCGGGTACCCCGGGGTGTCGATGACGTTGACACGGCGTCCCTGGTGCTCGAAGCCGCAGACCGCGGCATCGAGGGAATGCAGCAGGGATTTTTCCTGCGGATCGAAATCACACACCGTGGTGCCGCGGGCGAGCGACCCCTTCGACCGTATCGAGCCCGAGTGCGCGAGCAGGGCTTCGGCCAGCAGCGTCTTGCCCGCGCCTGCCTGGCCCACCAGCGCAAGGTTGCGGATGTCCGCGGTCGAGTAGGGCATGGACCGTCTCCGGATTGGAACTGCGTCACGGAAAGCATACCCCCGCTGTGGCATTGAGGCGGAGTTGTCAAGCGGGATTGGCTTGAGCCCAGGATCAATGTAGAAAGCGCGTACCGAACGGCAGCGTGCAGCTGCCTTTCCCTCCAGGGGTGGAATGCATGGTGACGGGCAAACGTGCCCTGATCGTGGACGATTCGCGCTCGGCGCGGGTAATCCTCAGCCGGATGCTCGAGCATCACGGGATGGCCGTCGATACGGCGGAATCCGCCGAGCAGGCGCTCGAGTTCCTCGCTCAGAGCCGTCCCGACGTGATCTTCATGGACCACCTGATGCCCGGCATGGACGGGTTCCAGGCTGTGCAGGCGATCAAGAGCGATCCCCAGACGGCGACGATTCCCCTGATGATGTACACCTCGCAGGAGGGGGAGCTCTACGTGAGCCAGGCGCGCGCTCTGGGCGCGGTGGGAGTGCTGCCCAAGACCGTCCGGCCCGTCGATGTCTCGCGCGTGCTCTACCAGCTGCATCTGCTGCCCGATCGGCGCCAGCACCGCTCGGCGTTGTTCGAGGGCCGTGCGGCGCGCTCGCTTGCGGCCGTCGATGTCAGGGAAGTCGTCAACGGCGATACCTTGCATTCCGGTGGGGCGCCGGAGGATGGCGAGGGTCCGGTCACCGCGCCGCTCGACGCATCGCCGGCCGCTCTGGCCGAGCTGCAGGGCAGTCTCCGCCAATCGATGCAGCAGCTGCTTCGTGACCAGCTGGCGGAGCAGCGGCGGTCCATGGTGGCCACGGTCGAGGCGCTCGGTCGCCGCATGAGCGCGGAGCTCAAGGACGCCTTGAGCCGGTTGCCCCCACCCCCGACGGTCGAGCTGGCGCCTGCACCGCCGCGGCCTGCACGCTGGCCCGTGGCGGTCGCAGGTCTGCTCGCCGCGGTGCCCGCCCTGGTCCTGGCTTCGCTCTTGTGGCGCTCGCTCGAGGAGAATCGTGCGGCCCAGGGTGAGATCGCCAAGCTCAACGCGCGTGCGACCGCGCAGGCGAAAGCGGAGGGTGCCGCCGCCGCGGTGTCGGCTGCCGCAGCGGCGCCGCTGCGGGAGTCGGCCACGATGGTCGAGTTCCTGCCGTACGGTGAACCGCCGTTCGACGGCGCGCGGCTCGAGCGGCTGCGTGCGATCGCCGCTGCGCTCGAGACACAGGGGTTCCGCGGACGAATTCTCGCAGAGAGCTTCGTCGGCGACTTCTGCCTGACGGGCAATTCGGAGGAAGGCTTCTCGGTCGCCGAACCCGAACTGCCGATCGCGAAGTGCGCGCTCGTCGGCAATCCGCACGACGATGGGCTCTCACCCGCGCAGCGGCAGTCGGTCGCCTTCGCGAACTTCACCGCCGCCCTGCGCCAGCGCACGAACGGGGCGATCGTCGTCGAGGTGATGAACGGCGGTCGCAGCGATCCCGTGGAGTACCCCGAGCAACGCCAGGGAATGACCGCCGGGCAGTGGAACGGTGTGGCGACACGCAACAACCGTGTCGAGTTCCGCGTGGTCCCCGGCGCCTGACGCGCGCGTGACCATCGACGCGACACAGGATGCGGGTGCGGTTCCGCCCGCGGGCGATGCCGTGCTGGCGGAATTCGCGGCGCCGGCCTGGTTCGCCAACCGGCACCTGCAATCGGTGTGGCCAAGCTTGCCGTTCCGTCGCGGCGGGGTGACGCGGCGCTGCCAGGGCCTGGTTGCGGCCTCGCGCGAACGGATCATCGACTGTGGCGACGGGGTCCGACTCTCGGCGTTGCACGCAACCCAGGATAGCGCCCGTCGGCCGGCGGCCACGCGCCTGGCCCTGCTGCTGCACGGCTGGGAGGGCAGCGCGAACTCGCTCTACGTCCTCACGCTCGGTCAGTACCTGTTCGATCGTGGGTTCGACGTGCTGCGGCTCAACCTGCGCGATCACGGCGACAGCCATCATCTGAACGAAGGCATCTTCCATTCGTGCCGGATCGCCGAGGTCGTGGGAGCCGTGCGCAGCGTGCAGCTTGCGCATCCCGGGCAGGCCCTGAGCCTCGTCGGGTTTTCGCTCGGCGGAAACTTCGGCCTGCGTGTCGGCGCACGCGCCGCCGACGCGGGCCTCACGCTCGACCGCATCGTCGCCGTCTGCCCGGTGCTCGATCCCATCCACACGCTCGCCCGGCTCGAGGAGGGGTGGTTCCTCTACCGGCGCTACTTCGTCTGGAAGTGGCAGCGCTCGCTCGCGAAGAAGCAGGCGGCGTGGCCTGACCGATATGACCTGCGCGAGGTGCGGCGGATGGCGAGCCTCACGCGGATGACCGACTACCTGGCGCGGGTCCATGGGGGGTTCCCTTCGCTCGACGCGTATCTCCGGGGCTACGCGGTCGTCGAAGGCGCGCTTGCATCGCTTGCGGTCCCGACCCGCATCATCGCCGCCGCGGACGACCCGATCATCCCCGCCGTCGATCTCGCGCGCCTGTACGCCTCACCGTCGCTCGAGATCTCGCGCACGAACCACGGCGGACACTGCGGCTACGTCGACGGCGCCGGCAGCTGGATCGAGCGCGAAGTGCTCACCACCCTCACGTCCCGCCGACGCTGAAGCCGCAACCCACCGCCATTCTTTTGGAATCCGCTCGCCGGCGCCCGACCGCGGTTCGCTCGGGCGCCAGCTCGCCGACGCTCGGCCCGGGTGTCTCGCTGGGCCGCGACCACGATCGAGGGTCGTTGCATGGCTGAAGATGGGTGACCCGCACACTTGGTCGGCACACACCGTACCGTCAGCGGTGTCGCGGAATCGTCGCGGAGTCATGACTTCGGAGTGGTCCGCGACGTCGACCTGCGACGGTCCAGGCGTGCTCGCGGCCCACGAGACACCCGGCCGAGCGCCGGCGAGTACCCCCGGCGCTGTGCGGCGGCGAGCAATCACCGCGGCTGAGCGACGATGACCCGCTACCGCTGGGCGCCGCGCCGCGCCATCTCCGTGCGCCAGCGGGCGAAGCGCGCGAGGAGTGCGTCATTACCGGTGGGAACGAATCGCCGCTCGAGCGGTGCTACCGGCCAGAGCGCCGGGCGTCCCGCCGCCAGGTAGGCTGTGCCGCGCGCCGTCGCTTCCTTGAGTGCCGGGCGATCGACCGGCAGTGACGCCAGGTCGGCGATCGACCGGCACAGGTAGTCGCTGCGCGCAAGGCCGCCGCTGATCGTGATCGATGTAAGTGGACCGGCCTCGCACATCGCTTCGAGATTCGCGGCGACCATGAACGCCACACTCTCGATCACCGCGGCGACCCGGTCGAGCTCGTCGCCTTCGCCTTCAAACTCGACAGGAAAGTCCGGCTTCCACCAAGGCGAGCCGAGTCCCCCGACCCCGTTGATGAACAGCGGCACGCGGTCCGGCGTGCGGGCTGGCAGTGCCTGCACCGCTCGCTCGACGTCGAGCGCGACGTGGGACTGCAGCCAGGCGAGCGCGCTCGCGGCGCCGTTGACGGTGCCCTCGAGGCTGCACACGACACGTGACTCGTCCGAGAAGAGCACGCTCTTCAACAGCCCGTCCGCGGGCCGCGCGTCGGCGGGGATCGCGCGCTGCAGAAACGCACCCGTGCCGGCGTTGAGCCAGGCTCGGTCGGGCTCGAGCTCGCCGGACGCGAACACGGCGGCCGCCTGGTCGCCGGTGCATGCAGTCAACGGGATCTCGCGCCCGCTCACGACGAGCTGCCCGTAGGCGTGGGAAGTCGGCACCGGACGCGGCAGGCACGCTGGCGGAATGCCGAACACCTCGAGCAGCTCCGGCACCCAGTCCTGCGTCGCCGGGTCGAACAACAGCGTCCGGGCAGCATTGGACGGGTCCACGCAGAGCGGTCGCTCATCGAGCAGCCGGTGGATCAGGAAGCTCGACAAAGGTCCCGCCGCGAGACGGCCGTCGGCGGCGGCTGCGCGAACCCGAGGCAGCGACTCGAGGCACCAGCGGAGCTTGTTGGCACCGTAATGCGGGGAAAGCACCAGGCCCGTGCGTTCGCGTATCCAGGCGGCCCGCGGCGCGAGCCGCGCGAGGAAGCCCGCGTCGCGACGATCCTGCCAGGAAATCGCTGGCGACAGTGCGCGGCCGTCGGATCTGTCCCAGCAGACTACCGTCGAGCGCTGGCAGGCAAGCCCTGCGACGACAACCTGCCGGCCGCGCGCGGCCGCGCTGTCGCACACGTCCTGCGAAGCGACACGCAGCGATGTCACCAGTTCGTCCGGATCATGCTCGACGCGATCGTCACCGTCCTGGCGCGTCGCGATGGGCACTCGCGCCTCCGCGATCTCCCGTCCGGTCGCATCGAACAGGAGCGCGCGGCTCGCCTGTCCACCCTGGTCGAGCGCGAGCACGAGGTCGTCGGAATCGCCGGATCCCTTGATCTCGTGGCCGACCTCCGCGAGCTCCCGTGCAACCCAATCGAGCTCGATCTCGAGGCTCATTCGACGAGCTGCGCGAGCAGCGAGCGGACCGCCATGGTCTCCACGAACCCGGCGCCGCGCGCGTGACAGGCACGCGCCGTCGCCGCATCGCGGACTTCGTAGATCGCCCAGTCCCAGGGACCGCGACCACAAAGGCACGCCGCCGGCGGGCAGCCGCTCCAGGTCACCGAAGAGGAATTCGGGCGCTAGTGCTTCGGCCAACGCGCGGTTGGCCGCGTCATAGCGATCGAGCACCCAGCCGACACGCACGCGCCGGTCGCGGCGCAGCGCCTCGAGGCAGGGGCGGTCGAAGGAAATCACGACGCAGCGATCAAGCACGGGAGCCAGGCACGCCATGACGCGTTCGAGCACGACGCGCTCACCGAACCGCCGCAGGCTCGCCCGCTTGATCTCGACGAAGGCCGTGACACCGGGCCACCGCCCGAGCACCGGGACGAGTTGCGCGAGCGAGCACGCGCGCACACCGGCGAATCGGTCACCCAGCCGTCCGGGCTCGCCCATGGACAGCGTCGAAATACGGGACCAGGCGAGATCGAAGACCGATTCGGCCCGGCCGCTCATGCGGCGGAAGTCCGCGTCGTGCAGCAGGAGGGGTACCTCGTCCGCGCTCAACTGGATGTCGAGCTCCACGTGACGCAGGCCGAGATCGACGGCCGACTGCAGCGCCTCGAGCGTGTTCTCCGGGAACTCGGCGGCGTTGCCACGGTGCGCGACGATCGCTGGCTGAGACGTCTTCATGCGCCGGATCTTACTTAATGCGAAGCGGGCGCCACGGCCGGCGTGCATGCGTGCGGCCGTGACCGGCGGCACAGAGCGACCACCCGTGACGGCGCGCTGACCATTCTCGTCACCACCGACGCGCCGATGCCCGCGACATGTGGGTGATTTTCAAGCGCTTTCCGCGTGGCATGCAATTTGCTCCTTCGTCAACGCGCACTGGCGCAAGCAAGCGACCCCAGACCGAATGATCCACGAAGTCATCGCGTTGTTGTTTCCGGAGCCAAGCCGCGCGCCTGAGGGCAGCGTGCAGTCGGTGCTCGCGCTCGTCCGCGACGAGCAGGGCGGCATTGAACTGAAGACCCTCCGTCCCGACGTCGCGCTGATCAAGCGCGCGCGGGTCACCGGACGCGTGAACTGCGGCACGCCGATCCGCGATCCTGTCACACGCGAAGTGATGGGCTACGAGATCGACCCGATCGTCCTGCCCGCCGCCTGAACCTGAGCGCTCTTCGGACGCCGCGCGCTGCCCGGTGCAGCGCCTGCGCTATAGTCCGCGCGGCTCCGGGCGGCCGCGCCGCCCGCCGGTACGCGGGGATTCGATGCGCCGTTCCGTTGCCTTGCTTGTGCTGTCGATCGCCGCTTTAGCCCGCCCGTCGCACTCCCAGCCCGCCGACATTCCCGCCCAGCTTCGCGGCTGGGAGGCCTGGGTGCTCGACGGTCGCGAATCCGTGCGTTGTCCGTTGGCGCAGGGTGGCGGCGTCAATGCGCCCGGTGGCCGGATCTGCGTCTGGCCCGGGCCGATCGCGATCGACGCGAACCAATCGGGAGCGCGCTTCGCCCAGTCGCTGCAGGTCTTTGCAACCGGCGACCTGGCGTTGCCCGGCGACGCGGCCGCGTGGCCACAGGACGTCGAAGTTGACGGACGTGCGGCGCCGGTCGTGTCACGCGAGGGCCGCCCGCATGTGCGTCTCGCTCCAGGCATGTACCGCATCACCGGTCGCTTCACCTGGACGCGAATGCCCGAGGCCGTCGCGTTGCCGGGATCCGTGAGCCTGGTCGAGCTGACGGTCGACGGTACGCGAATCGCGTTGCCCGAGCGCGCAGGTGACAGCCTGCGCCTGGGAGCGGTGCGTGAGCAGACGCAGGTCGACCAGCTCGACGTGCAGGTGTATCGCAAGCTCACCGATCGAATCCCCGGGATCCTCGAGACGCGACTCACATTCAACGTGGCAGGGCGTCCACGGGAGGAAACGCTCGGGCCCCTGCTGCCTGCTGGTTTCGTCCCGATGCAGCTCACGGGCCCTCTGCCCGCTCGCCTGCAGCCCGACGGGCGCTTGCGCGTCCAGGTGCGCCCGGGCACCTGGACGATCGAGCTCGTAGCGCGCAGCGCCACCGCGCTCGAAACCGTCCGCGCCCCGGAACCGGGTATGGGTCCGGAAGTGTGGAGCTTCGAGCCGGTGGATCGACTGCGGTCCGCGGTCATCGAAGGCGCATCGAGTATCGATCCGACGCAGGCCAACGTACCGGACGAGTGGCAGCAGTGGCCCGCGTATCGCCTCTCGCCGGGGGAGGAGCTCTCGGTGCGGGAGCGCAGCCGTGGCCCGGGCGAGGAAGACCGCAACCACATCGAGGTCGAGCGAAACCTGTGGTGGGACTTCGACGGCTCGGGCTACACCTTCCAGGATTTCGTCAGCGGTCGGCTACAACAGGACTGGCGGCTCGATATGGCGCAGCCGTACCTCCTGCAAGGTGCGCGCCAGGGCAGCGAGTCGCTGCTGGTCACTCGCGGCGTGGAGGAGCGCGCGGGTGTGGAGCTTCGATCGCCCGCTCTCGGACTCGAGGCGATCGGTCGGGTCGAGACCCGGGGGAGCGCTCTTCCGGTCGCGGGCTGGGATACGCGGCTCGCGAGCCTGGGGTTGACTCTGCGGCTGCCTCCCGGGCATCGGCTGGTCGCCGCGCCGGGTGTCGACAGCTCCCCGACCGCGTGGCTCGATCGATGGCGGCTGCTCGACATCTTCGCGGTGTTGCTCGTGACCGCAGTCGCGTTCCGCGTCGCCGGCGTGCCTGCGGCGCTGCTCTCGCTTGCGGCGTTCGCGCTCATGCATCACGAGCTGCCGGCGCTCACCTGGGCGACGCTCAACCTGCTCGTTGCGATCGGTCTCGCGCACGCGGTCCCGGGAGGCCGCATCAGGAAGTGGCTGGGTCTCTGGCGGGCGGTCAGCCTCGCGATCGTCATCGTGATGTCGGTGCCCTTTGCGCTGTCGCAGGCACGGCTCGCATTCTTCCCGCAGCTCGAGCCCGCGGGTTACCTGGCGGGCATGGAATCCGCCCCCCTCTCGAGCCGGATGGACGCGCCACCCGCGGCCGCGCCACCCGCCGAGGGTTTCGCGAGGAAAGCGGACGACGCGGCCGTCGCATCGGCCGAAGCCGACGCGACGCAGAGCATCGTCGTAACGGGCACGGCACACGAAGCGGCCCGTGACAGGCGTTCTTCGGTCGTCGAGCGCTATGCTCCGGGCACGCAGCTTCAGAACGGCCCCGGCGTTCCGAACTGGAATTTCCAGCTGCACCGTCTTCAGTGGGGCGGCCCCATCGAGCCCTCGCAGACGATGCGGCTCGTCGTGCTCGAGCCGTTCTGGGTCGGCCTCTGGCGTCTGGCGGGTATCGTGCTCCTCGCGCTCGCGTTGTACGCCATCGTGCGCCGGGGCTACCCGGCGGTCGGCCAGCCGCGTCTCGATCGGTGGCTCAGAATCGCCCCGGCGACCGCCGCGGCCGTGCTTGCCCTCGCGTTGCCGATCGCAAGCACGGAGACGCGCGCTCAGACACCGTCCCCGGAGCTGCTCGAAGAGTTGAGGCAGCGGCTGTCGCGGCCACCGGAATGCGCGCCCGATTGCGTCGCGATCGCACGCGCGCAGGTCGAGCTTCACGGCGGCGTACTCGAGATCCGCCTCGAGGCGCACGCGCAGGCCCATGCCGCGCTCGCGCTGCCGGAGGCTGCGCAGCGCTGGCAGCCCGATCGCGTGCTCATCGATGACGCGTCGGCCGAGGCGCTCACACGCGATGCACAGGGCACGCTGCTGCTCGCGCTTCCCGAGGGCGTGCATGTCGTAACGCTGCGCGGCGCCGTGCCGCAGACCGAGGCGCTGCGACTCGTATTTCGCGAGCGACCTGCGCACATCGAGGTGAACGCGCCGGGCTGGCAGGTGGCTGGCGTCGACGAGGGCCGATTGCTCGCCGATTCGCTCGCTCTCATCCGACCCGTTCGCCCGTCCTCCGGCGATGGGTCCGCGGAAGCCGCACCGACGCAGCGCGAGGAGTTTCCACCCTTCGTGCGTGTGACGCGCACGCTGCACCTGGGGCTCGACTGGACCGTGACAACAGGCGTCGAGAGGCTCGCACCCGAGCACGGCGCGTTCACGCTGCGCCTGCCACTCCTGCCCGGCGAATCCGTGCTGACGGCCGATCTGCCCGTCACCGACCGCGAGGTCGAGCTTGCGATGCCGGCCGGCGTCGCACACGCCGGCTGGACTTCGGCACTCGATCGCGCCGAGTCACTCGAGCTCACGGCGCCGGCGGCGGCTTCATACGTCGAGGTCTGGCGGTTCGAGGTCGGACCGAGCTGGCACCTGGGATTCGAAGGCACGCCCGAGGTGCTCGCGCCGGAGCCGGAGGGACCGCGGTGGGTGCACCGTTTCGAGCCGCGCCCGTCGGAAGCACTCCGCGTAACCGTGACGCGGCCCGCCGCAATCGAAGGTGCGACGTTCGCGTTCGAGAGCGTGCGGCACCGGCTTACGCCTGGACGGCGCTCGACGGACGTCCTTCTCGAGATCGCTTATCGCAGCACACAGGGTGGGCGGCATGTAATCGGGCTGCCCAAGGGCGCGAGGCTGACGCAGGTGTTCGCCGACGGCGCGCCGCTCATGCTCCGTACGCGGGATGGTGAGCTCGAGCTCCCGCTGCAGCCGGGCGCGCATCAGCTGCAGATCGAATGGCAGACCGACACCGGCGTCTCGCTCGCGACCCGGCCAGGCGTGGTCACGCTCGGTGCGCCGGCGAGCAATGTCGCGACGAGCATCGTCATGCCGCCGAACCGCTGGCTCCTTGCGGCGGGGGGCGACGGCGTCGGGCCGGCCATCCTCTACTGGGCGGAGCTCGCGGTATTCGTCGTGGTGGCGCTGCTGCTCGGGCGGGCCGCGCGAACGCCCCTCGCGACGCACGAGTGGCTGCTCGTCGGTCTCGGTCTCAGCACTTTCTCCTGGGGCGTGCTGCTGCTCTTCGCCGTCTGGGTGTTTACCCTCGACTGGCGCCGCCGCTGGGTGGCGAACGTACGGCCGCGGTTGTTCAACGCCGTGCAGGTCCTGCTTGTCTTGCTCACGGTCGTTGCGCTCGGCAGCCTGCTTGCGGCGATCCCGAACGGGCTCCTGGGATCGCCCGACATGCATGTCACGGGCGGCGGCAGTCACGCCGGGGAGCTCGAGTGGTTCGTGGACCGCGTCGACCGCGATCTGCCGCGGCCGGTCGCAGTATCGGTGTCGATCTGGTTCTACAAGGCGGCGATGCTGGCGTGGGCGCTCTGGCTCTCCTTCGCGCTCGTTCGCTGGGTGCGATGGGCGTGGGAGGCGTTTGGCACCGACGGTCTGTGGCGCCGACGCGCGAACGCGTCGTAGCCGACGGCCGACCCGCTTCGCTCGCGCATAGCGGTGCCGGGCCGCAGGTTCGCAGTTATTCTTGCAACCACGGACAACTCGCGGAAGCTTCGAAAGAATAATGCGAACCTGCGAAACTGCGGCCCGGCACCGATCGGGCAGTGGTAGCGGCCCAGCGAGGCACCCGGGCCGAGCGTCGGCGAGCGGCTGCCGCGCCCGAGTGGGCGGGCAGCCACGGCGGCCGTTAGATCGGATAGGCCCGCGCGAGCTGGAACGAGAACGCGACGATCATCAGCAGCACCAGCGGCCCGCCGACGCGTACGAAATCGCGGAAGACGTAGCCGCCCGGCTGCATGATCAGCACGTTGGTCTGGTAGCCCATCGGCGTCGCGAAGGAGAGGTTGCAGCCGACGATCGCGGCGAGGATGAAGGGCTCGGGCGGGGCGCCGATCTGCTGCGCGATCGACAGAGCTATGGGTGTTCCGATCGCCGCCGCGGCGTTGTTCGACACGAAGTTGGTGAGCACGCCGAGAAACACCATCACCGCGGCGAGGACCACCTGCGGCGAGAGGCCACCGGCGACCGACATGAACGCGCCGCCGAGCACATCCGCGCCGCCGGTCAGCGTGAGCGCGCGGCCGAGCGCGATGCTCGAGACTACGACGAGCACGACTTCCGCGCTGATGCCCCGTCCCAGAGCCCTCGAACTTGAGGCAACGGGTGACGATCAGCGCCAGCACGCCGATGAGCGACGAGATCGCGATCGGCAATACCTTGAAGCCGGCGAGCGCGACTGCGGCTGCCATGATCAGCACGGCGACCGGCGCCTTGCGCGTCCGCGGGAGGTCGAGCGTACCGTCGAGCACGAGCACGCCGGCTTCGTTCTTGAGCGCGGCGACGCGCGCCGGCGGGCCCTGCACGAGCAGTACGTCACCCGAGCGCAGCACGCGATCCGGGATCTCGCCATCGAGCGAGGATTCGTCGGCCGGCCGATACATGGCGAGGATGACCACGCCGAACCGCTCGGCAAAGCGGGCATCCTTGAGCCGTCGGTGGTGCAGCGGCGATTCCTCCGTGACGACGACCTCGACCATCTGCTGTTCCGGTGCCTGGTGCGGATCGTGCTCCGGGGGGAGGTCGCCGATGCGCTGCGAGTCGAAGAGCGTGGCACCGAGCGAACGCTCGTAGTCCTTGAGGTAGGCGGAGGTGTCGTTGACGAACAGACGGTCGCCTTCGGTGATTTCGAGCTCCTCCGCGGCGGCCAGCATCTGCGCGCCGCGCAGCACGCGCTGCAGCTGCATCCGGTTGCCGGTCATGCGCCGCACGCTGTTGACGGTCCTGCCGCGGGCGGCGCTGCGGGAGCCGATATACAGGACGGCATCGAACCGGCGCGGCGCGAGTTCAGCGAGCACGCCCGCACGTTCGGGCAGCAGGCGCGGCGCGATGAGCCAGAGATAGAGCAGCGCCAGCGCGGCCGGGCCGACGACCAGCGGCGTGAACTCGAACAGGCCGATCGGGCGCACGCCCATGTCGTTCGCGATCGAGACGATCAGCAGGTTGGTCGAGGTGCCGATGGTCGTGGCCATTCCGCCGATGATCACGGCGAAGTTCATCGGCATCAGCATCTTCGAGGCGGATCCTCCCGCGCGGAGGGCGAGCCCGATGACGACGGGCATGAGGATCACCACGACCGGCGTGTCGTTGATGACCATGCTCAGGCCCATGGCGACCGCGAGGAGCGCAAGCGTTGCGACCACGTGGCTCAGCGCCCAGAGTCGCGCCAGCACACGTGCCACCGGCTCCAGCGCACCGGTGACCATGAGCGCCCGGCCGAGGATCATCAGGCTGCAGATCGCGACCAGCGCTTCGTGGCCGAACGCTGAAAAGATCTGCCCGGCACCGATGGAACCCTGCGGGCCCGCGTATGGGAAAAGGTGGAACCCGAGTGCGAGCCCGGCGACCACGAACAGGCTCGTGACCGGGATCGGGATTCGCTCCCGGGTGAACAGGAAGAATGCCAGCACCGTGAAGGCGATGACGCCATAGGCGTGTGCGCTTGCGACCAGGGGCGGCATCACGCCAAGAATACAGGCAAAAAAAACCCCGCTTGCGCGGGGTGTTTTGTAGCGCGGGACGCGCTTTGTTCTTTTTGTGCTGGTTCTTTTTCTTGGCGTCCCCTCATCAAGGGCACGGTCACTCGGCTCCCTGCTTGCGGTCGTTCTGGCTTCCGGTCATCCCCTGCGGTTCTTGTCCCTTCCCTTCGGCTGGCATCCCTCCCGACCAACCACCATTCATCGGGGGGCAATCACCTGAATAGCAATGAATGTGCCATCGTCAAAAAGACTTTAAAAATCAATCACCTGCAGAACAGATGTACGGCGATGGGTGCAACAACGCGCGAAAAGCGGCGTCGGCCGTAAAGAAAGCCGACATAACCACTCGCCAGCGCCGGCGTCCCGGTCAGAAAGCATTGATGCCGGTCAACTCGCGGCCGATCGTCAGCTGGTGGATGGTCTCGGTGCCCTCGTAGGTGATCACGCTTTCCAGGTTGAGCGCATGCCGGATCGGCACGTACTCCGCACTGATTCCGGCGCCGCCCAGCATGTCCCGTGCGTCTCGCGCGACGTCGATCGCCATGCGGCAGTTGTTCCACTTCGCGAGCGAAACCTGGGCCGGCGTCATCTTACCCGCATCCTTGAGCCGCCCGAGCTGCAGTGACATGAGTTGCGCCGCCGTGATGCCGCGCGCCATCGTCGCCAGGCGAATCTGGATCGCCTGGTTGGCGGCGAGAGGGCGCTCGAAGAGCACGCGCGTCCTGGTGTAGTCGATCAGCTGCGCGAGGCAGGCCTGGGCCGCGCCGATTACGCCCCACGTGATGCCATACCGCGCCTGTGTCAGGCAGGAGAGCGGCGCCTTCAACCCCACGGTGCTCCCCGGCAGGACGTTCTCCTCAGGCACGACGACGTCCTCGAAGAAAAGAGCGCCCGTGGCGGAGGCGCGCAGCGAGAACTTGCGCTCGATTTCCGGCGTGGCGAACCCCTTCGTGCCGCGCTCGACGATGAAACCGCGGATCCCCTCGTCGGTGCGTGCCCACACGACGGCCAGATCGGCGATCGGTGCGTTCGTTATCCACATCTTCGCGCCGTTCAGCACCCAGTCGCGACCGCGACGCTTCGCGTGCGTCTTCATGTTTGCGGGATCCGAGCCCCCGTGCGGCTCGGTGAGGCCGAAGCAGCCGATCAGCTCGCCCTTGGCCATCCTGGGCAAGTACTTGCGCCGCTGCTCCTCGCTGCCGAACGCGAAGATCGGGTACATGCACAGGCTCGATTGCACCGAGACGAAGCTGCGTATCCCGGAATCGCCCCGCTCGAGCTCCTGGCAGATGAGCCCGTAGCTCACCGAGTTCATCCCGGCGCAGCCGTAGCCCTCGAGTGAGCTGCCGAGCAACCCCAAGGCAGCGAGGTCGGGGATGAGCTCGCGTGGAAAGGTATGGTCCTCGAAATGCTTCTGGATCGACGGCAGGACCCGATCGTCGACGAAGCGCGCGACGGAATCGGACACCATCTGCTCGTCTTCGGTGAGCAGGCCGCGTACGTCGTACAGGTCGAGCGGATTCAGCGTCCGGCTGGTCCCGGGCTTGCCCGATATGGCGGGGGAGGCAACCACGGTGGTGCCCTCGAGGTCTGGAATGGGGCGGCATCTTAGCGCCCCCGGGATCCGGAGTAACGGGCCGGAACGGAACGGGCCGCCTCGCGGCGGCCCGTTGGGTGCGGTCCACAAGTTACGCTACGTCAGCCGGCGCTCATTCCCAGCGTCGTGAGCATCTCGTCCGTGCGTGTCTTGACCTGCTGGGCCAGGGTTACGGCCTGTTCCAGGTCGCCCGCCGCCTGCGCCTGCGTGGCCTGGGCCCACATGCTGTTGGCCTCCGCCAGACCACCCTTGACGCCGTCGAGCGTTGCGGCATCCATGCCCGCCGGCAGCTTCTTCGACTTCGACAGGATGTCGACCCGGCTCTGAATGGCCGCTACGGCCTGCGGCACGCTGCTGGCGAGGTTGCTCCATTCGCCGGCATACGTGTCCATCATCTCGGTCTTACTGGCCGCGGCATCCCCCGCCAGCGCTTGCGCCTGCGTCAGAATCGCGGGCGCGCCGGCGAGCACGCCCTTGTAATCCTTTGCGTCGAACATCGCCTTCAGCTTGGCGACCTCGTCCGTCACTGCCTGCACCTTGTCCGGGATGTACTTGGTCGCGTCTTCGCCGGCGGCGGCGACAGCAGCTTCGATGTCGGCGATCGCCTTCTGGGCGGGCTCCATCTTGTTGGCGCAAGCGGCGACGGCGAGTGCCGCCAGGGCCAAAGCGAAGAAACGCGTGTATGACTGGATGTTCGTCATTACCCTGCTCCTTTCCTGGATGCGTGTGCGTTCGGTCTGCGCGCCCTGGGACTCAGGGAATCCGCAGCTTCTGACCAACCTTGATGCGGTCCGGATCGGTCAACACGTCCTGGTTGGCCTTGAAAATCTCGGTGTAGAGGCTGCCGTCGCCATAGCGCTCCTTGGCAATTTTCCACAGCGTGTCGCCGGCCTGGACCTCGTACCACTGCGTGTACTGGTTTTCGCCGGGCGCGACGCCTGCGTCAGCCTTTGGCGTACCCCACGATGGCGTCTGCGGGGGTGATTTCTTGTCTTCCATGGAGTTTCTCCTTGGCCTTCAACCACGCAGCATTCTAGCCGGTCCAGCGGCCTCGTCGGCCGCCGGACCGTCGGGAACCGGAGACGCCGGGTCTAGAAGCGGTAGGACAGATCCAGTTTGATCACGGTCCCGACCGTCTGCTCGAGCGTGGTCACGCCGCCCTGCTCGATCTCGAGCTGCTCGTCGAGGAGGTTCTGCAGCCTGAGCCGGATGGCCATCTCCTCGACCGGGTAGTAGCTGTAGATCAGGTCGAGGGAATGGAACGGCTGCTCGAAGGCGTCGGGCGCGCCGTTCGACCCGGCGTAATACAATCGCTCGCCGAACGCGTTGTAGGCGAGCGAGGCGCTGTGGCGCTGATTCGGGGCGTCGAAGCCGAACTGCAGGTTCACGACCCAGGGGGAGTGCTGCGACATCTCGCGCACGTTGTTCGTCAGGTTGAGCGCCGCATTGCCGATGGTGATCTCGGACTCGCTCAGGGTGACGTTGCCCGACACGAAGAAAGCATCGGCCCACGCTGAGCCCGGAGCGATGAACCCGAGTCCCTTGAGCCACTCGAACTCCACGCCGTAGATTTCGGCCGTATCGGCGTTGACGAACGTGAGTGCGATGTTGTCGTCGGTGCCGGCGCTCTCGATGGTCTCGATCGGCGCCTCGATGTCCTTGTAGAAAAGCGACGCCGTGAAATTGTCGCCGCTGTTGAAGAACCACTCGGCGCGAATGTCGAAGTTGGCGAGGTCGGCCGGCACGAGGTCGGGGTTGCCGCGTACACGCGCCTCGGTAAGCGGGTCGATAAAGGTTGCCCCGGAGATCTCCCGCAGGTCAGGACGTGCCGTGGTCTCGCTCCACCCGAACCGCAGCTGGAAACGCTCGGCCCAGAAGTCATCGTGCATCCAGGTCACGGCGACCGCGGGGTAATAGTCGTCGTCGTTCGTGGCCAACGTGTCGAGGTCATCCGAGGCCACCGGGATCTTGCCGGTGTCGACGTCGAACTCGTACTGGTCGACCGGCACCGACAGCTGCGAGAAGTCCTCCCAGCGTGCACCGGCCGCCACCCGCCAGGTGTCGTTCCAGGTCACGTCCACATTGCCCCAGACCGCATCGACCGTCTCGCCCGCGAGATAGCTCTCGGTCCCGATGCCGCCCAGCGTCATCACGAAGGCGTTTGCCGGGTCGAGGATGTTGGCGTCCGTGAAGACCTGCCCGGGCGTGCCGACCAGCGCCGGGAGGGCGGCCGCGGCCGTCGTTCCGAGGTTGAGCTGGGTCTGCAGGTAGCTGCGGCCCTTCTCCGTATAGTCGTAGCCACCGCCGGGCTCGACCCGGAACTTGCCGAGTTGGATCGGCAGGGTCACCCCGAAGCCATAACTCGTCACCGAGTCCTCGAGCTCCGTGAAGCGGAAGTCCGCGGCGGTCACCGATGAGCGAATGGAGGTGGACAGCAGCTCTCCGGTTTCGGGGACCACCGAATCGACGGCCGAGAACTGGACCTCGTTCGGGATGTCGGTCGTCGCCGTGGCGTCGGAGTACTGCCAGCCGACGTTCAGCCCCTCGAGGGTCGAGAGCAGGGGCACGAAGTCGAGCAGCGCGAGCGTCTCCGGGCCGAGCGTGTGCCGCCCGTGGAACTGCAGGACCTCCAGCTCGCGCTCCTCGAAGCGGACGCGATAGTTTCGAAGCTGCTGGCCCGACTCACGCAGGAAGTTGGGGTTGTTCCCCAGGGTGAGCGAGGCATCGTCCTCGGTATTGCGCAGGAAGATCCCGGTCGCCTGGACCTGGTGCTCGCCCGCGTAGTCGACTCCGAGCGCGACCGACCCGGTCAGCGTCACCTGGTTCGTCGTGCGGCGCGTGTGGTCGACGTCCGTCTCGGGAAGCCCCACGGAGCGATTGATGCGGTTGCGGTTGCGCCAGGTGTTCTCGTAGTCGGCGAGCGCAATTGTTCCGACTTTCCAGTCGCCCGCCTCGTCGACCGTCCAGGTGTTGCCGACCGTGCCTTCGACCGAGAGGTCCGGGTCGAGCGACTCCTCGGTGAAATCCAGGTCGCGGTTCAGGCTGGTCGCGATCTCGCGATTGATCTGCTCCGCCTCCGCGATCGCGTGGAACTCGCCGTCGCGATTCAGGGCGTTGAAGATTCCGGCGGGGCTCAGGTCGCCCTGGAAGTCGTTGATCGCGGTGGTGACGGCCTCGGGCAGCGCTCGGGTGCCATCGTCCGTGCCCCACTTGTCGTCGCTGCCGCCCGGGTACTTCAGGCCGTCGTCGTCGCTGTCGGTGTTGTAGCCCGTGCCGACTTCGAAATCGAGCACCAGCCGGTCGGGAATGCCGCGTGTGCGGATATCGACGCTGCCGCCGCCAAACGCCGCGGGCTTGTCGGGGGAATAGCCCTTCTGGATCGCCAGGGTCTCGACGATCTCGGCAGGGAAGAGATCGAGCGGAATCACGTTGCGGGTCAGATCCGGCGAGGGCACGTAGGCGCCGTTCAGTGTCGTGCTGGAGTAGCGCTCGCCGAGGCCGCGGATATAGATGAACTGGTCCCCGACCACGGTGACGGCGGGCAGGCGACGCAGCGCGAGCGACACGGAGCTGTCCCCGACGCGACTGATCTGCTCGGCGCTGACGATGTCGGTCACGACCTGCTGGTTGATGCGCTCCTCGATAACATCTTCAGCCGCGGTGCGCTGGCGCCCTTCGACGATGACTTCCTCGAGATTGCCCGGACTGGCCGCCGCCACGGCCGGATCCCCGGGCTGCGGCTCGGGCGGCGTCTCCTGCGTCCAGGCGAATGGGCTCGCAAGGGAAGCTCCCGCCGCCGACAGGGTAAGCGCCGCACGCACAGCGAAGCTCAACGACGTTTTCATGTTAGACCCTCGCTTGAACGACCACGGTCCCGTGCAAACCCTCCGAACGGTGGCCGGCACAGGCGTGTCGGCCAACAAGAGTCAGGGTGAGAACCAGAGAGGCTCGTCCGCGTTCTCCGCTCGCAGGCCGAATCCCCAAGGAGCGGTCCAGTCGTCGTCGGTCACCACCGCGCCAAGCTTCTCTCCCGCGTTGGCGCCCGGCGCGCCGGCATCGATTGTGACCAGATTGCCGGCCTCGTCCGCCAGGCTGCCCGCCGTGTAGAACGTGCCTGGCTCGAGCACCGACACCATCGGGTGCGCGGGATCGGTGATCGCGATGACCGCATTGCCGGTGTTGAACGAGTAATTCGCGCCATTCGTGCTCGGATTCAGTCCCCGGAACCAATCAATGAGCGGGTCATTGTTCGGGAGCGTCCCTCTGGTCAGTTCCTGGCAGGCATTGAGCGAGGTCTTGATAGTCGATTCGCCGGCCGCCGCAAAGCCGAGCGTGGTCGAGTCGTCAAGCCTTATGCAGGTGTTCGCGTTGGCGGTGGGTGTATTAGCGACGGTTAGACCATTCTCCTGGATGCCGTAGCCCGCAAATACGATGCTGTCCTCCATGCGGACCTTGGAACCCAGGCGAACCCGGAATCCCGACGAATCACCGTGGGTGCCGCCGTCGAAGTTCGACGTGATGCAGGTAAGGTGGCGGAACGTTGGCGCCGAAATTGGCGCGGTGTCGAGTAGCTCGCCGGCGCTGAAGCGGGCCGCCGCGATACTGTCACCTTCGATGCAGTTGTTACCGTCGTTGCGGTAATGGATGAGCAACGCCTCGTCAATCGTGCCGATATAGCCGTCCGAGTAGTCGAGCGAGTCGTCCCGCGCATACAGCACGATCACCTTGGAGACATTGACCGCGCCGCCGAAGAACTCGAGCCCGTCGTCGAAGGTGCTGTAGATCTGGATGTTGTCGACCGTCGTGCCCGACCCGACCGTGTTGAACGTGATGCCGTTCAGCTCGTCGCCCTCGACCACCGCGAAGCCGGAGTGCTTGACGACGACGTAGCGCAGCACGCCCGAGTTGTCGGTGTTGTCGTTGCCACCGTAGTCGGAGGGCTGGCCCTCTGCGTCCACATGGCAGTCGTTCGCTGCCCGCTGCGCGTCGGTGCAGTTGTTCGTGATCCCGTTGCCGTTGATCACGATGCCGCCCCAGAGCGACACGTCGTTGGCGCCGGCGGTGTTTGTGACGGCGTCCGAGAACGCGGTGAACGTGATCGGTGCCGCGGGTGAGCCCTCAGCGAAGATCTGCGAGCCGCGGTTGATCAGCAAATAATCGGCGGAGGTCGAGAATGCGAGCCGGTTGCCGGCCGCGATCGTGAGCTTGGGTCCTGTACCGCCCGCCGGGGCCGCGCCGGTCGTGATGTTCTGCCCGACGAACAGGCTGTCCTGGAAGATATGCACGCCCGAGATGAAGGGGATCGTCAGGTCGACCAGCAGCGGATTCGACTTGCCCACGAAGGCTGCCGAATAGACGCAGTTCGTACCGTCGAAGGTGCCGATGCGCACCTCGTTGCTGTTCGGCGGCGTGTAGGACGCGCAGGGATTGTTGCCGCCGCCGCTGCCACCGCTCGGTGCTGTTGTCGACCGAGTTGTCGGTGGTCGAGACGTTCAGGTCCACGCCGCCACCTTCGCAACCTGCGATTGCAAGCGCCGCCAGTACCGCCGCCGCCAGCCGAATCGTGTTCATACCCGCACACTCCTGTCTGGACCGTTCATTGATCGACCTGTCGCACGGGCGATTCCCGCCCGGTTCCCGCGGTTTGACGCCCGGCGCAGTTCGCGCTCGGGTCGGAGCGGGCCCAGGCACGGCATTTTTCTTGGCTTCAGCCTGCCGGCCGGTGCAGGTGCATGAACGTATGCGCTGTGAATTACGATTTCGTTACAGTAAAGATGCAATGTGGTGACCAATTGGCGACGATAGCCGGGCGACTGGCGGGGTCAGTGTCGTAAACGTGAAAATTCCCGAGATACTGCTGGTCGAGACCGTGCAGCGGCCCGGGTCGCTGGCGAGCGTCCTGGCCGTGATCGCCGACGAGCAGCTCGTGATCGAGCACCTGCAGGCGCTGCGCCGCGACCAGGGACGGACGCTCTGGGAGATCACGGTGGAGGTCGACGAGGCGGCCAGCCCGGAGTTCTACGGGCGGATCGACGCGCTGCCGAACGCGCGTTTCGTTGGCAAGTCCGACCGCGTTCTGAACCGTCACCGCGGCGGCAAGATCCGCATGCAGCCGACGCTGCCGATCACGACGACGCAGATCCTGCGCGACGTGTACACGCCGGGCGTCGCACGCGTGTGTCTCGCGATTCGCGACGATCCCGCACGGGCGAACCTCTACACCAACCTGCCGAACACCGTAGCCGTCGTGACCAACGGGACGGCGGTGCTGGGCCTCGGCGACATCGGGCCACTTGCCGGGCTGCCGGTGATGGAGGGGAAGGCGGCGCTCTTCGCGACGCTCGTCGGTCTCACCGCGGTGCCCATCCTCATCGATTCCCGGGACCCCGCGCGCGTCGTCGAGACCGTGACTGCCATCGCGCAGTCCTTTGGCGCGATACAGCTCGAGGACATCGCCGCACCGGAATGCTTCGAGATCGAATCCGAGCTCATCCGGCGCCTCGACCGCCCGGTGCTGCACGACGACCAGCACGGCACTGCGGTGGTCGCGCTCGCGGCGCTCCTCACCGCAATGCGGCGCGTCGGCGGGCGGCTCGAGGATCGCACGATCGGCCAGATCGGCATGGGGGCCGCCGGTCTCGGCATCGCGCGACTCCTCAAGGCGTACGGTGTGCGACGCCTCCTCGGCGCGGACCTGCGCGAGGATTCGCTGCTCGCGGCTGGCCGCGATCGGCGGCGAGCGTTCGGATATCGCCGGGGTCATGCGCGAGGCGGACGTCGTGATCGCGACGACCGGCGTGCGCGGGCTCATCCGGCCCGAATGGGTGCGGCGCGGCCAGCTCATCTTCGCGCTGTCGAACCCGGATGCCGAGATCGAGCCGATCCAGGCGCTCGAGCGCGGGGCCGCGTTCGCGGCCGACGGCAAGAGCATCAACAACGTCTCGGGGTTTCCGGGTCTCTTCAAGGGCGCGCTCGAGGCGCGTGCGACCCGGTTCAGCGATTCGATGCTGATGGCGGCCGCGACGACGCTGTCACGGCTCGCGGGCGCGGACGCGCTGCTGCCCGATCCGCTCGACCTCGAGGCGCACGCCCAGGTGACCGCCGCGGTGCGTGCGGCCGCGTCAACGGGAACCCCGGCGCCGCGTTGACCGGGCCGACGGCTGATCCATTTGCCCGTGGACGGCCCGCCGGGGATGATTGCGCCTGAAAACGCTCGCGGGGCGCGACGGCGCTCGTGCTCAACTGGAGGAAGTCGGACATGACCCGTTTCAGAATCACCGTGGTCGCCCTGGTCGCTGCCGCCGTGGCGCTCGCCGGCTGCGAGACGATGGAATCCTTCGCGAACGATCCGGAGAAGGAGAAGACGCGCAAAGGCACCGGCTATGGCGCCGCGGCCGGCGCGGTCGTCGGTCTCCTCACCGCCGGCAGCAATCCGTTCAAGTCGGCGATGATCGGCGCCGCGGCCGGCGCGCTGATCGGC
Source organism: uncultured Gammaproteobacteria bacterium (assembly GCA_963756755.1). GTDB lineage: Bacteria > Pseudomonadota > Gammaproteobacteria > Steroidobacterales > Steroidobacteraceae > DATJKD01. The sequence goes on from CAVWOW010000020.1 coordinate 257,794, forward strand.
GGCGCCGCCGGCAACTACATGGACCGCCAGGAAGCGAAGCTGCGCCAGCAGATGGCCGGGACCGGGGTCGACGTGGTCCGCAACGGCGATCACATCACGCTCGACATGCCGGGCAACGTGACCTTCGGGTTCGACAGCGCCGATCTGAACGCGCAGTTCTACCCGGTCCTCGAAAAAGTCGCGGGCACGATGAAGGAATTCGACAAGACCGTCATCGAGGTCGCGGGCCACACCGATAACAGCGGCAGCGACACCTACAACCAGGCCCTGTCGGAGCGCCGCGCGCAGAGCGTCGCGGCGTTTCTATCGAGCCAGGGTGTACCGGGTACTCGGGTGGTGACGGTCGGTGCCGGCGAAGGTCACCCAGTGGCGTCGAACGACACGGAGGAGGGGCGGACACAGAACCGCCGCGTCGAGATCACGATCGTCCCCGTGACGCAGGAAAGCGTCCAGCAGGCGAAGCAGGGCTGGGGAAAAGGGGACTGTCCCCACAGTAACTGTCCCTTTTCCTTACGCGGCTTCGGGCGCGGCCAGCTTCCGCAGTTTCACGATCGCATTCGCCTCGATCTGGCGGATGCGCTCGGCGGAGACACCGTACTCGGCCGCGAGCTCGTGCAGCGTGGCCTTGGTCTCGCCCATCCAGCGCGCGCGCAGGATCGCCTGACTCCGCGCGTCCAGCTTCGACATGGCTTCCGTCAGCCGCTCGCTCGTGTCGTCGTCCCACTCTTCGCGTTCGACGGCGACCGCAGGATCCGCGTCCGGCGCCGGGAGATATGCGGACGGCGCATAGCTCTCTTCCTCGTCGTCGTGGTCCGGCGCCGGGTCGTAGGAAAGATCACGCGAGGACAGGCGCCGTTCCATCTCGGTGACATCCGCCACCGGAACCCCGAGCTCGCGCGCGACGTTCTGCGTCTCCTCGCGGGAAAGCCAGCCCAGGTTGCGCTTGTACCGGCGCAGATTGAAGAAGAGCTTGCGCTGGGCCTTGGTGGTCGCGATCTTCACCAGCCGCCAGTTGCGCAATACGTATTCGTGGATCTCGGCACGGATCCAATGCACTGCGAACGACACCAGGCGCACGCCGACTTCCGGGTCGAAGCGCTTGACGGCCTTCATCAGGCCGACGTTGCCTTCCTGCACCAGGTCGCCCATCGGCAGCCCGTAGCCGCCGTAGCCCCGCGCGATGTGCACGACGAAACGCAGGTGCGACAGCACCAGCTCGCGCGCCGCGTCGAGATCGTCGTCCTGGCGCAGGCGCCGGGCGAGGGTCTGTTCCTCCTCGCGCGTGAGTACGGGGATGCGGCTCACGGCATCGACATACGCGTCGAAGCTGCCGACCGGGCCGGCGAGCACGGCATCGAGGGGAGAGCGTCGGGCAAGTGCGTTGGCGGTCATGGAAGCGGGAGGGTCCTCCGTAGCGGGTCCGTGATATTAGCAGTCACGTCCTTAGAGTGCTAAGGGGTGCGGGAGTTCCTGCGAGACGCTCTACAAGCCGAATAAAAGTCTTTAAAAATCCGATAGATAGGGGACTGTTCGGGGCCGACAGCCAGGACGTCACTTGGGTTCGATGCCACGCAGCTCGCGGGTGGCCGCGATGAAGGAGCCGAGCCAGCCGAGCGCCATGCCACCCGCCACGAGGGCTGCGGCGCCGGCCGGACTCAAGGCCGCCAGCTCGAACCGGCTTCCGTAGAGCCCGGCGATCCGCTGTACTGGCTCGGTCAGCAGGCTGACCGCCACCGTGACGACGAGCCAGGCGATCAGGCCACCACCCAGCCCGTACCAGATTCCGTTGTAGAGGAACGGACGGCGCACGAAGGCGTTGCTGCCGCCCACCAGCTTGGTGACCTCGATCTCGTCGCGCCGGTTCTCGATGTCGAGCCGGATCGTGTTGCCGACGATCACCAGGATGCCGAGCGCGAACAGGCCCGCGGCGAGCAGCACGATGCGGCGCACGACGTCGAGCATTGCGTGAAAGCGCGTCACCCACTCGGTATCGAGCTGAACGATGTCGACCTCGGGAAGCGCGCGGAGCGCCTCGGTCAGGCTCGCGATCTGCTCGGGAGCGCGAAATGCCGCGTGCGGGCGCACGACGAGCGCGTGGGGCAGCGGGTTGCTGTCGAGCGCGTCGAGCGCCGCGCCGAACCCCGAGCTCCTGCGGAACTCCTCGAGGGCATCGTCGGCCTCGATCAGCCGCACGTCCTCCACGTCCCGTCGCTTCCCGAGCTTCGCGGCGATCCGGCGAGCGTCCTCGAGCCCCGTCGACTGCTTCATGTAGACCGACACGTCGAGCGCCTGCCCCCAGCCGCCGCTTGCGGCGCGGACGTTCTGCACCAGGGTGTGCAGGCAGGCGGGAAGAGCGAGCGCGATGCCGATCACGAGGATCGTGAGCAGCGCGGCGAACGGATGCTGCCAGAGCCGGCCCAGCGACCCGACCATGGTCTGCACGTGTCGCTCGAACCACTGCCGCACGTCAATTCGCCTGCATGGAGGGCAACGAGGGCGCCGGGTCCCCACCCGCGACGCGCCCTCCCTCGATCATCACGCGCCGCACGCCGAGCCGCTGGATCAGGTGCACGTCGTGGCTCGCGATCAGCACCGTCACGCCGACGTCGTTGAAGCGCTTGAAGAGCTTCATGATCTCGATGGCGAGCTCCGGATCGAGGTTACCGGTCGGCTCGTCGGCGATCAGGAGCGCGGGCTTGCTGATCACCGCCCGGGCGATACCGACCCGCTGCTGCTCCCCGGTCGACAACTCGATCGGCCGGTTGTGCTCGCGACCCAGCAGCCCCACCTGGTCGAGCGCCGCGCGCACGCGCTTTCCGATCTCCTTCTCCGGTACGCCGGCGATCACCAGCGGCAGTCCGACGTTGTCGTAGACCGGCCGGTCCATCAGCAGCTTGTGATCCTGGAAGACGATGCCGATCTGGCGGCGGAAGCCGGGGATCTTCGAGCGCGGCACGACCGTGGTGTTCTGGCCATTGACGATCAGATTGCCGCGTGTCGGCCGCTCGATGAGCGCGATGAGCTTGAGCAGCGTGCTCTTGCCCGCCCCCGAATGGCCGGTGAGGAACACCATTTCGCCCCGCTCGATGTCGAGCGTGAGGTCGGTCAGCGCCTCTCGTCCGTTCGGGTAGCGCTTGAAGACGTGATCGAACCGGATCATGCGGAAGCGCCGGCCTCGGGCGCGGGCGCGAGCACCGCGTCGACGAAGGCGCCGGGATCGAATTCGTCGAAATCCGCCGCATCTTCGCCCACCCCCAGGAAGCGGATCGGAATGCAGAGCCGGTCCGCGATGGCGAGCACGATGCCGCCCTTCGCGGTGCCGTCGAGTTTCGTGAGCACGATTCCGGTGACGCCCAGCGCCTCGTGGAACTGCCGCGCCTGCGTGAGCGCGTTCTGGCCCTGGCTCGCGTCGAGGACGAGCAGTACCTCGTGCGGCGCCGACGGGTCGAGGCGGCCCAGCACGCGACGCACCTTGCGCAGCTCGTCCATCAGGTTGCTCTGGGTGTGCAGGCGGCCCGCGGTGTCGGCGATCAGCACGTCGGTCGCGCGGGCCTGGGCGGCCTGCAGCGCGTCGTAGATGACGGCGGCCGGGTCCGCGCCCGCTCCCTGCGCGATCACGGGCACGCCATTGCGATCGCCCCAGACCTGCAGTTGCTCGATCGCCGCGGCGCGAAAGGTGTCGCCGGCGGCGAGCATCACCTTGAGACCGTCGTCGCGGAGCAGACGCGCGAGCTTGCCGATCGTCGTCGTCTTGCCCGAACCGTTGACGCCGACCACCAGGATCACGAATGGCCGCTTGGTCCGGTCGATCGTGAGCGGTCGGCCGACGGGTCGCAGGATCTCGAGCATCGATGCCCTGAGCGCGGCGAGGAGCGCATCGATGTCGCCGAGCTCCTTTCGCGCGACCTTGCCACGCAGTCCGTCGAGGATGCGGGCACTGGTCTCGAGGCCGACATCGGCGCTGACAAGCCGGGTTTCGAGTTCCTCGAGCGCCGCCTCGTCGATCCGCCCGGCGGGCAGCAGGTTCGCCAGATCGTACGTGAGCCATGAATTGCCTCGATTGAGGCGCGCCCGCAGCCGCCCGACGAAGCCAGCGGGCTTCTTCACCGTTTCGTCGGCGGGCACTCCGTCGCGCGATCTGGTGCGGAACATGGCCATCCGCCAAGTTTAACCGGTACTCTAGCCGTGGGACCGATGACGGCACGGACAAGAAATGAAGTGCGCATCGTCGGAGGCGCCTGGCGCGGCCGGAAGCTGCCAGTTCTGCCCGATGTGCCGGGTTTGCGCCCGACGCCCGACCGCGTGCGGGAGACGCTCTTCAACTGGCTGCGCGACGAGGTGACGGGCAGTCGCTGCCTCGACCTGTACGCGGGCAGCGGCGCACTCGGGTTCGAGGCGCTCTCCCGCGGAGCGCGCGAAGTCGTTTTCGTCGACAGGGACCCGCGCGTCGCCCGCTCGCTCGGCGAATCGCTGGCGCGATTCGGCAGCAGCGCCGGGAAGGTTCTTCGAGCGGATGCGCAGGCCTTCCTGCGCGAACGGGGCGAGCCCTTCGACCTCGTCTTTCTCGACCCACCCTTTGACGCCGGCGCGCTGCCTGCTCTCGTGGCGCTGATCGATGCGCGCGGCTGGATGCGGCCGGGCGGGCTGGTGTATCTCGAGGCGCCCGCGGGCGAGGGCGCACCTGCGCTGCCGCCGGGTTGGACGCTGCACCGGAGCAAGCGCGCAGGTGAGGTGGGCTATCATCTCGCGCGGGCACCGCATCCGGGCGAGACGCCGGCGGAGCCGGGATCGACCGAAGCATCCTGACGAAACTCACGGGCGGGACACGACTCATGGGCACGCGTGCGATGTATCCCGGGACGTTCGATCCGATCACCAACGGTCACACCGACCTGGTGCGGCGGGCGAGCCGGATTTTCGACAAGGTCGTGATCGCGATCGCTGCCAACCCGGGCAAGGCGCCGCTGTTTTCGCTCGATGAGCGCGTGGCGCTCGCGCGGGCCGTGCTGGTGGACCATCCCGACGTGGAGGTCACCGGCTACACCGGGCTCACCGTCGATTTCGCGGCGAAGCACGGGCTCAACGTGATCATGCGCGGCCTGAGGGCGGTCTCGGACTTCGAGTTCGAGTTCCAGCTCGCGACCATGAGCCGACACCTCACCGACAAGGTGGAGACCGTGTTCCTCACGCCGACCGAGCAGTTCAATTTCGTTTCCTCGACTCTGATCCGGGAGATCGCGAGCCTGGGCGGCGACGTGCGCGAGTTCGTGCACCCGCTGGTGGTCGAGGCCTTGCGCGTTCGCTTCGCCGGCCGGTCCTGAAACAAATCCGCAGGTTTCGAGCATGAATCCGATTCGCAGGCTCCTGGTCGCGCTCGCGGCGACTTTCCTTGCGCTGCCACTCGCGGCCGCCGATGCACCGGGCAAGGCGGGCATCGCGAGCGCGCATCCGCTCGCGACAGACGCGGGCATGGAGATACTCGCGAAGGGCGGCAACGCCTTCGATGCGGCCGTGGCGGTGAGTGCTGCGCTCTCGGTGGTCGAGCCCAAGGGCTCCGGGCTCGGTGGTGGCGGCTTCTACCTCCTGCATCGCGCGAGCGACGGCCGTCAGATTTTCCTGGACGCGCGTGAGGTCGCGCCGGCGGCCGCGTCGCGCGACATGTTCCTGGACGCCGACGGCAAGGTGATCGAGGGCCTCTCGACGCGAAGCGCGAAGGCCGCCGGCATCCCCGGCGAGCCGGCTGCGTTCGAGCACCTGGCGAGGAACTACGGCCGCCTGCCGCTCGCGACCAGCATGGCCCCGGCGATCCGTCTCGCGCGCGAAGGCTACCCTCTCTACGAGAAGATGCAGAAGGAGCTCGAGCGGGCGCTGCGCGCCGAGCGGCTGCTCGATTCGACGACCGCGGAATTCGCCCGGATCTTCCTCGTCGACCGCGAGATGCCGCCGGTCGGCCACGTGATCCGCCAGCCCGAGCTGGCCCGGTCGCTCGAGGTGGTCGCGTCGAAGGGCGCTGACGGCTTCTATCGAGGCCCGTTCGCCCAGAAGCTGGTGCGCGGCGTGCGCAAGCTCGGCGGCATCTGGAGCGAGCAGGACTTCGCCGATTATCAAGTGGTCGAGCGCGCGCCGCTGGTCACCGGCTTCCGCGGCGTGCGGATCGTGAGCGCGCCGCCGCCGTCGTCGGGTGGCATCTGGCTCGCGAACGTGCTCAACGTCCTGTCGGGGTATGACCTCGACAGCCTCGACTCGACGACCCGCAAGCACCTGATCGTCGAAAGCATGCGCCGCGCGCATCGCGACCGCGCCGAGTTCCTCGGCGATCCGGACTTCGTCAAGGTGCCGGTGGGGGTGCTGACCGACCCGGACTACGCCGCGGGCCTGCGTGCCTCGATTCGTCCGGACAAGGCGACTCCGAGCGAGATGCTGCCCGGCTACATCGGCGGCGCGGGCGGGGGCGGGACGCAGACCACGCATTTCTCGATCATCGACGCCGACGGTAACCGCGTGGCCGCGTCGATAACCCTGAACGGCTGGTTCGGGACGGGCATCGTCATACCGGGCACCGGCATCCTGCTCAACAACCAGATGGACGATTTCGCGGTGAAGCCCGGCGTGCCGAACATGTACGGGCTGGTGGGCGCGGGCGCGAACGAAGTCGCTCCCGGCAAGCGGCCGCTGTCGAGCATGGCACCGACGTTTCTCGAGGGTGATCGCGGAGTCGCGATCCTGGGCTCACCGGGCGGCAGCTTCATCCCGAGCATGGTGCTGCTCGGGACGCTCAACTGGATCGGCGGCGCGGATGCCACCGCGATCGTCGCGGCGGCCCGGTATCACCAGCAGTACGAGCCGGATGCGATCTTCGCGGAGCCTGCGGCACTGTCGACCGAGGAACGCTCCGGCCTCGAGGCGCGGGGGCACACGCTTCGTCCCTGGCCCGGCACGATCGGCAACATGCACGTGATCACCTGGGACCGTGCTACCGGCCGGCTCGTGGCCGCGTCTGACCCGCGTGGCGCGGGGGGCGCCATCGTGCGCTAGCGGCCGCGGAAGCACCTACTGCCGGCGCAGCGCTGGCCTCGGGACGAATCCGCGGCGATACACCGGATTTGCGGGATGTCCCGGCCGCAGCGGCGCGGCAGAATCGGGAAGCCACGGAAGGTGCCCCGATGTCGCTGCAACACTGGCCGGACGCCGAGCGGCCCCGCGAAAAACTCCTGCGCCTGGGACCGTCCGCGCTGTCGGAGGCCGAGCTGCTCGCGATACTGCTGCAGACGGGAACGCGCGGTCGTTCGGCTATCGATACCGCGCGCGAGATGCTGAGCGAGTTCCGCTCGCTGCGCGGGCTTCTCACCGCCGATCGTGCACTCGTCTGCCGCGTGCGGGGCCTGGGCGACGCGAAGTTTGCGCTGCTCAAGGCCTCGCTCGAGCTGGCGCGGCGCCACTACGCGGAGCTGATGCAGATGGGTCCCGCGCTCGCAAATCCGCGTGCGACACGCGAGTTCCTGCGTGCACGGCTGCGGGACCTGGACCATGAGCTCTTCTGCTGCCTGTTCCTGGACAACCGCCACCGGGTGATCAGCTTCGACGAGGTGTTCCGCGGCACGATCGACGGGGCGAGCGTGCATCCACGCGACGTCGTCAAGCTCGCCCTGTCACGCAATGCCGCTGCCGTCATCCTCGCGCACAACCATCCGTCGGGGATCGCGGAGCCCAGCCAGGCGGACGAGTTGATCACCGGGCGGCTGCGCGAGGCGCTCGCGCTGGTGGACATCCGTGTGCTCGACCACATCGTCGTCGGCGACGGCCCCTGCGTATCGTTCGCAGAGCGGGGCCTGCTGTAGGGAAAAAAATGGCTCGGAGCCAATTTCCCGACCGCGAAGTACAGATTGGAGCGGAATTCGTGCGAGAAATTGGCTCCGAGCCATTTTTCAGATTTCGGGTGTGCGCGCGAGCGGGCGGACGCGGACGCTGTCGACGCGCGGGCCGGCCGCCGACAGCACCTCGATCTCGAAGCCGGGGAAGGCGACGACCTCGCCGGCGGCCGGGATCCGGCCGAGTTGTTCGGTCAGGAGACCAGCCACGCTATTCGACTCCACCACCGGCACGGGGCGGCCGAGCGCATCCTCGAGGCTGAAGAGCGAGAGGCTGCCGGGACCGGTGAGGCTGCCGTCCTCGGCGCGGACCCATCGCGGCTCGGTCTTTGTGAACTCGTCCTGCACGGGCCCCAGCAGGGCCTCGATCACCAGCTCGAAGGTGACGAATCCGATCTCGTTGTCGAGGCGGTCCGTGACGATCGCGAGATGCGGTGCGCCCTTGCGGAACTGGGCGATCAGCTCGGACAGGGACGCCTCCTGCTCGATACGCGGGAGCTTCCGCAGGTACGGGTGCAGGTCCTTGATGTCACGCAGCCGCTCGTCACGGGAGAGCAGATCCTTGATGTGCAGCAACCCGACGAAGCGGCCGGTGTCCGTGTCGCGGACCGGGTAGCGGGTGTAACGGCTGGTGCGCACCTCGGCCAGCACTTCCTCGATGGGCTGGCCGACCTCGATCCACTCCAGGTCCGCGAGCGGACGCATCACGTCGCCGACGAGGAGTTCGCCGAGCTCGAGGCCGTGCACCAGCAGACGCGCTTCGACCGGACCGAGCTCGCCGTGCTGATGACTTGCGAGCAGGACGCTGCGCAGCTCCTCGGCGGAATGCACGGCGTCGCCCTCGCTCGCAGTCTCGACGCCCATGCGGCGCACGATCGCATTGGCGGAGCTGTTGAGGACGTAGATGAACGGATACATGAGCCAGTGGAACACGTAGAGCGGCAACGCCGTCCCGAGTGACACGGCCTCCGCCTTGCGGATTGCCATCGACTTCGGCGCCTGCTCGCCCAGTACGATGTGCAGGAACGAGATGAAGGTGAATGCGACCGCAAAGGAAATGCTGTGCAGAACCTTCGGGTCGTCGATGCCCGCGGTGAGCAGCACGGGCTCGAGCAGCCGTGCAAACGCGGGCTCGCCGATCCAGCCGAGGCCGAGCGAGGCCAGGGTGATGCCGAGCTGGCAGGCGGAAAGATACGCGTCGAGGTTGGTGCGCACCGCGAGCAGCACGCGTCCGCGGAGCCCCTTCGTGCGCGCGAACTCGTGCGCCTGCGTCTGGCGCAGCTTGACGAGCGCGAACTCGGCAGCCACGAAGAACCCGTTGAGCAGGACCAGCAGGATCCCGAGGGCGGTGAGCAGCAGTGTTGTCGTTGTCATCCGGTGCGGACGGCGGGCCGGCGTCGTGCGGGCGCCAGCGCAGGCAGGATGCACACTATCGACGCGCGAGACCAGCGGGAGGCTGCGCAAACCGGTCCGCTCGGGTCGGAAACACCAGTATAATCAGTGGCTTATGGCTTCCAGAAAGAGGTGCGCTTGCCGGGCCAAGGGACGGCTGGTATAAAGCGCGGCTCGTTTTTGTTCCGGGACGTCACCGCTATTGCGTCCCGTGAGTTCCCGGAGTGCGGTCATGTCCAAAGTCTGTCAGGTCACCGGCAAGCGGCCGACGAGCGGCAACACGGTGTCGCACGCCAACAACCGGCGTCGCCGCCGATTCCTGCCCAACCTTCACAGGCAGCGATTCTGGCTCGAGACCGAGAAGCGCTGGGTGAGCCTCCGGGTGTCCGGTCACGGCCTGCGCACGCTCGAGAAGAAGGGCGTCGAGGCCGTAGTCGCCGAGCTTCGCGCCCAGGGCGTGAAGGTCTGAACCCGAGGATCGCACCATGCGCGACAAGATCAAGCTCGTCTCCAGCGCCGGCACTGGCCATTTCTACACGACGACGAAGAACAAGCGGCTGCACCCCGAGAAGCTCGAGGTCAAGAAGTTCGATCCCAAGGCACGCAAGCACGTGACCTACAAGGAATCGAAGATCAAGTAAGGTTGCCCGAGCTTCCGGAAGTCGAGACCACTCGCCGCGGCATACGCGGCGTCATCCGCGGGCGGCAGGTCGCCGCGCTCGTGCTCCGGGAGCCTCGCCTGCGCTGGCGCGTCGACGCACGGCTGCCGGCGCGAATCGCAGGCCAACGCGTCCGGGACGTCCGTCGCCGCGCCAAGTACCTGATCATCGACCTGGACGACGGCAGCCTGATCCTGCATCTCGGCATGTCCGGCAGCCTGCGCGTGCTCGACCCGGCCACGCCGCTGCTGGCGCACGATCACTACGACCTGCTGCTCGATTCCGGTCGTTGCCTGCGGTTCAACGACCCACGTCGCTTCGGCAGCCTGCACTGGTCCGACGGCGACCCATCCCGTCATCCGCTGCTCGCCGCGCTTGGTCCCGAGCCTCTGACGCCGGAATTCAGCGCCGACTATCTCACCCGCCGGGCTCGAGGCCGGCGCGTGGCGATCAAGCAGTTCCTGATGGATCAGCGCATCGTCGTAGGCGTCGGAAACATCTATGCGAGCGAGGCGCTGTTCCGCGCACGTGTACATCCCCGACGCGCGGCCGGACGGATCAGCCCCAGCGCGGCTCGCAGCGCTCGTCGACGGCATCCGCGCGGTGCTGGGCGACGCGATCCGTGAGGGCGGCACGACGCTGCGCGATTACGTCGGCGCGGATGGCGCACCGGGCTACTTCCGGCAGCGGCTCTATGTCTACGAGCGGACCGGCCGACCCTGCCGACGCTGCCGGACACCCGTCAGGCACCTCGTCCAGGGCCAGCGATCCACCTATTACTGCCCTCGCTGCCAGCGCTGAGCTGGTAGATGCCGGCCGGTTATGCCAAAAGACCGCATCGCCACGGCGTGACCGTTTTCTTTGCCCGCCCACGCACGGTCGCCCATAATCCGGCGCCATGGGATCCGGTGCAGAGCGAATCCTGCTCGGTGTGACCGGCGGCATCGCCGCGTACAAGAGCGCGGAAGTCGTGCGTCGCCTGCGCGATCGGGGCGCGGACGTCCAGGTCGTGATGACCGGCGCTGCGCGGCAGTTCGTCACGCCGCTCACCTTCCAGGCCCTGTCCGGCCGCCCGGTCCGCACGGACCTCTGGGACGAGGAAGCGGAAGCGGCGATGGGCCACATCGAGCTCGCGCGCTGGCCGGACCGCATACTCATCGCGCCCGCGAGCGCAGATTTCCTCGCGCGTCTCGCGCACGGGCTCGCCTCCGACCTGCTGACCACGCTCTGTCTCGCCACCGACGTGCCCATCACTGTGGCGCCGGCAATGAACCGGCTGATGTGGGCCAATCCGGCGACGCAGGCCAACCTGAGCCTGCTGGCCGCTCGCGGTATCGAGGTCATCGGGCCGGCCGAGGGTGACCAGGCCTGCGGTGAGACCGGTCCCGGCCGCATGGTCGAACCCGAGGCCCTGGCGGCCGCGATGCTCGTCGCCGCGCGCCCCGACGGCCCGCTCGCCGGGCGCAAGCTGATCGTCACCGCGGGCCCGACCCGCGAGCGCATCGACCCGGTGCGTTTCATCACCAACCGCAGCTCCGGAAAGATGGGCTTTGCGGTCGCCGAAGCCGCGCGCGATGCGGGAGCCGAGGTGATCCTGATCAGCGGTCCGGTCAACGTCTGCACACCCCGTGGCATCCGGCGCGTCGACGTCGAGACCGCCGACCAGATGCTGGCGGCGGTCAACGAGCACCTGCCGGGCACCGACATCTTCATCGCGGCGGCGGCCGTGTCCGACTACCGGCCGGTCCAGGTCTCCGCGGAGAAGATCAAGAAGACCAGCGATTCGCTGATGCTGGCTCTGAGCCGCACGACCGACATCCTCGCCACCGTGGCGGCCGGCAGCGCGCGACCCTTCGTGGTCGGCTTCGCCGCGGAGACACAGAACGTGGAGCGCAACGCGCTCGCCAAGCTCGAGGGCAAGAACCTCGACATGATCGCCGCCAACCAGGTGGGCGACGGGCTCGCCTTCGACCAGGACGACAACGCGCTGACGGTCTACTGGCGGGGTGGCAAGCGCGAGTTCGCGCGCGCCGGAAAGGCACAGATCGCCGCGGAGCTCATCGCCCTGATCGCCGAGCGCTATGCTCGCCGCGCGGCCGATACGCGCGCGTCCGGCGGCCGTCCAGCCGGCAGCGCCGCGGCGCGCTGACTCCGCCTTGCGGCCCGCCGTCCCCCGGAAGCCTGCGACCCGGCCTCGCCTCCAGGTGCGCGTGCTCGACGCACGAATCGGGCGCGACTACCCGCTGCCGCAATATGCAACCGACGGCTCGGCAGGCCTCGACCTGCGCGCCTGTATAGAGGGACCGCTCACGCTCGCACCCGGCCAGGCCGAGCTGCTGCCGACAGGCATCGCGATTCACCTGGAGGACCCCGGGCTCGCTGCCGTGCTGCTGCCGCGCTCCGGGCTTGGCCACAAGCACGGGATCGTGCTCGGCAACCTCGTCGGGCTGATCGACTCCGACTACCAGGGGCAGGTCATGGTCTCGTGCTGGAATCGCGGCGACCGACCCTACACGATCGCACCGGGCGAACGCATCGCGCAGCTGGTGGTCCTGCCCGTAGTGCAGGTGGCGCTCGACGTGGTGGAGGCCTTCACCGATTCCGAGCGCGGCGCGGGCGGCTTCGGCAGCTCCGGGACTAGTTGAGCCCTTTCAGTTCCTTGAAGCGGGCGATGTCCCGATCGAACTCCTCGCGCAGCCGCGTCTGTTCGCTCGTATTTTTCGCCAGCTCTTGCTCGTACACCTGCAGGCCGTTCACCGTGTTGACCATCTCCTCGGCCAGGTGATCCGGGACCGGGGGCGCGGTCGGCTTCTTGTTGTATGGACGAAAGCGCTGGACGTCGTTGATCAGGCGGGCCTCGCGCTCGCGCAGGTTCGCGATGTACTCGCGCGTGGTCTGCGACTGCAGCACGAGGATTTCGAGCCGGCTATCGCGCAGCCGCTCGATGTCGGTGACCGAGAGATAGGTTGCGAGCAGGGTTCGATCGCGCTGCGCCGCGAGCTCGACGGCCCGCTTTCGCGCGGCCTCGAGTTGCTCCTGCTCGGCGCGCAGGGCGAGTACCGCTGCGTTGTCGATGTGACGAACCACGCGGCCCGTGTTGTCGAGCACCTCGATGTCCCGGCCCATGCAGACCGCCGGAATGCTCTGTCCGAAGTGTGGCTGGCCGCCGTCGTCGACGCAGCGATAGACGGCCTCATGCGTCCTGTTCGGGTTCGCAGCGAACGTGCTCGTCGCCGCGAACGTGGTCGCGGTCGCGGCGAAGGCGAGCAGTTGGCGGGTCAGTTTCCAGGGCATGTCTTCAGGCCGACTCCAAGGGCTCCGGACTCCCGGGGCAGGATTCTGCGCCGCTCGCAGGACAGGGGCGCAGCCCGGAGACCCGGGAGGCGCCAGCTTTGTGATCCGCGTCATACCGCCGTAGAAGCGTCAGACCCCGTAGCGGTCCCGGTAGGCGCAGACCGAGGCGAGTATAGCCGCCTCGCCGGCCGCCTCCAGGTGCGTCATCAGGTCGCGAAGCCGCAGGACGGCGATCACCGGCAGGCCGAACAGGTCCTGGACTTCCTGCACCGCCGAGCGCTCGCCCTGGCCGCGCTCCTCGCGATCGAGCGCAATCAGCACGCCGGCGGGCGTCGCGCCGTGGCCACGGATGATTTCGATCGACTCGCGGATCGCAGTCCCCGCGGTGATGACGTCGTCGACGATCAGGACGCGGCCTGCGAGCGGCGCTCCCACGATCGAGCCACCCTCGCCATGATCCTTGGCCTCCTTGCGGTTGAAGGCGAAGGGCAGGTCGCGCGCCTCGTGCGCGGCGAAGGCCGCGGCAGTGGCGGTCACGAGCGGTATGCCCTTGTATGCCGGACCGAAGAGCATGTCGAAGGCGAGCCCCGAGAGCGCCGCGGCGCGCGCGTAGTGACGGCCGAGCTGCGGCGATTGCGCGACCGGTGTTGAACAGGCCTGCGTTGAAGAAGTACGGGCTCTGGCGGCCGGACTTGAGTCGGAAGTCGCCGAAGCGCAGCACGCCCAGCTCGAGGCAGAGCCGGATGAAATCGGCCTCCCGCATGCGTCCTTTATACTTCGTGGCCATGCGCATCGTCACCCTGAACGCGAACGGCATCCGCTCGGCGGCGCGCAGGGGCTTGTTCGACTGGCTGCCGAAGCAGGACGCCGACGTCGTCTGCGTGCAGGAAACGAAGGCTCAGGTGGACCAGCTCGGCGACGCGCATTTCCGCCCGTCGGGGTATCACAGCTACTACTTCGACGCCTCGAAGAAGGGCTACAGCGGGGTCGCCATCTACAGCAGGGTCAAGCCCCAGGCGGTGATCACCGGATACGGGTCGCGTGAGTTCGACGCGGAGGGGCGCTATATCGAGGCCCGGTTCAAGGATCTCTCCGTGGTTTCGGTCTACCTTCCGTCGGGCTCCTCGAGCGAGGAGCGTCAACGCGCGAAGTTCCGCTTCATGGCCGAGTTCATGCCCTACCTGCGATCGCTCAGGCGCAAGCGGCGCAACTTCATCCTGTGCGGCGACTGGAACATCGCGCACAGGCAGATCGACCTGCGCAACTGGCGGTCGAACCAGAAGAACTCGGGCTTCCTTCCCGAGGAGCGCGCCTGGCTCGATGAGCTCTTCGGCGAGGTCCGCTACGTGGATGCATTCCGTGAGCGCAACGCGGAGCCGGACCAGTACACCTGGTGGTCCAATCGCGGCCAGGCCTGGGCGAAGAACGTCGGCTGGCGCATCGACTACCAGGTGCTGAGCCCGGGCCTCAAGGGCAGCGTCCGCGCGGTCGACATCCACAAGGCGCAGCGCTTCTCGGATCACGCGCCGCTCACGATCGACTACGACCTGTGAGCGCGACCGACATCCCCGGGGAGGCGGCGCCGCAGGAGCGCCGTCCGTGGTGGCGCGGCTGGCTCGACGCGATCGCGGCCTACAAGCATCCGCGTGTGCTCGCGATGCTCTTCCTCGGCTTCTCCGCCGGGCTGCCCTTCATGCTCGTGTTCACGACGCTGTCCGCCTGGCTGCGCGAGCTCGGCATCGACCGCACGACCATCGGCATGCTGTCGTGGGTGGGGCTCGCCTACACGCTCAAGTTCTTCTGGGCGCCGGTCGTCGACCGGTTGAGATTGCCGGTGCTTGGGCGACTGCTCGGCCGGCGCCGAAGCTGGATGCTGCTTGCGCAGATCGGCATCGCGATCGGGCTCATCAACATCGCCCACACGACCCCGGTCGGCCACCTGGGCGCGCTCGCGGGGTTCGCGCTGCTGGTCGCGTTCTCGTCGGCGACCCAGGACATCGCGATCGACGCCTGGCGGATCGAGTCCGTACCGCAAGCCATGCAGGGCGTGATGGCCGGCCGCCTACCAGCTCGGGTATCGCATTGCGATCATGGTCGCGAGCGCGGGCGCGCTCTGGATCGCCGCCGATCACGGCTTCAGCGCCGCCTACACGGCGATGGCGCGTCATGGTGGGCGTCGGGATCGTGACGACGCTCCTCATTCCGGAGCCGGAGCCGCGCGCGGCGGAATCCTCGATCGCGCAGGAACAGCGCGTCATCGCCTGGCTCGAACGCAATGCACACCTGCACGGGTCGCTGCGCGAGATCGGCGCCTGGTTCACCGGTGCCGTCGTCTGTCCCTTCGTCGATTTCTTCACCCGGTACGGCACCAGGCTCGGGATCCTCATCCTCGCGTTCGCCGCGAGCTACCGCCTCACAGACTTCACGATGGGCGTGATGGCGAATCCGTTCTACATCGACGTCGGCTATACACTGAAGGAAATTGCCGCGGTCGCCAAGGGCTTCGGCCTGTTCGCCTCGATCGCAGGGCGTCCTGATCGGCGGGACGAGTCGTGGCGCGGCTCGGGACCGTGCGCTCGCTGGTGCTCGGCAGCGTGCTGGTGATCGTCTCGAACCTGATGTTCATGACGCTGGCATGGAGCGACCAGCCCAGCCTGACCGGGCTTGCGCTGGTGGTGAGCGCCGACAACCTCGCGATGGGCGTCGCCGGCACGGCACTGATCGCCTACCTGTCGAGCCTGACGAGCCCGGCGTACACCGCCACGCAATACGCGCTCTTCTCCTCGGCGTACGCGTTGCCCGGCAAGCTGCTGATGGGTGGCGTCGGGCTTCGTCGTCGACCAGGCGGGCTATCCGTGGTTCTTCGTCTATACCTCCTTGCTCGGGCTGCCGGCGCTCGTGCTGCTGTGGTTCGTCGTCCGCCAGTCGCCGACGCGGGTGAACGGGCCGCGGTCGGCGTGATCTCGATCGCCGGGCGTTCGCCTGTGCAGCCCTGCTGTCGGGCGGATCGGCGCCGGAGGCTGCAGACCCGGTCGCGCCCGCGGCGCCGCCAAAGCTGATCGCCTACGTGACCGGGTGGTCACCGCCCGTCGCGATCGATACCACCCGCATCACGCACGTCAACTTCGCGTTTGCGCGCATCGACGGCGAGGGAAGCGTCGTTCTTCCCGATGCCGCGTCCGCGGCGCGACTCGACGAGATCGTGGCACTGAAGCGCGCAATCGCCCCCGCTTCGGGTGCTGATCTCGGTGGGTGGCTGGGGTGCGGATGGTTTCTCCGATGCCGCGCTCACCGGCGAGTCGCGTGCCCGGTTCGTCGACAGCGCGGTCGCCCTGATGCGGGCGCACGGCGCCGACGGGATCGACGTCGACTGGGAGTACCCTGGCCAGCGCGCAGGGGGCATCCGGGCGCGCCCCGAGGACAGGCGGAACTTCACGCTGCTGCTCGCTGCCCTGCGCGATCGCCTGGATGCGCAGTCGCGCCTCGACGGCCGCGGCGCCGACGAGCGGTATCTGCTCACCATCGCGTCGGCCGACCGCGAGTACTTCGATCACGTCGAGATGGACACGCTTCATGCGCACCTCGACTGGATCAACGTCATGGCCTACGACTTCTACAACAGCCTGACGCCGACGACCGGTCATCACGCGGGTCTTCATCGCGCGGCCACGGCGTCCGACACGAGCCGATGGGCCGACGCATCGGTGAGGCAGCATCTCACCGCAGGCGTGCCTGCGCGCAAGCTCGTGCTCGGAGTGGCGTTCTACGGTCGCCGCTTCGAGGGCGTGGATCCTCGCGACCTCGGGCGCAACCGGCCCTACGCGCGCTACGGCGGCGACCACGCCTACGCCGAGCTCGTCTCGACCCACGTCGACCGCAACGGCTACACGCGGTACTGGGACGACGACGCGCAGGCGCCATGGCTGTGGAACGCGGCGACGCGGAGTTTCATCAGCTACGACGATCCCCGCTCGATCGCCCTCAAGGCGGCGTATGCGCGCGAGCGCGGACTCGGCGGGATCATGTTCTGGGAACTAAGCCAGGACGCCGATGGCGCGCTGCTCGAGGCGGCGCATCGCGGGCTCGCCGGCCGTGGCCGTGACTGACCGCGAGATCGATCTCGCGCGCGTGATCTGCGCGCTGCACGAGCTCGACGATCCCGGGCGCGCGCGGCTTCACGATCGGCCGCGGAGACTGGCCGCTGCGGGGGTTCGTCGTCAGGCGTGGCGCGGAGGTGCGCGCCTACGTCAATCATTGCCCGCATGCCGGGCACCCGCTCAACATCCGGCCGCACGCGTTCCTGGCGCCTGGGGCGCCGCTGATCCTGTGCGCCTCACACGGCGCGTTGTTCGAGCTGGAGACCGGGTTGTGCGTGGCGGGTCCGTGCCCGGGTGCGCGGCTGCGGGCCGTCGAGCTTCGCGTCGAACGGGGCTACGTACTGCTCGCCGACGACGTTGAACTCAGCGAGCCCGCGGACCTGGGGCGCTGATCGAAGCGAGCAGGCGACGCGAGTCAGTAGCGCTCGAGCTCGTCGGGCGTTTCCGGCAGCTCGATCTCCGAGTATCCGGCGATCTCGCCGCGGTCGACGAACTGCAGGGGATCAGCCCACATCCGCGTCTCGGTCGGCTGGTTCTCGACCTCGTTCTCGTAGTCTTCGGGCTCGACGTCGACCGAACCGGTCCAGTCCTCAGGCGCCTCGGTGAGGGCGATCTCCTCTTCGATCCAGTCCTCGAGGTCGAGCTCCTCGACGGCGCCGTCGAAGTACTGGATCTCGATCGTGCGATCGTCTGCATCGATCGCTACGACTTCGAAAGTTTCGCCACCGGGCTTCCTGTACCAGCTGCCGATGACGGGTGCCGGGTTCGCCATTGCCACTCCCCTTTGGATCGATGTCGCGCGGTATCCTGCTGCCCCTTGATCGCCATGCTTCAGGATTACTTGTAGTCCTGCCGCGCAAAGTTCGCAAGTCGCGCTTTACATGGGGTCGTGATGTTCGACGATCTGGTGAAGTTCTTCATCGTGCTGCTCGTGGTCGTCGAGCCGGTCTCGCTGTTGCCCGTGCTCGCCGGTCTGACCGAAGGCGCGGACGATGCGCACCGACGACGCATGGCGTCGAAGGCTGTCGCCATCGCTGCGATCGTGTGTCTCGTTTTTGCCACCGCAGGGACGAAGCTCATCGAGCTGCTGGGCATCAGTGTCGAGGCCTTCAAGGTAGGCGGCGGCGCGCTCCTCTTCCTGCTTGCCATCGAGATGGTGTTCGCGCGGCCCTCGGGCCTGCGCACGACGACGCCGGGTGAAGAGGCGGAGGCGCACACGCGCGCGGACATCTCGGTCTTTCCCCTCGCATTTCCGCTGATCGCAGGTCCGGGTGCGCTCGCGACGATCCTGCTCGCGTTTGCAGGCGTGCCGGTGGGCTCGGCGCAGTTCTTCGCGCAGATTCTCGTGATCCTGATCGTACTCGGCATCACGCTCGGGCTCGCGCTCATGACCGGGCCGGCGATGCGCGTGATCGGCGTCACCGGCGGCGCCGTGTTGAGCCGCCTGCTCGGCGTGCTGCTCGCGGCGCTCGCGGCTCAGTTCATGCTCGACGGCATCCGCGGCGCGCTGGCTGCATGAGGAGGAAGCGCTTCGTGGCCGTTTCCCCTCTTCAGACTCTTCGGAACGAGAGGTCCCATACATCGTGGCCAAGACGCTGGCCGCGCAGCTCGAAGCGTGTCGGCGGGCGGCTCGCGGGTCGCGCCACCCACGTGCCATCGTGTGATTCGTTGCGCAGGAGCTCGCTGCGGCCGAGCGTCTCGAGCATCCAGTCGGCATAGGGCTGCCAGTCGGTCGCCAGCCGGAACAATGCCGCCGCTGCGCAGGCGGCTCGCGACCAGTGCAACGAAACCGTCCTGCACGATGCGACGCTTGTGGTGCCGCTTCTTCGGCCACGGATCCGGGAAGTACAGCAGCACTTCGTCGAGGCAGGCGGGCGGCAGCTGCTGCTCGAGCACGTCGACGGCGTCCCGGCAGATGATCCGCAGGTTGCGCACCGCGAGCTCCTCGCAGCGCAGCATCAGGTGCCCCACGCCCGGGCGGTGCACTTCGATCCCGAGGAAATCTTCCGCGGGCCGTGACGCGGCCAGCGCCACCAGAGCCTCGCCATTGCCGAAGCCGATCTCGACGCGTGCGTCGCGCGCGGCGGCCGAAGAGCGCCTCGAGGTCGAGCGTGCTCGCGGGCTCGACACCGAAGCTCGGCCAGAGATCCTGCCAGGCGCGCTCCTGGGCACGGGTCATCCGCCCGGCGCGCGGGACGAAGCTGCGCACGCTCCGCATCGGTCTCGGCGCGCTGTCCGGTCCGGCGGCCTGTGGTGTCACTCGCGGCAAGGGCGTAAATTCCGCTATTCGCTCGATCCAATGATAAGGCGCGTCACCGCGCAGGGGAGGCTGCAGTGGCACAATCGAGTGGGCTCGCAGGCACGATCGGTGCGGACGCCCGGGCGCTCGTTCGGCGCACCTGGTGGGTGTTCCTGATCGGTGGCCTGGCATCCGTCCTGTTCGGCGTGCTCGCGTTCGTCAATCCAGGCATCGCGCTCCTGGTGCTGGCGATGTTCTTCGTCGCTGCGATCCTGGTCGACGGCATCTTCAACGTCATCGGCGCGATCCAGAACCGCGAGAAGGACGGCTGGTGGCTCATGCTGCTGATGGGCCTGCTCGAGATCGGCGTCGGCGGCTACGCGCTGCTCAATCCGCCGGTGAGCATGCTCGCATTCGTGTTCCTGGTCGCGCTGGAGGCGATCGTGCTCGGGGTGTTCCTCCTGGCGCTCGGGCTACAGGGTCCGCAAGGCGACCACGCGCGAGTGGCTCCTCTACCTGACGGGGGCGCTTTCGATCCTCTTCGGCGTGATGGTCCTGCTGCGCCCCGCCGCGGGCAGCCTCACCATCGTCTACCTGATCGCTTCGCTGGGCCATCGTGATCGGCGCGCTCAAGGTCGCGTTCGCCTTCCGCATCCGCAATCTGCCGGGCGAACTGGAGTCGAAGTTCTCGCTGAGGCCGTGACCGGGGCGGGAACTCGTCGAGCGACATCGCGGGTGAGAAGCCGCGCCACGGTCGCGCGCGGCAGTGATTCGCTGTCGCTCGCCGAGGCGCGTCGGGTCGCGCTCGCCGCGCAGGGCTTCGCGTCGCCGCGCACCGCGCGATCGCCGGACGTGACCGACGTAATCGCAGCCGTGCGACGGCTCGGCCTCGTGCAGATCGACTCCGTCAACGTGCTCGTGCGCTCGCATTACCTGCCGGCGTACTCGCGCATCGGGCCGTACGACCCAGGCGCTGCTCGACAACGCGGCGTACGCCGGGCGCCGTCGCCAGCTGTTCGAGTACTGGGGTCACGAGGCATCGCTGCTTCCCGTGGAGCTGCAGCCGCTCCTGCGCTGGCGCATGGATCGTGCGCGGGCCGGTGTCGGGCTGTGGGCGGGAGTCGCGAAGATCGGGCGCGAGCGTGGCGACGCTGGTCGAGGGCGGTGCTCGACGCAGTCCGCACGCGCGGGCCGCTCGGCGTGTCCGAGCTCGAGGGCGTGGGGCGGCGGCGCGGCGGCTGGTGGGGCTGGAGCGAAGGGAAGGCCGCGCTCGAATGGCTGTTCTGGACCGGCCAGGTGACGACCCACAGCCGGCGCCGGTTCGAGCGTGTCTACGATCTGACTGAGCGCGTCCTGCCGCAGCGTATTCTTGCCGCGTCGACACCGCCCCCGGAGGAGGCGCAGCGCCGCCTGCTGCGTATTTCGAGCCGGGCACTCGGGGTCGCGACGGCGCGCGACCTGCGCGACTATTTCCGCCTGCCGGCGACGGATGCGACCGTTCGCATCGCCGAGCTCGTGGACGAAGGTGCGCTTCGGCCCGTCACGGTCGAAGGCTGGAAGGCGCAAACCTACCTCGATCCTTCGGCGGAGTGTCCGCCCGTGCTCGCGGCACGTGCGCTGCTGTCGCCGTTCGATTCGCTCGTCTGGGAGCGCCAGCGCACGGAGCGGCTGTTCGGCTTCCGTTACCGGCTCGAGATCTACACCCCCGCGCGACGGCGCGAGCACGGCTACTACGTGCTGCCGTTCCTGCTCGGCGACCGGCTGGTCGCGCGGGTCGACCTCAAGGCCGACCGGCCACGGCGCACGCTGCGCGGTCGTGCGTGCGCACTGCGAGGCGGGCATGCCGCGAGGACGTGGTTGCCGGCCCGTTGCGCGCGGAGCTCGAGCAGCTCGCCCGGTGGCTCGGGCTCGAGCGCGTCGCCGTATCGCGCCGACGGGGATTCATCCAGGCGCTGCGCTAACATCGTCGTAGTGGCAGACAGGAGATCGGTCGATGACGACGCGACGGTCGCTGATTGTGCGTGCGATGGCTCTTCTCGCCCTGCAGAGGGTGTCGGTGCAGGCGAGTGAGGCGGCCGCAGTCTATCCCGCGCCGCGCAAGCTCGACCTGCTCGTCCTCGGCGGCACGGGCTTTCTCGGGCCGCACCAGGTCGAGTACGCGCTCGCGCGCGGGCATCGTGTCACGATGTTCAATCGCGGCCGCACCGGTGCGGGGATGTACGGCGATCGCGTCGAGTCACTGATCGGCAACCGCGACTCGAAGATCGACGCTGGCCTCTCCGCGCTCACCGGCACACGTCGATGGGACGCGGTGATCGACAATTCGGGCTACGTTCCGCGTCACGTGCGCGATTCGGCGGAGCTGCTCAAGGGGCGCGTCGGTCGCTACCTGTTCGTCTCCACGGCCTCGGTGTACGACCCGGCGGCGGCGGAGCGGGTCGTGGAAACCACGCCGCTTTCGAGGAGCCTCGACCCGCCGACCGAGGAGATGAGCTGGGCGAACTACGGTCCGCTCAAGGCGGACTGCGACCGCGCCGTGCGCGAGATCTTCGGGGAAGCCGCCATCGTCGTGCGACCGGGATACATCGTCGGGCCCGGCGACGACTCGGATCGCTTCACGTACTGGGTCGACCGGCTTGCGCGCGGCGGCGACGTGCTCGGGCCGCCGGATCGTTCGCGCGCACTGCAATGGGTCGATGTCCGCGACCTCTGTCCGTGGCTGATTCACCTTCTCGAGCAGGATCGCGGAGGCGTCTTCAACGCGGTCGGTCCGGCGTCGCGTACGAGCTGGGAACAGGTCCTCGGCGTGCTGGCCGGTGCCTCGTCCTCGCCCGTTCGCATCCACTGGCCGACGGCCGCGCTACTCGAGGAACTCAACGTGGAGCTGCCGCTCGTCGTGACGCGCCGGGCGAGATACTTCGAGGGAGACGCAGCGCGCGCTGCGGGCCTCTCGCATCGGCCGCTCGCGGACACGGCGCAGGCGACGCTCGCCTGGTGGCGCGCCCAGCCCCCGGAGCGTCGCGCGCAGGTCGAGGGCTGGCCTGACGCCTGAGCAGGAGCGCGCCGTGCTCGCGCGGATAGCGGGGGTCTGAGCAGTGACGGGGCACTGGCTCGTCACGGTCGTCGCAACGCTGCTGCCCGTTGCGGCGCTGGCCGACGATCTCGCATCGATCGTGCGGGATTTCGATGCGCATGCCCGTATCCAGGATCCAGTGCGCGCCGGTCAGCGCGGTGACCGCGAGGCCTTGCGACGCTGGCCGGACAATTCGCCTGCGGCGGTGGAGGGAGCGACGAGAGCGACTGCTCGCTTTCCGGGACCGACTGGCCGTGCTCGCATCCGCCGACCTTCCGGCGCAGGACGCCCTCAATCGCACGCTGCTCGCCGACCGGGTGGACACGGCGCTCGCCGGCCTCGCCTTCGACGAGGAGCGCATCCCGTTCATCAGCGGCGACGGCTTCTACACGACGGCCGACTATGCTGCGCTCGGCACGACGCTGACGTCCGAGGACGATGCCGAGGCGTGGCTTGCGCGGCTCGCGGCGATCCCTGCGTATTACGCGACCGAGACCGCGAACATGGCGCGCGGCATCCGCACCGGATTCACGCAGCCGCGGATGACGGTCGAGCGCGCGATCCAGGATGTCCGCGCACAGGCGGAGCAACCCTCGGCCGACAGCCCGCTGCTTGCGCCCTTCGAGACGTTTCCCGCGGCTTCCCGGCGGAGCGAGCGCAGTGAGCTTGCGCGCGCGTGCGCTCGAGACGATCGAGACGCGCGTCAAGCCGGCGCAACGCGAGTTGCTGCGCTTCCTCGAGCAGGACTACCTGCCTGCGGCGCGCACGGAGCATCGGCGCGGCGAGCCTGCCCGACGGTGCGGCGTACTACGCCTACCTCGTGCGACGGCACACGACGACGACGATGACGCCCGCCGAGGTGCACGCACTCGGGCTCGCCGAGGTCGCGCGCATCCGCGCCGCAATGGAAAGCGTGATCGCCGAGGCCGGCTTCAAGGGGTCGTTCGCCGAGTTCCTCGCGTTCCTGCGCAGCGATCCGCGCTTCTACGTCGACGCCGTCCGCTACGGCGAAAAGGCGAGCGAGATCGCCAAGCGCGCCGACGAGGCGGCGGCGCGCATCGTCGGCCGGCTGCCGCGCCTGACGTACGGCGTCCGCCCGATTCCCGCCGGGCTCGAGAGCAGCTCGAACGGTTACCTGCCTGGAGTCCCGGAGCAGGGCATCGCCGGCATGGTCGTCTACAAGCCCTGGATGGCCGAGAAGATGCCGACCTACGGCCTTCCGGCCTGGGTGCTGCACGAAGGCGTCCCGGGGCATCATCTGCAGATCGCGCTCACCCAGGAGCTCACCGACCTGCCGGAGTTCCGTCGCAACGACGACGTGACCGCCTATGTCGAGGGCTGGGGTCTCTACTCCGAAAAGCTCGGCGAGGAAATGGGGATCTATCGCGACGCATACGAGCGCTTCGGCCGGCTGTCGCTCGAGATGTGGCGCGCCTGCCGGCTCGTCATCGACACCGGCATGCACGCGATGGGCTGGACGCGCGAGCAGGCCGTCGCCTGCCTGCGCGACAACAGCGCGCTCGCCGACACCGAGATCCAGTTCGAGGTCGACCGATACATCGCGTGGCCCGCGCAGGCGCTCGCGTACAAGGTCGGCGAGCAGAGGCTGCTCGCGCTGCGCCGCGGCGCCGAGCAGCGCCTGGGCGCGCAGTTCGACCTGCGCCGCTTCCACGACCAGGTGCTCGGCCAGGGGGCGATGCCGCTCGCGGTGCTCGAGTCGCAGGTCGAGCGCTGGATCGCGGCCGGGGGACGCTGACCGACAGGCCCCGTTCGCGGTTGGCGCGGCCTGCGGCGACCACTAGAATCACGGCCTGTAGCGGGTGTAGTTCAATGGTAGAACTGCAGCTTCCCAAGCTGCTAACGTGGGTTCGATTCCCATCACCCGCTCCAACGAATTCGCGGGGAAGGGCCCTGCGCGCCGGCGACCAACGCGAACCTCAGAACCGATACGCGAACGTCAGGTGCACCCCTCGCAGCAGGTAGTCGTCGATCGAGGCCGTCGCGCCGCTCACCCGGTCAGTGACGTGCCAGTCGGCGAAGTGCTGATCGAGTCGCAGCGCGGGTTCGAACAGGAATCGCTGTCCGAGTCGCACGCGTAGACCCAGGCTCGCCGACGCCACCAGCTCGGTGCCGGCGTCGATCGCCACGTCGAAGGTGCCGCCCCCCGCGAGCGGGCCGGCCTGGTCTTCCACGTCGACAGAGTTGACCCCGACCCCCGCCGTCCAGAACCACTGCAGGCGCCGATCGTCGCCGCCGTACCGGCGCTCGACCCAGGCGTTCAGACCCTCCGATGATCCCTTGCTGTCCACGACGGGCGCGTCGGGATCCTGGACGAGGCCGACCAACTGCGGCGTCCGCTCGACGTCGAACTCGTCGGAAATGTCTACCCCGAGCCCCACTGTCCAGCGGTCGTCCAGCCGGTATCGTCCGAAGACGCCGAAGCCGAGCACGTCGTTGGTCGGCTTGCCGGTGCCGCCGATGATGTTGAGTCGAAAGCCGGCGTCCCAACGGCGGTCGTCCTCTGCCAGGACCGGCGTTATCCCTCCCACCATGAGGCCGAAGCAGGAACCGAGGGCGAGTAACCTCGGGGCTGGACGCATCACTGAGACCTCTTTGGTCCACACCTTGGACGGCTCACCTCCTTTAGACGCCGCGAGTGCAGGATCCCTTCGCTGCGCCGGGAGCGCAGCAACAGCAGTGCGCGGCGACGCGGGCACGCGCGGGAAGCGTCAGGCGCCCAGGTACGCGTCCTTGACGCGAGGATCGCCGAGCAGTTCCTGCGCAGATCCGCTCAGGATGACGCGGCCCGTTTCGAGCACGCAGGCGCGGGACGCGATGTGCAACGCCATGTTTGCGTTCTGCTCCACCAGCAGGACGGTGGTGCCCGCGCGGTTGATGTCCTCGATGACGCCGAAGATTTCCCGCACCAGTCGAGGCGCAAGGCCCATCGAGGGCTCGTCGAGCAGCAGCAGGCTCGCGCGGCTCATCAGCGCGCGCCCCACCGCGAGCATCTGCTGTTCGCCGCCGGAAAGCGTGCCGCTCACCTGATCGAGTCGCTCGCCGAGGCGCGGGAAGGTCTCGAGCACTCGCGTCAGGTCGCGGTCGATCGCTTGGCGGTCCCGTCGCTGCCATGTGGCGAGGCGCAGGTTCTCACGCACCGTCAGGTTACCGAAGATGCCCCGTCCTTCGGGGACGTGCGCCATGCCCAGCCCCACGATGCGGTGCGCGGGCACGCCGCGAAGGTCACGGCCGGCGAAGCTGACGCTGCCGTTGTACGGGATGAGGCCCGAGATCGCGCGGAGGATGGAGGTCTTGCCGGCGCCGTTGGCGCCGATCAGCGTGACGATCTCGCCGCGGCGTACGCTGAAGCTGACGCCGTGCACGGCCTGGATTCCATCATAGTGCACGCGCAGGTCGCGCACCTCGAGGTGAATGCTGCCGGCACGGTCTGCGATGCGCTCTCCTGCCGTTCATCCCGCCACCTTCTCGCCGAGATAGGCTTCCAGGACCAAAGGATCGCTCCTCACGACCTCCGGCGGTCCCTCGGCCAGGGTCCTGCCGAAGTCCAGGACCTTGATGCGCTCGCAGATGCCCATGACGAGTTTCATCTGGTGCTCGATCAGCAGGATCGTGAGCCGGAACTCGCGGCGGATCCACCGGATGAATTCCATCAGCTGGTCGATTTCCGCCGGGTTCATCCCCGCGGCAGGTTCGTCGAGCAGCAGCAGTTCCGGACGCGTGGCGAGCGCCCGGGCGATCTCCAGGCGACGCTGGTGGCCGTAGGGGAGGCTGCTGGCGGTTTCCCCGGCCAGGTGCTCCAGCTCGAAGATGGCCAGCAGGTCGCGCGAATGGCCGACGATGCGCTCCTCCTCGCGGCGGAAGCGGCCCCCGTGGAGGAGGGCCTCGATGCGGCGAATAGCGCGACTGGGAAAAGTGCGCGATCCGCACGTTGTCGAGCACCGACAGGTCGCGGAACAGGCGGATGTTTTGAAACGTGCGGGCAATACGCCGGGCGGTGATCTCGTGCGGCGTGCGGCCGACGAGCTCCTCGTCGCGATAGCGGATGCTGCCTTCGCTCGCCCGGTAGACGCCGGTGATCAGGTTGAACACCGTCGTCTTGCCGGCGCCGTTTGGCCCGATCAGGCCCATCAATTCCCCCTGGTGCAGCTCCAGGTTGAAGTCGTCGATGGCGCGCAGACCGCCGAAGTTGTGCCGGACGCTACGGGCTGTCAGCAACGCCATGATCGCTCGTGCCCCCGATGCTTGGTTCCGGCCGGTGGGCTTCCTTGTCCCGGCGCGGTATGAACAGGCGGAACTCGCGCTTGCCCATGATGCCGCGCGGCCAGTAGATCATCACCAGCACGAGCAGCAGCGGCATGATGATCATGCGCAGCACGCCCAGGTGGCTGATGACGTACTTGTCGAGCGGATCGAACACCCCGGCCGGCAGCCAGGACAGCAGCGACGCCACGGTCGACGGCCGCAGGATCTCGAGCAGCAGCGTGTACACGCGTGGCGCCGAGGATGGAGCCGGCGATGGAAGCGATGCCGCCGAGGTAGACCATGATGAGGACCTCGGTGGTCTTGACGATGTCGAACACGCGCGGGCTGATGAACTGGAGCAGGTGCGCGAACAGTGCGCCTGCGACTCCGGCGCAGAACGACGAGAGCATGAAGGCGAGAATCTTCACCCGGCGCGTGTCGACGCTCATCAGGTCGCTGGCGATTTCGTCCTCGCGGATCGCCTGCACGCCGCGTCCGTAACGGGAGTAAACGAAATTCCGGATCAGCCAGACGAGCGCCACCGTCCAGGCGAAGACCCAGGGGACGGAAGTCAGGCGCGGGATCCCGGGCATGCCGCGCGGGCCGCCGATGGCGTCGATGTTCTCGAGGGCCGACTTGACGATCATCAGGAACGCGAGCGTGATGATGGCGAGATAATCGCCGCGCACCTTGAACGATGGCACCGCCACCAGCAGCCCCATCAACGAGGCGACTGCGCCTCCGGCGAGCACCGCCAGCGGAAACAGCGCGGCATGCGTGTCCGGCGGCAGTACGTGCATCGTGAGCAGGGCGGAGGTGTAGGCGCCCACCGCCATGAACCCGGCGTGCGCGAGCGAGAACTCGCCCATGTAGCCGTTCACGAGGTTGAGGCTCGTGGCGAGAATGATGTTGATGCCGACGTACATCAGCAGCATCTGGACGTAATTGTTGAACAGGCTGAATCGAGGAATGGCGAGCGCCAGCAGCATCCCGCTGACCAGCAGGAGCGGCATGAGCCAGGGCTGGTCCATCAGCCGCTGCCAGGTGTCGTTGCAGGGCGCGAATCAAACCTTCTGCACCCTGGGCTGACCGAGAATGCCGTGCGGGCGCACGATGATCAGCGCCAGCAGCAGGCTGAAGACGACCAGGTCCCGGTACGTCGACGGCAGCAGTGCCACTACCATGATCTCCACGCCGCCGAGGATGAAGGCGCCGATCATGGCGCCGCGAATGTTGCCGATGCCGCCCACCACGGCGGCAATGAAGGCTTTCCAGCCGACGAGGATGCCCATGTAGGGATCGATGACGGGGTAGGCGAGGCCGTACATCGTGCCGGCGGCGCCCGCGAGCCCGGCACCGATGGCGAACGTGATCGAGATGATCAGGTTGACGGGGATGCCCATCAGCGGCACGTACGACTTGTCCCAGGAAATCGCCCGCATCGCCATGCCCACCGGCGTGCGATGCACGACATGGTCGAGCACCAGCATCAGCGCGAGCGACAGGCCGATGATCATCAGCTGCAGCGAGGAAAAGGACACGCCCCCCAGCTGCCAGGTGACGTTCTCGAGCAGCCGCGGAACGTTCTGCGGGATAGGGATAGAAGGCGAGCATCAGGTTCTCGAGGAAGAGCCCGACGCCGAGCGCCGTGATGATGGCGGACACCCGCGGCGCATTGCGCAGTGGCTTGTACGCCAGCCGCTCGATGGCAACACCAAGCAGCGCTGCGCCGCACATGACGAGCAGCAGCGTCGGGGCGAAGGGCAGGCCGAGGGCCGTGCCCGCCAGGAAACACAGGAAGGCCCCGACCATGAAAACATCGCCGTGCGCGAAGTTGATCATCGAGAGCGTGCCGTAGACCATGCTGTATCCCAGCGCGATCAGGGCGTAGATGCTGCCCAGTTGCAGCGCATTGAGCGCCTGCTGCAGCCAGTAGACGGTCTCCGGGTTCAAGCTGACGGGACTCCCGCGTGCGCAACCGGCACGGTCGCGTGGCTATCGATCAGGGAGCGGCGTTCATCACCCAGGAGAAGCGGTCGCCCTTCACCTGCATGATCACAGCACTCTTGACCGGGTCGCCCGAACCCGGGCTGAAACGGATGTCGCCCGTAACCCCGGTGTAGCCGGAAAGGGTGGCCATCGCGTCGCGCACCGCCTGCCGGTCCGGCGCAGACGCCGCACGCAGCGCCTCGAAGAGCAACCCGAAGGAGTCGTAGGTCAGCGCCGCAACGTCGTCCGGGGCATTGCCGTACTTCTGCTGGTAGGCACCGATGAATTTCTTGGCCGCGGGCGTCGCGATGTCGGCGGCGTAGTGGTTGGCGAAATACGCGCCTTCGACGGCGCCTTCGGACAGCTTGATGAGCTCCGGGCTGCTCCAGGCATCCGAGCCCACCAGCGGCTGGTCGATGCCTTGGCGGCGTGCCTGCTGCGCGATCAGGCCGACGTCGTTGTAGTAGGCCGGCAGGAATACGATGTCCGGGTTGACGCTCTTGATCTTGGTGAGCTGGGCGGAGAAATCGCGGTCGCCCGTCGTGTAGGTCTCAAAGGCGACGACGCGGCCGCCGAGCTCCTCGAACGTCGTGCGGAACAGCTCGGCCTGGCTCTTCGGGGCCTCGGAGGCGACGTCGTAGAGCACTCCGGCGGTCTTCGCGCCGAGCTTCTCCGTGATGAAGCGAGCCAGCACCTGGCCCTGGAAGGGGTCGGTGAAGCAGGCGCGGAACACGTACTTCTTGGGCTGGCCCGTGCGACTGTCGAGCGTCGTCTTCGGATTGGTCGACCAGGGCGTGATCAGCAGCGTCTGGCTGGCCTCAGCGATCTCCGAGGCGGGAATGGCGCCCAGGCTCGCGTTCGGCCCGACGATCGCGAGCACGTCGTCCTGGGTAATGAGCTTGCTGGCGGCCGCCGCCGACTGATCGGGCTTGGCGGCGTTGTCCTCGACGAGCAGCTCGACCTTGTAGACCTTGCCGGCGACAGTGATGCCGCCCGCCGCGTTCAGTACGTCGACCGCGAGCTCGGCCGCATTGCGCGACGAGGCGCCCACCGCCGGCATGTCACCGGTCATTTCGACGATGGCGCCGATGCGAAGCGTGTCGTCATCGCGACCGCGGTCGCCACAGCCGGCGACCACAAGGGCGGCAGCCAGGGCCGGGATGAGCAGGAACCGGGACAGCCGTTTCATCATAAAGCCTCGATCTCGAGAGCAGCGGGGGCTCGTTGTGATCATTACGCAACGCAAACCCGCGCGCCACGCGATTATGGACGAGTGCGGTGTTGGACACCCGGATTCCCAAGCTGCTAACTTGGCTTCGATTCCCATCACCCGCTCCATTCGCATCCCGGGCCCGCCGTCGCCAGGGAGGTTCCGATGACAGGCCCGCGTCAGCTCCGGTATGTGGCGTTCGCCCTCGCGGTGAGCCTGCTCAGCGCCTGCGCGAGCCTCTCAACCCGCGACCCGCTGCAGGTCACCGTCGCGGGCATCGAGCCGTTGCAGGGCCAGGGGATGGAGCTGCGCATGCTGGTGAAGCTGCGCGTGCAGAATCCGAACGATGCACCGATCGAGTTCAACGGTGTGTCGGTCAAGATCGACGTGCAGGGCAAGACCTTTGCGACCGGAGTCAGCGACGAGAGCGGCACGGTGCCGCGCTTCGGCGAGACCGTGATCAGCGTGCCGGTGACCACCTCGGCGATGCGGATGGTGGGCCAGGCGCTCGGCATGATGGGCGGCAAGCCGATCGAGAAGATCAACTACTCGCTGACCGGCAAGCTCAACGGCCCGACCTTCAGCTCGGTCCGCTTCGAATCGACCGGCGATCTGCAGTTGCCGACCGCTGCAACTGCGCCAGCGGCCGTCAATCCAACCTGAGCCCTGCCACGAACGCCGCCCACCTCGGGTCGGCGTGCAGGTTGCGCATCAGCGGGTCGGCGATGGCGTCCGACAGGCCGCTGTCGTGGGTCGCAGTGGCTCGATCGAGCCACTCAAACGCGAGGTCGATCTCGCCCCGGTAGGCGTGGATTTCGGCGAACTGGTAGGCGATGCCGACCGGGTCCTGTTTCCTGAGCTCCTCGAGCGCGGCGTCCGACTCCGCGCGCTGCCCGAGCGCGTGATGCACGAGCGCGAGGCCGGTCAGGCGCCACATCGTGCTCGGCTCCTGCTGCATGGTGGCGAGCGCGGCGCGAGCGTCGCCGCGCTCGAGCAGGATGCGGCCGAGATAGTAGTGGCCGGCCAGCCAGCCGGGGCTGAGCGCGAGGACCTTGCGGCGCATCGCCTCCGCATCATCCAGGCGTCCGGCGAAGAAGTAGGTGATCCCGAGCACGGCGTGCGCATTGGGGCTCAAGGGATCCGCGCGCAGCGCGTGCTCGCTGTATCCGATTGCTTCGTCGATCCGACCGCGCTGCCGCGCCAGGATCGCAGCGCGCGAGAGCACGCGCTGGTTGTGCGGTTCGAGCTCGAGCGCGCGCTTGACGCGCTCGAGGCCGCCGGCGACGTCGCGGCCTTCGAGCACGTCCAGCAGGCCGATGAGCGACATCGGTTCGGCCTGGTCCGGATCGAGCGCCAGCGCCTTCTCGGATGCGTCCCGTGCCTTGCGTGCGCCTTCCTCGTAGGGGATGAGCGAATTGTTCGCCTGGCCCCAGTACAGCGCACCCATCATCGCCCAGGCCGGCCCGAATTCCGGGTCTATCGCGAGCGCCCCCTCGAGTGCGGGGATCGCCTGCTCGAAGCTGGTCGTCGAGGAGAGCGAGAAGAAGTGACGCCCCTGCAGGTACAGCGAGTACGCACGCGGATCGGTGGGCCGGGCTTTCGGTGCGGCGCGGCCAAACAGCTTGAGCTCGAGCTCGCCCGCCACCGCGGAGGCGATCTCGTCCTGCACCGCGAAGATATCGCTCAGGTCGCGATCGAAGCTCTTCGACCAGACGTGCGAGCTGTCGCTGCCGCGTATGAGCTGCGCGGAGATGCGGACCCGGGAACCCGCGCGCCGCACGCTGCCCTCGAGTAGATGCGCGACGTTCAATTCCCGCGCGATCTCCGAGGCACCCACCGCTCGGCCCTTGAACGAGAACGAAGAGGTGCGTGCTACGACGCGTAAGCCCTGCATGCGGGACAGTAGATTGAGAAGTTCCTCCGACAGCCCGTCCGCGAAGTACTCGTTCGCCTTGTCGTCACTCAGGTTGGTGAACGGCAGGACTGCGATCGAGCGCTGCTCGGCGGGCTCCGTCGTCCGCAGTGCGACGGCACGCGCGTCCGCATGAGGGGAGTAGGCGCCGGCGGGTGGAAGTCCGCGGGGCGGCTCGGGTGTGGGTGTCTCTCGGCGGATCCCGTGCGGGGTGACCTGGTGCATCCAGGAGAGGAGCAACGCCAGCGGGAAGCCGACCAGCAGCAGCACGAACACGAGCTTCAGGCCCCAGGGCGGAACCTCGAGCATGTCGAGCAGCAGCTCCGCAACCTGCAGCAGCACCCACGCCGCGACGGCGTAGAGCACCGCGGTCTGGATCACCTTTCGACGCTTGAGCTCGGCGAGCAAACGCCTCATGCGATCGCGCCCTCCTCGGACGGGGCAGGATGCGCGATGACCGGGTGTTGTCAAGCCGGTTGCCGGCGCCGCCGGTCCGCCGCAGAATCAGCCGAGGAATCCAGGAAACCGCCGCCCTGTTCCGTCGCACGCCAAGACTGCTTCCCTGCATCGCGCTGGGCCTTGCGCTCTTCCTGGCGCAGGCGGCCGCGCTCCTGCATTCGACCGGTCACGCGGGTCCGGATCAGCAGCGGGGCCTGCACTCACAGCTCTGCGACGCCTGCCTGTCGTTTTCCACGATCTTCTCGATGTCGGGTGGCCCCGGCACGCTGCCGGTGCTGCCGCCCGCCGTCGTCGCATTTCTGCTCGACGGGGCGCGCACGTCTCGCTCGTCGACCGGGCCGTCCCGAACGCATTCCTCTCCCGCGCACCTCCACGCCTCTAGCAGCCCGCTCGATCGTCCGGGGCCGCGCACTGCGGCCTGCTGCTTCTGGCTCCAGGTGGAGGTTCCCATGAATGGGTCCATTGCTGCACTGTTTGCAGTTGCCGTGATCGGCGCTGCGTCCCATGTCGCGCCCGCGACCGCTGCCGATGACGCGTCCTGCGCTTCGGGCCGAGCTCGACGCCTTGAAGTCGCGACTACGAGATGCGGATCGCTGCGCTCGAAGCACGCATCGATGCAGCTCGAGGCATCGGCCGCCGGCCGCGGCAGCTGCGGCGCCCGATCCGTACGCCGCGGCAACGCCCGACGGCGTGACGCCTGCGGGCGCGCTCGAGCGCGACGGCGTTCAACCCCGCGATGTCGGTGGTCCTGGGCGGAAGCTACGCCTACCTGTCCGAGGACCCGGCCGACTACCACATCGCGGGTTTCCTGCCGGCGCGGCGACGAGATCGGGCCGGGCGAGCGCAGCTTCAACCTCGGCGAGTCCGAAGTCACGCTCGTCGGCGAGCATCGATCCGTACTTCTCGGGCAGCGTGACCTTTGCGATGACGCCCGAGGACGAGCTCGAGGTGGAGGAAGCGTACTTCCGCACGCTCGCGCTGCCGGCGGGCTTCACGCTCAAGGGCGGGCGGTTCTTCTCCGGGTTCGGCTATCTGAACGAGTTCCATGCGCACGCATGGGACTTCGTCGACCAGCCGCTCGTCTACCAGGCGTTTTTCGGCGGCCAGCGCGCGCAGGACGGCCTGCAGCTCAAGTGGATCGCGCCGACGGATCTCTTCCTCGAGCTGGGCGTCGAGTCCGGCAATGGCGATGCGCTTCCCGGGCACGCGCCGCGAGGCGAACGGGCTGAACGGCACGACGCTCTTCGCGCACGTTGGTAGCGACCTCGGCGAGTCCGTGAGCTGGCGCGCCGGTGTCTCATGGCTCGACCTGCGCGCCCAGGATCGCGCCTACGAAGACGTCGATGCGCACGGCAACGCCGTCGAGAACGCTTTCACCGGGACGTCGCGGACCTGGATCGCGGATGCGACGTTCAAGTGGAACCGCCGGGCGATCCGCTGCGGCGTTACATCGAAGCTGCAGGGCGAGTACATGGACCGCACCGAGGACGGCGAGCTCGCATTCGATGCCGCCGGCGCCGCGCTCGCCGGAGCACTACCGCAGCCGAGCAGGACGGCTGGTACGTGCAGGGGGTCTACCAGTTCCGACCCGCGCTGGCGCGCCGGGCGCACGCTACGACTCGCTCGATTCCGGCACGCCGCGACATCGGGCTCGTCGATCCGACGGCGTGCTCTCGCCCGCGCGATTTCGCGCTGCTCGGATCGCGCGGCAGCCGAGCGCGCACGTCGCTGATGCTCGAGTGGAACCCGAGCGAGTTCTCGCGCCTGCGGGCGCAGTTCGCCTGGGACGATGCGCGCGATGCGTCGACCGACGAGCAGTTCTTCCTGCAGTACATCTACTCGCTGGGCGTCCACGGCGCCCACAAGTTCTGAGGAGACTCGAGTCATGGACAGATCGATCCGTGCCCTTTGCCTGCTTGCGGTATGCTCGCTGTCGCCGTACCGGTCGACGCGGCGGTCCGCGTGCTCGCGACCACCGCGGACTGGGGCGCGCTCACGACGCGAACTCGGCGGCGACAAGGTCGACGTCTACACCGCGACCAACGCGTTGCAGGACGTGCACCGGGTCGATGCAAAGCCCAGCCTCGTCGCGCGCGCGCGCAACGCCGACCTCGTGGTCGCCAACGGCGCGGAGCTCGAGGTCGGCTGGCTGCCGGTGCTGCTGCAGGAGTCCGGCAACCGGAAGAGTGCGAGCCCGGGAGCACCGGGCTACTTCGAGGCGGCCGCGCAGCTCAGGCTGCATCGAGGTGCCCACGGCGGTCGATCGCTCGATGGGCGACATCCACCCGCAGGGCAATCCGCACGTCCAGCTCGATCCCCGCAACATCGCGATCGTCGCGAAGGCGCTGGCGGCGCGGCTCGCCGCTAGTCGACCCGGCGAACGCCGACTACTACGCGGCGCGCGAGTACGGACTTCCAGGGCCGGCTGGCAGGCCGCGATCGCGCGCTGGGGGCAGCGGCCGCGCCGCTCAAGGGCGTGCCGGTCGTCGTCATGCACAAGCGACCAGAGCTACCTGTTCCGCTGGCTGGGCTCAAGCAGGTTGCCGCGATCGAGCCCAAGCCCGGCGTGCCGCCAAGCGCGGGCTATCTCGCGGAGCTGGTGACGGACACTCTCCGCGGCGCCGCCGCGGATGATCCTGCGCAACGCCTACAACGATCCGAAGGCGGCCGACTGGCTTGTCGGAACGCGTGCACGCCCGGTCGTGACGATGCCGTTCTCGGTCGGCGGCACGCCGGGCGCAACGGATCTGTTCGGACTCTTCGACGATTCGATCAAGCGGCTGCTCGCGGTGCTCAAATGAGCGAGTTCGAGGTCGACCTGAGCATCCTGTGGCCGGCGCTCGTTGCCGGCGTACTGGTCGTGCTGTCGCACGTGCCGCTCGGTCAGCAGGTGCTCAGGCGCGGCATCGTGTTCATCGATCTCGCGATCGCACAGGTCGCGGCGCTCGGCGTCATCGCCGCGCACACCTTCGGCCACGAGCTGGCCGGCTGGGTCGACGCAGCTCGCCGCGGTGTGCTGCGGCGCTGCTCGGCTCGCTGCTGCTCACCTGGACGGAACGCAAGCGGCCAGAGGTCCAGGAAGCGCTGATCGGCATCCTGTTCGTGCTCGCCTCGACGGCGCAGATCCTGCTGCTCGCCAACAATCCGCACGGCGGCGAGTACCTCAAGGACCTGCTGGCGGGGCAGATCCTCTGGGTATCGGGACCGAGCAGCTGATCCGCGCGGCCGTGCTGACGGTCGGCTTCTCTCCTCGTCGTGGTTCCGCTGGCGCGAGCGACTCGGGACGAATCGGCTTCTACGTGATTTTTGCGGTGATGGTGACGATGTCGGTGCAGCTCGTCGGCGTGTACCTGGTGTTCACGACACTGATCGTGCCGGCGGTCGCGACCTATCGACACGCGCCCAACAGGCAGCTCGCGCTGGGGTACGCGCTTGGGCTCGCGAGCTACGCGCTCGGCCTCGCGATGTCGGTCGTGACCGATCTGCCGTCGAGCGCCGTGATCGTCTGGTGCATGGCGCTGCTCGCCATCGCGTCCACCTGACGGCGCGCAACGGCGCGGCGTTCAGGCCGGCCAGCACGCGTCGTAGGCGACCGGCAACCGCCGCACGCCGCGCAGCACGGCGTTGGTCATCGGCGACCGGGCCCTCCCGGAGGCGCAGGCCGGGCAGGCGCTGCAGCAGCAGCTGGAGCGAAACGTTCATCTCGGCGCGTGCCAGGTGCATGCCGAGGCAGGCATGCGGCCCGACGGAGAACGTGAGACTGCGGCTGCCGATCGCGCGCGACGATCGAAGCGATCGGGATCCGGCGAACACCTCGGGATCGCGGTTGGCCGCGCGGATGCCGAACAGCACCCAGGAGTCGGGCGGGATGCGCATGCCGTCGTAGTCGATACCGGTCTCGGTGTAACGCGGCAGGAAGGCCGTCGTGTTGTAGAGCCGAAGGCACTCGTCGACCACTTTCGGTGTGAGCGCAGGTTCGTCCCGCAGTTGCCGTGCGAGACCGGGATCGGCGAGCACATGGTTCATCATGCTGCCGAGCGCGAGATAGGTCGTATCGGCGCCGGCCGGGAAGAGCAGGCGCACGAACGCGAGCACTTCCTCGTCCGTGAGCCGGTGACCCTCGAACTCGGCTGCCGCGATCAGCGAGATCAGGTCGTCGCGCGGATCCGCACGCCGCGCATGGATGATCGGCAGGAAAAACGCGGTGACCTCGTCCTTCGCCTTGAGCGCGAACGCAGGGTCCCACGGATAGCTGAAAAGGCCCTCGATCCATTCGATCAGCTGCCGCTCGTTCTCGCTCGGCACACCGAGCAGCCCCGTGATCACGAACACCGGCAACCGCCGCGTGTATTCCGCGACGAGGTCGAGCTCGCGGCGGCTCGCAAACCCGTCGATCAGGCGGTTGGCGATCGGCCGCAGCAGCCGCTCGGTGTAGCCGCGCACGGCGGAGGGCAGGAATGCATTGGCGACCAGCGCCCGCTTGATGCGGTGCTCGTTGCCGTCGAGACACAGGATGCTCTTACCCATGACGGGCGAGCTGTGGCGCAGGTGCGCGGCGCTGCACGGGTAATGCGCGCCGTCCAGGAACGCGTCGTACAGTTCCTTGTGCCGCAGGATCAGCCAGGCGGGCTGTCCGATGTAGCGGATGCGCACGACGCGTTTACCCGCAGCCTGCAGGCGCGCCATGAGATCTTCGAGGTCCGGCACCTCGGCGGTCCCGAAATCGATCTCGGGATAGGCGTAGTCGAGTGCTTCGTCGGTCGCCGTCGCCATGGCGCACCTCCGCTGCCGCGAGTCTACGCGGGGGCTGCGACCCGATCGAACCGGTAGGCGTCCATGGCAAGTGCGCCACCCTCGACGCTCTCGAGCAGGCGGGTGGCCCGCGCACCGGAGCCCGCAGCCCCCCACGCGACGAAGAGCGGCAGGAAGTGTTCCTCCGTCGGGTGCGCCCGGGCACCCGACGGCGCGCGCTCGCGGTAGTCGAGCACGGCCTCACGGTCGTCGGCGACGATCCGCTCGTTGAGCCACTGCGCGAAGCGCGGCACGTAGTCGAGCGTTCGCGGATCACCGCGGCTTTCGAACCAGTCGCGCAGATTATGCGTGACATGACCGGACCCGATCACGAGCACGCCTTCGTCCGTAAGCGGCGCCAGCGCTTCACCCACCCGCAGGTGATGCGCTGCGCCGAGCCCGGGCTGTACGGAGATCTGTGCGACCGGCACGTCGCGGTCCGGGTACATGTGCCGGAGCGGCACCCAGGCGCCGTGATCGATGCCGCGGCAGCCGTCGATCGCCGCCGTGTAGCCGGCATCGCGCAACAGTGCGAGCGCCTGTTCTGCAACCTCCGGTGCGCCGGGCACGTCGTAGCGGATCCGGTACAGCTCGGCCGGAAAGCCGCTGAAGTCGTGGATCGTCTCGAGCCGGGTGCGGCCGGTCAGCATCGGCAGCCCGGTTTCCCAGTGCGCCGAGGCGATCAGGATCGCACCTGGTCGGGGAATCGAGGCTGCGATCTCCCGCCATGCGCCCGCTGCCTCGCCCGCGTCGAGCGCGTGCATCGGCGAGCCGTGCGAGATGAAAAAGGTCGGCAGCGCGCTCATCGCTGAAAAATGGCTCGGAGCCGATCAGACAGAAAATGGCTCCGAGCCATTTTTATGGGACGGAGGATCGGCTCCGAGACACTCGCCGTTACTTGACCAGGCCTTCGATCTTGAGCGTCGCCTGCACGGCGGGGCGCTTGGCGATCCGCGCCTGGAACTCGGTCAGCGCGGGCCAGGGCTTGAGGTCGACCTTGTGATAGCCGGTCCAGTTCAGGATCACGAACAGGTAGGCATCGGCGATCGTGAACGCCTGCCCGGCGACGTACGGCTGCGCCGCGAGCGTCTTCGCGAGGAATCCGAAGCGGTTGCCGAGCGCGGCAATCGTCCGCTCGCGCACCGCGGGCTCGGCCTGCGGATTCCAGAGCGGCCCGAAACCCTTGTGAACCTCGGTTGCGATGAAGGCCAGCCACTCCATCAGCTTGTAGCGCTCGAGCGTGCCCGTCGGCGGTGCGAGCGTCCTGGCTTGCGGTCGGCGAGGTACTGCAGGATGACGTTGGCTTCCGTGAGCCGCGTGCCATCGTCGAGCTCGAGCATCGGCACGTAGCCTTTCGGATTGATCGCGCGGAAGTCGGACCCGTCCGGCAAGGTGTGCGTGGTGAGGTCGACCTTGACCGGCTCGTACTTGAGGTCGAGTTCCTGCAGGACGATATGCGGGGCCTGCGAGCAGGCGCCGGGGGTGTAGTAGAGCTTCATGTGCTGGACCTCCTTGTGGTCTCGACGGGAACCGATGTGTCGGCTTTGTGGGCCGGATGCGAGTGTCCTTGATGCTGATTGCAATGATAAAGACCCAAGCACAGGATGCTCTGTTGCATATTATGCAATAATCAGGTCTATGGACCGACTCTCCGGCGATGACGTCCTTTGTCCGGGTCGTGGAGCAAGGCAGCTTCGCGCGGGCCGCGGAAAGGCTGTCGATGTCGACTTCTGCAGTCTCGCGCCAGGTCGCGGACCTCGAGTCCCATCTCGACGCACGCCTCCTCAACCGCACGACGCGGCGCCTGTCGCTCACCGAGGCGGGGCAGGCCTTCTTCGAGCGCAGCGTGCAGCTGCTCGCCGACCTCGAGGAAGCGGAAAGCGCCGTGCGCACCTCGGCCGTCGCACCGCGGGGCAAGCTTCGCATCACCTGCGGCATCTCCTTCGGCATACGCTGCATTGCGCCGGCCATCGCCGACTTCGGTGCGCGTCACCGCGAGCTCGCGTTCGACCTTCAGCTCTCCGATCGTGTGGTCGATCTCGTCGAGGAAGGATTCGATCTCGCCATCCGGATCGGGACCGGCGTGCCGCCCGGCTTCGTTTCGCGTCCGCTCGGCCACACGCGACTCGTCTGCTGCGCGGCGCCAGCGTATCTCGAGAGAAACGGCGCGCCCGAGCACCCGCGCGATCTCGCGCGGCACCAGTGCCTCGAGTACTCATACGTGGCGACGGGCGTGGTCTGGAATTTCGAGGACGCAGGCGGCGAGAAGCACCCGGTCCGCATCGCGGGCCAGGTCCGCGCGAACAACGGCCGCATGCTCGCGGAACTGGCGGCGCTCGGCATGGGCATCGTGCTCGAACCGGATTTCATCGTGGACTCAGAGATCCGCGCCGGCCGCCTGCGTGTGGTGCTGCCCGGATTCCTGCCGCCGCGTTCGCCAATCGCCGCCGTTTATCCGAGTCGGCGGCACCTGTCGCCGAAGGTGCGCGCCTTCGTCGACTTCCTGGCCGCGCGCTTCGATTAGGGTGCCGGGTCGCAGATTCGCAGTTATTCGAGCAGCCGCAAACCGACCACTCAGGCAAGCTTTGCGCGAAAAACTGCGAATCTGCGACCCGGCACCCGATGAGACTGCTCCTGACCGAGGACGACGTGATGATCGGCGAGGCCGTGCAGCGTGGCCTGCGCCAGCTCGGGTTCGCCGTCGACTGGGTGCGCGACGGAACCACCGCCGCGCAGGCGCTCGAGGTCGAGCCGTACGACCTGCTGCTGCTCGACCTGGGCCTGCCGGGCCGGTCCGGGCTCGCGCTCCTGGCCGAGCTGCGAGAACGCGGATCCGCTACGCCCGTCGTGATCATCACCGCGCGGGACGCGGTGAGCGACCGCGTTGCCGGGCTCGACGCCGGCGCCGACGACTACCTGGTCAAGCCCTTCGAGCTGCCGGAGCTCGCCGCGCGGATCCGCGCCGTGCTGCGGCGCCAGTCCGGGCGGGCGAGCCCGCAGCTCACGCATCGGGGCGTGACACTCGATCCGGCGCGGCGCGAGGTCACACGTGACGGTGCGCCGGTCGTGCTCTCGGCGCGCGAGTTCGAGGTCCTGCACGCGCTGATGGAGCATCCCGGCCGGGTGTTGTCGCGAGCGCAGCTCGAGGAGCGGCTCTACGGCTGGGGCGAGGAGGTCGAGAGCAACGTCGTCGAGGTCTACGTGCACGCGCTGCGCCGCAAGCTGGGATCGGACTTCATCCGCACCGTCCGCGGCGCGGGCTACCGGCTCGAGCCGTCATGAGATCCGTGCGCGCCCATCTGCTCGCGTGGCTGCTCGGCGCGGTGCTCGCAGTCGGTCTCGTCGGCGGCTACCTGATCTACCGAAACGCGCTCGCCGAGGCGAACGAGTTCTTCGACTATCACCTGCGGGAAACGGCGCTCCTGCTGCGCGACCAGGCGTATGGCTTCCGCGCCGCGCGAGGGCTGCCCGACGAGGTGCCGCAGTACGATTTCGTCGTCCAGGTGTGGACGCTGTCGGGCGAGCGCGTCTACCTGTCGAACCGCGACGTCGTGCTGCCCCGCGTCGCCACGCTCGGCTTCGCGACGACCGACACGCCCGGCGGCCGGTGGCGGATGTTCAGCGTCCTTGCGCGCGACGCGGTGATCCAGGTATCGCAGCCACTCGCGGTCCGGGAGTCGCGCGCGGCACGGCTCGCGCTGCGTACGCTCGCGCCCTTCGGCGTGCTGATGCCGGCGCTCGCGCTCCTCGTGTGGTGGATCGTCGGCCGCGCGCTCGAGCCGGTGCGGACCGTGACGGGGCTGGTCGCGGCACGGCGCCCCGGGACCCTCGATCCGCTGCCGGCTCTCCGGCCTGCCGGAGGAAGTGCGGCCGCTCGTCGATGCGCTGAACGACCTGCTGTCCCGGCTCGATGCGTCGCTCGCGCACGAGCGCGCGTTCATCGCCGACGCGGCGCACGAGCTCCGCACCCCCCTGACGGCGCTCGACCTGCAGCTGCAGACCTTGGAGACGGCCACCGACGAGGAGGGTCGCGCGCCGCGCCCTCGGGGAGCTGCGATCCGGTGTTCAGCGCGCGACGCGGCTGGTCGCACAGATGCTCTCGCTTGCGCGCGAGCAGCAGGCGCCGCGGCCGGCGCCCGAACGAGTGTCGCTCGTCGCGCTCGCGGTCTCGATCATCGAGGAGATGCTGCCGATCGCCGACCGCAAGCACATCGATCTCGGTCTCGGCGCGGCGGAGCCGCTCGCGGTATCGGGCGACCCGGAGGCGCTGCGCACGCTGCTGCGGAATCTCGTCGACAACGCGCTGCGATATACGCCCGACGGCGGGCGCGTCGACGTCGCAATCCGCCGTGATGACACCGCCGCGCCAGGCGCGTTCGCCGTGCTCGAGGTCGTCGACTCGGGCCCGGGTATTCCCGAGGCCGAGCGCGAGCGCGTCTTCGACCGCTTCTACCGCGTGCCGGGGACGGCGTCGTCGGGCAGCGGCATCGGGCTCGCGC
Organism: uncultured Gammaproteobacteria bacterium; assembly: GCA_963756755.1. Classification (GTDB taxonomy): domain Bacteria; phylum Pseudomonadota; class Gammaproteobacteria; order Steroidobacterales; family Steroidobacteraceae; genus DATJKD01. The sequence goes on from CAVWOW010000020.1 coordinate 299,539, forward strand.
TCGTGCGCGCGATCGCCGAACGCCATCACGGCGCGCGTCGAGCTGGCGCCGGGACCCGGCGGCACCGGTCTCGCGGTCCGCGTCCGCCTGCCGGTCGCGGCCTAGCAGCCACCTCCCAGGCCGACAGCGCTTAAGGTCCGGTTAAGGCACCGCGTTCAGTATCCGCCCACGAACAGTGCGCCGCCGGCGCGCTGCCGCTACTGGAGCGAAGCATGAACGTGAATACCCTGATCCGCCGACCCATCGCCGCCGCACTGCTGGGTGCCGCCACCGTGGCCGTGCCCGCCGGCGCGCTTTACCTGTACGGCGCCGCGCCGCACGCGGCCGAGATCGTCGAATCCGTTCCGAAGGCAATCGCCGCTGCCCGGCCGAGCACGACCGCCGCGCCGACCGGCATGACGGCGTCGCTGCCCGACTTTTCGAGCCTCGTCACGCGCTTAGGGCCCAGCGTCGTCAACATCAGCGTCTCGGGCACCGCGAAGACCGCCGCCCAGATGCCCGAGATGCCGGGCTTCGGACCGAATGACCCGTTCTCGCAGTTCTTCGGCGGCCCGCCGATGCCGCGCGGCGAGATGCCGATGCGTGGAGAAGGCTCGGGCTTCATCGTGAGCGCAGACGGCTTGATCCTGACCAACGCGCACGTCGTCGCGGGCGCCGACAAGGTCATCGTCAAGCTGCTCGACCGGCGCGAGTTCGAGGCGAAGGTGCTGGGTCAGGACCCGGCGACCGACGTCGCCGTGCTCCGGATCGATGCGAAGGATCTTCCGGCGGTGCGCATCGGCCGCGCCGAGGACCTCAAGGTCGGCGAATGGGTGGCCGCGATCGGCGCGCCGTTCGGCTTCGACAACAGTGTCACCGCCGGCATCGTGAGCGCGAAGGGCCGAAGCCTGCCCGACGACACCTACGTGCCGTTCATCCAGACCGACGTCGCCGTCAATCCCGGCAACTCCGGCGGCCCGCTCTTCAACCTGAACGGCGAAGTCGTCGGCATCAACTCGCAGATCTACAGCCGCTCGGGCGGCTTCCAGGGCATCTCGTTCGCAATCCCGATCGACATCGCGATGAACGTGAGCCAGCAGCTGCAGGCGAGTGGACACGTCACGCGCGGACGGCTCGGCGTGGGTATCCAGGACATGGACCAGGCGCTCGCGAAGTCCTTCGGCCTCGACGCGCCGCACGGTGCGCTCGTGTCGTCGGTCGAGAAGGGCGGACCCGCCGAGAAGGCCGGAGTGGAGGCGGGCGACGTCATCACCTCGTTCGACGGTCACGCCGTCGAGACGGCGGGCGCGCTGCCCGCGCTCGTTGCGGCGACCGCCCCCGGGAAGTCCGTGCCGATCGAAGTCTGGCGCGGCAAGAGCGTGCGCACGCTCGAGGTGACGGTGACCCAGATGCCGCAGACCGAGAGCGTCGCGCAGTGAACGGTCGACGGCGAGCCGTCGGGGCGTCTCGGACTCGCCGTCCGGCCCCTGTCGCCGGACGAGGCGAAGGCGATCGATGCCGAGAGCGGACTCGTGGTCGAGCAGGCGCAGGGCGCCGCCGAGGAGGCCGGAATCCGGCCGGGCGACGTCGTGCTGTCCGCGAACGGCAAGGCCGTGAGCAGCGTCGAGGACCTCCGCGCGGTGGTCTCGGGGTCGAAGGACCACATCGCACTGCTCGTCCAGCGCGGCGAAAACCGGCTGTTCGTGCCGGTGGCGCTGGGTTGAAGTCGGGCTGAAGTCGCAAAACCGGGCTGCGCGGATCAGGTATACTGTCGCCAGTTTGCCGCCGCGCAGTCCGGTCTGCGCCCGAGGTTCTTCAGCCAATCGGTGCCGGGCCGCAGTTTCGCAGTTATTCTTGCTCAGCCACTGTGCGTTGGTTGCAGTCGCCTGAATAACTGCGAAACTGCGGCCCGGCACCGAATGCTTCGCGGGCCCTCCTGCAGACTCTTCGAAGCCTGCATCCCGCATCTTCGATCCCGTCATTGAATCAGTGACGCTTCGTCCGGTTCCCGCTCGCGCGGGAGAAGCGCTGTGGAACCAAGATAATGTCTTTCGACCAACTCGGCCTGTCGGCCGAACTCCTGCGTGCCGTTTCCGATCTCGGCTACGACACGCCTACCCCTATTCAGCGGGACGCGATCCCGCCGGTGCTGGCGGGGCGTGACCTGCTGGCTGCCGCCCAGACCGGGACCGGCAAGACCGCCGGTTTCGCGCTGCCGCTGCTGCAGCGGCTGAACGAAGAGAATCCGCAGCCGCGCGGCCCTCGTTCGCCGCGCGCGCTCGTGCTCGTGCCCACGCGCGAGCTCGCGGCCCAGGTGGGGGAATCCTTCCACGACTACGGCCGTCATCTGCACCAGCGCACGATCCTGATCTTCGGTGGCGTCAGTCCCCGTCCGCAGGTCGATGCCTTGCGCCAGGGCGTCGACATCGTCGTGGCGACGCCAGGGCGGCTGCTCGATCACTACGCCGAGCGCGCCATCGACCTGTCGCAGATCCGCCATCTCGTACTCGACGAGGCGGACCGCATGCTCGACATGGGCTTCATCCGCGACATCCGGCGCGTGCTCGCCGTGCTGCCAAAGAAGCGCCAGAACCTGCTGTTCTCGGCGACGTTCTCGGACGAGATCCGGGCGCTGGCGAACGGCCTGCTGCACGTGCCGCTGACCGTGGAGGTCGCGCCGCGCAATGCGCCCGCCGAGCTCGTCGAGCATCGCGTGCACCTCGTCGAACAGGGCGAGAAGCGCGCTGTGCTGAGCCACCTGCTGCGCGAGGGCGCCTCGGAGCAGACGCTGGTGTTCACCCGCACCAAGCACGGCGCGAACCGGCTCGCGGAGCAGCTCGCCCGCGACGGCATCGGCTGCGCTGCCATCCACGGCAACAAGTCGCAGAGTGCGCGCACGCGTGCGCTGGCCGACTTCAAGGACTACAAGGTGCAGGTCCTGGTCGCGACAGACATCGCCGCGCGAGGCCTCGACATCGTCGAGCTGCCGCAGGTCGTCAACTACGAGCTGCCGCACGTGCCCGAGGACTACGTGCACCGCATCGGCCGGACGGGTCGCGCAGGTTGCGCGGGCCAGGCGCTGTCGCTCGTGTCGAGCGACGAGCGCGACCGCCTGCGCGCGATCGAGCACGTGCTCGGCCGGAAGATCGACGTGCTGCCGCTCGACCGCTCCGCCATCAAGTTCCAGCCGGAGCGCGCCCCGGCGCCTCCGCCGCGGCAGTCGATGCCGGCCGCACGCGCCAACCATGCCCCGCATCGCACGTTCGGCGCACCGCGTCGGCAAGCCGCGGGGGCCGGACGAGGGCGGCGCTGGTGACCGATGCCAGGATCCGCGCCACGGTGCGCAGTGGCCGTTACGGGCTCTTGTAGGCCTTCCCGCCCTTCATCACGAAGCCGACCTTCTCGAGCAGGGAGATGTCAGCCAACGGATCGCCCTGCACGGCGATGATGTCTGCGTAGGCGCCCGGCGCGATCGTGCCGATCTGGCCCACAAGGCCGATCGCGTCGGCGCCGTTCACCGTCGCCGCCTGCAGTGCCTGCATCGGCGTCATCCCGTAGCGCACCATGTCGATCCCGCATTCTCGCCGATGCCGCGGCGCGGCGCCCAAACGGCACGGCCGCAGCAGGCCTATCGCGCCCGATCCGGGGATGATGGATCATGCCGCTTCGCGACTTCCCCTGACCGCGGTACGAGCATGTCGAATCGAGCGCCTGCCATTGAAGGTTGGTTCACCCTGGATGCGGCCCGTCCGCACCTGCTGGGCTCACGCTGCACGGCCTGCGGTACGTATTCCTTTCCGCGCCAGGCGAGCTTCTGCCGCAACCCGGACTGCGCCGGAACGAAGTTCGAGGACGTCGAACTCTCGCGCACGGGCCGCATCTGGTCGTACACCAATGCGTGCTACGAGCCGCCGGAGCCTTTCGTTGCACCCAAGCCCTTCGAGCCGTTCGCGATTGCCGCGGTCGAGCTCGAGCGCGAGAAGATGATCGTGCTTGGCCAGGTGGTCGCGGGCGTCGGCGTCGAGGATCTGAAGGTCGGGATGCCGATGGAGCTCGTGCTCGAGACGCTTTACCGGGACGGCGACACCGAGAAGGTGATCTGGAAGTGGAAACCCATGGGGGCCGCGCGATGAGCGGCGACGTCGTCATCCTCGGCGTCGGCATGCATCCCTGGGGCAAGTGGGGCCGAAACTTCGTCGAGTACGGCGTGCACGCGGCGAGCGCGGCGCTCGCGGACGCAGGCGTCGGCTGGCGCGAGGTCCAGTTCATCTCTGGCGCCGCGACGATGCGCTGCGGCTACCCCGGCTACGTCGCGGGCGCGACCTTCGCGCAGGCGCTCGGCTGGCAAGGCGCGGAAGTCAACACCTCGTATGCGGCCTGCGCGTCGGGGTCGCAGGCACTCGCTGCCGCGCGCGCGAAGATCCTCGCCGGGCAGTGCGAGGTGGCGCTCGTGGTCGGCGCGGACACGACCCCGAAGGGGTTTCTCGCCCCGGCGAAGGGATACCGACCCGAGGATCCCGACTGGGTGCGGTTTCACATCGGCATCACCAACCCGACGTATTTCGCGTTGTATGCCCGCCGCCGCATGGATCTCTACGGCGCGACCGACGCCGACTTCGCGGCGGTCAAGGTCAAGAACGCCGAGCACGGCGCCGGCAACCCGAATGCGCGGTATCGCAAGAAGTTCACCATGGAGGATGTCGCTGCCTCGGCGATGGTCGCCGATCCGCTGCGCCTGCTGCACGTCTGCGCGACCTCCGACGGCGGCGCCGCGGTCGTGCTCTCGAGCATGGAATACGCGCGCCGACGTACGCGCGACCCGGTCCGCATCGCCGCGATCTCCACCGTGACGCCACGGTTCGCGAGCGGCGAAGTCGAGATGCCGGACATCGCAACCGACTCCGCCGCCGCGGTGCAGGCGCATTCCTTCCGCGCCTCGATCGCGACCAAGGCCTACGAGGAAGCGGGCCTCGGCCCGAAGGACGTCTCCGTGGCGGAGGTCTACGACCTCGCCTCGCCGATGGAGCTCGACTGGTGCGAATACCTCGGCCTCTGCAAGGCGGGCGAGGCCGAGCAGCTCCTGCGCAGCGGCGCGACGCGGATCGGCGGGCGCATTCCGGTGAACCCGAGCGGCGGGCTCGCGTGCTTTGGCGAAGCAGTACCCGCGCAGGCGCTCGCGCAGGTCTGCGAACTCACCTGGCAGCTCCGTGGCCAGGCGGCCGGGCGCCAGGTGGAAGGCGCGCGCGTCGGGATCACCGCGAACCAGGGACTCTTCGGCCACGGCTCGTCGGTGATCGTGCGGCGATGACAGCTTGCGTCAGCTTGCGCCC
>CAVWOW010000021.1:0-118175 GCA_963756755.1 uncultured Gammaproteobacteria bacterium
CTCGGCGCGAACTTTCGGCTGCCGCACCGAAAATGGCTCCGAGCCAATATTCGAGCCAACGTTCAGGCCGATGGAGCGGGCGGCGGCGGCGAAGCCGGGGAATGAGGTTGCGACGTTGGCGACGTCTTCGATCTCGACGGGACCGGAGGCGCGCAGCGCCGCAACCGCAAAGCTCATTGCGACGCGATGATCGCCCAGGCTGTCGACGACTCCGCCGCGGAGCGCGCCGCCCTCGATGCGTATCCCGTCGGCGCGCGGCTCGGCACGCACGCCGAGCGCGGTCAGCCCGTTGGCCATGGCCGCAATCCGGTCGGACTCCTTGACCCGAAGCTCCGCCGCGCCGGTGACGGTCGTGACGCCTTCCGCGCAGGCGGCGGCCACGAAGAAGGCGGGCAACTCGTCGATCGCAAGCGGCACGAGGCGCGCGGGCACCTCGATGCCCCGCAGCGGCGAGGGCCGCACGTCGATGTCCGCTACGGGCTCGGCTCCGTAGCACCGATGGTTGACCAGCCGGATATCGGCGCCCATCAGGGACAATAGCTCGAGCAATCCCGTGCGAGTCGGATTGACGCCGACGCCTTCGACCGTGAGCGGCCCCGTTCCGGCGATGCAGGCCGCGACGATGAAGAAGGCGGCGGACGAGAAATCGCCCGGGCACGGCGAGGTCGGTCGCGACGAGTCGCGCCGGCGGTGTCAGCGTCGTGCTGCCGTTGCGACTCGCGACCTCGCAGCCGAAGGCCTGCAGCATGCGCTCAGTGTGATCGCGCGTGATCGCAGGCTCGATCACCGTCGTGGGACCGTCCGCGTAGAGCCCGGCGAGGAGCAGCGCCGACTTGACCTGCGCGCTCGCGACTTCGGTGGTCACACGCCGCCCGGCGAGCCTCGCCCCGCCCGCGATGCGCACCGGCGGGCGACCGCCATCGGTCTCGACCCGTGCCCCGAGCGCGCGCAGGGGCTCCGCGGCGCGCTCCATCGGCCGCCGCATCAGGGATTCGTCGCCGACGAGCACGCTGTCGAACGCCTGCGGCGCAAGCAAGCCCATGAAGAGCCGCATGGCCGTACCCGCATTGCCCATGTCGAGCGGCGTGGCGGACGCGCGCAGGCCGTGCAGCCCGACGCCGTCGATCTCCACGCGACCCGGTCCCGGCCGACGCACGGTGACGCCCATGCGCTCGATCGCGCCGAGCGTCGCGAGGCAATCCTCACCCTCGAGGAAACCCTCGATCCGGGTCGTGCCCGTCGCGATCGCACCCAGCATCAGTGCCCGATGCGAGATCGACTTGTCGCCCGGTACGACGAGGCGCCCGGTCACGCCTTGCGACGGAACGACGTGGAACCGGCTCATGCGCGCTTCAGAGCACCGCGCGCGGATACGAGCCCAGCACCCGGCAGAGCGAAGCCTGCTGCCTTCAGCTCCGCGAGCGCCGTTGCGAGCGGCTCCTGCTCGGCGTGCCCTTCGAAGTCGATGAAGAACACGTAGTCCCACTTGCGCTTGCGCGAGGGCCGGGACTCGATGCGCGTCATGCTGATCGAGTTCCGGGCGAAGGGCTCGAGCATGCGAAAGAGCGCGCCGGGCGCATCGGTGTGCGCGACCGAGGCAAGCAGCGTCGTCTTGTCCTCGCCGCTCGGCGGGAAGGCCTGCCGTCCGATGACGAGGAAGCGCGTCGTGTTGTCCGGCCGGTCCTCGATCTCGGCCACCAGCATGTTGAGCCCGTAGATCTCCGCTGCGGCGGCGCCCGCGATCGCTGCGGTGCCCTGCTCGTCGCGCGCGCGGCGCGCGCCCTCCGCGTTGCTCGTGACCGGCACGCGCTCGACGCCCGGCAGGTGCTCGTCCAGCCAGCCGCGGCATTGCGCGAGCGCCTGCGGATGCGCGCACACCCGTGCGATGTCCCCGAGCGCCGTGCCGCGACCCATCAGGTTCTGGTGGATGCGCAGCTCGACTTCGCCGCAGATGCGCAGCGGCGAGGTGAGAAACATGTCGAGCGTGTTGTTGACCGTGCCCTCGCTCGAATTCTCGATCGGCACCACGCCGAAGTCCGCCGTGCCCGCCTCCACCTCTTGGAAGCACTCCTCGACCGAGATCAGCGGCAGCGCGCGGACCGAGTGCCCGAAATGCTTGAGCACCGCCTGCTGGGTGAACGTCCCCTCGGGGCCGAGAAAGCCCACCTTGAGCGGCTCCTGCTGCGCAAGGCAGGCGGACATGATCTCGCGGAAGAGCCGCAGGATCTCCTCGTCGCGCAGCGGCCCCCGTTCGCGGCGGTTGCGCTCGAGCGCGTGGTGCAGCACCTCGGCTTCGCGCTCCGGCCGGTAGAAGTCGACCGTGTGCCCGTCCGCGTGCTTCGAGATCCCGACCTGGCGGGCCAGCTCTGCGCGCTCGTTGATGAGCGCGTGCAGCTTCGCATCGATCGCGTCGATGCGCTCGCGGATCGCGTCGAGCTGCGCGCTGCGATCCGTCATGGCTAGACCAGCCGGGCGGCCAGCACGCCCGGGATGGCCCTGATCTTCCCGAGGACGTCCGCGCTGATCGGCGTCTCGGTGTCGATCAGCGTATAGGCGAGCTCGCCGCGCGACTTGTTGAGCAGGTCGGCGATGTTGAGCTGCGCGGCCGCGAGACAGGTCGAGATCTGGCCCACCATGTTCGGCACGTTGTCGTTCGCGATTCCGATCCGGCAGCCGCCGACCCTCGGCAGGACCGCCTCCGGAAAGTTGACGCTGTTGCGGATGTTGCCGTTCTCGAGAAAGTCGCGCAGCGTCTCCGCTGCCATCACGGCGCAGTTGTCCTCGGCCTCGCCGGTCGAGGCGCCGAGATGCGGCAGAGCCACGACCCGCGGATGGTCCTTGATCGCCGCCGACGGGAAGTCGCAGACGTAGGCCGCGAGCGCGCCCGACTCGAGCGCCTGCAGCACGGCGTCCTCGTCGACGATGCCGGCGCGCGCGAAATTCAGGATCACGCCACCGGGCCGCATCAGTCGGATGCGGGCGGCGTTGACGAGCGCGCGCGTCGCGTCGACCAGCGGCACGTGCACGCTCACCATGTCCGACCGCGCAAAGAGGTCGTCGAGGCTGAGCGCCTGCTCGACCGCGGACGACAACTGCCAGGCACGCTGCACGGTGATCTGCGGGTCGTAACCCAGCGTCTTCATCCGGAGGCCCAGCGCGGCGTTGGCGACTTCGACGCCGATGGCGCCCAGGCCCACGACACCGAGCGTGCGACCCGGCAGCTCGAACCCGACGAAACGCTTCTTGCCCTTCTCGACGGCGGCCTCGATGGCGTCGTCGTCGCCGGTGAGGCCGCGGACGTACTCCCAGGCCTGGCAGACGTTGCGCGCGGCGAGGAACAGCCCGCCCAGCACGAGCTCCTTGACGGCGTTCGCATTCGCGCCCGGCGCGTTGAACACCGGCACCCCGCGCCGACTCAGCCCCTGCACGGGGATGTTGTTCGTGCCGGTGCCGGCGCGCGCCACCGCGAGCACGCTCGACGGGATCTCCATGTCGTGCATGTCGGCCGAGCGCAGCAGGATCGCATCGGGATGGCCGATCTCCGAGGCGACTTCGTAGCGGTCGCGTGGCAGGCGCTCGAGCCCACGCACCGAGATGTTGTTGAGCGTGAGGATCTTGAAGCTCATCAGCCGAACCTCAGCCGTGCCGCCGCTCGAACTCGCGCATGTACTCGATCAGCGCCTCGACGCCGGCCAGCGTCATGGCGTTGTAGATCGAGGCGCGCATGCCGCCGACCGGGCGGTGCCCTGCGAGACCCATCAGGCCCGCGCCCTTCGCCCCCTCGAGGAAGTCCGCGTCGAGCTCCGGCTTCGCGAGCGTAAAGGTGACGTTCATCCAGGACCGGCAGGCCGGGTCGACCGGGTTGCGATAGAGCGTGGAGCCGTCGATCGCGGCGTAGAGCTCCGTCGCCTTGGCGCGGTTCAGTTTCTCCATCGCGGCAACGCCACCCTGGCGTTTCACCCACTGGAAGACCAGCCCCGCGACGTACCAGGAAAAGCTCGCCGGCGTGTTGTACATCGAGCCGTCACCCGCCATGGCCGTCCAATCCATGACGGCGGGTACATGCGCCCGCGCACGGCCAAGGAGATCGTCGCGCACGATGACGACCGCGAGGCCCGGCGGCCCCATGTTCTTCTGCGCCCCGGCGTAGATCACTCCGAATCGCGAGACGTCGATCGGCCGCGAGAGGATCGTCGAGGAGAAATCAGCCACCAGCGGCACGCCCGTCTCGGGCACCCAGTGGAACTCGACCCCGCTGATGGTCTCGTTGGGCGTGTAGTGCAGGTAGGCCGCGCCGGGCGTCAGCTTCCACTTCGCTTGCGGCGGTATCGAGAAGTACTTGCTGTCGGCGGCATCCGCGGCGACGTTCACCGAGCAGTACTTCTTTGCCTCGGCCACGGCCTTCTTCGACCAGGCGCCGGTGTTCACGTAGTCGGCCGTCGCCTCGCGCACCGACAGGTTGAGGGGCACAGCCGCGAACTGCGCTGTCGCTCCGCCCTGCAGGAACAGCACCTTGTAGTTCGGCGGGATGGCGAGCAGCTCGCGCAGGTCGGCCTCGGCCTGTTGCGCGATGCCGAGAAACGTCTTGCCGCGATGGCTGATCTCCATCACGGATGCACCGATGCCGTGCCAGTCGAGCAGCTCGTCGCGAACCTGCTCGAGCACCTCGACCGGTAACGCCGCCGGCCCGGCGCTGAAATTGAAAACTCGGCTCATCTGGGGCCTCGACCGATGTTGCAGCGCAGTGTAACAGCCCGGTTGAGGGCAGGCTCATCACCGCCCAATCACGCGCCTGTTCAGTATTCCGAAGGGCGTCACGGCTCGCAGAATGACACGTGCGATACGCGCCCGTCGATCTGACCTTCCGCGGCATTCGCTCTGAAGATTCTCGGGACTGTGTCGACCGTCAGCTCGATAGCGCAGCGCGACGCTCCGCTGCGCTACCACGGGCCGCGTTGAGCGGCGACACAAGCACAGCCGGTCATCGAGAAGTCGCAGGGTCTCGGGGGAACGATTGCCGCGATGAATCGTCGCGGGGCACGTTCGCGAGAGTGCCCTTGGAAGAACCAGTCTGCGTCGGCCGAACCGTGCATTGCAGGGTATGGAGCCACTCGAATTGCTCGGAACTGATGCGGGTGCCGAGCTCGTGACGGACGAGCTTGGGCGGATCGAGTACGGCGAGGTCTACTGATCCCCGGGCCGCTCGATGGTCAATCGCGAACGATTGGCCTGGCCGCGGCGACTGATTGAGCACCTCGCGTCGCGTTCCTGACTCACGTCAGCGTGGGCAGCTCACCGGTCGCATCCGGCAACGCCGCGACCGGGGCCTCGTCTTCGTCGCTGTCCGGCGTAACCGCCTCGACACCGATCAGGCGTTCGCCGTCGTCGAGCCGTATGAGGCGCACGCCCTGGGTGTTGCGGCCCATCACCGAGACCTCGCTCGCGCGCACGCGCACCAGGGTACCGCTCGAGCTCATGAGCATGAGCTCGTCGGCGGTGGAAACCTGCGTCGCCGCGACGAGCCGGCCGTTGCGCTCGCTGGTCTGCATGGCGATGACGCCCTGGCCGCCGCGACCGTGGAGCGGGAAGTCCTCGACCGGCGTGAGCTTGCCGTAGCCGTTCTCGGACGCCGTCAGGATGAGCCCGTCCGCGTCCGGGGTGATGAGCGAGATCACATCCTCGTCGCCCGGCACCTTGATGCCGCGCACACCCGCCGCGTTGCGACCCATGGCGCGCACGTCACTCTCCGCGAAGCGGATCGCCTTTCCGCCGGAGGTGCACAGGATCGAATCCTGCGTGCCGTCGGTGATCGCGACCCCGACGAGCTTGTCGCCGTGCTCGAGCTCCACCGCGATGATCCCCGCGGCACGCGGCCGCGAGAACGCGGACAGGGGCGTCTTCTTCACGGTTCCGCGTGCGGTCGCCATGAAGACGAAGCGGTCTTCCTCGAACTCCTTGATCGGCAGCACCGCCGTGATGCGCTCACCCTCGTCGAGCGGCAGCAGGTTCACGATGGGCTTGCCGCGCGAGCCGCGGCCCGCCTGCGGCAGCTGGTAGACCTTGAGCCAGTAGAGCTGCCCGGCCGAGGAGAAGCAGAGCAGCGTGTCGTGCGTGTTCGCGACGAAGAGCTTCTCGACGAAGTCCTCGTCCTTGACCGCGGTCGCCGACTTGCCGCGCCCGCCGCGGCCCTGGGCCTTGTACTCGCTCATGGGCTGGGCTTTCGCATAACCGCCGTGGGAGAGCGTCACGACCACGTCCTGCGGCGTGATCAGATCCTCGATGGTGAGGTCCGATTCGTCCTGCTCGATCCGGGTGCGCCGTTCGTCGCCATAGGCCTCGCGGATCTCGAGCAGCTCCGTGCGGATGACGGCCAGCAGCCGCTCCGGCCGCGCGAGGATCTCGCCCAGGTTCTGGATCAGGGTGAGCAGCTCGACGAATTCCTCGACGATCTTGTCCTGCTCGAGGCCGGTGAGCCGATGCAGCCGGAGGTCGAGGATCGCCTGCGCCTGCACTTCCGAGAGGCGGTACACCTGGCCATGGAGCCCCAGCTCCTCCGCAAGGCCGTCGGGACGGATCGCGATCGTGCCGGCGCGCTCGAGCATCTCCGGCACCGAGCCCGCCGCCCAGCTCCGCGCCACCAGCGCCGCGCGCGCCTCGGCCGGGTTCGCCGACGCCCGGATGAGCGCGATCACCTCGTCGATGTTCGCGAGCGCGACGGCGAGGCCCTCGAGGATGTGGCCGCGCTCGCGCGCCTTGCGCAGCTCGTAGACCGTGCGGCGCGTGACGACCTCGCGCCGGTGGCGCAGGAACGCCTCGATCAGGTCCTTGAGCGTCAGCAGCTTGGGCTGCCCGTCCTGCAGCGCCACCATGTTGACGCCGAACACGGACTCCATCGGCGTCTGCTTGTAGAGGTTGTTGAGCACGACGTCGGCGACTTCGCCGCGCTTCAGCTCGATGACGACGCGCATGCCGTCCTTGTCGGACTCGTCGCGCAGCTCTGCAATCCCGTCGATCAGCTTCCCGCGCACCAGCTCGGCGATGCGCTCGAGCAGGCGCGCCTTGTTGACCTGGTACGGAAGCTCGGTGACGACGATGGCCTGGTAGCCGCGGTCGTCGATGTCCTCGACATGGGTGAGGGCGCGCACCAGGATGCGACCGCGACCGGTCGAGTAGGCGTTGTAGATCTCGCGCGCCCCGTTGATGATGCCCGCGGTCGGAAAGTCCGGCCCCGGGATGTGCCCCATCAGCTCCGGGATACTGATCGAGGGGTTGTCGATCAGCGCGACGCAGGCGTTGACCACTTCGGTCAGGTTGTGCGGCGGGATGTTGGTCGCCATGCCGACGGCGATCCCCGAGGAGCCGTTGACCAGCAGGTTGGGCACCCGCGTCGGCAGGACCGAGGGCTCGACCTCGGACTCGTCGTAGTTCGGGACGAAGTCGACCGTTTCCTTGTCGATGTCGGCGAGCAGCTCCGCGGCGAAGCGCGACATGCGCACCTCGGTGTAGCGCATCGCCGCCGGCGGGTCACCGTCGACCGACCCGAAGTTGCCCTGCCCGTCCACGATCAGGTAGCGCATCGAGAACGGCTGCGCCATGCGCACGATCGTGTCGTAGACCGAGACGTCGCCGTGCGGGTGGTACTTGCCGATCACGTCGCCCACGACGCGGGCGCTCTTCTTGTAGGCCTTGTTCCAGTCGTTGCCCAGCTCGCGCATGGCATACAGCACCCGACGATGCACGGGCTTGAGCCCGTCGCGGATGTCGGGCAGCGCGCGCCCCACGATCACGCTCATCGCGTAGTCGAGGTACGACTGCTTCATCTCGTCTTCGAGGTTGACGTGCAGGATTTCGCGGGCTATTTCGGCCATGTATTCGACGACCCGATGTCTTACGGTTGATCGGCCTGAGCGCGCGCGGAAGTGGCGGGCAAACCGGCCGAAATGAATGCCAAATCATATCATTCCTGCCCGCAAAAATGGCTCGGAGCCATTTTCCTGAAATTGGCTCCGAGCCATTTTTCGAGCGATATACTTCGCGCCGCTGTGCGGAGCGGTACATGGGAAACGTCGACCTCGGAGAGATCGCGCGCTTCGATGCGGTCGCCGCCCGCTGGTGGGACCCCGACGGCGAGATGCGTCCGCTGCACGACCTCAATCCGGTGCGGCTCGAGTACGTGGAACGCGACGGTGCGCTCGCGGGGCGCGAACTGCTCGACGTCGGTTGCGGCGGCGGACTGCTCTCCGAAGCGATGGCGCGCCGCGGCGCGCGGGTCACGGGACTCGACCTGGCTGCCGACGTGCTCGAGGTGGCGCGATCGCATGCCCGGGAAACGGGCGTGGAGGTCAGCTACCTGCTCGAGTCCGCCGAGGATCACGCGCGCACGCGGGCGGGCCACTACGACGCGGTCACCTGCATGGAGATGCTCGAGCATGTGCCCGACCCGCCGGCCGTCCTCGCGGCGCTCGCGGTGCTCGTCAAGCCCGGCGGAGCGGTGTTCCTGTCGACGATCAATCGCACGCCCCGGGCCTACGTGCGCGCCGTGGTCGGCGCGGAATACCTGCTGCGACTGCTGCCCGTCGGCACGCACACCTACGAGAAGTTCATTCGTCCGTCCGAGCTCGCGGCCTGGGGCCGCGGCGCAGGACTCGCACTCGAGGACGTGAGCGGGCTCGACTACGACCCCTTCACGCGCACCGCACGGATCACCGGCGATGCGCGGGTCAACTACCTCATGTTGCTGCGCCGCGCGCGCGCCGCCGACGGCTGGGCCTGATGCAGCAGCTGCTGTCGTCGCCCGGCACCGTCGTGCTGCTCCTCGTGTTGCTGCCGGCGATCGCGCTCATGGCCGGCTGGCTGATCGGCCGGCGGCGGGCCCACGCCCTCGAGGTCGAGCTCGCCACCGCCCGTGCCGAGCTCGCCTCCTCCGATGCGACCGCCCGCGAGCGCGCACTCGCGCTCGACATGGCGCTCGAGCGTCTGCGGTCGGGCTTCGACTCGGTAGCGGGCGATGCGCTGCGCAGCAACAGCGAGCATTTCCTGCGGCTCGCGCGCGAGATCCTGGGCCAGCAACAGCAACAGGCGCTGCGCAACCTCACCGACCGCGAGAAGTCCGTGGAGGCGATGCTCGCACCGGTCCGCGACGCACTGCAGAAAACCCACGAGCAGATCAGCCGAATCGAGAAGGAGCGTGCCGAGAGCTTCGGAGCACTTCGCAGCTCGCTCGAAGGCGTCGCGCTCGGGCAGGCGGCGTTGCAGCGCGAGACCCGCAACCTGGTGACGGCGCTCCGCCGACCCGAGGTACGCGGCCAGTGGGGCGAGATGACGCTGCGACGGATCGCGGAGCTCGCCGGCATGGTCGAGCACTGCGATTTCGCGGAACAGGTGCACGTGAGCGGCGAGGAGCGCTCCCTGCGGCCGGACATGATCGTGAACATGCCCGACGGCCGCCAGCTCGTGGTCGACGTCAAGACACCGCTCGACGCCTACCTCTCCGCGATCGAGGCCGCGACAGAGGAAGAGCGCACGCTCGCCGTGCGGCGCCATGCGCAGGCCGTGGTCGAGCGTGTGCGGCAGCTCTCCAGCAAGACCTACTGGGCGCAGTTCGAGCGCAGTCCGGATTTCGTCGTGCTCTTCATTCCCGGCGACCAGTTCCTGACCGCCGCCGTCGCCGAGATCCCGACGCTGCTCGAGGATGCGATCCGGCAGGATGTCATCATCGCCACGCCTTCGAGCTTCGTCGCGCTGCTCAAGGCCGTCGCCTACGGCTGGCGCCAGAATGCACTGGCCGACAATGCGGCACGGATCCGCGACCTGGCCGAGGACCTGTACAAGCGCCTGGCGACCTTCGGCGGGCACCTGGCCCGCGTCGGACGTACCCTCGGACAGAGCGTCGACGCCTACAACAGCGCGGTGGGTTCGCTCGAACGCCAGGTGCTGCCCGGCGCGCGCAAGTTCACCGAGCTTGGACTGCGGCCGGAGCGGGAGATCGAGGAGATCGCACCCGTCGAGAAGCTCGCCCGCGAGCCGCGCGCCGTGGATGGCGCTGTCGGCGCAGACGATGAGTAGCGGCGTCGATCAGGACGCGGAGGCGTCGCATTCCCGGGGGACCCCACCGGGCTCGATGCGCTTCTTCGCGGTGCTCTTTTCCGCGCCCGCCGCGCGTCCGCTGCTGAACGCCCTGTATGCGTTCGAGGCCGAGCTGCGCGACACGGTCGCGAGCGCCAATCACGACCTCGCCCACACCCGGTTGCAGTGGTGGCGCGACGAGGTCGCCTTGCTCGCGGAGCGCCGTCCACGCCATCCGGTCACGATCGCGATGGCCCCTGCCCTCGCCGACAGGCCCGGCGATCTCGAGCGCTTGCGCGAGCTGACCGACGCTGCGGCACTCGATCTCGCGCGTTACACCTATCTCGACTGGGCTGAGCTCGACGCGTACTGCCGACGCGCCGCCGGATCGCTGCAGGTCGTGATCGCCGGCGCGCTGGCGGCACCCGCGGGCCTCGGCGAGGACGAGCGACAGTTTGCCGAGCGCTTAGGGCTCGCGGTACGGCAGACCGAGATGCTGCGCGACTTTGAACAGGACCTGCGGCGCGGTCTCCTGTACGTCCCGACCGACGCGCTCAGCGAGGCCGATCTCGACCCGCGCGGCTTGTCCGATCGGCTTACCGACCCGGCGCTCGCCACGCTGCTCGAGGCCTGGCGGGTGCGGGTCGAGACGGAGCTCGACGCGCTGCCCGCGCTGCTCGATCGACGACAGCGTCGCCGCCAGACGCACGGGCTCGTGCTCGCGGCGCTGCATCGGCGGCTGTTGTCGCGCATCAGTCAACCCGGCACGTTCGGCGCGATGCGCGCCGACCTGCCAGCGGTCGCGCGCCTCTGGACGGCGTGGCGCACGGCCATCGGAAATCAACGACCGTGACCGAGGCGCCCGACGCCGGCGCGAGCCGACCCGACGCGCAGGGCCTCGCAGGCCGTGTGATCCTCGTGACGGGCGCCGGCTCAGGCATCGGTCGCGCGCTCGCGCTCGCGGCGGCCGCGCTCGGTGCGCAGGTCATCCTCTGCGGCCGCACGGTGCGCAAGCTCGAATCGGCTCACGACGCTGCCCTGGCCGCGGGCTCCCCGCGGCCGACGATTGCCCCGCTCGACTTCGAGCGGGCCGGCGCCGAGCAGTACGGGGCGCTCGCCGAGGCCGTGCAGCACGAATTCGGCCGGCTGGACGGTCTCGCGCATCTGGCCGGGCAACTCGGCGAACGCGCACCCATCGAGCACTACGACGTGCCGACCTGGATGCGCGTGATGCACGTCAACCTGAATGCCGCGTTCATCCTGACCCGAACGCTGTTGCCCTTGCTGCGCGAGTCGCCCGACGCCTCGGTCGTATTCACGGGCAGCGGCGTCTCGCAGCGCGGCCGCGCGTACTGGGGCGCCTATGCGGCGGCAAAGTTCGGCGTCGAGGCGCTGATGCAGGTGCTGGCCGATGAGACGAGCACGACGACGAACATCCGCGTCAACAGCGTCAATCCCGGCAAGGTGCGCACGCCGATGCGCGCCCAGGCCTTCCCCGGCGAGGATCCCGCTACGCTCCCCGCGCCCGAGGATGTGCTCGCCCCGTACCTCTACCTGCTCGGGCCCGAATCCCGGGGCGTCACCGGGCGTCGCTTCGACGCACAGTCGGGCGCTTGAGCTTCGCGCTGCGGCCGCGCCGTCCGGGCCGTGGCCCGCGTGGACGTTCGGCGGAGGACGTTCGACCCGCCAGGTCGAGCAGGAACTTGAGCTCCGGCCCGCCGAGCTCCCGCGAGCGTCCGCGCGGCAGATCGCGCGGCAGGCCGATCGCCCCCCAGCGCGTGAGCAGCACGCGGCTCACCTTGAGACCGGCGGCGTCGAACAGCGCGCGCACCGCCCCGCGCGCGACCGCCCGCGCAGCTTCCACCCGAAACCAGACGTTCGATCCCGGCGCGTCCAGCCGCTCGATGTTCGAGAACTCCGAGCGTTGACCGTCGGTGTCGATGTAGGTCGGTATCGATGGCCAGTCGCCGCCGTCGCGTGGTCGCAGAACGCGGACGCGGTACTCGACCGGCAGGTCGCGACCCCTGCGCCCGGCCGCTGCGGCGAGCGCCCCGTCATTGGTGAGGAGCAGCAGGCCGTCCTCGGCAAATCCGACGGTATTGATCGGCAGCCATCGGCCTGCGTGGAGGCTCGGCAGACGCGCCTCCACCGCCGAACGATCGTCGCCCGCGCGGCTGCGCAGCAGCTCACCGCCCGGCTTGTGATAGGCGACGATGCGCAGCCGCTGCGTAGCGCCGACGCGGCGCGTGACGTCCCGGCCATCGACGACGACGCGATCGGACGCGCGGATGCGCTGACCGATGGTCGCGGGACGACCGTTTACCAGGACCCGGCCCGCGCGTATCCAGTCCTCGACCTGCCGGCGCGAGCCCAGCCCGTGCTGGGCGAGCACCTTGTGCAGTCGTTCGTCCAAACGACTCAGCGATCGTCCGACGCCGCCGGACCCGCAACCAGCGTCGGCGTGACCGCGTCGGACGCCTGATCGCTCTCCTCGTCGTCGAGCGCGGCCTGATCGTCGCTGGCTTCATCGCGGTCCGGCGCAGGTTCACCGATCCTGGCAGCGGGCAGCGCGGCGCGCGCCTCGATGCCCTCCCGCGCGAGCTCGAGCTGCACTGAGAGCTCGTCGAGGTCGCGAAGCTCCGCGAGCGTCGGCAACTCGTCGAGTGCGCGTAGCCCGAAGTAGTCGAGGAACTCCCGCGTCGTACCGAGCAGCTCCGGCCGCCCCGGAACCTCGCGGTGCCCGACCACCCGGATCCAGTTGCGCTCGAACAGGGTCCGCATGATGGTCGAGGCAACGGTCACGCCGCGGATCGACTCGATCTCGCCGCGCGTGACCGGCTGCCGATAGGCGACGAGCGCGAGCGTCTCGAGCAAGGCCCGGGAATAGCGCGTCGGCCGCTCCTGCCACAGCCGCGAGACGACTTCGGCATGCACCGGTCGAACCTGGATGCGCCAGCCGCTCGCGACTTCGACCAGCTCGACGCCGCGTCCGTCGTAGCGACGGCCCAGGTCCATGAATGCTTCGCGCACCTCGGCGTCGGCCGGACGCTCCGATTCCGCGAAGAGCTCGGTGATCTGTGCGATCGACAGCGGCCGTCCAGCGGCGAGCAGGATCGCCTCGAGTACGTTGGTCAGTGGGTGTTCACTCATGGCTCGATCCGGTTGGCTTGATCGCTGCGATCGTTGTCGATGACGAGAGTGACGTGCCGCGGCGCGCCGGCGCGGACGTGAATCGGCGCGAATGCATCCGACTGCACGATCTCGATCAGCCCCTCCCGCAGCAGCTCGAGGATCGCCGTGAACGTGACCGCCACGCCCATGCGACCTTCTGACGGACGGAACAGTTGCGTGAACTCGACGAATGCCTGGGCCCGCAGCGCATCGAGGACGTCCGACATCCGCTGCCGGACGGAGAGCCGCTCGCGCTGCACGTGGTGATGCGCGAACATCTCGGCCCGCGCCATCACGTCCTTGAGCGCCACCAGCATCTCCTGCATCGTCACGCTCGGGAGCACCTTGACCACGCGACGTTCGACGAGCTCGGCCATCGCAGGAAACACGTCGCGGTCGATGCGGTGCAGGTCATCGAGATCGGTGGCCGCGCGCTTGAAACGCTCGTACTCCTGCAGCCGGCGGACGAGCTCGGCGCGCGGGTCCTCTTCTTCGCTGCTCATGTCGCCCGGCGGACGCGGCAGGAGCATCCGGGACTTGATCTCGGCCAGCGTCGCGGCCATCAGCAGGTACTCGCCCACGAGCTCGAGCTGCAGCTCCTGCATGAGATCGATGTACTGCAGGTACTGCCGCGTGATTTCGGCAATCGGTATGTCGAGGATGTCGAGGTTCTGCCGGCGAATGAGGTAGAGCAACAGGTCGAGCGGCCCCTCGAAGGCCTCGAGAAAAACCTGCAGGGCGTCGGGCGGGATGTAGAGATCGTGCGGGAGCTGCGTGAGCGGCCTCGCCCTCCACCATCGCAAATGGCATCTCCGCCTGCTCGGGTGACGGTTCACGGTGCGCATCGACGCGCGTCGCGCCGGCTCCGCCCTCGACCAGTTTCAGATCAGGCTTGCTCATATGAGACCTCAACGATACGCGAGCCCCATGGCCTGCTTCACGTCGTCGAGCGTCTGGCTCGCGACGCCGCGCGCTTTCTCGCAACCCTCGGCGATGATGCCCCGCACCAGGTCGGGACTCTCTTCGTACTCCTGCGCCCGCTGCCGCATGGCCGAGACTTCCTCGACGACCTTTTCGATCAGCGGCTTCTTGCAGTCAAGACAACCGATTCCCGCGGTGCGGCAGCCATTCTGCACCCAGGCCTGCGTCTCGGCGCTCGAATAGAGCTTGTGCAGATCCCAGACCGGGCACTTCTCCGGGTCGCCCGGGTCTGTCCGGCGCACACGAGCCGGATCCGTCTGCATGACCTTGAGCTTGGCGGCGACTGCGTCCGGATCCTCGCGCAGCCCGATCGTATTGTCGTAGGACTTCGACATCTTGCGACCGTCGAGGCCCGGCACTTTCGGCGAGGCCGTGAGCAGTGCCTCGGGCTCCGGAAGGATCGACCGGCCGGTGCCTTCGAGATAGCCCAGCAGCCGCTCACGATCCGCAACCGTGAGTCGCGAATTGCCGTCGAGCAGCACATGCGCGCGGTCGAGCGCATCGGCGGCGCCTTCTTCCTGGTAGCGCCGTCGCAGCTCGCGGTACAGGTTGGCATTACGTGTGCCGAGATTCTTGACGGCGCGCTCGGCCTTCTTCTCGAAGTCCGGTTCGCGGCCGTAGATGTAATTGAACCGCCGCGCGATCTCGCGCGTGATCTCGACGTGCGCGACCTGGTCCTCCCCCACGGGGATGTACAGCGGGCGATACAGCAGGATATCCGCGCTCTGCAGCAGCGGGTAGCCGAGGAAACCGTAGGTCGCGAGATCGCGCTCCTTCAGCTGTTCCTGCTGGTCCTTGTAGGTCGGCACGCGCTCGAGCCAGCCGAGCGGCGTGATCATGGACAACAGCAGGTGCAGCTCTGCGTGCTCCGGGACTCGCGACTGGATGAAGAGCGTCGCCACCGCAGGGTTGAGCCCGGCGGCGAGCCAGTCGATCACGATCGTCCACGTGTTCTGTTCGATGCCGGAGGGATCCTCATAGCCCGTCGTGAGCGCGTGGTAGTCGGCGATGAAGAAATAGCAGTCGTATTCGTACTGCAGCTCGGTCCAGTTCTTGAGCGCACCGTAGTAATTGCCGAGGTGGAGGCTGCCGGTTGGACGCATTCCAGAAAGGATCCGGCGCGGCATCGATGCGGTCGTGCTCAAGAACGGGCCCTGCTCGTATTCACGGCGTTAGACAATCTATATTCAATGAGTTACGACCGATTTCTCTCGGCGCGGTTAGGTGACGGTGAGATCGACCTACGCGCGGGAAGCCGCGGATTATACGCAGCCGCAATCCCCTTATTCGAAAGGACCGACCTCCCCCTTGCCGCGGCGCACGATCACCGGCGCCAGGCCGGACAGATCGATCACGCTGCTGGGCTCGAGTCCTCCCGGGCCGCCGTCGATCACCAGGTCGACCTCGTGCTCGAGCCGCAGCTTGATCTCCTGCGGATCGGACATCGGTGCCTCGGCACCCGGCAACAGCAACGTCGAGCTCATGATCGGCTCGCCGAGCTCCGCGAGCAGAGTGCGAACGATTGCGTTGTCCGGCACGCGTATACCGATGGTGCGGCGCTTCGGGTTCTGCAGGCGTTTTGGGACTTCGCGCGTAGCCGCCAGGATGAAGGTGTACGGCCCCGGCGTGAACGCGCGCAGCGTGCGGTACTGGCTGTTATCGACGCGCGCGTAGCGGGCAATTTCCGACAGATCGCGGCAAACGAGCGTGAAGTTGTGGTTCCGGTCCGCCTGCCGGATGCGGCGGATCCGCTCCATCGCCTCCTTGTGGCCGATCAGACAGCCGAGCGCATAGCAGGAGTCGGTCGGATAGGCGACGACGCCGCCGTCACGGATGGCCACGATGGCCTGCCGCGCCAGCCGCGGTTGAGGGTTCATCGGGTGGATCGAGAGCAGAAACGCCATCGAGATTGCGCCCGTCGTTGGGCCCGCCGGGCGACTTGGCTATCATACGCGCCCCCTTTCCGCCACGCCCCGGCGGCACCCGCTCCAACGATGCAACTGTTGATCGACTTTCTGCCCGTATTCGCATTCTTCGTGGCGTACCTGCTGGCGGACATCTACGTGGCCACGGCGGTGCTGATCGTCGCCGTGCTGATCCAGACCGCGGTGAGTCTGATTCGTCATCGCAAGGTGAGCCCGATGCTGCTCACCTCTGCGGTACTCGTAATCGTCTTTGGCGGACTGACGCTGATCGTGCACGACGCCACCTTCATCAAGTGGAAGCCGACGATCGTCAACCTGCTATTTGCCGCCGCATTCGCCGCGAGCCATTTCATGCGCGGCCCGACCATCGTGCAGCGCCTGATCGGCGAGAACCTCAAGCTCGAGGATGCAAGCTGGCGACGGCTCAACCTGATGTGGATCGGATTCTTCGTGTTCGTCGCCGCAGCCAACCTGTACGTGGCCTACAACTTCGCCGAGGCCACGTGGGTCAAGTTCAAGCTTTTCGGTCTGATGGGCCTGACGCTGGTGTTCATACTGCTGCAGGGCATGTGGCTTTCCCGCCGCGCAGAAATGCACGAGCCCGGCGCACACTGAGGTAACCGGCGATGGGGATGGAGCAAACCGACCCGGTCGTTACTCCGCGAGTGGACAGGATCCGGGATCGCCTGCAGGCTGCGTTCCATCCCAGCCGTCTGGACGTCGTCGACGACAGCCACCGGCATGCCGGACACCCCGGCGCCCGCGATGGCCGCGGACACTTCACGGTCGTGATCGTCTCGGCGGGTTTCGCCGGGATGAGCAAGCTCGACCGGCATCGCGCGGTGTACGACGCGGTGCAGGACCTGATGGCCACCGACATCCATGCGATGTCGATTCACGCGTTCGCCCCGGGCGAGCCCTGATCAATTCGATTCGAGATCCAATCCAGAGGCAAACGATGCGACATCCCAGATCGATGGTTTTATTGACGGCGTTTCTAGGCCTGTTTGCGGCGTGCACGCGCCCGGCCGAGGACACCGCGGCGTCCGCCGCGGCGAAGTCCGCCACACCGGCCGTTGCGACGATCAACGGCAAGCCGATCTCGTCTGAGTTCTTCGACGAGTTCCTGAACGCTGCGACCGGCCAGCCGGCCGCCCAGGCGACGGCCGAGCAGAAAACGCAGCTCCTCGACCAGTTACTGAACATGTCGGTGGCCGCGCAGTCGGCGGAAACCGACGGGCTCGCCGACGACCCCGCGACCAAGACACGTCTTGAGCTTCTGCGACTCCAGGTACTGGCCGAGGCCGCGAGCGAGAAGTACATGAAGGCGCATCCAAGCACCGACGCCGAGATCAAGGCCGAGTACGACGCGCAGGTCGCTGCGATGCCGAAGGAGTATCACGCGCGGCACATCCTGCTCGCGTCGAAGGAAGACGCCGAGGCGGTGATTCGCGAGCTGCAGGCCGGTGGTGACTTCGCGAAGCTGGCGGAGAAGAAGTCCAAGGACGAGGGCAGCGCGGCGAAGGGCGGCGATCTCGACTGGTTTCGCCTGGACACCATGGTGAAGCCGTTCTCGGATGCGGTCGCCGCACTTCAGAAAGGTCAGATGACGCCGCAGCCCGTGCAGAGCGACTTCGGCTGGCACGTGATCAGGCTCGAGGACGTGCGATCACCCGCGGCGCCCGAGTTCGAGGAAGTGAAGGAACGTGTCGACATGATCGTGAAGCGGAAGAAACTCCAGGCTCATCTCGAGGAGCTTCGCAAGACTGCAAACATTCAGAAAAACCTATAAGCGTCAAGTTTGATTTTTGACCGATCGGCCGGCGCCTCTGACGAGGGCCGGCCGTTTCTATTTTGGTGCCAGGCGAGAGACGAACCGCCCGAGCAATTGCCGTTTCAGATTGGAGGGAACACGCGGTTCGCCTTGGCACGGTTGAGATGGTGCATGCGCCTGGAGGCGAGCCGAAATCGCACCGAATACCGGTTGGTGACGCTTGAGATCCGCGCACCCGCCATATTGTGGTTAGGACATGTAACTTATTGTTCTTATAGGCTTTTTGAATGCCGCCCGGAATTCGTGACTTGCGTCACAGATCTCGGTGTCATTGAACAATGCCCGGGTAGCGCCCGCCGCTCGTACTGTCATATTGCTCTGCAAACAGCCGGGCCTATCTGCTCGCTAATCCAAACCGGCGCGGACCCATCGGCCTCCGGCAACCCTCTGATCCATAGCGAAATCCCGACCCGGCGTCGTCTAGCCACCCTTGGCCAAGGTCCCTGAACAGGCCGTCGTAAGTCTCCGATTATGTTGCACTCTTGACCCGCGGGAACCCACCGATATAGTTCTGCCGTAAGTTAACAATAACCACGATGACTGCGGCACTTGCAACCTGGTCAGAACCGCCCGTTTACGGGCTGAGAATGAGCGAGAACTTCAAGCTCACGTTGCTTGGAACGTTCAAGCCGCTCATGAGGCCGCTTGTTCGAATTCTGCTTCGTAACGGAGTGTCTTATGGAGAGTTTGCCGAGCTCCTTAAGACCATTTTCGTAGATGCAGCAAAGGATTTGCTGCAGATGCCTGCGTCGAAGGATTCGATCGCTCGAATAGCGATCAAGACAGGCCTCTCTCGATTCGAAGTCGGGCGTGTTCTGGACCTAACGGAAGCCGACTTCGAGGCTCTGGCGAGCAGATTTGATCGTGTCGGACGCGTGCTTACGGGTTGGCACCAAGATGCCGACTTCATCGGACCGTACGGCATTCCCTACGAAGTCGTCGTAAGCGCTCCGCCAGGGCGCCGCAGCTTTACCGAACTTGTGCGGCGATATACGCCAGATGTTCCCGCCGAGGAAATGCTCGCCGAGCTGCGACGCATTGGCGCAGTCCTCGAACTCGGTAATGGCCACTACCGCGTTCTTGCCCGCTCGTACATCCCGTCGGCTGAAGATCCAGCGAAGTTTCACGCCATGTCGGTCGCATTCACCGATCTGGCAAAAACGATGGATCAGAATTTGCGACCCGAAGGGTCGGACAAGCTCTTCGAAAGACGGGTGTGGACTTCAAAAGGCATAGCCCCTGAGGCTGCAGTGGAGTTCGACGCATTTGTCAAAGAGCGGGGACAGCAGTTTCTGGAGCTGTTGGACGATTGGCTGACGACAAAAGAAGCATTCGCAGCAAAGGCCAAGGTAGAGCGCCGAGTGCCACTTGGCGTTGGGATGTACATGTTTGTCAGATCGCCAGACGAACAAAGTGACAAGTCGGTATCTGACCAAGTTTAGATTTTGGTTGACCTGCTACCAGCGGGGTTGGGGAAATGAAGGGAAAGACTGAACTGTACGGGCGTGCTACCGCAGTTGTTGGCATTGCGGTGGCGTTCTCATTGTTCCTTGCACCAACCGAATCGAGTACAGCCAGCGAGATTTCGAATCTCAATGCTATTGGTGGTACCGGCGTCAACGCGATTGGCGGCACGGGCGTCAACGCGATTGGAGGTACCGGTCGAGAAGGCATCTTGCTTCGAGGACCGATCCAGAAGGTCAACGTGTCAGCGAATACCGTTACGGTCTTCGGTCGCGACTTCCGATTGGGCGCTGCTCGCTCCCGGGTGCAAGCGATCTCCGATGGCATCGCTGCAGGCGAAACTCTTGTGCTCACCGTAACCGGCAAGCTCGGCAGCAATGGTCAGTTAGTCGGAGGCAAGGCTCGATTGGCCCCAGAGCAATATGTAGCCGGATCAAGCCAAGTCGTCCTGGCGGGTCGCCTACGTACCGTGAACGAGTCTCTCGGTACCGCAGCAATTGGCACGCAGATTGTCGATTTGACGGCTGTCCAAGGTCCTACTGGCGCGGCATTGAAGCCCGGTCAGGCCATTCTTGTAGTAGGAACTCAGCCGTCCCTCAGCGGCCCAATTTCCGCACAGCTTTTGACGATCGGCGGCACCGGCGTCAACGCGATCGGCGGCACCGGCGTCAACGCGATTGGTGGCACGGGCGTCAACGCGATTGGTGGCACCGGCGTCAACGCGATTGGCGGCACCGGCGTCAACGCGATTGGCGGCACGGGCGTCAACGCGATTGGCGGCACCGGCGTCAACGCGATTGGTGGCACCGGCGTCAACGCGATTGGTGGCACGGGCGTCAACGCGATCGGCGGCACGGGCGTCAACGCGATCGGCGGCACGGGCGTCAACGCCATCGGCGGCACGGGCGTCAACGCGATTGGCGGCACGGGCGTCAACGCGATCGGCGGCACGGGCGTCAACGCGATTGGCGGCACGCGGCGTCAACGCGATTGGTGGCACGGGCGTCAACGCGATTGGCGGCACCGGCGTCAACGCGATCGGCGGCACGGGCGTCAACGCCATCGGCGGCACGGGCGTCAACGCGATTGGCGGCACGGGCGTCAACGCCATCGGCGGCACGGGCGTCAACGCGATTGGCGGCACGGGCGTCAACGCGATCGGCGGCACCGGCGTCAACGCGATTGGTGGCACCGGCGTCAACGCGATCGGCGGCACCGGCGTCAACGCGATTGGTGGCACCGGCGTCAACGCGATCGGCGGCACCGGCGTCAACGCGATCGGCGGCACCGGCGTCAACGCGATTGGCGGCACGGCGCAACGCGTTGGCGCGAACGCGATCGGCGGCACGGGCGTCAACGCCATCGGCGGCACGGGCGTCAACGCCATCGGCGGCACGGGCGTCAACGCCATCGGCGGCACGGGCGTCAACGCGATTGCGCAGTAGTTGCGGTAGCTAGCTGATTAGCAGCCTACGTTGGACTCCCGAGTTCGACGTAGGCGCGTTCGCAGATTGTGGTTGCGTCCACGAAGTGCCAGCGGCACTTACATCATCTCATCGGCTGACGGTCCCTCGTAGTAAAAGACTCCGACGCCGACAAGCGGGCCCTCCGGCCTTTCACTGGCACCAATCGGCGAGCGTTCGTGTGCCGCAATCCAGTTGTCCATAGATTCAACAAAGTCGGTCGATTGGACTCTCGCCCATCTGCGAAAGTTCGCAATCTCCAAATCGTCCAACGAGCGTGAGAACGCAATGCGCTGAAAGAAACCCTCACCGGTGCGACTAGGATCAGCGTTGTGCGCCAATGCTGTTGTCATGGGAAACAACATGCCAGATATAACTGCTACAGCCTTATCATCGAAGTCCTTCGGCACATAGAATCTTTTTGAGGCACACACCGTCCCGTCAGCAAGCTCGTCAATCGCGCCTGCTTGCTTCAGCTCTGCCCGAATGGCACCCGGCGGCACGTCACCGGAAACACTTCGAACCAACTCGACGAAGCTAGGCGATGGATCGTTCAGCGGCAACGGACGCGGCAGTCCGTTCGCATCTAGGTATTGCTCATCCGAGTACCAGCGATGAAGTACTAGGGCCGGCGCTGCCGAAGAGTCAAATATTCGACCCAGCTGCGGTGTGATTCGCTGCAAATCGACTTCACGAATTCGACGAACTTCCTTACGCGAGATACCAGTCTTGACCGACACGCGGGATGCGTTGATTGCCCTCCCACGATCATCTTGCTCTCGGTATGCCTCCTGCACGAAGGCAAGTTTGGCGAGCTCGGCGAACTGACCGTATGTTATGCCCGAGCGAATCAAAACTCGCGTCAGAGGACGTAGGCAAGCGTAAACGGCTTGAAGTAATCGCGATTGAGTGTTTCCTAGCATTGGAGCGCTCGAGAAGCTGAGCTGACGTCCTCGATGCTTATCGCAGACCAAAGCTGCCTATCGGCTGGGATCCACACGGAACAACATCCGCCGGTAATACTCCAGCTCCTGGATTGAGTCACGAATATCCTCCAGCGCCAGATGCACTGACGTCTTCTTGACCCCCGCGAAAACCTCGGGAGCCCAGCGCCGGGCCAGCTCCTTCAGCGTGCTGACGTCGAGGTTTCGGTAGTGAAAGAACTTTTCGAGCGCAGGCATCTCGCGAGCGAGAAAGCGCCGGTCCTGGCAGATGCTGTTGCCGCACATCGGGGATGTGCCGGGCTCAGCGTGGAGCGTGAGAAATGCGAGCGTGCGGCGCTCCGCCTCGGCCGCATCGAGCCGGCTTGCACGGACTCGCTCCAGGAGCCCAGACCCCGCGTGGGTCGTCTTGTTCCAGTCGTCCATGGCGTCCAGGACCGCCGCGTCCTGATGAATGGCCAGCACCGGGCCCTCCGCGATCACCGCGAGCGACGAGTCCGTCACAATGGTGGCGATCTCGATGATCCGGTCCCGCTGCGAATCGAGACCAGTCATCTCCAGATCGATCCAGACCAGGTTTTCGGCCTTGGATGCCATGTCTCGAAAGGGCGATTGCGAGCCTATCCAACTGAATTTCGAGTCATTCTAGCAAAGGCGGATTTACACTCGCCGAAACGGTCGATTTGATGCACTGGCTCACCCTCACGTTCCTCGTCGCCTTGCTGCTGCAACTCGCAGCGCAGATCTGGCTTGCACGCCGCCAGATCTCGTTCGTCACGGCACATCGTGGGCAAGTGCCGGCGGCGTTCGCGGGCGTCGTGTCTCCAAGCGAGCACCAGCGCGCGGCGGACTACACGGTCGCAAGGCAGCGCCTGGCGCTCGTCGAATCGTTCGTCGGGGCCGTCGTCCTCCTGTGGCTCACGCTCGGAGGAGGAATCGACCAGCATCGGCCACTGGCTCGCGCGCCTGCGGCTGACCGACCTGCCGACAGGTACCTTGCACGTGCTCGGGGTGTTCGCCGTCCTTGAGCGTCACCGGTCTGCCGTTGCATGCGTATCGAACATTCGGGCTCGAGCAGCGCTTCGGCTTCAATCGGACGACCGTGCGCACCTTTGTCCTGGACCTGTTGAAGGGCTGGGCGCTGGCCGCCGCGCTCGGCGGCGCGCTCGTCGCGCTCGTCCTCTGGATCATGGCCATCGCGGGTCGCTATTGGTGGCTGATCGCGTGGGCCGTCTGGACGGCCGTGTCGCTCCTGCTGACGCTCGCCTGGCCCCGATTCATCGCTCCACTGTTCAACCGCTTCTCGCCGCTCGACGACGCCTCCCTGCGAAGCCGAATCGACGCCCTGCTCGCGCGCTGTGGCTTCTCCGCGGAGCGAGTATTCGTCATCGACGGTTCGAGGCGCTCGTCGCACGGCAACGCCTATTTCACCGGGCTTCGGACGCGAGAAACGCGTGGTCTTCTTCGACACCCTCCTCTCCACGCTGTCGCCGGCTCAGGTCGAATCCGTGCTCGCGCACGAGCTGGCGCACTTCAAGCTTCGCCATATCCCGCAGCGCCTGGTCGTCGGTGCCTGCGTCAGCCTGGCGGGCTTCGCCTTCCTCGGCTGGCTGGCCGGACAATCGTGGCTGCAACCCGCGCTCGGTGTTTCGGCACCCTCCAACGCAGCGCTCCTGCTGCTGTTCGTGCTGGTGACACCCGCCTTTACCTGGATCGCCACACCGATCGCCGCCGCCTGGTCCCGTCGGCATGAATTCGAAGCAGACGCGTTCGCCGCCGAGCACAGCAGCGCGGGCGACCTTGCCGACGCCCTGGTCCGGTTGTATCGCGACAACGCAAATACGCTGACCCCGGATCCGATCTACTCGGCGTTTCACGACTCGCACCCGCCCCCGTCGACACGAATCGCGCGCTTGAGGTCGACGGCGGATCCGGCCGGGCCGGCAACGGTTATCGCCTGGTGACGCAGCCCGCGGAATCCGGCTGTGTCGTCGAGTCCTACGGGCGTCGTGTGGTCGTCGCGCGCAGCGGCGGTCAGAGAGTCCAGTGCAAGCTGCGGGGCCGGAAGCTCGACGTCGTCGCGGGTGACGAGGTCCGCATCGAGCCCGATCGTGTTGACCAGGACTGGACCGTCACGCAGCGGTCCCCGCGGCGCAATGTCCTCTGCCGGAGCGACAGCCGCGGGCTCGACGAATCGATTGCGGCCAACCTCGACCAGCTCGCGGTCGTGGTGGCCCCGCGCCCACCCAGCGACCCCTTCATCGCCGATCGCTATCTCGCCGGCGCCGCGTACGCAGGGATCGCGGCGCTGACTCGTCGTGAACAAGCAGGACCTGCCGGCGGATCAACGCGAGCTCGATTTCGTCGCCGCCCTCGAGCGCGCGGGCCTGCCCGTACATCGTGTTTCGGCGCGGACCGGGGCCGGTCTGGACGAGCTCCGCGCCCGACTGTCGGGCCGGCGGACGCTCCTCGCCGGTCAGTCGGGCGTCGGCAAGTCCTCACTCCTCAACACCTTGTCGGGCTCAGACGTCCGGGCGACGCGCACGCTGTCGGACGCCTCCGGCGAAGGTCGCCACACGACGGTGTCGTCGGCCATCCTCTCGCTTCCCTGGGGAGAGCTCGTCGACACCCCGGGCGTACGCGATTACGCCCCGCCGTTGGTGCCACCGCGCTCCGTGCAGGACGGATTCATCGAGATCGCGCAGCGCGCCGGGGCCTGCCGCTTCCAGGACTGTCTCCATCAGCGGGAGCCCGACTGCGCGGTCCGGGCCGCCGCCGCCACCGGCGAGATTGACGAACGTCGCTACGAGAGCTACCGGCGGCTCCTGAATCTGGTACGTCAGCTTACAGATCGTCGCGGCTGGCGATCCTGATGCTGCTATGATCTTGCAATGCAGCAGGCCGGCCCTTGGTGGCCCGCCCTGCACTCAAACCGCTCATAGAGGAGTCAGCGCGTGCGCAGAGTGATGGTCGGCGTCAAGCGCGTCGTCGATTTCAATGTCAGGGTTCGGGTCCGGCCCGACAACACGGGCGTGATTACCGATGGGGTCAAGATGAGCATCAACCCCTTCGATGAAATCGCGCTCGAGGAGGCGCTCCGCATCAAGGAGCGCGGCCTGGCCGACGAAGTGCTCGTGGTCAGCGTCGGGCCGACCGACGCACAACAGCAGCTTCGCACGGCGCTCGCCATGGGTGCCGACCGCGCCATCCTCGTTCAGAACGACGGCACGGCGGCCCCGCTGACGGTGGCGCGGACGTTCCGCAAGCTGATCGACCGCGAATCACCCTTCCTGGTGCTGATGGGCAAGCAGGCGATCGACGACGACAACGGCCAGTGCGCCCAGATGCTGGCGGCGCTGTGGGACCGGCCGCAGGCGGTCGGATGCTCGAAGCTCGAGCTCGCCGATGGCAAGGCGACCGTCACTCGCGAGGTCGATGCCGGCCTCGAGACGAATGAGATCGAGCTGCCGGCCGTCGTCAGCGTCGATCTGCGCCTCAACGAGCCGCGCTACGTGAAGCTGCCCGACATCATGAAGGCCAAGAAGAAGCCGCTCGACACCGTGACGCTCGGCGATCTCGGTGTCGACTCGAACGGTGGCTTCAAGACCGTGAAGGTCGAGCCGCCGCCGCAGCGACAGAAAGGCATCATGGTGAAGGACGTCGGCGAACTGATCGCCGCCCTCAAGAAGAAGGGGCTGGTCTGATGAGCACGGTACTGGTCATCGCCGAACACCTTGGCGGCAAGCTGAACCCGAGCACGGCGAAATGCGTGACGGCCGCCGGGACGATCCCAGGAGCCGCGGTCGACGTCGTCGTCTTCGCCGCGGACGGCGCCGCCGTGGCGCAGGAGGCGGCCGGACTGAGCGGGGTCCGGAAGGTGCTTGCGGGTCGACAATCCGGCGAACGCCGAGCCGATTGCGGCCGTGCTCGCGCCCCAGGTGCTCAAGCTGGCGGCGGATTACAGCCACGTTTTCGGACCATCGACGACCTTCGGCAAGGACCTGATGCCGCGCGTGGCCGCCCTGCTCGGCGTGGGCCAGGTGAGCGACCTGATGGCCGCGGAGGGTCCGCACCGCTTCAAGCGCCCGATCTACGCGGGTAACGCCGTTCTGACGGTCGACGTCCCGGCCGACGCCAAGGTCGTGGCCACCGTGCGCGTAGCGTCGTTCGAGGCTGCCAGCTCGGGTGGCAGCGCGGCGGTCGAGAACGTCGCCCTCGACGTCGCCCTGCCCGCTCATACGCGCTTCATTGACCGCTCGGCGGCGAAGTCGGGGCGCCCGGACCTGCAGACGGCGCGTCGAGTGGTGAGCGGCGGTCGGGCGCTCGGCAGCGGCGAGAATTTCAAGATCATCTACGCGCTCGCCGATCGGCTGGGTGCGGCGGTGGGCGCATCGCGCGCTGCGGTCGACGCCGGCTACGTGCCCAATGACATGCAGGTCGGCCAGACCGGCAAGATCATCGCGCCGGAGCTCTATGTCGCGATCGGCATCTCGGGCGCCATCCAGCACATGACCGGCATCAAGGATGCGCGGACGATCGTCGCGATCAACAAGGACTCCGAGGCGCCGATCTTCGAGATCGCCGACTTCGGCCTGGTCGGCGACCTGTTCACGCTCGTACCGGAGCTCGAGAAGCAGCTCGGCGCGTGACCCTCCAAATTGGCTCGGAGCCAATTTGGAGATGGCCCTGCGCCGGCCCGAGGTTAGCCACCGGTAAATTGGCTCCGAGCCAATTTAGAGGGTGCTGAGAACGTGCTCGGCGCTCGAAACCTTGAACTCGCCCGGCCCCTCGACGTAGAGGCCCTTGACGACGCCGTTGTCGGCGTAGATCGCAAAACGCTGCCCGCGGATCCCCATTCCGAATCCCGTGGCATTGAGCTCGAGGCCGAGGACCTTGGAGTACTCGGCGTTGCCGTCGGCCAGCATAAGAACCTTGTCGCCGACGTTTGAGGCCTTGCCCCAGGCGTTCATCACGAACACGTCGTTGACCGCCATGCAAGCGATGGTATCGATGCCCTTGGCCTTGAGCGCGTCGGCCTGCTGCACATAGCCCGGCAAATGCTTCGCATCGCAGGTGGGCGTAAACGCGCCCGGTACCGAAAACAATACGACCTTCTTGCCGCCGAACAGCTGCTCGGTGCTGAGTTTCTGCGGCCCGTCCTTGGTCATGTGGGTCAGCACACCCGCCGGCATCTTGTCTCCGACCTTGATCGTCATGGTTCCGTCCTCCAGGAAAAGATCGTTCAGGCGGCTGCCGTGCCGCGCGCCAGGCGCGGCGCGGAGCGCAGCCGTGCATCCAGCGTCACGAGCAACGCTTCGGTGGTCGCCCAGTCGATGCAGGCGTCCGTCACCGACACGCCGTACTTCAACTGGGCGCGATCGGCCGGGATCGGCTGGGTGCCCCAGTTCAGATTGCTCTCGAGCATCAGTCCCACGATCGACCGATTCCCCTCGAGCACCTGGTTGCCGATGTTCTCCGCCACGAGCGGCTGCAGCGCAGGGTCCTTGGCGGAATTCCCGTGGCTGCAGTCGACGACGATGTTGACCGGCAAACCGGCCTGCTCGAGCTCGCGCTCACAGAGCGCGATGCTGACCGAATCGTAATTCGCTGCGTCCGCCTCCACCGCGCAACACGATGTGACCGTAACCGTTGCCGCGCGTGCGAAACACCGCAGAGCGTCCCTGCTGCGTGATTCCGAGGAAGTGATGCGGATGCCGCGCGGACTGCAGCGCGTTGATCGCCACCGCGAGCGAGCCGTCGGTCCCGTTCTTGAAGCCGACCGGCGTCGAGAGCCCGCTCGCCATCTCGCGGTGGG
This sequence comes from uncultured Gammaproteobacteria bacterium, assembly GCA_963756755.1. Classification (GTDB taxonomy): domain Bacteria; phylum Pseudomonadota; class Gammaproteobacteria; order Steroidobacterales; family Steroidobacteraceae; genus DATJKD01. Next base: position 27,660 of record CAVWOW010000021.1, read on the forward strand.
TCTGCGATTCAGTGGTGCGGGCACCGATCGCCGTCCAGGTGATGAGCTCCGACAGGTACTGGGGCATGATCGGGTCGAGCGCCTCGGTCGCGGCCGGCACCCCGCCCGCGGCGAGATCGAGCAGCAGCTTGCGTGCGACGTGTATTCCCTTCTCGATGTGGAAGGAATCATCCATGTCGGGATCGTTGATGAGCCCTTTCCAGCCGATCGTCGTCCGCGGCTTCTCGAAGTAGACCCGCATCAGGACGAAGAGCGTGCGGCTCACGCGTTCCGCGAGCGCCCGCAGCCGCAGGAAATACTCACGGGCGGCCGCCGGGTCGTGGATCGAGCAGGGCCCCACCACGACGAAGAGCCGCGGGTCTTCGCGATCGAGGATACGGCGCAACGTCCCGCGGCTGCGATATACGAATTCCTCCGCCGCAGGCGGCAGCGGCAGCGTCTGCTTCACGTCCTCGGGCGTAGGCAGCAGCTCGCTCGACAGGACATTGACGTTGTGCAGTCGCTCGGTCATGGCAGACACGGTCTCACATCGCCGTGCGGACGGTCCAGAGCTCCGGGAAAAATCGCAGCTCGAGCAGCTTCGACAGGTAGGCCACGCCGCTCGTGCCGCCGGTGCCCCGCTTGTAGCCGATGATCCGCTCCACCGTCTTCATGTGGCTGAACCGCCAGAGCTGGAACTGGTGGTCGAGATCGACGAGCTTCTCGGCCAGCTCGTACAGGTCCCAGTGTGCCTCGGCGTTGTGGTAGACAGCGAGCCAGGCCGCCGCTACGCCCTTGCTCGCGACGTACGGCTGGCTCCAGTCGCGATCCAGGTATTCCGCCGGAATCTCATATCCGCGGCGACTGAGCAACCTCAAGCTCTCGTCGTACAGGCTCGGCGCCCGCAGCGTCTTCGCAAGCCGCTCGTACACCTCGGGCGTGCGGTGGTAGACCTCGATCGTCGCCGCGTTCTTGTTGCCGATCAGGAACTCGAGCATCCGGTACTGGTAGGACTGGAACCCCGATGACTTGCCGAGCTGGTTGCGGAAGGATGAGTAGTCCGACGGTGTCATCGTCGCCAGCACGTCCCAGGACTGAGTGAGCTGCGCCTGCACGCGCGACACGCGCGCGAGCATCTTGAACGCGGGGCCGAGCACGTCGCGGCGCACGTGATCGATCGCCGCGGTGAGCTCGTGGATGCAGAGCTTCATCCAGAGCTCGGAGGCCTGGTGGATGACGATGAACAGCATCTCGTCGTGATGAAACGACTGTGGGCGCTGCGCTGACAGCACGCGATCGAGCTGCAGGTACTCGCCATAGCTGATCGACTCGCCGAGGTCCCAGTAGACGCTGTCGCGTTCGGCCTCGAGAGCCCCCGGCACGGGCTCCTTGTCGCCGGTCACGGGAATACCCAGGCCGGAACGCGGTTCCACCCCGCCAGCAGCTCGGCATCGAGCGCACGCCACTCGGGCTCGAAGGATTCCACGAGGCCCCAGAAGCGCGGCGAATGGTTCATGTGCCGGCGATGACACAGTTCGTGCACGAGCAGATAGCGAACGACCTCCGGCCGCTGGAACATCAGGCAGACATTGAGGCTGATCGCGCCGCTCGCCGAGCAGCTACCCCAGCGCGAGCGCTGGCGGCGCAACTGCAGCTCGCGATAGTCGATGCCGATCTCCAAGGAAACGGCGAGGAGGCGGGGCTCGAGGTATTCGTACGCGCGCTCGAGCAGCCAGGAGAACAACGACGAGCCTACCTGCTCCCGATCGGTCGGGTCCGCCACCTGCACGCAGAGCTCACCCGGCGCGTGCTCCCGCACACGCCGTCCGCGCCCGGGCGCGTAGTCGATCGACCAGCTCCGCCCCGCCGCGGCCAGCTCGACCCGGATGGGTCGTGCTTCGACTTCGGCCGGTGCGGCCAGTGTGAATTCCCGCGAGCGACGCTCCGCCCACTCGCGATGCCGCGCCACGAAGCGCTCGATTGTCGGGATACCGACACCGGGAGGAACCACGACTTCGACCCGACCACCGGGAAAGACGCGCATCGACAGCCGGCGGGCGCGGCGGCTGATCCGCACGTCCCACGGCGGCTGCTTCCCACGCCCGGCCAGCAGCGAGAATTGCAGTGGTGCCGATCGCGCGGTCGTGCCCGCGCCACCGGCCCAGCGTTGTCCCATCCCCTTATGCTCCCTCGTAGCCGCCAACCGGCAGGCTCGTCGCCTGTCGATTCGGGCAGCCTACCTTCGACTAGATCAGTATGAGGGAAGGCGTCCGACCCGTCACCAGCGAGGTGGCGAATTCACGCGGCCGCGGGCACACTGGCCGACTTTACAAAGTCTGCCCGCTCGGAATGAACACACCTGCAGACCTGCTAAAGGAACTGCGCATCGACCGCGGAGCACCGCCGCCGACCTCGCGGCGCGGCCTGTGGATTGCGCTGGGCATCGTTGGCGCGGTGCTCGCGCTGGCACTCGCCGGCTGGCTGCTGTTTGCCCGCGGCGACGCGTTGGAAGTGCACACCGCGCAGGTGGTCGCCATTGGCGGCGGCGGCAGTGGGAGTGCGTCTGTGCTGGACGCCACCGGCTATATCGTCGCGCGGCGCATGGCGACCGTCTCGGCCAAGATCACCGGCAAGGTGCAGGAGGTAATGATCGAGGAAGGCCAGAAAGTTGCCGCGGGCGACGTCATGGCCAGGCTCGATCCGGTCGACGCGGTCGCGCAGCGCAATCTCGCGAGCTCGCAGCTCGCCGCGGCGCAGAGCGAGATCGGCAGCGTGCAGGCCCAGCTTCGCGAGGCCGAGTCCAATGCCACGCGCATGGACAGCCTCGTCAAGCAGAAGCTCGTTTCGACTTCACAGCACGAGCAGGCGATCGCGCAGCGCGATGCACTGCGCGCGCAACTCGCCACCACGCAGCAGACGGCCGAGGTCGCCCGCAGCCAGCTCCGGATCGCCGAGCAGGACCTCGACAACACCGTGGTCCGCGCGCCGTTCGCGGGCGTCGTGATCGCCAAGGCCGCGCAGCCCGGAGAGATCGTCTCGCCCCTTTCGGCCGGTGGCGGCTACACGCGCACGGGCATCGGCACGATCGTCGACATGGACTCGCTCGAGGTCGAAGTCGAGGTCGGGGAGGCCTTCATCGGCCGCGTGCAGCCGAAGATGCCGGTCGAGGCCACGCTCAATGCCTACCCGGACTGGAAGATCCCGGCCGAGGTCATCGCGATCATTCCCGCGGCAGACCGTGGCAAGGCCACGGTCAAAGTCCGCATCGCACTCAAGGTGCGTGACCCGCGCATCGTTCCGGACATGGGCGTTCGGGTCAGCTTCCTCGAGAAGGCCGAGCCCGCCGGTGCCGTGGCGGAGAATCCCGGCGTGATCGCGCCGGCCGCTGCGATCGCTTCGCGCGATGGCAAGCAGGTGGCGTTCGTCGTTGCCGACGACACGGTCTCGCAACGCACCGTCAAGGTCGGGCGAGCGCTGGGAGACGACCGGGAAGTGCTCGACGGCCTCGCGGGCGGCGACACCGTCGTGCTCGATCCGCCCGACGACCTGGCCGACGGTGCTCGCGTCCGCCTCGCCGCCGCGAACGGTGAGGACTCCGCGACCACCGACGACTGAGGGAACAGGAACTCTGCTGACGAGGTGTGACGATGACTACGCTGGTTTCGCTGCGCAACCTGCACAAGACCTATCAACGCGGGCCGGAGAAGATCGACGTCCTGCACGGCATCGATCTCGACATCGAATCAGGGCGATTTCGTCGCGCTGATGGGCCCGTCGGGCTCGGGCAAGACGACGCTGCTCAACCTGATCGGCGGCCTCGATTCACCGACCGAAGGCGAGATCGAAGTCGCGGGCCAGCGTATCGACCGCATGACGGGTGGGCAGCTCGCCCAGTGGCGCAGCCGGAACGTCGGCTTCGTATTCCAGTTCTACAACCTGATGCCGACGCTGACGGCGCAGAAGAACGTCGAACTGCCCCTGCTGCTCACGAACCTGTCGTCCGCACAGCGCAAGCGCAATGCCGGCATCGCTCTCGAGCTGGTCGGCCTGCAGGACCGTGGCAAGCACCGCCCAGCGGAGCTGTCCGGCGGACAGCAGCAGCGTGTCGCCATCGCCCGCGCGATCGTCTCCGACCCGACGCTGTTGATCTGCGACGAGCCGACCGGCGACCTCGACCGGCAGTCTGCGGAGGAGATCCTCACCTTGTTGCAGCGACTCAATCGCGAGCACGGCAAGACCCTCATCATGGTCACGCACGACCCGAAAGCCGCCGAGTACGCAATGCACACGCTCCACCTCGACAAGGGCACCCTGGCCGAACAGGTGCGGAACGCCGCCTGACGGGAACGACGACAATGAAGTACCTGCACCTGATCTGGGCGGCGCTGTTCCGCAGCAAGACGCGCACGTTCCTCACGCTGCTTTCGGTCGTCACAGCATTCCTCCTGTTTGGAATGCTCGACTCGGTGCGCGTGGCCTTCAACTCGAGCGCCAACGTCGCGGGTTACGATCGGCTGATCACGACTTCGAAGCTGTCGATCACGCAGTCGTTGCCCGTCAGCCTGCAGACGCAGATGCAGGCCGTCCCGGGCGTCGCAAGCGTCGCGTATGCGACCTGGTTCGGCGGCGTATACCAGGACCAGCGGAACTTCTTTCCGAGCTTCTCCATCGGCCCGGGCTACATGGAGCTGTACCCGGAGTACGTCATACCACCGGAGCAGCTCGAGGCGTTCAACGCCGAACGGACCGGCGTCATCGTCGGCGAGGCGCTCGCGAAGCAGTACGGCTGGAAGATCGGCGACACCATCCCGCTGCAGGCCACGATCTTCCCGACCAAGGGCAGCAACGACTGGGCATTCAAGCTGGTCGGCATCTTCAAGGTGGCGGACAAGAAGCGCCAGGGCGAGGAGCGGCAGCTCATGTTCAACTGGAAGTACTTCGACGAGGCCAACGATTACATCAAGGGCGAGGTGACCTGGTACGTTCTCGACGTCGTGGATCCGAACCAGTCGACGCAGGTGGCGCAGGCGATCGATGCGCTGTCCGACAATTCCGACCACGAGACCAAGACCCAGACCGAGCAGGCGTTCAACCAGGCGTTTTTCAAGCAGTTCGCCGACATCGGCCTGATCGTCACGGCGATCATGAGCGCCGTGTTCTTTACGCTGCTGCTGCTGACCGGCAACACGATGGCGCAGGCGGTCCGCGAGCGCATCCCCGAGCTGGCCGTGCTCAAGACCATCGGGTTCAGTAACCGCAGTGTGCTCCTCCTCGTGCTGATCGAGGCGGTGCTGCTGATCGTGCTTGGCGGAGTGATCGGGCTCGGGATCGCCGCCGTGCTGATGCCGGCGATAAGCGCGGCCAGCGGCGGCGTAATCCAGCTCGGCGCGGTTCCCACTCCGACCTGGCTGCTGGGTCTGGCGCTGATGCTCGCAATTGGCCTCATCGTCGGCACGCTCCCGGCGTTGCGGGCAATGCGGCTCAACATCGTCGACGCGCTCGCCGGACGTTGAAAGGAGAGCTCGGTGGATCGACTCAAGAAGTGGCTGGGAACCGTCGGGGTCCTGCTCGCGCTGGCGGCGGGGCTCGCCGCCTGGATCGCCATGCCGTGGTATGCCGTCCTCGCCGTCGCGCTCGCGCTCGGCCTGTGGCTTGCGCTGACGCGGCAGGGCCGCCTCGCGCTCGCTGCGTCCCAGATCGGGATCGCGAGCCTGCCGCAGCGCTGGGGCGCCTCGGCGGTGATCGTCGTCGGAATCGCAGGCGTAGTAGGCGTCCTGGTCGCGATGCTTGCGATGGGCGAAGGCTTCAAATCCACCCTGAATCGAACGGGCAACGACGAGACCGCGATCGCCCTGCGGGGCGGCTCGCAGGCCGAGGTTAATTCCGTCATCACGCGCGACCAGGTTCCCCTCATCAGCACCCTGGCCGGTATCGCGCGAGGCTCGGACGGCCGCCCGCTGGCGTCTCCTGAGCTGTCGCAGGTCGTGAACCTGGTTACCAAGGCCGACGGCACCGATGCCAATGCGCAGATGCGCGGCGTCGGCCCGAATGCCTGGGAGCTCCGGCCCCAGATCAGGATCGTCGAGGGTAGAAAATTCAACCCGGGCATGCGCGAACTGGTCGTGGGTGAAGGCGCGAAGAAGCAATACGTGGGCCTCGATGTCGGCAAACAGGTTGAGCTGGGCAACCAGATGTGGACGGTTGTCGGCACGTTCGCCTCCGGAGACTCGCATGACTCGGAGCTTTGGGCCGACAGCGAGGTCGTCGCCAACACGTATCGGCTCACAGCGTTCCAGTCGGTGACCATGAAACTCGACGGCAAGGACGGTTTCGACAAGCTCAAGGCAGCCATGGCCGCCGACCTGCGCCTGAAGCTCGACGTGGACACGACTCGCCACTACTACTCCAAGCAGTCTGAGGACCTCACCCGTTTCATCGAGATACTCGGCATCGTCGTGGGCACGATCATGGGTGTCGGCGCCGTGTTCGGCGCGCTCAACACGATGTACGCGGCTGTCGCGGGCCGCGCGCGCGAAGTGGCGACGATGCGCGCGATCGGCTTCCGGGGTCTGCCGGTGGTGGTAGCGGTGATGCTCGAAACGATGCTGCTGGCGCTGCTCGGCGGGCTGCTCGGCGGCGCATTCGCCTGGCTGGTGTTCAACGGGTATTCCGTCTCGACCCTGGGCTCGAACTTCAGCCAGGTGATGTTCCAGTTCCGGGTCTCGCCCGAGCTGCTGTGGAACGGGCTGAAGTGGGCGCTCGGAATCGGCCTCGTGGGTGGCTTGTTCCCCGCCCTGCGCGCAGCGCGTGTCCCGGTGACCGAGGCGTTGCGCGCGGCCTGACCCGGGTGCGGGCAACGTGGACTTCGTGCTTGCCGACATCGGGCTCAACCTGGCCCACGACAGCTTCGACGCCGATCGCGAGCGGGTGTTAGCCGACGCGTGGAAGGTCGGGGTGCGCTTCGCGGTAATTACGGGCAGCACGCTCGAGAGCTCGCGCGCCGCAGTCGAGCTCGTGCGGTCGAAGCCGCAGTTCCTGCGCGCGACCGCCGGCGTTCATCCACACCATGCGCGCGAGTTCCGCGATGACGACGTCGCCGAGTTGCGGCGGCTCCTTGCACTGCCCGAAGTCGGTGCCGCCGGCGAATGCGGACTCGACTATTTCCGGGACTTTTCTCCGCGCGCCGATCAGGAGCGCGCGTTCCGAGCGCAGCTCGAGCTTGCAGTGCGGAGCGGCAAGCCCGTGTTCCTGCATCAGCGCGATGCGCACGACGCGTTCATGGGCATCCTGCGCGACTACCACTCCCGGCTCGCAGGCGGTGTGGCGCATTGCTTCACGGGCGACGCCGCGGAGCTGAATGACTACCTCGGGCTCGGTCTTCATATCGGCATCACGGGCTGGATCTGCGACGAGCGACGCGGCTCGCACCTGCGCGAGCTCGTGCGTCACGTGCCGGCTGATCGGCTGCTGCTCGAGACGGACGCGCCGTACCTGTTGCCGCGCGACCTCGACCCGAAGCCGCGCAGCCGGCGCAATGAGCCAAAATACCTGCCTCATGTGCTGGCGGCCGTGGCGGCATGCCGCGACGAATCTCCCGCAGCGCTGGCACTGCAAACAACGCAGAATGCGCTGAAGCTCTTTGGGTTCCCGTATCGCGAAAGCGATGGCTCACGTTCATCTGTGATCTAGCTTTCACAGACAACTAATTGGTTTCTAAGAAAAATATGGATACAAAAGCCGTCTCGACCCTCATTGATCGCACCTGGGACGAGTCGATCGTTCCCGCGCTGATGGACTACGTCCGGATCCCGAACAAGTCACCGGCCTTCGATCCCGACTGGGAAACGCACGGGCACATGGAGAAGGCCGTGCAACTCATGCGCCGCTGGGCGGATCGGCACGCCCTGAACGGGATGCAGCATCGAGATCCACCGCCTGGCCGGGCGCACGCCGCTGTTATTCATCGAGGTCCCCGGGCAGATCGACGACACCGTGCTGCTCTACGGGCACCTCGACAAGCAGCCGGAGTTCACTGGCTGGTCGGAGGGCCTCGCGCCGTGGACGCCGGTGCTGCGCGACGGCCGGCTCTACGGCCGTGGCGGCGCGGACGACGGTTACGCCCTCTTCGCCTCGCTCACCGCGATCCGCGCGCTGCAGGCGCAGGGCACACCGCATGCGCGCTGCGTGATCCTGATCGAGGCCTGCGAGGAAAGCGGCAGCGGCGACCTCGAACACCACATCGCCGCGCTCGGCGACCGGATCGGGTCGCCGAGCCTCGTCGTCTGCCTCGACGCCGAATGCGGCAACTACGATCAGCTGTGGTGCACCACCTCGCTGCGCGGAAACCTCGTGGCGACGCTGCGCGTCGATGTCCTGACCGAAGGCGTGCATTCGGGGTCGGCGAGCGGCATCGTGCCCTCGAGCTTCCGGGTCCTGCGCGAGCTGCTTGCCCGGATCGAGGATGCCGGATCCGGCGCATTGCTGCTCGACGAGCTCACCACGCCGATTCCCGTGGCGCGACGCCGCCAGGCAAAGGCCGCCGCCGCGGTCCTCGGCGCGTCGGTGCACGAGAAGTTTCCGATGCAGCCGGGCCAGCGTCCGGTGTCCAACGACCCCTTCGAGCTGCTGCTCAACAGCACCTGGCGCCCGACGCTCTGCATCACGGGTGCCGACGGGTTGCCGGCCCTTCAGCAGGCTGGAAACGTGTTACGGCCCTATACGTCGCTCAGGCTGTCCCTGCGGCTGCCCCCGACGCTCGATCCCGAGGTGGCCGTGGATGCGCTGCAACGCGCGCTGCTGCACGAGCCACCGCACGGCGCGCGAGTAACGCTCGACGTCGATTCGGCGATGGGCGGTTGGGAAGCGCCGCCAGTCGCGCCGTGGCTCGAGACGTCGATGCAGCGTGCGTCGCGCGAATTCTTCGGCAGGGACGCGATGTACATGGGCACCGGCGGCAGCATTCCGTTCATGGGCATGCTGGGGAAGCGCTTCCCGGACACGCAGTTCCTCGTGACGGGCGTGCTCGGCCCGCATGCCAACGCCCACGGGCCGAACGAATTCCTGCATCTCGCCACGGCTCGCCGCCTCACCGCCTGCGTTTCGCAGGTGCTCGCCGATCACGCCTCGCGCGACGACTGATAGACCAACCGAGTGGCGCTGGCCAGCGATCTCTCAGCCGGCGAGCGGATTGGGTTGCGCCGCCTGCTTGATGCGCTCCCAGATCGGCGCAAATGCCGCGGCGGCCGCCCCACCGCTCCGGTCGACGACCGGGAACTCGTCCTGCAGCGCGTCGAGGCGCAGCACCGACTCGGGCCGGCCCTTGGGAAACTCGCCGCGCATCGAGAAGACGATGCGGCCGTCGACCGCGACGTCACCCGCGACGGCACGCACGGCCGCGATGCGATCGTAGAGCAGAGGCAGGGGGTTGTTGAGCGTGAAGTGCCGCTCCGGTCCGAATACGGACCAGTGCTCCATCTTCTCGCCGGCAAACACCTTTCCCGGCACGTCGAACAGGTCGACCACGAGCAGGCCGCGTTGCGTCAACAGCAGGTAGTTCACATGGATCTGCTCGCCCGTGCCCGTCGGCAGCAGCACGTTCTTCAGCACGTCGTAGGCGACTGATCCGATCAGGTTGTCGATGGCACGGCGCGCCCGTCGCAGCCGCAGATGCCGCACGCCCGAGATAGATCAATGCGACGACGGCGACCGCGGCGAAGAGGACCCAGACCCAGACGGGCAGACCAGCAAAAATGTTCACCGATTCTCCAGCAGTACTTCGTGTAGTTCTTCGGGGCGCGCTGCAATGTGGCGCTCGACCGTCGGCCGCGCAAGAATCGCGGCCAGCGAATCCGGAATCGGCACCGTGGACGCCGATCAGCGGCTCGACGATCTCGTCGAACTTCGCCGGGTGCGCGGTCGCAACGATCACCCAGCGCCGGGTACGCCGCGCTGCTGGCAGCCTCCGATAGAGGCAGGCGGCCGTGGCCGTGTGGGGGCACCACACTCGTCCCAGCTCGTCCCAGTCGCGGCGGATCGTCTCGCGGATGTCCGCGTCGCCCACCGAGCCGGCCTCGAGCGGACCACGCAGCGAGGAACGTTCGGGATCGAGCCGGTGCAGGCGTTCGAGGTTACTGGGGTTGCCCACGTCCATCGCGGATGCAAGCGTAGCCACGCTCGGCCTAGTCTGCCTGATCCCGCTGGCGATGTAGTCGGGGATCGTACGATTGGCGTTGCACGCCAGCACGATGTCACCGATTGGCAGGCCCATCTCCCGCGCCCAGATGCAGGCGAGGGCATTGCCCAGGTTGCCGGTCGGAATGATGAAGCTGGCCGGTCCGCCGTCGCGCGCCGCGAGCGCAAGACTCGCGGACGCGTAATACACCATCTGCGGCAGCAGGCGGCCGACGTTGATGCTGTTCGCCGAGGACAGTGCGAGCGCCTTCGCCAGGGCCGGATCCGCGAAGGCGCCCTTGACCAGGCCCTGGCAGTCGTCGAAGGTGCCCGACACCGCGAGCGTCCTCACGTTGTCGCCCCAGCAGGCGAGCTGCTGCCGTTGACGCGCTGATACGAGGCCGCGGGGATACAGCACGACCACGTCGACCCAGGGACGGCCGTGGAATGCCGACGCGACTGCGCCGCCGGTGTCACCGGAGGTCGCCACCAGCATCGTGCAGCGCCGTCCCGCATCCCGTGGCAGGCGCTCGAGCGTTGCGGCGAGGAAGCGCGCGCCGAAATCCTTGAATGCCGCGGTCGGGCCGTGGAAGAGCTCGAGCACCGAGAGCGGCCCCGACGCCGTGGCGAGGTCGACCACCGGCGCCGCGAAATCGAAGGCATCCGCCGCCACGTCGCCAAGTACGGACGCCAGGGCGTCGCCCGCGGCGAAGGGTGCCAGCAGGCGTGCCGCCAGCTCGGGCAGGGCTCGCGCGTGGGCGAGAGCGTCCGTGTCCGCGGCAGGGAGCCGCTCGGGCACGTACAAGCCTCCGTCCGGGGCCAGACCGCGCTGAACGGCCGTGCCAAGCGATACCAGGTGCGTCGCGTCGCGGGTGCTCTCGAAACGCATCAGTCTGCCACCACGCGCGCGCCCGCCTGGTCGATCGCTGACTGCCAGCTGTCGGTCGTCAGGCCATGGCGGGTGAACGCCGCGACCATGGCGGCGCGCACGCCTTCCGCCTCCGCCTCGAGCGCCCAGGCGAACACGCTGGGCCCCGCTCCGGAGATCGAGCAGCCGAGCGCGCCCGCACGCAGCGCCGCCTCCTTGACGTCCGCAAACCCCGGGATGAGCGCCCGGCGCTGCGGCTCGATGACGACGTCGAGCAAGGATTCGCGAATCAGGGTCAGGTCCGAGGTGTAGCAGCCGGCCAGGAACCCCGCGAGATTGGCCTGCTGCCAGATTACGTCCGACAAGGGGACGGTGTCCCGAAGGATCGCACGCGCTTCGCGCGTGGCGAGCATCATGTGCGGGTGCACGACGACGCAGCGCACGCCGTCCGGTACGGGGATCTGCTTGACGTGCGGATTGTCGATGCCGACGGTGAGCACGAGCCCGCCGTACAGCGACGGCGCGATGTTGTCGACGTGCACCGAACCGCTCGCAACGGCCTCCCCCTGCATCGCGTACTTGAGAAGCTGCGTCATCGGAACCGCGCGCTCGACGAGCGCCACCGCCGCGACCACCCCGGCGACCGCCGAGGCCGCCGAGCCGCCGAGCCCGGAGCCGAGCGGAATGCCCTTCACGATCTCGAGGTCGAACCCGAACGACAGACCGAGGTCACGCTGCAGCGCGAGCACTGCCATTCCGGCCGTGTTCCGCTCCGCTGCCAGCGGCAGGTCCTGAACCACCCCCGCGATCGACCGGATCCCGACTCCGGGTTGCGTGCGCCGCGCGGCACGCACGCGATCGCCGAGCGCCGACACGGAGAGCCCGAGCACGTCGAAGCCCACGGCGACGTTGCCCACGCTCGCCGGTGCGAAGGCCGTCGCCGAGGCGCGGCCGGTGGTCACAACTTCGCTCCGAGGTAGGCGCAGATGCGCAGCAGGTCCGCGAACACGCCGGCCGCGGTCACCGCTGGTCCCGCACCGGGCCCCTGGACGATGAGCGGGTTGCGGTCGTAACGGGCCGTCTGGAAGCGCACGATGTTGTCGGTGAGCGCGATGTTCGCGAACGGATGCGTCGCCGGCAGCGTCGACGAGCCCCACCTGCGCGCGGCCCTCCGCATCGACCGAGCCGACGTAGCGCAGCACCTGCCCGTTTCGCCGAGCCGTCGTCAGGCGCTCGAGCATCCGTGCGTCGAACTCGCCCAGCCGCTCGAGGAACTCCTCGATCGGGCAGCCGGTGAGCGCCGCCGGCACGAGGCTCTCGACTGCGACGTCCCCGAGCTCGAGCCTGAGGCCCATTTCCCGAGCCCAGGATGATGAGCTTGCGCGCAACGTCCATCCCGGACAGGTCGTCGCGCGGGTCGGGCTCGGTATACCCCATCGATTTCGCCGCGCGCACCACGGCGGAAAACGGCTGCGTCCCGTCCCAGGTGTTGAACAGGTACGCGAGCGTGCCGGAGAAGATCCCCTCGATTCGGCGGATCTCATCGCCCGTGTCGCGCAGATCGCGGAGCGTCTGGATGATCGGCAGACCGGCGCCGACGGTCGCTTCGTACAGGTAGTGGGCACCGCCGCTCTGACGTGCGCCGCGCACGCGCTCGTAGTAGCCGTATTCCGCGCTGTTCGCCTTCTTGTTGGGCGTGACCACGTGGATGCCGGCGGCCAGCCAGTCGGCGTACTGCTCCGCAACCTTCGCGCTCGCGCTGCAATCGATGATCACGGCATGCGGCACGTGCGCAGCGTTCACGTGCTCCGCGAAGCGGTCGAGATCGACGGCGTCGGCGCCCGCCGCGTACGCGGCGCGCCAGCCGGCGAGGCCGATCGCTCCCGGCGCGAGCGCCATCCGCGACGAACCGGCGATCCCTCGCACGCGCAGGTCGAGATTGAGGTCGCTGCGCAGCCGCTCGACCTGCGTCGCCATCTGGTCGAGAAGCGCCGAGCCGACGAGACCGGGGCCGACGATGCCGATCGACACCGTGTGGGGCGACAGGTAGAAGCCCGCGTGGACGGCGCGCAAGGCGCGCGCGCTGCTGCGTCCGTCGATCACGACGGAGATATTGCGTTCGGAGGCGCCCTGCGCGATGGCACGCACGTTGACGGCCGCGGAACCGAGCGCCTGGAACACCTGCGCGGCGATGCCGTGCGCGCCCGCCATGCCATCGCCGACCACCGCGAGGATGCTGCAGCCCCGGTCGACCTCGATGCTCTGGATCTGGCCTTCGCGCAGCTCCGGGTCGAAGGCGCGCCGCACGACGCGCTCGGCGCGGTCGGCCTCCGCCTCCGGCACCGCGAAGCAGATCGAGTGCTCCGAGCTGCCCTGCGAGATCAGGATCACCGAGATCCCGTCCTCGCGCAGCGCCCCGAACAGCCGATGCGCCGTGCCCGGCACGCCGATCATCCCCGCGCCCTCGAGATTCGCGAGCGCAATGCCGTCGATGGTGGTGATGCCCTTCACGATCGGATGCGGCGCGGCCTCGCCGCGGATCACGGTACCCGGCCGCTCGGGCGCAAAGGTGTTGCGGATCCAGATCGGGATCCGCTTGCGGATCGCGGGGGCCATCGTCTGCGGGTGCAGGACCTTGGCGCCGAAGTACGCGAGCTCCATGGCCTCGTTGTAGGAGAGCGCGTCGATCACCGTCGCCTCGGGCACGAGCCGCGGATCGGCGGACAGGACGCCGTCGACGTCGGTCCAGATCACGATCTCTCCCGCGTCGAGCAGCGAACCGAAGATCGACGCGGAAAAGTCGCTGCCGTTGCGGCCGAGTGTCGTCTGCAGACCCTGGGTGTCGGTCGCAATGAACCCGGTGATGACCACGGTCCCCTCGAACTCGGGTGGCAGCTCCGCGCGCAGGTTCGCCTGCGAGCGCTCCCAGCGTACGCCGGGCCCGAGGGGCCCCCACTCCACGAGCAGTACACGCCGGGCATCGAGCCACCTGGGCTCGGTCGAGCCGGCAGCGCGTGCGCGCAGCAGGCGCGTGAAGACCTGCGTTGACCAGATCTCGCCGTACCCCGCGATCAGGTCGTGCATCGTCGTCGATGCCGCACGCACCCTGCGCACGGTCTGCAGGATGCCGGTGATGTCGCGGCAGTCCTGCTCGAGACCGGCGACGAACTCGTCGCAGGCTGCTTCCGGCAGCAGGTCGCGGGCGAGCTGCACGTGGCGCGCGCGGAGCTCGTCGACTCGACGGTCGAGCTCTGCGTCCTGTCGCTCCGCCAGGTTGATGAGATCCAGGAGCGCATCGGTCACGCCGCGACATGCGGACAGCACCACGGCCTTGCGGCGCGCGGGATCCGCCTCGATGATCGAGGCGACGCGCCGCATGCAGACGGCATCGGCGACGCTGGAGCCGCCGAATTTATGGACCTTCCAGGCTTCCAAACCCCTGACTCTCTGTATGCCCGTGCATGCACGCACGGCGGGCCGTCGGGCGACGGCCCGGACCGCGACCCGGCGCGGATCCGCCGGATGCAGTGCAATTCACTCTATCTTCTTGCAGCGCAGCAGGCAAACTAGGCAAATGGACGGGACGGGCGGCGCGGAACTGCATGCGGTGATCCTCGCGGCGGGAGCCTCGACCCGCTTCGGCAGCCCCAAGCAGCTCGTGCGCATCGCGGGCTCCCCGGTGCTGCATCAACTGATCTCGAATGCCGCCTTCGTCGCCGGTCGCTCGGTCACGGTCGTCCTCGGCGCGCATGCACGGGAGGTCGCTCCGTCGCTGCGCCAGTCCGCGGCCTCGCTGGTGGTCAACCGCGATTGGGAGGAAGGTCTCGCGAGCTCGATCCGTGTCGCGGTCGAAAGCGCGCCGCCCCGCTGTGACGGCCTGCTCCTGCTGCTCGGGGACCAGGTCGCCGTGACGGCCGACGATCTGAAGCGCCTCTATGCTGCCTGGAAGCGGCACCCCATCCTGGTCGCCGCGGCGCTCTACGACGGCGCGCCGGGCCTGCCGGCGATCTTCCCGCGCTGGGCGCTTCCGGGCCTGCTCGACCTGCGCGGCGATCGCGACCCGAGACAGGTCATCCGTCGCAACATCGACCAGCTGATACGCATCCCCATGCCGAACGCCGGTGTCGATCTCGACACCCCGGAAGACCTGCTGTCGATCGAACGAATCCGCGCTGTCAGCGGCGCGGTGAATGAGAGCTGCGTCGGGTTTCCATCAGCGAAACGTAGTGTCACGCGCGACCGTGCTTAGACTTCCGGGTGGTCCGCAGGCTTGAGGAGACGAGACGTATGAGCCCGCTCGGCACCCGCATCGCGATCGGAGCACTGGCGGTTCTCGCTGTCGACAGCGCCGTCGCCGGCGCCGTGGTCGACCAGTTCCGCGGCGGCGCCTTCGGCCTCGCCTGGAACTCCGGCGGCGCGGCCATCGAGACCAAGTATCCGGGCGGGCGCTGGGACCAGGACGCAGAGGGCCGAAAGCGTTATTGCGTGGCGACGCAGCAGTCGCTGCTCAAGCTGCCGGCGCAGCACAAGACGCGCGAGATCTGCTTCCTGGTGGGCTCGGACGGCACGCTCGCCAGCGCGACCGCGCGCTTCGAGCCTTCGCTGCCCTCGCTGCTCGCCGTCGTCAACCGCAGCCGCACGATCTTCGGCGATTTCGACTCGATCAAGCGCGACGAAGGCTCGGTGCAGTCACGCTTCACCTACATGCTGTGGACACGCGACCGGCCGTACCTCGTCCAGGTCGGCAGCACCAACGACGCGGACGGACGGCCAAGCGAGGTGACCTTCACCGTGGCCGATGACGCGGCGCTGCACACCGGTGGGGCCGACTCGGTGTCGCACCGGCCGGTGGCTCAGAATCACTGACGACCGCGCGGGAACCCGCCGTCAGGCAGGCAGCGGGACCGTCACCGTCACCGGACCCGGCGGCGTGATCAACGGGTGCCGGCTCATCCGTCGGAACGAGCGAGAAGCTGCGCTGCTCGAGCCAGTCGACCAGCGGCTTCCACGTCTCCAGGTCGTCCTTGAGCAGCGAGCCCCGCATCTCGTGGATGCCGACGCCCGACTCGGCCGAGCGCACATAGGCCTGTGAATCGCGGAGCACCGCGGCGACGGGAATCTTCAGGCTCTGCAGGAACCGGATCAGCGACTGGAACGCCTTCGTGTAACGGCGCGCCCGGTTCGCGACGATGACCAGCCGCCGCTCGGAGCGATGCACCTTCGCCACCAGGAGCAGGTCTGCGATGCAGCGCGAGGCGGCATGCGTGTCGATATCCGACGGGAGGACGGGCACCACGATCGCGCTCGCGTCCCGGATGACCTCGGGCATCTGCTGCGCGGGCAACGCCGCGGGCGTGTCGACGATCAGCCGCTCGGTACCCGGCGGCGTGCGGAGCGCAAACGAGCGGGTGACGCCCATGGGCCGCTCGAAGCCGTTGATCGCCGCGATCGCGGGAGATTCCTCGGGCGAAGCTTGAGCCAGCGGATCCCGGACCCCTGCGGGTCGGTGTCCATGAGCGCCGTATTGAGCCCCTTCCAGGCGTAGTACGCAGCCAGGTTGGTCGCGATCGTGGACTTGCCGGAACCGCCCTTGGGGTTCAGCAGCACGATCTTCTGCAGCTGCACGGCCGTATCCATGTTACGGAAAAAACCCTATCCGACGCACGATAGAGCCGCAAGCGCAGACCCGGCATTCTGCGACCGGTTCGCCGCTATGAGCGGCCTCAGGCTCCGACCGGACGAGCCGTCCCCGGGGAGCCCTTATGTCATGTCGGCTGGCTGCGCAGCTTGGCCGCGATGAACTCCGAATGCCGAAGGTGCAGGAGATCCGCGATCCTCCGGATCAGGTGCTCCTCGTACTTGTTCAGGCGCTCATCCGCATGCGCCACCCGCCACAGCTCTTCGACCAGGCGCTGCTTGTCCTCCGGCGCCCAGGAGCGGTTGATGGCGGAGGTGAACTGATGAAGATCGTGCGAGTGTTCGATGTGCTGCTCGGCGAGTGCGAGCAGCTCGTCGCAGGCCGTCTCATCGAGATCGAGCAGTTGCTTGAGCGAGCCGAGCACCTGCGCTCGTTCCTCCGCGGACACGTCGAAATCCGCCCGCAGGATCTCGACCAGCAGCGCCGCCACCGCCAGCCGCGTGCCGGCCTTTGCAGAGTCTGCATCCTGTTCGCGCGCCGGCTCGATGTACCGGCGGACGAATTCCTTCATGGATTTGAGCATGCCCCAGTATGGCGGCCGCGCCGCGCGGCGGCGAGTCGGCCGGTAACCGCGGCCGGCCAGACCTCAGAGAAGTCGCATTAACGCGACAGCAATTCGGGTTGTATCGTCACGCCCTGGGCGTAGTATGTTCCGCAGGTCGTTGAATGGACGGGGATGATTGTGCCGAGGGACGGCCGCTGGCCACGAGGCTTCGAGCGCCCGGGGAGCAAGGTCGGGGTACCTCCCGCCGAAAGCGACCCTGGCGGCGGATCTCGAGCATACGCACGAGATGGAAGGCACGACCATCATCGGCAGCGCCGACATCGAAGATGCTGCTGCCTATCTTGGCGGGTCGCTGCCGCGCATCGAGCAGGCACCACCCGGCATCCTCGTCGAGGAAACCGAGATGGGCCGCGCCACCGGGCAATGGGTCGTGCAGATCCGTTGCGAGTGCGGCCGCCGGTGGTTCGACGTCGAAATGGTCAAGACCGCGCGTTGTCCGCGCTGCACATCGATGGTGGTCATCGATCCAATCGACTGACCGCGCCCCCCGGCACCGGCTGTCAGCCGGTCGACACAGGGGCCGCCAGCCTCGCCTGCAACCACGCGGAGATATCGGCGATCTCCTCCGCGCAGACCTGGTGCTGCATTCGATAGTCCTTCCACTTGACGGTGTAGCCGAGCCCACGCAGCCAGTCGCGCGACATCGCTCCCAGCGCCATCGGGCAGGACGGAGTCGTCACGGCCGTGGCACATCAGGATCGGGATGTCGCGGTTGGCCGGCGCCGCCTCGGGCCGCAAGGCGGTCGTGCAACGGCAGATAGGTCGAGAGAGCGAGGACGCCCGCGAGGCGCGCCCGGTGACGCAGCGCACCGTGCAGCGCAATGGCGCCGCCCTGCGAAAAGCCGGCGATGACGATGCGGTCGGCCGGGACGCCCTGCCCCACTTCGCGCGCGATCAAGCGTTCAAGCGACTCCGCAGAGGCGCGGATCCCGGCCTCGTCCGGCGGCCCGGTGGCCGAGAGGGACACGATGTCGTACCAGGCACGCATCCGCATGCCGTTGTTGATCGTCACCGGACGCAGGGGCGCGTGCGGAAAGACGAAGCGCACCGCCGGCTCAGGAGGGAGTCGAAGCTCCGGCACGATCGGCACGAAATCATGGCCGTCCGCGCCGAGACCGTGCAGCCAGATCACGCTTGCGGCCGGGCGTCCCGCCGGCGTCAGCACCACTTCGTCGACGGTCTCCTGCAAACTATGGCTCATGATCGTTCGCTTAGTATAGAACGGCCGTGAACCGACTCGTGCTCCTCGTCGGTCTGCTGCTTTCGACATCGGCCGCGGCGACCGACCGCAACATCATCCTCGTCACGCTCGACGGCGTGCGCATCCAGGAGCTCTTCTCGGGCATGGACGCCACGATCGCGGCGGACGATGCGCACTCCGGTGCCGAGGACATCGAGGTCACGCGCAAGCGCTACTGGCGTGCGACGCCCGAGGAGCGACGCAAGGCGCTGATGCCCTTCTTCTGGGAGACGCTGGCGCCGGCCGGCATGGTGCTCGGCAACCCGGCCCGCGGCAGCAAGATGACGGTGCGCAATCCGCTCTGGTTCTCCTATCCCGGGTACTCGGAGATTCTCACGGGTCAACCGCAGCCCGACGTACTTACCAACGACCTGGTCCGCTATCCGCACGAGACCGTGCTCGACTACGTCAAGCGCAAGCTCGGCCTGACACACGCCGAGGTCGCGCAGCTCGGCTCCTGGGACGGCTTCAAGATGGCCGCGTCGCGGGCCGACGGAACGTTCTTCATGAACGGCGCGTTCGAGCCGGTGCCCGCGGCCTTCAGCACACCGGAAATCGACCTGCTCGCCTCGCTGCGCAAGGATGTGCTGGAACCCTGGGAGGAAAGCAGCAACGATACGCTGACGCTCCGGATGGCTCTCGCCTACCTGCAGAAGCACCAGCCCCGCGTGCTGTGGATCGGACTCGGCCAATCCGACGATTGGGCCCATGCGCGACGCTACGACCGGGTGCTCGATTATCTGCACCTGACGGATCGTCAGCTCGGCGAGCTGTGGCGCACCGTGCAGTCCATGGACCGGTATCGCAACCGTACGACGCTCATCATCACGACCGATCACGGCCGCGGTCGCACACCGGTCGACTGGATCGACCACGACACCGGCATCCAGGGCAGCCAGGACATCTGGCTCGCCATCATCGGCCCGGACACCCCGGCGATCGGCGAGGTGCGCGATCTTCCCGGACGTGACGCAGAGCGACGTCGCCGCAACGATGCTGCAGTACCTGGGACTCGACTACCGCGACTTCAACCCGAACGCCGGCCCGCCGGTGCCGGGAAGCCTGCGACGCTGACGCGCCTCAGGGCGCGCCCGGCCGCCGGTACAGCACCTCGCCGTCGAGCATCGTCAGGTCGACGCGCACGCCGCCGACCTCGCTCGCAGGAATCTTGAACAGGTCCTTCTCGAGCACGACGATGTCGGCGGCCTTGCCGGTCTCGATCGAGCCGGTTTCCTTCTCCTGGTGCATCAGCCAGGCGCCCTCGATCGTGTAGGCGGCGATCATCGTAGCCAGGTCGACCCGCTCCGCCGCGTTGAGCACGGCGGTACCTGCGCCCTCCGGATCCTGGCGCGTCGAGCCCGACCTCGATCGCAGGCAGCGGATTGACGGTATTCACCGACCAGTCGCTGCCGCCGACGATACGGCCGCCGGCCCGCTGCACGCTGCCTATGGGGTACATGCGGTTCACGCGCTCGATGCCGACCTGCGGCGTGTTGACGTCGACGATGTACTCGTCCGGAAAGGCCCATAACGCCGTAAAGTTGGCCGCGACGCCCAGCGCCGCGAAGCGCGGGACGTCGTCCGGGTGGATGAGCTGCAGGTGCGCGATGTGGTGGCGGTTGATCGGTCGGCGCCGTTCTTCGCGCGTGCCGCCTCGATTGCGTCCAGCCCGGCACGCGTTGCGGCATCGCCGACGGCATGAATGTGCACCTGCAGCCCCATCGCGTCGAAGCGCGTTACGGCGGCATTCAGTTCGGCCACCGGAATCTGGATGCTGCCGAGATAGCCCGGGCCTGTTGAGATACGGTGACAGCAGCGCGGCCGTTTCGCCCTCGAGAACGCCGTCGAGGAAGATCTTGACCGCGTCGGCGTTCAGCCGCGGCCCGGACACGTCCTGCCGTCGAGCGAGCAGATCTTCGAATTTCTCGGTACCACCAGTGTTCGGGTACTCGAGCGAAAGGCGCACCTTGGCCGTGAGCGCCCCGCTCCGCGCGACTTCCTCGAAGGCATCGAACTCGGCGCTGCTGACCGACGCCTCGATGAACGATGTGATTCCGTACGTGCTCACCTCCCGTAACCCGCGCTTGAGGCCTTCCAGCTGCATTCTCCGCGCTGGGCTCCGGGGCCTTGGCCAGGACCAGGTCAATGGCGGCTTCGCGAAGCGTGCCGCTCGGCTCACCCGTGCGCGCGTCGCGCTCGATTACCCCGTCCTCGGGATCCGGCGTGCTCGCATTGATTCCAGCGAGCTCGAGTGCACGCGAACTCGCCCACGCGCTGTGCGCGTCAACGCTGTACAGGACTATTGCCCGGCCCGGTACGGCCTGATCGAGCAGTTCCTTGCGCGGGCCGCGGTGATCGAACAGCGACACCCACCATCCACCGCCGACGATCCATTCGTCCCTCGTCTGGCTGGCGCACGCCCTGACCGCGTCGAGGATCTTCTCGACGGTCATCAGGTCATTGATCGGGCACTGCAGCTGTTCGAGTCCGGACGAGGCGACGTGGACATGCGAGTCGTGAAAGCCCGGCAGCGCCATGCGGTCGGTGAGATCGACGACCTGGGTCGCTTCGCCCTTGAGCGGCAGGATCTCCTCGTTGCTGCCAACCGCCACGATGCGTCCATCGCGCACCGCCGCAGCCTGCGCCCAGGAGCGCTCTGGCGTCGACGGTGTAGATGCCACCGTTGATGAAGATCATGTCGGCCGCGTCCAGCTGATCGGCGGGCCGGCTGCATCCCGCGAAAACGAGAACGACCGATGCAAGCGCAAGATCGCGCAGTGCGTTTCTGATCTGCATGTTGGCACCACCGATTGAGCCGGCCGTCCTTTCTACCTGATCGTCGCGCTCAAGCAAAATCCGGGTGACCTATACTGTCGGCAAGGCACTGCAGCGAATCGGTTTCGGCCTCCGATGCAAGAAAACGTTCACCGACCCAATGCGACCGCTCGCCGCACCCAAGGCCGACTTCGACGCGATGATCGCGCTCATCGACGCGGGCGATCTTGCGAAGGCGGAGGCTCGCGCGCGTGCGAAGCTCGCGGAATACCCGCGCGACGTCAACCTGCAGGCGCTGCTCGGCGCCCTTCTCGTCAAGCTGAATCGCGGATCCGAAGCGGACGATCTGCTTCGCCAGGTGATCGCCGAGGCTCCGACATTCGCGAAGCCCCACGAGGATCTCGGCCATCTGCTCGTACAGCAGGGCCGCGCCGGCCGACGCCCTGCCCTTCCTCGAGCGCGCCACGCATCTCGACCCGTCGCTCGAGTTCGCCTGGTTCACGCTCGGCAAGGCGCTTGCGATGCTGGGCCGCGGCAGCGAAGCCGACCGGGCCTTCGAGCGCTGCTTCGCGCTGTCGCCCGAGCGCCGCCTGATGGCCCTGGCCGCGGAGCACCACAAGGAGGGTCGCCTCGAGGAGGCCGAGCGCCTTTACCGCCGCGTTCTCCGGCAGCGCCCGCAAAACGTCGATGCGATGCGCCTGCTCGCCTCGATCGCGCTCAAGGCCGGGCATGCCGACGAGGCGGAGCAGTTGCTCGAGCGCGCGATCTCGATAGCGCCCGACTTCGCGATGGCGCATGTCGATCTCGGTCGGTTGCGCAAGGAACAGGACCGGTTTGCCGACGGCGCTCGAATGCTTCGACCGGGCGATTGCGCTCGAGCCCGACAACCCGCAGACGCATTACCTGCGCGGGGCAACGCTCGCTCCCGCCGCACTCACGCACGAGGCGATCGAGGCGTACCAGGCCTGCCTCGCGCTGCGCCCGACGCACGTCGGAGCCCTGCTCGGCCTTGGCCATCTGTTGAAGGCCGTGGGCCGTTACGATGATGCGGTCGCCTCATACGACGCGTGCATCCGACATCGACCGGACCTTGGCGAGACTTACTGGAGCCTCGCCAACCTGAAGACCTACCGATTCTCCGATGTGACTGTCGCAGAGATGGCACGGCGCGTCGCGGGCGGTGGCCTGACCGCGCAGTCGGAGGTGAACTTCCTGTTCGCTCTCGGCAAGGCGCATGAGGACCGGGGCGAATTCGAGCAGGCCTGGAAATACTACAAGGCCGGCAACTCGAAGCAGCGTTCCACCGTGGCATACGACCCGGTGCAGGTGGAGTCGATGAATGATCGGCTGGTGCGGGTCTTCGACGGCGACTTCCTGCGGTCCCGGCCCGGCGTCGGTCTTGCCGATCCCGCTCCGATCTTCATCCTCGGGCTGCCGCGATCGGGGTCCACGCTGCTCGAGCAGATTCTCGCGAGCCACAGCCAGGTCGAGGGGACGAGCGAGCTGCCTTACATCAGCCGGGTCGCGGGCTGGTTGAATCGCAATCGCGCTGACGGAATCAACTACCCTGAAGCGGCCCGGGAGCTGGCACCCGCGAATTTCCGGTCACTCGGCGAGGACTACCTGGGCTATGCGCGAGTCCACCGCCGCACGGGCGCGCCGCGATTCATCGACAAGATGCCGAACAACTTCCCGCACGTCGGCTTCATGTCACTGATCCTGCCGAACGCGAAGATCATCGACGCGCGGCGCCATCCACTCGATGCCTGCCTGAGCTGTTACCGGCAGCTCTTTGCCAAGGGGCAGAACTTCACTTACGACCTGACGGAGATCGGCGAATACTACCTGCAGTACCAGCGGCTGATGGATCACTGGGGCGAGGTCCTGCCGGGGAAGGTGCTCACCGTGCAATACGAAGAGGTCGTCTCCGATTTCGAGGTACAGGTGCGCCGGCTGCTGGAATTCTGCGGGCTGCCATGGGAGGACGCCTGCCTGCGGTTCTACGAGAGCGACCGGCCGGTGCGCACGCCAAGCTCCGAACAGGTGCGTCAGCCGATCTACGATCGCTCCGTCGGTCACTGGCGCAACTACGCGGAGCACGTCGACGAGCTCGTCACCGTGATCGAGCCGATCCGCGATCGTTATCGGCGCTACGAACCCTCGCGGGTAGCCTGAGCCGCGTCGGCGACCAGCGTGCGGCCCTGCCGGGCCCCGGGTGGGACGTAGTCGAAAATGAAATTGATCCGGTCCGCCTCGCCCTTGTTCATGACGCTGTGGGTCTTCTGGTTGTTGATCTCGTAGGCCTGACCAACCTCGAGCTGGTACGGCCGGCCGTCGATCATGAACCGGACGCGCGGATTCGTGACGATCGGCACGTGGATGCGGTGCCCGGCGCCGAACGAGGGGTGCGAGTCCCGATGCGGCAGGATGCGTCCGCCCGCCAGCAGCCTGGCCGCCATCGCGCGGATGATCGTGCCGCCCGGCGGGTACCACTGGCGGATGATGGCGTGCATCAGCGGTACGGCAGCTTCCGCGAGGCGGTCCCAGCCCGGCTGCTTGCTGACCTCGACGGACGGCCAGTCTTTCACTTCGGCGAACAGCAGCACGATCGAGCGGGTCTGCTCGTGGACCTCGTAGTCCCGCTGACGCTGGACGTTCTCGTTCCAGGCGGCCTCCTCCTGCGCCAGGACGGCCGCGGCGAGCGGCTCCATGTCCACTTTCCCGAAGCAGCGAATCGGCACACCGATGTCCATGAGCGGAAGCCTAACCCCCGATCCAGCCGAATGGCCAGACCTCGAGGCCGTGGATGGCGTTGCGTACGTCCTGGCTCAGTGTCGCCCTCCTCGATTTGGCACCCCCGCGCAGGTCGTGCAGCGTGATCGTGGACGGCGACGAGCCGACGGCGATGTGCTCGTCGTCGATGACACACAGGCCGCGCCCGAAGGCCTGGCGCGCGACACGGCTGTCACCGGGGTCGACATGCGTCAAGCGCTCGGGCGGATAGCGCGGCACGGGAAAGACGCGCTGCCCCGTGCGGGTGGCGAAACGGACGGCGTCCGCCTCGGTGTCGTTGAAGAGCACCCCGTCGCGGAACGGGCGGGCGTTGTGCGCACCGACGGGAAGGGAAACCCAGCGGCGCAGCTCGCGGCCGTTGAACAGCAGGATCCCCGCCGTCCGGAGACCGCTGATGTGCATGCCGCCCTTCGCGCAGAAGACGTTATTCAGGTGCAGCGCATTCGAGGGTGAGGGCCCGTTCTCGAACTCCGGGTCGAAGGGCTGCCCGGCAAACCCGTCCCCCAGCGCCGCGACCCGCAGACCCCATGAGAAGCCTTTTCGGTCCAGGTCGAAACCCAGGACGGAATCGAAGCCGGTGGACGTGAGGAAGAGCGTGCGCTCGTGACGGCAGATCTCGTGGCAATGCTTGAGATACTGGTTCCGCCAGGAGCCGAGCGGCCGGAAATCCGGCGTGTAGGCGAAAAGCTCGTCGCTGGCTGCGATGTAGACCGTCTCGCCGTCGAACTCGATGCCGCGCAGGCCGCGATCCCAGCCGCGGCCCTGCCAGTCGATCCCCATGGTGTTCCAGTCGAGCACGCGGGCGGCGCGGTCGTTGCCGAAATCGACGAGGTACACGCCGCCATGGCTGTCGCCCTGGCGGCTGCCTCGTACGACGGACGTTGCGACGAGGATGGTCAGAAGGCGGTCAGAATCCGCGCCGGAACTGCAGACCGTACGTCCGCGGCTGGTTGACCGAGAGCCGCTGGACGGCCCAGCGATCGCTGAAGAAGAGCTCGGCGCGCTCGTCCCAGATGTTGTCGACGAAGACCGATGCGCTCCACGCGTCGCCATCCAGGCCGAACCGCAGGTCCCCGGTCTCGTAGGCGTCCTGGATCTCGGACGGGTTCAGGTCGATGGCGGACCCGATGCCCTCCAGCGAGTTGACCGATTCACCGACGTAGGCGAAGTCGAAGCGCGCGAACGGCTGGGCATTGAGCCACTGCGCGTCGGACCGGTACTCGATGCCGAGGGTCACCGACCAGTCGGGCGTCAGCGGAAGCCGCGCGCCGTCCTGCACGGGCACCTCGAGCGGATTGCCCTCGTCGTCCTCGCCGAAGGACAGTACCGTCGATTCCGAGACCTGCGCGTCATTCCAGGAGATCGCGCCGTCGAGCTGCCAGTTGTCGCTCAGGGTGGCGGCGAACTCGGCTTCGACACCCGGGATATCCGCGCTCGGGAGGTTCACGTACCCGAGCTGGAAGATCGCTGGCTGAGGATCCGCGATCTGCACGGCGAAGTTCTCCCAATCCATGTAGTACGCCGCAATGTTGAAACGCAGCCGGTTGTCCAGCCACTCCGACTTGAGCCCGACCTCGTAGTTCTTCAGCGTATCGGAGGAGTAGTCCTCGGGGAGCACCGAGGATGCCTTCAGCGGGTTGCTTCCGCCGATGCGAAAACCCTCCGAATACGTCGCGTACACGAGGCGGTCGCTGTCAAACCGGTAGGTCAGGTTCAGCTTCACGACGTTGCCGTCCTCGCTCGTGTCCTGGTTGCCGTCCAGGCGCGTAAAGCCGCTGAATCCTTCCGGTGACTGCTGGATCTGCACGAACGTGCGGTCATAGTCGAACCAGCGCCCGCCGGCGGTGATCGTGAAGTTCTCGGTCAGGTCGTAGCCCAGCTCGCCGAACACGGCGACCTGCTCGAGCTCGGTGTCGTACCGTCCCACGAACCAGCGCTCGGTCGGCTCGAGCGTGTTACCTGTCAGGTTGAATTCGTAGTAGCTGAAATACTCGAAAGCCGGCGTGTCCGCGTAGCCTCGCACGAAGCTGTCGAACTCCGTGTGCTGCTTCTCCTCGCTGTAGAACGCGCCGACCAGCCACGACCAGCGGCTGTCCGAGTCCCCCGCGGACTGCAGCCGTGCTTCAAACGTCGTGATCTCCGTCTGCTCGTCGTTGGTCGCGAAGCCGCGTGGATCACCGCCGAAATCGTAGATCACGTAGCCAGACTGCTGAAAATTGAACTCGTATTCCGTGGCGTCCGCCTCGTAACGGAAGTCACGGTCAAAGTACGAGGCGGAGAACACGGCCTCGCCGAACGACAGCGACGCGTTCAACGTCAGGCCCAGCTGGTACCACTCGTCGTCGAGATTCTCGTTCTCGAACCGGACCTGGGTCAGGTCCGCCGCATCCACCGAAACGTCACCGTGCCCGTCGGTGCTCACGTCCTGGAAGAGCGCACCAAGGGTCACGTCGACGTCGTCGTTGACGTCCCAGCGCAGCGAGGCACGGGCGCCGCTCGTCGTGACCGAATTGACGTCGTCGTCCACCTGGTCCTCGTTGGTGAACGTACCGTCCCCGGGCGAGAGGAGTCCCAGCGGGCTGTCGCTCAGCACGTTGTCGATGAACCCCGCATCCTCCGCGCTGAAGCCCACGATGCGCAGGGCAAGTCGGTCGTCGATGAGCGGCACATTGACCATGCCGCTGACGTCGTAGCCCGTGCCGCCGTCGTCGATGCTCGTGACCTGCCCGTCGACCCAGGCGTCGAAGCCGCTCGGATCCGCCCTGTTGGTGATGACCCGCAGCGTGCCCGATTGTGAGCTCGCGCCGTACAGCGTGCCCTGCGGACCGCGGAGCGCCTCGAGCCGCTCGATGTCGATCAGGCGCGGATCCGGATTGCGGCCGCTCTGCGTGATCGGCTGCTCGTCGAGGTACAGTGCGGAGGAGGACACGCCGCCGAACTCCACACCCGAGGCGGCGACACCGCGGAACACGATGCTGGTGCCACCCGGCTCGCGCACGCCCAGCGACAGGCCGGGGATGAATTTCGCGTAGTCATCGAGCTGGCGCAGCCCTCGGATCTCGATCGCCGCCGTATCGAAGGCGGTGATCGACTCGGGGATGTCCTGCAGGTTCTCCGCGCGACGGGTGGCCGTCACAATGATCGTCTCGAGGCCGCCGCCGGTCGATCTGCGCCGACGCCGTGCCCGCGACGCCGAGCGTCGCCGAAATGGCCGCGGCCAGCGCCGGAGACCCTCGCCCTGCCTGCTCACTCTTCGTGTCTGACATGCGGCCATCCCCTTTGTGCTCGAGTGATACTAACCCGTCCGCCCGCCGTACAGGCAACACTGCACGGCGCGCGATCGATCATGTCCGCTGCGATCCCGTTCGAGGTGCCGTCCGTCGCTTCGCGCATGACGGCGACGTACCACTCGAGGAATCGACGCGTGAAGTCCTCCATCGGCGAGAGCGGCCCGGGCACATAGAAGCGGGAGTCGACGCCTGCCTGGTTGCGCTCGATGATCGTCTTGTCGGCGATCGTCGTGACGTCCCAGAGCCAGGTCAGCTCCGCCCGGTCGTAGTCCCTGCCCTCCTGGGCCGATTCCTTGACGAGCCACGTGATCTCGCAGTCGGTGCTGCGCAGCGACCGCGGCGTGAAGCGGTACAGGACCACATGATCGCAATACGCCAGGCCGAATGTCGTCGGGCCCAGGTGCAGATCGGTCGTGCCGCCGTCGTAACCGGTGATCGAGCCGAGCAGGGGTGCGACCGGGGTCCCGTCGCGGCTGCCGGTCAGGTGCCCGCGCATCAGCGGATAGCGATCGAAGCCGCGGTCGACGCCCAGCTCGCCCGAGGCGAGCCAGGAATGGCGCACCACGTGCTGCGTGAGCCCGACCGCCGGCGCGCGCTCCATGACCGCCGCGAGCATGGCGGCGGACTGCTCCGGCGGGACCGCCCGCCCGTGCCCGACCGAGTACTCGGGATGTGCGGGCCCGCAGTGATAGCACTCGCAGTAGTTCTCGACGGCGAGCTTCCAGTTCGACGCGATCGGGTAGTTCTGGCGATGGGCAATCCGCGTGCGTGCGAGATCATACGGACGGAGTGGCTCGGCGAGGTCGTTGTCGATCGCCTCGAATGACGGCGGGTCGTCGGCGAAGTTGACGAAGACGAGACCCTCGAAGACCCTCGTGTGCAGACGCTTGAGGCCGAGGCGGGAGCGGTCGAAGCCCTCGGGCATGTTCCCCGCAGCGCGCAGCGAGCCGTCCAGCCCGTACGTCCAGCCATGGTAGCGGCATACGAGCCGCGGCTCGTGTCCGCTGGCCTGGTCGCAGATCCGCGACCCGCGGTGCCGGCAGACGTTGAGCAGCGCATTGATGCCGCCTTCCGCGTCACGCACGACGATCACCGACTCGCCCGCGACGTCGAACAGGAAATAGTCACCGCGCCTGGGGATCTGGCTCTGGTGGCCTACGTAGAGCCACGAGCGCAGGAAGATCCGGCGGATCTCGGTCTCGTACAACCCCGCATCGCGATACAGCGCACCCGGCAGCGCGTAGCGGCTGTCCCAGGTCTGCAGCGCTTTTCTTGGATCGTCGGCCACCGCTTCCCGTCTCCTCGAACCCTTATGGCCCGGCCGCGCGATCGTAGCGGCGCGACAGCACGGCCGCCGTCACGACGACGATCGACACCAGCACGATGATGATGGTCGCGATCGCATTGATGTCCGGGGTAACACCGAGCCGCACCTTCGCGAAGATCAGCATCGGCAGGGTCGTCGCCCCGGGGCCCGACACGAAGCTCGAGATCACGAGATCGTCGAGCGACAGCGTAAATGCCAGCAGCCAGCCCGATATCAGGGCCGGCAGCAGCATCGGCACGGTGATGTCGAAGAACACGGCGAGCGGCCGGCCGCCGAGATCCATCGCGGCCTCCTCGAGCGTTTCGTCCATGCCGGCGAGGCGGGATCGCACGACGACCGCGACGTAGGCCATGGAGAACGTCGTGTGGGCGATCGTGATCGTCGTGGCACCGCGTGTTCCCGGCCAGCCGATCCAGTCCGCCATCGAGATGAACAGGAACAGGAGCGACAGGCCAGTGATGATCTCCGGCATCACGAGCGGCGCGGAGATCAAGCCGGCGAGCAGCAGCCGGCCGCGAAGCCTCGTCAGCCGCTGCATCGCGAGCGCGACGAGCGCGCCAAGGCCGGTCGCCACGGTGGCGCTCACCGCGGCGACGCGCAGGCTGAGGAGCGCCGCCTCGAGCAGCTCCTCGTCCGCGAACAGGTTGGCGTACCACCGCAGGGAGAATCCGCCCCAGAGCGTAACCAGCCGCGAGTCGTTGAACGAGTAGATCATCACGGAGAGGATCGGCACGTAGAGAAACGCGTAACCGAAGGCCACGACGCCGAGTAACCCGAGCGACCGCCGGCTCATCGGCCAGCCTCCTGCTCGCGCGACTGGACATGCTGGAACCAGATGATCGGGGCGACGAGGAGCAGCACGAGAACGATCGACACCGCCGAGGCGACCGGCCAGTCACGGCTGATGAAGAACTCGTCCCACAGCACCCGGCCGATCATCAGCGTATCGGCGCCGCCCAGCAGCGCCGGGATCGTGAACTCTCCCACCGCCGGAATGAACACCAGCAGGCACCCCCCGATGATGCCGGGCCGGGAAAGCGGAAGAGTCACGTCGACGAAGGCCTGCCAGCGCTTCGCGCCGAGATCGGCGGCCGCATCGAGCAGATCGAGATCGAGCCGCTCGAGGTTCGCGTACAGCGGCAGGATCATGAATGGCAGGTAGGAATAGACGATCCCCAGGTACACCGCGAAATCGTTGTAGAGCATCGTCAGCGGCTCGTCGATCACGCCCATGCCCATGAGCAGGTTGTTGATCACGCCCTTGTTATTGAGGAGCCCGATCCAGGCGTAGACCCTGAGCAGAAACGAGATCCAGAACGGCAGGATCACCGCGAGCAGCAGGATCTGGCGGCGCCGTGCCGGCTGCCGCGCGATGTAGTACGCCATCGGATAGCCGAGCAGGAGACAGAGCAGCGTGCCGATCGCTGCCATCTTGAGCGACGAGAGGTAGATGATCCCGTAGTAGCCGTCCTGGAACAGGAACGCGTAGTTTTCGAAGGTCACCCTCAAGCCCTCGATCCCGCGCTCGCCCCACTCGAAGAGCGGCGTAAAGGGCGGCTGGGCCACGACGGGCTCGGCGACGCTGATCTTCAGAATGATCAGGAACGGCGTCAGGAAGAAGACCACCAGCCAGGCGTAGGGCAACGTCACCGCCCGCCGCAGCCAGCGCTGCGCTCGCATCCCCAGCGAGTTCGCGTCGTCGTTCATTCGCGCAACACCATCGTGCTCGCCACGTCCCAGGAGAGGTAGACCTCGTCGTCCCACTCGACGGTCAGACTCGCAGAGCGACGCAGGTTCTGCGCGCTGACCTGGAGCACCGCGCCGCTCGGCAGGCGCACGCGATAGAGCGACTGGTCGCCGAAATATCCAAGGTCCCAGACGACGCCCTTGAGCACGTTGCGGTCCGTCGCCTCCGGCGCGTTCCTGCTGATCGTAATCTTCTCGGGCCGCACGGCAACGCAGATCGGGGTGTGCAGCGCCGGCGCGTGCTCCGACAGCGCCGTGAGATCGGCACCGATCGACTCGCATCGCAGCGACAATCGGCCGTTCGCGGCGCCCGCCACGCGGGCGTCGATCAGATTGATGTTGCCGACGAAGTCCGCCACGTACCGGTTGGCCGGGAACTCGTAGACCTCGCCGGGCGTGCCGACCTGCGCTATCCGACCCTGAGCCATGACCGCGATCCGGCCCGCGAGCGTCATCGCCTCGTCCTGGTCGTGGGTAACGACGACGAAGGTGGTGCCGAGCTGATACTGCAGGTTCGACAGCTCGAACTGCGTGTGCTCGCGCAGCTTCTTGTCGAGCGCGGCGAGCGGCTCGTCGAGCAACAGCAGCTTCGGCCGCTTCACGAGAGCGCGGGCGAGCGCCACGCGCTGCTTCTCGCCGCCGGAGAGCTTGTCCGGCTTGCGTCCGGCGAGCGGCTCGAGCTTGACGAGGGCAAGCATCTCCGCGACGCGCTCGCGGATGCGGGCGGCCGGAACACCCTCCTTCTTCAGGCCGTAACCCACGTTCTGTGCGACCGTCATGTGCGGAAAGAGCGCATATGACTGGAACATCAGGTTGACCGGCCGCTCGTACGGCGGCACGTGGGTCATGTCGGCGCCGTCGATGAGGATGCGGCCCGACGTCGGCTGCTCGAAGCCCGCCAGCATCCGCAGCAGGGTCGACTTGCCGCAACCCGAGCTGCCCAGGATCGCGAACAGCTCGCCCCGGCGGATGTCGAGGGAAACGCCATCGACGGCGGTGACCCCGTCGAAACGCTTGGTCAGCTCCTGGATCTGCACGAGCGGCCCGCCGGCCGGTTCCCGCTGGCCGTTCGCAAGCCGCTCCTGTAATCCCGGCTGCTTCGATCCGACCTGGTCGTTGTGATTCATGCCGTGATCAAAGACCGGTCTTGACGCGGGACCAGAGGCGCGATCGCAGGCGCTCTTCCTTCGGGCTGTGCAGGAAGCCCTTGCGCAGCGCTGAGGCGCACCTCGTCCGGCGGGTAGACGGCGGGGTCGTCGCGCACCTCCGGCCGCAGGTACTGCATGGCCCTCAGGTTCGGCGCCGCGTAGCGCGTCTCGTTGCTGATCGCCGCGATGACCTCGGGCCGCAGCAGGTAGTTGAGGAACAGGTGGGCGTTTCCGGGATGAGGCGCATCGGCGGGTATGAACCACAGGTCGAACCAGGCCAGTGCGCCCTCGCGCGGCGTCGTGTAGGCGAGCTCGACCGGCCGGCCGACCTCCTGGGCACGCCACATCGCCTGCGCGTAGTCGCCCGACCAGCTCATCGCGATGCAGACCTCCTCGTTCGGCAGGTCGATCAGCATCTTCGCGGAGCTGAAATAACGGATGTATGGACGCACGCCCTTCAGCAGCTTCTCGACTTCGGCGAGATGCGCAGGGTCGAGGCTGTTGGGGTCGTGGCCGAGATAGAGCAGCGCGAGAGGGATCACGTCGGTCGGCTCGTCGATGAACGTGATGCCGCAGTCGGCGAAACGGCGGGCGACCTCGGGCTTGAAGATCATGTCGCCGCTGTCGACCGGCGCATCCGGCATGCGTGCCCGGATCATCGGCACGTTGTACGTGAAGCCGGTCGTCCCCCAGAGGTAGGGAACGCCGTAGCGGTTGCCTGGATCGTTGACCTGCAGTGTCTCGAGCACCCACGGGTCGAGGTTCTTCCAGTTCGTGAGCCGGCTGCGGTCGAGTGGCTGGTAGATGCCGATCGGGATCAGCCGGGCGGAGTAGCGCTCGGCATGCACGACGACGTCGTAGCCGGTCCGCCCGGCAAGCAGACGCGCTTCGGCCATCTCGGTCGAATCGTAGGTGTCGTAGTTGACCTTGATGCCGTACTCGGCCTCGAAGTCGGCGATGGTATTCGGCGCGATGTAGTCGGGCCACGTGAAGACGTTGAGGACTTTCTCCTCCGCGCCCAGCGCGGCGGCAGGCGATGCGAGCGCCACCGCGACGATGAGCGGCCGCAGCCACGGCACGGGCTACATCCCCTCGAGACCGCGCTTCAACAGGGCGCGCGCGATGATGAGCCGCTGGATCTCGCTGGTGCCTTCCCAGATGCGGTCCACGCGCAACTCCCGGAAAAAACGCTCGGCCGCATTCTCGCGCATGTAGCCGCGGCCGCCAAAGATCTGCAGGGCGCGGTCCGCGATGCGGTTCGCCGCCTCGGAGGCGTAGAGCTTCGCGATCGAGCAGCGCGCATGCAGCGACCGCAGATCCTCCCCGCGATCGTGCGCCTGCGCGGCCTCGTAGGTGATGAGCCGCGCGGCCCAGAGGTCGGTAACGCTGTCGGCGAGCATGGCCTGCACGAGCTGCTTTTCCGCCAGCGGCTCGCCGCCGATGATGCGCGTCGTGGCGAAGGCCGTCGCCTCCTCGATCAGCCGCGCGGAGGCGCCGCAGCAGCGTGCGGCGATCATCAGTCGCTCGCGGCGGAACCAGGCATGGGAGTACTGCATCCCGTCGCCTTCCGCGCCCAGACGCTGCCGCTCCGGAACGACCACTTCGTTGAAACGGTAGATCGGGTGATGGTCGCTGAAGGTGTGGCTGAACGGCGGCGTGCGCACCAGCTCGATTCCCGGCTGGTCGTGATCGATGAAGAACAGGCACTGCGAGCCGGCATGCGGCCCGTCGGCGAGCCCGGCCTGCAGGATGAAGTAGTCCGCGTGGTTGGCGCTCGTGACGTACCACTTCTCGCCCGAGATTCGGTAGCCCTCCGGGCAGCGCGCGGCGGTGGTTTCGATCGAGTCGGGGTCCGAACCGGGCCCGCTCTCGGTGATCGCGTAGCATTCCTTGCGCTTGCCGGTCATCAGCGGCAGCACGTAGCGCGAGAGCTGATCTGCGGTGCAGGCCTCGAACATCCAGCGATGCGGCTCGGAGAAGCACCAGCAGAGCGCGTTCGTGACCCGGCCGAGCTGTTCCCAGACCGCGACCTGGTCGATTACGCGCAGGTCCCGGCCGCCGTGTGCCGCCGGCACGTCCATGGCGCTGAAGCCGAGCTCGACGGCCAGGCGCTTGTGGCGCGCCTTCACCTCCGACGGCAGGTTCCCCTCGTTAAGCTCGGCCTCCACCTCCCACGGGATCAGCTCCTCGCGGGCGAAGTGCGCGGCGCGGTCTCGCCAGCCGCGGGCCGTCTCGTCGAGCATGATCTGCAAGGGGGCTACCTCCGCGCGACCGCGGCCGGCCGCGGGAAATGCCGCGGAAACGCATCGGCGAGATAGGCCAGGCTGACCCGCCGGGCGAGCTCCCGGCTCATCGACTCCGGGCGCACGAGCAGGTCGAGCCAGAGCCCGTCCGTCAGGGCCGACAAGCCGTCGGCGACCAGGGCCGAGTCCACCTCGGGGTACCCGCCCTGCTCGCAAAGCCGCGCGCACAAGGTACGCACCATGTCGTCGTACGACTTGTCGCGCTCGGCGCAGATGCGCCGGTAGGTCGGCCGGAACTTCCGCTCGCCCCAGAACGCGAACCAGACCGCGAGCTTGTTCCGCTCGCAGATCCCGCGCTGGAAGTCGAGATCGACCATGGCCTTGAGGCCGGCCTCCGGCGAGCCGTCGGTCCGGGCGGCCGCCTCGCGGCAGGCGGTGCGATATTCGTCCGCGAGGAAGCGCAGGGTCTCGGTCAGCAGCCGCTCCTTGGTCTGGAAGTGCAGGTTGATGATCCCCTGGCTCAGGCCCGCCTCGCGTGCGACCGTCGCGATCGTGGTGTCGCCGAGCCCACGGTTGGCCACCGTGCGGATCGTCGCATCGATCAGCTGCTGGCGTCGCTCCGCGGGGGGCGCCGTGCGTCGACGCGGCGGCGGCGCGCGCCGGGTCGTCCGGCTTTTCAGGGTGTCAACTCCAGAAGAATCAAGCACTTAGATCCTGCCAGCTGGGAGGTTGCGCCCAATGGTACCGTTTCCTCCGCGCAATGCAATGAATGAATGATTATTCAGTCAGCGTGGACGGCGGACCCCGGTTTGTGGGAGCCTGTGCGCCTCCCGAACAGGAATTTTCCCGCCAGGAGGCCATGGCCATGACACGCAGCCTCAGCCGATCGAATGCGCACTTCCGGAAGGCCGTCACGCGCCTGCCGCTCGGGGTCTCGTCGAACTTCCGCTACTGGGGCGACGACAAGACGATCTATGTCGCAGGCGCCCGCGGGGCGCGCCTGCGCGACATCGACGGCAACGAGTACATCGATTACCGCATGGCCTACGGGCCCTGCATCCTCGGCTACGCGGACCCGCGCGTCGACGCCGCGGCGAAGGCCGGCATCGACATGGGCGGCGTCTTCGCACTCTCGACCGAGCGTGAGTACGCGGTTGCGCGAGCGCATCTCCCGGATGGTGCCCGCCGCCGAGCTCGTCCGGTTCTCGAATTCGGGCACCGAGGCGGTGATGGCTGCGCTGCGGCTCGCGCGCGCCTACACCGGCAAGGACTCCTACGTGGTCGTCGAGGGCGGCTATCACGGCGTGTTCGACGCCGCGCTCTGGTACACGCCGATCGAGGACTGGAAGCCCTCCTCCGGCGAGCCCCACCTCGTGCCGTACAGCGCCGGCGTGCCCGGCATCCTGCGTGGGTTGCTCCACGCGGTGCCGATGAACGACGCCGACCGGCTGGAGAGCGTCTTCAAGGCCTACGGACACGAGATCGCCGCCTTCATGATCGAGCCGATCATGGGCAACTGCTGCTCGATCTCGGCGACGCGCGAATACCTCCGCGATGCACGCGCGCTCTGCGACCGCTACGGCATCCTCATGATCATCGACGAGGTCAAGACCGGGTTCCGCGTGGCGCGGGGCGGCGTGCAGGAACTGATGGGCGTCAAGGCCGATCTCTGCACCTTCGCCAAGGCCATGGGCAACGGCTACCCGATCAGCGTGCGTGGCCGGTCGCGAGGAGATCATGCGCAAGCTCGGCGACGGCGTCGTGCACGGCGGAACGTTCACCTGCCACTCCGTCGCGCTGGCTGCGGCCGAGAAGACCCTCGAGATCCTCGACGAGACACCGGCGCTCAGGACGATCGCCGAATACGGGACGAAGCTCCGCAACGGCATCAGCCAGGTCCTCTCGCAGCGCGGCATCCGGCATTCGTTCAGCGGTCATCCCTCGATGAGCGGGCTGTTCTTCAGCGAGACGCCGCCGCACGACTATCGCGACTGGGCCCGGAGCGACTACACTTTCTACGAAGCACTGGCTCCGGAACTGCACGATCTCGGCGTGCTCTGCGAGCCGGATTCCCGCGAGCCATGGTTCGTATGCGAGGCGCACGACGAGCGCTGCCTTGCCGAGACCCTGCAGCGGTTCGAAGAAGCGGTGGACAGGGTCGTTCGCAGGCATCCGAGCCCGGAGCCCGCGCGGTGCGCAAGCTAGGCGAGAATCGATGACGAACTACGATGCGATCGTGGTCGGTGCGGGCCACAATGGCCTGACGAATGCCGCCTACCTCGCGCGGGCCGGGCTCAAGGTCCTGGTGCTCGAGCGCAACCCGTATATCGGCGGCGCCGCGGTCAGCCGCGAGATCCAGGAGGGCTGGATCTACTCGAACTGCTCGTACGTCTGCAGCCTGCTGCGGCCGGAGCTCTTCCGCGACCTCGAGCTCGC
The DNA here is from genome assembly GCA_963756755.1 of uncultured Gammaproteobacteria bacterium. Lineage (GTDB taxonomy): Bacteria > Pseudomonadota > Gammaproteobacteria > Steroidobacterales > Steroidobacteraceae > DATJKD01. The sequence goes on from CAVWOW010000021.1 coordinate 63,938, forward strand.
AAAGCACGGCCTGCAGGTCGTCCCCTACGGCGGCGGCGTGACCTTCACGCGCACCGGCGACATCCTCGGCAACTACACCGACGACGCCGTTCAGCGCCGGGAGATCGCGCGGCACAACCCGCGCGACGGCGACGCGTATCACCGGTACTCGACCGAGGTGATGCGCCAGTGCAAGTTCATCCGCCCGCTGCTGCTGCGCACGCCGCCGGATCCGACCTCGCTCAGGCCGCGCGACATCCGCGAGATGATCTATCTCGGCAAGGAATTCGCGAAGCTCGGCGAGCAGGTCATCTACGACATGATCCGCTTCTACTCGATGAGCATCGCCGACTTCCTCGGCGAGTACTTCGAGTCCGACCTCGTCAAGGCGCACTTCTCCGGCAGCGGCATCATCGGCTCCGCCATGGGCGTGTACTCGCCGGGCACCGCCTACGTGCTGCTGCATCACTACATGGGCGACGTCGACGGCTCGATCGGCGCCTGGGGCTTCGCGCGCGGCGGCATGGGCTCGGTGTCGAAGGCGATCGCCTCGGCCTTCAAGGCGCACGGCGGCGAGATCATCACCGATGCGCCGGTCGAGCGCGTGCTGGTCCGCGGCGGCCGCGTGACGGGCGTCGCGACCGCGAACGGCAACGAGTACCGCGCGAAGATCGTCGTCTCGAACCTCGATCCGAAGCGCACCTTCCTCACGCTCTTCGACGAGAAGGACCTCGACCCGGCCTTCCTCAAGCGGGCGCGCGAGTTCAAGATCCGCGGCTCCTCGGGCAAGCTCAACATCGCGCTCGACGGACTGCCCGAGTTTCCCGCGCTCGGACGCGACAACCCGCTGCGCTTCGGCGACATGCACTTCCTCGACTCGCTCGAGCGCTACGAGCGCGCCTATGACGACTGGAAGAACGGCACCTGGTCGAAGGACCCGTACCTCGACCTGCTGATCCCGTCGATGACCGACCCGACGATGGCGCCGCCGGGCAAGCACTTCATGTCGGTGTTCGTGCAGTACGTGCCGCCGAAGATCCACGGCCGCGACTGGACCGACGAGGATCGCGACGGCTTCCGCGACACCGTGCTCGACCAGATCTCGCGCTACAGCCCGAACTTCCGCAGCCTGATCCGCCACGTCGAAGTGCGCACGCCGCGCGAGCTCGAGAACGAGGTCGGCCTCACCGAGGGCAACATCTTCCAGGGCGAGCTCACGATGGACCAGCTGCTGTTCAACCGGCCGTTCCCGGGCTTCGCGCAGTATCGCGGCCCGACCAGGGGCTTCTACATGTGCGGATCGGGCACACACCCCGGCGGCGGCGTCATGGCCGCGCCGGGCGCGAACGCCGCGCGCGAGATCCTGCTCGACCTGCGCAGGCCGAATCTCGTCCCCGAGGGCTGGCAGGATGACTGACCGCAACCGGATCGTCGTCATCGGTGCCGGCCACAACGGCCTGGCCTGCGCTGCGTATCTCGCGAAGGCCGGGCGCGAGGTCGTGGTGCTCGAGGCCGCCGAGCGCGTCGGCGGCGCAGCCGTCACGCGCGAGTTCGCGCCCGGTTACCGCGTGTCGGCCTGCGCCCACCTGCTGTACCTGCTCGACGCCGAGCGTCCGGCGCGAGCTCGGCCTGGACTCGCACGGCCTCAAGGCCGCGCGTACGGGCCTGAAGACCGTCGCGCTCGCGCGCGAGGGCGAGCACCTCGTGCTCGACGACGGGCGCGTGGCATCCGGCAGCGTGACGCGCGGAAGACCGCACCGCGCTCACGGGCTATCACGCCCGGATGCTGCGCTTCGCGCGGATCCTGGCGAAGCAGCACAACCGCCGTCCGCCCCGCATCCTGGGCGGCGGCCGCTCGGACACGATCGGCGCTGCGATGCTCGGCCTGGACATCCGCCGCCTCGGCCGCGACGACATGCGCGAGTTTCTCCGCATCGCGGGCATCAACATCTTCGACGTGCTCGAGGAGACCTTCGACACGCCGCTGCTGAAGGGCGCGCTGGCCTTCGATGCCGTGCTGGGCACCAATTCGGGACCGCGCTCGAACAACTCCGTGCTCACGCTGCTGCATCGGCTGAGCGGCCAGTCGGTCGACGCCGGGCAACCGGCCGTGGCTGCCGGAGGGCGGCCTGGGCGCCGTCACCGACGCGTTCGCCGCCGCTGCGCGCGCGAACGGGGCGACGATCCGCACGGGCAACCCCGTCGCGCGGATCACCCTCGAGGGCGACCGGGTGTCGGGCGTCGAGCTCGCGAGCGGCGAGACGATCCGCGCCGGGATCGTCGTCTCGAACGCCGATCCGGCGCGCACGATGCTCACGCTGCTCGGCGCCCGTTATCTGGACACCGGATTCGCACAGCGCATCCGCCACCTGCGATCGAAGGGAACGGCTGCCAAGCTGCACCTGGCGCTCGACGGGTTGCCCGAGTTCGCGCGGCTTCCCGCATCGCTCGCCGGCGAGCGGCTCGTGATCGCACCGGACCTCGTCTACCTCGAGCACGCCTTCGACACGTCCAAGTACGGCGAGTGCTCGCCCGAGCCCGGCGCTCGAGATCACCATCCCGACGCTGCACGACCGCACGCTCGCGCCCGAGGGGCGGCACGTGCTCTCCGCCGTGGTGCAGTACGCGCCCTTCGACCCGCGAGCGAACACCGAGGACGCCCGCGCCGCGTTTCTCGAGCGCGCGCTCGCCGTCCTCGATCGGTATTCCCCGGACCTGCGCCGGCGCATCGTCGCCTCCGAGCTGCTGCTGCCGTTCGACATCGAGCGCGAATTCGGGATCACCGGCGGGCACTGGCACCACGCCGAGCTCGCGCTCGACCAGATGCTGATGCTGCGCCCGGTCCCGGGCGCCGCGCAGTACGCGATGCCGGTCGGCGGACTCTATCTCTGCGGCGCCGGCTGCCACCCCGGAGGCGGCGTGATGGGCGTCGCCGGCCGCAATGCGGCGCAGGCGGTCCTCGGCGTGGAGCGCGCGGCATGAAGCACAAGGAGCACTTCCGCACGGCGGTCTATGCGACGCCCTTCCACCCGCGAACCTCGCAGTTGAACGTGCTGAACGAGTGGCATCGCTGGAAGGACTACACCACCGCGGACGCGTACTTCGACGAGGCGCTCGAGTACTCCGCGATCCGCAACGCCTGTGCGGTGTTCGACCTGACGCCGATGACCAAGCACCGGATCACCGGGCCGGACGCGCTGGCGTTCCTGAACCGACTGGTCACGCGCGACGTCGCGAAGATCAAGCCGGGCAAGGTCGGCTACTGCGTGTGGTGCGACGACAACGGCCAGGTCATCGACGACGGAACGATCTTCCATCTTCGCGAGGGTGACTATCGGCTGTGCTCGCAGGAGCGGCAGCTCGACTGGCTGTCACGCTCGGCGCTGGGCTTCGACGTGTCCATCGTCGAGGACACGCACGACGTCGCCGCGCTCGCGCTGCAGGGGCCGACCAGCTGCGCGGTGCTGAAGAAGATGGGCTGCACCGGTGTCGAGAAGCTCGCGCCGTTCGGCATCGCGTACTTCCCGTTCGCCGGCACCGAGCTGATGGTGTCGCGCACCGGTTTCACCGGCGACCTGGGCTACGAGCTCTGGATCGCGCCTGCGCAGGCGCTGGTGCTCTGGGACGCGCTGTTCGCCGCGGGCGCCGATCACGGCATCCGCCCCATGGGCACGCACGCACTCGAGGTCTCGCGCATCGAGGCGGGCTTCATCCAGGCGGGCGTGGATTTCCACCCCGCGGATTCGGCGGTCCGGCTCGATCGCTCGCGCTCGCCGTTCGAGCTCGATCTCGGCCGGCTGGTCGACTTCAAGAAGCCCTTCTTCAACGGCCGAAGGGCGCTCCTCGAGGAACAGAAGCGCGGCTCGCGGTTCCGTTTCGTGCGGCTCGACATCGAGGGCAACAAGCCGGCGAAGTCGTCCTACATCTACGACAGCCGCCGCAACGTCGTCGGCACGGTGACGTCGGCCGAGTGGTCGCCGTCGGCCAAGTCGAACATCGCCCTCGCCTCGCTCCACATGCCCTGGGGACGTCCGGGCGACGAGCTCTGGGCCGAGATCTACTACCAGCGCGAGCTCAAGTGGGCGCGCGTGATGGCGCGTTGCCGCGTCGTGGAAGGCGCATTCTTCGATCCGCCCCGCCGCCGCGCCGTCCCTGCCGCAGACTTCTGAGCGTCCAGGGGCGCCCGTGGCCGACACGTCGCACCGGCTCGACGCCCTGCTCCGGCCGCGCTCCATCGCGGTGCTGGGCGCCACCGAGCGTGCCGGCACCGTCGGCCGCACGACCGTCGAGAACCTGCTGAAGGGGGGCTACGAGGGGCCGCTCTACGCCGTCAACCCCGGCTATTCCTCGGTCTGCGGCGTGCCGTGCTACGCATCGCTCGCCTCGCTGCCCTGCGCCCGTCGAGCACGTGATCCTCGCGGTCGGAGACGCCCGCGTCGAGGCGGCGCTCGACGACGTGATCGCGCACGGCGCGCGCGCCGCGACGCTGATGTCCTCGCTCGTGCTCGAGAACGATCGAGAGCCGCCGCTCAAGGAGCGGGTCGCGGCGAAGGTCCGGGCTGCGGGTCTGCTCGGTCTGCGGCGGCAACGGCATGGGCTTCTACAATTTCACCGACGGGATCTGGGCCTGCGGCTTCCAGACCCGCTCGCACGGCCGCGACGGCAACGTCGCCTACATCAGCCATTCGGGCTCCGGCATGTGCGGCATCGTCGACACCGACGAGCGCATCGCCTTCAACCTGGTCGTGTCGACCGGCCAGGAGCTCGCCGTCGCGATGGACGATTACCTCGACTTCGCGCTCGAGCAGCCGTCGACGCGTGTGGTCGGGCTCTTCATGGAGACCGCGCGGAATCCTGAGGGCCTGGTCCGAGCGCTCGAGAAGGCGCGCGCCCGGCGCATCCCGGTCGTCGCGCTCAAGGTCGGACGCACCGAGCTCTCGGCGAAGCTCGCCGTGTCGCATTCGGGCGCGATCGCCGGGCAGGACGCGAGCTACCAGGCGCTCTTCGACCGCTACGGTGTCCAGCGCGTCGACGACATGGACCAGCTCGCAACCGCACTGATCATGTTCGCGCAGCCGCATTCGACCGGGCGCCGGCGGGCTCGTGACCCTGCACGACTCCGGCGGCGAGCGGCAGCTCCTGATCGACCTCGCGCACGACGCGGGCGTGCCGCTCACGCACCTCTCGGACTGCGACGACGGCCCGGCTCGAGTCGCTGCTCGACCCGGGGCTGCCGGCAGTCAATCCGCTCGACGCCTGGAGCACGGGCGGGCCCGGACTACCACGTCGGCATGCAGCAATGCTTTGCGGCGCTGATGGCCGATCCCGGCGCGGCGCTCGGTGCCGTGGTCCACGATCGCGTCGCAGGCGGCGTGATCCACGACAGCTATCTCGAGTACCTGCGGATCGGCCACGCGGCGTCGGGCAAGCCGGCCTTCCTGGTGTCGAACCGCCAGGGGACCGGCGCCGATCCGCTGGTCGTCAGCGCCACCCGCGCGGGCTTCCCGGTCCTCGACGGGATGTCGTCGTTCCTGCGCGGCGTGAAGTGCCTGCTCGACTTCCGCGACTTCGCAAACCGCGAGCACGCGACCGTGCGCCGCGGCTGCCCGACGCGGCGCTCGCCGCCGCGCGCGCCCGCCTCGCGGCAGGTGCGCGCCTGGACGAGCACGAGGCGCTGCAGCTGCTGCGCGACTGCGGCCTGCCCGCGAATCCGTCCCGCGTCGTGACGAGCGAGGCCGAGGCGCGCGCCGCGGCACGCGAGCTCGGGTGGCCCGTCGTGCTCAAGACCGCGATGCGCGGCATCGATCACAAGACCGACCTGGACGGCGTACGGCTCGGGCTCGCCGATGAAGCGAGCGTCGGCGCCGCCTGGCAGGATCTCGCGGCGCGCATCGGTCCGCGGGTGCTGGTCGCGCCGATGGTCGCGGCGCCCGGCGTCGAGATGCTGCTGGGCATGGTCCGCGACGAGCAGTTCGGATCCGTGCGTCGTGCTCGGCTTCGGCGGCGTGCACGTCGAGGCGCTGGCCGACGTCGTCTACGCCCTCCCGCCGTTCGATGCCGTGGAGGCCCGACGCTTGCTCGATCGACTGAAGCTCCGCGCGCTGCTCGACAGCCAGCGATCCGGACGTCCCCCGGCCGTGGACGAATTCTGTGCGACCGCCGCCCGTTTCTCAGGCCTGGTCGCCGGTCTCGGCGACACCCTCGACGAGATCGATCTCAATCCCGTGATCGTGCACGCCGACGGCTGCACGATCGTCGACGCGCTGGTGATCGGCCGCCAGGTCGCCGCTGCGCAACCTTCGAACATGAGGCGAGCCATATGAGCCTTGCAGCCCTCTCCGGTCATGATCGTGCCCGGTGGCACACGGTCGCCGCCGCCGCGCGCCCGCGGATCGAGACACGCCTGTTCATCGACGGCCGGTTCGTCGATGCCGCGCGGGGCGGTCGATTCGCAACCGTCAATCCCGCGACCGGCGAGCCGCTGGCCGAGATGTCCGCCGGCACCGAGGCGGACGTCGATCGTGCCGTCGCGGCGGCCCGCAAGGCCTACCGGGCCGGCGTGTGGTCGCGGCTCGCGCCCCGGCAGCGGATGGAGGTGCTGTACCGGTTCGCCGACCTGATCGACCGCGATGCCGAGGCGCTCGCGGTGCTCGAGACGCTCGACATGGGCAAGCCGATCGGCGACGTCGTCGGGGGCGACCTGCCCGCTGTCATCGACACGATCCGCTTCATGGCCGAGTGCATCGACAAGGTCGAAGGCGCCGTGACCAATACCGAGGCGGACGTCATGCACATGGTGCTGCGCGAGCCGCTCGGCGTCGTCGGCGCGATTTCGCCCTGGAACTACCCGCTGCTGATGGCCGCGTGGAAGATCGCGCCGGCGCTCGCTGCGGGCAACACGGTGGTGCTGAAGCCCGCCGAGCAGGCGCCGATGAGCTGCCTCAGGCTCGCGGAGCTCTTCGTCGAGGCCGGCGGGCCGCCCGGTGCCTTCAACGTCGTCAACGGAGCTCGGCGAAGTGGCCGGCAAGGCGCTGGCGCTGCACGGCGACGTTGCGAAAGTCACCTTCACGGGCTCGACCGAGGTCGGCAAGCTGATACTCCAGTACGCCGGCCAGTCGAACATGAAGCGCGTCGCGCTCGAATGCGGCGGCAAATCCCCGCAGGTGTTCATGGGCGACGTGCCCGACCTCGATCGTGCGGTCACCGCGGCCTACAAGGGCATCTTCTCCAACATGGGCGAGGTCTGTAACGCCGGTTCGCGCCTGCTGGTCGACCGGCGGATCCACGACGAGTTCGTCGGACGCTTCATCGCGCTCGGCCGTGAGGCCTACCAGCCCGGCGACCCGCTCGATCCGGCGACCAACATGGGGCCGCTGGTGACGCGCGAAGCGCAACAGCGCGTACTGCGCCTGGTCGACGGCGGTCGGCGCGAAGGCGCCCGCCTTCAGTTCGGCGGCGACGCGCCGCGCGGGCTCGTCGGACGGCGCCTATGTCAACCCGACGCTGTTTACCGGCGTGCGCAACGACATGAGCATCGCCCGCCAGGAGATCTTCGGCCCCGTCGCCGCGGTCATTCCGTTCGACGGCGTCGACGAGGCCATCGCAATCGCCAACGACACGATCTACGGGCTGGCCGCCGGTGTCTGGACGCGCGACGTGAACACGGCCTTCCGGCTCGTGCGCGAGATCGAGGCCGGCGTGATCTGGATCAACTCCTTCGACGAGGGCGACATGACGCAGCCCTTCGGCGGCTACAAGCAGTCGGGTAACGCGCGCGACAAGTGCTTCGACAGCCTGAAGAGCTACACGCAGACGAAGTCGGCGTGGTTCCGGCTGTCGCAGCCGTAGCCACCGCCGCTGCGACGGATCCAGCGATGCACGGGGAACTGATCGGCTACGAACGGCGCGGGTCGCTGGCGGTGCTGACGCTCAACCGGCCCGACAAGCTGAACGCGATCAACTCCGCGATGATCGACGGTCTGGGTCAGGCGCTCACCACCGCGGAAGCGGACGAGGACGTCCGCGTCATCGTGCTCGCGGGCGCGGGGCGCGCGTTCTCGTCCGGGTTCGACCTCGACATGGAAACCGGCGACGGTCGCCCCGATCCGCTGGCTGTTCGCGCGGCGCTCGAGCGCGACTTCCGCATCATCATGCGCTTCTGGGACTCGCCGAAGGTCACCATCGCCGCCGTGCACCGCTACTGCCTCGGTAGTGCGATGGAGCTCGCCCTCGCCTGCGATCTCACGGTCGCTGCGGACGACTGTGTCTTCGGTGCACCCGAGGTGCGATTCGGGAGCGGCATCGTCGCAATGCTGCTGCCCTGGCTCGCCGGGCCGAAGCGCGCGAAGCAGCTGCTGCTGACCGGCGAGGACCGGCTGCCGGCCGCGCAGGCGCTCGCGATGGGGCTCGTGAGCCAGGTCGTGCCGGCGGATCGGCTGATGGACGAGGCGCTCGAGCTCGGCCGGCGCATCGCGGCGAACGACCGGATCGCCGTCGCGCTCACCAAGCAGGCGATCAATCGCAGCCTCGACGTGGCGGGGCTGCGCCAGGCGCTGCTGCAGGCACTCGAGCTCGACGTCATCGTCGAGACCACGGAAACCGCGGAGTCCCGCGAATTCAATGCGATCCTCCGGCGCGACGGCGCGAAGGCGGCCGTCGCCTGGCGGCGCGCGCAGAGCCGCAAAGCACGACGTCGGGGAGACAATCATGACCGAGGTGAACGCCGGTCGTGCACGACGAGCTGCGGCAGCTTTCCTCGAGCGATATCCGCAGACGCAGGTCCTCGAACTGCTGCAACCCGACATGATGGGCGTGCTGCGCGGCAAGCGGGTCGTGCGACGGCGGAGTTCGCCAAGCCCTTCAAGGAGGGCGTCAATTTCTGCGGCGCCACCGTGCTGCTCGACAGCAAGGGGCAGACCTTCGAGCGGATCGACAACGGCGGCCGCGACGGCGATCCCGATGTGATCTCGACCGCCGTGCCCGGCTCGCTCGCGCCCGTCCCCTGGGCGCAGGTGCCGACGGCGCAGGTGCTGCTCGCGATGGCGAGCGCGACGGCGGAGCCGTTCTTCGCCGACCCGCGGCAGGTGCTGCGGCAATGCGGCTCGGCCGCTTGCAGGAGCTGGGGCTGACGGCGGTCGTCGCGACCGAGCTCGAGTTCTACCTGCTCGAATCGGAGGCCGAGCGTCCCTCGCCCGAAGGTCGGCCGCATTCCCGGCACGCGGACGCGGCAGGACGGGCCGCAGTACGGCAGCATGGAGGACGTCGAGGACGTCGACCCCTTCCTCGCGGAGCTGTACTCGGTCTGCGCGCGCGCAGAACATACCGGCCGGCGCGACGCTCAAGGAGTTCTCGCCCGGTCAGTTCGAAGTCAATCTCCACCACGTGCCGAACGCCGAGCTGGCCTGCGATCACGCCGTGCTGCTGAAGCGGGCGGTCAAGGCCGTGGCACGCCGCCACGGGCTCGGGCGCGAGCTTCATGGCGAAGCCCTTCGCCGAATCTGCGGGCTGCAGCCTGCACGTGCACGTGAGCCTGCATCGACGCCTCGGGTCGCAACGTCTTCGCCGGGCGCTGCGCCGACGGGCCGTTCTCCGAGACGCTGCGCCACGTGGTCGGCGGCCTCGCGGCCACGATGGGCGAAGCGATGGCGATCTTCGCGCCGACCGCGAATGCCTACCGGCGTTACCGGCCGGGACTCTTCGTGCCGATGACGCCGAACTGGGGAATCAATCACCGCGGCGTGGCGCTCAGGATCCCGCTGTCGGCGCGCCGAAGACACACGCGTCGAGCACCGGCCGGGCGGCGCGGACGGCAACCCCTACCTGGTCGATGGCTGCCATCCTGGCGGGCATCCACCACGGGATCACGAACCGCTGCGACCCCGGCCCGATGGTCTCACCGGGCGAGGTCATCGAGGAGAAGATCACGCTGCCGTTGCGCTGGGAAGCGGCGCTCGATGCATTCGAGGCCGGACGCGTGCTGCCGCGCTACCTCGGCGAGCGTTATCACAAGCTCTACGCCACCTGTCGACGCGAGGAATGCGATCGCATCCACGCCCAGATCACCGATCGCGACTACGAGTGGTACCTGCGGGTGATCTGACCCGCTCGCCACACCGTACGACCATCGGACGGTCGCTTGCGGTCGCGCCTCGAACGGATCAGATTTGATGCCTTGGCATCGGCGTCCGAGGGAGCGTGATGGACCGGCGCAGGTTCCTGCTGACTTCATCCGGAACGCTTGCGAGCAGCGTGCTGATCCCGGGTCTCGCATGCTCGGCCGGGACCGAGTCGCTTCCGGCCGGGGCCGTCGCCTCCGGCGTACTCCACGCGCTGCCGGGTAAGCAGCCGCTCATCAAGCGCAGCTTCCGACCGCCCAACTACGAGACGCCGGTCGAGTTCTTTCGCGATCCGTATACCCGGAACGACGCGTTCTATGTGCGCTGGCATGCGGCGGTGCCCGACGTGTCGCTCGTGGACTGGCGGTTGCGTATTGCGGGTCCCGGCGTCCAGCGCCCGCGCGAATTCACATACGAGGAGCTCACCCGCAACTTCAAGCTCGCCGACGTCGCGGCGGTCAACCAGTGCTCGGGCAACCGTCGCGGTCTCTTTCTCGCCCCACGTCCCCGGGGTGCAATGGGGCTACGGCGCCATGGGCAACGCGATCTGGCGCGGCGTGCGGCTGAAGGACGTGCTGGAAAACGCGGGCCTCGGCCCGAACGCGCTCGAGGTCGTGGCCAATGGCGCCGACGCTGCGATGCTGACGGGTCCGGACTTCGTCAAGAGCCTGCCGATGTGGAAGGCGCTCGACGCCGACACGCTGATCGCCTTCGAGATGAACGGCGCACCGCTGCCGGTGTGGCATGGCTTCCCGGCACGTCTCGTCGTGCCGGGATGGACGGCCACGTACTGGGTGAAGGCAATCACGGATCTGCAGGTCAGCGATAAGGCCTACGACGGATTCTGGATGAAGACCGGCTACCGGGTGCCGAAAGGCATGTTCGGCGCAAGCGGATTCGACTCGCAGGACACCGGACAGAACTCGCCGATCACCGCGATCAAGGTGAATTCGCTCATCGTCGATCCTGCGCCCGGCACGGTGCTGCCCATCGGCCGGCCGGTCGACGTCCGGGGCATTGCCTGGGACGGCGGCTCGGGCGTGCGCAGTGTCGAGGTCTCACTCGATGGCGGCGCGAGCTGGCGTGAGGCGCGACTCGGTCCGGAGCTGGGCCGCTATGCGTGGCGACAGTGGTTCCATCACTTCACGCCGTCCGTGGCGGGCCAGCAGTCATTCAGGGTACGCGCGTTCGCGCGTGACGGATCCGCGCAGGTCGAAACGTTGCTGCACAATCCCGCCGGCTACCACCACAACGTAGTGCAGAGTGTCGACTACCGTGTGGCGTGACCCTCAGGTGGCCGTGGTGTTCCTGGTGGCGCTGGGTCTCGCCAGCCCCCTGCGGGCCGATGAGGCGACTGTGGAGCTGGCGGCCGGCGACGGGCTCGATCGGGTCAAGGCCGCCTGCGCCGTCTGCCACAGCCTCGACTACATCGTGATGAATTCGCCCTTCCTGGACGCGAGCGGCTGGGACAAGACCGTCACGAAGATGATCAAGGTGATGGGAGCGCCGATCAGCCCGGACGAGTCCGCATTGATCGTCCGCTACCTCGCAACTCGCTACGGCAAGGATTCCGAGATCAGCCCCCCTGCGGAGTAGCCGTCACCGAGGGCGGCGTTCCGTGCCGCGACCGATCCACGCGGCGGCGCCTGCGGGAGGCGCGCGACCGGGATGCGCTCCCGGATCCAGTCCTGGAAGCCGCCGAGCACGCACTCCTTGTCCGAGAGGATGCCCTGGCCATAGGCGCCCGACGCAAGGCCCTGCTGCACCGATCGCGTCAGCACCTCGTCCTCCGCCTGCACGCGCGCATTGAGCCGCGAGCAGAGGAAACGCGCCGCGCGCATTTCGCGTCGGTCGTCCGGGAACCCGTAGGAGCGCGCCCGGATGCGCACCCGGCCCGGCCCGGTCGGCAGCACGTGGAAGAAGTCCAGCCACTCGGGGTAGATGTCGAAGTACACATTTGGGAACAGGCCGAAGTATGTCCAGCGGCGGCGCATGTCCTCCGGCAGGTGCTCGATCACCGGCAGGAACGCGGCGTAGCGCACCGCGCTCCAGGACGACTTGAGCGGCTCGGCGCGCATGCGGTGGCTCAGTCGCATCGTTCCTTCGGGTCGGACTTCGCGATCGTATTGCGGCTCCATGAGGGCCGAGAGGCCCGGATGACCGATCGGAAAGTGGTAGTCCTCGACGTAGTTCTCGACGACGTTCTTCCAGTCGATCTCGAGATCGTGAACCCAGAGGTCGTCTAGCGGGACCATCTGTTCCATCCGGTAGTGCGCAATCTCAGTGCGGTAGGGCTCCATCCGTTCGGCAACGCTCGCCCCGCCCGGGCGGAACCGAACGAACACCATCCCCGACCACACTTCGAGCTCGATCGGCTTGAGGCCGAATTTCGACCGATCGAACTTCGGGAAGGCATCGGGAGCGCTGACACTTCGGTTGCGGCCGTCGAGGTGATAAGTCCAGCCGTGGTACATGCAGGTCAGGAACTTGTTGCAGTGCCCACGCTCGCCGGCCACGACCGCGTGTGCACGATGCGAGCAGACGTTGTGGAAGGCACGCACGGCGCCCGTGTCGTCGCGCACGACGAAGCCACGCTGCCCCAGGAAATCGAAGCTCACGTAGTCGCCCGGACGGGCGATCTCGCTGACGTGACACACGACCTGCCAGCCCGGCAGCAGCAGGTGCTCCTTCTCGAGCTCGTGGAATTCCTCGCTGTGATAGACCCAGGCCGGCAATGTGTAGCGCAACCCGGTTTCGGCCGCGGCCTCGGGCGCGCTGCTGCGCACCGGCGTGGCAAGGGGCTGAGTCTCGATCCGGTCGACGAGCCACGGAAACACGCTACGCAGGTAGGCGCGGCTCTGGCGCTTGCCCGCATCGCGATCGAAGCCCTCACCTTCGAACAGGATCCCCTGCCAGAGTTGGTCGAGCAGGCCGGTGAGCCCGAGCGACACGGCGTCGGCATCGGGCCGGCGCTCGAGCGGCTGCGCCGCGATCAGCTCGCGGCACAGCTGCGTGACCGAACTGCAGTAGGCATGATCGCGATCGCCGCAGATGCGCTGGTAGTCCTCGCGGGCATTCGACTCGGCGAGAAAGGCATACCACACCGCCACCTTGCGCGAGTCGCTCAACTGCGGGCTCAGGGTTGCATCGACGATGGCCAGCAGTCGTCGCACCGGATCGTTGCCAGCGTCGGCGAGCACGGTCTCGATGACTTGCTCGAATTCCTCCGAGACCTCGCGCAAGGTAGCGGTGAGCAACGCCTCCTTGCTTCCAAAGTGAAAATTGATGGACGCGGCCGTGTGGCCCGCGGCGCCGGCGATCTTGGCGGAGGTCAGGGATGACATGCCGTGCTCCGCGATCGCAGCCATCGTGGCGTTGATCAGGTCCAGCCGGGAGCCGGTCGGGCGCAGCTCGACGCCGATGTCGGGAGATACAGCCATGGGTCTTTGCTCCAGCAGGTTCGTGACTGAACGACATTTTAGTCGCCGTACTGACATAACTCAACAATCATTTAGTTGCGGACCGGGTGACCCCAATCTCGCCTAAGTAATTGTTTTTTATGGCCCTTAAGCATCGTCGACATCCGCGTGCTGCGAACGGTGCTCGGGGGCCGCACGGTCCACTCGGCGTGACGCGGAAAATTGGCTCTGAGCCAATATTGTTTGTTCGAAGACTCCGCTCCAGCCCGTTGATCTGACTAGAGGTCGGTTCGCAGCACCAGGTCGCCGTCCCACACCAGGAGGATCTGGCCGTCGGCCGGGTCCGTCTTGCCCAGGAAGCTGAACGTCCCGGTGAAGCGCTCGGGGCCGCTTAGCACATCGACGACACCGGCCTCGGTGTAAGCCGGGTTCATGTTGGCCGCGGTGAACACCCCCGATGCGCCGCCGACGAGCGAAGCGGGCACCTCCGCGGTCAGCACTTGAAGATCTCCCGCGGCCCGCGTCGCGCTCGCCGTCTGCCCGACGAGATTGATGTCGTACGCCAGGACGTTGACGACACCGTCGGACCCGAACTCGGGGTCGACCAGCTTGGTGCCGATCGCGGTCTGTGGCCGCTTGCGGCCCGTGACGTTGCCGTTCGGGTCCGTGACCGGCTCCGACAAGGCATCGTTCTCGTACTTCACCTCGCCGGCCGTGAAGCACTCACCGAGCTTGTCGAAGGAAAAAGGCGCCGTGACGGTCGTCGGCCCGCCGCCGATGGTGCGCGTGAGCTGGAATTGCCTGGTGCGCAACATGTCGGAGAGTTGATTCTGGTCGAACAGGTAGTCCGTGCAGCCCGTCGCGTAGTTCATGCGCAGCGCATAGAGGCCGTTCGCATCAGGCTGGAGGACGAGGTAATTGAAGTCGAGCTGTTCCCGTTCGGCGAGTGCGTCGGCAGCGTTGCCGATCGTGCTGCGGTCGCAAGCTGAGGAGACGCAGGCGAGGACGACAACGCAAATGGCTGAACGCAGGCGCCCCAATCCAGGAAGCATGGCCGTGTCCCCCTTGCTGGCTCGCTGGCCCGGCAGTATAGGGACATTCGACGCGACTGCGGTCTTCGGATCGTCACCGCCGCGGCGAATGCCGCGGACGATTGCGGTACTCTTGAGGCAGCAAGCCTGGTCTTTCGAGGTGGCGAGATGCGTACTGCGGAGGCTCTCGATCTTGCCGTCCTCCTGGTCGGGTCTCTGCTTGCCGGACGCGCGGCGCGGGCGCAGACCGACGTCGCTCCCCCGCCCGCTACGGGTCCGGCGACGACGGGACCCGCCTCGGCGACGGCCTACGCCGATCTCCGGTATTCCAACAAGTGGCGGATCGAGGTCAGCGAGGGCGCGAACTCCGACGGGGAGATCGTCTTTCGCGTGACACCAAAGGGGTCCGCGGCCCAGGACATCCGTATCCCGATCGACGATGGCACGAGCGAGGATCATGTCGCCCGGGTCATCAAGCGGGGCTTCGAAAAGCAGCTCGACACGGGCAAGTACGACATCGAGATGGACGACGGCGAGGATGTTCTGGTCAAGAAGGACCTGACCGAGCCGGTGTTCGCTCTCGAGCTGGTGAGCTCGACGGTGAAGAGCGTGCGGCTGGAAGTCGAACGGGAATAGTTGCATGAAGGAAATCAGGCGCAGTGCCGAGCGAGGCTACGCGGACCACGGCTGGTTGAAGTCCTACCATACGTTTTCGTTCGCAGACTATTTCGACCCCGATCACGTCGAGTTTGGCCCGCTGCGCGTCATCAACGAGGATCGGGTTCAGCCGGGCGCAGGCTTTGGCACGCACGGTCACCGTGACATGGAGATCATCAGCTACGTGCTCGCAGGTGCGCTCGCTCACAAGGATTCGATCGGCAACGGATCGACCATCCGTCCGGGGGACGTGCAGCGCATGAGTGCCGGCACCGGCGTTCAGCACAGCGAATTCAACGGCTCGAAGACCGAGCCTGTCCATTTTCTGCAGATCTGGATCCAGCCCAATGCGCGTGGCATCGAGCCGAGTTACGAGGAGAAGCGCTTCTCCGAAGTCGACAAGCGCGGTCGCCTTCGTCTGATCGCTTCGCCGGATCGCGAGGATGGCTCGGTGCTCATCCACCAGGATGCCCGGGTATATGCCGGGCTGTTCGACGGTACCGAGCAAGCCACGCTCGAGGTCGCCCCGGGCCGGCGCATTTACGTCCACGTCGCTCGCGGCGCCGTAACCGCAAGCGGCATCGCCCTGGACGCTGGCGATGCGCTGAAACTCACGGACACCGAAGCCTTGACGCTCGAAGCCGGCCGTAAAGCCGAGGTGCTGGCGTTCGACCTGCCCGGCGGCGCGTAGAACACACTCTTCTCGCCTGCTCTTATCGGGCGTATCCGATCCCGTTGCTCAGAGGCGCTCTATCGACTGCAGCCTGTCGTCCAGGAACACGAGCACTCGCGTCGCAGCGTACGACGCGTAAGTCCATCGCTGAATCTCGGTCGCTCCGAGAACCCGGTTGTTCTGACTCCGCACGTCGCGGAACTCGACGCTCCTCGACGTCGGTTCGCCGCAGTGCTGGAGTACTTCAGCCTGCGTCATGCGGACGTCGATGATCCTGCTGCGGCACCGGAACGGCCCGTCACCGGCGACCGCACGATCAGCGAGCAGGCCGACAACGATCATGGCCAGCACACCGCGGAGTGAAGCACGCACGGCAGGAACCTGTTCAGGGTGACGTCGGCGCGATCAACTCGTCAGTGACCCCGTCGGCTCGAGCACGACCACGGGAATCTCGCGACCTTTTGCAACCCGCTGATAATCGTCATACGGCGGATAGATCTTCTGCAACTGCGACCAGAGCTTTGAGCGCTCCTCTCCAGTCGCGGTGCGCGCCTTCGCCGCGTAAGCCTGCTTGCCCACCTGAATCTGGCACGCCGGGTTGGCAACGAGATTCTTGTACCAGTCGGGGTGGTCCGGCGCACCGCCTTTCGACGCAATGACCACGTACGCGGAGCCATAGGGCCCGTAAATCAACGGGGTGGGGATATCGCGGCCGGATTTTCGCCCCTTGGTGGTGAGAAGGAGCGTGGCGATCAGCCCCTTGCCACCGCCGAGCGATGAATCCCAGAAATGGGCCTTCTCGGGGTCGGTCCTGTAGAGACGGATGTGATCGGCGATCCAGCTCGGCAGCGCCATGGTCGACCTCTGCTTTCCCCTCGGACGGATGCGTCAACGACGTGTACCACTGTGACACAACGTGCGCCGAGGCACAAAACCCCAACGTCGCCTGGCCTGCTCATCTCAGTTGCTGGCTTCCAGCACAGGTGGCATCACTCCCGGGTCGATTCGTCCGAAAGTCCCGTCCGCTTGATCGGTGCCGGCGACGAAGAACAGTGTGTTGTGGGGTTGGCTGTTGCTGTCGTTGCCGAATGCGATACCCCACAGGCCCGGAGTCGCAATCGGTCTTCCATCGATGTCGGTCACCATGCCGATGAACCTGCCGCTCGCGGGGTCGTAGGCATTGATCCTGCCGTCTCCGGAATTTCCAATCAGCAACGCGTTACCGAGGGAGCCAAAATCCGCGGGTGCCCGAGCAATGCCCCACGGTGCGTTCAACGCGCCGCCCGCTGGCACGAGATGCAGCAGCAACCTGCCATTCGTATCGAACACGTTCACGAGGCCCAGACCGGCGCCGGTTGCAGCGGCGGCGTCACCCGGCGACCGGTGTCGTGCGTAAGTCACGTAGATCAGCGTACCACCCGTGCTCTCGATCGCCTGAATGCCGAACGGCGCGTAACCGGCCGGCAACGCCGGATCGCTGAATTTGAACCTGGTTGCGGATGGCGTCTGTCGCGTGAAGCTCGCATCGAAGACGTCGATCTTGTTGTTGCGGAAGTCCGTGGCGTAGAGGAAGGTGTCGGTTCCATTGGCAGCTGCTGCCAGGCCCATGTAGTCGGCGCCATCGGTGCCCACGTACATGATCACGGCGTTTGCGGGGTCCACGTCCGGGGACCAGCCACCGATCATTCCGGCCTTGCCGGCGTAGATGAACTCGGCCGAGCCGAACTGTCCGTTGGACGAGATGACGAAATCCGAAGTGGTGTTGACGACGATTCCGGTCGGGTCGAGTGTGCTCGCCGACCCGCCGGGAGCCAATGCACGCGGGGGTGACTTTGCCTTTCCGTTTCCGTCGTACGCGGTCGATGCGCTGCTGCCGATCACCCGGACCGGGCCGCTCGGCGCAACGGCGATGCCTCTGGGGTTGACCAGCTTCGAATCCGTCGTCACCGCCGCAGTACCCGCAAACCCCGATACCAGCAGGGTCTGGGTGAAGCCGGTGGTCGGGTTTACGGTGAGCGTGGCCGACAGGGTCTGACTGTGCGCCGTACCCGCCGCCGGAGCACACGAGCGTATAGGTGAATGTGCCGGCCTCGGCCGGGGTTACGCTCTCGCTGCCGCTTGCGGCTCGCGACCCGCTCCAGGCGCCGGTCGCGGTGCACGCCCCTCCATTGGAGTTCCATGTGACCGTAGCGCTCTGGCCCACCGTGATGGTCGTCGGCTCAACCGAAATCGACAGCGTCGCCGGGCCCGGAGAGGAGCCTCCGTCACCGCCGTAGCCCCCTCCGCCGCAGCCCACCACGGCACCGACACACAGACCTGCCAGAACCCGACCGAACGCGGCACGGTAAGTTCTCATGCTGCCTACCCCGGCTGATCAAGGGCGCCACACCGCCCGGGAGTAGGTACCCGCGAGGAACGAAAAAGGTTCCTGCGTCAGATCGGACGATCGATCGAGGTGGCCAAGGGTGTGAAGAGCTTTGGACCTGCGTCCGACATGTACCAGCAATCTTCCATCCGGATGCCGAACTCGCCCGGAATATAGATCCCGGGCTCGTCTGAGAAGCACATACCGGCAGCAAGCGCCGTCGTATCGCTGCGCACCAGATACGGGGGCTCATGCCCGTCCATACCGATCCCGTGCCCGGTGCGGTGCGACGTTCCGGGCAAGCCGTAGTCCCTGGCCCATCCGATCCCCTCATAGAACGCGCGCACAGCCTTGTCGACCGCTCCTGCCGGGACGTCGATCTTCGCCGTCTCGAGGACGATTTCCTGGCCACGCTTGACCGTATTCCACACCTCCCGCTGCCGGGGCGTGGGTTCGCCAAAAACCCAGGTCCTGGAGACGTCCGACTGGTAGCCGTGAACGGAACAGCCGGCATCGATGAGCAGGACCGACCCGTTGCGTATCGTCTGCGGCTTGACCGAGCCATGCGGGTAGGCGCTCGCTTCGTTGAGCAGCACCAGCGCAAACTCGTGCGAGCCGCCCAGCGCCCCAGTCGCCGCCGTCAGCATCTCGCCGATGTCGGCACCACGCATGCCCGCCTCGACGCGTCCGTACACGTGCTTCAGTGCCGCAAGCGTCACGTCGTTGGCCGACTGCATCAAGGCGAGCTCGGCCGGCGACTTGACCATGCGGCAGGCACCGACGAGCTCATCGCCCTGAGACTACGTCTCGTCCCGCGCCCCACGCCTTCGTGACCCGATCGATGATGAAGAAGCGCGTGGTGGCCTCTACGGCGAGCGGACCGCCCGCCCCCGGTCGAGCACGCAGGGCGCCCGCGACGAGATCGAAGGGACTCTCGTCTTCCTTCCAGGACCGAACGTCTGCCGATATTTTCAGCGTTTCGCGGATCGAGGGCTCTTCGAAAAAAGGAGTGACGACAACCACCCCGCCCTCGGCCGGAATCAGCGCCGCGGTCGTCCTCTCGGACCTCCGCCAGCGGACGCCCGTGAAGTATTCGAGCGTGGATCCAGCGTCGACCAGCAGTGCCGCAACCTTCCGCCGCTGCATCAAGGATTGCAGCTTCGCGATTCGCGCGGCGTGTTCCTGCGCACTGATGGGCTGCGCGTTCTCGGTGAGCGAGCTCAGGCTCTGTGCCTGTCCGCGGGTCGCGTAAGACCCGGCGCCGGCGGCCAGCGCGGCGCCGGCGGTCGACATCCCAAGGAAGGCGCGCCTGGTGGCTGTCGTCATTGCAGAAGAGCCCGTGTGGGAGGCGATCATTGTAGGGCAGATCGCGACGGGACTATCCTTGCGTCGTCGAGCAGCCAGGGACACGAGTCGACAGCCGTGGCGCGGTCAGTGCACCAGGATGCGCAGGATTCCACGGCGCAGAACCGCGGAATCACCCTCGCCTTGCTCGTCTCTCTCCTCATCCACACGCCACTTTTCTTGATGACCGGCGGTTGGCGCGTCGGCCCCCAGCACGGTCGAATGCAACCACCGCTCGAGGTGCGCATCGAGGCGTCGGAGGCGCCGGTGGCGAAGGTCGATACTCCGAAGGTCGACACTCCGCGGAAGGCCGCGCCGCTCGAAACCGAGGTGCTAGCCCCCCTGGCGATTGGGCCACGCCGTGTGTCCGAACCGCACGACCTGCCCGAGGCCAGCGTCACCGCCCTGCATCTCGAGTCCGCAGCCACCGAAACAGACACAGACGCCGCCCCTGACGAGATCACGCCGGCCGCGCCGCCGTCTGCGGAGGAACCGGTGACGCCGACAGACACGGTCGTCGCGACGGTCGCTGTCGCTCCCGCGGAGGAAACCATGCTTGCGCGCCGGCTGGTGCGCGAAGCTCGCGAGCTCCTCGAAAGCCACAGCCTCAGCCGGGACGTCACATTCGACTCCGGCCATCGCAGATTCGCCGCAGCGCTCACACGCCAGCCGGCCTCGGATGAAATGGGCGTCGAGCACGTAACAGTCGAGATTACGGCCGAGCACGGCGGCGAGCGCCTGCAGACCAGCATGCAGATGAAGCGCCTCGCGTTCTCGCATTTCACGCAGCTGGTCGACCGTTGGGATGAGTCAGTGCAACTTCACGACGACGAGATCGTCGGCCGTTTTCACAGCAACTCCGAGATCTTCATTGCCTACGACCGCAAGGTCGCGCCCCGCCTGCTCGGCAAGGTCACCACGGCCCGGGGGATCCGGGTCACCGACGAAGGCGGACGGCGGTCCCGCCGCGAAATCTTTGCCGGCGGCCTCGAGACCCGCAGCGCGCGCATCAGGTTGCCAGGGATTTCTCTGCCTGTCGCCAGTGAACATCGGCCCTGGAATGCGGACGTGCACCTGGTGCAGGGCAATACGCTCATCGTCTTCCACGCCGACGGCGCCTACGACTGCGTCGAGCTCGCATCGAGTGCCGCGGCGCGACGTCGACTCGCACCCGACCGGCCGACGTACATCATCGGCTCAAGCGACACCGAGCTGCACGTGCGGGGCGTCATCAACGGCCTTGTGACCGTGTATTCGCCCGAGCGCATCGTGATCCAGGGCAACCTGACGTACGCGCGTGATCCACGTGCGGTCGACGGCGCCGACGCCTATCTCGGCCTCGTGTCGGACGGTAACATCGAGATCGACATCGCCGAAGTGACCGGACCCGGCGACCTCGTAGTCCACGCCGCGGTCTATGCCCGCAAGCGCTTCATGGTCAGGAACCCGCGAGGGCGCGGTCCGGCCCTGCTGCTCATCTACGGAAGCCTGACGGCGGGCTCCCTCTCGGAGACCGAGCCGCGCTACGCAACGCGCATCGAGTTCGACCCTCGCTTCGAGCGTGTGCGGCCTCCTGGTTTTCCCGAAACTGATCGATACGAAATCGACACGTGGGATGGCCGCTGGCGGGCGACTTACCCCCAGTAAGGGAACGTGGTCCAATAGCCCAGCGGTCTTGTAGATGAGCCGCAGGGGGTACAGCGATGAGTCTCGTTTCGTTCGGCCAACCGGACGACGGCATCATTCAGATGGCCTACGTCGTCACCGACATTCATGCAGCGATGGAAGCGTGGCTCAGCAAGCTGAAGGTCGGTCCGTGGTTCCTGCTACCCAACTTCACGGGTGTCGACCCGCAGTACCGCGGCCGACCCTCGCAAGCCGACGTCTCGTTGGCAATGAGCTTCGCGGGTCACATGAACATCGAACTCATCCAGCCGAACAACGACGCTCCGTCCGTGTACCGCGAGGTGCTTGATAACCGGGGTCCCGGCTTTCATCACTGGGGCGTTGCGTCGGCCCAGTTCGACCGGGATGTCGAGCGCTATCGCGCCGCCGGACACGACCTCGCCTTCCTGGCGCGCGTGCCAAGCGGCGGGCGCGTCGCCTACATGGATACCACTGCCCGGCTGCCCGGCTTCGTGGAGCTGATCGAGTTGGGCGGCGCGTTCGAGCCGGTCTTCAACGGTTTCTATCGCGCCACCATCGGCTGGGATGGGAAGGACCCGGTGCGCTCGTTCGTCTGAGTAAGAAACGCTAGCAGCATCGACAAAAAATACTCGCGATACGATCCGCGACACTTCGGGCATCCTTGGCGCCCTCGTGTAGCCCACGAGTTTTGTCCGGCACTCGCCTGCCACTGCATCCCCGCGATCCAGCCGGGACCAGGGCCCGCACGCCGACTGGGAGCTTGAGATGCCTATATCCCTTCGTCGGATGCTGATCCGCGGCACCGGGCTTGCCCTTGGAGTCGTCCTCGCGTGCGGCGTGTTGATGGCGCAGGCCGAGGCCGCGGCGATTACCGTTCCGGCCGGCAGGTTCGAGTTTGCGTTTGTCCCGGAGCAGGTCTTCGTCGCTGGAATTGCTGAGACCGTACAGCTCGGCATCCGGCAGGTCGACCCCGTCAATCCCTGGCCAGCGGGCGATCAGACGGGTACCTCCGGTTGGACGTCGCGCTTCCCGACGCGCCTCGTCAAGGCCTCAACAGGGACCGCCGTGCCTGGGTTCCGGTACGACGGCGACACGGGGGCACTGCACTATGAGGGCACGTTCACCGGCGATGTGACCGTGCGTCTCGAACGCACGAACGCAGCGATTGCGAGCAACAAGTTCCGTATCCGTGCGATTACGCCGACGTTCGTCTATGGCGACAACGCGGCCGCAATCAACGCCGAACACGGCTGGAACGCGCAGGCGTGCGAGCCGCCGATGTCATTCGCGGACTGCCGCAGGACGTTCAGTGGCGGAACGACGGATGGCGCACCACTCGTCGTCTTCGTGACGCCGGGTTCATACACCGGCGACTTCTGGGTGAGTAGCGGTCGTCGTTTCGTCTACGTGCTCGGCGACCCGACGAGCTGGCCGACTTTGACCGGGGATTCGATCGCCGTATCGCGCTACGAGCTCGCACAGATCCGCAATTTCAAGCTCAAGTCGACGCGTATCGTCACTGGCTCGAACCGCAAGGACACGCCGTCGACACTGTTGCTGTCGAACATCGATCAGTGTTGCGAGACCAGGAACAACTTCAACGGCATCCGGAGCCCGAGCGGCTTGACGCTGTTTCCGTGGACGATCCGCATGTGGAATCTCACGAGCTCCGCAATGGGCTCGCCGTGGAATACGTTTCACGCGATGTATCTCGAGGGCCGCCCCCTCTCGGAGCTCGATATTAACAACATCCGTATTCTGGGCACGCGCGCCTCGAGCGCCATCAAGACGACGATGCAAAACGTGGCGATCCGCCACAGCCTTTTCTCCGTTTCGGACAAGCCCGGTGATCCGTCGATAGGACTCTTGATGCATGTGCCGATCGAAGTGCCGGCAGCATCGCGGCGGCTGGTCGTGTACGGCAATAAGTTCCTGCTCTATCGAGCCTCGACAGTGACGAATCCAGTCAGCCGGGAGGGGATTCTGCCGGGCGCGATCTTCCTGCGACAGCGGCGGCCAGGCATGCTGGGTAGCGACATCCCGGCATACCCGGACCTGTCCTGGACGCCGCCCCTGACCTCGCAGACGACGATGAGCTCGCCCGGCGAGGGCTGGTCAGCGGGCCCTGAGACCTTTGTGAGCGACGCTTTCTGGGCATCGGTGCGCGCCAAGCCGGTGACCGATCGCACGAACATGCTCACATTCCAGCACTTCGTCGGCTTCAACGTCTTCAGGCAGCTTCCGGGCTCGCTCCCGGTGACTGTGCTGCGCGATGACGGCTCGCATCCCGTCGAGGCGATCTACCAGTTCGGTCCGTCGCGCGTGCTCCGCACGCATCCGCTCTGGCTGGAGCGCAGCGTCACCTTCGTCGCCGGCAACCGGTACGAGGGGTACGCGGCCGGCCAGCGGCTCTACAACCTCGACTCGAGCGCGTTCGTCAAGGAAATCGAGCCGGGTGCGAAATGGCCGCGGACGAACGACGAGGAGTTCCCCCACGTGGTTGAGCTCGACGGCCAGCTGCCCACCTGGTTTCGGCTGTAGCTCAAGGCCCCAGCAGCCGCTCGACCTCGCCCACTGCAGCCGTGAGCATATAGGCGAGCCGCCGCCGATCTTCCGGCGGCATCCGCCGGATGCGGCGATGGACACGCCACACGCGGAAGTGATGGCGGAACATGTCGATACGGATTTGGAGTGAGCGAATGTCAGCGCCGACGGCGCGCAAAGTGCTGGAGAGCATGGCGCCATATGGCCTCAAAGTCGCTTTTGCGACGTGTGACCGGCCGCCCATATCGAGCTGCGGTACGAGATCATCCACACCCCGTCTCGCAAAACTGACGGGTGCGCTGCGGATCCACGTCACATCCACTCTTAGACGATGCGTCACGGTCGTTCCGGCGAACGAGGCGCTGCAGCGCTTGTACGAGCTCCATTTGGTATGGAGTCTTGTGTCTTCGACCCCTGCACCCGCTGGAGCGATGCCGATCTCGCTGGGCGTCTGGCCCTACCGATTGACCAACGACGGCCTGGCAAGCCCGAAAAAAAGGACGCCCCGCAAGCGGGGCGTCCGGTTACGTCTGCCTCACCGTCCGTGCTGACTGGTGGAGCCGGGGATTTGTGTCAATTGGACAGGTCGCTCATGGGCCGCACGGAATAGCCGCCTGGATCGCGTTCGAATCCGCCGTCCATTGGTCAGCCAGCGGCGGGTCGATCTTAACCGACACTTCAGTCTCAAAGTCATCCAGCATCTCGCACGCCGACTCCACGTTGGACTCCGCTAGGTACTGCTGCACCAGCGTCGATCTTGTTTGCGAGACTCTTCCCCGGCCCGAATTCCGTCACCGCAGCGAGCAGAGCCGAGAGCATTTGATCCACCGTGAGGGGCGCTGGGATCACGGTCAACGTCGCGCTGTCGGTCACTCCGTCGCTGGTCGCAGACACGGTGGTGCTGCCGGCACCGACCGCGGTCGCGAGGCCCTTCGAGCCGGCGGCATCGCTCACCGTCGCCACCGCGCCGTCGGACGAGGCCCAGGTGACCTGCGCCGTGAGGTTCTGCGTCGAGTCGTCCGAGTAGACGCCGGTCGCCGTGAACTGCTGCGTCAAGCCGCTCGCGATGCTGGGGTCCGCCGGTGTCACCTCAATCGACACCAGGGTCGGGGTCACCGTCAACGTCGTTACGCCGGTCACTCCGTCGAAGATTGCAGACACGGTGGTGCTGCCGGCACCGACCGCGGTCGCGAGGCCCTTCGGGTCGGCGATGCTCACCGTCGCCACCGCGTCGTTGGACGAGCCCCAGGTCACCTGCTCCGTGAGGTCCTGCATCGAGGCGTCCGTGTAGACGCCGGTCGCCGTGAGTTCCACAGTCGTACCGTCAGCGATGCTCGGGTTCGCCGGTGTCACCTCAATCGACACCAGGGTCGCTTCGGTCACCGTCAACGTCGTGTCGCCGGTCACTCCGTCGAAGATTGCAGACACGGTGGTGCTGCCGGGATCGACCGCGGTCGCGAGGCCCTTCGGGTCGGCGATGTTCACCGTCGCCACCGCTTCGTTGGACGAGCCCCAGGTCACCTGCTCCGTGAGGTCCTGCATCGAGGCGTCCGTGTAGACGCCGGTCGCCTTGAGCGCCAGAGTCGTACCGTCGGCGATGGTGGGTCCGCCGGTGTCACCTCAATCGACACCAGGGTCGCGGCGGTCACCGTCAACGTCGTGTCGCCGGTCACTCCGTCGAAGATTGCAGACACGGTGGCGCTGCCGGCATCGACCGCGGTCGCGAGGCCCTTCGGGTCGGCGAATGCTCACCGTCGCCACCGCGTCGTTGGACGAGCCCCAGGTCACCTGCTCCGTGAGGTCCTGCATCGAGGCGTCCGTGTAGACGCCGGTCGCCTTGAGCTGCCAGAGTCGTACCGTCGGCGATGCTGGGGTCCGCCGGTGTCACCTCAATCGACGCCAGGGTCGCTTCGGTCACCGTCAACGTCGTGTCGCCGGTCACTCCGTCGAAGATTGCAGACACGGTGGCGCTGCCGGCATCGACCGCGGTCGCGAGGCCCTTCGGGTCGGCGATGCTCACCGTCGCCACCGCGTCGTTGGACGAGCCCCAGGTCACCTGCTCCGTGAGGTCCTGCATCGAGGCGTCCGTGTAGACGCCGGTCGCCTTGAGCTGCCAGAGTCGTACCGTCGGCGATGCTGGCGTTCGCCGGTGTCACCTCGATCGACACCAGGGTCGCATTGGTCACCGTCAACGTCGTGTCGCCGGTCACTCCGTCGAAGATTGCAGACACGGTGGCGCTGCCGGGATCGACCGCGGTCGCGAGGCCCTTCGGGTCGGCGTTGCTCATCGTCGCCACCTCGTCGTTGGACGAGGCCCAGGTGACCTGCTCCGTGAGGTCCTGCGTCGAGTCGTCCGAGTAGACGCCGGTCGCCGTGAGTTCCACAGTCGTACCGTCAGCGATGCTCGGGTTCGCCGGTGTCACCTCAATCGACGCCAGGGTCGCTTCGGTCACCGTCAACGTCGTAACGCCGGTCACTCCGTCGAAGGTTGCAGACACGGGGGTGCTGCCGGCACCGACCGCGGTCGCGAGGCCCTTCGAGTCGCCGGCGTCGCTCACCGTCGCCACCGCGCCGTCGGACGAGGCCCAGGTGACCTGCGTCGTGAGGTCTTGCGTCGAGTCGTCCGAGTAGACGCCGGTCGCCGTGAGTTCCACAGTCGTACCGTCAGCGATGCTCGGGTTCGCCGGTGTCACCTCAATCGACGCCAGGGTCGCTTCGGTCACCGTCAACGTCGTTACGCCGGTCACTCCGTCGAAGGTTGCAGACACGGGGGTGCTGCCGGCACCGACCGCGGTCGCGAGGCCCTTCGAGCCGCCGGCGTCGCTCACCGTCGCCACCGCGCCGTCGGACGAGGCCCAGGTGACCTGCGTCGTGAGGTCTTGCGTCGAGTCGTCCGAGTAGACACCGGTCGCCGTGAAGTGCCGCAGTCAAACCGTTAGCGATGCTGGGCGTCGCCGGTGACACCTCGATCGACACCAGGGTCGCGTCGGTCACCGTCAACATCGTGTCGCCGCTGACGTCGCCGCTGGTCGCAGACACGGTGGTGCTGCCAACGCCAGCCGTGATCGCCAGGCCCTTCGAGTCGGCAGCGTTGCTCACCATCGCCACCGCGCTGTCGGACGAGGACCAGGTGACCTCCGCCGTGAGGTCTTGCGTCGAGTTGTCCGTGTAGACGCCGGTCGCCGTGAACCGTGCCGTCGTCCCGGCGGCAGCCTTTGCAAGGGTGGGCGTAACCTCGATCGATTCCAGTGTCGTGGTGTTGTTCAGCGGCGGTGTGGTCGCATCGCCACTTCCGCCGCTGCCCCCACAACCAGCCAAAGAGCCTAGAAAGCCCAATACAATGACGGACGCTGCAATCCGCACCGCCTTCCGGCCCATATGATGGAACACTTGCCTTTCCTTCGGTTCGATCGATAGCGGCGAAGTATCGGTATTGCTGGCAAACCCGAGACGTGATTTACATCCCAGTAGTCGTCCGGGTTCATGTGAAACGTTCCGCGGAAGTAGCGAACGGGCGGAAACCGATGACTAGCACTGACGGCGAGTAGTAACTGCCGCCGTCCGGCCGCGAACACGAAATTGGTGTCGACCTTAGATGATCGAGCTGAGGACCGTCCCCGAACCCGGCCTCGCGCTGCTCACCCCTGACGCGACGGATTGAAACCGGCCAGAATCAGTTCCTTCACTCATCTTCGTAAAGATCGGGTAGGGGGCGAGCTACGCTCGCCGCCCTCCCACACCACCGGACGTGCGGTTCCGCATCCGGCGGTTCACGAGACACACTGGAGGCGCCGGCAGGTGTCCACCAGCGAGACGAGGCCCATGCGGTCGAAGTAGGACTTCGGGTACGCGTGGTTCATGTGGCTGGCGCCGGCATTCCACCAGGCGCCGCGCCCGTTGGTCGCCGACCGCCACGCCCGTGCGCGTAGGAGTCCCCGCTTCATCAGCGCCTTGGCCCGGGCGAACGTGCGTTTCCACTGCCGCCACAGCAGGCTGCGCAGCTTGCGCCGCAGCCACCCGTCCAAGTCGTCCAGCACACCCTTCACTTCCGTCAGCCGGAAGTAACTCATCCAGCCCCGCAACAGCACATTGAGCTCGCTGATCGTCGCGGCCAAGCTCTGTCCGCGACCAGTACGCAGGCGCTCCCGCACCTTCTCGTACAGTCGCTTGACGCTCTCGGGCGCGATCTTCAGTTTTGCATTGACATGCCACGTGAGGCTGTAGCCGAGGAACTTCCGCTCCCACGGCCGTGCACAGGCACTCTTCGCGCGGTTGACCTTGAGCCGCAGTTCCTGTTCGAGGAACCGGGTGATCTCGGTCATCGCGTGCTCCGCCGCCGCCCGACTGCGCACGTACACGTTGCAATCGTCGGCATAACGACAGAACGAATGCCCGCGCCGCTCCAACTCCCGATCCAGATCGTTGAGCAGGAGGTTCGACAACAGCGGCGAGAGCGGTCCGCCCTGCGGCGTGCCCTCCGTGCGCGGCTGCATCAACCCCTCCCGCAGCAGACCCGCTTCGAGGTAGCGGCGGATGAGCTTCAATACCCGTTCGTCCTTCACCCCACGTGCCACTCGCGACATCAGCATGTCGTGGTTAACGCGGTCGAAGAACTTCTCCAGATCAAGATCCACGACCCATCGCTTCCCGGCCCGCACATGCTGCTGCGCGGCTCGCACCGCCTGATGGGCGTTGCGACCGGGGCGAAAGCCGTAACTCGACTCGGAGAACCCGGGTTCAAAGATCGGTTGCAGAACTTGCAGCAGCCCCTGTTGAATCAGCCGATCCACCACCGTCGGTATCCCGAGCAGTCGAACCCCGCCCGAAGGCTTCGGGATCTCCACCGCTCGCACCGCCTGCGGCAGATAACTGCCCGCCAGCAGCGCCGCTTTCACTGTCGGCCAATGCTCCTTCAGCCAGTCGTTGAACTCGCCCACCCCGACGCCATCGACGCCCGGTGCGCCCTTGTTCGCGACCACCTTCCGGTAGGCCAACCACAAGTTGCCACGTTCGACCACAGCCTCCATCAGCCGTGGCCCCTCCGCGTTCGTTCGCTCAGCAGCCGCCGCGCGAACCTCAGCGCCTGTCACGGCGCGTGACGACTGCCGGTCGCCACCTTCCGTACAGGTCCCGCGGTCGCGGGCTTGTGCTTCATCGGTTCGCATCGAGGTCTGCTGCCCTACTGGCGGTCTCTCCTGTTCGGCCCTTCGGTGCGCGGCGCACCTACTATGGCCTCGGCTGACTGCTGACGATCCTTCCCAGACACCTCTCGATGCCGGTAGCCCTGCGGCAGACCGCCAGCTCTCCCCGGGTATGACGCACTCACCTTCACGCTTATGCCTGTCGGATCTACGCCGCATCGTTCCGTGCAAGAACCGGGCTTCGACGATATTTGCCGCCTCACCCCGATGCGTCGCCTCATCCGCTTCCTGTTCGTCGGACCAGCGCTTTGCCTACCACTTCCTCCAGATCCCGGATCGCTCCGGGCACCCTTGCGGTTCGGCTAACACTTCCCCTTGCCGGGTGTGTAGAGGACTTCCACCTCCAAGTGAGTGCGCCCTGCCGGGCGCACAAACAAAAAGCCCGGCGCGTCGGCCGGGCTTCCTGTCGCCTCCCGCTTCGCCTACGTGGCTTTGCGTCGGCGTCGCCTGATATCAATAGTCGACGACTGGCTAGCCCTATTTGCTCTTGGCAGGCGTGCTCGACGTCGCAACGACCTGCCACTGGCCGCCCTTTCGCGACCACACGTGCAGGCTGTGGTGGGCGTCCTCACCCTTTGTACCGTGCGTCATGACTGCCGTGTCAGCATTGAGAAACATCACCTTATAGTCAGTCGGCTCGTATTGGGTGCCGGCCGGTGCGGGCTTAGTGTCAGCAAGGTCATCCTGTTTTCCTCTCACGCCGCTCTCACTAACGGAGACGAGGTTATCGGCGAGGTGCTTCGCCACGGCGTCGATATCACCTTTCGTGCCCGCGGCACCCCAAGCCTTATCCTGCGCAATGAGATCAGCCGTATCGTCCGCGCTGGCGGTTGCGCCGAATGCTGTCAAAAGCGCGCCAGTCAAAACCACGAATGAAATTCGCTGCATAGATCCCCGGGACTGCGTCGACACTGTCAATTGGAGCGGCAATGCTGCCGCCAGCGTCGCCAGCAGTTGTTGTTGGTACGTACGTTGCGCGCAGACCATAGTCCCAGCTAATGGAATGAGTCAAGTTGGCTGAACTTACCGACGCGGGGCCTTGAGCGGCGCCAACCGAGCCGCCAAAGCGGTCGACGGCGACTGCCAATTAGGGCGTGTTAACACTACGTGATAATCTATGCGGCATGGAAATCACCGCTGCTCAGTTCGCTCGCATCGAACCATTCCTGCCGGTGCAACGTGGCAACGTGTCGCTCAGCAATCTGCAGGTCATCAATGCGATCCTCTACGTGGCCGAGCACGGCTGCAAGTGGCGCGGACTGCCGAAGCGCTTCGGCAACTGGCACACGATCTACACGCGCATGAACCGCTGGGCGAAGGCTGGGGTGCTCGATCGGTTGTTCGAGGAACTGCAGCATCAGCAGCTGATCCGCGTGCGCATCGAAGCGGTCAGCCTCGACAGCACCATCATCAAGGTGCATCCCGACGGCACTGGCGCACTAAAAAAAACGGACCACAAGCCATCGGCAAGTCGCGAGGCGGATGGAGCACCAAAATTCATATGGTTGCCGCGGATGCTCGAACGGCCCTGACGTTCTCGCTCTCGCCCGGGCAGGCGCACGATGCGCCCGCTGGCCGCGAGTTGATGCAAACGCTGTGGGGCCTGCCGCGCCGCTGTCGATTGATCATGGACCGAGCGTACCAAGGTGACGAGACGCGCCAGTTGGCGCTCGAGCTCGGCTTCACTCCGGTCGTGCCGCCCGTCTCGACCCGACTTGAGCCGTGGCGGTACAGCAAAGCCTGGTACAAGCGTCGCAACGAAATCGAGCGACTGTTTCGCCGACTCAAGGGCTTCCGGCGCATCTTCAGTCGCTTCGACAAGCTCGACGTCATGTTCATGGCATTCCTGTGCTTCGTCCTCGTCGTCGAAGCACTGCGATAGTGTGAACAGGCCCTAGTCACTCCTTAGCGCAAATGCAAAAAAGCCCGGCGCGTTGGCCGGGCTTGTTTGTCGTTGAGCGTGTCGCTCAGTTCCTTGTGTGTCGCCGCGCCAGACCGAGATCGAGCAGGCCGAGGCCGAGCAGCGCGAGCGTGCCGGGTTCGGGACGGAAATCGTGACGAGTGTCCCCGACGGTGAATCTAAGTCATGCGCGAGCCTGCCTCGGTGGTCGCGCGCTCGGTCCCTCTGCCGGCCCGCGTCCTCCCCCTTCGCCGGTCGGCAATCCGCCGCTCCCCCCGCGGCATTTCAATTTGGGAAGGCAAACATTTGACTGCGATGAGCTATGCTCTCGACAGCGCCACCAAGAGCAGCACTCATGGTCCCATTCAGCGAAAAGGCATTCTGGGTTGCGGGGGTCATTGCGGCCTGCGCGATGGCCGTTGCCACGCTGGCGCTTGGCTTCCTGGTCGATTTGTCAAAAGGGCATCGAGGGCTGTTGTTTCTGCCTGTTTGTGGCCTGGCACTCTGGGTGTACCTGTACGGCCGACTTCGAAATCGCGACTAATTCGCGGCTCAGCGGGGTTGTTTCTGTCGAGAGCACCGCCGCTTTGTGCGACGTGCGCGATTAGAAGCCCCTAAAGGGGCGAAGTCGGAGCCCGGAGCGGACCCGTTTGCACGGCCCAGCGCGGCGTCCGAACCATCCCGGATGAGGCCGCTCGGTGCGGCGAGCCCTTGAGACGGAGTCGATAGCGATTCGGCCCGTCCGAGCGGCGGCGGGCGCTCCCCGTCGGCGAGGTGTTGCCGAGACAGCCGATCCGTCAGTGGGTGCTGTCGTTTGCCGTTCGCACCGGTCCCCAGCCATTTCGCATCGGCGTTGCGCAGCAGCGCAACGCCGCGCTCCCCTGCAGGGCTATGCGAATGTTGGCTCCGATTTTTGGCGTGGCCAGAACCAAGAACTCCAGTCACGGCTTGATGGACGCGCGTCGTTATCGCTGATTTCGCGCAGCCGCTCAAGCGATTGCTTTTCGGAAGCGTGGATGGCTTACTCAAGAAGGCAGCGGTCACGAGGATCCGAATTGCTGGCCGATATTTCCGAGCTCGCTTCGGGCGCCGAAGTCCGAACCCGTATATGTATCGTGGGCGCCGGTGCGGCGGGAATCACGCTCGCCCGGCGGCTCGCGGCAAGCAAAATCGACGTTGTGGTGTTGGAAAGCGGCGGCCTCAGCATCGAGCCGAGCATCCAGGCGCTGTACCACGGCGCAACGGGCGCGGTGCGTTACTTTCCGCTCGAGGGGGTGCGCTTACGCTATCTCGGCGGCACGACCAACCATTGGGAAGGGCAATCCGTGCCGCTCGATGCCACCGATTTCGACGCGCGCAGCTGGGTGCCCGATAGCGGTTGGCCTATCGCCCATGAGGAGTACCTGCGCCATCTCGCCGATGCTCGCCCCATTTGCGAGATCCCCGCTGGCTCTTTCAACTATGAAGAGGTGGCGCGAGTTCGTGGCATCCCTCCGTTCCCACACCTGCGGGATCTCGAACCAGTGCTCCTGCGCTTCAGCCCTCCAACGCGCTTTGGCGAGCGGTATCGCGCGGAGCTGCGGGAGAACGGTAACGTGCGTTGCTACCTGCATGCGACGTGCCTTGGTTTCTCGATGGATGCCAGCGGCGTTCGCGTCGCCTCGGTAAGCGCCGGTTCGCTCGACGGCCGCCGCGTCCGTGTGTTCGCCGACCGCTTTGTGCTCGCTGCCGGTGGCATCGAAAACAGTCGACTGCTGCTCGCGTCCCGCAGGCGCTCGGGGATCGCTTTGGGAAACGAGCACGACACGGTCGGACGATTCTTCATGGAACACCCTAACATCGACCTGTACTACACCGTCTTGTCGCAGAGGGCGTCCGCGCGCTATTTCGCAGCCGCGGGCTTTCGCCTTGACGACTCGCGCGCGCGCCGAGACGCCCGTTTCCGCCAATCTGTCCAGGAGAAGGACGCGATCCTGAACCATACGTTTTTTTCATGCGGCTTCCCGGCGCTCCTCCGGATGAGAGCTTCGGCGAGCAACTGACACGGCTGTGGGACAAGGTCAATGCGAAGGTATTGGGTGGCGAGCGCCATGGCGTCTACTCGCTGCGGATCCGCCTCGAGCATGCGCCCCGCGCGGATAGCCGTATCACACTGCTCGAACGCCGGGACGCGTTCGGGTTGCAGCTGGCCAAGGTGGATCTGAGGTTCGGCGAGCTCGAGACGCGCACGATCACCCGCGTCCAGGATCGCGTGGCGAGAGCTCTAGGTTCCACAGGCTTCGGGCGCACCAAGATCGACTTGGCGCAAGGGATGGATCGATGGATCGAGCGAGCGGGTTGGCAGTACCACCACATGGGAGGTACTAGGATGCACCACAGCCCACGCCGTGGCGTAGTGGACGCGAACTGTCGCGTGCACGCCACGAGCAATCTATATGTCGCGGGCAGCTCGGTCTTTCCTACCTCCGGCCATGCCAATCCGACGATGAATATGCTTGCTTTGACGCTCCGGCTGGGCAATCACCTCGTGACGGAGATAACGAGATGAACACGCTGTCGCGTCGTGCTCTCCTCAGCGCGCTCGCAGCTCTCGCCAGCATCGCCGTCGTGCCGAGCCGCGCCAACGGCGCTGTGCGGACTCAGCTCGTGGGCGGTGTGGCACGCTGGTTGGGCCTTGCGGCGATACCGCTCGGCCAACTGTATTTGCGGTCGCACAAGACAGAAGCTGATCTGGACGTCCTGGCTGATTTACTGCTTGAGCGCTTGCAGGGGATGGCAGGCAATGACCTGCGGCGCGCGCTCGCGCTGGCCGTGCAGGAAGATTTCGAGCACGATGATGTCGTGTATCTGGACGGTTGGTTGTTGTCCCGCACGGAAGTGCGTCTCTGCGCCCTCACCTGCAAATTCTTCCGTAGATGCCGCGGCTCGCGAACTTCTTCTGCGCGGCGGTAATGTATTGGCCGCTCATGTCGTAGCCGACATAGGTTATGTCCGCCGGTAGGGAGCCGAGGATTTCCGCCGTACCGCAGCCAAGGTCAAGAATTCGCATGCCAGGAAATGGCCGCACGTAATCGCGTACCATGCGTGCGCGCCCTTTGTCCGCGCCCATGAGACTCTGCAGGGCCTCATAGACAAGAGGATGCGAAAGTATCGCCCGGATACCGGTGGTGACCTGTGCCATGTCAGTGTAGCTTGGTCAGCCGTACATCCATGAGTGGCTGGCAGGTCGCAGGAACCAGGGATGCGAAGCGAAGCAGGCGAGACGTACTCAGCACCTTGATAGCCGCCACCATCCATGCCGCGCGACGCTTCGCGAACTCGACGTCTCCCACAACGCGCTCAATCATCCACGCAAGTGTGCGGCTGTGAAAGGCTATCGCAAGCGACGCATCGGCCGCTGCGATGCGTCTTACTTGCGGCACGGTGATCCAGTTGAGCGATTTCCACACACCTGCGGGGTCATCCATTCTGGTGTTGCCCTCGATACGGCGGCGCAACAGCCTCTCCGTTAGCGCCTTGCTGCCGAGGGTGGGGATGTTGAAGTGCGGCTCATAGGGGAACAGGTAATTTGGGCACAGGAAGCGATGACTGCCACCGGGCGACAGTACGGCCGACACCCGCGCCATCGCCACATCCGGCGCATCGATATGCTCCATGACATTCACCGAGAACGCGAGCGCGAAGCGCGCATCGCTCCTGAATTCCTCGGCCTTGCAACGGGCGATTGTCGGCACGACGCCGTCGCCCGCGGCCATGGCCAGCACCGCGGCCCCTAGTTCCTCGAACGCACCGAACCCCACGCCGGTGGGCTCGATCGCGGTGACGGCGAACCCTTCGCGCGACAATTGGCAAGCGAGAAGGAACACGCCGCCCCCCAACTCCAGGATCGGGGCCGCTTCGGGCAGGCGTTTCAGATCTTCATCCAGCCATGCACGAGCGAACCGTGCCTCGCCCGCCATCACGTCGAAGAGTGGACGCAAGTGCGGTGCCTGGGCATCGAGGTTCTGACGCACACGTGCGAGGAAGTCCTCCACGTTCACACTGCTCGACTGACGACGACGACGCCCACAAGGATGAGCACAAGACCCATCAGATGCTGGGCGGAGATCGTCTCCTTCAGTAGTAGCGCACTCCCGACCGTCACCACCGCGAACAGTAGGCCAACATAGGTCGGGAAGGCGATGGAGACCGGGTATTTCTCGGCGACATAGAGCCAGGCGATCCCGCCAAGGAGCGAGAAGGCGAACGCGCTAATGACGTATGGGTCGCTGAGATAGTGACAAGCGCGCGCGGAAAGACTAGCCGACCCCCAGCGCTCGCCGCAAGGGTTGTAACGCGCCACTTCAATGATGAGTTGGCTATACGCCGTGAGCAGAATCGTCGGAAGCATTGCCAAAAGCAGTTTCATGCTGCCCTCAAGGGACCAGGGTTTGGCATGGTGGCATGCGCGACGTTCGGTACACCGATCCGTTCTTCAACGCGAGCTCTCTTGCAGCAAACCGAGTAGATACTGACCATAGCCGCTCTTCTCCAGGGGCCTCGCCAGCGCGGCCAGTTCTGAATCATTGATCCAACCGTTGAGCCAGGCGATCTCCTCGGGACAGCCGATGCGAAGTCCCTGTCGCTGTTCAATCGTCTGCACGAACTGGCTGGCCTGCAGCATGGATTCATGTGTCCCGGTGTCCAACCAGGCGAAGCCTCGCCCAAGCCGGCGAAAATGGAGCGTTCCGTCGTCCAGATAGCAGCGCAGCAGTTCAACGATCTCCGTCTCCCCGCGTGGTGAAGGCCTCAGGCCAGCAGCAAACTCGGGTGCCCGCTCATCGAAGAAGTACAACCCGGGCACAGCAAAATTGGACTTCGGGCTTGAAGGTTTCTCCTCGAGCGCCAGGACCCGTTCGTTCCGGTCGAGCTCGACGACGCCGAAGCTCGCGGGATTCTTGACGCGGTATCCGAAGATGGTCGCGCCGCCCAGGCGTTCGTCGGCCAGTCGCAGCACGGGCGTGAATCCCTGGCCATAGAAAATGTTGTCTCCCAGCACGAGGCAACTCGGCCCGCCGCCGAGAAATTCCTTCGCGATCACGAGCCCCTGAGGCAACCCGTCAGGGCTTGCCTGCGCAGCGAACTGGAGGCGCATGCCCCACTGGCTTCCGTCCCCCAGCAGGCGTTGAAAGAAGAACTGCTCATGGGGTGTATTGATGACCAGAACTTCCCGGATACCCGCCAGCATCAGTACGCTAAGCGGGTAGTAGATCATTGGCTTGTCGTAGATCGGTAACAGCTGCTTGCTGATTCCGAGTGTGATCGGGTGCAGTCGCGTGCCCACACCACCTGCCAATATGATTCCCTTGCGGGTGCTTTGAATCACGACAACACGCGTGCCTGGACGAGCCGGCAGATCTGACGCACCACATCCAGGTTCGTGAGTTCGGAGTTGCCGCCTACGTTGTAGATATCACCGGGCCGGCCAGCGTCGAGCACCGTCACGATGGCCGCGCAGTGCAGTCCATACGTACGGTGAAACGCGCGGACGAGGTGGTCGGACGCCGCGAGTGTGTCCAAGTGGCCCGCGTACGTCAGCGCATCGAGATTCACAATCCGTAATCCGGATCGCCGCATCGCATCGCTTCAAGTACCGATCAGAGGCTTTCCGGGAAGAACTTCATCGTTGCGTCAATGATGCGGTCAAGATGATCCTCGATTCCCAGCCACAATGGGAGGCGCACCAGTCGATCCGCGACATCATTAGTGACTTTCAGGTTGCCGCTCACGCGCCCGACCTGCGACCCCATGGGCGAGCTGTGCAACGGCACGTAATGAAATACGCAGTGTATCCCCAGCCGTTTCATGTGGCCGATGAACGCAGTCCCGCTCCGCAAGATCGCGCAGCAGGAGGTAGTACATGTGCGCGTTCCGCCCACAACCATCCGGTACGATGGGACGACGCAACCGGCCGGCGCGTTCCAGCGACTCGAACGCTGAGTGATAACGCTCCCACAGCGCGAGGCGGCGCGCAGTAATGAGTTCGGCTTTCTCAAGCTGCGCCAAAAGGAACGCGGCGACAATCTCGCCCGGCAGGAAGGACGAGCCAATGTCGACCCAGGTGTACTTGTCCACCTGTCCGCGGAAGAACAGTGTGCGATTGGTGCCCTTTTCCCGAACGATCTCCGCCCGCTGAATCCGGGAAGCATCGTTCACCAGGAGCGCCCCTCCCTCGCCCGAGATGACATTCTTGGTCTCGTGAAAACTCAAGGCGCCGAGGTGCCCAATGCTCCCGAGCGGCCGACCATAGAAGGTCGACATGACTGCCTGCGCCGCGTCCTCTATGACCAGCAAGCCATGACGCGCTGCGATCTCCATGACGACATCCATTGCGCAGGCGACGCCAGCGTAGTGCACTGGCACGATGGCACGCGTCCGCGACGTGATCGCGGCCTCGATCTGTTGCTCGTCCAGGTTGAGTGTGTCAAGACGGATATCCACGAACACCGGCACCGCACCACGCAACACGAAGGCGTTCGCGGTCGACACAAACGTGTACGACGGCATGATCACTTCGTCGCCCGGACCGACTTCGGTAAGAATTGCCGCCATCTCCAGGGCGGCCGTGCAGGAATGGGTTAGCAGAGCCCTGCGACTGCCCGTGCGCCGCTCGAGCCACGCCTGGCACTTCCGGGCAAATGCTCCATCCCCGGCGAGCTGCCCGTTGCCGTGGGCCTCCGCGATGTAGTCAAGCTCCCGCCCGGTCAGGTGAGGCCTGTTAAACGGGATCGGCATCGTCATCGCAAAGTCTTCACACCGATTCCCTCAACCAATGAAAGGTCATCTCAGGCGGAAGGAAACCTGAAACGAAGCTGGCCGTCCCCGCGACCTTTGGGGCGGAAACCGTCGTAGTCACGCAGTCGCATCCATCGGCCTGAGCATCGCCTGATCTAGCCAACTCAATTGCCCTCTGACTCATTCACGGCCCGACCTGCTGCCGCACTACGTAGGGGGGTCGCTCCATTGTGCGAAAGTGCATTCTTGCCAAATACTCGCCAATGACCCCCAGAGCCAGCATTTGCACTCCTGAGAAGATAGCGATGATAGACGCGAGAAACGCAAATCCCGGGACGGCACTCCCGTGCAACAGCCAGCGGATCAACACGTACCCCAATACCGCCAGACCGAATAGACCGAACCCGACGCCAATGATGCTGGCAACCTGCAGAGGCCGAATTGAGAAGCCGGTCATCATGTTGAAGGCATGCCGCACGAGCGTCCCGGGCGTATAACCTGATTGCCCGTACTTTCGTGGTTCATGCCGCACGGGAACGGCCACGAACCGCGAAGTGGCCCAGGTCAGCAGCACGTCAATATTGACGGTAGGACTGCGATATCCAGCGAACGAATCGCGCAATGCAGTGCGGAACATTCGCAGAGCGCTGACCTGCCGCGCGGTGTCCGCTCCCATCGCACCCTCCAGGGCCAGCTTGGTCATCTGCGACGCAAGGTTTCGAAGTAATCCATGCTGCTCTTGGTCCGGCGGGCCGTAAACGACGTCGTATCCCTCATCCAGCCTCTTCAGCAACTTGGGGAGTTCCTCCGGCGGATGCTGCAGGTCGTCATCCATCGTCACTATCACGTCGCCCCGTGCCTCGCGGATGCCGCACAAGAGCGCATTGTGCTGGCCGTAGTTGCGACTGAGCCGGATGCCGCGCACACGCGGATCCGTGGCCGTCAGTGCCTGGATGACGTCCCAGGAGCCGTCGCCGCCGCAGTCCTCTACGAACAGAATCTCCAGATCACCGGGCGATGTGCCGAGCACCTCGATTAGGCGGCGGTGTAACTCGGGCAGGCTCGCTGCCGAGCGAAAGACCGGCACCACAACGGAGAGCATCCTTGGTCAACTCCAATTCAGCGATGATTCAATCCTGCGGATCATCCATCCGACGAACGAACACGCGCAAGGGGCCTGAAGGTTGGATCGGTCACCTCGTCGATGCGGGCGTACGCAGGAATGATCGTCTGGCAGATCGCGTTGCCCGACCACTCGGCGGCCGTAATAGGAGGCCGTCAGAAAGCCGGGAAACGGAAGTGTCGCAAAGGCAAAGAAGTACGACTGCCGGGTCGGCGCAAGCTGGTTAACAGTATCGATATCCATCTGTCGGAATTGTCCACTATTTGGGCTTCCGGATCTGCCCTTGAAGCGGAAACTCTTGATCACGGGCCGACTCTGTCAACCGGCTTTGAGAGCAACGACGGCCCGGTGAAACGCTGCGTTTCGTCGAGCTTGGCGCGGCGCCCAGGCCGAGTCGGCCGCCTACGGTCGTCGACGTCAGAGCATCGCAGGGAAGCGAGCGATGCGCACGCCGGCTGCCGACTTCGCGCAAGCCCAAGGATTCATTGCGTCGCCCCACGTTCGAAGCGTTGGAGGAGCACCCGGGCTTCTACGAGATCGTCAATATCCTGAACGACGACGGCTTCGGCATCGCTGTATCTGTCCCGAAGCACCATTCGATTGACGCCGATAGGCTCAGGGCCTGCGCACGACATAAGCTTGCTGCACGCCCAAGCCGCCGCCGGAAAACCGGCGCTCGATGCCGTAGAAGATCTCGTTGATCGGGTTCGAGTAGCCCGGGTACGCCGAGGCGTCCGTCACGAGCTCGCGCAGGAACCGCGAGCCCAGGTAGTAGACCGAGGAGAACTCCTCGACCACGAACTCGAGGCGCTCGGCGCGCAGCCAGGCCTCTAGGCGCTGCTTCTTCAGGTAGCGGTTGAAGTCGTGCTCGACGAGCGGCGGCAGCTGCCGCAGTGCGCGCATCGCGTTCAGGAGCACGAGCGGCTCCCAGAACGCCTCGAGGAAGAGCACCTTGCCGCCGGGACGGGCGACGCGCAGGCACTCCCGGATTGCGGTCACCTGCTCCGGCCAGGTGGGGAGGTTGATCAGGACGCGCGTCGTGTAGACGACGTCGAAGCTCGCGTCGGGGAACGGGAGCGCGCGGACGTCGCCCTCGCGGAACTCGACGCGGCCGTCCAGCTTGCGCTCCGCCTTCGCCTGGAGCGCCGCCGCGATCATCTGCGCGGAGTAGTCGACGCCCACGAGCCGCGCGAGGCGGTGCCGCTCGAGCTGTTCGAACGCGGCGTGGCCGTTCGCGCAGCCCGCCTCGAGCACCGCCTGGCCGTCGGCGAGGTGCTGCGCCACGGTGTCGATCTCCAGCGCGATCATGAACTGATCGCCCCAGGACGCCTCGGGCGAGGCGCCATGCTTCCTCGCCTGGCCCTCCCAGAACGCGTGGATAAAGTCCGACATGCACCGGGGATGGTGCAGGGGCCGGGGACGCCAGTCAATCGAGTCGCCAGCGCTGGCTTAGCTGGCCAAGCTCCAGCCTAGCCGTCGTGAAGAACCTCAAGCCGCTGCGCGAGCGCCTCGCCCTGTCCCAGAAGGAGCTGGCCGAGATCACGGGGGGCCACGTGATGACCGTCAGCACGTGGGAGCGCGGTGTCGGCGAACCGAGCGAGCACCAGCACCGCATCCTGCGGGGCTCGGGGACGCGGGCGCGAACGGCCTGCGCGTATCCCGGTACTGGCGCTACGATCCGATCCCGTTCCTCCGCGGCTCTTGTCCGAGCTGTGGCGGCCGGTGCTCAAGCGCCCAGGCGACGCATACATTCGCTCAGGGATTCGCGCCACGCACGCTGCATCTGCGTTGAGGACACCGCCAAACGTTTGTCGTTGTTCAAGCGTGAGTTGCGCGGACGCCGTGCAGGCGTCGGATATTCGGTCGTCGGGATGGGTAGGATCGGCGTCTCGATGGTCGCGTGTTTGAAGATCTCTTGCGCGAAGCCATACCAGCTTGTTTCGCCGCCGTCCGTCGCGTGATAGAGC
Organism: uncultured Gammaproteobacteria bacterium; assembly: GCA_963756755.1. GTDB lineage: Bacteria > Pseudomonadota > Gammaproteobacteria > Steroidobacterales > Steroidobacteraceae > DATJKD01. The sequence goes on from CAVWOW010000021.1 coordinate 104,677, forward strand.
CCCGAGGCCGCGCGGCCGGCGATTTCGTCCTGCAATAGCGCGAGGCTCATTTCCGCCAGACTGCCGGCCCACGTCGGCGCGCCGATCTGGTCGTCCACAACGCGTAGTTGCGGGCGTTCGCGGCCGAGCCTGAGCATGCTAAGAAGGAAATTCTGTCCATGCGTCCCATAGACCCAGCTCGTACGGAGAATGAGGTATCTGCAGCCCGAAGCCGCGATAGCGCGTTCGCCTTCCAGCTTGCTGGCGCCGTAGACGTTCAAGGGGGCGGGGGAATCTGATTCGACATAGGGCGTGTCCTTGCCGCCGTCGAAAACATAGTCGGTCGAATAGTGAATCAGCAGCGCGCCGAGACGGCGCGCTTCCTCGGCCAGTAAACCCGGTGCCGCGCCATTGACGGCGAACGCCGCGTCGCGCTCACTTTCGGCGCGGTCGACCGCGGTGTAGGCGGCCGGATTGACGATCACATCCGGCGTGAACTCGCGTAGCAACGCGATCATGGTGTCCGGCCGCGCGAGGTCGAAGGCCGGCTGATCCACCGCGCGTAACTCGCCCAGCGCGGCCAACCCGGGGCTCAGCGCCCAGCCCACCTGACCGTTTTGACCCGTCAAGAGAATTTTCATAGCGAATGCGCGTTATCCCCTGTCTGATCCGAAAATCTTTTCCGACAGTGAACAGGTGAAATCACTCAAAGCCGACCGCGACCGGCTGCAGACTGAACTGAAACCGTTGGAACGAGAGTGGTCCCGACGCGCGGAAAAGTGATCCCACTGCTTTACCCGTCACGGTGCGCCGTCCAATTTTTTCTGGAGCCAGCGGACCGCGTCGTCATAGGCATCGCCCTGGCCGGTGTATTCCAGCACCAGGTAAGCGCCCAGATCATCAGTGACACGATAACCCGCAAACATCGCGGTGCGCAGCTGCGGCGGATATTTCGCTGCGATCGTCGACCAGCCGCGATCAGCGCTGAGAATCTGCAGCGCCGGCGGACGCTGCGTGAACACTTCCAGCATGTGCTCCTGCCAGTCCCGCAGAACCACCGGCGGCGCCGTGCTGTCGGTCAACGTCGCGTTGTCACGTTCGCACAGCACATAAAGCATCGGCTGGTGCCAGGCATAGATCGTCTGCTCCCGCGTCGTCCGTGCCTGCACCAGCGCGACCAGCCGCTCTAGGGTCGCGGCCTGCTTGGCGTCCAATTCCAGCGTCGCCCGCGGGACCCGCAGCTCACCAGCCTCGCGATAGCTCCGCGGCCAGCTGCCCGCCTCCGTGTCCTCGACGTACACCACCGCCATCATCAGTACCTGCAGCCACGCCAACCCCATCACACTCCACGCCACCACACCGACCGCCCACTGCCGGCGTCGCCACTTCCACCACGCCATCGCAAACCCCATCAGGACCGCTCCCTGGCCGGCCATCAGCACCGCGATCACATCCGGCTGCTTGAACATCTTGGTCAGCGTTAGCAGCGAGCTGATCACCACCGCCGTCCATATCAGCCTCCGCCGGCCCAGCGCCCCGGTCAGCGGAACGACTGCGGTGTGCCGCCCCCACAGCAGCGACAACGCACCGATTCCTGCGATGCCCGCCGTCACCAACGACAAGAATCCACGGAGAAACAGCGGGTCAGGCCAATGCGCCAGATGCGACCCCAGCACCCACCACATCCGGCGCGGCGACACAAAGTTGACCATCGCGTACACCACGTCCGTCACGATCACCACGTCCGGCCCCAGCCGGCGCAGAACCAGCGGCAGGTCGTGCCGATACATCACCGCCAGCGGCACAAGCGTCAGCAGAAAAGCGCCCAGCACCGAGGACCCGTGCGTAAGCCAGGCACGCGGACGCCGCCAGGGAAGTTGGGCCAGCGATATCAGCACGGCGCAAGCGATCAACCCGTAGGCCGCCGAGTCCTGCCGGAGGTAGAACGCCGCACCCGCCAGCAGCCCGCAACAGCCGGCGCGGCGCGTGCTGGGCCGGTCAAGATAAAACAGTAGTGCTGTGAGCTGAGCGAACAGGAGCAGGCTGTAATCGACTTTGTGCCACGGCCCGGGCACGAGCGTGATCGTGAGCACCGCGAGGGCTGCCGGCATGCGAGGCATCAATCGCCGCGCCACGCTCCATGCCAATACATTCTTGCACGACATGAGCACGGCCAGCAGTGTGCGTTCGACGCCGACGCTGATGCCGAAGACCTTGAAGCACGCCGCGAACAGCCAATACCTTCCGGGAGGATACGCCCAGAAATCAGCCAGGGGGCGTTGCCCCTGCAGCACGCGCACGCCGCCGTATAGAGCAAACCCTTCATCGTTGAGCGAAGGCAGGTCGAGAAAAGTATGAGCGTAAGAAAGGTAGTACGCCAACCCGCCCACAAAGATGAACATCGCGATCCAGCCGTCGGTTCTGCGTGCAGGCATGGCGGTCATGATACTGACCGATCCCTAAGCGCCGCCGCACTTCCGTTCCCCCCTTTGGACGGCCTATACCCATGCCCGACCTCGCTTCTGCCGGGAAAGAGATCACGACGGTAACCCTCTGACGTGCCTGATCCTTGGCAGTGACGATTACGGCCTGAACGTCGGGGGCAACCCGTATGCGCTTGGTCGGCGATGCGAGTTGGGACATCTGGCTGAGCGGGGAGTTTTGTCCTCGCCAGGGGCCCTAAAAGGGCTCGCACATGAGCGCGCCCGGCGTATAGTCCATGCCGGGTCCCGCCGAATCCTTCGCTTGCAACCCTCAGGCGATTCGGTCGGCTCCTTTTCGCTGAAATCACCATCAGATGGACCGTAGCGGCTGGCCCGCTGCTTATGCATTAGCAACTGCGTTTCACACTTGTACCGCCCGCGCGGGCTGCGGCGCCAAGCGGTGCGCATGGATCTGAACGGGGAAATGACGATGGCAACGACACTCCCGGCCGAGAGCACGGAACACGCTCGAAACAGTGCCCAAAAGGCGATGGCCGCCGACCACCTGCAACGAATCGGTGGCCTGAGCCGTATCGTTGACCGTGACATCGAGATCCTCAGGATGAATCTTGTGCAACTTCACGACGGCCGGTATGAGGCCCGGTCAAGCGCATGGGAACGTCTTGAAAGCGCGTGGGAGACGGTTCGCTCGGAGCTGGCCGACGACAGCGCTTCAAGCCCGCTGACCGGAGACGTGTCACCAGGCAATGGCGGCAATGGCGGCAATGGCGGCAATGGCGCCGACGTTGCCGCGGCTGAAGTCGATGCGCCAATGGCAGTTGTGCCGACCGTACCGTTGGCCCTGAGAACACTGAACTGGATCACTGGAGTCCTGGGGCCAGCCATTTCCTCGAGAACCGGACAGGTCGTGCGTTGGTCACGCGAGCCCGCGCGCCGTGCGGAACTCCGTGCCGCAGCGTTGAAGGTCTGGAGCTTCGTCAGCAGCGCAGCGTTGGCAGGTGCGAAGCACGTAAGCAATGGGTGGTGTGGGTTGGAAGGGGTCGTCAGAAGACAAGCGGAGTCCTTGGAGAGCACGCGGTCACGCCTCGAAGGTAAATGGCAGACATGGAAGGCCGCCAGATCTCAGTCTGCCGAGATCGAAGCTTCGGCTGGCGCGATCGAAGTCGATTCACTGGCAGGTTACGCGACCGGTTTGCTGCCACCAGACGATGCGCCCGCCGCTGATTTGCCGAATACCGGTTCCGATCTGGCCACCTTCGCGCAGAAGGTCGAACCTGCGGACGTGACGCACCGGGGCAACGGGTCGACGAATCCTGCGCAAGGCGATTCGGGCGGAGCGCATAGCACAGCGTGGGAAGGAAGCGCGCAGGCGCGCCTGGAAAGCGCGAAGGAGACGGTGAAATCCAAGCTTGCGCTGAACGAAGGCGCATCACGGCCGATTCTTGCGACCAGTACGACGCCACAACTCGATGAGCCGACGACGAGTTCGCCGGATATGCCGTTCGTGCTCAAACCGCTGCCGTGGGTCCTCGGCGCACTTTCGCCGGTCATTTCTTCAAGAACCATGATGATGCATCACGGTTCTTACTACTCCCAATGTATCGAATCGGCCAATCGGCTCTCGCGGGATCACAAGAAACTGGCGGGCAAGAATCCTCTCGAGATCGTGCGCTGGGCACGTGAGCACGCGCGTGGTACGGAGCTTCTTTCGACGGCCTCAGAGGCCTGGAACCACTCCTTTTTCTGGGAGTGCCTGACGCCGGGGAAGAGGCGACCGAGTGGGGAGCTCCGCAAGGTGCTCTATCGGATGTTTGGTGACTTCTCGAACTTCGCCGACAAGTTCGCACTGGCAGGTGCGACGCACGTGGGCAGCGGGTGGCTCTGGCTGACAGCGAACAGCCGCAAGCAGGTGAGAATCCTGACGACATCGGACGCGGATTGTCCGGAGGCCCGTGGACACACTTGCCTACTGGCGATCGATCTGTGGGAGCACGCGTACTACCTCGATCACCAGAACCGGCGTCGTGAGTATCTGGATGCCGTCATCGATCGCAGGCTCGACTGGGAATTTGCGGAGCAACGCTTCCGCCTCGTCCTGCAGCCTGAAAGGCAGGCACGGCGCAAGACTTCATCTCGCGCTGGTGATCACAAGCGCAGTCGACATCCCAAGCAGCAGCGCAAGGCAGCGACTTCACGGCGGTAGAATCCGCTGCCGCTACTGCCGCGGCCGGCAACCGGGAACACGGCCGTTTCCAGCCCTCAGTTCGGGGCCTGTCGGCATTGGAGACCGATCGCATCGATCCTCGCCGACGAGCGCCCCTTCAGCGCCTGACCGGGATGGTCCGTTACACAGCGATACGGCCCTCTCGCCGTACCCCCGGTGCCGCCGACTGCTCCGAGGAATTGGCCGCCACCCACCAGATAGCCCGACGTATCGAGCGCGCGGCATTCGAAGTCGACCTGATTCACCGCCCCGGATGTGCGCGCCTTGAAGCCCGCGATCGCAAAGTCGCGTGGACAGGTCTTCGTATAGGCAACTCCGGTCGAACCACCCGTGCTGCCGCGGTTGACCGGGTCGCCGATCCAGCGGGCTGCGGAGTCGACCCGCACGCAGCGGACTCCAACGCGCTTGACAATGTAGCTGTTCGCAAGACCGAACACGCCAACGAGAGTTTCACCGGTATCGCACGAAATATTGAACGCTGAACCACCGCTGCCGCCGACCGTCGGCGTCGCATCGGTCGGTTGGCTCTGACCGGCGATGTTGACCCGCATGATCTTCGCGACCGACGGCACGCCGACGTCATCGATGACGAACAGCAGGTAGTACCCCGGCGGTGCTTCGAATGCGGTATCCGGCGCCTGGACGAACGACGTCGTGCTCGACTGCGTGAATGCGAGCTCGATGAAACGCTGGTCCATGTTCACGCCGTGGGTAGCCGACCCAGTCTTGACCAGTGTCACCCGTCGAATGTTCGGGCTGTCGGACTCGACCGAGAAATCGACGCCCAGATCGATCGTCGCGGGAGCGCTGGAAATGACCGGGCGCGGGCGAAAGGCGCCGGTTGCGTCGTAGAGGTACGGCGGATAGTAGATCTCCGCGTGTAGATTCGTCTCGGGACCGGGAGCCCCGCCGCCGTGGACCAGCACGCTTGCGTCCGGTAGCAGCAGTGCGCCGGAGTGGTACAGACGCGCACGCGTGCCGCTCGCCCCGAGGGTCCATCGCCCCGTCGCGGGGTCCCAGATTTCCGCGCGGTTATTGACGCCGGTGAGCTGGTTCGCGACGGTGCTGCCTCCGGTTGCGAGCACTCGACCGTCGGCAAGCACCGTGGCTGACACCCATTGGCGCTGCGTCGACATCGATTGTGTCGGCGTCACGAGGGGCGCAGTGCCGCGGATGTCGATCACGATCGCGCCGTTCGAATTGCCACCGAACTGCAGGATCTGTCCGGGACGAAACATCGCAGCGGACGAGGTGCGCCCAGCGAAGCTCGATGAGAATTGGCCGGCCGCCGTGTAGCGGCCGGTGCCGGCCGGATCGACGTAGTACATGCTCCCACCCGCGGCAAACCCGAAAATCCGCCCGTCGGGAGCGACGAAGTTTCGCGGGTACCACCAATCCAATGCGGACGTGTTGACATTGGTCAGTACTCGGAAGTATCCGTCGGTCTTGCGAACCTCCGGCCGATCGGCGCCGCCCAGGCCGCCCTGGACGTAAACTTCGCCGTTTGGCAGCACCGTGGTCGATGCATACCAGCGCGCGCGCTTCATATTCGCGCCGCGCGTCAGCGTGTCGTCCGAATAGCGGTAGAGGTTCGTATTGTTATTGCCCTTACTCGTCTCGCTCGATCTTGGCCACGTGCTGCCTCCGGCGATGAAGATCCGACCGCTGTCCGGCACGATCACCTGCGCGCTGCAGAAAAGGTCGGTCAGTGTCATGTTGTCAAGCGTGATATGTCCGCTCGACAGTCCGGCGGACGGATCCCAGACGTCGTAGATGAAATACCCCGTCGGCGTAGTACCCGCACCGTCGGTGCCATAGGTCAGCACACGACCATCCGGTGTGAGCGCCGAGTGTATGGGGATCAGCGGCCAGTTATCCTGCTCAGGGGAATCCCAGCCGCCGCCGACGTCGTCGGCAGCTTCCGCAGTTGGCAGAAGCTGGACGAGCGACAACAACACCACGAACCCAATAGATGAAACGGCACTGCGGGCCCGAAGTCTCGCACTGCGAGCATCCGTTTCCCCGTCCTTCGCGGCCGTGGCCGCAGACACCCGCTCCCTGGCGCAGCAACTGCGATGCATGTCATTCCCCGTAGACCCGAGTTCCTTTCGAGCCGCAGCGTGCCCTCCGCTACGGACGTCTTGTCCGCGAGCTGATGTAAGCAGAACTACTGGAAGGCTGCAACCGAAGGAAAAACAGAACAATCAAATCACCGAGTTACGAGGCGATGTTCGCGTCAGGCGGTCGCGGTAGCGCGAAAACTCGGCGAGGCCAGATTATGTAATGACTGGACGAAGATGACTAGGCCCTTCCGCACGTAACGCGCCTTCAACGGCGTAGGAAAACCGTTTCTCCTCACGCAGCAGCGCGGCAACGCCGTCGAGCTGGATTTCGCCCCCCTTGCGCTGGGCCCAGGCGCAACCTGCAACATCGCAGCGGCGAGCCAGGCGAGCGATCATTTTCCGGTCGCCGGCGTGGAAATGACTTCCCGGTCGGCCGCTTCAGCGATGCCTATGAAACGAAGGCAACAGCAAGGTCCAGCTGAGACGTCCCCGGGGCCATAGTTAGACAAGCGCTGCAACCCAAAACACCACGGCGCCAAGCGCCGCCCACAGGGCTGCGCTAATGGCCGCGCTAATCAACAATCCCCGCCCGAAGGATTGGCTTACATTCGCTGGATCCGTTGGCGTTAGTGGTTGTACGCGTCGATAACTTTTAATTACATGGCTCATGCTGAACGCACCGTTTGCTGGCGTCGCATCCTAAGACGCGGTACCGCACGCCGACCTTGCAATCGGGGACAACCATTTGCCCTTACGGGACGGCGCGTGACCTCTCAGCGATGAAGCTGGTTCAGCAATGATCACGCTCGACACCTTCCGCGCCGTGCACGAGCACGATCACCACGTTGCACAAACATCCAGTGAGGGCTTGCAATACACGCCAGGTCCGTTCGACCGCTCTAGCGCGCGGTCCACGACCTCGACAAGAGCCCGATGGAAGGAGACCGATACCTGCGCTGCGACACCAACACGGCCGCGATCGTTCATAGCGCCACCAGCATCCAGTCAAGCATCAAGGTCATCGAGCATCTGGGGGAAGCGGCTTCGATCCGCGGTTCGGCGGGCGGCCGATGCGCGGCGGCGGGGGTTTTCGTCCCGGGCTGCCGACCAGTCGTGCCTTGCCCTTTCGGAAGCGTTCGTTGAGATGCTCGACCATGCTCTCGATCTGAACGCTGACCTCCGAGCGCGTTCCAGGCCGCAGACCGTTGATCGTGTTGATGCCCTGAACGATCACGTACTGCTGCCATACGCCCTCACTGCCTTCGGGCGCCGGTACTTCAACGATCGAATGGAGCCGGAACGGCTCGCCGAGGAAGTCGCGCGCCTGGTCGGCCCTTTCGCTGTCGCCTTGTGGGCCAGTCATCCTGATCCCAACCCTGCACGGCCCTCCTGCTCGTCGAGCACCTCACGAAGCGTGAGTCTGACGAGCGGGTGCTCGGGTGAGCGCGGCAGAGCGAACTACACCAACTACAGCCATTGCGATCTTCCGTGATGCGCCTAAATGGCACATCGGAAGGATAGTGGGGCCAAGTTGCAAAAAATCAACCTTGCGACGAAGCGCGGCGCCACGCGCGTTTCTCCCCGCGGTCGGCCAAGACGCCGCGGCAGCATTGCATGGTGGGCGGCCTGGAAAATCTGGAAACCTGGCGATCTGCGGCTCGTGGCCGCCGACTGCCCAGGGTTCCAGCTTTCCAGGTTTCCGGGTTGCACCCGCGCGCCGCGGCGGAGGGGGTGCCGCGGGGGCGCGGCGCCGACCCCGGGCGGTCACGCGGCGCATTCTGGCGCTGGCTAACTTCGCGATGGCGGATGGATACATCGCGGGGTTCGAGGCCAAGTACGACTTCCGCTTCTGGCGGCCAGTGACGGCGATTCGCGCGCGGCGTCGGACGGCAATCGGTTCACGGAGCCTAACAGGCCGTTGAAATTCTTGCCGATGATGAACAGTTCGGCAACGGCATTGAACGGAGCGAGCGCGATGCGCGGAGCCGATGTGCAGCAGAGCGGACTGTTCAGTTATGTATCGGTGGAGGAGCGGGTGCCGGCGAACCATCCGTTGCGCGGGGTGCGAGCCCTGCTCGATGAGGCGCTGCAGTCGATGCATCGGGATTTCGAGCGGGTGTACGCCGAGGGCGGCCGCGCCTCGATTCCACCGGAGCGGCTGGTGCGGGCACTCACCCTGCAGATCCTGTACTCGATCCGCAGCGAGCGGCTGCTGTGCGAGCAGCTCGACTACAACCTGCTGTTTCGCTGGTTTGTGGGGCTGTCGGTGGATGAGCCGGTGTGGGACCACTCCACCTTCACCAAGAACCGCGAGCGGCTGATCGAGGCGAAGGTGGCACGCAAGCTCCTGCGCCGCGTGGTGCGCAAGGCGCGGGCCGCACGGTTGCTGTCGAACGAGCATTTCAGCGTCGACGGCACCCTGATCGAATCGTGGGCGGCGGTGAAGAGCATGCGCCGACGCGATGGACGGGATGAGCCGCCGGGGCCGGGTCGCAACCCGTCGGTGGACTTCCGGGGCGAGAAGCGGACCAATGACACGCACGTCTCGCCGACTGATCCCGAGGCGAAGCTCTACCGCAAGGCCAACGCGCATCCGGTCAAGCTCTACTTCATGGGCCATGTGCTGATGGAGCATCGCCACGGCCTGCCGGTCGACGTCGAGGTGACCGAAGCCAACGGCTGTGCTGAACGCGAAGCCGCCCTCGCCATGCTCGACCGCTTGCCGAGGCGCCGCCGCCGCACGCTCGGCGCCGACAAAGCCTATGACATCGCCGCGTTCGTCGCCGACTGCCGCGAGCGCGGGGTTACCCCGCACGTCGCCTGCAACGACGCCCGGGCCGGCGGCTCGGCGCTTGATGCACGCACCACCCGTCACGCCGGCTATCTCTGGAGCCAGCGCATTCGCAAACGCATCGAAGAGGGCTTTGGCTGGGGCAAGGATGGCCGCCCGCTGCGCAAGATGAAGCACACCGGTCACGCCCAGGTGAGCTTCATCGCGACGCTGACCGTCGGCTGCTACGCGCTGCTGCGAGTGGCGAAGTTGCTTGCACCGCTGCAGCCGGTTCCGACGTAGGCGACGTGTCGGTGAAAATCGCATCATCCTGCACTTGTGGTCCTGAACGACACAACAATCGCCATCGAACCTCACAACGAATGCACAAAGGCCCGCGCGAGCGCGCGGCAAACCCGCCGCTCGCACAGCGGAGATCTCATGACTCGTTTATCTCGTCGCTTTTCAACGCCCTGCTAACGCGAACTGGACTCCGTTTCTCATCACGCCCCGGTACCGGACTACCCTTCGACACACACCGTCGTCGGTGCCGCGGCGGCGTACGTGCTGATTCACTTTTTCGGCGATGAGATTGCGTATTCGACGACCAGCGTGACGGCGCCGAACGTCGTCCGGAACTTCGAAGGCTTTAGCGATGCGGCCATCGAGAACGGTGAGTCACGTGTGTACGCCGGCATCCACTTCGTGCACGCCGTGACGGATGGTTATAGGCAGGGAAAAGGAATCGGCCGCAAGACCGCGAACCTGCTACCGGTGGTTCACTAGACGTTTTCGCTGCAACTCGAATACTGGATCTGATGGCTCGCCTGGCGGCGCTGGTGCCGCCGCAGCGCATGCACCTGACGCGCTTCCATGGTGTGTTCGCCCCGCACAGCAAACTGCGGGCGGCGGTGACGCCTGCGCACCGTGGCCTGGGGGCGGCGAAGCAGCCGCCCGCGGATCCGGCCAAGCCCACGACGCCCCGTCACGTGGCGATGAACTGGGCACGGCGGCTCAAACGTGTGTTTGGCATCGAGATCGAGGGCTGCGCCCGCTGCGGCGGCAAGCTCAGGATCATCGCCAGCATTGAGGAGCCAGAAGTTATCGCGAAGATCCTGGCGCACCTGCAGCGCACGGCGCTGCAGCAGCATCAGCCGGAGCTGCCGCTCGGTGCGCGGGCACCACCGGTGCAGTCGAGCCTGATCTGAACTGCAAGGATGGACGATTCGGCCCTCCGGCGTGGCGCGGGGGGGCAGGGCGGGTGCGTGCCGAGATTCAGGTCAGGGCTTCGGAAGGGCGGATTCTGGGGGAGACTTGGTGCCTGGCGAGGGATTCAGCGGCCGGCGGGCTGTCCAGCGGGGCTGTCCGGCCGCCGGACTTGCCGGGCGAGGCCAGCCGACGGCGGGCTCGGGCTCAACCTATGGCCGGTTCCACGAATCGGCTTGGCACGGACAGGTGGTTTGATTTTCCTATCCGCATGCTGACCCTGGCCTCGTACTTCGTCAGCTTTTCCTTTCAGCGGTGGCATGATCCAGGGACGCGGCGTCGGCCATCCCCGGCCGCTAGATTTGCTGCCGGCTATTTGCCTTGTGCAGTCCCACCAACCTTCGCAGCACAGAGTGCCTGAAACTCGTCGTACTGTCGTACATAATCGGCCGGGTCGTAGGCGTGAGACGCGAAGACAGCAAGGACAGCATCGCCCGAATGGTCGAGGGCTGGGCCTCTCTGATGGTCGTATTCCTCATAGTCTCGGGACTGCAGCTGTTCCTGATGGGTGTCATGGGCGAATACCTCTGGCGAACGCTCGACGAGGCCCGGCATCGCCCGGGGTTCGTCGTCGAAGAGACAACACGCAGAGTAAGGCGTCGGGCAGCCGGAAGCGTGAAACGGTGAATTGTCAAGTTCTCCGTGGTCCCTTTCTTGGGGGATTACCACGGTAACCTGTGGGTCCATGAGCACTGCGACTTCTTATGACCAACCCTTGGTCGAAGACTCTCCCGAAGGACCCAGCTTATCGAACCTGATCACGGTTGCTTCGAGCCTCTGCATCCTCTTGTTCGCCTTCTACTCGCGACTCGGCCTCTCGGAAACGATGGGCCTCTTCGCTCTTGCCAACACTTTCGCGCTGGCTATCGTTCTCATTAGCTTGCCAACATTCCTCACCGCGCGGTTTTCCCAGCCTCCGATGTGGTTCCAAAGCGACGCGTTTTTCACGGGAGCCCTTCTTCTCCTATTCGCGCTCGCTGGGAGCCAGCTGCATGACCGGCAAGTGTTACCCGCGGTACTTCTGTGGCCTGCGGCGCTGGGATTGTTGTGGTGGGAGGTTGGCCGCAGTGCTCGGGTCGTTAGCCTGTTAGGTCTGGTCTCGGGGCTGGCGATGGTGGTCCTGCTTACGCTAACTTTCTACTCGCAGGGCTTCCATAGCGCACTGTTCCTCGAGAAGCTAACCCTAGGCGAGGCTCACCAAGACGTTATTTTTCACGCAGCAATTAGCAACATGGCCTCGACCACGGGCTGGTCATCCACAGGATTGGACGGCGCGCCCTATGTTTCCTATCACTGGGCGTCACATGCATTGTTTGCAGGCCTGCGACACTGGGCGGGTGGCGTCAGCACTCTAACCTTCTACAACATCGGTTACGCCGCGCTATTCGTCCCGCTATTTATCAAGACACTTTTTCTCTTCGCGGACCAGTTGGCTGAACTCCGTGGGGGGCAACGCCCCGCGCCGGAAGTCGCAGTCTTTGTGGTTGCGTTTATCTACTCAATTGGACTCGCCCGTGCCCACCCATTCCTAAGTGAGAGCTTTTGTGTATCCCTAGTTTTCACTTTTTCTTTCCTCGCGTGTCTTCTCATCTACACCAAGAGCGCAACGGATCTGACGTTCCCGTTCTGCCTCTACGCGGTTGGCATGCTGCTCCTGATCAGTTTCACCAAAATCTCCACCGGCTTCGTGCTTTGCGCGACCATGACCTATCTTGTCCTGAGGGCGGCTCCCAACCGACGCGGGGCCCTGGCAGTCGTTCTCTCTGGCGGCATCATCGGCTTGTTGAACTACCTCTTCGTCGTTCCTACGGACGGCAGGAGCGTGACGGTAACAACCGGCTTTGCGCGACGCTACTACAATCTTTGGGTCTATTCGACTGGGTTCGTCACCTACTTCTTGGGTGCGATGGTGAGCACAGTCGCGGCCTTCGGCACGAAACGCCTGAGCAGCTGGAGTCACCTCCAACAGCTGTTTCGATCCAAGGAGATCCTCGATCTTGAACTGTTATTGGTAATGACACTCTCAGGCTTTGGGGCGGCGGTGGTCGTGAGCGCAAATCCAAGCAGTGTGTATTTCTTTTGCACAACCCAGTTCTTTGTCTCCTTGGGCTATTTGATTGTCGCGGCCCAGATCGGATACTGCCACTTGAGGACTAGCAGACCCGCGAAATCGCGGTTGCTGTTTGTCGTCGTTGCCATGTGCCTGCTGGCGAGACCGGATCTTGGGATCCCCATTAGGACTGACCTGATCAACATTCGCTCGGAAATGAAACATCTCTCGGGGGGCCAGGCGATTTACCACGACCTGGTACTGCGCCTTATCCGTCTCGACGGAGAGCCGGATAAGCAGGAAACATGCGTGTATATTGCTCAGGGCGAGTCTTGGTACTTCGACGCCCAATCCTATAGGCCGAAGGCGGCTCCGTTTGTTGTGCCCGCGCTGTCTGGGCTGGCACTGATCGGTGGCGTTCCGGATAGCATCTTGGAGTCGGACTACGACGCCTTGAGCTTCGGTCAGTACAAGCGTCCCGACCACCCCCGGATACGGGACTTGGAAGAAGCGAAACTAGCGGCCGCTCAAAGGGGCTACAAGCAGTTGATTCACTTCAGCTCGCTCTCCGGCCGATTGGTCGAGACCAGGTACCGGATACTGCCTAGCCCTCGGGCGGAAGCACGGGGTGAAGGGATCTTGGTTGAGGAACCCTCTCGTTAACGTCGGCTCAGGCCGACGGGCGTTCCTTTATGATACTTGC